>NZ_JBVJDW010000034.1:0-1284 GCF_055582085.1 Streptomyces sp. NPDC042259 | reverse complement strand
GCTGACCGCCACAGAGGTCCGCGTCCTTGAGGCTGTCGCGGAGGGGCTCACGACCGAGGAAGGGGCCAAGGCACTGTCCATGCAGAAGCGCACCTACGGCGGGCACCTGACCCGCATCAGCAACAAGCTGCCGGTATCGGGCCGGGCAGTTCAGGTACACACGGCGTATCTGAACGGGCAGTTGGACCGGCCCAAAACGGCTGACGCTCCGGCCGACTTCTCCGAAGAGGACCTGCGAGTGTGGCACCTGGTCGCGACCGCCACGGCGAAGGAGATCGCGCAGCGCCTCCACGTCTCCACACCCATCGCGCGCGGAAAGATCAGAGACCTGGTGAAGCGCGCCGGCGCGCGCAACGAGGCCCATCTGGTCAAGCTCGGCCACGCCTACCAGCTCCTCGGCGGAGAGGTGGCCGCACGGTGACCCGCCTGGTGGACACGCTCGGCACAGCCGTACCGCTCCTCTCGGTGGCCTTTCGGGCCCTGCTGGCCTTCCGGCCGACGCTGCTGCTCACCCTGATGCCAGCGCAGGCCGCGGCCGCCCCGGGCATCTACGCCGGGTTCCACTGCGCGCAGGCCAGCACGGTGGCCAGGCCGGGCGGCCGCCGCTTTCTCAGGACAGGTGTGGCATGAACACTGTCTTGCCTCCGCGGGCAGCCCTGACCGACCCGGCTGCCCCTGCGCACCCCGGCCCCGCGAACGGGGCAGCGGCTTCGGACGCGGCTCGTTTGGTCGCCCTGCGCAGCCAGGTCTTCGATGCCTCGTCCGCGGCTGCCGCTGAGAGGGTGTCTGTGGTGGTCTATGCCCTCACCACTCCCCATGGTGACCCGGCGTATGACCTGGCCGCGGCCAGGGGGTTCGCGGTGTCCCGCAGGTGGCAGGTGCGCGGGAGTTGTTACGACACCACGGGTGATACCGAACCCGCCACCCGGCCCGGGTGGTCCCAGGTCCGCAAGGCTCTGACCGAGCAGTGCGCCCATGGCGTCGTGATGCCCACCCGGACCCATCTCAGCACCTGCGACCGCCTGTACACGGCGGAGCTGAGCTGGTGCCGCGACCGCCGCGTTTTCCTGTGGCTCATCCGCCCCGAAACCGCCTTGTGATGCCCGTGATCACCCATCCCGGCACGCCAAACCCCCGCCCCACCAGCACGGGCACCGGCGGCGGGGAGCCACGCGCGAGCGTCATCCCGATCAGCGCCCTGGGAGACATCAGCATGAACACTGCGCCACCGGCCGCGCTCGTAGTGGGCGCATACCTGCGGTCCTTACGCTGCCGGGCCGGCAA
>NZ_JBVJDW010000032.1:0-1848 GCF_055582085.1 Streptomyces sp. NPDC042259 | reverse complement strand
ACACAGTGGACGCGAGCAACTGAGGACAAGCCCTCGGCCTATTAGTACCAGTCAGCTCCAACCGTTACCGGTCTTCCACACCTGGCCTATCAACCCAGTCGTCTACTGGGAGCCTTAACCCCTCAAAGGGGGTGGGAATACTCATCTCGAAGCAGGCTTCCCGCTTAGATGCTTTCAGCGGTTATCCCTCCCGAACGTAGCCAACCAGCCATGCCCTTGGCAGGACAACTGGCACACCAGAGGTTCGTCCGTCCCGGTCCTCTCGTACTAGGGACAGCCCTTCTCAATATTCCTACGCGCACAGCGGATAGGGACCGAACTGTCTCACGACGTTCTAAACCCAGCTCGCGTACCGCTTTAATGGGCGAACAGCCCAACCCTTGGGACCGACTCCAGCCCCAGGATGCGACGAGCCGACATCGAGGTGCCAAACCATCCCGTCGATATGGACTCTTGGGGAAGATCAGCCTGTTATCCCCGGGGTACCTTTTATCCGTTGAGCGACGGCGCTTCCACAAGCCACCGCCGGATCACTAGTCCCGACTTTCGTCCCTGCTCGACCCGTCGGTCTCACAGTCAAGCTCCCTTGTGCACTTACACTCAACACCTGATTGCCAACCAGGCTGAGGGAACCTTTGGGCGCCTCCGTTACTCTTTAGGAGGCAACCGCCCCAGTTAAACTACCCACCAGACACTGTCCCTGATCCGGATCACGGACCCAGGTTAGACATCCAGCACGACCAGAGTGGTATTTCAACGACGACTCCACCATGGCTGGCGCCATAGCTTCACAGTCTCCCACCTATCCTACACAAGCCGAACCGAACACCAATATCAAGCTATAGTAAAGGTCCCGGGGTCTTTCCGTCCTGCTGCGCGAAACGAGCATCTTTACTCGTAGTGCAATTTCACCGGGCCTATGGTTGAGACAGTCGAGAAGTCGTTACGCCATTCGTGCAGGTCGGAACTTACCCGACAAGGAATTTCGCTACCTTAGGATGGTTATAGTTACCACCGCCGTTTACTGGCGCTTAAGTTCTCAGCTTCGCCTGGACGAATCCAAGCTAACCGGTCCCCTTAACGTTCCAGCACCGGGCAGGCGTCAGTCCGTATACATCGCCTTACGGCTTCGCACGGACCTGTGTTTTTAGTAAACAGTCGCTTCTCGCTGGTCTCTGCGGCCACACCCAGCTCAGAGGGTAAACCTCATCACCAGACATGGCCCCCCTTCTCCCGAAGTTACGGGGGCATTTTGCCGAGTTCCTTAACCATAGTTCACCCGAACGCCTCGGTATTCTCTACCTGACCACCTGAGTCGGTTTAGGGTACGGGCCGCCATGAAACTCGCTAGAGGCTTTTCTCGACAGCATAGGATCATCCACTTCACCACAATCGGCTCGGCATCAGGTCTCAGCCTTAATGTGTGACGGATTTGCCTACCACACGGCCTACACCCTTACCCCGGGACTACCACCGCCCGGGCTGGACTACCTTCCTGCGTCACCCCATCGCTTACCTACTACAGATCCGGGTCACCGGCTCCACCACTTTCCATTCCCCGAAGGGTCCGGAACGGCTTCACGGGCTTAGCATCGTCTGATTCGATATTGGGCGTTTCAAAGCGGGTACCGGAATATCAACCGGTTGTCCATCGACTACGCCTGTCGGCCTCGCCTTAGGTCCCGACTTACCCTGGGCAGATCAGCTTGACCCAGGAACCCTTAGTCAATCGGCGCACACGTTTCCCACGTGTGTATCGCTACTCATGCCTGCATTCTCACTCGTGAACCGTCCACAACTCGCTTCCGCGGCTGCTTCACCCGGCACACGACGCTCCCCTACCCATCC
>NZ_JBVJDW010000031.1:0-2062 GCF_055582085.1 Streptomyces sp. NPDC042259 | reverse complement strand
TCCGCTTGGCCGGTGTCGAACGGCAGGCCACCACCATGCGCGTCTACTCCTCCCTCATGGTGCCGGGCCTGCTCCAGACCCCCGCCTACGCGCAGGCCCTGGCCAGGCGGCACCACGGGCTGATCCGCGACCCCGACCTTCAGGCCGTCACCGCCCGGCCCGCCCCTGGAGGACACCCCTCGGGGTGCCGGGTGGAGGTCCTGCTGGAGGAGTCGGCTCTGCGCAGCGCGGACTGGGGGCCCGGGGTTGTGGCAGGCCAGTGCTGGTGGCTGCGCCGTGCGGCCGCCCAGGGGCAGATCGAGGTCCGCTTTCTCAGCCCGGAGCGGGGGCAGAGCGTGCCGGCGGGCAATCTCAGCGAGCTGACCATGCCCGGCGGGAGCGCGTTGTTTGTCCAGGAGTCGCTCGCGGTGACCTACTCATGCGCCGGTGACGGCTCTCTGCGCACGGTGCTGGACGGCTTATGGGCCGAGGCGGGATCCGCGGAGGACGGCTTGGCCGTGCTCCGCGGGATCGAGGACCGCTGCGGGGAGAAAGGGTGAGCGCCCGGGGGTTTTGGCCGGTGTATCACCCGGCGGGCCTGGATTACGAGTTGCACACGGCGTTGGAGGAGCTGGAGGCCGGCCGCTGGCTGGGGATGCGTAACCTCCTGGCCCGCACTGGGACGCGCTGGGGGCTGCGGACCGCGCGGACCCAGGTCCTGGCGGCCGCGGCCGCCCGCTCAACGGTCATCCAGGAATGGGAGGCCGAAGAGAGCGGCAGCGTGGACGTCACCGTGATGCGGGCCCGGGTCGCGGTGGAGCGGGCCCTGTGGGGGCAGCGGAACCAGCTTCCCGGTGTATGGCAGGTGGCGCAGGAGGCCCGCTCGGCCTGTGAGGCAGCGGCTCGGTGTGCACCCGCTGACCCCATCCCGTGGGTGTGCCTCTTGGCGCTGGCGCAGTTGGATGAGCGGCAGATGCTGGCGGTGAACCGGGCCCAGGCGCCGGAACGCATGCTTCCGCCGGGCCCGTGGGGGCTGCTGAAGCAGGCGCTTTTGCGGGACCCGGGCAACCGTGAGGCGTGCCATCGCATGCTGCAGTTCCTGTATGCGCGTGCGGGCGGTTCGCGCGCCGACGCGATCGATTTCGGGCGATGGGCCGTCTCCTGGGCCCCGGCCGGCTCAGCACTTCGGGTACTGCCGCTGTACACCTACGCGGAAAGTCACGGGTACCGGCGGCAACGGGGTGAGGAACTGCTCGGTCGCGGGGAGTGGGCTGCAGACCACGTCCTCCATGACATCACACGCGCGCTCGACGGCTGGTTCAATCACCCGGTAACGCCCCTGGCGGAGCGGTCGGTTCTCGACCTCAGTCATCTCGCGCACGCCCTGTGGGCAGCCCACCAGTACGCCGACGCGGCCAGGGTGTTCACCGCGATGGGCCCCTACGCCGCGCGGCTGCCCTGGTGGTACGTCAGTGACGACCCGGGCCGGTGGCAGGAGGGCTTCGTGCGGGCCCGTACCCAGTCCCTGTCCTATGCCCGCAACCACCCCCCGTCCGCATGACCGCCCCAGCATGCCGGGCTCCACCGGCCCCCCTGTCACCCGCCGCGTTCATTCGATCCGCGTTCTTGGAGGTTCTGCCGTGTCCCACGCCCACTCCCCCCACCCCCGCACCCGCCCCGGCCCAGGCCGTGATGCGCAGCCTGACGACGTCCAGCTGCGCCGGCTCGGCTACGAGCCCGTGCTGTCCCGGAAGATGACCCCGCGCGGCAACTTCGCGATCAGCTTCAGCGTGATCTCCGTGCTGTCCGGCTGCATGACCCTCTACGGCTTCGGGCTGACCACCGGTGGCCCGGCCGTGATGATCTGGGGGTGGGCCGTTGTCGGGCTGATGGTGATGCTCGTCGGCGGCGCCCTGGGGGAGGTCACCAGCGCCTACCCCACGTCCGGGGCCTTGTATTTCATGGCGGACCAGCTCGGCGGCAGACGCTGGGGCTGGTACACCGGCTGGCTCAACCTGCTCGGCCTGCTGGGGGCGATCGCCGGCATCGACTACGGCGCCGCCCTCTTCACCGGGGCCTTCCT
>NZ_JBVJDW010000030.1:0-2614 GCF_055582085.1 Streptomyces sp. NPDC042259 | reverse complement strand
CCCGCGCCGCATACGCGACCGACAAGTCATCCGCCAACGGCGCCAACGACCAGCCGTCACCGGCGATGTGATGCATCAACACCAACAGCACCGACTCCTCCGCACCCACCCGGAACACCGACGCCCGCACCGGCAGCTCAGCCGCCAGATCGAACGCGTACCCCGCCGCCTCGTCCACCGCGGCACCCACCGAAGCGTCATCGACGGTGTCCACGACCCGCAACGCGACGGGAGCTTCCGCCGCGGGGATCACCCGCTGGTACGGCACGCCACCGGTTTCCGGGAACAGCGTGCGCAGTGACTCGTGGCGGGCGACCACGTCGCCCAGCGCCTCTTCCAGGGCCAGGACGTCGAGTCGGCCCGTCAGCCGCAGCACGAACGGAATGTTGTACGTGGCGCTCGGCCCCTCCAGCCGGTGCAGGAACCACAGCCGTCGCTGGGCCGCCGACAGCGGCACCCGCGCCGGGCGGGGACCGGCCACCAACGCCGGGCGCGCGTCCTTCGCGTCACCGATCCGGCCGAGCATCAGCGCCGGGGTGGGTGCCTCGAAGACGGTCCGGATGCCGAGTTCGCGGCCGAAGACCGCGCGGATACGGCTCACGACGCGCGTGGCGAGCAGTGAGTGACCACCGAGGTCGAAGAAGTTGTCGTCGGGGCCGACGGCCGGCAGATCGAGGACGTCCGCGAAGACCTGGCACAGCAGCGCCTCACGGTCGTCCGCCGGGCGCCTGCCACCCGTGTCCGGGCCGGTGACGAACTGCGGCGCTGGCAGTGCGGCCCGGTCGACCTTGCCGTTGGGCAGCAACGGAACCTCGTCCAGCGCCACGACCGCCGCCGGGACCATGTACTCCGGCAACGACCCCGCCAACCGCTCACGCACCACCACCGGATCCGCGTCACCGACGAAGTACGCCACCAGGCGCCGGTCACCCGGCCGGTCCTCCCGCACCACCGCAACGGCCTGACCAGCACCGACGACCGCGTTGACCGCGGACTCCACCTCGCCCGGCTCGATACGGAAACCACGCAACTTCACCTGCGCATCCGCACGACCCAGATAGTGCAGCTCACCCTCGGCGTCCCACCGGGCCAGGTCACCGGTGCGATACATCCGCTCACCCGGCACGAAGGGGCTCGCCACGAAGCGCTCGGCGGTCAGCGCGGGACGCTGGAGGTAACCACGCGCCAGACCCGCGCCCGCGACATACAGCTCACCCACCACACCCGGGGCCACCGGACGCAGGAACGCGTCCAGCACATAGACCCGCGCGTTGACGATCGGGCGGCCGATGGGCGGGGTCACCTCACCGGACAGCGGGGCGCTCATCGTGGCGCACACCGTCGTCTCCGTCGGGCCGTAGGCATTCACCATCCGCCGGCCCGCCGACCACCGCGCCACCAACTCCGGCGGGCACGCCTCACCCGCCACGATGATCGTGGCCCCGGCCGGCAGGGCATCCTCCGGCAGCACGGCCAAAGCCGTCGGCGGCAACGTCACATGCGTAATGGCCTGCTCGTGGAACAACCGCGCCAGATCCGGACCCGGCAGGATGCGGCCCGCCGGAGCGAGCACCAACGTCGCCCCCGACAGCAGACCCATGATGATTTCCCAGGCCGCCGCGTCGAAGCTCAACGCCGCGAACTGCAACACCCGACTGCCCGCACCCACACCGAACGCATCAACCTGTGCCCGCGACAACGACGCGATACCCGAGTGCTGAACCACCACACCCTTCGGCCGCCCCGTCGAACCCGACGTGTAGATCACATACGCCGGGTGCTCCGGACGCAACGCGACGACCGGCGGCACCGCATCCTCCGGCGCGGTCCGGTCCGTCAACAGCCTGGGGACATCCGTGTGCGGCAGCCTGTCCACGGTGACGGAGTCGCTGATCAGCAGGGCGGGGGCGGAGTCGGTGAGCATGTGCCGCACCCGCTCCTCCGGATAGTCCGGATCCACCGGCACATACGCACCACCTGCACGCAACACCGCCAGCAACGCGACGACCAGCTCCACCGAACGCGGCAGGGCAACGGCCACCACCGACTCCGGACCCACACCCAACCCCGCCACATGCCCGGCCAGCGCATCAACACGATCCGCCAGCTCGGCATAGGTCAGCTCGACGTCCCCGAACACCAACGCCACATCGGACGGCCCAGCCGCCACCCGCTCCGCGAACAACTCCGGGAACGTGGAAGCCATGCCCTCGGCGGCGGTGTCGTTCCACTCCTCCACGACCTGGCCGCGCTCGGCCGCCGACAGTACGTCGACGCCGGACACCGGGGCGTCCACATCCGCGAGAACCGCGTCCAGCACACGGACGAACCGCTCCCCCATCCGCCGCACCGTCTCCGCGTCGAACAGATCCGACGCGTACTCGATCTCGCCGGAGATCCCGGAAGGTGTGCCGTCCGCGTCGAGGTGTTCGTGCAGGAAGAACGTCAGGTCGAACTTCGAGACCGTGGTGGTCGAGTCGCCTTCCGTGACCTGGAGTTCCGGCAGGGTGAACGAGGCTTCGGTGTTGTTGTCGAAGACGACCATCACCTGGAACAGCGGGTGGTGAGCGAGGGAACGCTCCGGGCTCAGCACCTCCACCAGCCGCTCGAACGG
>NZ_JBVJDW010000029.1:0-2652 GCF_055582085.1 Streptomyces sp. NPDC042259 | reverse complement strand
CAGGCCGATCGCGGCGACGTACCAGGGGCTGGACCAGCCGGTGTCGTTGGTGAAGTGCCCGAAGACGAAGCCGGGGGACTGGTGGTGGGAGGGGACGAGGGCCAGGGCGGTGACGATGACGCCGACGCCTATCAGGTGCCACCAGACGCTGACGGAGTTGAGGACGCTGACCAGCCGGACCCCGAAGAGGTTCAGCAGGGCGTGGAGCAGCAGAATTGCGAGGAAGATGACCATGACCAAACCGGGGGTCGGATCGATGCCCCACTGGAGGTTCAGGAAGGCCCCGGTGAAGAGGGCGGCGCCGTAGTCGATGCCGGCGATCGCCCCCAGCAGGCCGAGCAGGTTGAGCCAGCCGGTGTACCAGCCCCACCGCCTTCCGCCGAGCTGGTCCGCCATGCAATACAAGGCCCCGGACGTGGGGTAGGCGCTGGTGACCTCCCCCAGGGCGCCGCCGACCAGCATCACCATCAGCCCGACAACGACCCACCCCCAGATCATCACGGCCGGGCCACCGGTGGTCAGCCCGAAACCGTAGAGGGTCATGCAGCCGGACAGCACGGAGATCACGCTGAAGCTGATCGCGAAATTGCCGCGCGGGGTCATCTTCCGGGACAGCACGGGCTCGTAGCCGAGCCGGCGCAGCTGGACGTCGTCATGCTGCTCATCACGGTCTGGGGCGGGGCGGGAACGTGGGTGGGGGGAGTGGGCGTGGGACACGGCAGAACCTCCAAGAACGCGGATCGAAAGAACGCGGCGGGTGACAGGGGGGCCGGTGGAGCCCGGCATGCTGGGGCGGTCATGCGGACGGAGGGTGGTTGCGGGCATAGGACAGGGACTGGGTGCGGGCGCGCACGAATTCCGCCTGCCACTGGCTCGGGTCCTCACTGACGTACCACCAGGGCAGCCGCGCGGCGTAGGGGCCCATCGCGGTGAACACCCTGGCCGCGTCGGCGTACTGGTGGGCTGCCCACAGGGCGTGCGCGAGATGACTGAGGTCGAGAACCGACCGCTCCGCCAGGGGCGTTACCGGGTGATTGAACCAGCCGTCGAGCGCGCGTGTGATGTCATGGAGGACGTGGTCCGCAGCCCACTCCCCGCGACCGAGCAGTTCCTCACCCCGTTGCCGCCGGTACCCGTGACTTTCCGCGTAGGTGTACAGCGGCAGTACCCGAAGTGCTGAGCCGGCCGGGGCCCAGGAGACGGCCCATCGCCCGAAATCGATCGCGTCGGCGCGCGAACCGCCCGCCCGCACATACAGGAACTGCAGCATGCGATGGCACGCCTCACGGTTGCCCGGGTCCCGCAAAAGCGCCTGCTTCAGCAGCCCCCACGGGCCCGGCGGAAGCATGCGTTCCGGCGCCTGGGCCCGGTTCACCGCCAGCATCTGCCGCTCATCCAACTGCGCCAGCGCCAAGAGGCACACCCACGGGATGGGGTCAGCGGGTGCACACCGAGCCGCTGCCTCACAGGCCGAGCGGGCCTCCTGCGCCACCTGCCATACACCGGGGAGCTGGTTCCGCTGCCCCCACAGGGCCCGCTCCACCGCGACCCGGGCCCGCATCACGGTGACGTCCACGCTGCCGCTCTCTTCGGCCTCCCATTCCTGGATGACCGTTGAGCGGGCGGCCGCGGCCGCCAGGACCTGGGTCCGCGCGGTCCGCAGCCCCCAGCGCGTCCCGGTGCGGGCCAGGAGGTTACGCATCCCCAGCCAGCGGCCGGCCTCCAGCTCCTCCAACGCCGTGTGCAACTCGTAATCCAGGCCTGCCGGGTGATACACCGGCCAGAACCCCCGGGCGCTCACCCTTTCTCCCCGCAGCGGTCCTCGATCCCGCGGAGCACGGCCAACCCGTCCTCCGCAGATCCCGCCTCGGCCCATAAGCCGTCCAGCACCGTGCGCAGAGAGCCGTCACCGGCGCATGAGTAGGTCACCGCGAGCGACTCCTGGACAAACAATGCGCTCCCGCCGGGCATGGACAGCTCGCTGAGATTGCCCGCCGGCACGCCCTGCCCCCGCTCCGGGCTGAGAAAGCGGACCTCGATCTGCCCCTGGGCGGCCGCACGGCGCAGCCACCAGCACTGGCCTGCCACAACCCCGCGCCCCCAGTCAGCACCGCGCAGAGCCGACTCCTCCAGCAGGACCTCCACCCGGCACCCTGAGGGGTGTCCTCCAGGGGCGGGCCGTGCGGTGACGGCCTGAAGGTCGGGGTCGCGGATCAGCCCGTGGTGCCGCCTGGCCAGGGTCTGCGCGTAGGCGGGGGTCTGGAGCAGGCCCGGCACCATGAGGGAGGAGTAGACGCGCATGGTGGTGGCCTGCCGTTCGACACCGGCCAAGCGGACCCGCCAGCCGGGAGCCACATCCCCGGCCGGGTGAGATGCCCGTAAGGTGCGGGCCTGCGCCAGCAGGTGCTTGAGACCGTCGAGCTCCCAGGCGCTGCAGCGGCCGTAGAGACACAGGAGCGCCACGAGGTCATCCTCGGAAGGAAGGATTTCGGCCCGCTCCCAGCGGCTGACCGTTGCGATGCTGTAGCCGGTCGCGGCGGCCGCGTCCCGCAGGGCTTTGCCGGCCCGGCAGCGTAAGGACCGCAGGTATGCGCCCACTACGAGCGCGGCCGGTGGCGCAGTGTTCATGCTGATGTCTCCCAGGGCGCTGAT
>NZ_JBVJDW010000028.1:0-3779 GCF_055582085.1 Streptomyces sp. NPDC042259 | reverse complement strand
AAGGGCCGTGCAGTAGAGATTGCCGCCAGTCAGGCGTGAAGTGCCGCCTCGCCGTCCTCGCGGACGCCGTGGCAACTCGAAGAACTCTACACGAGCCCGGTACGACGCATCAAACCCGTGGCGCAAGGGGTTTTGGTGACGGTACCGTCGCCGCATGACCAAGCATGCGCACACCCAGCAGTGGTGGGCCGCCTGACCGGCGGCCGATCAGCGCATGCACCCAACGGCCGCCGCCTCGGCGGCCGTTTTGCTGTCCGTGGCGGTGGTCCCTCCACCCGGGAGACAGCACGATGCGACGCATCTTCAGCGGTATCAAACCGACCGGCCACCTCACCCTGGGCAACTACCTCGGGGCCGTCCGCCAGTGGGTCGAGGTGGACCAGCACCAGACGGACGCCCTCTTCAGCGTCGTCGATCTGCACGCGCTGACCGTGGACCACGAACCGGCTCGCGTACGAAGGCTCAGTCGGCAGGCGGCGACACTCCTCCTGGCGGCCGGGCTGGAGCCGGCGCGATGCACCGTGTTCGTCCAAAGCCATGTGGACGAACACACCCGGCTGTCCTATCTCCTGGAGTGCACGGCCACCGACGGCGAGATGCGGCGGATGATCCAGTACAAGGAGAAGGCCGCACGGGAACGAGCGGCCGGCGGCAGCGTACGGCTGTCGCTCCTGACCTATCCGGTATTGATGGCGGCCGACATCCTCGCCTACGGGGCGCACGAGGTGCCCGTGGGTGACGACCAGGCCCAGCACGTCGAGCTGACCCGTGACCTGGCGGTGCGGTTCAACCAGCGCTACGGACGGACGTTCACCGTGCCGAAGGCCGTTCTGCCTTCCGTGGCCGCGCGCGTCATGGACCTCCAGGACCCGACGGCCAAGATGGGGAAGTCCCACGCCGAGACGGCGGGCATCGTCTATTTGCTCGACGAGGCCGACGTCGTACGCAAGAAGGTCATGCGTGCGGTGACCGACAGCGGAAGTGAAGTCGCCTACGACCGCGAAACACAGCCCGGGGTCACGAATCTGCTGGAGATGCTGGCGGCGTGCACCGGCGGAAAGCCGGCGGAGCTGGCCGAGGAGTACTCCTCATACGGGGCATTGAAGAAAGACACAGCGGACGCGGTGGTGGAGCTGCTCCGTCCGGTGCGGCAGCGGCACGCGGAGCTGAGTGCCGATCCGGGGTATGTGGACGGCGTCCTACGGGAGGGTGCCGAGCGGGCACGCGGTCTGGCGCGGCCTACCGTCGATGCCGCCTACGCCGCCGTGGGGCTGATGCCGCCCATGTGAAGGCGGGGGCTGAGCGAGGCCGAACGCGTCATGGTCCGCGAGCGCGTGGCTGCGGTGAGGGCGACGCTCGACTGGATCGAGCAGGCGGTCGAGACCGGCAAGGTCGCCCCGCGCACGCCGCCCTGCACCCGAAGGACAAGTGGGTGCGGCACATCGTCGCCCAGCTCACCTCGGTCGAGTCCACCCTCGACCTCATCACCGGCGCATAGCCGTCACAAGGGGCCGGCACCGCCTGCTTCCCGTCCCGGCGGGGGCCGGCCTCTTGTGACATCGCACGGAGGTGCCCGGGTATGCGCGCCGCTGCTCCCCTCCGCCACCGCGCCCGCGGAGTGACCCCTCATCGAGCCGCTCCTCCCGGTCCCCGCATGCCGGACCCACTGGGGCGGGCGGCCGGAGAAACACCACCGGCACGACAACGCGAAAACGGCGGCCTGGTCGAGCACAGGCGCTCAGCGTCTTGCCCTCGCGGGTGACGCAGTCTTCAGCTCGTTGAGGACGCTTACGGCCGCGTCTTCACTCTCGATGATCCTTGCGATCTTGGTGCACCGGTCGCGGTACCGCTCGTCGTGCAGCGTTGCGCGCAGGGCGTCGGTGAGTTTGTCCGCGGTCAGACGGCGGGCGTTGACGAAAGCGGGGGACAGTCCCAGGGTGGTCAGGCGGCGGGCCCAGAAGGGCTGGTCGAGGGCAAGGGGGCGGGTACGGCAGGGGCCCCTGCTCGCAGTCCGGCGCCCACGGTTCCGGGGCCGGCATGGTGGACCAGGGCGGCCATGCGGGGGAAGAGCCGGTCGTGGGGGCATTCGCCGATGGGGAGGATGCCGTCGCCGGCGACGTCGAGGCCCTGCCGGCCCGCCTGTACGACCGCGCGGACACCGAGCCGCCGGACCACCGTCTTGATCGTGCGGCTGAGTTGTTCCGCATCGCCTGGTGAGACGCTGCCGAAGCCGAAGTAGACGGGGGCGGGCCCCGACGCCAGGAAGTCGGCCAGCTGCGTGTCGGGGCGACAGGCGCTGTCCCGGGGGTGGCCACCAGTAGCCGTCGTAGGTGTGGCCGTCGGGAAGGACGAGTCCCTTCGGCAACAAGGCGGGGCTGTATCCGTGCAGAACACGTGCCCCGCGCAGGATGCTGCCGGGCGAGCGGGGCCTGGCCCTGGCGCATTCCGGATCACGGAGGAATCCGGCTCGAGCGCATAGAACGCGGTCTCACCGTGTGGCGAGGCCCCCTCATCGCCGGATAGTCACGGCGGCGACCTTCGCCCCATGGCCAGTCCCGCGATCACCACACACACGAGGTTGTGCAGCCAGGATCAAGAGATCCCGCACAGACACTCAGGCGTGACCGGAGGCCAGTTCGCGGCTGCGGTCGCGGGCCGCCTCGAGGGCGGCGATCAACGCCGCCCGTACGCCGTGGCGTTCGAGCTCGCGGATCGCACTGATCGTCGTACCGGCGGGAGAGGTGACGGCTTCGCGGAGCTTGACGGGGTGCTCGCCGCTGTCTCGGAGCATGACGGCCGCGCCGATGGCGGCCTGGACGATCAGGTCGTGGGCCTTGTCGCGAGGCAGACCGAGCAGGATGCCGGCGTCGGTCATCGCTTCGACGAGGAAGTAGAAGTAGGCGGGGCCGGAGCCGGACAGCGCGGTGGCCGCGTCCTGCTGGGTCTCCGGGACGCGGAGCGTCTTGCCGACCGGCTTGAAGATCGCCTCGGTACGGAGGAGGTGCTCCTCGGTGGCGTGGGAGCCCGCGGAGATGACGGACATGCCTTCGTCGACGAGGACCGGCGTGTTCGGCATGACACGGACGACGGGGGTGCCGGTAGGGAGACGCTCCTCGAAGAGGGCGGTGGGCACACCGGCCGCGGCGCTGATGACCAGGCGGTCCACGGGGAGGTGGGGGGCCAGCTCGTCGAGAAGGGCCGTCATGTCCTGCGGCTTGACCGCGAGGATGAGGGTGTCCGCGTTCTTGGCGGCCTCGATGTTGCCGACGACCTCGACGCCGTAGCGGGCGTGGAGCGCTTCGGCGCGTTCGGGGCGGCGGGCGGTGACCAGCAGATCGGCGGTGGACCAGCCGGCGCGGATCATGCCGCTCAGGAGCGCTTCGCCGATTTTTCCGGTGCCGAGGACGGCGACTTTCTGAGGCACGGGGCTCACCACTTCGCTGCGCTGGGCTTCAGGGTCGTGCGGACCGCGCGGGCCCTGACCGGGCCGGCGGTCCGTGCCCGTCATCTTTGCACGCCGGGTGTGTCGGACGTATGCGCTTGGCACGGGCGGGCGCGGGCACGAGCCGCGAGACCCCGGCATTTCTCCATTCACCGGGGCCGCCCTTTCCTGGGGACCGGCAAGAATTGGCCGGAAATGCAGAATAGCCCCCGCAGGAACCCGAAGGCTCCCACAGGGGCTACTCTAAAATTTGTTCGGCGGCGTCCTACTCTCCCACACGGTCCCCCATGCAGTACCATCGGCGCTGAAAGGCTTAGCTTCCGGGTTCGGAATGTAA
>NZ_JBVJDW010000027.1:0-9990 GCF_055582085.1 Streptomyces sp. NPDC042259 | reverse complement strand
CCGATACGAGCGCAAGGCCGACCACTTCCTGGCCTTCACCAGCCTCGCCTGCACACTCATCTGCTACCGCAGACTCGCCAAATGAGATGTCCTCTTAGGGGACCCACGCACCACCCCCCGGACGATCAGGTGACCGCGCAGGTACGGGTACGTGCCAACGGATTCCCGCCGGCGCGGCGGCCGGACCCCCGGTGGCCAAGAGCCGCGGCATGTTCGGGACCGGACGACGCCGGTAGCCGCGGGCAAGCCCAGCGGAACCCGGGCAAGCCGCCGCCCCCGGCCGGGGTTTGCCCACGTGCCCCGAAGCGCGCAGGGGTAGTGACCAGGCTCGGCCGGACCATCCCGGACGGGGTCGTGAGGGAGGCCATGCCCCGCGCCGGCTTTGTCCATGAGAACGGGTTCTGGCACAGGATCTGTGGTGAGGCCACGCTGAGTGAGGGATCAGCTCGCGGGTGACCAATCCCGGTGGCGAGAACGAACCGCTGATCAGTCTCGCGCCTCGGCTCCCGACCCCTGGCTAAGGAACTGCTTCGCTGCCTCAATCGCTTCTCCGTTGAGTTCCTCGACGGAGACTCCCCAGCTCTCCTCCCAGCCGTCTAGGTTGTGCGCGCAGTGCACAAGGGGTTCTAGCTCTTCGGGGTAGCCGAGGTCATAGGCGATGTCTACCCAGATGAGGTGAGTGCCAGCGGCGGGATCCGGAGAGCCGTCGGCAATCTGACCGGCGATCCAGTAGGCCATCGCCCACTTTGCGGCCCGGGGGTCTGCGGGCGGGTGGAAGAGCAGTCCCAGCTCGTCCAGTACTTGGTCGAAGAGCTCTGGCGCTTCAGGCTCTTCGCTCCGGAGGAGTCCCGCCAGCATGGCCAGGGACGGGCTCTCGACCCCAGCCATCAGCGCGTCCAGACCTGCCTGGATGAGCCTGTCCGACCCGACATGCCTGCCAAATGCCCTCTCGCGCGCGATGTGTCTGAACTGATCGAGGGCGTCGTCGCTGGTCATCAAGGTCTTCTCCGTCAGTATCTGGAAGGGGAAGGCTTGCATATCCGCCGCCGCGGCTGCCATGGAGTTCCTCCTGTCTTCGGTGATCAGGACAGGAGGAGGCGCTTCCGCAGGAGGGCGAAGCCTGCGCTGCCGAACATCTGACGCTTGAGCATCTTGATCCGGTTGACGTGCCCTTCCACGACGCCTGAGCTCCAGGGCAGAGTTAGGCTGGCGATGACGGCGTCGCGGTCGCGGTCGATGCCTGCGGCGAGGGTGTGCAGGCTGGGCAGGTCGTCCTGCCGGACGGCGTCGAGCCAGTCGGGCAGGCGCTCGCCCTGGCGCTCGGTGGGCATGGTCGCGAAGGAGCGGACGTGCCCGGTGAGGGCATCGAGTTCTGGGCAGTGCGCCCAGACGGCCTTGAGCTGGAGTTGTTCGGTCTCGGTGAGGGTCTCCGGACGGCGGAGGATCCATCCGGCGACGGTCCTGGGCGAGGGCGGCCGGGCGGTCACCGGCTGCGGCGAGGTGCGCTTGTCGTGCAGGTAGGCGCGAACACGCTGGTAGCTGCCCTTGTAGCCGAGTGGCACGATCTCCTCCCACAGCTTCCAGGCGTTGGTGCGGCCCTCGGTCCAGCGGTCGTCCAGGTAGGGCTTGTAGTCGTCGAGGACGGACGGCCGGTTCTGCCACTGACCGGTGAACAGCTCTTCCGGTGTTGCGGTGTCGGCGAGCTGCTTGACGGTGCGGTAGGTCACCCCGAGCTGCCGCTGCACCGACCGTCGGCTGTGCCCCGCATTCAGCAGTGCGTGGACGGCAGCGTGCCGGGACCGGGTCCGATCGGCGAATCGGTGTCCGCGTGGCCAAGGAGAGCCGGACGAGTCCGCGGCCGGAACGGCCCCGAGATCGGGTCCGGGTTCAGAGGCCGTGGGGACCAGAGTGCGGAGGCAGCGACGGTGCTGGGCGACGCTCCGCTCGGTGGCCTCGCTCAGGTTGTGCCAGAGATGCCACCGGTCCGCGACCTGGACGGCCTGCGGTGCACCGGCGCTGGCGCCCTCGGCGAAGAATGGCGCCCGGTCCCGGCATATGACCTCGACGCCGGGCCGATCGGCGAGCCAGGCCGCCAGGCTCGATGCCTCCCGGTCGGGCAGTAGGTCGACAGGACGGCGGGTCTCCACGTCGACGAGAACGGTTCCGTAGTGGCGGCCCTTGCGGGTGGCGTACTCGTCGACGCCGACCACACGCGGGGCGGGCACCTCCGGCTCGAGGAGAGCGTCGACCAGGCGCAGGACGGTACTCCGGCTGATGGACACCCCGAGCACGGAGCTCAGCCGAGCGCCGGCCCGGCCCGCCAGGGCGAGACCGACCGAGGCCAGCGCCGAACGCAGCCGCTCGGTCCGTTGACCGTGTCGACGGGTCAGGCCGGGTATCTGCTCGACGAAGGTCCGGCGTACGCATTCTGAGTTACCGCAGGTGAACCGGCGGACCCTCAGCCGGAGAACAACGCTTCGTCCGGCGCTCGGCACATCAGCGGAAAACCGCAGGTAGGAACCATGAACCCGGTTCGACCAGACCTCGCACGCCGGGCAAGCGGCACCGTTCGCAGTGCCTTCGGCGTTGACGCGAACTATCGCGATACTCACGTCCACCGACAGCACCGCGACGTCCGTGATCGACGGGAACAACAGCTCTTGCAACCGGAGCACGATCTCTTCCACGGCCCCGAACTGTCATCCCAACCGCCCAGACCACGGCTCATTTTCGGGCAACCTCGCATACTGCCCAGGGAAGCTCAGTCGTCACTCAGCGTGGCCGCGTCACAGAAGTTGTGCCAGAACCCGTTCTCATGGACAAAGCCACCCGCGCCGGTACCGGTCGTTGAGCCGTCCATGACGACTGCTGGTGTTTCCGCGCTCCTGGCCGAGTACGACTCATGTACGTGGGTTCCGACCCAGGCCGAGCGGGAGTTCCCTGATGATTGCGCGTGTTCAATGCGTCCCGGCCAAGGACGGCGGCGAGGAGACCCCCCGGAAGTACATGCGAGGGGCAGTAGCTGTCGGGCCTGGTTCCGTTCGGCCGTTCTTCCGCCGATTGCCGTCGCATGCGTCCGACCACGACGGAGAACAACCGGGACTCGACGGGGACCAGGCACTTGATGTACGCGCCTGCGCCGCCGCCTCCGCCCGTACCGCCGGCCGAGCCGCCTCCCGCCCCGCCGCCTCCGCCGGCCGCGCCGCCTCCGCCGCCACCCGTTCCGCTGTCCATGCCGCCGCCGTGTCCGCCGGGCCCCCACAGCAACACAGTGATGTGGGTGACTCCCTTGGGAACCAGGCACTCCCACCGGGCGAAGCTGGGCTTGTCGAACACCTTCCTGCCGTGGGGAGCCGCGGCGTCAGCCGGCTGGGGGCTGTTGAGGCTGCCAGCGGCCAGGCCGGAGAGGGCCAGAAGGCAGGCCGCCCAGGTGCCCGGGCGGATACGCCGCTTCGGTCGGGGCGCGCGAGCGCCGGTGGAGGAGGTGGCGTCAGACATGATCGGCTCCCATGTCGCACAGTGCGGACGGGACGGTGGTGGCGCAGTCAGGGGGGCCCGAGCCGTGCCAGCGGCTGGACGGCACCGCCCCCCGACGGCCGCATCAGCCCTTCCGGCGGAGGCAGGCAAGGGCAGTGGCGCCCCCGGCCACCGGCGGCGCCGGGAAGCCCGCCGGTCTGAGGCGGATGTCATCTGGCGCGCCCCCGGCCGCATCGGCGCCGTCTCCCTCGCCCCCAGCTCGTCCTCGCCGGACACACACCACAGGAAGGCGCCCGTCTGCTGGACGAACACCCCGCTTCCGCGACAGAGCCCCTGGCCTCCACCGCGTTCCTCGCCGCCCTCACCGGACACTGGCACCGAAACGCCCGACTGCCAGCCCCCCGGCGCCCCCGGACTGCGCGCCTACCAACAGCGCGCGGCCGCTGCCGGCCTCGCGCTCCTTGGCCACCGACTGCGCTGAAACAGCGAGATTGCCCCAGCTCGCTTCCACACGCGCTCGACGTCGGCTGAATGCACAGCAGCTGGGCCGTGGCGATCCTGAGCCGGACACACCACAGGCCCCGTGTTGGGGGGCAGTGATGACGTCCCCCGGGCCCGGCTCGGGGGACGCACCGTCCCATGATGCTGCGGCCCCACCGTCACGCGGTGGCCGGCTGCGGCTCCTCCAGGACGCTGGCGACCTTCCTCGCCAGTTCCGCGATGTGCGGCGGCAGGTAGCTGTCCAGGGAGGTGATGTTTGCACAGACGCGCCTTCAGCACTCCCCGTCCCCCGGCCCCTTGAACCCGGTCGCGCTGCTGTTCAACTGGAGATAGAGGCGTGGGTGGAGCCCGTGAGAACCAGCCCCGTCTCGCTGCGTACGCTGTGAGCATCGAGGTGTTTGCGAGGAAGAGCTGCGGATGACTGAGAAGGCGTCTGTGCCCGGGCCGCGCCGGGACCTGGCGATACACAACGACTGGTGGGTGTCGGGCTGGGAGCACGTCCTGCCCCGTCAGGGCTTCCCATTGACCATGCTGATCGGGACGGCGTGCCAGCCCGGTTTCACCGGCTCCCTGGACGACCTCCTGCGGGAGATTTTCGACGGGCACTGGGACATGATCGGCGGCGACCTCGACGGTCCCCTCACCTTCTCCTGGCCCGATGAGGAATGGGACTACGAGGCCGCACCGGAGGGCCGCGAGGCATGCGAGGCGGCCCGCTGGGAGCATTTCAGCACCATGCTGACGACAGCCGGCTTCCCGGTGCCCACCACCGTGCGGAACCTGTCCGAGCTCTACCTGACATGGGGCCTGGCCCGCTGCGAAGAGACGCCGGACGGCACCCGATGGTCCATGCCCGCCGTGCTGCCGCTACCCGGCGACCTGCTGCCTTTGGACCCCGAACTCACCCAGCGCCTCGACGGGATCCGCTGGACGATGCGCACCGGCCCGCTCCTCGACACCCTCATCGACCACCTGGTCGATGATCTGGGTGAACCGGCAGAGACCCTCACCTCCCTCGACCGGCTGGCGGCAGCCACGGGGCAGGACGTCAACGACGTCCGGCTCGCTCTTGCGGAACTCGTGAAATCCGGCGACGCCCGTGTCCAGCGCGGCGAGGAGCCGGCCAACGCGGAGCGCCTGGAGGCCCACCGCCGCTTCCGCCTGGTCATGGACTGGGAGCACTTCCACGAGAACCGCATCCAGGTGAGCCGCGGGTGACCGAGACCGCGCCCGGCACCGTAGGGACCAGCGACACGCGCCTGATCGTGCTCCGAGGCAACAGCGCCTCGGGCAAGTCGTCCATCGCAGTCGGCCTGCGCGAGAGGTTCGGCCTCAACCTCGCCGTCGTCGCCCAGGACAACCTCCGCCGGATCGTACTGCGCGAACTAGACCGGCCCGGCGGCGCCAGCATGCGTCACGCCTAGCGATCACCTGAAAGGCCAACTCGATATCGGTTTCGGCAGGCTCAGCACCGACCGGCACCACCCTGCCGTCAACCGGTCAATCGGTCAGTCGGGAACCCTGGCGACAACACGCCTTGAGCACACCCGGAACTGGGCGGCCCGCCCGCTGTGCCCAGAACCGCGACCGCCTCGTGCGGGCCCTCTGCATGGACCTGGACCGCCTCGCCCAACCCGTCTCGGCCGCCACGTAGTTCGGCAGGGGAGCGTCCCAAGATCTCAGGCCCTACACGCATTCCAGTGCGATGCCGCAGCTCAGAACCTGTGTCATGTCCCCTTGAGTGGTGTCGGCGCTTGGGGTCCGCCGCCCCCACCTGATCGGTGAGGCGGATCACAGGCGGGCGATTATGCACATTGATCGCGGCCAGTAGATCATCGTCGATGGGCCCGGCGGGGACATAGGCCTTTCCGGTGATCCGGCCTTTCCGACCCCCCTGAAGGGGGTTCGCCCAGCCGCCCGCGAAGGCGATTCGACAGGCGAGTCGCCGATCTCATCCTCAGAACGGACACATGAAGTGGAGTTCTCGACTGTGCGCGACAAGATAGCGGCATCCGTCGGCGCTATTGCCCTGACGGCGTTCTGCGGCGTCATGACGGCCTCCCCCGCCCAAGCCGCCAACCCGGGCTACCACTGCACCAACTGGAAGTCGACCAGCCATGGCTGGAGCGCTGACTGCACCGTGACCAGGGGTATGGCGCGCGCGATGGTGGGGTGCTGGGACGGCACGTCGCACTTCGGAGCGTGGAAGGGGCGCGGTAACTGGAAGTTCGGCATGAGCTGCGGCAGGAGCAAGATGGGCGAGTCTGACGTGGAGTGGAAGCCGTAACACCAGATTCAGGGTCCGCTTCAGCTCCGCCATCCGCACTGCCGTCCTGTGCCTCTCGGCAGGGCCCGCAGGCTCCGTTCCGTCCCCGCCAGTGTCGATCAGTTCGCCCAGCTGCTCGTACGTCAGACCGGTGAACTCCCGGCGGACTTCCACCCGGTGCTCGGCGGCGCTGCGCGCTGTCGTCATGTCGGTCCTCTGGTCGGTGCTCACGCTGTGCCTCCCTTGTCTGCCTGGGTGCGGTTGGCGGTCCAGTCCGGATCGCGTACGGGTACGGGCGCCCGCGTGTCGGCGGCCGGGGCGCGCATGATGCGCCAGCTGGTGCGCGGCGCGGTGACGGCGTGGACCAGGACGATGACGGCCCGGTGGCCCGCACCGCCCCGGGCTCACGCCCCGGTGAAGCGGACCTGATCGGCCGTCTAGTCACCCGCCCGCTGCCAGGTGCGTAGTCGTCCGAGCAGATAGCCGTCTGTGAGCGTGGCGGCCGCGGTGACGACGATGCCCATCACGACCACCGCATCCCGATCGCGGACAGCTGCTCCATCCGCTCGGGGCCCCTATCTCTTGGGCCAAGGTCGTGGATCAGGATGGCGGCATGACGACCTGGTTTCGCACCTACTACGAGGACGAAGATCGGTGGCTGTATTTCGAGGCCGATGACGAGGGCTGGGCAGCGCGGCAGGTTGAGGTCCGGGGGCAGGACTCGCGTCCGGTGACGGCGGCCTCTTCGGCGGAGGTTGTGCACTTGCGTGACCATGCCGATCTCGCGGCAATGGGTCGCTATGAACGACAGTACGGCGTTCTCGCCGAAGGTCCCATGGACGGCTGGCAGGACCAGCCGCAGGCGGCCGAGATCTCCGCGGAGGAGTTCGAGCGGCTGTGGGCTGAAGCACGGCGGGCTCTCGGCGATTCAGCCTGACTTGGCGGGATGAGGTTCGTATAAGGTTCCGTCGCGGAGCATCGCGAAGAGGACATCGGCCCGGCGTCTCGCGAGGCAGAGCAGGGCCTGGGTGTGGTGCTTGCCCTGGGCGATCTTCTTGTCGTAGTAGGCCCGGGACGCCGGGTCGCCCAGGGGTTGGGCGCCGGAACGTTCTCGGGGTGACTGGTCGACTCGGACCAGTCCGCTCAGACCGGTCCGCTCAAACCGGCGGCTCAGAGCTGGCCGCTTTCGGGGGCCCGGCCCAGGACCGTGACCAGCAGGGCGCCGGCCGCCAGCGCGCCGCCCAGCCACATCACCGCGGTGACCCCCGCGCCGTCTGCCGTGAGCCCGCCGGCCAGCGCGCCCAGGGCGATCGCCCCGTTGAACACGCCGACGAACAGGGAGGACGCTGCCTCCCGCGCGTCGGGCGCGGCCGCCAGCAGCCAGCTCTGGGTACTGACCGACACACCGCCGTAGGACAGGCCCCACACCGCGAGCAGCACACCGGCGGCCAGCACCGAACCGCCGAGCACCGGCAGCAGGGCGACCGTGGCCGCCAGGACCACATTGATCACGACCAGGGTGATCCGCGGAGAGCGGCCGGCGCCGGTGCCCGCGGCGAAGGTGCCGATGACGCCCGCGACTCCGTACACGAGGAGTAGCGTGCCGATCAGCCCCGCGCTCGCACCGGAGACGTCCTCCAGCACGGGGCGCACGTAGGTGTAGGCGGCGAAGTGCCCGGTCACCAGCAGGGCCACCACGATCAGCCCGGCTCGTACCGGCGGCCGGGCGAACAATCGCATCACCCCGCTGAGCCGGACCTCCTGCTCCGCGGGCAGCCGCGGCAGCAGTAGCGCGAGCGCCACCAGGACCACCATGGCCAGGGCCGCGATGACCACGAACGCCGTCCGCCAGCCGGCGAGTTCACCGATGTACGTGCCGGCGGGGACGCCGAGCACGGATGCCACCGCGATCCCGCTGAAGACCAGCGAGGTCGCGGGACCGATCGACTTCGGCGGCACCAGCCGTACCGCCAGACCCGCCGCGATCGACCAGACGCCGCCCATCCCGATGCCGACGAGCACGCGCGCCACCACCATCACCGCGAAGTTGGGGGCCCAGGCGGCGATCAGGTTGCCCGCCGTCAGCACCAACATCAGCGCGCACAGTACGATCCGCCGGTCGGACCGGCCCAGCAACGGGGTCAACAGCGGTGCGGACAATGCACCGACGAGCCCGGTGATGGTCAGCGTCAGCCCGGCGGTGCCCTCGGTCACCCGCAGCGCGTCCCCGATGGGTGTCAGCAGGCCCACGGGCAGCATCTCGGACGTCACCACGGTGAAGGTCGTGCTCGCGACCGCCACGACACCCAGCCAGCCGCGGGTAGCCGAGCGTTCCCACGCCCCGGTGGTGTCTGCAATTTCCTCAGTCTGTGCCATGCCCTCAGCCAACCCGCCGCGACCTGGGGGAACAACGGCCGATTCCTCATCCTTCGATGAGCGGGACTACTCGATCGGCCGCCGAGCGGCGGCAGTGTAGAAAGGAACACCATGAGCGGTGTGGAGATACGCGAGCTGGAGGTGTTCCTCGCCCTCGCACAGGAGTTGCACTTCGGGCGGGCGGGAGAGCGCCTATACGTCTCACAGAGCCGGGTCAGTCAACTGCTGCGCTCGCTGGAGAGCCGCATCGGCGCCCCGCTCGTCGAACGCACCAGCCGCCGGGTCAGCCTGACCCCCCTGGGCGAGAGCTTCCTCGCCGAACTCCGGCCCGCCTACGAAGCCCTGCGCGCCACCGTCGACGACGCCCGGGCCGCCGCCCGAGGCATCGGCGGCACCCTGCGCATCGGTTTCCAGGGCACGGTCGACGACTGCCTCAGCCAGGCCATCGCCCGCTTCGGCGACCGCTACCCGGACTGTGCGATCGGCATCGTCGAGATCCCGCTCTCCGACCCGTTCGGACCACTGCGCCGCCAGGAGGTCGACTGCGCGGTGGTCCTGCTCCCCGTCTCCGAGGACGACCTCGTCCTCGGCCCCGTCTTCTCCCGCCAACCGCAGACCCTCGCGGTCTCCGTCCGCCACCCCTTCGCAGCCCGCGACACCCTGTCCGCCGAAGAACTCGCCGACTGCCGCCTCATCGGCATCGACGGCAGCGCCCCCGCGTACTGGCGCCGGGCCCAGGCCCCCGACCGCACCCCAGGCGGCCTCCCCGTCCCCGCCGGTCCCAGCGTCAACACCCTCCAGGAGGGCCTCAGCCTGACCGCCGCCGACCGCGGCGCGATGCTTCTGTGCCGCTCCACCGCCGACTACCACGGCCGCCGCGACTCCCTGACCTTTGTCCCCGTCCAGGGCCTTCCCGACTCCCAACTCGGCCTGGTCCGCCCCTGCACCCGCCCGTCCCCCCAGTCGGAAGCCTTCGCGGAAGCCCTGACGGAAACCACGGCCGCGCCCTGACCGGCTCCCGGCGAGAGGCGCCTCGCGCCGGGAGCAGTCCCCTCCGGCCGGACGACGACCCGGTGTGGCAGGGTCCGATCGTGCGGCCGGGTGTGCGGGAATGCGCCGCCGCCGTCAGGCGCGGGCGCCCAGGTCGTGCCTGACGAGGGATGCCTTGACCGCTCGGGCGGGAGGGTGCGGCCCCGGCCTGGGCCGTCCTGCAGGCCCCAGGTACCAGTCGGCCTCGGTCAGACGACGGCATCGGTCAGACGACGGCATCGGTCATAACGCTCGGAGGGGGGTTTGTTGGTGTGTCGGGTCGTTGGTGGCCGGGGGTGTTGTGGGTTTGTTGAGAGGCGAGGTTAGCGGTTCGGCGGGGG
>NZ_JBVJDW010000026.1:0-10021 GCF_055582085.1 Streptomyces sp. NPDC042259 | reverse complement strand
CGCCCTGGGCGCCACCCTGTAGCCCGTCCTTGAGGAACGACGAAGGGCCCGCACCGATCCGGTGCGGGCCCTTCGTCGTGTGGTCGGCGGCTCACCTCCGGCGCTCGGCCGCGCGCTCCGCGAGCAGCTGCACGGCGACGGCCACCACCAGGCCGACCGTCCCGCAGACCATCACGTCGAGCGGCAACGCGTACCGCCCGCCACCGACCACGAACAGCACCACCGCGACCGTTGCGCCGACCACCAGCGCCAGCATCCTCGTCATGCCGGCACTCTGCCCGGCCGGGACGACGCCGACTCCTGCACGACGAGAACGGTCACAGCTCTTGCACTACGGGCCGACCCACGTCGGCACACCCTGTGCATTGCCTCGGTCAAGGGGTCCGGGTGGACAAAGGTACGTCCCCCCGGGGACGTACACGGGTCACTCGGCGGGGCCCGGTCCGAGGACTCGGCGACCACGCGACGCGGTCGGCCGCAGCAGCTCCGGGACGGGTGCCGGCGGCTCGTCGGCCGCGCGGTCCACGACGGTCCGGCCCGGGATCCGGGGCACGGCGGAGGTAGGGGAGAGGCGGGGGCCCGAGCCCAGCGGGCGGCGTTCTGAGGTCACCGCCGCATCCTGCCGCAGGACGGAGCGAGCTAGGCGATCAGCTATCTGATCTCGGGTCCGGCCGGGGGCCGACAACCCCCGGTTGTCGCGTCACCGGCTCCAGCGCCGGAGGTGGCGGCCGAGCCGCCGCACCGCGATCTCCCGGGCCACGGCCGGGGCCACGTACCCGGCGACGACCGGCCCGGCCGCCACCGTGAACGCCCACCACGGGCCCGCCAGCCCGTCGACCACGAGCACCCCGCCGATCAGCACCAGAAGCCCGATCGTCACCGCCAGCGCCTGGCCCTCGTCCCGCATCGCACACCCCCCGGTGATCACGAGCCGCCGACGCTACGCGGAGCCGCTGACACCGGCATCCGCGTTTCTACTCAGGCCAGCCTTGATCCGGGTTGCCTGTCAGGTTGCCGCTCAGGTTGCCCGTCAGGTTGCCCGTCAGGTTGCTTCTCAGGTTGCCGCTCAGGTTGCTTCGAGGCCCCACGTTCTCGGTCCGCTATCAGCGCCCTGACCTGGGGTAGCAACGCATGTCAACCGGCGCCAGAGCCGTCGACTACTTCCCTACAGACCCCTTCCCGGCCGGACCGCCGGAGCTGAGCGAGACACCCGGCCAGCACCGCCACGCGGACCGCCACGGGCACCGCCACAGCACCGCCATCGCACCGCCACCCACGGCTCGGGTGGCGGTGCCGTGGCGGTCCGCGTGGCGGTGCCCGTTGCGGTTCCCGCAACGTATAACTTGCTGCCCCCGCAGGGGGGTCTGAGGCCGTCTCAGGGGCCGGAGCGCCGGGCGGCGCGGATGTGGGTGAGGAAGTTCTCTGGGCCGACTACGAGCTGGCGGTCAGCAGCGGCCTGGGCAGTGGCGCGAGCCTCCCAGGACCCGGGCTTCTGGCAGACGATCCGGGTCGCGCGGCGGTCGCGGTCCTGGCGGTCGAACTCGTCGCGCCAGACGGCCATGCGGGCGGCAAGCTCGACCCGCTCCATGCGGGTCAGGACCTCGTCAGCGGTCGGCGCGACGCCCTCGGCCCCAGGCTCCGGCTCCAGGACGTCCAACCCCCAGGTGAGGCCCCAGGACTCGATCAGGGCGCGTACAGCGGCGGCGCCGCCCTTCTCCGCGCCCTTGAGCAGGGCCAGGGCCCGGCCCTTGTGCCGGGCGATGTGCCGGTACCAGGTCGCGGACGGGATGCAGGCGAGCGGAACACCGGCGGACGCCTCGTCGGCGGCGACCTGCCCGTCCTTACGCTCGTCGAGTTCGAAGCCCATGTCCTTGAGCAACGCCCGCAGGCCGTTTGACCAGTACAGAGCACGGATGCCGACCGCCGCCCGCACGAACTCCTGCCACAGCTCGACCGAGCGGGCGTCACCGGCAGCGGCGGCGCGGGCGATCTCGAACGGGGTCCGGTGCCCGCCCTGGCCCTGCTTGACGTCCTGGCGGGTGAGTTCGGCCGCGACGCCCCAGCGGGTCTTTCCGTCCTGGCCCTTCATCAGGTAGCGGGCCAGCGTGCCCGACTCGCCCCGGTCGGGGGCATCGATCCGTACGGCGACCGGCCGCCCGTCCCTCTCGCTGGTCTCCACCGGCATCCGGGCGCCGACCTTGACCAGGGCATCGGACCAGACCTCGAAGGCCAAGTGCTGGAGGGCGGCGACGCGGCCGGAGTCCAGGGGCCGGGCCAGGAACAACAGCACGTGGTAGTGGACGTGCCAGCCGTTTGAGCCGTGCGTGACCTCCCAGGCCCGGACGAATCCCCGGACCCCGTACGCCGCCTTCGCGGCGCGCCAGGCCCGCCCGGCGTTCATGCCGAAGCCGCGCTTCCATGCCTCGCGCTGCATCTCCGCCAGCTCGGACAGCGGGTCGCGCTCGTAGTGCCTCATGGTCAGCGTCATCATCACCAGGCCACAGCTCTGGCACTCCCAGAACCGCCCGACCTGGTCCAGCTCGTCCTGCCGCACCCGGCGGACGCTAGTGGAGCAGCAGGGGCAGACGTGCACGGATCCGCAGGTGACGACCCCGGCGAACCCGGCCCGGCCGTTGCGGATCACCGGGGTGACGCCGCCCGCCAGGACCGACACCCCGCACTTCGCCAACCGGTCGAGGCCGGAGATCGCCCGCAGCGCCTCGCGCAGCTCGAACTGTGCGTCCCGGGCCGCCGTGTCCGCGTCCGGCGCCATGGCCGTACCGCGCCCCCCGCCGCTGTAGCGAGGTTCCTGATCTGAGGGGCGCTGCGCCCCCTCAGACTCCCCAGCGCCCCCCCGCCGTCTCGCAGGGCTCTGACCTGGGGTGTCCGTAGTCTTCGCGGTAGTACCAAGGCCGCGTCCCTTTTTGGTGCCGGAGGGTTCTGCCCCACCGGTCGCGGGGGGGAGCGCGCTTCCGCGCGCAATGGCCCGCTTCGCCCGCTTTTTGCATGCTTCGGAGCAGTAGACCCGGGGGCGCTTCCCGGCGGTGTGGGTGATCGGCGTCCCGCAGTGACAGCGGGGGCCGGAGGGCCGCTGAGCGGGCAGAGGAGGCGCGCCGTCCTGCACATGTGGTGCACCGGCGCCGGTGTCTCGTACTCTGGTTGTCATTGGAGTCCTGGGCTGTGGAAGGTGTTGGGACTCTGGCTTTGAGGGGCCGGTGTGCAACCACCGGTCCTTCGCCATTTCTGCAGTTGTGCTGAGGGTGATCCTCCACCCTCCGGGACCGTCTGGCACACACCTTTCGCGTGTCGCTGAGGGGGGCTCACCTCTCCCGCGTCACACCGGTGATGACGAAAGAGCCCCGCCGCCCGGCGGGGCTCTCGGTCGTTCTGTGCAGGTCAGGGCGTCACTTGGGCCCG
The DNA here is from genome assembly GCF_055582085.1 of Streptomyces sp. NPDC042259. Lineage (NCBI taxonomy): Bacteria > Bacillati > Actinomycetota > Actinomycetes > Kitasatosporales > Streptomycetaceae > Streptomyces > Streptomyces sp. NPDC042259. The sequence continues at coordinate 6,604 of NZ_JBVJDW010000026.1, read as the reverse complement.
GCCACGTGGTAGTACCGTCCGTCCATTGCGCGCCAGATGTCCCAGATGTCGAGTTCGACATCGCGCTCGTGGCGGGCGAGTCGCTGGATGTCGGCCGCCCCGCAGCCGCCCCACCGCCGCCGCCCTTCGGTGACGGCCAGCCGCAGTTCCTCCTGGTACGCCGCCGCCCGGGCGGCGCTCTTGCGTCCGAGCATCTTCATGACGTTCCCCTCCGCTCATCTTGCGCTATGTGTTCAGTGTGACACAGTCGTTCAGGTTGCGCAATGGGGAGGGTGCAGGGGAGGTTTTTCCTCCCCTGCACCCCATGCGCGCTTTGTGGGCGTATTACCGCCCATTAGCTGATTGTGGTGGTGTGTCAGGTCATGCGGCGACCGTCTGCCGCAGCTCGCGGTACCGGGCGCCGACCCAGCCGATTGACCACCCGGTGACCTGGGCGGTGTCCCTGATGGACCGTCCAGACGCGATCCCGTCGCGGACCGCTTCGAGGGCGGCCGACTCGCTCAGTTTCTCGACCTCGGCGGCCGGTGCCGGCGCTTTCGCCTGAGCCTGTTCCCGGGTGGTCCGCTCGCGCTCTTCCTGGGCTCGCTCGGCGACCCGGCGCAGTTCCTGCCGCGCGAGGCGGTCACGCTCGGCCGCCTCGGCCGCCTGTACACGGGCTTCTCGCTCGGCCTGTACACGGGCGGCCTCAGCCGCCCGCTGCTCGGCCCGCTCCCGCCGGTCGCGCTCGTCCGCCTCGGCCTGTACACGGGCCGCGTGTTCACGGGCCGCCGCCTGTACACGGGCCTCGTGCTCGCGCTGTTCACGAGCGAGAGCGGCGGCGTGTTCACGGGCGTCGCGCTCGGCGTTCAGGCGCTCGGCCCGCTCGCGTTCACGCTCGGCCCGCTCCCGCTGTTCACGGGCCAGCCGGGCCTGTTCACGGGCCTCCGCCTGAGCCTGGCGTTCGGCGTCGCGACGGGCAACGGCGGACGCGATGGCCCGCCGGTAGGCCAGTCCGGACTCCGCGCTGACGATCAGCAGCAGCGGCGCGACCGCGTGGACGGCGACGCCCACGAGATCGGCCCGCAGGGCGGAGTCCCCGATGTTGAGCGCGAGCGTCATCGCGCCTGTCATCCAGCGCAGGAGTGCCGGCCACATGCCGCCGTCCGCGCCGAGCCGGGCGAGTGCCGAGTCCAGCCGCACGACGATGACGACGGCGGTGTCCACGACGATCGGCAGCAGCGGGGCCGTCCACGCCCACGCGGGGGGCGTGTGAGCCTCGACCAGCGGCGTCACGGTCAGGACGGAGAACAGCACCGCCCCGGCCACGATCATCCAGACGCCCACGCTCAGGGCCCGCTCAGCGGACCGGATCTGTTCCGCGTTCATGGTCAGGCCCCCTTCCGGGCGGTGTGGCGGACGGCGACCGTGAGGCCGATCCCGCCGGGCACGGCGGCCGAGGCCGCGATGGCGGACGCGGCGCTGTACACGGCGAGGAGGGTGGCGACCAGGCCGACGAGCCCGGCCGCCCCGGCGAGCGTGCACATCGCCATCAGCGCGGCGTGCTCACGGCGTTCACGGCGCTGTACACCGGCCGCCGCAGCGGCGTTCACGGTGGCCGCCGCGAGAGCGTTCACGCCCTCGTGTCCGGCGAGCGTGGACGGCAACGCCGCGTACGTCTGCGCGTCCACGTGGACGGCGATCGAGCCGACCGTGTACGAGGTCCGGTTGGTGTTCACGCGGTCACCTCCTCGCCCTGGTCGTCGTCCTGGTCGTCGTTGTCGAGTTCGGGGATGTACGGGCGGTCGAGGTCCACGAGGCCGAAGAACTCGCGGGCGGTCATCTCCTCGCTCATGCCGACACCTCCCCGGCGGTCGCGGTCAGCGAGCCGTCCCCGCCCTTGACCAGGTGCCCGGCCGCGACCAGCTTCGCCACGGTCTTCGAGACGGTGCCCTTGGCGAATCCGCAGGCCGCCACCAGGTCCTTCTGCCGGATCGGGCGGCCCGCCGAGCGCACCGCGTCGAGCACCGCGGATTCGGCATCGGTCAGCGCGGCCGGAGCCGCCGCCGTCTCCTGCTCGCGGGGCGCCGGCACGTCCGCCGTCCCCGACTTCACGAGCTGGAGACGGGGACCGCCTCCGGGGCCGGGGTCGGGTACCGGGCGCCCCGCTGCAACCACGCGGTGCCAGACGAACCGGTCCGGCAGGCCGATCACGTGGGCGGGGGAGAACGCCCGCGTGCGGATCGGGTGAGGCTTGGCCTTGGGCCCGGAACGGAGCATGGCCACGCCCGGCATTGGCAGGTCGTGAGCGTGCCAGCCCTTCTCTGTCGCGTCCTCGCCGAAGACGACGCGGGACTCGGCGGACGTCGACAGCGCGAGCGCGGCGCGGTAGGTGATCTGGGCGCTGATCTGCGGGTCGATACCGCCGTTCTTGTCCATCGTCGGTTTCTGCGTGGCCCAGATCAGGATGATCTCCGCCGCCCGGCCCATCCGGGCCAGCGTCCGCAGGTTCTCCATGATCCGGCTCCAGTCCGGGTCTCCGGGTTCCTCCGTGGTGCCCTTGGCCCGGGTGGTCCGGGCCATCGAGATCACTTCAGCGCCCTCGTCGACGAACACCGTGATCCGGGGGCGCACGGCGCTGATCTCGATGACGTCCTGGCCACGCGGAATCAGCCCGAGGCGTTCGTGCATCTCCTCAACCAGCTCGTCCGAAAGGTCGAGGACGTCGGTGATGTCGATCGCGGTACGGGCGCGGTGCTCCCAGTTGATCGCCTCTACTCGCTTGGGGTCGATGACGACCAGGCGATGATCCGGCGGCTCCGACGCCTCGGCCAGAAGGGCGCGGGTCGACCACGATTTGCCCGCCCCGGACGTGCCCGCGATCAGCATCCGGCGGCCCAGCGGCACCAACACCGGCTCACCGGTGACCGTGTCGACGCCCCACGGCGCCCCCGGGCTCCAGCCCGTCAGCTCGATGCCGTCGGCCGCGCTGCGGGTCCGCAGGGTGATCGTGGCCCGGTCGCCGTGGCTGCCCGGCTTGATCTCCATACGCAGATCGGTGCGCGCGCCGAGCAAGGCGCGGATCTCGTCGCCCTTGGCCCGGAAGCTCTTCGGCGTCCACCGCCCATCGAGGCGCACGTGCGAGACCAGCCCGGCGGAGGTGACGTCCACCGGGGTCGGCACCGTGCCGGCCAACCCGCGCTCGTCGGCGTGCTGCACCCAGTACGACGGGTCGAGTCGCTCCACCAGGCGCCGCTCCTCTGCTGACAGGTCGTCGGACACCTCAGCCACCGCCGTGCGGCGGCCGAGCCACAGCACGCCCGCGTTCACGGCGATCAGCGCCGCCGACAGCGATGCCGGCCACACCGTCCAGTCCGCCGGGGTGGACAGCACGTAGGAGGCGATCCCGGCCGGGACCACGTGCGCCGTGTGCGCCTTGACCGCCGCCCGCGTCAGGGTGTCCGGGTAGTCCCGCCGCGCAGCTTTCAGGTCAGCCTGAGCCGTCGCCCGGCCCCGCCTCGCGGCCTGGTCCGCCACCCGCGCCGCCCGCCGCGCGGCCGACACCGGGTTCTTCGAGTCCTTCCGCGCCTTCGTCCGGTCGGTCCGGGCACGGGCCGCCAGCGACCGCGCCGAGGCGTGGTTGCGCTGCGCGTCCATCAGCGCCTTGAGGTGCTGCGGAGTCCGCAGCTGCCGACGCCGGTCCGCCTCCGCGTCCCAGCGGGCCGCCAGCGGAGCGCACGACGGCGCCGCCGCGTCCAACGCCCGGCCGACCGCGACAGATGCCCGGTTGATCCGCTCCGCCGAGAACTGGCAGGCGGTTTTGGTCGTCGATCCGATCTTGCTCCATGCTGGTGCGAAGTCCACGAGATTCCCTCCAAAGGATCGTGGATCAAGGGCCGGAACCTATCCGTTAGCGCGGGGTTCCGGCCCGCCTTTTTGTGTGGTTTGCGCTCCCGGAAACCAGCGATCACGGTTTCCGGGCGGAAACCCCATCTGACCTGCGGGTTTCCGGTTTCCCCGGTTTCCGGGGAGGGGGGCCCTACGCGTGCGCGCGCGAGGCGGCCCGGTTTCGGTCCGTCAGCCGGTCGCCTTGTTCCAGGCCCGCGCCGTGTTCGGCGAGACGCCCGTCAGCTCGTAGATCCGGCGGTAGGGCACCTCCATCTCGACCGCAGTCGCGATCACCGGCCGCAGTTCGGCTTCCACCTCCTCAAGCTTCCGGAGCAGTTCGATCCGCTTCTTGCCGAGCGGCTTCAAGGTCGCTTCGGCCGTGGCCCGGAGTTGGGCCGGTGTTTGCTGCGTCATGCGGATCACTTTGACACAACCGAGTCTGCCTGCGCAAGAGGGTTCATGGTGACCCATTCGGGTGACGCTTCGACAGGTGCGGGGGACTGTACGCCGATCTCCCGGCCCCGGCACCCCATTTGGATCTCTTCACCCCACCCCACCCCTGACAGGCGCTCAGGCGGGCGCTCAGGCCCCTTCTTGGGCCCGACCCAGCCCAACCGCCCCCGGCCGGTGGGTGGGGCGCCTACGGTCACATGGCACGCGTGGCCGCCTCTCGTCGGCGACTGCGGCGGCCCGGGGGATCCAAAAAGCGGGCCAGCGGAACGGGGAGGGGGGTCGGCGGCGCTGCACGGCCGTCTGCCGGGCCAGCAGCGGGGCCGGGCGCCGTACCCCCGCCGTCACGGATGCAGGCGCGTGAGGCGACCTACAGCCCCGCCCGTGGCTCAGGGGGAGCTGGCAGCTGCCGCGATGTGGCCGAGCCCGGTGTGGTCGCTCCGCGTCGGTGCAGGTCTCGTCGGGGTGTCGGAGCGCTCCGACACCCCGAGCCGTACTACCGCCCGGCGTCCTCCTGGCCGTCAAAGAGCGACGGCTGGCGTGCCGGCAGGAGTTGCGGGCGGCGCGTCCGGGGACCCGGAGGCGGTAGCGGTATGGCCGGACGCCGGGGCGGACGCACCGCCCGGGGCGGCTCCGCAGCAGCGGCCACCGGCTCGTCGGGCACGGCCGTGCCCCCGGGCGCCGCCAGGAGGAAATCCCCGTCCCCGTCGTCAGCAGGCTCCGGAGGCCCTGCAAAGTCACGTGGTTTTGCAGGGCTGGCCTGCGGCTCCGCAGGCAAAACCACTGATTTTGCAGCAGCCGCAGCGGCCCGGCGCTCCGCATCGGCCACCGCCTCCAGGACCGCCCGCCGCGTCTTCCGCGCCTCGTACGCCCGCTGGTTGCACGCCTTTGAGCAGTAGATGACCGGCTTGGTGCCGAGCGACGGCCGCAGCGGCTTGTCAGGGTCGTGGCACTGCTGACAGATCCGCTCGCCGCGCGAGTTCCTCGGGATGTCGTAGCTCATGGCGCCGACCGTACCGACCGCCGGGACAGTCACTCTCGCCGCTCGGCGCCCCGGCCGAGGAATCCAGGGAATCTCACCCGAGGGGTTGCGCAGACTGACACGCGCGTGTCACTCTGAATGCAGAGCGCAGGGGAACACGAGACCAGCGCCACGGATCCACTGCACTCGCAGTGCAGACGGGACCGGCCACGAGGGACAGGCTCGAAGAGCCAGCCCAACCGAGACCGAAAGAAGGACAGTTATGGGCAAGAAGGGCGAAATCAACAACTCCGGCTTCCTGAGCCCCGGAGCGGTCGTGCACGGCGGCCAGCACATGTACATCAACGGCGAGGAGGTCGAGATGGCAGGCCAGACGCTCAGCGGCTTCGACAACGGCCAGGCCGACGACCGCGACGACCGCGCGGCGGAGGCCGCCCGCATCGAGCAGCTCCGCGAGGAGGCCCGCCAGCACCACCGGGCCACCCTCGGCATCTGGACCTGACGGCCTGTCGCTCAACCTCTCGAAGGAGTCCCCCGATGGGTCTGTTCAGCCCGAAGTACCCGGCTGGCGCCGAGCCGCAGCCGCCCCGCGAGTCCCGCGCAGACCGCCGCGTCCGCGAGCAGCACGAGCGCATCGACCGGCAGACCGCCGCCGACTTCCAGCGCGCGGAGCGAGAGAGCAAAGAGCGCTCGGCCCGCGTCTGGGCCGACTACGAGCGCCGTCACGGCACCGGCAGCATCGACTGGAGCTGACCGCTCCGAGAGGGGCGGCCGTCCACTGCCAGGCGCACGGCCGCCCCTCACCACCCCGATCCGCCAGACCAAGGAGGCAACCCATGTTCGCAGAGCTGTTCATCCTGCTGTACGTCTCGCACCTGCTCGCTGACTACCCCGGCCAGACCGACCACCAGGCCGCGAACAAGGCGAAGTGCGGCGCGGCCGGGTGGCGGGCGAACCTGACCCACGCCGCGACGCACGTGCTGATCTCCGCCGCCGCCCTGGGCGCCGGCACCGCCCTGCTCGGTCTGCCGCTGACCGTCCCGGCCGCCGCGCTCGCCCTGCTCTGGCTCGGCGCCACGCACTCGGTCATCGACCGCCGCTGGCCGGTCCTGTGGTGGATGGAGCACACCGGGCAGTCCGAGTTTGTGAAGCACGGCGGCGCCGCCCACGTCGACCAGACCGCCCACGTCACCGCGATCGCACTCGCCGCGCTCGCCCTGGGCGCCACCCTGTAGCCCGTCCTTGAGGAACGACGAAGGGCCCGCACCGATCCGGTGCGGGCCCTTCGTCGTGTGGTCGGCGGCTCAC
>NZ_JBVJDW010000025.1:0-10621 GCF_055582085.1 Streptomyces sp. NPDC042259 | reverse complement strand
CCCCGCGGAGCGGGTAACCATGCGCTGACGCGCATGGAAGTGCGGCGGGCCGCTGGCGCGGCCCGCGCGGCTCCGCTGGCGCTCCGCCGCTGCCCGCCTGTCCCCCTCCGCTGCGCTGCGGGGGACGGCGGGCCGGGGGGACGCCGGGTGCCGGTAGAGGGGGGACTTCTTAGTAGTGAACCGGCAATTTTGGGTCCCCCTTGGTACAAAGATTTCCGCGTCTTAGCAGGTCAGACCGGGTTTTCCCTACCGGCAATGACGGGTCCCCCTTGGTACAAAACTGTGGACGAGGGTGAGCCGAAAACGGTATTTCCGCAGGTCAGATGGGGTGGACCGAACCGGCAATTTCGGGTCCTCTTACCGTGGGTAACAGCGCCCGAGTCCCCCTCTCGGTGCCCGATATGAACCTGATTGGGCATCAACTTAGGGTCCCCTCTGTGGAAAACCTGCCGGAAGGCGGGGGGGGGGGGGACCCAGAATTGCCGGTTCAACAACGCGGTCGGGCGTGTCGCGCTCCCCGAAAATCCATCAGCCCTTGTCAGTGCTGGGATCTACCCTCGGTGGCCCACGGATCTTGGGGGGACCCATGAGGGACGAGGAGAGGGCACTGGCGGTGACGCTGGCTCTGCTGCTGCTGATCGGCGGGGTGCTGATACTGCGTGAGCTGGTGGGTATCTGGGCGGCCTTCGCTGCGGGGGCGGTGCCGGTACTGGCGGTGTACCTGGGGCCTGCGCTCTGGCGGGAGCTGACTGTCCGCCGATTCGCCCGGCAGGTCCGCCGGTACTGAGCCCCTGTGCCGCCCTGTGGGCCCACGCCACCACCGGCCGGGCCCCCCGGCCCCGGGGCGGCCCGCACGGCGCCGTACGGGCCGCACAGGCACGCCAGAGGGCCCGCACCCTGTGATGGGTGCGGGCCCTCTCGCGTGTCACGCTAGGTCGATGTCGATGTAGTCGATGTCGGTCAGCCGGACCGTGAGTCCCTGCGCGCGGGTCCCGCCGTCACGGAAATACTGCTGGCCGAGCCCCTCCCCGATCGCCTCCCGGAGGGCCTCCTCGTCCCCCGCCTCGACGGCCCGCCACATCTCGCCCACGATGTGCGGCGGCATGCGCTCGGTGATCCGCCGGAGACGGCCGTCATCGCTGCTGCCCGGAGCTGCGGTGAACCCGAAACGCGCGCGGGTTTCAACCACTATGCCGGCCGATTTGGACCGCTCCCGCGCCCGTGCGACAACGCGGGGCTGCCAGGCCGCAGCCACCTCCCTCTCCAGCGCGGCAGCCGCCGCAGCGCTCGGCTGCCGGGTCCCCTGGATGTAGCGCTGCACGGTGCGCTGGCTGACCCCGAGGCGGGCCGCCACGGCCGCCGTAGAGCCCCCCTCCTGCCGGAGCAGGAACCGCAGGCGGGTGTCGACCCGCTTGGGTATCGGGCGGGTCCACACGGCCCGCCGGGCACGATCGAGAGCATCGAGAATCTGTCCCATGTGAGTCCCCCTCAGAACGGAACGGCGGCAGTGGCGATGGCGTCGGTGCAGGTGCGGCACATGCTGAGACCGGGCACCCCGCGCACGGCCCGCCCGCACCCTCCGCCGCAGTCGACCAGGGCGAGCAGCTGCACGCCGGTGGCAGCCTCACGGGCGGTGCTGACATACCTCTCACCCGGCTCCGGCAACAGTGATGCGAGCAGTGCCATGGGGTTGCCTACCGGCACGCCCTCCGGCATGCGCAGCCGGTGCAGCAACTCGGCGTAGGGCCACGCCCCCTCTCCGTCGGGCCCGCCGCGCAACAGCGCGGCGACGCGGCTCCGGGCGCGTGCGAACCGGTCGGGGGTGACCTGGAACCAGGGCAGCCGGTCCAGGAGATCGCGGGCGGCCTGCTCGAACCAGCCGAGATCGAGGAGTGCCGGGTCGACCGTCGGCGGGGCCAGCAGACCGGACAACAGGGTGAACCGGTCGGGCAGGTGGGACCGCCGGTCCCGCCGGTCCCACCGGACGAACCCGTCGTCCGTGAGGTGGCCGTAGTGCGTGCGCAGGGTCCGCTCGCTGATGCCGAGCGCGCGCGCCATGGCCACCTGTGTGACGCGCCCGGTCCAGTCCGCGCCCGCCTCCAGAGCGAGCCCGCCGAGGATCCGGCAGCACGTCCGGTCGCGGCCCTGGGCGGTGGCGGCCCACTCCTCCGGGGAGGGGGAGGGCGGCAGGGGGCGCGCCCGGCCGACGCTGGCGCCGGGGAGCGGGGTGCGCCGGTCGGCGTCGATCCGGGCGCCCTCGAACAGGCTCGTCAGGTGGCGGCGCAGGACGCGCGGCACCAGCTCGACGCGCTCAGCGAGATCGACAGACCGCAGCCGCTCGCCGGGGTGGTCTAGCTCGTGCTCGACCAGGACGCCGAAGATTCTCCGGCAGGATCCACAGTCGTCGGGGTGCTTCGGGTGTGACATCGGGGCCTCATCTCCGGCCCGGCCCCTGGTAGTGGTCGGTCACCCTCACCGCTACACTCGGCCGCAGACCTTGTCGGTCGACAGAGGCCCCACCCACCGGAATCCGAGGACCTGCCAGTCCCCGGGGTGTGGTGAGGGTCTCTGTCATTTGTGTGGTGCAGAGATTACGCCCTGTCAGGGGCCTCCCGGCACTCAGATTCGCGGTCAGTCGATCGTGGTCTGGTGGCCGCCGATGGTGTCGGCGAGCCGGGCGGGGGCGAGTTTCGTGAGCGCGTGGGTGGGTCCGGCCAGCAGATCGAGCACGGGCATCCCGTAGTGGGCGGCGAGTGCGTCGGCGTGGTCGAGATCAAACGGCGATTCCCCGCGCAGTTTCCGGCTGATCTGACCCTGCGTCAGTCCGACGACGGGTGCTATGTCGGTCTGCCGCTCGCCGGTGGCGCGCATCAGGGTCGTGATGGTGAGCCGCAGTAGCCCGGCGGTTGACGTCGGACTATGTGCCTGGCTCATGCGGGATGCGCGGCGCGCATCGGGGATAGCGGGTGCGGGGGCCTCTTCCGGGGCCGTTCCGGCTGGTGCGCCCTGCATGGTGCGTGCGGTCGACAGAGTCCGACGCATCTCAACTCTCCTTATTGGGCGCCTTTTTGGCGCTTGTCCGCTTCTGCGGCTTATTGGTGCGTACTTCAATTCCTGCGTCGGATAGCCACTTATAGAACGTACTTGGGGATAGGCCCGACAAATCCTTTACGCGGCTGCGGAGGGCGCCGGTCCGGACGGCGGCGAGGACCGCGTCGTGCAGGGGCGGGAGCAGGGCGTCTGCCGCCTCCAGGTGTGCCGCGCGGCGGGCCCGGATGTCGGCTACCTCGCGGAGCGCGGCGGCCTGCCGCTCCTCGGGGATCTCATCTGATGTCGTCACAGGTCAGAGCGTACGCCAAAAGTTCTCGGCGCGCAGCACTTGTACGCGGTGAACTTTCGTGCCAGAGTGGTTCTCGCAAGGCCACCCCGGCCGAGCACCCCACACGGGTGGTGGAACAGCCGTGTGGGGGGACTCCACCTGACTGACCAGGGAGAACATCATGGGCACGCGGAACATCTTCGGCTTCGGCGGCAACGAGAACACGGTCGTGCACGGCGGCCAGCACATGACCGTCAACGGCGAGAAGGTCGAGCTGAAGCAGGGGCAGACCCTCAGCGGCTTCGACGGCTTCGGCAAGGGCCAGAAGGCCCAGCAGGACGAGGACGGCCTCACCCCGCAGGAGATCGCCGCTCGCGACCTCAAGAAGGTCTTCGGGATCACCATCTGATCGCGTCCCTGGCGCGGCTGGCCTGACGGCTGCCTGATCGCCCGGCCCTGCGGGGCCGGGCGTGACGGGGAGCCGGACGGACCGGCTCGGAGGGAGGCATCATGAACTGCCCAGAGTGCGGCTCATCCACTGTCGAGGGGCCGAATGGTCAGCTCAGCTGCCGACAGTGCTCGTGGCAGAGCGGGTACGCGCCGCAGCAGTAGATGTCACTGGATGGGGTGATCACATGAATCCGCCGTACTACACCACCGACTCGTGCTCCGGCTGCGGGTCGATAGTCCACGGGATCCACGGACGGTGGGCGTGTGCCGCGTGTGGCGCGTGCAGCCCGTACGCGGAGCCCCCGGAGGGGTGGGCGACGGAGATCACCCCGGAGGAACGGGCCACGAACACCGTGGCGTACGACCCGGCCTGACGGCTGCCTGATCGCCCGGCTCCGGCCGGGCGTGACGGGGAACCGGGCAGTCCTACGAGGGGGTTGGCATGGGAGAGCGTGCACGGCGGCGTGAGGCGGCCGGGCGGGAGCGGGTGATCGGGGAGGTGGCCAGTCACCTGCGCCGCACCTACGGCGGCATCGGCGCGGAGGACCTCCGGCGGGTCCTGGCGCGCGACTGCGGCATCGAGGTCGACTACTGGGAGGCGTGGCGGGTGCTGCGCAGTCCGCTGGTCTGACGGCTGCCTGAGTGCCCGGCCCCGGCCGGGCGCGACAGGGAGCCGGGGCAGCCCGGCCCTACAACTGAATGAGGGCGGACCGCGCCGGTGGTGGAACACCAACGCGGCCCTGAGAGCCCTCTCCTGACATGACCAGGAGGAGAGATCCTGTGATGGATCGTACCTACGCGCCCCCGGGCGCTGTGACGGCCGCCCAGACCTGCGATGACTGCGGGGGATCGCGCGGCACCCACGAGTCGTCGGACGACGGCACCACCATCCGCCAGTCGTGGCGCCCGTGCTCCGGCTGCAACGGCCGGGGGACCAAGTGAAGGGCCAGCGGGCGGACCTGCCGCCCATGCCCGCCCGCAAGCGCCGCCCGAATCGGCCGGCGGCCCGCGCGGACCGCGTGAGTGACCTCGTGATCGCGCTGCTGGGCGTCGTCGGGCTGGGCCTGAGCGCGTGGTCCCTGTCGACGCTGCTGATGGACGACGCCGGGGCGCCGCTGTGGATCGCGGTGCTCGCGGTCGGCGTGTTCGACGGTCTGGCCATCCTCGCGATGACGCAGGTCTACGCCCGCCGCCACTCGCCCCATCTGGCGGGCGGGGCCCGGCTGGTGATGATGATCGCGATGCTCGCCTCCGCCGTCGTCAATGGCGCCCACGGGGCCCGGCTCGGCGGGTGGACCACGGCGATGGTGCTCGGGGCGGCGCCGATCGGCTTCGAGGTGGCCTTCGAGCTGCGGCACCGCAGCGCCACTGCGCTCGTGTGGCTGCTGTTCCGGCGAGAGGCCGGGGAGGCGCTGCGGCGGGACGTGTGGGAGCGCATCGCCCCCGCCACGGTCCACACGATCGAGCGACTGCCCGAGGGCAGCACCGGCGGCGCGGACCCGGCCCCGGCGGGCGAGCGCCGGGACGCCCTGGAGCGTGCCGTGACCGACATCAGCCGTGCCCGGCTGGCGGCTGTGGCGGACCCGCACGGACCGGACTGGGGGCGGGCGAGCGAGCGGGCCGACGAATCGGTGGGGCGCGCTCTGGCGGCAGGCTGGTCGATGGCTGACCTGATCGCGGCCGGGTCCCGCCTGCCGGGGGCCGGAGCGGCCCCCGCGTCGATCACGGATGCGGCCCGGATGTCCGGCGGCGTCCCCGGATATCCGGCGGGCACGGTATCCGGGCAGGCCAGCGCCCCGGCGTCGGGCGGGGGTGTCCGGCCGTCTCCGGGGCCGTCCCCCGCGCCGGAGGGGCCGCGCGAGCACCCCGATCCGGACGGCCCGCCGTCTCCCCGGCCGCCGTCGATGCGCGCCCTGGTGCACGCCCTGCACGGGGCCGGGCTCACCGACGCCGAGGAGATGACCGTGCGGCTGGCCCGTTTCTACGACCGGGACGTGGACGCCGAGACGGTGGCCCGGTACCTGCGGGAGGCCCGGCGGAGTGCCGGGACCGGCGACGACGGGACGGGGTTCTACCGATGATCCGCATCATGAGCGCCCGTCAGGTGCGCGAGCTGCGCGCCGCCCTGGCGGAGGCGGAGACGGCGGCCGAGGCGGCCGTGGCGGCCACGGCGGAGGCGGAGGCGGCAGCCGACACCTACGAGGCGGAGGCGGAGAGCTGGCACGGCCGGTACGAGCTGGAGCGCAAGTGCGTGGCAGCCGCGATGGCGCGGGCGGAGGACGCCGAGCGGCGGGCGGACGCGCTGCGGGCGGCGCTCGACCGCGCTACCGGCGGCAGCACCGCACGGTGGGTCTACCTGCTACTGCGGGGCGCGCGGCCGGTGAGTCTGCACCTGACCCGCCAGGACGCGCACGACGCCGCCATCGCCGACGGCGCAGAGGCGCCGTGGCAGACCCGCCCGGCCGACATCGACCCGACCCCCGGGTGGACCGCCTGGCCCCTGGTCCTGCCCGCCATGGGAGGTGAGGAGCGGTGACCGGGGACCCGCAGTACAGCGCGGCGGAGGCGGCTCAGATCGCCGCCCTGGTGCTCCGCTCCGCGATCTCGACACGCGGTGTCGATCAGGCGCTGGAGCGCATCAAGGCAAGGGCTCGGCGCCGGGAGGAAGAGGCGGCGGCGGCCCGCCAGGCGCGCGAGGACCGGGACCGCCAGGCGCGGATCGACCGCAGGACGCGGCGCAGGTAGCCGCTGCGGGGGCCGGGTCCCGCCCGGCCCCCGCGCACGAGCCGTCCCGTAGCCGATCCGACCCGAGGAGACCGACCATGACCCGCATGACTCGCATGACTCGCGTGACTCGCACGGGCCTGCCCGTTCTCGCCGCGCTCGCCGCGATCGCCCTCATGCTGGCGCTCCGGGGAGATCACCCGGCCTGGCTGACCGTCATCGCCTGCGGCTCGATGGCCCTGTTCGCCGCCGCCCAGACCCGCGCCATTCTCGACCGCCACACCGGATGACCTACGAAGGAGCAGACATGAGTGAGCATGAGCCGGACGCATTAGACATGAGCTTCGCGCATGAGGTGTACGCCACGGCGCCGGAGTTGACGACCGAGGTGGGCGCGCTACTCCGGTGGCACACCGAGACCGACACCCCGGACCTGGTGCACGCGGTGCTCGCCGGAGTGGACCGGCGGCTGCCGCAGCGGGCCCGGTCCTACCTCCTGCACCTGGCAGCCGTCTCCGACCGGATGGCGCTGACCGACGCCGTCAGGGAGGCGCAGGCCCGCGCCGTCGACGCCGCCGCCGACCTGATCGAGTGGGACGCCCGGCACGGCGCTACCGCCGGGCCCGTCCCGGCCGCCGACGCGGCATGGCGGCAGGACCCCCGGGGCTACGTCCGCCAGGAGTGGGCGGCCCTGCCCGCAGAAATGCGGGCGCGCGGTGTCAGTGGCGCACGCCACGATGAACAGGCCCGCCGCACCATCTGACCCAGGATCACACTGGGGACCCCCCCGCCCGGCAGAGACGGCCTGGCAGCTCACCTGCCGGGCGGGGGTCGGGTCCCCACCACACGGAGCACAGAGGGGACCCATGCACAGCCTGGCACTGACCCCCATCCCCCACACCATCGGCAATCCCGCCACCACCACCACTGCCGCCGCTGATGCCGCCACCGGCAGCATCCCGCTTTCGGGCGGCTTCGGACTTCTCCTGGCGCTCGTCCTCGCGTGGGCGGCGCTCTCCGGACGCAACGGCCAGGGCGGCAACCGTGCCCTGGTCCGCGCTCTGCGCCGGGGGCAGGGTGGCGGCGTCACCGGCGCCGTCGGCGTCCTGTTCCGGGGCGTCGGGTGGGTGCTGACGGTGATGTGGCGGATCGTCACCGGCCGCCCGCTCTCCGGGGCGGAGACGGCTGCCACGTGGTGGCGGGGCACCGACCCCGGCCGCCCGTCCCTGCCCGTCGCGCAGCTCGGCGCGATCGCGGCGCCCATGCCCGCCAAAACGGCCGGCCGCCCGGGGCTGGCCCTGCGGGCGGCGCGGGCGGGCGTCGAGTGGCTCGACGCCCGCGTCCTGCCCCGGTACCCGCTCACGGAGCGGGCGTTGGCAGCCGCTCAGTGGACCGGGCGCATCGCCCGCACCACCCTGCCCGCCTGGCGGGCCGTGGGGGCCCTCGTGGCGGCCGTGAGCCGGGCGGTGGGCCGCTACCGCCACTGGCCCCGCGCCGCCGTGGCAGCCGCCCGCCTGGCGGCCCTCCTGGTGTGGGCCGGGCTCATGCTCGACGCCTGGCGCACCCTGACGATCGTGGTCCTGGTGCTCGTCGTCGTCGGCTCGCTCGCCGCCGCCATCACCGGCCCCTGGGGGTACGCCCTGTGGCACGGCCGGACCCCCGGCGACGACGAGCGGTACGGCCCCGGCCTGTGGGACAGCCTCCACGCCGCGCTGCGGCTGCCGGAGGGCGAGTACCGGCAGACCTGGCTGCACATGACCCACGACCTGGCGGCCGACGACGCCGCCATCACGCTGCGGCTGCCGGACACCCTGCACGGCACCGAGGGCGAGCGGGAGACGCTCCGGCAGATCCTCCACGCCCGCGTCCCCGGCGAATGGGTCGGCGACTGGCAGACCTACGGCCACGATCGGTACGTCCGGTGGACCCCGAAGCCCAAGCCCATCAGGCCGGAGCCCCTGCCGGAGTACGTCCGGTGGGAGCCGACCGGCGACCCGCTGCGCGTCTACGTCGGCGAGACCCACGACGGGCCCGCCTACCTGCTCACCGGCACCGCCACGCCGCACGTCGGCGTGGCCGGTGAGACCGGCACCGGCAAATCGACGACGGCGGCCGGGACGCTGGTGGAGGCCCGCCTTGCCGGTTGGCTCGTGACCATGATCGACCCCAAGCAGAACAGCCAGCCCGCCGCTCAGGGCAAGTCGGGCGTCCGCTACGCGACCGCCGTAGACGACTGCGTTCAGGCGATGGCGGAATTTTTCACGTCGATGATGGCCGCCGAGAAATACAATTCGCGCGCCATGCGCAAGCAGAAGCACGCCAATCCCCCCATTCCGCGTATTCTCGTGATTGACGAGCTGCCGTCATTCAAGGAATTCATCGCGGCGTGGTGGAAGTACATCAAGCAGCAAAAGGGATTCCCGCCGGTCCTGGTGTGGCTGGCGCTGATTCTCATGCAGGGCCGATCCTCCGACCACCGTGTATTCCTCGGCACGCACCAATTCGCTCTGGACATTTTCGGATCGACCATGGCGCGTGACCAGGTCGGCACGAAAATGGTGGTGGGCGAGACCTCCGACCCGTCATGGGCGGTGGCATTCGGATCGACCACACCGCGCGTGCACTACGACGACTCGATTCCCGGCCGGGGCGTGATCAGCACGAAGCGCCGCAAGGCAAAAAAGATTGTCGACGGCATCCCGCAGCGGGTAGAGGAAATCCAGTTCGCCCACATCGATGAGGCTCGGATGGAGGAATACCTCGAAAGCGCCCCGAAGGCCCCGTCCTGGTTCGACAGGGGCGAGATGGCGCCGTGGATCACGGAGGAGGACGTGGCCAGGGCAGACGCCGCCGCAGCCGTGGGCGCGTTCCTGCCCGGCGGCGAGTTCATGACCGATCTGACGGCTGACGCTGACGCGGCCGACCGCGAGAAGGGGGGCCCCGTCCCTGGTCAGAGGCAGGGCCAGCACGTCAGCCTGACCAAGGAGGGGGACGATCAGGAGGCGGGCGGCGCTCCGGCCGACATGGACGAGCTGGCCGCCCGGGTGGCCGCTGAGGGGTCCACGCAGCTCCGCTACAGCCTCACCCAGGCGTGCACGCTCGGGATCATCGACTCCAAGCCCGGAGCCGCCCGGCAGAAGAAATCCGACTGGCTCAAGCGCGGAAAGCCATTCCCTGAAGGGGAGGTCATGAAGGGCGTTTCCTACTACACCGTGGAAGAGCTGCACTCCGTCTACGGAGTGCCGGACGGCTGGAATGCCGACATGGCAGAAGCCGCGTAATCCCAGCGGCATTTGACGGGCCGTGGCCCCGGACTCTACAGTCTGGGGCCATTCCCATTCCCGGGCCCAAAGGAGCGTCATGGAAGACGAATTCGGATACCGCTGCGAAGACTGCGGCGGACGGCCGTGCAGCGTGTGCGGAAAGCACTACTGCGCCGAAGAGTGCGGAAGCTGCGGCGGGTCCTGTCGCTGCGACTGCCGATGCCCCGCCCTCCGAGAGGATGAAGGGGATTTCTGGAGCTAACCCCAGGAACCAGCAACAGCGCCCGCACGACCTGTTGATACCCCGGAGGGGGAATCCGGCGCATACCTATTCAGGGCTTACAGAGGAAGCTCCGGGGTGCTGCGCCGGAATCCCAGGTGCTACACAGCGCATCCAGTGATGCAGCGGGCCCGGAGCCTGGTTCCAGAGTTCAGCCGAACCCACATTTGAAGCACCCCGGAGGGGGTGTCCTGGATCCGCCAAAGGTACATGCTGCACCATCTGATGCGCCGCCCACCCGCCACCCGCAGAAAGCCACAGATCCGCCCCCTCCCCTACTGCCAGCCTGCCCGCGTAGCGGGCCCACACCAGCCTCCCACGGCGGGTCACAGCCACGTTTACCAGGGGCGGAGCGCAGCGGAGCCCCGGACCCACCCACCGGCCCGTGCTGCCGTGTGCGAAGCACGAAAGGCGGCACAAAGAATTCCGGCACGGAATTCTCCAATTCGCGCAAAGCGCGAATTTATAAACCGCGAAGCGGTTTATTTAAAAGCCGCCGCGGCGGCTTTTCCACGCTTTTTGGAATTCGCGCAGCGAATTCTTTCCCTGCTATCCGCGCAGCGGATAGGTACCCGCTCCGCGGGG
>NZ_JBVJDW010000024.1:0-17004 GCF_055582085.1 Streptomyces sp. NPDC042259 | reverse complement strand
CGGGTCCCGCACCCCCCACCACACCCCACTTCGCACCCTTATGTCCGAATCACGGCTCCACTACCCGGACTCGTAAGTGACCTGGGTCCCATGAGCGGCCTCACAGCCCGCACCACACCTCCTCACGCCATGCGACGACTCATACGCACCGCGTGCGCCGTGCACGGCCCGTCCTCCCCGGTACCCGCGCGAAAGTTCCCCCTTGGCGGCCACGGCGGGTGAGCTATGTTGAGCGGGATAAGGGCGAAAGGGAGACACACCAGTGCCATCAGGGCAGCAGGCACGTGCGCAGGCGTCCGCGATCACGCCGGGCAAGCGGCGGTCGCCGGGAGTGGAGCCGCTTCCCGCGGACAAGGTGCGCGCCTTGTTCGGCGACCACCGGTTGTCTCCCGCCCAACGGCGCATCGCGCGATACATCACCGACCACCTCACCGAGGCCGCGTTCCTGTCGATCACGGACCTCGCGGAGCGCGTGGGGGTGAGCCAGCCGTCGGTGACCCGCTTCGCGACCTCCCTGGGCTTCAGCGGCTACCCCGCGCTCCGGGAGGCCCTGCAGCCCATCGCGCTGAGCGCGGTCGCCGGGTCCACCGGTACCCGGGAGGAGGACCGGCGCAACGAACTGCAGGCGGCCGTCGACGCCGAGATCGAGAGCCTGCGCGGTCTGCGCCGTGTCTTCGCCGATACCGACCAGGTGCTCGACCTCGGCCGCGAACTCGCCCGGTCGGTTCCCCTGACGGTGCTGGGCCTGCGGATCTCCGTCTCGCTGGCGGAGTACTTCGCGTACGCCGCGAAGCGCATCCATCCGGACGTGCGGCTCGTCTCCCGCGGCGGCAGCGTGGCCTATGACGCCCTGCTCCAGTCGCGGGAGGCGGGCGGGACGTGGGTGCTGGCGTTCGCGATGCCAAGACATGCCAAGGAGATGCTGGCGGCGATACGGGCCGCGCGCAGCACGGGGCTGCGCGTCGCTCTGATCACGGATGTGACGGGCGGGCCGCTGGTGGAGGAGGCCGATGTGGCGCTGACCGCCGGCACCGGCTCCCGCCTCATCTTCGACTCGTACGCGGCCCCCGGGGTCCTCTCCGCGGCCATCCTCCAGGCCATGGCCGACGCCGATCCCGAGCGCACCCAGCTCCGGCTGGAGAAGTACGAGCAGGCCGCCGAGCAGCACGACTTCTTCCTCGAAGACTGACAGCGGCGGGGACCCGCCTTCCGGCTCTCCCCGGCATACACCACGCCGGGGAGAGCCGGACTTTTCGCAGTCAAAGCGAATGAAAATTTTCATACGCTTGATTACTCGGCAGTAAATATATTTACTACAGGTGGCACCGGGGCCCGAACGGGCTGCAGCCGGCTACAGCGCTCGCGACGGCGAGCCCCCGGGGCAAATGGACGCACATCCAGGGACGACACCTCCTCGTCGGCCCGAAGATGTCGTTCCGGGTTAGTCCGCTCCCCTCGGATGGCCCCCCGGAGGCCCCGGTCACCCCCTGGACCGGGGCCACCGGCATGTCCGGGATGCCCGCCCGCCGCCTCCAGGACGCGAAGGCGGCGGACGGGCGCTCGTCGACCGCCCCGGGGAGGGTCAGCCCGTGATGATCGCCGGGTCGCTCACACCCGGCTCGCCGTTCTCGACGTACCCCGCGAGTCTGCGCAGGAACGTGCTGTCCTTGTCGGACGTCACGGACAGGTCGTACCACCGCCGGCTGTCGCGCAGGTCCACGGCGTGGACCACGCGCCCGCCCGCGCGCACCGCGACCGTCTCACGCTTGCCGTTGTAGGCGTTGGCGATCGTGAGACGGCAGTCGGATCCGCCCGCGTTCGTCAGGGTCAGCGAGATGCGTCCGCCGTCCGCCTCGTGGCGGGCGGTCACCTCGGGGCCCGCGATGTCGCCGGCCCCCTTGAACGTGCGCAGGAAGCCGTTCGGGCCGAACACCGACAGATCGTGGGTGCCCCGCGAGTAGGCGGAGTTCCAGGTGTCGGAGAGCTTCTTGCCGGCCTCGGTGGTGTACGTCCACGGTCCGTCCGTACGGTTCCCGGACGTGACGGTGAAACACGCCCCCGCCGCTTCCCCCGCGCTGAAAGTGAGCGTGAAACGCCCGGTCGAGGGCGTCGCGGACCCGTCCACCAGCGGCGCGTAGGGCAGCGGGCGGGTGCGCTTCGTCCCTTTCTCCTGCTTGGGCAGGGAGGGGACGGCGGGAGGCTTCGGCAGGTAATCGGGGTGCCGTTCGTTGTCCTTGGGCTTGTACGCGTCGGTGCCCGGGAGCGAGGCGGCCCCGGTGTGCGCGAGCCGGAAGTCGAAGGCCGAGGTGAGGTCGCCGCAGATGGCGCGCCGCCAGGGGGAGATGTGGGGCTCGCCCACGCCGAAGCGGCGCTCCATGAACCGGAGGATGGACGTGTGGTCGAAGACCTCCGAGCAGACGTAGCCACCCGTGCTCCAGGGGGAGACCACGATCATGGGAACGCGCTGGCCGAGCCCGTAGGGACCGGCCGCGTAGCGGCCGTTCCCGGCGAAGACGTCGAGCTTGGTGTCCACGGTGGAGGCGCCCTGCGCGGCCGAGGCCGGCGGGAACGGCGGGGGGACGTGGTCGAAGTAGCCGTCGTTCTCGTCGTAGGTGATGAACAGCGCGGTTCTGCTCCATACCTCGGGATCGGAGGTGAGGGCGTCCAGTACCCGGGAGATGTACCAGGCGCCGTAGTTCACCGGCCAGTTGGGGTGCTCGGAGAACGCCTCCGGGGCGGCTATCCAGGAGATCTGCGGCAGCTTCCCCGCCCGCACATCGGCCTTGAGACCGTCGAAGTAGCCGTCGCCGTTCTTGACGCTCGTGCCGGTACGCGCCTTGTCGTAGAGGGGGTCCCCGGGCTTGGCGTCGCGGTACTTGTTGAAGTACAGCAGCGAGTTGTCGCCGTAGTTGCCGCGATAGGCGTCCTTGATCCAGCCCCAGGAGCCGGCCGCGTCCAGGCCGTCGCCCGTGTCCTGGTACACCTTCCACGAGACCCCGGCCCGCTCCAGCCGCTCGGGGTAGGTGGTCCAGTCGTAGCCGGCCTCCTCGTTGCCGAGGACGGGGCCGCCGCCCTTGCCGTCGTTCCCGGTGTGACCCGTCCACATGTAATAGCGATTGGGGTCGGTGGCACCGATGAAGGAGCAGTGGTAGGCGTCGCAGACGGTGAACGCGTCGGCCAGCGCGTAGTGGAACGGGATGTCCTCGCGCGTCAGGTACGCCATGGTGCCGGCGGACTTGGCGGGGATCCACTTGTCGTACTTGCCCTGGTTCCAAGCCTTGTGGCCGCCGGCCCAGTCGTGGTTGAGGCCCGCGATGAACTGCATGCCGAGGTCCTTGGCATCCGGCCGGAAGGGCAGCACGTCCTTGCCGCCGTCCGACTGGTGCCACACCGGCTTCCCGCTGCCCAGCGTCACCGGGCGTGGGTCACCGAACCCGCGGACGCCCTTCAGCGAGCCGAAGTAGTGATCGAACGAACGGTTCTCCTGCATCAGCACGACGATGTGCTCGACGTCCTTGATGGTGCCGGTGCGACGCCTGGCGGGGATCGCGGCAGCACGGTCGATGCTGTTCGACAGGGCGGCGAAGCCCGCTGTCGCGCCGGCGATCTGCAGGAAGCGCCGCCGATTGAGTTCAGCCATGAGTCTGGGGACCTCTTGGGGTGTGTGGGCCGGATCGAGCAGGGTGCTCCAAGGGCAACGAGCGCCGGGGAAGGGAATGTGTCGGCAGGGTGAAGGGGCGCGGTACGTGTGGCGAACGTAGCGACCGCCGGCTTCGCCCCGGACAGGCCGGGCGCGGCGGGGTCACCCTCGCGGGCCCGCGCCGAACGGCGGGCCGCGCACGCTGTTCCCTCCTCACGCGGGACGCGGCCGAACCGGCTGACGGTGATCCGGCCGCGAGGATATAGCGGGCGGGCCGCGGAGTGAACAGGGCGTGCGGGCCCGCCTGTTGGGTGGCTTCGGTGCGGTCGGGGGCTCCGCGGTGTCATCGCCGCCGTACCGCCCCGTCGCCGGCCCCCAGGACGGCACCGGTGGCCCGTAGCGCGGCGGTCACCGGCTGGAAGAAGGTCTCGCCGCCCTGGGTGCAGTCACCACTGCCACCGGAGGTGAGCCCCACCGCCGCGTCGTCGGCGAACAACGACCCCCCGCTGTCGCCCGGCTCGGCACACACGTCCGTCTGGATGAGGCCGGTCACGATGTCCCCGTTGCCGTAGTTCACCGTGGCACCGAGGCCGGTCACGGTGCCGTCGTGCAGCCCGGTCGTACTGCCGACGCGTTCCACCCGCATCCCCACGTTCGCCTCGGCGGCCCCGCTGATCTGCCGGACCGTGCCGTTGAGTAGATCGACCGCGCTCGCCGCCCGGGCGTTGGGGTCGTCGTAACCCACCAGGGCGAAGTCACTGCCGGGGAACTGCGAGTCGACGACGGTACCCAGCGGGGTGCCGCCCGCCTGGTCGGCCGACCAGGTCCGTGAGGCGTTGCCGCAGTGACCGGCCGTCAGGAACGCCGGCGCCCCCTGGACCGTGACGTTGAAGCCGAGGGAGCAGCGGGAACCCCCGCCGAATATGGCCGTGCCGCCGACGGGCCCGCCGGCGGCCGGGGCGTCACCGCGTGCCCGCGTTCGTGACCCGGACCGGCCGCTGCCCACCGGCGGCATGCCCTCGTACCGCTTGAACTCGCCCGGCGAACGCCTGACGCGCACCAGGCCACCCATGCCGTCGGTGACCTTCGTCAGGGCGTCGAGCCTGGCCCCGGTCACCGTCCTGTCCGCGGTGACCACGACCTTGTTGGTCTTCGGATCGACCGACCAGGCGGTACCGGGCATCGATGCCTTGTCGCTCAGCGTCCGGGTCGCGCCCCGCAGCGCGGCGGTGCTGTTGCGCACGATCCGCGGTACGGCACCGGTGGCCTTCACGCGCCGCGCCGCTTCCTCGGCCGTCACGTTCACGACCATCCGGCCCGTGGAGCCGTCCAGGTACCAGCCCGCCGTCTTCTCCCGGACATCCGGTTCGAGGGACGCCGCCAGGTGCGCGGCCGACCGCGAGGTGAAGGTCCGCGGCGACCCGGGCCCGTCCGCGCCGGGCTTGTCCGTGCTCGCGTCGGCGTGGGGGAGCAGCGTCGCCGCCGCCACCACGGCGGCGGCAGCGGCGACGGCGATGGCTCCGCGGCGGCGAATGACACGACGGTGGTTCAACGGATCGACCTCCAGCTCGGGGGCGTGATGCGTACGGACGACCGGCGATCGTGTGTGCCGCTGTCCGTACGCGCTTGCCACCCAGTACTACGGGCCCGGCGCCCAGAGGTCTCACGGCTGCTCAAGGTGTGATGAATTCCCGGCACGCACCGCCCCACGACCGTATGCTTCGGCGTTCGCACCCGGTCGCGACACCCGCGCCCGGGCCTTGGTGCGGCCCGGCAGACCTCACGCGTCCGGGGCGCGTCGCACCCCGGCATCGGCGGCGGCCTTGTGCAGCGAGCGCAGGGCGAGCAGCAGAACGCCGATGTCGTCGAGATAGACGGGGTCGGGTACCAGATCGACGGGGGAGACCAGATAGAGCAGGGCTCCCCAGAAAATGAGCTTCTTGTCCCCGGGGACGCCGGCATCACGCAACAGACGCCGGGCCCGGAAGAGCCGGACCGCCACGACCACGGCGGCGACGGCCATCGCCGTGACCAGGACGGCGAGCAAGCTGACAAGGGCCCAGGATTCGCTGCTCATGCAGCACGTCTACCCCGTCGTGCCCGGTCCGTGCGCGGGACGCGCTGCGCGGGCCGGAGGGCGGCGATCGACTCCTCGCCGCGAAGGGCCGGCTGCCGGCCGTTCACCGTGTTCCCGGGGTCGCGGCGTGCCGGCCGCCGTGCGGCGCCGCGCCCCCGGGAACGTGACGGCTCAGTGCAGTGCGGCGAGCGCCTCCGCGCTGAACGCCGTGAGTTCGTCGGTGCGCCCGTCGAGGACCTTCGCGACCCACTCGGGGTCACCCAGCAGGGCCCGCCCGATCGCCACGAGGTCGAACTCGTCCCGCTCCAGCCTGTCCAGCAGCCCGTCGATGTCGGCGACGCCGCTGCCCTCGCCCCGGAACGCCGTGAGGAACTCCTGGTCGAGACCGACCGAGCCGACGCTGATCGTCGCCTTGCCCGTGACCTTCTTCGCCCAGCCCGCGAGGTTGAGGTCCGAGCCGTCGAACTCCGGCAGCCAGTAGCGGCGCGTGGAGCAGTGGAAGGCATCGGCCCCCGCCTCGGCGAGCGGGCTCAGGACGGCCTCCAGCTCCTGCGGGGATTCGGCGAGCCGCGCCTGGTAGTCACCCATCTTCCACTGGGACATCCGGAAGATGATCGGGAAGTCCGGTGACACCGCCCGGCGGCAGGCCGCCACGATCTCCGCGGCGAAACGGGTCCGGGAGACGAGATCGCCTCCGTAGGCGTCCGTGCGCCGGTTGGTGCGGGCCCAGAGGAACTGGTCGATGAGATAGCCGTGGGCACCGTGCAGTTCGATGCCGTCGAAACCGTTCGCCTCGGCCGCGGCGGCGCCGGCCGCGAAGGCGGAGATCACGTCGTCCAGGTCGGACCGTGTCATCGTCCGTCCCGGCTCCGACGCGTCCAGCGGCACCCCCGACGGGCCGACGCGCGGGGCCTCCGGTACCGGCGGGGCACCGACGGCCCGTGCCATCCCCACGTGCCACAACTGCGGCACGATCGCCCCGCCCGCACGGTGCACCGCGTCCGCCACGCCGGCCCAGCCCGCGAGCGCGTCCTCGCCGTGGAACCGGGGAACGCGAGCGCTGGTGCCCGCCGAGGCGTGGCCGACATACGTCCCCTCGGTGATGATCAGGCCCACGCCGCCCGCCGCCCGTCGCGCGTAATACTCGGCCACATCGGCCCCCGGCACACCACCGGGCGAGAACTCACGGGTCATCGGAGCCATGGCGGTCCGGTTCCGGACGGTGAGGCTTCCCAGGGAGACGGGACGGGCGAGTACCTCCGTCGCACGGGCGGCCGAGCTGCTGGATATCAAGACATTCACCTTCGGTCGACAAGGGGCGCGTGCCACGACCGGCACGCACCTCCCCACCAACCCCGGCACCTACCGATCCGATTCCCGGCCGGCCGGGATATTTCCGCTCCCGCACCGTCGGCGGTACCGGTCCCTTGTGGCCGGTACCACCCCCGCCCGGCTCATTCCGAACGCCGCCTCCCTGACGCCCCATCCCTCATCGCGGAATGCGAAGCGGAATGTGAATCCGAAGCTCCCGAGCCACCGGAACCGGCCAGTCCGGTGGGCTCCCGGCGTGACGTGAAGGACGTCACACCAGGAGCGAAGCCGTTCGCGTCCAAGCCCCCTTACGCATGGAGAACAGCGTCGTCCTGCCGACGGGGAGGCCGGCCGGGCGTCCGTGGACGGCGGCGTCGCCGGGAAACACGGCCACTCAAGGCCCAAGGACCCCATCCGGTGACCGATTCGCCGCGTCGGCGACTGGCGCAAAACCCTGAGGCATATGTCAGAGCACGCCTCTACCGTGGTTCTCATGTCCCCGACTCCCCTGGACGCCCAAGCACTGAACGCCGAAATCCGCGCGTTCTTGCGCGCGCGGCGAGGCCGGGCTCTGACGGTGGCGGAGCGTCGGCGGTACGAAAGGCTGCGCGCGGAATGGCTGGCGGCCGTACGCCGGGCCCGACACCGCACCGCGGCCTAGCGGTCGGGCCACGGGACGCGCTCCGCGAGGAGCGTCCACTCCTCGTCGTCGTGGCAGGGGACACTCCGACCGGCGGCGGCCCAGCGAGCGGCCAGCGCCTCGAAGATGGGGGTGTTGTCGGCCGGGCCTCGCGGGGGCGTGTCGTTGCCGGGGGCGATGACCGGCATGGGCCGCATCGTCGTCATACGCGTTCAACGGCCCGTCGGCGGAGGAGGTCACGCGACCGCCCCGTAATGGCTCAGCAGCCGTAGGCCCAGGTGGTCCGGGCGGGAGAAGCCGCGGTCAAGGGCCGCCGCCCCGCCTCCCCGGGCACGCTGGTGTGTAGATCCGGTTGTCGTGTATACGGGCCCGCTGGGGGCGGGGACGGCCCGGCACCCGCGACCCGAACCCGTGTCCCTACGCGCCGACCGCCACGCACGCCGTAGGCGACTGGCCACCCAACTCCCCTGTGAACGCCCCGAATTCGTCGGCAGTGACCCGCCCGTGCCGCACGCCTCCGGCGAAGATCACGGACCTCGCCGGAGGCGGGCGGCGGTCCGGAGCGCTGCCGTCCGCCTCGGTGGGCCCTTCCCGCCGTTTCCGGCCACTGGCCGATCCGCGCGAGCGCACGGCGGGGCGGGGCGCCGCCGATGCCGCCCGCGAGCCCGCCGTGTCCGGATCCGCCCCGGACCACCGGGTGTAGACCGCCCCTGGATGGATAAGGATCGGCCGGGGCGGTGCCTTGCGGCGGCCCGCCCGCCTTGTGCATCAGGGGAGGGACGTCTGCTATGGATGGTGCCCCGTTATATCTGGAGCCACGGCTGGAACAGCCGATGGCGTCGTTGCTGGAGTCGGCGGCGTTCCTCCACACCCTGGTCGACGCGCTGGGTTCGCCGCTCAATGTCGTACTGCCCGACCGGATCGCGGAGAACGTCGAGCGCTTCCGCCGCGTCTACCACCGGCACAGCCTGGCCGGCCAGGTGTTCTTCGCCCACAAGGCGAATCGTTCCAGCGCCTTGGTGCGCCGGCTGGCGATGACGAACGCCGCCGTCGACGTGGCGTCGCTGGGCGAACTCCAGCATGCCCTCGGCGCCGGATTCCGCCCGGAGCGCGTCGTCGCGACCGGTCCCAAGGACCCGGAGTTCCTGTGGCTCGCCGCCCGCTGCGGCGTCACCGTCAGCATCGACGGGCCGGCGGAGCTGGAAGACCTCGCCGCCCTCGTGCGCGGCTACGAGCTGCCCCCGGTGCCGGTGTTGCTGCGGTTGTCGGAGTTCGAGACGACCGGAGCCAAGGTGCTGTCGCGGCAGAGCCGCTTCGGCTCCTCCATGAAGTCGCTGCCCAAGCTGCTGGACGCGGTGGAACGCCACCGGGACGTCCTTCGGCCCAGTGGCGTCGCCTACCACCTCGACACCACCAGTCTCGACGAGAAGGCGACGGCCCTCGAAGGCTGTCTGAGGGCCATGGACGAGCTGCGCCGCCGGGGATTCACGCCCCGCTCCATCGACATCGGTGGCGGATTCGGCGTCAACTACCTTGCCCACGGCGCCCAATGGGACCGGTACACCACCGAACTCACCCACGCCGTCCTCGGCAGGCGCCCACCCCTGACCCGGGGCGGGCACGGCTACGGCCTCCGAGCCGAAGGCGGCACCCTCCGCGGCGCCCTGAGCCTGTACCCGGCCCACCGCCCGGTCGCCGGAGCCGACTACCTCGACGCCCTGCTGTCGCGGCCCGCCCCCGGCCTGAACCGGCCGCTGGGCACCCTCCTCCTGGAGAACCTCTACGACCTGTACACCGAGCCCGGCCGGGCACTGCTGGACCAGTGCGGGCTGTCCCTGGCGAAGGTGCTGGAGGTGCGGTGCCCGGACAACGGCACCCCCCTCGTACGCCTCGCGATGACGGCCGACGACGTCAGCCTGGAGGAACACGGCGTCCTCATGGACCCGGTGCTCCTCGCCCGCGGCGAAGCCCCCGCCGCGGCCGACGGCGAACGGCGCCCGGTGGGCGTCCACCTCGCCGGCAGCCTCTGCCTGGAGGCGGACCTGATCACCCGCAGAACGGTGTACCTGCCCCGTATGCCACGGCCGGGCGACCTCCTATGCTTCGCCAACACCGCCGGGTACTGCATGGACTTCAGCGCCACCCACGCGCAGCGCCGGCCCGCCGCGCCGAAGGTCGCCGTACACCGCGAGGGCGGCCACTGGCGCTGGTGTCCCGACGAGCGGTACTGGCCCATCACACATCCGGGAGGGCACGAGGCATGAGGTACGACAGCATCACCGACGCCATCGGCGGCACCCCGCTGGTACGCATCGACCCGGCCGTGCACGGCCTGCGCACCATCGACCTCTACGCGAAGCTGGAGATGCTCAACCCCTTCGGATCGGTCAAGGACCGGGCGGCCTGGAACATGGTGCGCCCCGGGCTGCCCGGAGCCGTGCGGGACGGCGAGACGGTCGTGGAACTGTCCAGCGGCAACACGGCCAAGGCCCTCGCGGTCATCGCCGGCATGCACGGACTGCCGTTCAAGAGCGTCACCAACCGGATGCGGGTGCCGGAGATCAAGGACCTGCTCCTGCTGCTCGGCGCCGAGATCGAGGAACTGCCCGGACAGACCGAGTGCCTCGACCCGACCAACACCGACGACCCGCTCACCCTCTTCCACCAGGAATTGTCGCGGCCGGGAAGCCCCAGCCTCCACACCGACCAGTACTTCAACGCCCGCAACACCGAGTCCCATGCCACGGGCACCGGACCGGAGATCCTCGCGGACCTCGACGGGCGGGCACCGGACTTCTTCGTCGCCTGCGTCGGCACCGCCGGCTCCTCCACCGGGGTGGCCGGGGTCCTGCGCGCCCACGACCCCGCCGTGCGCGTCGTCGGCCTGGTCGCCCAGAAATCGGACTTCATACCCGGCATCCGCACCATCGACGAAGTACAGGAGGTCGGTCTCTTCGACCCCGCCACCTACGACGCCATCGAGGCCGTGAGCGCCGACGAGGCCATCGACGGGATGCTGACGCTGGTACGGCGCTGCGGCATCCTCGGCGGCCCCACCGGCGGGGCCGCGTACTTCGGGGCGCTGCGCCATCTGCGCCCCTTCGACACGGAGCCGGCGCCGCGCAGGACGGCCGTCTTCATCGTCTGCGACCGCGTCGAGAGCTACGTCGGCTATGTGCGCCGACACCGTCCCGAACTGCTGGGCAGGCCGCCGGTCAGGAACTCCGTGGCCGCGCTCACCGAAGCCGAGGCGGCGGCCGCCACGGTGATCGATACCGCCGACGCACGGAAGTGGATCGCCGAGGAACACCCCCTGGTGGTCGACCTGCGGGGCTCCTTCGCCTACGCCGCGCTGCACATCGAGGGCTCGGTCAACATCGTCGACGAACTCTTCGACGAACTCGTACGCGGCGGCCTGCCGTTCAGCAAACGCCAGGCCGTGCTGCTGGCGTGCCCCGTCGGTGAGAAGTCCGCCCGCTATGCCGCCCTGCTGACCCGGATGGGCCATCCCGACGTCCGCAGCCTGGCAGGCGGCATCATCGCCTGGCGCGACGCGGGCGCCCCGCTGGAGCGTGGCTGACATGGACCGGCCGCTGGAGGACCTGCGCGCCTGGCAACGCCCGTTGCGTGCCGAGTTCCCGATCATCGTGAACCATCCGGAGCTGGCCTATCTGGACAGCGCGGCCACCGCGCAGAAGCCAAGGGCGGTCCTCGACGCCGTGCAGGCGTACCTCACCACCTCCAACGCCAACTCCGGCCGCGGTACCTACCCCTGGGCCAATGCCACGACGGCGCTGGTGGAGCGGACCCGCGACCGGGTCAAGGAGTTCCTGGGCGACCCCGCCCCGGACCGCTCGGCCGTCCACTTCACCAGCGGCACCACCGAGGGGCTGCGCACCGTGGCCCGCGACTGGCTGCCCGCCCTCCTGACCGACGGCGACGAGATCGTCGTGCCCTTCGCCGACCACCAGGCGAACCTCTCGCCCTGGCTGGAGGCACGGCAACTGCTGGCCCGCCAGGGAACCCGGGTGACGGTCCGGGCCCTGCCCTACCAGGAGAGTTCGGGAGACTACGACCACCGGGCCCTGGCGGAACTCGTCGGCCCCCGCACCCGCTTCATCGCCGCCACCCACGTCCACCACGTCTACGGCGGCGACATGAACGTGCACCGCATCCGCCGGGCGGTCGGCCCCGAGGTGCCGATCTGTCTGGACGCCGCCCAGAGCATCGGCCACCTGCCCGTCTCCGTGGCCGACCTCGACGTGGACTTCCTGGTCTTCTCCGGCCACAAGGCCCTCGCCCTGCCGGGCTCCGGAGCGATCTGGTCCCGTGGAACGCGCGGGCCCCGGCTGCGCCCCGGAGGGTGGAGCGGCACCCCCAACACCGCCGGCATCGCCGGTCTGGCGGCCGCCCTCGACTGGCTGGACGCGGCCGGTCCGGACCGGATCGAACAATGGACCGTCGCCCTCGCGGCCAGGCTCACCGACGGCCTGCACCGGCTGCCGGCGTACGAGGTGCTGGGCTGCCCGCTGAGTCTTGCGGCCGGGTCCCGGGTGCAGCGGCGCCGGAGCATCGTGGCCTTCCGGCACCGCGACGTCAACTCCAACGACCTCGGGTTCATCCTCTTCAGCCATGGATTCATGGTGCGCTCCGACGGCCACTGCCAGGCCGGAGCCGAAGGGGAGAACGGCTCCGTGCGGGTGAGTCTGCACATCCACAACACCCCAGAGGAGATCGACGCGTTGCTCGCCGCCCTCGCTAAACTACAATGATTGTCAATATCACCAGATCCGTGGGCGGGTGAGATGGCTGAGGTGCGCAGCAGGCCGGGTGTGAGCGCGGCGACGGCGGCACGCTGGGTGAAGCGCTGGGAAGGCCAGCAGCAACGGTACGCGGTCGACCGTGAGGAGCGCTTCACCGTGATCGCCGACGTGGTCGACCACGTCACGGCGGGCCGCGCGAGACCTCTGGTCGTCGACCTCGGCTGCGGCCCGGGAGCGCTGGCGGCACGCCTCGCTCGCCGACTGCCGCACGCGGAGGTCCTGGCCGTCGACGCCGACCCGCTGCTGCTCGAACTCGGGCGCACCTACTACGGCCCCTCGGTCCGCTACGTCGAAACGGTGATCGGGGCACCGGGCTGGCTCAGAACCCTCGGCCTGGACCGCCCCCTGGACGCGGCCGTCTCGACGACCGCACTGCACTACCTCGGCGAACGCACCCTGCGGCAGGTCTACCGGCAACTCGCCGCCCTGCTGCGCCCCGGCGGGATCCTCGTCAACGGCGACCACCTCTGCCAGGACGCCGCGAAGATCTCCAGGATCGCCACCGCCGTCGGACGCCGCTGGGCGGAGCGCAGGGCGGTGCTGGCCCACGAGGACTGGCACTCCTGGTGGACGGCGATGGAAGCCGACCCGGAGCTGGCCCCCCTCCTCGCCGAACGCCGCACCCGCCCGCTCCCGAGCAGCCAGGGCGAGGACCTGACGCTCTCCCGCCACATCACGCTCCTGCGCGAAGCGGGATTCGAGCACGCCGGCGCGGTCTGGCAATTCGGCAACAGCCATGTCCTGGTGGCGGTGCGCTGACCCACCGTCACGTGACCGCTTTTCCCCGCTCCGTCGCGACCGGCCCAGGCCGTGTCCGGCGGATCTTCGGCTACCGACATACCAGCCCGTCCGGCGCTTGAGGACACCGCCGCGCAGCAGTGGTGCGGACGCCACGGGCCGCAGCGCCCGCCCACATAATCCGCCGGACACGGCCTAGGCGCGCTGGTAGCGCAGCAGGACGACACCGTTGCCGAAGGCGTGCGTGCCGGTGAGCCGGAGAGCGGTTCTGCGGTCCGACGTGGGGAACAACGGTTTGCCCCGACCGATGAGGACCGGGTGCACATAGACGCGGTACTCGTCGATCAGATCGTGCCGCATGAAGGCCGCGGCCAGGTCGGCACCGCTCAGCGCCAGATCTCCGCCGGGCTGCGCCTTGAGGGCCGTGATCTCGTCCACGTCGACGTCCCGCATGACGGTGGTGTTCCAGTCCGCCCGTTCCAGCGTCCGGGAAAACACGATC
Source organism: Streptomyces sp. NPDC042259 (assembly GCF_055582085.1). Classification (NCBI taxonomy): domain Bacteria; kingdom Bacillati; phylum Actinomycetota; class Actinomycetes; order Kitasatosporales; family Streptomycetaceae; genus Streptomyces; species Streptomyces sp. NPDC042259. Next base: position 3,273 of record NZ_JBVJDW010000024.1, on the reverse strand, counting down.
TTGGGCTTGTCCCGCCAGATGCGGGCGAAGTCGGCCATGGGGCCGGTGACCGAGGGATCGGCGTCGGCGGTCGGCCAGAACGCGGCCATGAGTTCATGGGTGACCCGCCCGCTGAGGATGGCGCCCATCTTCTCGATCTGTTCGTTGAAGTGCCGGTGCAGCTCGTCGTCGACGAGGTGCCAGTCGATCCGGCGGTCCGGTCCTTCGATGAACCCGTCCAGGGACACCGACATCATCAAGATGAGTTTGCGCATCGCGGATCCTCGCCGGAGGCATCGGGGGGTGTGGCCGAGACGATACGCCCCGGCACACCTCCGGGCCCCTCGACGGGGCCGTGCGGGTCCGCGTCACGGGGCGGGGGGAAGGCCGTCCGGGTTGAGGTGATCGACCAGCCGGTACAGAAGGCTGTGCGCGGTCGCTCGTTCCGCTGGGGAGAGCACGGACAGCAGGGCGTCGTTGACGCCCTTGACGAGGGCCTGGGCGCGCTCGGTGAGGTGTCGGCCGTCCTCGGTGATGTGCAGGCACAGCACCCGTCGGTTGGTCGGATGCGGGCGCCGTTCCAGCATGCCCCGCTCGACCAGACCGTTCACGGCGGCACCCATGGACTGGGCCGTGACGCCGGTGCGCCGGGCGGCGTCCGCGCTGGAGATCCCGGGGCTGCGGGCGATGTGCATCAGGGCGGTGTGCTGGACCAGCGTCAGGTCCAGCACGCGCAGTTCCCTCTCCAGGCGCGTGCCCATGACCTGGGAGAACTGCCAGGCCAGATAGCCGGTCGTCGCGGACTGTTCGTTCATGGGCACCGACTGTTCATTCATGGACACCACTTGTAAGGCACCTTACATCTCCTGATAGGGTTATCAGGCAGCTTACAAGTTTGGATGGTCTTCGTGTCGCTCCCCACCTCCTCCCGCCCCGCCGCCGCGCGGCAGGCGCCCCCGCACTCCGGCATACCGGACACCGCCCCGGCCGCACACCCGCAGGGCGGCCTCAAGGGCGTACTCCTCCCGGTCGCCGTCGTGCTCGCGATCGGAACGATCTTCGTCAGCGTTTACCTCGCCGCCTTCCACGCCCCCCGGCCGCACGATCTGCCGGTCGCCGCGGTGGGCACGTCGCAGGAGATCCAGCGACTCGAGAAGGGCCTGGAGACGGCCCTGCCCGGCGGCTTCGCCGTACGGTCCTACGGTGACGAGAGCGCGGCCCGCAAGGCCGTAGAGCACCGCGACGTCTTCGCCGCCTACCTCGTCGGCCACGGCGAGCCGACCCTCGTGTACGCCGGCGCCAACGGCCCCTCGGTCACCGGCACCCTCACCGGGGCCTTCGGGCCGGTCGCCAAGGCGGACGGCCACCGGCTCGCCCAGGAAGACATCCTTCCCACCTCCAAGGGCGACACCCGCGGCCTGTCGATCTTCTACGCGGCCTTCGGCCTGGTCCTGGCCGGCTATCTGTTCGGCATGATGACCTACCAGGCCGCTCCCACCCTGCGCTTCCGGCAGCGCATGGCCAGCCTCGCGCTCTTCGGCGTCCTGGGCGGCATCATCATCGCCCTCCTCGCCGGAAGCACCGGATTCGGCGCACTGCCCGGCTCGTTCGTCGGGATCGCCGGGATGACCGCGCTGATGGCGATGGCGGCAGGCGGCGCGACCATGGTGTTCATCCGGTGGACCGGGGCGGCGGGCGCCGGGCTCGCCTCGGTCGTCCTGCTGACCCTCGGCAACAGCACCAGCGGAGGCGTCATGCCCGCCCCATACCTGCCCGGCTGGCTGCACCCGCTGTCCGAAGTCCTGCCCGTCGGCGCCGGCGTCCGCGCCCTGCAGGGGCTGGCGTACTTCCACCACGACGGCCTGGTCCGCGGCATCGTCGTACTGGCCATCTGGATCGTCGCCTGCGTGGGACTGCTCTACCTGCGCGACACGCGCGGCGCCCGCGACCGGAAGGCTGCCGCCGCCTGAACCGGGCTACGCGAAGCGGGCCCGCCCGGCTGGGCGGGCCCGAAAGGCTCACCCGGGCGGGCGTCCGGGTCGGCCGGACGTCCGGCGCAGCACCAAGCTGAGGAATCCCCACGTGTCCCGGTAGACGCGCAGCCATTCCGAACGGTGGGTGGTGGCCGCCGTGAGCGCCTGAGCGCTCCCCGGGTCGTCGGAGTGGTCCAGGGCCCACGTGGCCAGAGTCCCCGTCCAGGCCCATTCGTAGGCGTCCAGCTCGCGGCGTGTGCTGACGTGTCCGTGCACGGGAGTCCACCCGTCGGCGACCACGCGGTCCGTCGTGGTCACCAGGTCCTCGAAGTCTCCGAGCATCTCGACTGCTTCCGGGCCGGGGGCGTGCTCCCAGAATCCGTCGCCGATCAGGACGCGCCCGCCGGGGGCCAGGTGCTCGCGCGCCGCCGCGAGCGTGGGGAGCAGCCCACCGAAGGCGTGTTTGGAACCGACGCAGAGCACCAGGTCGAACGCGTGCGGGGAGACGAAGTCCGCCGCGTCCCGGTGGTGCAGTACGAGGCGGTCCTCGACCCCGAGCCCGACCGCGGCCTCGTGGGCCCGCGACAGGGCCGCCTCGGAGATGTCCACCCCCTCGGCCCGTAGACGCGGATGGGTGGCCAGCGCGCGCAGCAGCCATTCCCCGCCGCCACAGCCGAGGTCGAGTATCCGCTCGTCGCCCCGGGGAATGCCGTGCTGCAGGAGTGTGCGCACCGAGTCGTCGTCGAGCGGGGCCGCGATCGGGTGATCGGCGTGTGCGAGCAGGGAGATCCGTTCACGATTCATCGGCGCAGCGTGTCAGCGGCGGATGTCGCCGCGCACCTGCTTTTCGTCTCCGAGCGGGACGGGCCCCTGGACCATCGCGCTGCTCGGGCCGACGTGGGCCGGAGGTTCACGCGATCGCACGCCCCGGCCGACGGCCGAGTGATCGTCGGGTGTGATAGCAAGGGAAACGGCGGAAATCGCCCCGAAAAGCCCATGACGAGAGGAGTCGGCATGTCCTCGAAGCGGCGCCGCAAGAAGAAGGCACGTCGTAAGCACGCAGCGAACCACGGTCGACGGCCTCAGTGCTGAGGTAAGCCGCAGAGCCGGAGACGGCTCGGGTTCACGACAGGGCGGCCCCCGAGGGTGCCGCCCTGTCGATCGTTCATCCGCCGATACGTCGCGTGACCGCACGTTCACGCTCTGGGTGTGTGGTTGTGAGGCCGCTCATGGGGCCTGGATCACTTACGAGTCCGGGTAGTGGGGCCCTGATTCGGACATAAGGGTGCGAAGTGGGGTGTGGTGGGGGGTGCGGGACTCC
>NZ_JBVJDW010000023.1:0-36321 GCF_055582085.1 Streptomyces sp. NPDC042259 | reverse complement strand
GGTCTTGCCGGAACCGGTACGGCCACGGCCCAGCACATCCCGCCCGGCCAACGAGTTCGGCAACGTCGCCCCCTGAATCGGGAACGGGACGGTCACCCCGAGTCCGGTGAGCGTCGTCAGCAGCTCGGCGGGCAGGTCGAGCGCGTCGAAGGCCGTGACGGGGGGCAGTGCCGGGGTGATGGTCACCGGCAGTGCGAACTCACCCTGACGGGCCGCGGGGCGACGCCCGTAGCCACCGGACCGGCCGGAACCGGAGCCCTGCGAGCGGCCCTGGCCGCCCGAGCGGCCCTGGGCCTGCGCGCGGAAGCCGCGGCCGGAGCCCGCGGAGCCGCCGCTGCCGGAGCGGGCGTAACGGTCATTCGAACGGGTGGTGCGGTTCAAGTGGAACCTTCCTCGATACGGCACGTATCGAGGAATTCCCGGCGGCCTGCGATGAGCCGCTCAGAGATCGCAAGAACGAGCCGAAGAAAAGACGAAATCGAAGCCGGTCGTCTGGAAAGGACCGGCGGGCGTCCGGCTGCGCGCCCCTCGGCGCGACCACGGACGGGTCTGTGCGGCCGGAGTCATGGACGGTTTGTCCGCCATGATCCGGGAAAAGGGGATTGCCCGTGCGGCGCACCGCGGGCCGGTCCCCGGAAATGCAACGGGCTGGGGCCCGCACCCAAGGTGCGGGCCCCAGCCACGTCATGCGTCAGCCGCTTAGGCGGGGACGATGTTCTCCGCCTGCGGGCCCTTCTGGCCCTGCGTGACGTCGAAGTTCACCTTCTGGCCCTCCTGCAGCTCGCGGAAGCCCTGGGTGGCGATGTTCGAGTAGTGGGCGAACACGTCCGGGCCGCCACCCTCCTGCTCGATGAAGCCGAAGCCCTTTTCCGCGTTGAACCACTTCACGGTGCCAGTAGCCATGTCATATCTCCTTCGGGGCATTGCCCGAGGCCCGCACTGTGCGGTCCTCGCGTCGCCGTGATGATTGCCCCGGCCGGAAAGCACCGGAAATACGAAAGCGCACTCTCCGACATGGAATGCCGGGAAGCGCACTTGAAGTCCTTGGGTAACCACAACTGCAACTGAATCCACAGTAGCACGGCGCGAGCGGCCGGGCACGGGAAGTAATTTCACTCCGTCCGCTGCGCCATAAATCCTTACCGCGCATTGCACTGATTTCTGTGGCTGCGGCAATAGATATTCGGCGGCCCGGCCGTTCGCCCGCCGGGAGCCCGGCGCCGGATGCCCGTGGCAGGCCCGTCAGGGCGGGCCCCGTCAGGCCTCGTCGGCCCCGTCGGCCCCGCTCGGCTCGCCGGGACCGGCCCGGCGCAGCTTCTCGTTGTAGCGCAGGGCCTCTTCGAGCTGGTCCTCGAGGATCACGATGCGGCACGCGGCGTCGATCGGGGTGCCGCTGTCGACCAGCTCCCGGGCGCGCGCGGCGATGCGCAGCTGATAGCGGGAGTAGCGGCGGTGGCCGCCCTCGGAGCGCAGCGGGGTGATCAGCCCGACCTCCCCGATGGCCCGGAGGAAGCCGGGTGTGGCCCCGATCATCTCCGCGGCGCGCCCCATGGTGTAGGCGGGGTAGTCGTCGTCGTCGAGTCGATCGGAGGCGGACGATTGGTTCTCTGGGGGCATTCGCACCTTTTCTGGGACGCGCCGAGAGCCCCGGATGCCGTGCGGCACCGGGACTCCGAAGCGTTTTTCAGCACCATCCGTTCGGCAGTGTGCGCCGAATTTCACCGATTTGTGTCGGCCCAGGAGGGCGGCGTACGTCCCGCCTCCGGCGCTTCCCTGCCGATGCGGTGATGCTCACACCGGTTACGGGAAAAAGCCTAGCCCCGCACAAACTCCATGTCTACTGCCCCCAAGACAGGTTTTCACGCCCCCACGGGGGAATTTATTTCGCATTGCCCCGCGGGCCCCGGATCGGCGGGCGTGCGCCCGGGGCCGGCCCGCGGCTCGTCAGCCGGTCGCGGCGAGTTCCCCGCTGAGGGTCCCGTGCAGCTTGGCGCTGTGTTCGTCGAGCCCGGTGATCCGGACGGTCTTGCCCCGCTGCGCGTACTTGGCGGTGACAGCGTCCAGCGCGGCGACGGAGGAGGCGTCCCATATGCGGGCGGCGGTGAGGTCGATGACGACCTCGTCCGGGTCGCCGGCGTAGTCGAAGCGGTCGGCCAGGTCGTTCGCGGAGGCGAAGAACAGCGCGCCGGTCACCGCGTAGACGACCCGGCCGCCGTCGGGGTCGGTGACCGGGGTGACGTCCGCGACGCGGGCCACGCGCCGGGCGAAGATGACCATGGCGGTGATCGAGCCGACGACCACGCCGACGGCGAGGTTGTGGGTGGCGACCACACAGCCGACGGTGATCACCATGACGGCGATCTCCCCGGCGGGCATCCGCCGCAGGGTCTTCGGCGCGATGGAGTGCCAGTCGAACGCGGCCACCGACACCATGATCATCACGGCGACGAGCGCGGCCATGGGGATGTCGGAGACGACCGGGCCGAAGACGACGCACAGCACCAGCAGGAACACGCCCGCGAGAAACGTCGACAGCCGGGTGCGGGCACCGGACACCCGTACGTTGATCATGGTCTGGCCGATCACTGCACAGCCGCCCATGCCGCCGAGCAGACCGGTGACGATGTTGGCGATGCCCTGGCCGATCGATTCGCGCCTCTTGTCCGAGCGGGTGTCGGTGATGTCGTCGACGAGCTTCGCGGTCAGCAGCGACTCCATCAGCCCGACCAGCGCCATCGCCAGCGCGTAGGGGGCGACGGTCGTCAGCGTCTGCCAGGTGAACGGCACGTCGGGCAGCCCCGGCACCGGCAGCGAGGAGGGCAGGTCGCCCCGGTCGCCCACGGTCGGCACGGCGATTCCGGCGGCCACGGTGACGACGGTGAGGATGACGACGGAGACCAGCGGCGCGGGCACGGCCCGGGTGATCCTCGGGAAGCACACCATCAGCGCGATACCGGCGACGACCAGCGGATACACGGCCCAGGGCACGTTCCGCAGCTCGGGCACCTGGGCGAGGAAGACCAGGATCGCGAGGGCGTTGACGAAGCCGACCATCACGCTGCGCGGCACGAATCGCATCAGCTTCGCGACCCCGAGCGCGCCCAGCGCGATCTGGAAGACACCGGCGAGGACGACACAGGCGATCAGGTACCCGAGGCCGTGCTCGCGGTTGAGCGGGGCGATGACCAGGGCGACGGCCCCGGTCGCCGCCGAGATCATCGCGGGCCGCCCGCCGACGATCGCGGTGGTCACGGCCATGGTGAACGAGGCGAACAGCCCGACGCTCGGCTCCACCCCGGCGATCACCGAGAACGAGATCGCCTCGGGTATCAGCGCCAGCGCGACCACGAGACCGGCCAGCACCTCGGTGCGCAGGACCTTCGGGGACGGCCCGGACGGGCGGACGCCGCGCAGCCGCGCGACCGGGGACAGTGCGGAAGAGGGCAACGGAAGAGGAACCTGTCGTGCTCGGGCGCGCCCCGTACGGCGGGGGGCCGGGGGCGGGCGCGGGGGAAGACCGTGCGGAACCCGGCGCGCGGGCCGGGCGGGCGGCGCTCGGGTACGCGACCGGCGGAGCGGCCGTCGGCGCCCGTCAACTGTACCCAGGGCGCTCCCCCGGCCTCCGGCGCGAACGCCCCGGGGCCTGCGTACCCGGTGGTAGTCCCGGAGAGTGATTCCCGGGGACACCCCCGCGAGGTGACGACGCAGCCGAGGGAGCGAAGCCATGAGGTATCTGGTGACGGTGCAGGGCTCGCAGGCCGACTACGAGGCCATGCGCGGAACGGAGTCCGCGCACGGCCCGGCCTGGCACAAGGAGGAGGTGCAGGCGATGTTCGCCTTCATGGGGCGGCTCAACGACGACCTCGCCGCGAGCGGGGAGTTCGTGTACGGCGAGGGCCTGACCGAGCCGGCCCGCGCGCGTCGGGTGACCCGGGGCGAGGACGGCCGCCCGGTGGTCACCGACGACCCGTACGGCAAGACGGACGAGCTGCTCGCCGGGTACTGGGTGCTGGACTGCGCGAGCCTGGAGCGGGTCACCGAGATCGCCGAGCGGGTGACGCAGTGCCCGGTCCCACCGGGCGCCCCCGTGCGCCCGGTGGTGATCCGTCCCATCGACGAGGACGGCAGCGACGCGGGCGGGGGCGCCGTGTGAGACGCGTGACCGGGGCCGGGGAGGCGCCGCGCCCGCCCGCGCCGCCGCTCCCCGGCCCGGTGGCGAGAGCGTGCGACGGCCCGGCACCCGGGGGATCATCGGTCCATGTCCCCTTCCCTCCGGCTCGCGCAGCAGCCCGAAGCCGACGAGCTGCTCTCCCGCAGTCCGCTGGCCGCCCTGGTCGGCATGCTCCTGGACCAGCAGGTCCCCATGGAATGGGCCTTCACCGGGCCGTACACCGTGGTGCGGCGGCTGGGCCGCGACGACCTGGACGCCCGGGAGATCGCCGCCATGGCCCCCGAGGACCTGGAGGCGCTGTTCACGCAGAAACCGGCGGTCCACCGCTATCCGGCCGCCATGGCCAGGCGGGTCCAGCAGCTGTGCCGGTACCTCGTCGACCACTACGACGGGGACGCGAGCGCGGTCTGGCGCGACGCGGACACCGGCGGGGAGCTGCTGGGACGGCTCAACGAGCTGCCCGGTTTCGGCCGGCAGAAGTCCCAGATCTTCCTGGCGCTGCTGGGCAAACAGTTCTCCGTGCGGCCGGACGGCTGGCGGGAGGCGGCGGGCCCCTACGGCGAGGACGGCTCCCACCGGTCGGTGGCCGACATCACCGGACCCGAGTCGCTGGAGGAGGTCCGGGCCTACAAGCAGCGGATGAAACGGGCCGCCGCCGCGAAGAAGAGCTGAGCCCGCCCGGCGGTGGCGCGCGCGGTCCACAGCCTGTGCATAACGTTCGCCGGGTGCGGAACGCCGGTCGAATCCGAGGAAAATCCAGGGAAAAGGACCGTCGGCCACCCCCGCTCATCCAGGCATGACTCCTGGTATGCGGCTGATTGTCGCCTTCGCGCTGCCGCGCCATGGCTGCGCTCGGAGCCCGTCGCCCGGTAGGCTTTCCGTGTGATCTTCAAGCGCATCGGAAACGGGCGGCCGTACCCCGACCACGGCCGGGAGAGCACCCGGCAGTGGGCGGACGTCGCCCCCCGCCCGGTGCGCCTCGACCAGTTGGTGACCACGAAGCAGCAGCTCGACCTCGAGACGCTGCTCGCGGAGGACTCGACGTTCTACGGCGACCTCTTCGCCCACGTCGTGAAGTGGCAGGGCGATCTCTACCTGGAGGACGGTCTGCACCGCGCGGTGCGCGCGGCGCTCCAGCAGCGCCAGGTCCTGCACGCCCGCGTACTCGAACTGGGCTGAGCCCCGGGCGCGATACCTCGCGCCACCACCCGCCCCGGCCGATATTGGCCCTTTTGGGTTGGGGTGTCCGCAACCCGTTGATCATCTAGTAGGCAGCGGCTCCGGCCCGCACTACGCTGCGCCCATGAGCATGCTCACCCCTCCCGGCATGGGCGGAAAGTACCGCATCACGGGCAGCCGGTTCCCGCACATGCGCCGGGCCCGAAGCCGACGCAGGCTCGTGCTCGTCGCGGTCGCCGCGACCGTCGTGCTCGGCGTGGGCGGGTGGGGGACGATCCAGCTCGTCGACGTCTTCTCCGGCGGCAGCACCGAGACCCGCGCGGCGGCGCCCAAGGGCGGCAAGGGCCACTGTGCGCCCGCCGACGGCCGCACGGCGGGCCGCGCGGCCACCGCGGCCCCGAAGCCGCTGCCCAAGCCCTCCGACATCACCGTCAACGTCTACAACGCCACGCCGCGCGGTGGTCTCGCGAAGACCACCGCGGACGAACTGGCCAAGCGCGGCTTCAAGATCGGCAAGGTGGGGAACGCCCCCGCCGCCTACGACAAGAAGGTCGCCAAGGCCGGGCTGCTGCTGGGCGGCCCGGCGTCCGAGGGCGCAATGAAGCTCGTCGGCGCGCAGCTCACCGACACGGAGGCGCAGGGCGGCCGGCACGACGACGCGGACGTCGACCTGATCCTGGGGACGGCGTTCAAGCAGCTGTCGTCGCCGGCGGACGCGGAGCGGGCTGTTGCCGCCCTGACCGCACCGCCGGTGGCTTCCGCCACTGCCTGCTGACGCGCACCACCGCTGCGCGGCGGTGTCCTCAATCTCCCCAGCTACCGCTGGGAGGTACCCCCAGGGGCTGGTTTTGGCTGATGCGGCCGACACCAGCCAAAACAAGCCCGTCCGGCGCTTGAGGACGCGCCCGCAGGGCGCTCGCCGCCGCAGGCGGCAAGACAGCCCGCAGCCGACAAACAGGCCCGCGGCAGGCGTACCGCTCAGCCTGCGGCGGTCCCGTACATGCGGTCGCCCGCGTCGCCGAGGCCCGGGACGATGTAGCCGTGCTCGTTGAGGCGCTCGTCCACCGACGCCGTGACGACGGTGACCGGGGCGCCCGCCAGGTCGCGTTCCATGACCTCGACGCCCTCGGGCGCGGCCAGCAGGGTGATGGCGGTGACGTCGTCCGCGCCGCGCTCGATCAGTTCGTTGATCGCCGCGACGAGGGTGCCGCCGGTGGCGAGCATCGGGTCGAGCACGTACACCTGGCGGCCGGAGAGGTCGTCGGGCATGCGCGTCGCGTACGTCTCCGCCTTGAGGGTCTCCTCGTTGCGGATCATGCCCAGGAAGCCGACCTCGGCCGTGGGCAGCAGCCGCACCATGCCGTCGAGCATGCCGAGCCCGGCCCGCAGGATCGGCACCACGAGCGGGCGCGGGTGGGACAGCTTGACGCCGGTGGTGGCGCAGACCGGGGACTCGATGCCGACCTGCTCGGTGCGCACGTCACGCGTGGCCTCGTAGGCGAGCAGGGTGACCAGCTCGTCGCACAGGCGCCGGAAGGTGGGGGAGTCGGTGCGCTTGTCACGCAGCGTGGTGAGTTTGTGCGCCACCAGCGGGTGATCGACGACCTGCAAACGCACAACATCCTCCATGGGCCTGAACTGCAACAACGGCCGCAGCGGGCGGCCCACCGAACAGGCTACCTGGCGTCACGGTCCGCCGCCCCGCGCCGCCCGGGGTCAGGAGACCAGCCGCCCCCAGTCGTAGACGCCGCCGTTCTTCAGCACGAGGTTGTGCTGGGAAGTGGGCGAGAAGCCGGTGACGCCGGACGCGGTCTGGGCGGGGGCGAAGCAGAGGCCGAAGGCGTTGCCGCCCCAGGCGATCAGCGCGCCGTTCTTGAGCGCGTAGCTGCAGTAGCCCTCGGTGTGGACGGCGCTGACCCCCGACCGCGCGGCTTCCGGGACCGTGAGCTGGCCGTACGAGTTGCTGGTGCCCCAGGCGATGACCTTGCCGTTCTTGAGAGCGAGGACGTGATCACCGGAGGTGGAGACGGCGGTGACGCCGGACTTGGCCTCGGCGGGGACGTCAGTCGGCGCGTAGGTGCCCCAGACGACGACCTCGCCGTTCTTCTTGAGCGCGGCGTTGCCGAACGGGCCGGCGGCGATGGCGGTGACGCCGGACGTGGCCGCCGCGGGCACGTTGGTCCTCTCGCCGGCGTCGCCCCAGGCGAGGACCTTGCCGTTCTTCAGCGCCAGGCTGTGCACCCCGGCGGCCGACACGGCGCTGACCCCGGAGGCGGCCTCGGCGGGCACCGAGGCCTGACCGTAGCGGTTGTCGCCCCAGGCGAGGACCTTGCCGTCCTTCAACGCCAGCGCGTGGCGGGATCCGCTGCCGATCGCGCCGACCCCGGAGGCGGCCTCGGCGGGCACCGAGGTCTGGCCGTGGCTGTTGTCTCCCCAGGCGATGACCTTGCCGTTCTTCAGTGCCAGGTTGAAGTCCTCCCCGGCGCTCACGGCGTTCACGCCCGACCGGGCCCCGGCCGGTACCGCGACCCGGCTGAAGGCCTGGTGGTCGCAGTTGTCGGTGTCCCGGCAGATGCGGATCTCGATGCCGTAGGCGACCCGCGACACCTCCGCCGTGACCTGCTTCTTTCCGGGGCCGCACGCTCTCTCCGACGAGGCCCAGTCCGTGTACCAGCCCGGCTTGGGGCCGCTTGGGATGCCGCCGACCTGGAGGTAGTAACAGGCGTCCGGGTCGGGGTCGGTGATGTTCAGCTCGCCCGTCGCACGGGCCTTGTGGGTGCCGCTGTCGTAGGACCAGGTGCCCTGGCCGTCGGCGCCGGTGACGCTCTTGGTCCAGGTGTGGGGTTCGACCGCTGACGCGGTGGTCGCGCCGAGCAGCAGCGCGGAGCCCGCCGCTAAGGCCGTCAGTAACTCTCGTGTGGCGCGCATGACGTGAAGTCCTCCTCGGGGTGCCGAACGCGAACCCCTCGGGACGCCGACGGGCCCGCTTCCGGCCCTGACGCCACCCGAAGGGTCACCTTCCTTGCCACGAGAGGACGTTACGGGCGAGCCCTATCGGGGCGTTATCGGGCTTCGGTGTGAAATGCCCGGCCCGGGACCGCCGCGCTTCGCTCAGGGCCTGACCTCCTGCAGATACGCCACGACGGCCTTGACCCGGCGGTTGTCGGCGTTGGTGGAGGGGAGGTCGAACTTGGTGAAGACGGCCGCGACGTGTTTCTCCACCGAGCGTTCGGTGACGTCCAGGAGGGCGGCGATGGAGCGGTTGGAGTGGCCCTGCGCCATCAGGTCGAGCACCTCGCGTTCCCGGGCGGTCAGCCGGTCGAGGCGGTGCTGCCCGCCGCGGAACATGCGGTTGACGATGTCGGGGTCGAGGGCGACGCCGCCCGCCGCGACCCGGCGCAGGGCGTCCAGGAAGTCGGTGGTGCGCGCGACGCGCTCCTTGAGCAGATAGCCGATGCCGGAGGCGTCACCGGCGAGCAGCCGGGCCGCCCAGCCGGGTTCGGCGTGCTGGGAGAAGACGAGGATGCCGACGCCGGGGTGCTCGGCGCGGAGCCGGACCGCGGCCCGGATGCCCTCGTCGGTGTGGGTGGGCGGCATCCGGATGTCGACGATGGCGACGTCCGGGGTGTGCGTGGCGACGGCGGTGATCAGCTCGTCCGCGTCACCGGCGGTCCCCAGGACCTCGCACCCCCGGGCGGTGAGCAGTTCCACCATGCCCTCACGCAGGATGACGGAGTCCTCCGCGATAACGACCCGCACCACGTCCCCCGTTCACCGGTCGGTTCGCCCGTCATTCAACCAGGACGTGCCCGTCGCCGGGGCGCCACCCGCGTGAGCGGCGCAGCGCGGCGAGCGAGAAGGTGCGCTGGAGCCAGCGGTCCCGGCCGTCGTAGCGGGGGGTGAAGGCGGTGCGGCCGTGCGCGGTGACGTGGTTGTCGACGATGACCATGTCGCCGGGCCGCAGGTCCGAGGTCGCCGAACTCTCCTCGAAGAGCGCCCCCAGCTCGGCGAGGGCCGCCGCGCCGGCCGGGGTGACGGGCCGGGTGGCGGAGAAGTCCACGCGCAGGTCCGGGTCCTCGGGCGAGCCGGAGAGCACCGGGTGCGGCGGGGTGGCCGGGCCGTCCGTGCCGAACGAGGGGGGTGCCTCCGTGCGGAACTCGGGGCGGGAGAGCGCTTCGCGGGTCGCCGGGTCGAGCCGGTGCAGGACCTCGCGGACGCACACGGTCCGGGTGCCGGCGACTCCGTCGTGGTCGGAGCGCAGACAGAGCAGGATGACGTAGTCCGGGCGGTGTTCGTGGAAGGCGTTCTCCACGTGGAAGGAGAGCAGCACCGACCCGGCGTTGCCCTGGAACTCCTCCTTGCCCGCCACCGGCACGACGTCCTGCACCAGGGCGCCCGACTTCTCCTGCCGGAACGCGGCGGGGTCGCCGAGTCCGGAGGCCACCATGAGCAGCGTCGCGGCGGCGACGGACGCCTCGCGCTGTACGGAGCCGGCCGTGGCGGGGGTGTCCCGCAGGGCGTCGTCGCCCACCGGGAGGCCCCGTATCAGCAGGCGGCCCCGTGGTCCGGAGTGCCGGCGGAAGCGGCGGACCGCCTGCCGCAGCACGGCGGGCAGCTCCTCCCACGCCTCGCGGGCGGCGGCCACGAACTCGGGTGAGTCCACCCGGCCGCCGCCGGCGTCGAGGATCCCCCGCGCGACCTTCTCCACCGTGGCGGCGTCGGCACCGAGCGGGAGCACCGAGTCCTCGTCGGTGCGGGTCGTGGTCTGCGACAGCACGGTCATCAGGCAACACCTGTCTTGAGCATGGTCGGGACGTCGTCGGCCTGGCCGGGTTCCCCGGTGAGCGCGGCAGGTCCGTAGACCTCCTCGACCCACGCGTGCTGGTAGACCGAGTCCAGGTACCGCTCGCCCAGGTCGGGCGAGATCGCCACGGCGGTGAGGTCCTCGCCCGCGGCGTGCGTGTCGAGCCAGCGCAGCGCGCCGCTGACGACGGTCCCGGTGGAGCCGCCGAGGAGGAAGCCGCGCCGGGCCAGCCGGTGGCAGGCGCGGATGGTGTCCACCTCGGCGACGTGCACCACGTCGTCCACGAGGGAACGGTCCAGCAGCGGTGGTCGCACGCCCGTGCCCAGGCCCGGGATCATCCGGGGCAGCGGGGGGCCGCCGAAGGTCACCGAGCCGACGGCGTCGACCGCCACGACGGTGACCTCGGGCCGGTGTTCCTTGAAGTAGCGGGCGCAGCCCATGAGCGTGCCGGTCGTGCCGGCGCCGACGAAGAGCACGTCCAGGGCGGCGAAGCGCGAGGCGATCGCCGGCGCCGTGGACCGGTAGTGCGCCAGGGCGTTGTTGGGGTTGGCGTACTGATTGAGCCAGACGTACCGGTCGTCGGACGCACACAGTTCCCGGACGCGGCGCAGCCGGGCGCCGAGGAAGCCGCCTTCGCCCTCGGCGTCGGTGACCGTGTGGACCCGGCTGCCGACCGACTCGATGAGCTGCTTGGTGGCGAGGTTGCACCGGCTGTCGGTGACGCAGAGGAAGTCGTATCCCTTGCCGGCGGCGATGATGCTCAGCGCCACCCCCAGGTTGCCCGACGACGACTCCACCAGAATGGAATCGGGGCGCAGCACACCACTGGCCTCCACTGCCTCGATCATGGACCGGGCGGCCTTCAGCTTGATCGATCCCGCGAAGTTGAATCCCTCGCACTTGAGGTAGAGCCCGCGGCCGAAGGTCGCCCGCAGATCGACGAACAGGTCTTCCTCGTGGTACTCCTGCGCCTCCGAGATGATCGGCACAGCTCAACTCCCGTTCCGGGGCTGTGGCCCCCTAGACGCCGTACCGCTTCGTCTCGTGGAAGAAGTCCTCGACGACGTGCGGGTCGCCCTCGCGCCGCACCTGGTCGTAGACGTGGGCGCCGACCGCCAGGTCGAGCACGCCGAGCCCGAACGGGGAGAAGACCACGGTGCGGTCGGTGGGCACCTTGGTCCGGCCCGTCATGACGTCGTACAGCGTGCCGTTGAGGAAGTCCCGGTTGCCGGAGAGCTGTTCGGCCAGGTGCGGCGAGGTGTTCGCCTTGAGGCAGTGCTCCACGTCGTCGACGAAGTTGGCGGCGCCCAGGATGATCTGCGGTGACAGGTCGCGCAGCGATACGTGCAGGACCAGCGGGTGGTGGGCGAACAGGCCCGGGTCGGTGATGTGCGGGCTGCCCGCGACGGTGGCGAAGACCACCAGGTCGCTGGCGCGGATGAGGGCGTCCGCCGTGGGGTGTGCCGTCACCCGCCCGCTCTCGCCGGAGCGGGCCAGGTAGTCGGTGAAGCCCTCCGTGTGCCGCTGGGACAGGTCGTGCACGCCGACCTCGTCGAAGGACCAGCCGTTGCCCGCCAGGTAGGTGTGCACGTACCGGGCGATCAGTCCGGTGCCGATGAAGCCGACCCGGGTGGGGCGGCCGCGTTCCCGGGTGAGCCGGTCGGCGGCCAGCGCCGCGGACGCGGCCGTCCGGCTCGCGCTGATGATGGAGCTCTCCAGGCAGGCGTAGGGGTAGCCGGTGCGCGGGTCGTTGAGGATCAGGACCGCGGAGGCGCGCGGCAGCCCGGACTCGACGTTCTCCGGGAAGCTGGAGATCCATTTGAGGCCGTCCACGCCGATGTCGCCGCCGACG
This sequence comes from Streptomyces sp. NPDC042259, assembly GCF_055582085.1. Taxonomy (NCBI): domain Bacteria; kingdom Bacillati; phylum Actinomycetota; class Actinomycetes; order Kitasatosporales; family Streptomycetaceae; genus Streptomyces; species Streptomyces sp. NPDC042259. The sequence goes on along the minus strand of NZ_JBVJDW010000023.1, from coordinate 24,315 downwards.
GAGGCGGGGAGCGCGATGATCCGCGCGGTGGGCCGGTCGGGGAACGTCAGGAAGTACGACGGCGGGTTGACCGTCTGCTCCCTGCCGTGCGCGACGTACGCCGCCTCGACCATCTCCGTGACCCGCTTCTCCTGGCCGCTGATCGCCTGCTGGACCTGCCGGCCGGAGATCACCGTGAAGGTGGGGGCGTTCTGTGACATCTGTGTTCTCGAACCTTCAGGCGGGTTGGGTGGTGGGACGCGCCATGGCGACGAGCACCTCGCGGGCCCCGTCGTAGGGCAGCCGGCTGTGCGCGGTGCGGAGGTTGTCGACGATCATCAGATCGCCGGCCTGCCAGGGCTCGGCGACGGTGACGCCGTCGTACACCTTGTTGATCAGCGCGACGATGTCCTCGGTGATCTCTCCGCCGTCACCGAAGCCGGTGTTGAACGGCAGGTCCTCGCGGCCGTAGACGTCCACGAGGTACTCGCGGACCTCGGGGGCCATGGTCCATTCGTTGAGGAAGGCGATCTGGTTGAACCACAGCCGTTCGCCGTCGGCCGGGTGGCGCAGCACCGCCGGGCGGCGCTGGCTGGTGCGCAGCCCGTTGCCGTGCCACTCGTAGGAGATGTCGTTGGCGGCGCAGTAGCGTTCGACCTCGGCGCGGTCGGTGGTGCCGAACGCCTCCGTCCACGGGATGCCGATGTCCTCGGTGTAGCTGCGGTTGAGCAGCCACCCCTCGCGTTCGAAACGCTCGACGAGGTCGGCCGGCAGGGCCTCCAGCACCCGGCCGGCGGGCGCCAGGGCGGTCGCCCCGCCGCTCTCGGGCGCGGTGAGGCAGGCGAAGAGCATGAGCGAGGGGAACTGCGAGGAGTAGCTCAGCTCGTGGTGCATGCACATGGGCTGGTTCGGCGGCCACTTGGAGGAGGAGTAGACGCCGTCCTCGTACGTCCAGCGGGAGGCGAACGCCTCGCGCTCGGCCATCAGCTCGCCGCCGAGGGTGCGCAGGACGGCCGCGGCGCCGGTGGCGTCGCGCAGGCCGAGGCCGCGGACCAGGACGGCGCCGTGCGCGGCGACGACGCGCAGCAGCGCGTCGCGGTGCGCGTCGGCCCAGGCGGCCGGATCGCCGCCGGCGGGGGCGGTGACGAGGGGCGGCCGTCCCTCGTCGCACCGCCCGTCGAGTCCGGCGAACGGATCCGTGTCGTGCGACGGCACCATCACACTGCCTCTCTTTCCTGCGTCTCGTGGATGTCCCGCACGACGGCGGCGGTCTCGGCCGGCCGGGTGCGGAAGAAGTGGTGGCCACCGTCGGGCAGTTCGTGCACGGTGACGGTGCGGGCCAGGCCGCTCCAGGCCGCGAGGTCGTCGGCGTGGCCCCGGGTGGCGGGGTCGTCGGCGGCGACGACCAGGGTCAGCGGGGCGGCGACGGGCGTGGCGGGGGGGTTCTCCAGGGCGTCGGCGAAGAACGCGTTCGCCTCCAGGACGTCGTGCCGGTAGGCCGCCGCGACCACCGCCGCCCGGCCGGTGTCGGTCCCGGCCAGCTCGGTGTAGCCGTGCTCGCCACTGAGCCGGGCGGTGATCTCCGGGTCGGTGAGGGTGCCGAGTTCGGCGCTGGACCGCCGGCGGGCGGCCGCCGAGCCGGCCAGCTGGGCACCGATCAGGACGGCCCGGACCTCGTGGCCCTGCTCCTCGAGCAGTCGGGCGGTGCGCACCGCCAGGGCCGCTCCGGAGGAGTGCCCCCACAGCAGCACCGGGCCGATGCCGCGCTGGGCGATCTCCGCCACGACTGCCTTGGCGGTCTGCTCGTGCGACACGAACGGTTCCCGTTCGGTGGTGAGGTCGTGGCCGGGGAGTTCCACGCCGTGGACGGCGAGCGCGCCGTCCCCCAACGCGGCTGCCAGGGGGCGGAAGTTGACGGCGTTGCCGCCCGCGTAGGGGAAGCAGATCAAGGTGGCGGCCGGGGCCGGCGGGGTGGCGAGCGGCTGGAGGAGTCCGGTGTCGGTGTCCGCCGCGTCGACGAAGGCGGCGAGGTCGGCCAGGCGCGGAAGGCGGTTGACGTCCTTGAGGGACACGGCCCGGTCGAGCTTGACGACCAGGCGTACCGCCGAGAGGGAGGTACCGCCGGAGTCGAAGAAGTGGCTGTGCCGGCCGACGCGTTCCGGGGCCAGGCCCAGTACGTCCGCCCAGGCGGCGGCGATCCGCGCTTCCGTGGGGGTGGCCGGCGGCTCGGCGGTGTCCTCGTCGGCCCGGGCCAGTTCGAGCAGGGCCTTCTTGTCGATTTTGCTGTTGGCGGTGAGCGGCAGGGCGTCCATGCGGTGGAAGCGGCTCGGCACCATGTACTCGGGCAGCGCGGCGGCCAGCCACGACCGGAGGGTGTCGACGGGGTGTTCGGTGGCGGCGGCGTAGAACGCCACCAGGCTCGACCCGACGACGACCGCGGCGGTGTCCCGGATCCCGGCCACGCCGAGCAGCCGGTTCTCGATCTCGCCGAGTTCGATGCGGAAGCCGCGCAGCTTCACCTGGGCGTCGCGGCGGCCGAGAAACTCCAGCTTGCCGTCGGGCCGCCAGCGGCCGAAGTCGCCGGACCGGTAGAGCCGGCTGCCCGGCACGTGCGGGTCGGTGCCGAACGCAGCGGCGGTGCGTTCGGGGTCGTTGACGTACCCGCGGCCGACGCAGACGCCGGAGAACACGATCTCGCCGGTCGAGCCGAGCGGCACCGGCTCCAGGTCCGGGCCGACGACATAGACCCGCACATTGGCGACGGCCGGGCCGAGGGGCACCCGGTCGCCGCGCGGCGGCTCGGTCATCACCTCGTGGTTGGTGTCGTCGGAGGTCTCGGTGAGCCCGTAGGCGTTGACGATCCGGGTGCCGGGGAACGCCGTGAACCAGCGCTCGATGAGTTCCTTCTTGAGCGCCTCGCCGGTGGAGGAGACGCACCGGACCCGGCCGAGGCCGCCGCCGTGCTCCTCCAGGTGCGACAGCACCACTTCGAGGTAGGACGGGACGAGCTGGATGATGTCGGCGCCCCGGGCGGTCTCCACGAAGCGCGACACGTCCAGGATCGCGTCCTGCGGCACGATCAGCGTGGTGCCGCCCGCCAGCAGGGCGGCGACGAGCTGCCAGAGCGAGATGTCGAAGCACTGCGGGGCGACCTGCGCGACCACGTCGCCCTCGCCCACGCCGAGGTCGTCGATCTTGGCGTAGAGGTGGTTGAGCAAGCCGGCGTGCTCGCACATCGCGCCCTTGGGCTCGCCGGTGGAACCGGAGGTGAAGTAGATGTAGGCGAGCCGGTCGGGGCCGATGTCGAGGCCGAGGTCCCCGTCGTCGGTTGCGGCGTCGGTCCCGTCGAGGCGGAGCACCGTCACGCCCGGCCGCTCCCGTACCGCCTCCTCCAGGTGGGCGGTGCTGCCCGGGGTGGTCAGGACGAGGGAGCAGCCGGCCCGGTCGAGGGTGGTGCCGATGCGGTCGGCGGGGAAGTGCGGTTCGATCGGCACGTACACGCCGCCCGCCTTGAACACGGCGAGGACGGCGGCCATCCAGTCCAGGTCGCGTTCGGTCACCACGGCGACGGTGTCCTCGGCGGTGAGGCCCGCGCCGAGCAGGGTCCGGGCGATGCGGTTGGCCCGGGAGTTCAGCGCGGCGTAGGTGATGTGCCGGTCGCCGAGGACGCCGGCGACGGCGTCGGGGTGCCGCCGGGCCCGCTCCTCGAACAGCTCGTGGAAGCGGCGGTCGGGCAGCTCGCGCTCGGGGCCCGCCAGGCCGACGAGCTGGTGCCGCCGCTCCTCGGCGGACAGCAGTCCCCGCGCCTCGTGCGATGCGTCGGGCTCCGCCGCGATGCGGTCGAGGGCGGTGAGGTGGTAGCCGGCGATCCGGGTGGCGTGGTCGGCGTCGAAGGCCTCGGTGCGGTAGGTGAGCGTCAGTTCGCCGCCGTCGGTGCCGACGGAGAACACCACGCCGTCGGGGAGGGTGCCCGCCTCGCCGCCGGCCAGCGTCTCGAAGCCGTGGCCCGGGGCGGTGGGCGCGGTGCGCGCCCGGTCCACCAGTTCCGCCCAGGTGCCGCCGGCCACCCGCACCAGGTGCGGGGCCGGGCCGACGGCGGCCGCGTCCTCACCGCTGAGGGTCGCGACGACCTTCGCGTGGGCGGCCAGCAATTCCACCGGACCCGGGCCACCAAAACCGGCACTGGCACCGGCACCCGCACCGGAATCGGTCAGCGGGAAACGCAGGGTCGCAATTCCGGGTGCCGCGTCGATCGCCGTCGTCCACCGCGGGACGGTGGTGAGACCGAACTCCATAAAAAGGGCTCCTACGCTCAGGTGGGTGGACGGGCGAAAACGTACCCGGGAGAGTTTCCGTCTCGTTATCGATCACTTTTCAGCGACGTCGATAACGGCGCACGGCCAGCGGAATGGCGAACAGCATGATCCCGACGCTCCACAGAACGGTGCCGGTGACCGGGCCGGCGACCGGGCCGCCGATGAGCAGATTGCGGCAGGCGTCGGTCACCAGGGTCGTCGGATTGGCCGAGGCGAACGCCCGCATCCAGTCCGGCATCGTGCTGGTCGGCACCAGCATGGAGCTGCCGAACTGCAGCGGGATCATCCAGAGGAAGCCCACCGACTGCACGGAGTTCGGGTTCTTGATCAGGAGGCCGACGTACGCCGACACCCAGGCGAGCGCGGTGCCGTACAGCAGCGTGAGCAGCACGGCGCACACGGCCATCAGGAAGCCGGTGTGCACCCGGAAGCCGATGACCAGCGCGAAGCAGAGGATGACGATCTGGCCCAGCAGCAGCCGGCTCATGTCGGCGAGGATGCGGCCGGTCAGCGCGGCGGAGCGGGCGATGGGCAGGGCCCGCAGACGGTCCATCACCCCGTTGCTGAAGTCCATCGACAGCATGAAGCCGGTCGAGCGGGACGCGAACATCAGCGTCTGCACCATGATCCCGGGCAGCAGGTACTGCCGGTAGTCGCCGGGGCGGCCGGCCCAGATGGCGCCGCCGAGGACGTACAGGAAGATCAGGGTGAACACGATCGGCATGAGCACGGAGTCGACGAGCTGCCCCGGTTCATTGCGGATCTGGATCAGGTTGCGCCGGGCTATGGCGAGCGAGTGCCGCAGGGTGGCCCGGGGCCCGACCCGGCCGGAGCCGGTCAGGACGGGCGGCGCGGGGCGGGTGACGGGGGCGGTGGTCAAGGTCACGGAGCGGTACTCCCGGTCAGCTCGAGGAAGACCTCGTCGAGGGTGGCGACGCGGGTGTCCACGGCGGCGACGGCCACCGCCGATCCGGCGATGCCGCGCACCGCGCGGGTCAGCTCGTCCGCGTCCGCCAGCGGCAGCGTCAGCACACCGGCCGCGCGGTCGATGTGGCCGCCGAGCCCGTCCCGGGCCAGTTCGGCGGCGAGGGCGGGCAGGTCCCCGGGGTCGAGGGGCCGGATCCGCAGGGACTGGCCGCCGAGCCGGGCCCGCAGTTCCTCGGGGGTTCCCTCGGCGATCACCCGGCCCTTGTCGACGACCACGACCGAGTCGGCCAGCGCCTCGGCCTCCTCCATGTACTGGGTGGTCAGCAGGACGGTCGCGCCGCCCGCGGCGCGTTCCCGCACGATCGACCAGAGTTCGTTGCGGCTGTGCGGGTCGAGTCCGGTGGTCGGCTCGTCCAGGTAGATCAGCCGTGGGTCGCCCATGAGGGAGGCGGCGAGGTCGAGGCGCCGGCGCATGCCGCCGGAGTACTCGCGGGCGGTCTTGCCGGCGGCGTCGGTGAGCCGGAAGCGCTCCAGCATCTCGTCGGTCGCCCTACGGGCCCGGCGTGCGGGCATGTCCAGCAGCCGGGCGATCAGATAGAGGTTCTGCCGGCCGGAGATGTCCCCGTCGACCGAGGCGAACTGCCCGGTCAGCCCGATGCAGCGGCGGACCTGCTGCGGCTCGGCGGCGACGTCGTACCCGAAGATCCGGGCCCGGCCGCCGTCGGCCCGCAGCAGGGTCGCCAGGATGCGCACCAGGGTGGTCTTGCCCGCCCCGTTGGGGCCGAGCAGGCCCAGGACGTTCCCGACCGGGACGGCGAGGTCGACCCCGTCGACGGCCCGGTGGTCGCCGAAGCGCTTCTCCAGTGCCTCGACCTCGATCGCCAGGGTCATGGGCGGTTATCCCTCCACCGCGGTGACCAGGCTGCGCGGGCGCATGTCGGTCCAGTTGGCCTCGATGTACGCCAGGCACGCGTCGCGGGTGTCGGCCGGGTGGGCGGTCTCCCAGCCGGCCGGCACGTCGACGAAGACCGGCCACAGGGAGTGCTGGCCCTCGTCGTTGACCAGCACCAGGTAGGTGCCCTCGGGGTCCTCGAACGGATTGGTCATGCTCGTCCTTCCTCGATGTGCGGGGTCAGCACCACGGCGAGTTCGCCCACCGTGGGGTGTTCGTAGAGCTGGTGCACCGACAGCCGGCCGGCCACCACGCCGTTGATGCGGCTGACGAGTTGGGCGGCGCGCAGCGAGCTGCCGCCGAGGTCGAAGAAGCGGTCGTCGCGGCCGACGTCGCCGCCGAGGACGTCGCTCCACAGCGCGGCCAGCGTCCGTTCCAGCTCGGTGACCGGCGGCACGAAGCGCCTCCCGCCGCGCTTGAGGGCGGCGACGGCGAGGGCCGGCAGGTGCTCGCGGTCCTCGGGCAGGTGCTCCAGCCGCAGACAGCGCAGCGGGAGGCCGAGCTGCCGGGCCACCGGTGCCACCGCGGCCCGTACCTCGGCCTCGGACGCGGAACCGGTGTGGACGACGATCGCCTCGGCGGTCCGCAGGGTGTCGGGGGCCAGGGCCCGCACGATGTGCTCGTTGCGGCCGTCGAGGCCGACGAGCAGGGTGGGGTGGTCGGTGCGCAGTGCGGCGAGCAGCGAGGTGAGGCCCCGCTCGGGCTCGATGGTCAGGAAGCCCCGGGCCGCCGCGGCGTCCTTCGGCGCGCCCCGGTTCATGCCGAGGCCGGCCCAGTTGCTCCACGCCAGGCAGTGCACGGGGCGGCCGCGTTCGCGTCCCCAGTGGTCGGCGAACTGGTGCAGGAAGCCGTTGGCCGAGGAGTAGGCGGCGAAGGAGCTGCCCCCGAACTCGCCGTTGACCGAGGAGAAGAGCAGCAGCGGTGTGTCCGGCCGGTCCTCCAGCAGCGCGGCCAGCGCCAGCGTGCCGGCGGTCTTCGCCCGGTAGGCGTCCCGGAAGGACTCCTCCGAGGCGTTGACGGCCTGGTGGCGTTCCAGCTCCGCCCACTGGTGGGAGACGTCCGCGCCGGCGAGGTGCAGCACGCCGTCGAGCGGTGCCCCCCAGCGGTCCTCCGCCTCGCCGACGGCGGCCCGCAGCGCCTCCGGGTCGGCGACGTCGGCCGCGCGGTAGCGGACGTCACCGAGGGCGCCCAGGTCGGCGAGGCGTTCGGCGCGTACCCCCGCGTCCGCCGCGCCGCGGCCGGTCAGCAGCAGCTTCGCCCCGTAGGCGGCGAGGAGGTATTCGGCGATCGGGTGGGCGACGCCGCCGAGACCGCCGGTGATCAGGTACCGGCCGCCCGGCACGAAGGCGTCCTCCCCCTCCCCGTCCCCGCCCGGGGCCACCGGCCGCAGTCGTGGCACCAGGCGGCGGCCGCCGCGGTGCGCGACGAGCGTCTCGGTGCCGGGCGAGGCGAGTTCGGTGACGACCGCCGCGGCCCGCTCGGCGGGGTCGGCCACGTCGAGCTGGCGGATGGAGGGCAGCGCGTGCTCCGCGGCGACCGTCCGGACGAGGCCGGGCAGCGTCGCGGTCCGCAGGTCGAGGGTGTCGCCCGCGGCCGTCCACAGACCGCCGGTGGTGAGGACGAGCAGGGGCGGTACCCCCTCGGCCCCCTCGGCCGGGCCCCGGGCGGCCAGGTCCTTCACCAGGCGCAGCACGTCCAGGGCCACGCTCTCGGCGTCGGGCCCCTGCGCCAGGTGGACGACGGCGCCGACCGGCCCGCCGGGGGTGACGACGAGGTCCGGTACGCCGGGCAGATGGGCCAGTGACGCGCGCAGCGCCTCGGGCACCAGCCACGGGCCGGGCGGCAGCGCGCCCCGCGCGGCGGGCGCCTCGATCCAGGTCCGGGCGAAGAACCAGGAGTCGTCCGGCTCCTCGAGCCACTCGTCGTACAGGCCCGCGTCGAGGTCGGCCAGCAGCTGGGCGCGCTGGATCTTGCCGCTGCCGGTCTTGGGGAACCGGTCCTTCTCGACCGGGATCACCAGGTCGGGCTGGAGTCCGAGCGCCTCGGCCACCCGGGCCTTGATCGCGGAGATGGTGTCGTGGACGACGGTGCGGTCCCCCGAGGCGGGGACGAAGAAGACCACGAGCTGATCGGTGCGGTCACCCGCGCCGGACCAGCCGCAGGCGGCGACGTAGGTCACCTCGGTGCCCTCGACCTGCTCCGCGATGGACTCGACGTCGTAGCTCAGGACGTTGGCGCCCTGGACGATGATGAGGTCCTTCTCCCGGCCGGTGATGGTGAGCCGGCCCTCGTGCAGGAAGGCCAGGTCACCGGTGCCGAACCAGCCGTCGGAGGTGAACGCCTCCGCGTTGGCGGCGTCGTTGCGGAAATACCCGTCCATGATCGTCGGGCCGGTGATCTGCAGCCGTCCGACGTGGTCCTCGGGCAGTACCGCGCCGTCCTGGTCGACGATCCGCAGCCGCACGCCGGGGACCGGCGGGCCGACCTCGGTGAAGGTGACGGCGTCGGCCTCCGTGGACCAGCGCAGCGCCCTGCCGAGCGAGTCCTTGGCGACCCGCAGCCGCCCGGCCTCGGAGTCCTCGGCCAGCAGCGTGGAGTAGGTGACGCCCGAGCTGGTCTCCGACATGCCCCAGCACGGGCGCAGCGCCCCGCTCGGCAGGCCGTGGGGGGTGAGCAGCTTCAGGAAGCGGTCGGAGGTGCGGCTGACGACGGCCTCGCCGGCGTTGCACAGGTGGCGCAGGCTCGACAGGTCCCAGGAGCGGCCGGCCATGGCCTCGGCGCGCTCGTTGACCAGGGCGAACGCGAAGTTCGGGGCCCAGGTGTTGGTGACGCGGTACCGGTCGGCCCAGTCCAGCCAGCGCAGCGGCTCGGCGAGGAACTCCTCGATGGAGGCGTTGATGTGCCGGCACCGCAGCACGACGTCGCGCACGTTGTACATGACGATGCCGCCGACGTGGTCCAGCGGCATCCAGTTCAGCGCGACCTCGTCGGCGTCGAAGCCGTTGACCGCGGCGACGGCCCGGGTCCGGGCGAGGATGCTGCGGCTGGCATGCCGGACCACCTTGGGCACACCGGTGCTGCCGGAGGTGAGCAGGTGCACGGCGGGGGTGTCCGGGGTGGCCGGGAACCAGTCGGTGCTCGGTTCGGCGGCACCCAGTTCCTCGACGGTGGCGACGCGCACCTCGTCCGTGCCCCACAGGCCGGGCAGCTTGGCCACCGCGGGGGCGAGCCGGGCGTCGGTGAGCAGCAGCGGCTTGCCGAGCAGTTCCCAGGCGTTGCGCAGCTTGGTGGTGACGGCGTTCTCGCGGTCGTAGCCGGGGGCGGCGCCGACCGGTGTGGGCAGGTAACCGCCCAGGACGCAGGCCCAGAACGCGGTGACGAAGGCCCGGTTGCCGGCGAACTGGAAGAGCACCGAGTCGCCGGGGGCGATGCCGGTGGCGCGCAGGCCGGTGAGCAGCCGCTGTGCCTCGTCGAGCAGTCGGGGGTAGCTCTGGAAGTCCTCCTCGTCGCCCGTCAGATAGGTCGTCCCCTTGTCGGGGGCCAGCTCGGCGGCGAGCTTGAGGGCCTCCTGCAAGGTGGTGGGGAAGGCGGGGTCGGGGGGCAGTTCGCCGCCGAAGGCGAGGGCGGGCGGGCCGGCCGTGACGGGCGCGGTGGCCGCCTGTGCGCCGGGCGCGGCCGGGCGGGCCCGGTCGACACGGGCCTCGCGGCGCAGCAGCGGGACGGCCTCGTCGACCCCGGGGACGGCTTCGGCCGCCGCCCGCAGCAGGGCCAGCGGGTCGTGGTGTCCGGACTCCGTCATCGGGTCTGCTCTCCTTGGGCGTAGGCGGGCCGGCGGCCCAGCAGCGTGCCGCCGATGACCGCGGTCAGCTCCGCGCCGGAGTCGGTCAGGTAGAAGTGGCCGCCGGTGAAGACCCGGACCGCGCTCGCGCCGGTGGTGTGCCGCCCCCAGGCGTGGAGGGCCTCGACGGGGGCGCGCGGGTCGCTGCCGCCGCCGAGCGCGGTGATCGGCACGGCCAGCGGTTCCTCCTCGCGGTGCTCGTGCCTCTCCCAGAGGGTGAAGTCGGCGCGCAGCGTCGGCAGCAGCAGCCGCATCAGCTCGTCGTCGGCGAAGATCCGCTCGGCCGTGCCGTCGAGGCCGCGCAGGGCGGCGGTGAAGTCCTCGTCGGACAGCTCGTGCAGCCGGTCCACGGTGACCGGGTGGCCGGGGGCCGGCTGCCCGGAGAGGAACAGATGGCCGGGCTGGGTGCCCCGCTTGCGCAGCGCCCGGGCCAGCTCGAACGCCAGCAGCGCGCCGCCGCTGTGCCCGAAGAACGCGTACGGGCCCTGGAGGTAGGGCCGCAGCGCCACCGCGGTCATCCGGACGGCGAGGTCGACGGAGGCGGGCACCGGTTCACCGACGCGGTCCTCGCGGCCGGGCAGTTGCACGGCCACGAGTTCCACCTCGGGCGGGAGCAGGCCCGGCCACGCGGCGAACGCGCTCGCCCCCGCCCCCGCGTGCGGGAAGCAGAAGAGTCGGACCTTCCGTTCGGGCCGCGCGGCGCGGCGGACGAACGGCGTTTCGGCTATGAGCCTGTCGGACATGACGGAGCCGCCTCGGCGTCTGCGGATCGAAGAGGAATGTCTCGCATGCTAGGCAGCACCTTTATCGGTCCCCTATTGCGGCCGTTTCCCCGGTGTATTCGAGGAAGGGCGTTATCCGTTCGGCGATATCGCGGAGGGCGGTCGGGGCGAGGAAATCGTGGTGCCCGAATTCATAGGACGTGACCCGCAATTCCCCGTCCACGTAGGGGGCCCAGGCGGCGGCGAGTTCCGCTCCCTGGGCGTCGCCGCCCGAGGTGAACAGGACGGTGTCGCCCCGGTAGGCGGCGGGCCGGTGGGTGGCGACCACCCGCAGCGTGTTGATCATGACGTCGAGCAGGCGTTCGTCGGCGCCGCCGCCGAGCACCTCGCCGACCATGGCCAGGGCCCGGGCGCGCTGCCGTGCCTCGTCGCCCCGGTCGGCGGGGTCGCCACCGGCCTCGTCGCTCATCCGGGCGAGCACGTCCGCGTGGGTGAGCGGCGGCCGTCCCTGGGCGAAGGCGTCGCCGGGCCGGGCGTCCAGGATGGCCAGCAGGGCCACGGTCTCGCCCCGCTCCTGGAGGGCGACGGCCACGGCGTGCGCGAGGTTGCCGCCGCTGGAGTATCCGAGCAGGTGGTAGGGGCCCCGCGGTTGGACGGCGCGGATCTGCTCGACGCAGTCGGCCGCCCACGCGGTCAGCGAATCCGGCGGTTCGCCGGTGCCGTCGAGTCCGCGCGCCTGGAGTCCGTACAGCCCCACGTCCTCGGGCAGGCCGCGGCCCAGTGCCGCGTAGCTCCAGCTCAGACCCAGCGAGGGGGGTGTGCAGAACAGGGCGGGCCGGTCGCCGCCCCGGCGCAGCACGACCATCGGCCCGGTGTCGCCGGGTGTCTTGAGGCGGGTGGCGAGGGTGGCGGGTGTCGGGGCCTCGAAGACGGTCCGCACGCTGACGTCGATATCGAGCGCGGCGCCGATGCGGCCGACGAGGCGGATGGCGAGCAGGGAGTGGCCGCCGAGTTCGAAGAAGTCGGCGTCGACGCCCACGTGGGGCAGGTCGAGGGTCTCGGCGAACAGCTCGCACAGGAGTTCCTCGCTCAGGCTCCTGGGGTCCCGCCCGGTGCTGGGGGCGGGGGCGTCCGGCAGCGGCAGCGCCTTGCGGTCGAGCTTGCTGCCGTTGGCGGCCAGGGGCAGGGCGTCCAGCAGGACGACCGCGGCGGGCACCATGTAGGCGGGCAGGACTTCGGCGGCCGTGGCGCGGATCCCCCGCGCGTCCGGCCGGCGGCCGGCCACCGGGACGGCGTAGGCGATGAGCCGGTCGTCGTGGACGGCCGCGACGGCCTGGGCGACGTCGGGCTGCGCGGCGATGGCGGATTCCACCTCGCCCAGTTCGATCCGCAGCCCCCGCAGCTTGACCTGGGTGTCGGAGCGGCCGATGTAGAGCAGTCGCCCCTGGGCGTCCCACCGCACGAGGTCGCCGGTGCGGTACATCCGCGCGCCCGGGGTGAAGGGGTTCGCGACGAAGCGTTCGGCGCTCAGACCGGGGCGCCCCAGGTACCCGCGCGCCAGCGCCGGGCCGGCGATGTACAGCTCACCGGTCACGCCCGGCGCGACGGGCCGCAGGTACCGGTCGAGCACGTACGCCCGGGTGTTGGTCACCGGGGTGCCGATGGGGACGGTCCGGCGGGCCGTGCCGTCGGAGACCCAGTTGACGGCCCAGATGGTCGATTCGGTGGGGCCGTAGCCGTTGATGTAGCGGCGGCCGTCGCCCCAGCGGGCGACGACGTCCGGCAGGGCCGCCTCGCCGCCGGTGACCAGGACCCGCAGCTCGGGGAGTTCGGCCGGGGGGACCTGGGCCAGAACCGACGGCGGGACGTGCGCGTGGGTGATGCGTTCCTCGGCGAGGAAGGCCGCGAGCCGCTCACCGGTGAGGGTTTCGGGAGAGATCACCAGGCAGGAGCCGGTGAGCAGGGCCAGGCACAGTTCGGAGACGCTGACGTCGAAGCTCGGCGAGATGAGCTGCGAGACACGCATCGCCGGCCCGGCCTCGTAGCGCTCCGCCTGGTCGGCGGCCAGGCTCGCGATGCCGCGGTGCGGCACGACGACGCCCTTGGGCCGGCCCGTCGACCCGGAGGTGTAGATGATCCACGCGGCGTCGTCGAGGTGCCGGGTCACGGCCGGTTCGGTGCCGGGGAAGCCGTCGGCGTCCGGGAAGGAGTCGTGGGAGAGCACGCAGACGGGCCGGGTGTCCTCCAGCATGAAGGCGATCCGCTGCTCAGGGTGGTCCGGGTCGACGGGCAGGTACGCGGCACCGGACTTCACCGTCGCCAGCACCCCCACCACGAACTCCACCGACCGGTGCAGCTTCAGCGCCACGACCTCGCCGGGCCCCGCGCCCCGCTCGCGCAGCAGATGCGCGAGCCGGTTGGCCCGCGTGTCCAGCTCCGCGTAGGTGAGCGTGACGTCACCGGCCCGCACGGCCGGCCGGTCGGGGGTACGGGCCGCCTGGCGGGCGAAGAGTTCGGGCCAGGTCAGCTCCGGCACCGTGCGGCCGGTGTCGTTCCACTCCTCCAGGACCCGGTGGCGCAGGGCGGTGCCGAGGATGTCGAGGCGGTCCACCGGCCGGTCGGGGTCGGCCACGGCCGCGGCGAGCAGCCGCACCAGCGCGTCGACGAGTTCCTGGGCCGTCGCGGGGTCGAACAGGTCGGTGGCGTAGCGCAGGATGCCGGTCAGCCCGTCGGTGTCGTCCTCCTCCAGGGCGAACGCCAGGTCCACCTTGGCTGCCTCGGTGTCGACCTGCACCCCACGGGCGGTGAGACCGGCGAACTCCGGCTCGGTGGCGTCGAGGTTCTGCAGGGTGAGCATGACCTGGAAGAGCGGGTGGTGGTCGAGGGACCGGGCCGGGTTGAGCGCCTCGACGAGCCGCTCGAACGGCACGTCCTGGTGGGCGAACGCGGCGAGGTCGGTTTCCCTTACCCGGTCGAGGAGTTCGTGGAAGGAGGGGCTGCCGGAGACGTCGGTGCGCAGCACGACGGTGTTGACGAACAGCCCGACGAGGTCGTGGGTCGCCTCCTCGCCGCGCCCCGCGACGGGTGTGCCGAGTGGGATGTCGGTTCCGCAGCCGTAGCGGGAGAGCAGCACGGCGACGGCCGCCTGGAGCACCATGAAGAGGCTCACGTGCCGGTCGCGGGCCAGTTCGGCGAGGGCGCGGTGCAGCGCGGGTTCGATGGCCAGCGGCACGGAAGCGCCGTGGTAGCCGAGGGCGGGCGGGCGGGGGCGGTCGGTGGGCAGGTCGAGCAGGTCGGGGGCGCCGGCGAGGGTCTCCCGCCAGAACGCGGTCTGCCGGGCCAGCTCGCTGTCCGGGTCGCTCTCGTCGCCGAGGACCTCCAGCTGCCACAGGGCGTGGTCGGCGTACTGCACCGGCAGGGGCTCCCAGTGCGGGGCCCGCCCGGCCCGGCGGGCCTCGTAGGCGGCGGCCAGGTCGCGCAGCAGCGGGCCCATGGACCAGCCGTCGCTGACGATGTGGTGCACGAGCACGACCAGGATCTGCTGGAACGCGCCGTCGGTGAACAGCCAGGCACGGACGGGGATTTCCTCGTCGAGCGCGAAGGTGTACCCGGCGGCGATGCCGAGGTCGGCGCCGGCCACCAGCTCCAGGACCGGTTCGGCGTCGACGACCCGCTGGTACGGCTCGCCGTCGTGGTCGCCGAAGACGGTGCGCAGGCTCTCGTGCCGCCGGGTCACGTCGGCGAGGGCGGCGCGCAGCGCGTCCCGGTCGATCCGGCCGGTGAGCCGGAGCGCGAGCGGGACGTTGTACGTCGCCGACGGCCCCTCGAAGCGGTACATGAACCACAGCCGGCGCTGGGCGGCGGACAGCGGCACCCGCTCACCGCGCGGCCGGGGGGTCAGGGCGGGCCGGGCCGCCGGTGCGGCGGTGGGCTCCTCGGCGGCGATCCGGGCGGCGAGCGCGGCCACGGTCGGCGCCTCGAACAGGGTGCGGATGCCGACCCGCGCACCCAGTTCGGCGGCGACGCGGGCGACGAGCCGGGTGGCGAGCAGCGAGTGCCCGCCGAGGTCGAAGAAGGTGTCGTCGATGCCGACCGAGGGCACGCCCAGGACCTCGGCGAAGAGCGCGCACAGCGTCTCCTCGCGGTCGTCCCGGGGCCCGCGGGCGGACGTGGTCACCTCCGGCACCGGCAGCGCCGCGCGGTCCAGCTTGCCGTTTCCGGTGAACGGCAGCCGGTCCAGGGCCACGTACGCCGAGGGCGTCATGTACTCCGGCAGCTGGTCCGCGACGTGGGCGCGCACCGCCGCCAGGTCGGCACCGGCCGGTGTCACGTAAGCGACCAGGCGCTTGTCGCCCGGGCGGTCCTCGCGCAGCACCACGGCGGCGTGCGTCACGTCCGGGTGCCCGCCGACGGCCGACTCGATCTCGCCGAGTTCGATCCGGAACCCGCGCAGCTTGACCTGCTGGTCGACCCGGGCGACGAACTCGAGCCGCCCGTGCCGGTTCCAGCGGCCCAGGTCGCCGCTGCGGTACATCCGCGAGCCCGGCGGGCCGTACGGGTCGGCGACGAACTTGGCCGAGGTGAGCCCCGGCCGGCCCAGATAGCCGCGGGTGACGAGGTCACCGGCGATGTACAGCTCACCGGTGACACCGACGGGCACCGGGCGCAGCCGCGCGTCGAGCGCGTACATCCGGGTGTTCCAGACCGGCCGTCCGATGGTGATGACGCCGTTCGGCACGGCGTCGCCGGGGGCGATGCGGAACTCGGTGCAGCCGACGGTGGTCTCGGTCGGCCCGTATTCGTTGACGACGGTGGCCTCGGGGTGCCGGGTTCGCCACTCCTCCAGCAGCTCACCCATCAACGCTTCGCCGCCGAGGACGAGTTGCCCGGTGGGGGAGAACGCGTCGGGCAGGGAGAGCAGCAGGGAGAGGTGGCTCGGGGTGGCCTTGACGAAGGTGGGCCGCTCCCCGGGCGCGGCGCCGTCGAGGTCGACGAGCCGCACGGTGCCGCCGGAGGTCAGGGGCGCGAAGAGGCCGGTGACGGTGAGGTCGAAGGAGACCGGCGAGTGCACGAGCGCGCTGCCCGCGACGGCCGGGTAGGCGTCGCGCGCCCACGCCAGGTAGGAGTTGAGCGACCGGTGCTCGACCACGACGCCCTTGGGCCTGCCGGTGGACCCGGACGTGAAGATCACATACGCGGCGGCGGTGTCCGGCACGGAGTCCGGCAGTGGCGCCGACACCGCCCCGGCCGCGAACGCGTCCAGTTCCACGCGGGGGCGGTCGCCGGGGACCGGCGTCCGTGTGGTGGTCAGCACCAGGAGCGGATCGACGTCGTCGAGGACGAACGCGAGCCGGTCGGCCGGGTGCCCGGGGTCCAGCGGCAGGTACGCCGCCCCGGCCCGGAACACGGCGAGCACCGCCACGACCAGGTCGACGGACTTCGGCAGGGCGATGGCCACGAACGTCTCGGGGCCGGCCCCCCGGGCCACGAGGTGCCCGGCGAGCCGGTCGACGCGCTCGGCCAGCTCGGCGTACGTGAGGCGGTCCGCCCCGCTCACCACGGCGACGGCGTCGGGGGTGCGGGCGGCCTGGGCGGCGAACAGCTCCGGGACGGTCGTCCGGGGGATGTCGCGCCCGGGGTGGTTCCAGCCGACGAGGACGTCGTGGCGTTCCCGCTCGGACAGCAGGGGCAGGTCCCCCAGCGGCAGGTCCGGTTCGGCGACGGCGGCGGTCAGCAGCCGCACCAGGCGGTCGGCGAGGTCGCGCACGGTCTCCGGGTCGAACAGGTCGGTGGCGTACTGGATCGCGCCGTGCAGGCCGTCCGGCCGGCCGTCGTCGGTGTGCTCCTCGGCGAGGAAGAAGGACAGGTCGAGCTTGGCGCTCTCCGAGCCGACCTGCTCCCGGGCCACCCGCAGCCCGGCCATGTCGAAGTCGCCGCCGGTGGTGTTGGCGAAGGTGAGCATCACCTGGAACAGCGGGTGGTGGGCCAGCGACCGGGCCGGGTTGATCTCCTCGACGAGCCGCTCGAACGGCACGTCCTGGTGCGCGTAGGCGGCCAGGTCGGCCGTCCGGACGCGGCGCAGCAGCTCGGCGAAGGACGGGTCGCCGGAGACGTCGGTGCGCAGCACCAGGGTGTTGACGAAGAAGCCGACCAGGTCGTCGAGGGCTTCGTCGGTGCGCCCGGCGATGGCCGTGCCGAGGGCGATGTCGGTGCCGGCGCCCATGCGGCTGAGCAGGGCGGCGATCCCGGCCTGGAGGACCATGAACACGCTCGCCTGGTGGGTGCGGGCCAGTGCGGCGATCTTCTCGTGGACGTCGGCGGTCACGGCCAGCTCCACCACACCGCCGCCGGTCCCGGCGGCGGCCGGGCGGGGCCGGTCGGCGGGCAGCTCGATGAGGTCCGGCAGGCCCGCCAGCGTCTCGCGCCAGTAGGCGAGCTGTCGGGCCATGAGGCTCTCGGGGTCCTCCTCGCCCGCGAGCAGCTCGTGCTGCCACAGGGCGAAGTCGACGTACTGCGCGGGCAGGTCCTGCCAGGCGGGGGCGTCCCCGGCGAGGCGGGCGGCGTAGGCGGTGGCGAGGTCGGTGGCGAGCGGGGCGGCCGACCAGCCGTCGCCGGCGATGTGGTGCAGCAGGAGCAGCAGGACGCTTTCGTCGGGCCCGGCCTCGAAGAGGGTGACGCGCAGCGGCGCCTCCCGCCGGATGTCGAAGGCGTACTCGGCCGCGGCGGCGAGGGCCGGCGCGGAGTAGGGCTCGGTGCGCAGTTCGACACCGGCGGGCAGGACCCGCTGGTAGGGGGTGCCCTGGGCGTCGGGGAAGACGGTCCGCAGCGCCTCGTGCCGCCCGGCGACGTCGTTGATCGCGTCCCGGAGGGCGGTCCGGTCCAGCGGGCCGGTCAGCCGTAGCGCGATCGGCAGGTTGTAGGTGGCGCTGGGCCCTTCGAGCCGGTGCAGGAACCACAGTCTGCGCTGCGCGTACGACAGCGGCGGGTGTTCCGGCCGTGCCCCGGCGCGCAGCGGGGGGCGGGCGGCGGCCGCGGTGTCGAGGCGGGCGGCGATCCCGGCCGGGGTCGGGGCCTCGAACAGGGCGCGGATGGGCAGTTCGACGGCGAACGCGGAGCGGATCCGGCTGACCAGGCGGGTGGCGAGCAGGGAGTGCCCGCCGAGGGCGAAGAAGTCGTCGTCGACACCGGCCCGCCGGATGCCGAGCACCTCGGCGAACAGGCCGCACAGGATCTCCTGCTGCGGGGTGGTGGCGGCCCGGCCGGTTGGGGTGCCGGTGAACTCGGGGGCGGGCAGGGCGGCGTGGTCGAGCTTGCCGCTGGGGGTCAGCGGCAGCGCGTCGAGCGTGACGAACGCGCTGGGCACCAGCGCCTCGGGCAGGCGGGCGGCGAGGTGGTCGCGGACCGTGCGGGCCGATGTGCCGCCGGGCCGCTCGCCCTCTCCGCGCGGCGCGGCGGGGACGAGGTAGGTGACGAGCCGGTCGTCGGACGCGGTGACGACGGCGTCGGCGATCCCGGGCAGTTCCAGGACGGTGGCCCGGATCTCGTCGAGTTCGATCCGCACGCCGCGCACCTTGACCTGCCGGTCAGCGCGTCCGGCGAACTGCACGGACCCGTCGGGGTTCCAGCGCGCCAGGTCGCCGGAGCGGTACAGCCGCGAACCGGCCGGACCGAAGGGGTCGGCGACGAAGCGCTCCGCGGTCAGGCCGGGGCGCCGCAGGTATCCGTCGGCGAGCTGGACGCCCGCGAGGTACAGCTCGCCGTCCACACCGGGCGGGACGGGGCGCAGCGCCGCGTCGAGGATGTAGACGCGCGCGTTCCAGACCGGGAAGCCGATCGGCGCGTTGTCGGGGCCGATGTCCTGGCCGCCGTGCCACGCGGTGACGTCGATGGTGGCCTCGGTCGGCCCGTACAGGTGGTGCAGGGGGACACCGAGCAGGTCGCGGAAGCGCCGGTGCAGGTCCGCCGGCAGGGCCTCGCCGCCGCAGAAGACACGCCGCAGGCTCGTGCAGCCGGCCGCGTGCGGGGTCTGGGTGAAGGCGGCCAGCATCGACGGCACGAAGTGCGTGGTGGTCACGCCCGCGGTACGGATCAGCTCGGCGAGGTACTCGGGGTCCCGGTGGCCGTCGGGCTTGGCCAGCACCATGCCGGCGCCCTCCACCAGGGGCCAGAAGAACTCCCACACCGATACGTCGAAGCTGGTCGCGGTCTTCTGCAGCACCCGGTCGTCCGCGGCGAGGGGGAAGGCGCGCTGCATGCCGTCGAGCCGGTTCACCACGGCGGCGTGCGGCACGACGACGCCCTTGGGGCGGCCGGTGGAGCCGGAGGTGTACATCACGTACGCGGCGTCGGCGGGGCGCAGCGGCCGGGTCCGGTGCGCGTCGGTGAGCGGCGCGTCCCCGTCCCCGTCCTCGCCCGGGCCGGTGCCGTCCGGGTCCGCGCTGTCCAGGCTGTCCAGTACGAGGAGCGGTTCGGCGTCGGCGAGCATGAAGGCCACGCGTTCGGCGGGGTAGCCGACGTCGACCGGGAGGTAGGCCGCCCCGGTCTTGACGATCGCGAGGAGCCCGACGACGAGGTCCACCGACCGGGGCATGGCCAGGGCCACGAGTTCGCCCGGTCCCGCGCCCCGCGCGACGAGCGAGCGGGCCAGCCGGTTCGCCCGGGAGTGCAGCTCGCGGTAGGTGACCTCCTCGCCGTCGAAGGTCACCGCGATCCGGTCCGGTGTGCGGGCGGCCTGGGCGTCGAGGAGATCGGGCAGGACGGCGGGGGGCAGCGCCAGGCCGGTGGCGTTCCACGCCTCGACGACCTGGGCGCGCTCGGCCGGCGACGTCACCTCGATCCGGCCCACGGCACGGTCCGGGTCGGTGGCGATGGTCTCCAGGACCCGCAGGAAGCGGGCCGCGATGGCCTCGCCCCGAGCCCGGTCGAACACCTCGGGCCGGATGTCGAGGCGGGCGACGAGGCGGTCCCCGGCGATACCGGTGATGAGGCCGAGCGGGTAGTGGGTGGCCCCGCCGCCGTCGATGTCGGTGATCCGCAGCCGCGCCGCCGAGGTGTCGTCCTCCTCGAAGGGGTAGTTCTCGAAGACGACGATCGAATCGAACAGTTCGCCGTCGCCGATCTCGCGCTGGAGGGCGGCGAGGCTGATGTGCCGGTGCTCGACCAGGTCGCCCTGTTCGCGCTGGAGGGTGTGCAAGGCGTCGGCGACCGGGACCGCCGGGTTCAGCCGCACCCGCACCGGGACGGTGTTGATGAAGAGGCCGATCATGTCCTCGACGCCGGGCAGATCGGCCGGCCGGCCGGAGACGGTGGCACCGAAGACGACGTCGCTCCGGCCGGTGAGCTGCCCGACGACCAGCGCCCAGGCGCCCTGCACCAGGGTGTTCACGGTCAGGCCCCGCTCGGCCGCCGTCCGGACCAGCCGGGCGGTGAGTTCCGGCGACAGCCCGGTGGTGACGCGCTGCGGCAGCACCGTCCCCCCGGCCGCCCCGGGCGCCACCAGGGTCGGCCCGTCGAGGCCGTCGAGCGCCGAGCGCCAGGCGGCCTCGGCGGCGGCGGTGTCCTGCCGGCCCAGCCAGCGCAGGTACTCCTTGTACGGGGTGATCCGGGGCAGCCCGTCGGTGCTGCCGCCCGCCTCGTAGACGGTGAACAGCTCACGCACGAGCAGCGGGGCCGACCAGCCGTCGAGCAGGATGTGCTGGTTGGTCATGACGAGCCGGTGCTCGCCCGGCCCGAGGTGGACCAGGGTGAACCGGATCAGTGGGGGCCTGGCCAGGTCGAACCGGGTGGCGCGGTCGGCCGTCAGGAACCCCTCCAGCTCGTCCGCGCCGAGCGTAGTCTCGGCCCAGCCGGGCGCCATCGTGCGGGGGATGATCTGCATCGGCTTGCCGTTGGCGCGCTGCCGGAAGCCCGCGCGCAGATTGGCGTGCCGGCGCAGCACGGCCTCGGCGCTGTGGCGCAGCAGCTCCGCGTCCACCTCGCCGGACAGCTCCAGCACCAGTTGCGTGTTGTAGACGTCCACGGCCTCGTCGTCGTAGAGGGCATGGAACAGCAGCCCCTCCTGCAACGGTGTCAACGGCAGGACGTCCTCGAGCCCCGAGCGCTTCATTCCCACTCCCCCAGTTCCGCCTCAAGGCTGTCGATCTCGTGCTGTGTCAGTTCGTCGCTCAGGTCGGAGGGGGTCAGCCCGGCCGCCTCCGGCCGTTCGCCCGCGAGCGCGGTGAGCGCCGCGAACCAGGCCTCCCCGAGCCGCCGCACCTCCGGCTCGGCCAGGACCTGGGACGCCCAGGTCCAGGTGACGACGAGCCGCGGGCCCCCGGCGCGGTCCTCGGTGGCCGCCGTGATCTCCACGAGGTGCGTCATCGGCATCTCCGGCGACCGCGGCGCGGGCACCGGGCCGTCGACGGTCTGCCAGTCGCCGCCGCCGTCGCCGCCGTCCGCGTAACGGCCCAGGTAGTTGAAGCCGAGCTGCGGTGTCACGGCGAGGCCGGGCTCCTCGGACACGTGGCGCAGGATGCCGTACCCGATGCCGTTGTCGGGGTACGCGCGCAACTGCTCCTTGACCTGCTTGAGCCGGTCCGTCGGGGTGGCGCCCCGCGCGTCCAGCCGGACCGGGTAGAGGCTGGTGAACCAGCCGACGGTCCGCGAGGTGTCCACCCCGTCGGCCAGGTGCTCGCGCCCGTGGCCCTCCAGGTCGACCAGGACCGGGCCGGCGCCGCGCCACTCGGTGACCGCCGTGGCCAGACCGGTCAGCAGGACGTCGGTGACGGTGCCGTTCACACTGGCCGGGACCCGGGTGAGCAGGGCCTCGGTGATGTCCGAGGGCAGTTCCAGCTCGAGTGTCCGGGCGGTGGCGGCGGTGTCCACGGCCGGGTCGAACGCCCGGCTGCCGAGCGGCGGGTCGGGGGTGGTGACGGTCTCCCGCCATACCGGCAGCTCGGCCGTCCGGTCCGCGGCCCGCACATGCCCGGACCAGGTGCGGAAGGACGTGCTGACCGGTGCCGGCGCCGGTTCCCGCCCGGCGGCGACGGCCTCGTGGGCGGCGGCGAGGTCGGGCAGCAGGATCTGCCACGACACCGCGTCCACCACGAGGTGGTGCAGGACGATCAGCAAAGTCCCGGGCCGGCCGGCACCGGCGTCGTACCAGACGAAGCGGGAGACGTCGCCGGACGCCGGGTCGAGTTCCCGGCGGGCGGCCTCGGCGGCCGTCCCGTCACCGGCGTCGACCCGCCGGACGTGGGCGGTCACCACGCCCCGGGGCCGCACCTCGTAGGTGCCGTCCGGGTGGCGGCGCAGCCGCAGCATGTCGTGGTGGTCGAGCACGCTCTGCACCGCACGGCGCAGGGTCCGCTCGTCGAGGCCGGCGGGGGTCCGGACGCGCATCGACTGGTTGAAGCCGTCGGTGGCGGCGAAGCCATCGAGCCAGCGCATGATCGGTGTCGGCGTGAAGACGCCGATTCCGGCGTCCGGGTCCTCGGTCGTGACCGGGACGGTGGTGGCCACTTCGGCGAGACCGGCGGGGGTGCGCTGCCGGAAGACGTCGCGGGCCGCGA
Organism: Streptomyces sp. NPDC042259; assembly: GCF_055582085.1. Lineage (NCBI taxonomy): Bacteria > Bacillati > Actinomycetota > Actinomycetes > Kitasatosporales > Streptomycetaceae > Streptomyces > Streptomyces sp. NPDC042259. Next base: position 2,032 of record NZ_JBVJDW010000023.1, on the reverse strand, counting down.
CCAGCAGCCCGGCCGCGCGGGCCCGGCTGACCACGCGTATCGACATGATGCTGTCGCCGCCGAGGTCGAAGAAGTTGTCGTCGGGGCCGACGGCGGGCAGGTCGAGGACGTCCGCGAAGACCTGGCACAGCAGGGCCTCACGGTCGTCGGCCGGGCGCCTGGCACCCGTGTCCGCGCCGGTGACGAACCGCGGCGCGGGCAGCGCGGCCCGGTCGACCTTGCCGTTGGGCAGCAACGGAACCTCGTCCAGCGCCATGACCGCCGCCGGGACCATGTACTCCGGCAACGACCCCGCCAACCGCTCACGCACCACCACCGGGTCCGCGTCACCGACGAAGTACGCCACCAAGCGCCGGTCACCCGGCCGGTCCTCCCGCACCACCGCGACAGCCCGGTCGGCACCGGTCATGGCGTTGACCGCGGACTCCACCTCGCCCGGCTCGATACGGAAACCACGCAACTTCACCTGCGCATCCGCACGACCCAGATAGTGCAGCTCACCCTCGGCGTCCCAACGGGCCAGGTCACCGGTGCGATACATCCGCTCACCCGGCACGAAAGGACTGGCGACGAAACGCTCGGCGGTCAGGCCCCTGCGGTTGAGATAGCCACGGGCCAATCCGGCACCTGACACATACAACTCGCCCACGACACCGGGCGCGACGGGACGCAGGGAGGCGTCCAGCACATAGACCCGCGCGTTGACGATCGGGCGGCCGATGGGCGGGGTCACCTCACCGGACAGCGGGGCGCTCATCGTGGCGCACACCGTCGTCTCCGTCGGGCCGTAGGCATTCACCATCCGCCGGCCCACGGACCACCGCGCCACCAACTCCGGCGGGCACGCCTCACCCGCCACGATGATCGTGGCCCCGGCCGACAGGGCATCCTCCGGCAGCACGGCCAAAGCCGTCGGCGGCAACGTCACGTGCGTAATGCCGCTACCGGACAGCAACTGCCCCAGCTCCGGGCCGGGCAGGATGCGGCCCGCCGGAGCGAGCACCAAGGTGGCCCCCGACAGCAAGCCCATGATGATTTCCCAGGCCGCCGCGTCGAAGCTCGACGCCGCGAACTGCAACACCCGACTGCCCGCACCCACACCGAACGCATCAACCTGCGCCCGCGACAACGACGCGATACCCGAGTGCTGAACAACCACACCCTTCGGCCGCCCCGTCGAACCCGATGTATAGATCACATACGCCGGGTGCTCCGGACGAAGGCCCACCGTCGCGAGCGGGTCCGCGTTGCCGGTCGCCGTCCCCGCATCGAGGAGGAAGACCCGGGTGTCGGTGTGCGGCAGCTTCTCCACGGTGAGTGAGTCGCTGATCAGCAGGGCGGGGGCGGAGTCGGTGAGCATGTGGCGCACCCGCTCCTCCGGATAGTCCGGGTCCACCGGCACATACGCACCACCGGCCCGCAACACCGCCAACAGCGCGACGACCAGCTCCACCGAACGCGGCAGGGCAACGGCCACCACGGACTCCGGACCCACGCCGAGGGTCACCAAATGCCCGGCGAGCGCTTCGGCCCTGCCCGCCAGCTCGGCGTAGGTCAGCTCGACGTCCCCGAACACCAACGCCACATCGGACGGCGCGGCCGCCACCCGCTCCGCGAACAACTCCGGGAACGTGGAAGCCTCCACCCCGGCGGCGGTGTCGTTCCACTCCTCCACGACCTGGCCGCGCTCGGCCGCCGACAGTACGTCGACCCGGGACACCGGAGCGTCCACATCCGCGAGAACCGCGTCCAGCACACGGACGAACCGCTCCCCCATCCGCCGCACCGTCTCCGCGTCGAACAGATCCGACGCGTACTGGATCTCACCGGAGATCCCGGAAGGCGTTTCCTCGATGTGGAAGGTCAGATCGAACTTGGCCACACCCAGGTCGGCGTCCTCGGCGACGGCTTCGAGGCCGGGGAGGCCGAAGGTGGCCTCGGTGTTGTTGTCGAAGACGACCATCACCTGGAACAGCGGGTGGTGAGCGAGGGAACGCTCCGGGCTCAGCACCTCCACCAGCCGCTCGAACGG
>NZ_JBVJDW010000022.1:0-47616 GCF_055582085.1 Streptomyces sp. NPDC042259 | reverse complement strand
CGGTTACATTCCGAACCCGGAAGCTAAGCCTTTCAGCGCCGATGGTACTGCATGGGGGACCGTGTGGGAGAGTAGGACGCCGCCGAACAATTTTTCAGCCTCAGGCCCCGAGTTTTCACTCGGGGCCTGAGGCATTTTTGCGTTTAGGGTGCTGTCATGCGCTATGACCTCGTCATCTTCGACAACGACGGAGTGCTCGTCGACAGCGAGCCGATCGCCAACACGGTCCTCGCCGCCTACCTCTCCGAGCTGGGCCACCCCACCAGCTATGAGGACTCCCTCCGCGACTACATGGGCGGTGCCGTCCACCGCGTGCACGACCTCGTGCTCGAGCGGACCGGACAGCGGCTTCCCGTGGAGTTCGACGAGACGCTGCATTCCCGCACCTTCGCCGCGTTCGAGCAGGAACTCCAGCCGATGAAGGGCGTCACCGAGGTACTGGAATGGCTGGTCGCCGAAGGCATCGCCTACTGCGTCGCCTCCTCCGGAACACACGAGAAGATCCGGGTCGGACACCGGCGGACGGGCCTCGACGAGTGGTTCGAGGACGAGTGGATCTTCAGCTCGGAAGACGTCGGCCACGGAAAGCCGGCGCCCGACCTGTATCTGCACACCGCCCGGTCCATGGGCGTCGAACCCGAGCGCTGTGTCGTCATCGAGGACAGCCCCCTCGGTATCCAGGCCGCGCAGGCCGCGGGAATGGACGTCTACGGGTTCACGTCGATGACGCCGGCCGACCGGCTGCCCGGCGCCAAGGGGTATTTCGGAGAACTGACGGAACTGCCGCGACTGCTCTCCTGACCGCGCGAGCCGGCCCGAAGCGCCGCGGTAACCCCGGCGGCACCGGCGATTCGCCGCGCGAACGATTCACCCGTGTGGACGGATGCGTTCGTGTGATCCCTCCGGCCGCCGGTCGAGTGATCGTCCAAGCCGCCCCTCTGTCACGGGTGCGCACACGCTCCCGGGCCCAGGACGACGCCCGGCCCGTGGGCCCCGTGTGGCGCCCCTATACCGTGTCGCCATGAGCGGCCGCGCACAGCTGATGTGGGACGAGGCAGTAACGGGCTATGACTTCGGCCCCGGGCACCCGATGGACCCGGTGCGGCTCGCGCTGACCATGCGACTGGTGGAGGCGTACGGGCTGGACCGCGCGGTCCGTCTGGTGGCCGCCAAGCCCGCGGGGGAGTCGACGCTGCGGCTGGTGCACAGGCCCGACTACGTGGCGGCGGTGCGGCGGGCATCGGCCGACCCGGCGTCGGCCGACGGCTCGTACGGGCTGGGTACCGAGGACGATCCGGCGTTCGCGGGGATGCACGAGGCCTCGGCGCTGATCGCCGGGCAGTCCGTGGGCGCGGCCGAGGCGGTGTGGCGCGGAGACGCGCTGCACGCGGTGAACTTCGCGGGCGGGCTGCACCACGCCATGCCGGGATCGGCGGCGGGGTTCTGTGTGTACAACGACGCCTCCCTGGCCGTGGCGCGGCTGCTGGAGCTGGGAGCCGAGCGCGTCGCGTACGTGGATGTGGACGTGCACCACGGGGACGGCGTCCAGGCGGCCTTCTGGGAAGACCCACGGGTCCTCACGATCTCCCTGCACGAGCACCCCCGGACGCTCTTCCCGGGGACCGGCTGGCCGGAGGAGACCGGGGGGCCGGGGGCCGAGGGCGGCGCGGTGAACGTCGCACTGCCGGCGGGGACGGGCGACACGGGGTGGCTGCGGGCCTTCCACGCCGTGGTGCCGGAGCTGCTGGGCGAGTTCCGGCCGCAGGTGCTGGTGACGCAGCACGGCGCGGACACCCACTTCGACGACCCGCTGGCCCACCTCGCCGTCTCGCTGGATGCCCAACGGCTGGTGATGGAGGCGTGTCACGAGCTGGCGCACGAGCACGCGGACGGCCGGTGGGTGGCACTGGGCGGCGGGGGGTACGCGGTGGTGGACGTCGTGCCGCGGTCCTGGACCCACCTCGTAGCCATCGCCGCGGGGCAGCCGGTGGACCCGGAGTCGGCGGTGCCGCAGGAGTGGCGGGACGCGGTCCACGCCCGCACCCGGCAGCTCGCTCCGCAGCGGATGACGGACGGACTGCGTCCGCGGTGGCGGGACTTCGGGGCGTCCGGCTACGACCCCGCGGACCGGCTCGACCAGGCGATCCTGGCGACGCGCCGCGCGGCGTTCCCGGCACACGGGCTGCTGCCGTAGACCTGCCGGACCGGGGCGTCGGAACGTCTTCTGCCCGGCCTCGTTAGCCCACGCGTGGGATGCCGGAGGTGAATCGCGGTGGGCCGCGGAGCGGTCCGCCAGCATCGGGGGCGTGCCCAGCCCCCGCGCCCTGCGCGCGCATCTGCTCACCGCCCGACTGGCCGGCCCGGTGGCCACGACCCGGGAACGGAGCCTGAGCCGGTACCGGATGTTCGCGGCCCGTGATCCACGGGCGTTGATCGGCTTGGAGCCCGAATACGACTGGTGTTTCGATGAGTTGTTACAGCTGATGGGCCAAAAGTGCGGAGTTTCGGCCGATCCTGCGCACACTTCAGGGCATGATGTGATCGACCCTGACCGTACGCTCGCGGCACTCGATGCCTTCGCCGACCGTCTCGCGACGGTGGCCGCGACAGGAGCTCCGGTGCTGCTCGGCACCGGCCACCCCCACCGACTCCTCGGTTTCTACGCCGCGTTGGCCGCCGGTCTCTCGGCGGCCGGGTGCGGTGTCCTCACCCCCGCGCAGGGTCGAAGTGTCGACATAACGACCCGGTTCGGCGTACGCACTTATCACCTGGACTACGTCAGGGGAGTCGCGCTGATGCGTGAACCCGGCGCGCGACCGCCCCGGAGTGAGCCGGGCGTGCATACCCATTCTCCGCTCCCGGTTCGGGTCGCTCTGGGGGCCGTGGCGGACTCCGGCGGACCCCTTCCGGGCCTGGTCATCGGGGACCACGGCTGGGTCTGCGGGGCAGGTCAGCTGGGTTTTGAGGCCATCGGCCTGGCCGACTCCGACGACCCGGCACCGTTCGTCGGAGAGGCCGAGGGGAGGGTGTCCGTGGTCGTTCCGCTTGATGACGCTGTGCGGTCTGATTACTACCGACCGCTTACTCGCTATGTACTCAATCGAGCGTGTCTGTCACAGTAGGCGGCCGATGGCTGCTCCTCTTCCCCACTCGCATCACACGCCCCTAATCTGGGGAGTGAGCGCGCAGCGACGAGGAGTCACCGGAGGGGAAGCCGGTGCGCGTCATGTGCGGAAGGTTCAGGTGTGTCATGGCTGCTGGCGAAAGGCCTCTCAACGAGGTCGTGTTCCTGACCGTGGCGGAAGTCGCCTCGGTGATGCGAGTGTCCAAGATGACCGTGTACCGCTTGGTACACAGTGGTCATCTGCCGGCGATCCGGGTGGGTAGGTCGTTCCGGGTCCCAGAGCAGGCGGTGCACGAGTACCTCCGTGAGTCCTACGTGGGGGTGGAAACCGCCTGACGATGCCCTCGGATTACGCTGTTCGCCCGGTGCCGGGTAGGCTGGCCCGATGTAGGTCGTGTGGGCTCGGACGCCCCGCACCGAGTGAATCGATGTAAGCGAGGGTAGTCGTGGGCTCTGTTATCAAGAAGCGGCGCAAGCGGATGGCCAAGAAGAAGCACCGCAAGCTGCTCAAGCGCACGCGTGTTCAGCGTCGCAACAAGAAGTAAGCAGCGCCGCTGTGAACGTCCCGCAGCCCTTCCACCGATCCACGGTGGAAGGGCTGCGGTGTTTTCCGGGCCCGGCCGCGCCCGTCTGACGTGTTCTTACGTTGCGGTCAGTAAGGCCTTCGCTACGGCTTGAAATGTCGCCCGGTGTACCGGGTGGTCATCACAGCGCAACAACGAGCCGCTACGGTTGCCGCCAGGCACCGCTCGTCGCGTAAGGGTGGGAAGGGAAGGCGCTGATCTTGGGCAAGGTCGTGCTCGTCACCGGGGTCGCACGGCAACTGGGCGGACGGTTCGTCCGCAGAATCCAGCGCGAGCCCGACGTCGACCGGGTCATCGGGGTGGACGCGGTGCCACCCGAGCATCACCTCGGCGGGGCCGAATTCCTACGGGCCGACATCCGCCATCCCGCGATCGCCCGGGTCCTCGCGGAACACGCCGTCGACACGGTCGTCCACATGGACGTCAACGGCACCCCGCTGGGCAAGAGCGGCAGCCGGGCCACGGTCAAGGAAACCAACGTCATCGGCACCATGCAGCTGCTCGGGGCGTGCCAGAAGACTCCGTCCGTCAGACGGCTGGTCGTCAAGTCCAGCACGAACGTGTACGGTTCCGCGCCCCGCGACCCCGCGATCTTCACCGAGTCCACGCCGCCCAAATCGCTGCCCAGCGGCGGCTTCGCGAAGGACGTCGTCGAGGTCGAGGGCTATGTGCGCGGCTTCGCGCGACGCAGACCGGATGTGGCCGTGTGCGTGCTGCGCTTCGCCAACATCCTCGGGCCCTGCGCCGACTCGCCGCTCGCCGAATACTTCTCGCTGCCCGCCCTGCCCACCGTCCTCGGCTTCGACCCCAGGCTCCAGTTCGTGCACGAGGACGACGCGATCGAGGTCCTGCGGATCGCCGCCGGAGAGCCGCGCCGTGGGACGCTCAACAGCGGCACGTTCAATATCGCGGGCGACGGCGTGCTGCTGCTCTCACAGGCCGCCAGGCGCCTCGGACGCCCCACTCTCCCCTTCTTCCTGCCGACCGTCACCTGGGTCGGCTCCGCGCTGCGTTCGGTCGGCGTTTTGGACTTCTCGCCCGAGCAGATCCGGCTGCTCACCCACGGACGGGTCGTCCAGACCACCCAGATGCGCGAGACACTGGGCTTCCACCCCCGCTATACGACCGCCGAGGCCTTCGCGGACTTCGCGCGCAGCCGCGGCAAGGGGCTGCTGCCGCCCGAGACCCTCGCCCGTACCGTCGACCGGATCGCCGCGGTCCTGCCTGCCGGCCGCGGCCAGAACTGAGGAGCGCAGCCACCATGGCGGATGCGAAGGTCATCCCGTTCGGCGAGGAGCCCCGGGCGAAGCGGAAGGTCAAGCGCGGGGGCCGCGCCCGGACCGGCCAGCCGCCGGTGCCGCTCGCGCCCGTACCGCCGCAGCGCGACGAACCCTCCGGGACGGCGGCCGGGCGGGCGGAGACGGCCGGGGGCCCGCGCGAGAGCGACGGCGGCTGGGACCGGAAGCTGGCCGGCGGGCTGAGCTTCCTGCGGCGCCGCGTCACGGGCGAATACGAGGTCGACGACTTCGGGTACGACCAGGAGCTGACGGACCAGGTCCTGATGTCGGTGCTGCGCCCGTTCTACGAGAAGTACTTCCGGGTCGAGGTGAAGGGCATCGAGAACATCCCGGAGAAGGGGGCGGCGCTGATCGTCTCCAACCACTCCGGGACGGTCGCCGTCGACGGTCTGATGCTGCAGATGGCCATCCACGACCAGCACCGGGCGAACCGCAATGTGCGGATGCTCGCGGCGGACCTCGTCTTCATGCTGCCGGTCGTCAATGAGCTGGCCCGCAAGTTCGGGCACACCCTCGCGTGCGTCGAGGACGCGCAGAAGCTGCTGGAACGCGGCGAGCTGGTGGGGGTGATGCCGGAGGGCTTCAAGGGGGTGGGGAAGCCGTTCTCGGAGCGGTACAAGCTGCAGCGCTTCGGGCGGGGCGGCTTCGTCTCCACCGCGCTGCGGGCCGGGGCGCCGATCGTGCCGTGCTCGATCGTCGGGGCGGAGGAGATCTACCCGATGGTCGGCAACGCGAAGACGCTGGCGCGGCTGCTGGGGATCCCGTACTTCCCGCTGACCCCGACATTCCCCTGGCTCGGGCCGCTCGGGATGGTGCCGCTGCCGACGAAATGGACGATCCAGTTCGGCGAGCCGATCCCGACGGACGGCTATTCGCCGGAGGCGGCGGACGACCCGATGGTGATGTTCAACCTGACGGACCAGGTGCGCGAAACGATTCAGCACACGCTGTACAAATTGCTGGTGCAGCGGCGGTCGGTGTTCTTCTAGGCCGGACCCGGCCCGGCCCAAGCGGCGGCGGCCGGTGATCTCCTGAGGCGTTTTTCCCGCCCCTGTCCGAGTGGAGAGCACCGACCGCCGGTTTCCGCCGTCTGGTTCACGTCCCCCTAGTTGGCGTCCTCGCCGTGGATGCCGAGGCCCGGGAGGATGTCCGGGAGGAGGGGCGGGATGGTGATGTCCGGCTGCTTGGACGGCTTGCCGTCCTTGCCGTGCGGGGGCTGCTTGGCCGTTCCCGAGCTGTCGGAGCTGGGCTGGGGGTCGAGCAGGCCCGTGCCGCCGAGGAGCCCCTCACGGTCGTCGTGACCGCCGGGGGACGCCGAGCGGGGCTTGCCGCCCGAGTGCTTGCCGTCGGAGGTGGACGACGCCCGAGGCGGCTGCGCGGGATGGCCCGAGCGGCCCGGGGTGCCGCGCTCGGGAGTGTGCGGGGCGCCGGGCGTGCCGTTCTTGCCCCCCGGAGTGGTGGGCAGCAGCGAACGCAGCGGTCCGACCTCGTCGTCTATGGCGGCGAAGACCGAGCTGACCTGGTCGCCCACGTCGTGCAGCTGGAGGGGCAGCTTGTCGCGCAGTTGGCTCCAGCCCTCGCGGTGCGAGGAGGCGAACGAGGAGAGCCGCTGGATCGCGCCGAGCGAGCCGTCCCGCTCGTAGGCCTGGTGGAGCAGACGGTGGCCCTCCGAGGCGTCGTGCGTCATGCCGGAGAGGGTCTTGCGGATCTCGCCCAGGGATTCGTGGTCGAGGTGACCCGTCCGGCCGCGCTCCATGAGGCGGCGGGCCTCGAAGAGCCGGGTCGCGGCCCGGTCGAGGAACAGGCTTCCGCGGTCGGAGTCGTCGTCGGCCAGACCGAGCCGGAGATCCTCCATGCCGCGCTTGAGGCCGTACAGCGAATCACCGGGCAGGGCGTTGGAACTCGCCGCGGCCACACCGCCGAACGCGCCCGCCGCCACCCCCACCGTGAGCCCGCCGGCCGCGAGCCCCTTGGACCAGCGGGAGCGTGGTTTGAGCCGGCTCAACGGGCTCGCCCGGTGGGCGCCCTTGCCCGTGGCCCTGCCGCCCGCCGCGCCCGTGCGGGGCTCGGGCACCTTGGCGGCTTCCCCGGCGAAGTGGGACTCCATGGCAGCGATCAGCTGCGCCCGCTGCACGGTCCTGACCTCGGGATCCAGCTCGGGTGCGGGCAGCTCGCCGAGCCCGCTCGCCAAGGTCAACAACTTCCCCTGCTCGGTGTCGTCCACCGATGGGCCGGGCTGTGCGGCCGCCGCGCCCTGGAGTTCCTGGTCCTCCAGGGCCTGGGCGAAGGCGTTCGCCCGCCGGTGCGCCGAAACGTTCGCGATCACAGGCGGCACCTCCTCTCGTCATGACGATCGACTCCCCTGAAACCTGAAGGGTTGCGCGCCTTGAGCCCATCCACTCGATCGAGTGAGTTGCCATAGACATGGCGCGGTGGCAGGGAGTCTGCATCCCGCACAACGAGCGGTTCCGCAGTGGGGTTACGCGCTCCGGACGATGTGACCGCTGGTGAGTGAACGGGTGCACAGGGTCATCGCGCGTCGTCCGGGAGGAGCCGGGCCAGCGTGCGGACGGCCCGGTACTGAAGGGTCTTGATGGCGCCCTCGTTCTTCCCCATGACGCGGGCGGTCTCGGCGACGGACAGTCCCTGGAGGAAGCGCAGGGTGACGCACTCCTGCTGCTGTGGGTTGAGCTTGCGCACCGCCTCCAGGAGGGCGGCGTTGGACAGGGACTCCAGGACGGAGTCCTCGGGGCTGCGCTCGACCTCGTTGGCGTCGAGCATCTCGCCGGTGGTCACCTCGAGCCGGAAGCGCGACGACTTGAAGTGGTCGGCGACCAGGTTGCGGGCGATGGTCACCAGCCAGGCCCCGAAGTCGCGGCCCTGCCAGGTGAACGTGCCGATGCGGCGCAGGGCGCGCAGGAACGTCTCACTGGTGAGGTCCTCGGCCGTGGCCCGGCCGCCCACGCGGTAGTAGATGTAGCGGTAGACGGTGTCGGCGTACTGGTCGTAGAGGCGGCCGAAGGCTTCGGCCTCGCCGGCCTGGGCGCGCTCGACCAGGTCGAGCATGCGGGCGCTGTCGCTGTCGGCACTCGGGCGGCGGGTCGTAGTGGACGTACCGGCGCCGGCGCCGCGGCGGGCGCGTCTGCCGACCGCCGCACTGCCCTCGGCGAGGGCGTAGCAGGGGCCGGCGGGGACGGGTGTGGCGAAGGCGGGGACGGCGTACGCGGTGGGGACGAAGCCGCGCAGACGGTCGAGGACCGTTGCGCGCAGCGTAGCCAGGCCCGAGGCGTCAACCCCGACGTGTGGGTACACGGGACTCCCAGAGGCAGAGCTTCCATCACGTGCAGTGCGGGACCGTTCACTCGTCGTAGGGACAAGGGGGTACCGGTTTGCGTCTGAGGAGAATAACGCTTCGTACAGGCAGCGCTACACCGAGTTGCTCAAATCATCGTTTCCGTTCGATCTCTTACCGATTGACGCTCGATCAAATATCGAACTGTGAACGGAAGTTGACGTAATGGGGCGCATGTGTGGCCGATTGGGCAGCGTGTTGTGGCAATCCGGACACGGAAGGACTGTCGGGGGCCGTGTGGGGGTATGACAACAGGATTGCCTGTGGGTCACCTTCGGTTACGCCCTGTTGCCGCCCGTTCGGCACTGGTGGCCGAATACGGGCGGCAACGGCGGCGGGCGGTACCGCCCGTCCGGGGGAAGCTTCGCGGCCGGGCGCGTCAGCGGCGGCGGCGGTGCAGGGCGACGGCGGCGGCCGCGCCGCCCGCCAGGGCGCCCGCGGCGGCCGCGGCGGGGATGCCGACCTTGGCCGCCTTGCGGCCGGTGCGGTAGTCGCGCAGCCGCCAGCCGCGCTCGCGCGCGTGCTTGCGCAGCCGGCTGTCCGGGTTCACGGCGTAGGGGTAGCCGACGATCGACAGCATCGGGATGTCGTTGGCGGAGTCGCTGTACGCCGCGCAGCGGGACAGGTCCAGGCCCTCGGCGGCGGCCAGCGCCCGTACCGCCTCGGCCTTCGCGGGGCCGTGCAGCGGCTCGCCGACGAGCTTGCCCGTGTAGACGCCGCCGACGGACTCGGCGACCGTGCCGAGCGCGCCGGTCAGGCCCAGCCTGCGGGCGATGATGGTCGCGGTCTCGACGGGCGCGGCGGTGACCAGCCACACCTTCTGGCCCGCGTCGAGGTGGGCCTGGGCCAGCGCCCGGGTGCCCGGCCAGATGCGCTCGGCCATGTACTCGTCGTAGATCTCCTCGCCGATGCGCATCAGCTCCGAGACCCGGTGGCCCTTGACGATGGACAGGGCGCTGTCGCGCGCGTCCTGCATGTGCTCGGGGTCCTCGACGCCCGCCAGCCGGAACCACGCCTGCTGCCAGGCGAAGCGGGCCAGCTCGCGCTTCTGGAAGAAGTGCCGCTTATAGAGGCCGCGGCCGAAGTGGAAGAGGGCGGCGCCCTGCATGACGGTGTTGTCGAGGTCGAAGAAGGCCGCGGCCCGTACGTCGCCGGCGACGGGGAATTCCGGCTCGGCGGTTTTCCCGGCGTCCTTTTCGGCGGACTTTCCGGCGGTTTTCCCGGTGGTTTTCTCGGCGACCGGTGGCCGCTGCCCGGCCCGCTCGGTGCCGTCCGCGTTCTCCTGCGCGGTCTTGCGGGCTGCCTCCGCCGCGGCCTCGCCCGCCAGCACGCTGCGTGCGGTGGCGGAACGCCTGCGCGGAGTGATCCATCCCAGTGCGGCCATGTCGGGAGCATAGCCAGTTTGTTCGGGGTAACCGGAGTCGGAACGGTTCGGTGACGTGAACTTCACGGGACGTATTCGTCCCGCTCCGCGCCGGGGCGTGACCGCGACGCCCGCGCGGGGCCCGCGCGGTACCCGTGCGTAAAGGGGTCAGCCGCCGAGGGCCTTCCGCAGCCGCGCCGGGTTCACCCGCCAGAAGTCGTGCTGCGCGCCGTCCACGAGGATCACCGGGATCTGCTCCCAGTACTTGCGGTACAGCTCCTCGTCCTCGGTGATGTCCTTCTTCTCCCAGCGGGCGCCCAGCTCGCCGCAGATCTCGGCGATCACGGCCTCGGCGTCGTCGCACAGATGGCAGCCGGGCTTGCCGATCAGCGTGACCGTGCTGTCGGCGGGGTTCTTACGGGCGGTTCGGCGCAGCAGCGGGCTCATGCAGGCCATTGTGCCCGGAGTCGTCCCGGGTCCGGCGGTGCCGATTGGGTGCCTGAGTCGACTACCATCATGTGGCGATTTGTTGGTGTCCGGGGGTATGGCGATGAGGAGTGAGCGCACATGTCCCCGTCGGCACACCCTCGGTGCGGCAGTGCTCGGTGTGGCGGTCGTAAGGGTGCGGGCAATGGTTCCCGGACCGGGCCGAAACACCGCGTGACGCCGGTCACTTTGCCCGGACAAAGCGGACACCATCTTTGTGCACGCGTTCACAAAGGCATAGCCTGCGTTCGACGGGGCGGTCCTGGGACAAGGCGCCGCCCGCAGCCCCGCTCTACCCGCAGGAGCACCGTGGCAACTGGCCGAACTCACCGACCGGCGACCCGAAGCCGAGGGATTCCCGAGGCCACCGTCGCCCGGCTTCCGCTGTATCTGCGTGCGCTGACCGCGCTCTCCGAGCGTTCGGTTCCCACGGTCTCCTCCGAGGAGCTCGCGGCCGCGGCGGGGGTCAACTCCGCCAAGCTGCGCAAGGACTTCAGCTACCTCGGTTCGTACGGTACCCGCGGTGTCGGCTACGACGTGGAGTACCTCGTCTACCAGATCTCGCGGGAACTCGGCCTCACCCAGGACTGGCCGGTCGTCATCGTGGGCATCGGCAACCTCGGCGCGGCCCTCGCCAACTACGGCGGCTTCGCCTCCCGCGGTTTCCGGGTCGCGGCCCTGATCGACGCCGACCCGGCGATGGCGGGCAAGCCGGTCGCCGGGCTGCCCGTGCGGCACACCGACGAACTCGAAGCGATCATCAGCGACAACGGCGTCTCCATCGGCGTCATCGCCACCCCGGCCGGTGCCGCGCAGCAGGTCTGCGACCGGCTCGTCGCCGCCGGGGTCACCTCGATCCTCAACTTCGCGCCCACGGTCCTCGCCGTGCCCGACGGTGTGGACGTCCGCAAGGTCGACCTCTCCATCGAGCTGCAGATCCTCGCCTTCCACGAGCAGCGCAAGGCCGGCGAGGACGCCGCGCAGACCGCCGCCGCCACGCCGCCCCGGATGCCGCGCGCGGCCGGTGGCGGACGAAAGGGTCCGGACGGGGATGTCCCCGCCGTGATGCCGGCATGAGCCTGCTCGTCGTCGGCCTCAGTCACCGCAGCGCGCCCGTCAGCGTGCTGGAGCGAGCCGCCCTCACGGCGGACGCGCGGGCCGAGCTGGTGCACGACACGCTGGCGGCGGAGCCCGCCACCGAGGCGACCGTGCTCGCCACGTGCAACCGCATCGAGCTGTACGCCGACGTGGACAAGTTCCACGCCGGTGTCGCCGAGCTGTCCACGCTGCTCGCCCGGCACACGGGCGTCGGGCTGGACGAGCTGACCCCCTACCTCTACGTGCACTACGAGGACCGGGCCGTCCACCACCTCTTCTCGGTGGCCTGCGGGCTGGACTCGATGGTCGTCGGCGAGGGCCAGATCCTCGGCCAGATCAAGGACGCGCTCGCCCGCGGCCAGGAGCAGCACACCGCGGGCCGGCTGCTCAACGACCTCTTCCAGCAGGCCCTGCGCGTGGGCAAGCGCGCCCACAGCGAGACGGGCATCGACAAGGCCGGCCAGTCGCTGGTGACCTTCGGCCTGGAGCAGCTGGCCCGCGACACGCCCGTCGCCGACTGGGCCGCGGGCAAGCGCGCCCTCGTCATCGGCGCCGGCTCGATGTCCTCCCTCGCGGCCGCGACCCTCGCGCGCGCGGGCGTGGCCCACGTGGCCGTCGCCAACCGCACGGTCGAGCGGGCGCGGCGCCTCGCCGCGATCCTCACCGAGCCCGCGGGCCCCGCCGCCCGGGGCGGCTTCACGGCCTCCGCCGTGGAGATGACGGGCGTGGCGGAGGAGCTGTCCCGCGCGGACGTCGTCGTCTCCTGCACCGGTGCGACGGGCCTGGTGCTGACGGCCGACGCCATCCGGCTGGCCCTCGCCGCCCGTGCGGACTCCGGCCGCCGCGACGCGCTCTGCGCCGTCGACGAGACCTGCGAGGACGGCCCGGCCGGCCCGGCCGACGGTGTCGCGCTCGCGCTCCTCGACCTGGCCATGCCGCGCGATATCGACGCCGCCGCGCACGCGGTCGAGGGCGCCCGTCTCGTGGACATCGAGTCGCTCGCCGAGGCCTCCGCCGACGCGCCCATGGCCGCCGACGTCGACCAGGTGCGGTCCATCGTCTCCGACGAGGTCGCCGCCTTCGGCGCCGCCCAGCGGGCGGCGCACATCACACCCACCGTGGTCGCCCTGCGCACCATGGCCGCGGACGTCGTCGCGGGCGAGATCGCCCGGCTCGACGGCCGCCTGCCCGACCTCGACGACAAGCAGCGCGCGGAGATCACGCAGACCGTGCGCCGCGTCGTCGACAAGCTCCTGCACGCGCCCACCGTGCGGGTCAAGGAGCTGGCCTCGACCCCTGGCGGCGCCGGCTACGCCGACGCCCTGCGGGAACTTTTCGATCTTGACCCGCAGGCGGTCGCCGCCGTCAGCCGGGCCGACACGCGTGACCCCGGACGGGAGCCGGCATGAACGACACCCCCTCCACGGCCGCCTGTGGACAGGCCGCGGCCGGTGCGCACAGCACCGCCGACGCGCCCGGCCCGCACGGCGCCGTGACCGACCAGCGACCGCTGCGCCTCGGTACCCGCCGCAGCAAGCTCGCCATGGCCCAGTCCGGCCAGGTGGCCGAAGCGGTCCACCAGCTCACCGGCCGACCGGTCGAGCTGGTCGAGATCACCACGTACGGCGATGTCTCACGGGAGCACCTCGCGCAGATCGGCGGCACCGGGGTCTTCGTCTCCGCGCTGCGGGACGCGCTGCTCGCCCAGGAGATCGACTTCGCCGTCCATTCCCTCAAGGACCTGCCGACCGCCCAGCCGGACGACCTCGTCCTGGCCGCGATCCCGGCCCGTGAGGACCCCAGGGACGTCCTGGTCGCCCGTGACGGGCTGACCCTGGAGACCCTGCCGGCGTCCTCCCGGAACGGGGTGGCCCGGATCGGCACCGGATCGCCGCGCCGTATGGCGCAGCTCAACGCGTGGGCGCGGTCGCACGGACTCGAGATCGAGACCGTGCCGATCCGCGGCAACATCGACACCCGCGTCGGTTTTGTGACCGACGGCGAGCTGGACGCAGTCGTCCTCGCCGCCGCCGGTCTCACCCGCATCGGCCGGATCGGGGAGGCGACCCAGTTCCTGGACGCCGACGCGGTCCTGCCCGCCCCCGGTCAAGGGGCACTGGCCATCGAGTGCACCGCGGCCAACGCGGACCTCGCGGCACGGCTCGCCGAGCTCGACGACCCCTTCACCCGGGTCGCCGTGACCGCCGAGCGTTCCCTGCTCGCCGCCCTGGAGGCCGGCTGCTCCGCACCCGTGGGTGCGTTGGCCGACCTGTTGGCCGACGGGCAGATTGTCACTGAAATGCGCCTGCGTGGCGTCGTCGGTTCGACCGACGGCAAGACGTTGGTGCAGCTGTCCACCACTGGTCCCGTACCGTCGTCCAGCGAAGAAGCCGTGGCCCTGGGCCGCGACCTCGCCGCCGAGATGCTCGACAAGGGTGCGGCCGGTCTTATGGGGGAGCGAGTACTTTGAACCCCACCGCCCCGATCCACCCCGTGCACGGGCACGTCACCTTTCTCGGTGCCGGCCCCGGAGATCCGGGACTGCTGACGCTGCGCGCCGTGGAGGCACTTGCGACCGCTGACGTCCTGATCGCCGATCCGCAGGTGCTCGACGTGGTGCGCGCGCATGTGCGCGCCCATGTGGACATGCCTGCCCAGACGGTTACTGACGAGGCATCAAAAGCCGTCGGTGCCCTCGGCGTACCCGTCCTCAGGGACACCGCCAATCTTGTCATGGCGGCCGCGCGCGGCGGCAAGCGGGTCGTGCGTGCCGTGCTCGGCGACCCCGGCCTCGACGGCAACGCCGCCGACGAGATGCTGGCCTGCGCGAACGAGGGCATCACCTTCGAGGTGGTGCCGGGCGTCGCCACGGCCGTCGGCGTGCCCGCCTACGCCGGTGTCCCGCTGCGCGACGGCCGCGGGGCCGACGTGCGGTTCCTCGACGCCCGTACCGCCTCGGACACCTGCTGGTCCGAGGTCGGCGCGAGCGAGGTGACCGCCGTCGTCTCCACCACCCTCGACTCGGTGGTCGCGGCCGCCGGTGAGCTGGTCTCCGCCGGGCGCAAGCCCGACACCCCGCTCACCGTCACCGTCGCCGGCACCACCACCCGCCAGCGCACCTGGACCGCGACCCTCGGGTCGCTGGCGCAGGTGCTCAAGGCCGCCAAGGTGCTGCCGTCCGCGGACGGCGGCCAGCCGGTCATAGCCGTGGTCGGCGAGCGCAGCGCGGCCGCGCAGCGCGACCGGCTCTCGTGGTTCGAGTCCAAGCCGCTCTTCGGCTGGAACGTCCTCGTCCCGCGGACCAAGGAGCAGGCCGCCTCGCTCTCCGACCAGCTCCGTTCGTACGGCGCCGTGCCCAGCGAGGTCCCGACCATCGCGGTCGAGCCCCCGCGCACCCCGCAGCAGATGGAGCGCGCGGTCAAGGGCCTGGTCACCGGCCGCTACGAGTGGATCGCCTTCACCTCCGTCAACGCCGTCAAGGCGGTGCGCGAGAAGTTCGAGGAGTACGGGCTCGACGCGCGTGCCTTCGCCGGCATCAAGGTCGCGGCCGTCGGCGAGCAGACCGCCAAGTCGCTGGTCGAGTTCGGTGTGAAGCCCGACCTGGTGCCCAGCGGCGAGCAGTCGGCCGCCGGTCTGCTGGAGGACTGGCCGCCCTACGACCCGGTCTTCGACCCGATCGACCGCGTCTTCCTGCCGCGCGCCGACATCGCCACCGAGACCCTGGTGGCGGGCCTGATCGAGCTGGGCTGGGAGGTCGACGACGTCACCGCCTACCGGACCGTCCGGGCCTCGCCGCCGCCGGCCGAGACCCGTGAGGCGATCAAGGGCGGCGGCTTCGACGCCGTGCTGTTCACCTCCTCCTCCACCGTGCGGAACTTGGTCGGCATCGCCGGCAAGCCGCACAATGTCACCGTCATCGCCTGCATCGGCCCCGCCACCGCGAAGACCGCGGAGGAGCACGGCCTGCGGGTGGACGTGCTGTCGCCCGAGCCCTCGGTGCACAAGCTGGCCGAGGCGCTCGCGGACTTCGGTGCGGCCCGGCGCGACGCGGCCCTGGAGGCCGGCGACCCGGTCACCCGCCCGAGCGAGCGGCGGCCCGGATCGCGTAGAAGGGCACGGAGTTGAGCACGTACGGAACCTTCCCCGGGGCTCGCCCCCGACGGCTGCGGACCACCCCGGCCATGCGCCGCATGGTCGCGGAGACCCGGCTGCACCCGGCAGACCTGATCCTTCCCGCCTTCGTGCGGGAGGGCATCGGCGAGCCGGTGCCGATCTCCGCCATGCCGGGCGTCGTCCAGCACACCCGCGAGACCCTGCGGAAGGCGGCCGCCGAGGCCCGTGACGCGGGCGTCGCCGGGATCATGCTCTTCGGGGTGCCCGAGGACGCCAAGAAGGACGCGGCGGGCACCGCCGGCACCGACCCCGACGGCATCCTCCAGGTCGCCATCCGCGATGTGCGCGACGAGGTCGGCGACGAGCTCGTCATCATGTCCGACCTGTGCCTCGACGAGTACACCGACCACGGCCACTGCGGGGTCCTCGACGCCGCGGGCCGGGTGGACAACGACGCCACGCTGGAGCGCTACGCCGAGATGGCACAGGTCCAGGCCGACGCCGGGGTCCATGTGGTCGGGCCCAGCGGCATGATGGACGGCCAGGTCGGCGTCATCCGTGACGCGCTGGACCAGACGGGCCACGAGGACGTCTCGATCCTCGCCTACACCGCCAAGTACGCCTCGGCGTTTTACGGCCCCTTCCGGGAGGCCGTCGGCTCCTCGCTCCAGGGCGACCGCAAGACGTACCAGCAGGACCCGGCCAACATCCGCGAGTCGCTGCGCGAGCTGGCGCTCGACCTCGCCGAGGGCGCCGACATGGTCATGGTCAAGCCGGCCCTGCCCTACCTCGACATCCTCGCCAAGGTCGCCGAGTCGGTGGACGTTCCCGTCGCCGCCTACCAGATCAGTGGTGAGTACGCGATGGTCGAGGCCGCCGCGGCCAACGGCTGGATCGACCGCGACCGGGCCATCATGGAGTCGCTCACCGGCATCAGGCGGGCGGGCGCGAACATGATCCTCACCTACTGGGCCACCGAGGTCGCCCGGCAGCTGTAGGCCGGACGGCGGTCCCGCGCGCACACACCGATGGCGGCGTCCCCCCGAGGGGGACGCCGCCATCGTCGTTCCCGGATTCGGGGGCGTTCACGCATTCCCGCCTGGAAAGCGGGGCACTGCAGTCCTTACGGTGTGTAGCACACTGCTTACAGTGCGGAGGCGTGCATGAGTACCGATCCCGAACTCACCGACGACTGGGAGTACACGCTCCAGGTGCCCGCCGACCCCATGGCGCCCTGCATCGCCCGCCGCACGCTCCGCACGATCTTCGAGGAACACGGCTTCCCGGAACTGGCCGATACCGCCGAACTGCTGACCTCGGAACTGGTCACCAACGCCTACCGCTACTCCGACGGCCCGGCGTCGGTGCGGGTCAAGCAGGACGGCGACCGGGTGCGGGTGGCGGTGTGGGACACCAACCCCCGGCTCCCCCGGCTGGATCTGGCCGCGCTGCCCGAGGCGGAGGCCGAGCAGGGACGCGGGCTGGGGCTCGTACGCATGTGCGCCGACAGCTGGGGCGGCTTCGAGCTGCGGGACCAACCGCAGGGGCTGTCGGGCAAGTTGATCTGGTTCGAACTGGGGGCGGGGTAGGGCTCACTTCCGCGAATCGACACGACGTGCGCGACGTGCGTGACGTCCGGGGAAGCGGGCCCCGCCCCGCGCCCGGCTACAGCTGCTCGGGCGTCCGGATGCCCAGGAGCGACATGCCCTGACGCAGGGTGCGTCCGGTCAGTTCGCAGAGGAAGAGCCGGTTTTCCACCTGCTGCGGGGTCTCCGCCTTGAGCACCGGGCACTGGTCGTAGAACGACGTGAGGTGCGAGGCGAGCTGGTAGAGGTACCCCGCCAGCTTGTGCGGCTCGTAGGAGGCCGTGACCTCGGCGAGGGTCTCGCCGAACTGGTCCAGGTGCATGCCCATCGCGCGCTCGGCCGGGGCCAGCGCCAGCTCCGGGTGGGCCACCGGACGGGCGTCGCCCGCCTTGCGCAGGATCGACTGGATCCGCGCGTAGGCGTACTGGAGATACACGCTGGTGTCGCCGTTGAGGGACACCATCTGGTCCAGGTCGAACTTGTAGTCCCGGGAGACCGACGTCGACAGGTCCGCGTACTTCACCGCGCCGATGCCGACCTGGGCACCACGCTCGGCGATCTCCTCGTCCGTGAGCCCGAGCTTCTCGCTCTTCTCCCGGACGACGGCCGTCGCCCGGTCGATCGCCTCGTCGAGCAGGTCGACCAGCCGGACCGTCTCGCCCTCACGGGTCTTGAACGGCTTGCCGTCCTTGCCGAGGACCGTGCCGAAACCGAGCTGGGCGGCCTTGACGCCCTCGGTCAGCCAGCCGGCCCGGCGCGCGGTCTCGAAGACCATCCGGAAGTGCAGCGACTGCCGGGCGTCCACCACGTACAGCAGGGTGTCGGCCTTCAGGTTCCCCACCCGGTCGCGGAGCGCGGACAGGTCGGTGGCCGCGTAGCCGAAACCGCCGTCGGACTTCTGGACGATCAGCGGCGAGGGCTTGCCGTCCGGGCCCTTGACGTCGTCGAAGAAGACGCAGAGCGCGCCGTTGGAACGGACGGCGACCCCGGACTCCTCCAGCATGCGGCAGGTCTCGGCGAGCATGTCGTTGTAACCGGACTCGCCGACGATGTCCTCGTCGTGGATCTCCACGTCGAGCTTCTCGAAGACCGAGTAGAAGTAGATCTTCGACTCGTCGACGAACCGCTGCCACAGCGCGAGGGTCTCCTCGTCACCGGCCTGGAGGTCGACCACCCGGCGCCGGGCGCGGGCCTTGAACTCCTCGTCGGAGTCGAAGAGCGTCCGCGACGCCTTGTACAGCCGGTTGAGCGACGACATGGCCTCCTCGCCGGAGACCTCGCCCTCGTGGTCCAGCTCGTGCGGGTGCTCGATCAGATACTGGATGAGCATGCCGAACTGGGTGCCCCAGTCGCCGATGTGGTGGCGGCGCACGACCTTCTCGCCGGAGAACTCCAGGATCCGCACGACCGCGTCGCCGATCACCGAGTTCCGCAGATGGCCGACGTGCATCTCCTTGGCCACGTTCGGCTGGGCGTAGTCGATGACCGTGGTGCCCGGGTGCGCCGCGAACGGCACACCGAGACGGTCGTCGGCGGCCCGCTCGGCGAGCGTCCGGACGATCGCCTCGTCGGTGATCGTGATGTTCAGGAAGCCGGGGCCGGAGACCTCGACGTCCTTGATCAGCTCACCGGCCGGGAGCTGCTCGGCGACCTTCGCCGCCAGCTCACGCGGGTTGCCCTTCAGCTTCTTGGCGAGCGCCAGCAGCCCGTTGGCCTGGAAATCGGCCCGGTCGCTTCGTCGCAGCAGCGGGTCGGCGGCACCGGCCTCCGGCAGTGCTGCCGAGAGGGCGTCCGCGATGCGCTGATCGAGCGAGGAAGCGAGGGAAGGAACCGAAGCCATGGGGTGGGTGCCATTCCGGTAGAGGGCATTTTTGGATACGACCGAGTATCCCACGCGCCCCTCGCGGCCCGGGATGATGTTTTCGCCTGCTTCGCCCGGCCCCGGGCAACCCCGAAGCCTCCCCTTCCGTCTGGGACAATGGTCATGCCAGGACCACAAGGAAGGAAGTGCCGCACGTGGCTCAGAGCACCGAGGCCGACTGGGTCTCCCGTTTCGCCGACGAGGTCATTGCCGAGGGTGAGCGCCGCGCCCCGGGCAAACCGATCGTCGTCGCCTCGGGCCTCAGCCCCTCCGGCCCGATCCACCTGGGCAACCTGCGTGAGGTCATGACGCCGCACCTCGTCGCCGACGAGATCCGCCGCCGCGGCCACGAGGTCCGGCACCTGATCTCCTGGGACGACTACGACCGCTACCGCAAGGTGCCGAACGGCGTCCCCGGGATCGACGATTCCTGGGCCGACCACATCGGCAAGCCTCTGACCTCCGTTCCGGCCCCCGCCGGCTCGGCCTACCCGAACTGGGCCGAGCACTTCAAGGCCGCCATGGTCGAGGCCCTGGCCGAGCTGGGCGTCGAGTACGACCCGATCAGCCAGACCGAGCAGTACACCTCCGGCGTCTACCGCGAGCAGATCCTGCACGCGATGAAGCACCGCGGCGACATCGACGCCATCCTCGACCAGTACCGGACGAAGAAGGACCCCGCCGCTGCCGCGAAGAAGCCGCAGCAGAAGCAGCAGAAGCCCCTCGACGAGGCCGAGCTGGAGGCCGCCGAGGGCTCCGGCGCGGCCGCCGAGGACGACGGCAGCGGCTCCGGCGCGGGCTACTTCCCGTACAAGCCGTACTGCGGCGCGTGCGAGAAGGACCTCACCACCGTCACCGCGTACGACGACGAGAGCACCGAACTCGCCTACACCTGCGCGTGCGGGCACTCCGAGACCGTCCTGCTCAGCGAGTTCAACCGCGGCAAGCTGGTCTGGAAGGTCGACTGGCCGATGCGCTGGGCCTACGAGGGCGTGATCTTCGAGCCCTCCGGCGTCGACCACTCCTCGCCCGGCTCCTCCTTCGTCGTCGGCGGCCAGATCGTCCGCAAGGTCTTCGGCGGCGAGCAGCCCATCGGCCCGATGTACGCCTTCGTCGGCATCAGCGGCATGGCCAAGATGTCCTCCTCCAAGGGCGGCGTCCCCACCCCGGGCGACGCGCTGCGGATCATGGAGGCCCCGCTGCTGCGCTGGCTGTACGCGCGCCGCAAGCCCAACCAGTCCTTCAAGATCGCCTTCGACCAGGAGATCCAGCGGCTCTACGACGAGTGGGACAAGCTGGAGTCCAAGGTCGCCGACGGCAGCGCCCTGCCCGCCGACGCCGCCGCGCACGCCCGTGCCGCGCGCACGGCCGCCGGTGAACTCCCGCGCACCCCGCGCCCGCTGCCGTACCGCACGCTCGCCTCGGTCGTCGACATCACCGGCGGCCACGACGAGCAGACCCTGCGGATCCTCGGCGAACTCGACCCCGCGAACCCGGTCACCTCGCTGGACGAGACCCGCCCCCGGCTGGACAAGGCCGAGCACTGGATCAACACCCAGGTCCCGGCCGAGTCCCGCACCATCGTCCGCGCCGAGCCCGACACCGAGGCCCTCGCCGCCCTGGACGACCAGGCCCGCGAGTCGCTGCGGCTGCTGATCGCCGGACTGGACGACCACTGGTCGCTCGACGGGCTGACCACGCTCGTCTACGGCGTGCCGAAGATCCAGGCGGGCCTGGAGCCGGACGCCAAGCCGACGCCGGAGCTCAAGGTCGCGCAGCGCTCGTTCTTCGCGCTGCTCTACCAGCTGCTCGTGAGCCGTGACACCGGCCCGCGCCTGCCCACGCTGCTGCTCGCGGTGGGGGCGGACCGGGTGCGCAAGCTCCTCGGGGCCTGACCCCACGACGGCCGAAGGGCCGCCGCCCGGTTCTCCACCGGGCGGCGGCCCTTCGCCGTGTGTGCCTGCCACCGCTCGATGCGGTGCGCGGCTACTTCTTGTTCGCGTCGACGACCGAGGCGACGGCTTCCTTGGCCGCGCCCTGCGCGTCCTTCGTCATGTCACCCGCGTCCGGCGTCTTCGCGCCCTCGTAGCCGGCCCCGCTGTACTTCACGGTGACCACGACATTGGCGGTCCGGGCGATGACGGTGACGTTCTTGAAGTCGTTGTCGTCCTTCTTGGAGTCCGAGGTGACCGTGCTCCCCTCGTCACCGATCCCGCCGGCCTTCTCGGTCTTGGCGTTCTTCGCCCCGTCGGACGTGGTCGCCTTGGTCGTCTGCTGCGCCAGGAACGCCTGGGCGCGCTTCTCGCCGGAGCCGAGCGTCGGGTCGGAGGGGAAGCGCTTGAGCGAGACGGTCAGGGAGCGGTACTGCAGGTCCTTGACGTCCTCGTCGTTCAGGCCGCTGTAGAAGCAGCTGGCCGAGTCGTTGGTGTCGCTGGCGGGAAGGGCCTTGCCCTCCTTGGGGTCCGCCTTGGCCACCAGCTTCTCGATCGTCTTCGCCGGGACGGTCTTGCAGGCCCCGGGCAGCTTGGCGAACGCCGCGGGCTTGAGCGTGGGCGTCGCGTTCGCGCTAGGTGCCTTGCTGGGCGTCGTCGATTCCTTCTTGTCGTCGTCCGAGGAGCAGCCGGTGGCGACGAGCATCACCGGTACTGCGGCGCAGGCGAGGATTCGGGCGAGTCGCGGGGCTGTTCGTCGGTGCATGGGTCCTTCGCTCGTTCGGTGTCGAGGGCTTGGAGTTGCTCGTGGGGCGGCTGTGCTCCGCCTGTGTCCAGACGGCACGGTACGCGGCCTTCGCGAGGCGGTGGTCGAAACGGGGCGGTACTCGCCGGGCTAATTGCCGAAGTGCCCGGCGTCCAGCTCACGGGCCAGGGCATGGGCCTTGCCCTGGAGATCGGCGCTGTCGGGGATGTGCGCCTTGTCGGTCGACCACTGGTCGTACGCGATGGTCACCAGGACGTTGGAGGAACGGAAGACGACGCTGATGTCACGGTGCACACCGGTGCCGGTGGTGGCCAGCTTGTCGTCGACGTAGGCGTCGTCGCCGAGGTCGTCCAGGACGCGCGGGGCGAGTTCGGCGTCCGCCCCCTTGGCGGAACCGGTGCCGCCGGGGGAGGCGGAGCCGCCGGTGCGGGACGGGGCGGGCGACCCGGACGCGCCCGGCGCCTTGCCGGCGGCCTCACCCTGGGCCCGGGGCCCGGCGGACGCGGAGGCGCTCGGGGCCGTACCGCTCGCGCCCGTACCGGAGGAGGAGGGCGAGGCGGTGGCGGCCGGGATGTGCGCGGCCGTGGCCAGGCGCGCGTACAGCTGCCGGGCCCGGTCCTCGTCGCTGACGTCGGTCTGGTACGACACGACCCGCTCGAAGTCGACCGTCAGATGCCGGGTGCCCTCGGGGGTCTCCAGCTTCCAGCGGCAGCCGACGCGGCGGTCGGTGTCGTAGGTGATGGTGGCCTGGCCGCGGTAGCGCCGCTCGGCCTCCTCCTCGCTCTCGTCCTCGGCGCCGGGCAGCATGCGGCGCAGCGTGGCGGAGCTGACGTAGCCGCAGGGCTCGGGGAGGCTGTGGTACTTCCCCGGCGCGCCACCGGAGGCGGAGGCGCCGAGCTGACCGGGCTTGGAGTCGTCGCCGCCGGCACCGGAAGCGGAATCCCCACTGCATCCGGCCAGGGCCGTGGTGAGCACCGCCGCGGCCAGTGCGGCGGCTGGTGCGTACGCCCTTCGCTGCACTGTCCGTGGCTCCTTTCACCGGAAAACTGGTTGCCGCCACAAGGTGGCGGCCGGACACAATGTGTACCGCACGCGCCGCCGCGTCCGCCGGTTCCCTGTCGTGAATCGGGTGATAGGTCCGGCTTTTGCGTTTATCGTGTTTTACGGGGGAATGAGGAGAATCATGTCGTACACCGAGGTGCCCGGCGCCCGGGTACCCATCCGCATGTGGGCCGACCCGGCCGGGGTCGAGGACGTCGCCATGCAGCAGCTGCGCAACGTCTCGACCCTGCCGTGGATCAAGGGCCTCGCGGTGATGCCGGACGTGCACTTCGGCAAGGGGGCGACGGTCGGTTCGGTGATCGCGATGGAGGGCGCGGTGTGCCCGGCGGCGGTCGGGGTGGACATCGGCTGCGGGATGTCGGCGGTCAGGACGTCGCTGACGGCGAACGACCTGCCGGGGGATCTGTCGCGGCTGCGGTCGAAGATCGAGCAGGCGATTCCGGTGGGCCGGGGGATGCACGACGACCCGGTGGACCCGGGGCGGCTGCACGGCTTCGCGACGGCGGGGTGGGACGACTTCTGGGGGCGGTTCGACGGGGTCGCCGACGCGGTCAAGTTCCGTCGGGAGCGGGCCACGAAGCAGATGGGAACGCTCGGTTCCGGAAATCATTTCTGGGAACTATGCCTCGATTCGGACAATTTCGTCTGGATCATGCTGCACTCCGGCTCCCGGAACATCGGCAAGGAGCTGGCCGAGTACCACATCGGCCAGGCCCAGAAGCTGCCGCACAACCAGGGTCTGATCGACCGGGACCTCGCCGTGTTCGTCGCGGACACCCCGCAGATGGCGGCCTACCGGCACGACCTGTTCTGGGCGCAGGAGTACGCCAAGCACAACCGCGAGATCATGATGGCACTGTCCCAGGACGTGGTGCGCAGGGAGTTCAAGAAGGCCAGGGTCACCTTTGGCGAGGTCATCTCCTGCCACCACAACTACGTGGCCGAGGAGCGCTACGAGGGCCTGGACCTGCTCGTCACCCGCAAGGGCGCGATCCGCGCGGGCAGCGGCGAGTTCGGCATCATCCCGGGCTCGATGGGCACCGGCTCGTACATCGTGAAGGGCCTCGGCAACGCCGACTCCTTCAACTCCGCCTCGCACGGCGCCGGCCGCCGGATGAGCCGCAACGCCGCCAAGAAGCGCTTCTCCACGCGGGACCTGGAGGAGCAGACGCGGGGCGTGGAGTGCCGCAAGGACTCCGGTGTGGTGGACGAGATCCCGGCCGCCTACAAGCCGATCGAGCAGGTCATCGACCAGCAGCGGGACCTGGTCGCGGTGGTCGCCAAGCTCAAGCAGGTCATCTGCGTCAAGGGCTGACTGAGAGGGGCGGACGCTTTGCGTCCGCCCCTCTGCCGTTTGTCATTCGCCCTGTGCGGGCCGTTGCCGCAACCGCCACCGGCGAAGCTGGCAGGACTTCGTCGATCTGCCCAGCTGATCAGCTGCCCGTTCCAGGGTCGGGGCGTCCAGCAGTACGTGATCCTCCTGTGGTGTCCAGGAGCGTCGTGTCCGAGCCGGTCGCATATGCGGAGGACGGACCCACGCGCCGACCTGTGCGGCGGCAGAGTGTTTGCGTTCCAGCGCCAGGCTTCCCACGTAGTACAGGTGGCTCGCGAGGGTGGCACCGGCTTCTCTCATGTACATGATGTTGTACACACCGTCGCGGGCGTTCCGCCCGGGTACTCGTTGGATATCGAATGTCCGCTTGGTGTAGCGGCACAGGTATGCGGCTACTGCGGTGCTGGCGGTGGTGAGGCCTACGAAGGGCAGCCCAGCCGCCGTGAAGCCCACCGACCCGTCGGCGTCTATCACGCCGCGGAGGTAGTCCCGCCGGGAGAACGGAACGAGGGGCGGCGTGATTTTCGCGGACTTCTTCCCGTAGGGAAATCCCAGGTCCGACAGGCGCTTCCTGGCTTCCGACGAGCAGACCGTCCAGGTCGCGGAGCGGTGGCCTTCCGAGAAGTTGGTCGCCCTTGTCCGCTCGCTGATCGTGCTGTTGTAGGGGCACAACTCCTGGAAGGCGCGGAGTATGTCGATGTCCCGGTAGCTGATCTCGACACTCAGCTTGCCTCGTTGGCCGGTGCCACCTTGCAGGTGTCCATCGGCCTGCAGAAAGCCGAACATGTAGGCGTAACGGGGATCCTCGAGGTCCATGAAGTCCATGGAGTGATCGTGTGGCGCGCCCACTGCTCCGTGGGTCGGAACAGTGGAGCGCAACTCGAACTGGCGAGCGCACGTCGTGACGGCGTGCGCCCCCTCTCGTCAGGCACCCTGCGAGTACCAGCGGAGTTCGACGGTGTTGCCGTCCGGGTCCAGGACGTAGAGGGACTCGCCGTCGCCGCGGGCGCCGAAGCGGGAGCCGGGGCCGTCGACGACCGTGAAGACGCCGGAGTCGACGACCTCCTGCCAGTCCAGGGGCTCGACGACGAGGCAGATGTGGTCGACGTTGGACTCGCCCCGGGGGCGCTCGAAGAGGTCGATGATGGTGTCCGGGGAGACGCGGACCGAGGGGAACGGGACCTTGCCCGCCCGCCACTCGTCCACGCGGACCGGCTCCAGCCCGAGCGGGCCGAGGTAGAAGGCCAGGGACCGCTCGACGTCCGAGACGTTGAGCACCAGATGGTCGAAGCCGATGACGCGCAAGAGAGGGACCCTTTCGTACGGGACATGCGGGTATCCGCGGGGTTTCGTACGGGTGCCCGAGGGACGCCCGTACCCGGACGGTATCCGGAAGTCGATCACTTGGCGATCAACTTCCGGTCCCGCGCCCCGGGAACCCTCCGCCGGGCTCAGAGTTCGCGGTGCACCTTGTAGTTGGAGGCCTGGGCGCGTGGGCGGACGACCAGCAGATCGATGTTCACGTGGGACGGGCGGGTGACGGCCCAGGCGATGGTGTCGGCGACGTCGTCGGCGGTCAGCGGCTCGGCGACGCCCGCGTAGACGGCGGCGGCCTTCTCCGTGTCGCCGCGGAAGCGGGTGACCGCGAACTCGTCGGTCCGGACCATGCCGGGGGCGATCTCGATGACACGCACCGGCGCCCCGCACAGCTCCAGCCGCAGGGTCTCGGCGATGACGTGCGCGCCGTGCTTGGCCGCGACGTAGCCACCCCCGCCCTCGTAGGTGGCCAGGCCCGCGGTGGAGGAGAGGACGACGACGGTGCCGTCACCGCTCGCGGTCAGCGCGGGCAGCAGGGCCTGGGTCACATGGAGCGTGCCGAGGACGTTGACCTCGTACATCGTGCGCCAGTCGGCCGGATCGGCGGTGGCCACGGGGTCGCTGCCCAGGGCGCCGCCGGCGTTGTTGACCAGCACCTCGACGGCCCCGTCCACGGTGGCGGCGAAGGCGTCGACGGCCGCGCGGTCGGTGACGTCGAGCACCTGGGCGACCGCCTCGTGGCCCGCCTCGGTCAGTTCGGCGGCGAGCGCCTCGATACGGTCCTCGCGGCGGGCGGTGAGGACGACGCGATAACCGGCTGCGGCCAGGTGCCGGGCGGTCGCGGCACCGATGCCGCTGCTCGCTCCGGTGACGACGGCGGTACGGGTGCTCATGCGGGTGCCTCCTGGGGCGCGGCGGGCGTGATCCATTCGCAGCCGCAGGATATGCCGGGGCTCCCGACGGCCGGCGCTCACGGCCGGGTGGTCCGCGTCGGGCCGGAGGGTGGCGACGAAGCCGTATGCGCCCAGGAGGAAGAGGGCGATGGGGCGGACGACGAGCATGAGCGCCGGGCTACGGCCCCGGCGGGAGCCGGCCGGTGCTCCGCCCTCCCCTGGCAGGGGCACCGGCCGGTCCGTTCTCGACCGCGGAAGCACCGGCAGGGCAGGAGGCGTCCGGCGTGACAGCGGGAGACGGCGGCCGGGGGCCTGGGCCACGCGCGTCACCCTAGGCCGTCGGCGCGCCCGCCGGAAGGCGGCGGGGCATGCGCCCGCCCGCGGTTGGTGAGGTCTCGGCCATGACAGCGGCGCTGGATAGAGGCCCTCCAATTCAAACACCGGTGACCACTTCCACGCGATGGAACATGGCAGTTTTCATACTTTCGAGGGCTTACGTACGCCCTGGACCTCGCATGACGTCCGCAGGACGTACCTTCGTATCAGCCACCCCGGACCCCGATGGCAACGGTGCGCGCTGCGGCAGAGTTCTCGTCGTCCTCGCGCCGTCCCATGCGGTCCGAGCCGGGGGAGCAGACGTGACGCAGTGGCAGGGTGAGGCCCGCATTCGAGTGGTGGGCCGATGGGCCGTGCTGGAGCTGTCCGGTGAGGTCGACATCGCGGCCGTGCCGGAAATAGAGGCCCTGCTCATGCGGCTGATGGCCCTGGGCAAGCCCGTCGTGGTGGTCGATCTGCGGGCGGTCACCTTCTTCGACTGCACCATCCTCGGAGTGCTTTACCGGGCCCGGGCCGGGCTGCTCGCGGCGGGCGGCGGTTTCGAGGTGTTGTGCGTCCGGCCGTGGGCCTTGAAGATCATGCGGATGGCCGGCCTGCTGGAGGTCTTCCGGCCCGTCGCCTCGCTGACGGATCTGGCCGATCTCGACGCCCTCGACGGCACCCGCCACGACAGCTCCAAGGCGTAGGGTGAAAGCGGCGCGCCGTCCATATCCGGGCGACGCGTGGCGGATCGGCCCGGGAAGCGGGTGTCAGCGGTGGCGACCAGCGCGGGCATGGCCCGCTTGCTGCGCGACCTGTCCTCAAGGTCGGGCCCAGGCTTGATCAGCGGGGACCCCCTGGAGTGCGCCCGCGTTCTCGGCGTCGACGGGGTGGCGGTCTCCCTCGCCACGGACGGCACGTTGAGCGAGCTGGTGTGGGCCTCCCCGGGTGCCAGCGAGCGCCTGGAGGACGAGCAGTACACCCTCGGTGAAGGCCCTGGGGTGGACGCCCTCGGCTCCTGCTCGGTGGTCGTCGAGCCGGACCTGGCCCGGGTCCGCCCGGACCGGTGGCCGGTACTGCTGCCGACCCTGAACGGGCTCGGGGTGGATGCTCTTTTCTGCTTCCCGCTGCGCATCGGCGGTGTGTGCCTGGGGGTGCTGACCGCACAGCGGTCCACCGTCGGCCCGCTGTCGGCGGCCGCGATGGACGACGCCCTGATCCTCGCAGCGGCGCTGACCGCGGTGGTGCTGGACGGCGGGGAGCGCACGGCGCTGTTCGCCACGGCCGAATCCACCGCCCACCTGCACCGGGCCGCCGTCCACCAGGCCAGCGGCATGATCAGCGTCCAGGCGGGGGTGACCGTCGCCCAGGCCCTGGTGCTGCTGCGCGCCCACGCCTACCGCCATGAACTTCCGCTGTTGCGGGCCGCGGAGGACGTGGTTGCCCGTCGTCTGCGCTTTCGGGACATTGATGACGGGGCCGACCCGTCTTTTGAGAGAAGGGGATGATGGCCATGGCTAGCCAGCAACGCACGCTGGAGATCCTGGTCGAGGCCGTGGATTCACTGATCGACGACTTCGATCTGATCGATTTCCTGCACCGGCTCGCCAGTCGCTGTGTCGAACTGCTCGACGTCGACGCCGCCGGCGTGATGATCGTCGACCCCCATGGCGAACTGCAGTTCATCGCCGCCTCGGACGAACACACCCGGCTGCTGGAACTGTTCGCCCTCCAGCACGAGCAGGGGCCCTGTGTGGAGTGCTACCACAGCGGAGAGGCCCAATTGGACGTCGATCTGGAGTCCCCGCAGGTCACAGCGGCTTTCGGGCCCTTCGCCGCGCATGCCCGCCAGGCCGGCTTCCGCACTACGCACGCCATCCCCATGAGGCTGAGGCACCAGATCATCGGCGCGCTGAACCTCTTCCACTCCCGGACCACGCCGATCAGTGATCTGGATGCCCAGCTGGCTCAGGCACTGGCGGACGTGGCCACGATCGCCATCCTCCAGCAGCGCACGATCGAGCAGAGCAATGTCGACAAGGCGCAGCTGCAGTCGGCGCTGCACAGCCGGGTGGTCATCGAACAGGCCAAGGGCGTGCTGGCCGAGCGCTGGCAGGTCGGGCTGGATGAGGCGTTCGAGTCCCTGCGGGACTACGCCCGCCCCCGCCGGATGCGGCTGGCGGAGCTCGCCCGGCAGGTGGTCGAGGGCACCTTGGACACGGCGGTGCTCGCGCAGCGCTGACCGCGGCCCCGCCGCCTGGGGCTCAGGGCCAGACGAGGCAGTACGGCTGGTGCCCGGCCTCGTGCAGCCGGTGGGAGAAGTCCTGCCACTCGTGGAGCAACCGGTAGACCGTGAAGGCGTCGCGCGGACCGCCCCGGTCGGGGACCGTGGACCAGATGAACGCGGCGGCGCCCACCGATTCCTCGCCGATTCCGCGCAGCGGGTCGACCACGGTCATGGGGAGCTTGACGACCGCGTAGTCGGGGTGGAGAACGACCAGCTCAAGCGGGGGGACCTTGTGCAGGGGTATGCCCTCGATGCCCGTGAGGACCATCGCGGCCACCGTCTCCGGCTTGATCTTGGTGAACATGCCGCCCATGCCCAGCTCGTCACCGCCGAGCTCCTCCGGGCGCATCGAGATCGGTACGCGGGCAGCGGTCGCCCCGTTCGGTGCCCCGAAGTATTTGTAGGTCACCCCCACGCGGCCACTCCTGCTCCCAGCGCTTTCTTCCTCGCGCCGGTGGCGCCCCCTGTGGGCCCTCTGCGCTCGCTCGGGGCCCAGGTCATCGGTGCCCTCACCCAGTCCGCCACCGCGATGCATATCTTCCACCCGACTGCTTTTTAGGTGGCACAGCCCCCGCCGCGCAACCCGATCATCGTCTCAGAGACCTCCCCCGTGCACGACGGACGAAACGCCCG
This sequence comes from Streptomyces sp. NPDC042259, assembly GCF_055582085.1. Taxonomy (NCBI): domain Bacteria; kingdom Bacillati; phylum Actinomycetota; class Actinomycetes; order Kitasatosporales; family Streptomycetaceae; genus Streptomyces; species Streptomyces sp. NPDC042259. The sequence goes on along the minus strand of NZ_JBVJDW010000022.1, from coordinate 18,214 downwards.
GACGCGACTGCCCGTGAGGCTCTGAGACCATGGCTAGCGTGAGCTACCCATATGAAGCCCCAGTCTCGCAGGTCCTGTTCGACCGTGCGGCGGTCGTGACGCCCGGTGGCGTGAATTCTCCGGTCCGCGCGTTCCGCGCCGTGGGCGGTACGCCCCGGTTCATGGTGTCCGGTACCGGTCCGTACCTGACGGACGCGGACGGCCGGGAGTATGTGGACCTCGTGTGCTCGTGGGGCCCGATGATCCTCGGTCACGCGCACCCCGAGGTGATCGCGGCTGTGCAGGACGCCGTCGCCCGCGGCACCTCCTTCGGCACCCCCGGTGAGGGCGAGGTCGCGCTCGCCGAGGAGATCGTGTCCCGGGTCGAGCCGGTCGAGCAGGTGCGGCTGGTGTCGTCCGGCACCGAGGCGACGATGTCGGCGATCCGGCTCGCGCGCGGTTTCACCGGCCGCGCCAAGGTGATCAAGTTCGCGGGCTGCTACCACGGCCACGTGGACGCGCTGCTGGCCGCGGCCGGGTCGGGGCTGGCGACGTTCGGGCTGCCGGACACGCCCGGGGTGACCGGCGCGCAGGCCGGGGACACCATCGTGCTGCCGTACAACGACCTGGAGGCGGTGCACGCCGCGTTCCACGCGCACCCGGGTGAGATCGCGTGTGTGATCACCGAGGCGTCGCCGGGCAACATGGGCGTCGTGCCGCCGCGGCCGGGCTTCAACGCGGGGCTCAAGCTGGCCTGTGAGAAGAACGGCGCGCTGTTCATCTCCGACGAGGTCATGACGGGCTTTCGGACGAGCAGGGCCGGCTGGTACGGCATCGACGGCGTCAAGCCGGACCTGCTGACCTTCGGCAAGGTCATGGGCGGCGGCTTCCCGGCGGCGGCGTTCGGCGGCCGCGCCGATGTGATGGCGCACCTGGCCCCGGCGGGCCCGGTCTACCAGGCGGGCACGCTCTCGGGTAACCCGGTGGCGACGGCGGCGGGCCTCGCGCAGCTGCGGCTGCTGGACGACGCGGCGTACGAGAAGGTCGACGCGGTCTCGGCCGAGATCCGCGGTCTGGTGGGCGCCGCGCTGACCAAGGAGGGGGTCGCGCACCGCCTCCAGGTCGCCGGGAACATGTTCTCGGTGTTCTTCACGGACCGCGAGGTCCGCGACTACGACGGGGCGAAGGCGCAGGAGTCCTTCCGCTTCACGGCCTTCTTCCACTCGCTGCTGTCGCAGGGGGTGTACCTGCCGCCGTCGGCGTTCGAGTCGTGGTTCGTCTCGACGGCCCTCGACGGTGCGGCGATCGAGAAGGTCGCGGCGGCGCTGCCGGCCGCGGCGCGGGCGGCAGCCGAGGCGACGGAATGATGGGTGGCATGACCAGCGACATGACGAGTGGCCCGGCGAAGAGCGACGACGACATCACCGTCGTCCACGTGATGCGGCACGGCGAGGTCCACAACCCGGACGGGGTGCTCTACGGGCGCCGGCCGGGCTATCACCTGTCGGAACTCGGCCGGCGGATGGCCGACCGGGTGGCCGGGCATCTGGCCGAGCGGGATGTGACGCATGTCGTCGCCTCGCCGCTGGAGCGGGCGCAGGAGACGGCGCTGCCCGTCGCCAAGGCGCACGGCCTGGACCTGGCGACGGACGAGCGGCTCATCGAGGCGGCGAACGTCTTCGAGGGCAAGACCTTCGGCGTGGGGGACGGCGCGCTGCGCAAGCCCGCCAATTGGCGGCATCTGACCAACCCCTTCCAGCCGTCCTGGGGCGAGCCGTACATCGAGCAGGTCGTGCGGATGATGGGCGCGCTGGACGCCGCGCGGGACGCGGCGCGCGGTCACGAGGCCGTGTGCGTGAGCCATCAGCTGCCGATCTGGATCCTGCGGAGCTTCGTGGAGCGGCGGCGGCTGTGGCACGACCCGCGGAAGCGGCAGTGCACGCTGGCGAGCCTGACGACGTTCACCTATAGGGGGGACAAAATCGTTTCGGTGGGTTACAGCGAGCCGGCCCGGGATTTGGTGCCGGCCCATCTGCTGGCGGGCGCCAAACCGGTCAAGGGTGGGGCAAAGGCGTTCGGCGCCTGAACCCTGACGCCGCCTGATCGTCGCCTGGTCAACCGGCCTTTGACGATCTCAAAGCGCGGCAAAGCCAAGTAAAGGGACGTAAAGGCTGGCGAATTCGCGCAACCGCCGTACTCGACGCGCTCTCTCACCCAATGTCGTTTTATATGGACGACAGGTGGGTGAAGCACGGCGAGTACGGACGGAGACGACATGCGCGACATCAGCCGACGAGGTCTCCTCGGAATGGGGGTGGGAGCGGCGGCCGCGCTGGGCGCGGCGAGTTGCTCCTCGCCCTCCGGCTCCGGCCAGGCACAGGACCCCGCGGCGAAGGCGAGCGAACGGGCCAAGGCCAAACCCATCGGTGACGGTTCGACCGCCGACGCCGGCGAGCAGCCGAACCAGCCGCCGGCCCCCGAACCGCTGGAGCGGGGGCAGCGGCCTCCGCAGTTCGTGATCTTCTCCTGGGACGGGGCCGGCGAGGTCGGCAACGGACTGTTCCCCCGCTTCCGGAAGATCGCCCGGGACCACGGTGCGCGGATGACCTTCTTCCTCTCCGGCATCTATCTCCTGCCGGAGTCGAAGAAACGCCTCTACGAGCCCCCCAACAACCCGGTCGGCGCATCGGACATCGGCTATCTCACCGACGACCACATCAAGGCGACGCTGCACCATCTGCGCGAGGCGTGGTTCGAGGGCCACGAGATCGGCACCCACTTCAACGGTCACTTCTGCTCGGGCTCCGGCTCGGTGGGGCACTGGACGCCCGCGGACTGGCGGTCCGAGATCGAGCAGGCCGTCTCCTTCGTCACCGAATGGCGCACGAACAGCGGATTCACCGATGTGGAGCCGCTGCCGTTCGACTACCGCAAGGAACTCGTCGGCGGTCGCACCCCGTGCCTGCTCGGCCAGGACAATCTGCTGCCGGTCGCCCGGAAGCTGGGCTGGCGTTACGACGCGAGTTCACCGGGCGGGCTGCAGATGTGGCCGAAGAAAAGGCAGGGGGTATGGGATCTGCCGTTGCAGCAGATGCCCTTTCCCGGGCATTCGTTCGAGGTCCTCTCCATGGACTACAACATCCTCGCCAATCAATCGAAGAACACCACGCGCGGGCGCCGCTCGAATTACGCCCACTGGCGCAAGCAGGCGACGGAGTCCTACATCCAGGGATTCCAGCGCGCCTACGAGACGAACCGGGCGCCGTTCTTCGTCGGCAACCACTTCGAGCAGTGGAACGGCGGCATCTACATGGACGCCGTCGAGGAGGCGATCAAGCACATCGCCGACGACCGGCACAAGGACGTCCGGCTGGTGTCCTTCCGGCAGTTCGTGGACTGGCTGGACGCCCAGGACCCGAAGATCCTCGCCGAGCTGCGCAAGCTGGGGGTCGGGGAGAAGTGGGAGGCGTCCTCGTCATAGGACCGTACGAGGGGCCCGGGAACCCGTACGAGGGGCCCCGGAGGGGGGTGCGGAAGATCCCCGAATGGACCATGCGAAACTTTTCACATGAGTGCCTGCCGCGCCCCTCGACGCCCTGTCCCACGCCGGCGTACCACCCTGCCGGTCATGTTCGCCGCGCTCGCGGCGCTGTCCCTGACCGCGTGCGGCACCGGCGACAAGCCCAAGAGCGGCGGCGGCACCCAGTTCGTGCAGGGCACGGGCGGGGTGAGCATGGTCAAGGACAAGGACGGCCGGCAGAGCGCGCCCGGCCTCGACGGCGAGACCCTCGACGGCAAGCCGCTCGACGTCGCCGAGGACTACAAGGGCAAGATCGTCGTCCTTAACGTCTGGGGCTCCTGGTGCTCGCCCTGCCGGGCCGAGGCCAAGAACCTCGTCAACGTCGCCAACGACTACAAGGACAAGGGCGTGCAGTTCGTGGGTCTCAACACCCGCGACCCCAATCCCGCCCCGGCCCGCCGCTTCGAGAAGGAGTTCGAGGTCCCGTACCCGAGCCTGTACGACTCCTCCGGCAAGCTCCTGCTGCGCTTCCCCAAGGGCAGCCTCAACCCGCAGGCCATTCCCTCCACCCTCTTCATCGACCGCCAGGGCAAGATCGCGGCGCGTGCGCTCAAGGCGCTGACCGAGGACGAGCTGCGCAAGACGCTCGATCCGCTGGTCGCGGAGAAGTGACCCCGTGACCGCCGTCACCACCCTCGCCGCCGTCGGCGACATGAACCAGACCGTGCTGACCGGGGCGCTGCTGCTGGCGCTGCCCGTCGCCGTGCTCGGTGGCCTGCTGTCCTTCTTCTCCCCGTGCGTGCTGCCGCTCGTGCCCGGCTATCTGTCGTATGTGACGGGGGTCAGCGGCGCCGACATGGCCGAGGCCAAGCGCGGCCGGATGGCCGCCGGGGCCTCGCTCTTCGTCCTCGGCTTCAGCGCCGTCTTCGTCTCCATGGGCGCCTTCTTCGGCTTCTTCGGCCGGACCCTGCTGGAGTACAAGGAGACGATCTCCACGGTGCTCGGGGCCTTCACGATCGTCCTGGGCCTCGCGTTCATGGGCGTGCTGAACCTCTTCGGGCAGCGTGAGTTCCGCTTCCACACCAGGCCCGCCGTGGGGCTCGCCGGGGCGCCGCTGCTCGGTGTCCTCTTCGGTGTCGGCTGGACGCCGTGCATCGGCCCGACGCTCGGCTCCGTCATGGCCCTGTCCAACGAACAGGCGAGCGCCGGGCGCGGTGCCCTGCTGACAGTCGCCTACTGCCTGGGCCTCGGGCTTCCGTTCATCTTCGCCGCGGTGGCCTTCCGGCGCGCGCTCGGCGCGTTCGGCTGGGTCAAGCGGCACTATGCCTGGGTCATGCGGATCGGCGGCCTCATGCTGGTCGTGGTCGGTGTCCTCCTCGTCACGGGTATGTGGGACCGCTTGGTCGCCGATCTCCAGACGTGGTCCAGTTCCTACGTTCCCGAGGTCTGATCAGATGGCCAAGACGCAGACAACGCCCGTCACCGAGGACAAGGACATCGGTGACGCCGGTTCACAGCTGTCCACGGCCCCGGCCGAGGAGGGCGGACAGTCGGTACCCGGCTCGTTCGGCGGCGTCCGCGCGCCCGGCGTGCTCGGCGCGCTGGCCTGGGCGTGGCGGGAGGCCACCGGCTGGGCACGCTGGTTCTGGCGGCAGCTGACCTCCATGCGGGTCGCGCTGATCCTGCTGTTCATGCTCTCGCTCGGCACGATCCCCGGCTCGCTCATCCCGCAGACGAGCGTCGACGCGGTGAAGGCGGAGAACTGGCGGAAGGCCCACGAGACCCTCGCGCCCCTCTACGACAAGCTCGGGCTCTTCGACGTCTACAGCTCGGTGTGGTTCTCGGCGATCTACATCCTGCTGTTCACCTCGCTCATCGGCTGCATCGTGCCGCGCACCTGGCAGTTCGTCGGCCAGCTCCGCGGCCGGCCGCCGGCCGCCCCGCGCCGGCTGACGAGGCTGCCCGCGTACACCACCTGGCGCACCGAGGCCGAGCCGGAGCAGGTGCTGGCGGCGGCGGAGAAGCTGCTGAAGCGGCGCCGGTTCCGTACCCGGGTCTCCGGTGACGCGGTGGGATCGGAGAAGGGCTACCTCCGCGAGGTCGGCAACCTGCTCTTCCACATCGCGCTGATCGTGATGCTGGTGGCCTTCGCCTCCGGGCAGCTGTGGAAGTCCGAGGGACAGAAGCTGATCGTCGAGGGCGACGGCTTCGCCAACACCATCACCCAGTACGACGACTTCAAGTCCGGCTCCCTCTTCAAGGTCGACGACCTCGACGCCTTCAGCTTCAGGCTGGACGGCTTCGAGGGCACGTACGAGCGCTCCGGGCCGCAGCGCGGCACCCCGCGGACGTACGAGGCCCACGTCACCTACCGGGAGGGCATGGACGGCGCCCCCCGCAAGAAGACCATCAAGGTCAACGAGCCGCTGGAGACGGCCGGCTCGAAGGTCTACCTCATCGGGCACGGCTACGCGCCCGTCGTCACCGTCCGGGACGGCAAGGGGGAGATCTCCCACCAGGGCGCGGTGCCCTCGCTGCCGCTGGACGGCAACGTCACCGAGTCGACGGTGCTCAAGGTCGGCGACTACCGGGACAAGGACGGCAAGAAGGACCAGATCGGCTTCAAGGGCAACTTCGTGCCGACGCTGGACCTGCGGACCGGCACGATGCTGTCGCAGTTCCCCGCCCTGGACAATCCGCGCCTGGTGCTGACCGCCTACCGCGGCAGCCTCGGCATCGACTCGGGCCTGCCGCAGAGCGTCTACCAGCTCGACGTGTCGAAGATGAAGCAGTTCAAGAACAAGGACGGCAGCCCGTTCGCGAAGGTCCTCAAGGTCGGCGACACCATGACGCTGCCCGACGGCGCGGGGACGCTGCACTTCGACGGCATCAAGCCGTGGGCCACCTTCCAGATCTCGCAGAAGCCCGGCAACACCACCGCTCTCGTCGGGGCGGTCGCCGCCCTGATCGGCTTGGCCGGTTCGCTGTTCATCCAGCGTCGCCGGGTGTGGGTGCGGGCCGTCCGGGACGGTGACGGCCACACCGTCGTCGAACTGGCCGGTCTGGGCCGCAGCGAGTCCGCGAAGCTCCCCGAGGAGCTCGCCGGCCTCGCCGTCGCCCTCCGGCCCGAAGCGCCGCCCCTCCCCGAGCCCGACCCCGCAGATTCCGCCGATTCCTCCGAAGGAGCGCGCGCGTGACATCGATCGCTGCCGCAGCCAACGAGAACCTGGCCGAGATCAGCAATGTGCTGATCTACTCGGCCATGGCCGTCTACACCCTGGCCTTCCTCGCGCACATCGCCGAATGGGTGCTCGGCAGCCGTAGCGCGGTCGGCCGTACGGCCGCCGCGCTCACCGCGCCCGGTGCCGCCGCGGCCGGCCCGGCCGCCGCGGCCGAGCGGCAGGGCGGCGGCACGGCCGTGCTGGAGCGCCCCAAGGTCGTCACCCGCTCCGGCGCGGGCACCCGGGACGTCCCCGACGGCCCGGGCGCGGCGGGCACCAGCGAGAAGGGCGACGTCTACGGGCGGATCGCCATCTCCCTGACCGTCCTCGCGTTCCTGCTGCACGCCTCCTCGGTCCTCACCCGCGCGCTGTCGGTGGAACGTGCCCCCTGGGGCAACATGTACGAGTTCTCGACGACCTTCGGCATGACCGTCGTCGCGGTCTACCTCGGGCTGCTCGTCGCGAAGAAGAACGTGCGCTGGCTCGGTCTGCCCCTGGTCACCACCATCCTGCTCGACCTGGGCCTCGCCCTGTCGGTGCTCTACACCGACAGCGACCAGCTGGTGCCCGCGCTGCACTCCTACTGGCTGTGGATCCACGTCTCCTGCGCGATCATCTCCGGCGCGGCCCTGTGGGTGGGCGCCTGCTCCACCCTGATGTACCTCTTCCGGGACGGCTACGAGTCGCGGCTGGAGAACGGCTGGGTCGGCGGCGCCGGGCTGGACCGGCTGCTGGCCGAGCTGCCGTCGAACCGCCGGATCCTGCGCTTCAAGGCGCACCTGGCCAAGTCCACCGACTCGTTCGTGATGCGGTTGCCGTCGGCGTCGACGCTCGACAAGTTCGCGTACCGCGTCAACGCGACGGTCTTCCCGCTGTGGACCTTCACGATCATCGCCGGCGCCATCTGGGCCGAGGCGGCGTGGGGCCGCTACTGGGGCTGGGACCCCAAGGAGGTCTGGTCCTTCATCACCTGGGTCGCCTACGCCTCCTACCTGCACGCCCGCGCCACCGCCGGCTGGAAGGGCCGCAAGGCCGCGTACATCGCGCTGGCCGCGTTCGGCTGCTACCTCTTCAACTACTACGGCGTGAACATCTTCGTGACCGGCAAGCACTCCTACGCCGGCGTCTGACCGACGCCCGCTCGCACAAAGGCCCGTATCCCTCGTTCGTTCGAGGGGTGCGGGCCTTTGTGCGAGCGTGGGGTGAAGCGGCTTCGTAAGCTCGGAGAGGACAGCCATGGAGGCGCACATGAGTACCGCAGCGGACGCGACGGCGGACCTGACAGTGGACTCGTCCGAGCTGGACGAGTTGTTCCTGGACATCGAGCGCATGAACATGCCGGCCGGTTACCGGGCGGAGGTCATCGAGGGGGAGATCGTCCTGAATCCGCAGCGCAAGGTGCATTCCACGATCATTCGGCGGCTGAATCGGCTGCTGGAGGTCGCCTGTGGGAGTGAGGCCAACATTCTCTGGGATGTCCGCATCGACTTCCCCGGAGTCCTCAACGGCTATGCCCCGGATGTGGCTCTGCTGAAGGACGATGCCCAAGAGGACGACGACGGCAGGCACGACTACCGGGACGTCGAGTTCGTGGCCGAGGTCGTCTCGCGCGGCAGCCGGCGCGACGACTACGACGCCAAGCTGAAGGTCTATGCCACGGCCGGGGTGCCGACGTACCTCATCGCCGACCCGAAGACCGGCTTGGCGCACGTCTTCCACGCGCCGCGCGAGGGTGTGTACACCGACGAGACGACCTACACGTTCGGGGCCGAGTTCACCCTCCCGTACCCCGAGATCGTCATCGACACCTCCGACTGGCCCCGCGACTGAAACAGGCGGCAGCGCGGGTCAGCTCTTCGGGCCGTCGCCGTCCTTGTCCGGGTTCTTGCCGTCCTCGTCCTTCCTCAGTGACTTGAGGAACTCCGGGTTGTCGTCCGGGGCCACCCATCGCCGGCCGCCGCGCGCGCGGCCGTAGGCGCGGCCGCCGCCGGCCGGGGTGCGGCGCGGGCGGCCGGCGAAGAGCCAGGCGACGGGGCCGACGAGCACCTCGCCGAAGAGCAGGATGATGAACACCCAGGCGACCTTCGGCAGTCCGCGCACCTCGTTCTCCGGGGTGTTCAGACAGTCGATGAAGGCATAGATCCACAATGCCAGGATCAGCAGGAACGGCAGATACCTGAGCATGGTGGCGAGCCCCCGGTGAGCGGTGTGCGGGCCGCCAGGCGGCCCCCGTGACCGTTCCAGGGTAGTGCGTGCTTGATACTGGAACGCATGGCTTATGACGATCTCCGCTCGTTCCTCCGGGCGCTGGAGCGCGACGGTGACCTCAAGCGCATCAAGGCCGAAGTCGACCCGTACCTGGAAATCGGGGAGATCGTCGACAGGGTGAACAAGGCGGGGGGTCCCGCGCTGCTCTTCGAGAACGTCAAGGGCGCCGCGATGCCGCTCGCGATGAACGTCTTCGGCACCGACCGCCGGCTGCTCAAGGCGCTCGGCCTGACGTCCTACGACGAGATCAGCGACAAGATCGGCGGGCTGCTCAAGCCCGAGCTGCCGCAGGGCTTCGTCGGGATGCGGGAGGCGTTCGGCAAGCTGGGCGCGATGGCGCACGTGCCGCCGCGCAAGGTCAAGGACGCCCCGGTCCAGGAAGTCGTGCTGACCGGCGACGACGTGGACCTGGAGAAGCTCCCGGCGCTGTTCACCTGGCCCGAGGACGGAGGCTCGTTCTTCAACCTCGGCCTCACGCACACCAAGCACCCCGAGACGGGCGTGCGCAACCTCGGCCTCTACCGCCTCCAGCGCCACGACAAGCGCACCATCGGCATGCACTGGCAGATCCACAAGGACAGCCGCAACCACTACCAGGTGGCGGCCAAGCGCGGCGAGAAGCTGCCCGTCGCGATCGCCTTCGGGGCCCCGCCGGCCGTGACGTACGCCTCGACCGCGCCGCTGCCCGGCGACATCGACGAGTACCTCTTCGCGGGCTTCGTGCAGGGCAAGCGGATCGAGATGGTCGACTGCAAGACCGTCCCGCTCCAGGTCCCGGCCAACGCCGAGGTCGTCATCGAAGGCTGGCTGGAGCCGGGCGAGATGCTCCCCGAGGGCCCCTTCGGCGACCACACCGGCTTCTACACGCCGCAGGAGCCGTTCCCCGCGCTGACCATCGACTGTGTGACGATGCGCCGGCGTCCGCTGCTCCAGTCGATCGTGGTGGGCCGGCCGCCGACCGAGGACGGTCCGCTGGGCCGGGCGACGGAGCGGTTCTTCCTGCCGCTGCTGAAGATCATCATTCCGGACATCGTGGACTACCACCTGCCGGAGTCGGGCGGCTTCCACAACTGCGCGATCGTCTCGATCGACAAGAAGTACCCCAAGCACGCCCAGAAGGTCATGCACGCCATCTGGGGCGCGCACATGATGTCGCTGACCAAGCTGATCATCGTGGTCGACGCGGACTGCGATGTGCACGACCTGCACGAGGTGTCCTGGCGGGCCCTCGGCAACACCGACTACGCCCGTGACCTCACGGTCGTCGAGGGCCCGGTCGACCATCTCGACCACGCCTCGTACCAGCAGTTCTGGGGCGGCAAGGCGGGCATCGACGCCACCGCGAAGTGGCCCGAGGAGGGCTACACCCGCGACGGCGGCTGGCCGCACATGGTCGAGTCGGACCCGGAAGTCGCCGATCGGGTGACGAAGCGCTGGAAGGAGTACGGACTGTGAGCAGCGAAGCCATCATTGGCGACGGCAGCGCGGAGCCTCTCCGCCCACGCGGAGGTGTGCCGGCGTTCCTGCGGCTGGTGCTCATCGAGCACTCCGTCTTCGCGCTGCCCTTCGCGTACATCGCCTCCCTCACCGCGATGTACCAGTGGGACGAGAACATCCACTGGGTGCGGCTGCTGCTGGTCACCGTCGCCATGGTGGGCCTGCGCACCTTCGCGATGGCCTGCAACCGGATCATCGACCGTGAGCTGGACGCCCGTAACCCGCGCACCGCCGGCCGCGAGCTGGTCACCGGTGCCGTCTCCGTGCGCTCCGCGTGGACGGGCGCGCTGATCGCCGTCGCGTTCTTCCTGGGCGCCGCCGCACTGCTCAACCCGCTCTGTCTGGCGCTCGCGCCGCTCGCCGTGATCCCGATGGTGGTCTACCCCTACGGCAAGCGGTTCACGAACTTCCCGCACGCGATCCTCGGTCTCGCCCAGGCCATCGGCCCGGTCGGCGCCTGGCTCGCCATCACCGGCACCTGGTCCTGGGACGCGGTCGTCCTCGGTCTCGCGGTCGGTGTGTGGATCGGCGGCTTCGACCTGATCTTCGGTTCCCAGGACGTGCTGGCGGACCGGGCCGAGGGCGTGAAGTCCGTCCCGGCCCGCTTCGGTGTGCCGGCGGCGCTGTACGGCGCGCGGGCGTGCCACGTCGTCACGACGGGCCTGCTGGTCTGGTACGCGCTGGCCACGAACGCCGGGGTGTTCTTCTGGGTCGGGCTGGCCGTGGTGGTCGTGGCCTTCCTCTACGAGCACTCGATCGTGAAGCCGCACGACCTGTCCCGGCTGAACCGGGCGTTCTTCACCGTCAACGGGTTCATCGGCATTGCCCTGTTCGTGTGCGCGTTGCTCGATCTGCTGGTGCGCGGCTTGACCGTCTGAGTAACCTCGACGCCCGGCCGTCCGTGGTTCCGGGCGGCCGGTGCCCGGTCGCCGCAGGTGAACCGGGGCTTCCGCCGCGCTGCGGATAGGCTCGGGACGTGGAGCCGTACGAACACACAACGCAACGCCGGCCCTGGGTGGTCGGGGTGTCCGGCGCGTCCGGGACGCCGTATGCCGCGTCCGTGCTGCGCGGGCTGCTGGCCGCGGGCGAGGACGTGGACCTGGTGGTCAGCCGCGCGTCGAGACTGACGCTGCTGGACGAGACCGGGATCGCGTTCCGGGACGCGCACTGGCGCGAGGATCTGCGGGACTGGCTGGCGCTGGGCGCCGACGGCAAGCCCGGCACCTTCGAGGTCGACCTCGCCCGTGTGCGCTACTGGCCCGCCGGGGATCTCGCGGCGGGGCCGTCCTCCGGCAGTTACGCCGTCAAGGGGATGCTGATCGTCCCGGCGAGCACGGCCTGTGTGGCCGGGGTGGCACTGGGGCTCTCGAAGGACCTGCTGCAGCGGGTCGCGAGCGTGACGCTCAAGGAGCGGCGCCGGCTGGTGGTCGCGGTGCGGGAGACGCCGCTGAGCGGTCAGACGCTCAAGCAGCTCGTGGCGCTGGACGAGGCGGGCGCCGTGGTGCTGCCCGCCTCTCCGGCGTTCTACGCGGGGGCGACGCACATCCAGGATCTCGTGGACTTCGTCGCCGGGCGGGTGCTGGACGCGGCGGGGGTGCCGCACCGGCTCTACCGCCGGTGGCGGGGAGAGCTGGGTGCGGCGCGCTCCCCGGGCGAGGGCTAGGCCGTGCCCGCCGGGCGGGGCCTAGCGCTTCTTGGTGCGGCGGGCCGTGGCCTCGTCGCGGCGCTTGTCGGCGGTCTGGTGGGCACGCGAGCGGTTGGCCAGGTCCTGCAGCTCGCGCATCCGGGCGTAGGCCATCTCGATCGAGTACACGGGAAACTCACTCCTGAAGGATCAACGTTGATCTGCTGAATGATTTACAGGGCGTCACCCCTGTATGCCTTAGATTCTACACGTAAACCGGCGACTTCGCTGATTATTTGAAAGGTGCCAGCCAATGGACGCGGTGGACAGGCAGCTCATCCAGGCCCTGCGGGAGAACGGCCGGGCCTCGTACGCGGAGCTGGGCAGGCTCGTGGGCCTGTCGGGGCCGAGCGTCACGGACCGGATCAACCGCCTGGAGGCGGCGGGTGTCATCACCGGCTACCGCGCGACCGTCGACTCCGCGTCGCTCGGCCTCGGGGTCACGGCGCTGATCGGCATCCAGCTCTCCGACGCCGCCGACCACGAGGACGTGGCGCGCCGGCTGCGCGACCTGGCGGAGATCGAGGACTGCTGGTTCATCGCCGGCGACGACTCGTACATGCTCAAGGTGCGCATCGGTGACGTGGACGGACTGGAGCGCACCATCCGGCGGCTGTCCGGCACCCGGGGCGTCGCCCGGACCCGGACGACGATCGTGCTCTCGACCAAGTGGGAGAACCGGGTCGGGGAGCTTCCTGAGGAGGCGTGAGCCTCCTTGGCGGGTCTTCGCTTGGCCCTGCGGGCCGTGGCGTGTGCACCTCCGCTGCGCGGAGGTGTCCTCAATCGCCGGACGGGCTGGTTGTGGCTGACCTCAGTCGATAGCACCCCGTCCGGGGGCACCTGCACGGACGGCCCGCAGTCGACGGCGAAAACGCAAGGAGTACGCTCGACAAGGTTGCAAAAGCGGATGTTTGGAGAGGCGGGCGCATGGACGCGGGGCTCAAGCGCGAGCTGGAGGAGAAGGTCCACGCCGGGGAGCGGCTGACCCGCGAGGACGGCATCGCCCTCTACGAGTCCGACGACCTGGCCTGGCTGGGCGGTCTGGCTCACGAGGTGCGCACGCGCAAGAACGGTGACGTCGTCCACTTCAACGTCAACCGGCACCTGAACATGACGAACGTGTGCACCGCGTCGTGCGCCTACTGCTCGTTCCAGCGCAAGCCGGGCGAGAAGGACGCGTACACGATGCGCATCGAGGAGGCCGTCCGCCTCGCCAAGGCGATGGAGAACGAGAACCTCACCGAGCTGCACATCGTCAACGGTCTGCACCCCACGCTGCCCTGGCGCTACTACCCGCGCTCGCTCAAGGCCCTCAAGGAAGCGCTGCCGAACGTCTCCCTCAAGGCGTTCACCGCCACCGAGATCCAGCACTTCGAGAAGATCTCCGGCATGCCCGCCTCGGAGATCCTCGACGAGCTGATCGACGCCGGTCTGGAGTCGCTGACCGGCGGCGGCGCGGAGATCTTCGACTGGGAGGTCCGCCAGCACATCGTCGACCACGACACCCACTGGGAGGACTGGTCGCGGATCCACCGCCTGGTGCACGAGAAGGGGCTCAAGACCCCCTCCACCATGCTCTACGGGCACATCGAGGAGCCGCGCCACCGCGTGGACCACGTGCTGCGGCTGCGTGAGCTGCAGGACGAGACCGGGGGCTTCCAGGTCTTCATCCCGCTGCGCTACCAGCACGACTTCGTGGACATGAAGGACGGCAAGGTCCGCAACCGGCTCCAGGCGCGGACGACCATGGCGACCGGTGCCGAGGCGCTGAAGACCTTCGCCGTCTCCCGGCTGCTCTTCGACAACGTCCCGCACGTCAAGGTCTTCTGGGTCATGCACGGCGTGCAGACCGCGCAGCTCGCGCTGCAGCACGGCGCGGACGACATGGACGGCTCCGTCGTCGAGTACAAGATCACGCACGACGCGGACAACTACGGCACGCCGAACAAGCTCGGCCGTGAGGACCTGCTGGACCTCATCCGCGACGCCGGCTTCCGCCCGGTGGAGCGCAACACCCGCTACGAGATCATCCGCGAGTACCCCGGCCCGGACGCCGCGCGCCGCGAGTCGCCGCAGCCGATGCGGATCTGATCCTCCCGCGTCATCCCGTTCCGTGAGAGGGGCCCCGGTGGACACGTCCACCGGGGCCCCTCTCGCCGCGTCCGGGGGCCGGCCGGATGCCCGCCGCGCTCCGGGCGGTCACCGCGTGACGACATCACGATGTGGCTCCCCCCGGTCTGATCCACATCGGTCCGTGCTTGACTGGACGGTGACCCTTTCGGTTGCCGTTGAGAAGAAGGTCCCGTCCGTGAGTAGCCAGAAGTTCGCCTCGCTCCGCTACACCGCTCTGCGTGTGGGTCTGCTCATCGCCTGCTTCGCCGTCGTCTACGGGCTCTGCTACGTGGGCGCCGTCCCGATCGTCGTGCGCGGCTCGAACCTCGTCTGGATGGTCCTGCTCGCGCTCGTCATCTCCGCCCCGCTCAGCTGGGTGCTGCTGCGCAAGCAGCGCGACGCCATGTCCGAGCAGATCGTCGAGCGGGTGGACCGCGCCAAGCAGAAGCTGAGCGCCAACGCCGGCCAGGAGGACGGGGTCGCCTAAATACCCCCAAGCACGGTGCAACCCGGACCATCGGGTGTAATCCTGCTCACCACGCATCCGCGCCCCCGCATGGAGTCACCGCTCCGTAAGGGGGCGTTCGGCGTATTCCGGCCGCGCGCGTGGGCTTCAACTCAAAGGAGAGCTTTGAGTTGCCCAAAGGCCGGGTGTTAACGTATTCGACATGAAGACAGCAGCAGCGCACCGATCAGCCATGGGCCCCGTGCTCGTGGCGCGCCTGCACGTCGATCTTTGCCGCTGCGTGTCCGCGGCCTGTTGCCGCCGCTGACGTACGTCCCGCCGCGGCCGGAGATCCCGTAAGTCACGGACCTCCCGGCGCCTGAACGCCCTTTTTCTTACTTCCGTCCCCGGAGTTCCCGTTGCCTTCGACACCCGCGCCCGCCGCCACGGCCACCCGCCGGCGCATACCCAAGGTCCCCTTCTGGGCCCAGATCCTGCTCGGCCTCGTCCTCGGCGCCCTGCTCGGCTGGGCCGCCGAGGCCGGTGACATCCACTGGCTGGAGGTCACCCTCGGCAAGATCGGTGACATCTTCGTCCAGCTGCTGATGGTCGTGATCGCCCCGCTGGTCTTCTTCGCCATCCTGGTGTCGATCACCAACCTGCGGAACGTCTCCAACGCCGCCCGGCTGGCCACCCGCACCCTGCTCTGGTTCATGGTCACCTCGCTGATCGCGGTCGTCATCGGCCTCACGATCGGCCTGCTCACCGACCCCGGCTCCGGCACCGGCCTCACCCCGGCCGACGGCGCCGAGCCCAAGAAGCACGGCTCGTGGCTGGACTTCCTGACCGGCATCATCCCCACCGACGTGATCACGCCGTTCACCGAGCTGAACGTCCTGCAGATCGTCTTCATGGCCGCCGCCGCGGGCATCGCCATCCTCCAGCTCGGCGACAAGGCCAAGCCGGTCCTCGACCTCAGCCAGTCCGCGCTGGACCTGCTCCAGAAGGTCCTGTGGTGGGTTATCCGGCTCGCCCCGCTGGGCAGCCTCGGCCTGGTCGGCACGGCCATCGCCACCTACGGCTGGAATCTGATCGGCAAGTACGCGACGTTCACCGCCGACATCTACGTCGGCTGCGCCATCGTGCTCTTCGGCGTGTACCCGCTGCTGCTCGCCACCGTCGGCAAGGTCAACCCGCTGCGGTTCTTCAAGGGCGCCTGGCCGGCCATCCAGCTGGCCTTCGTCTCCCGCTCCTCCGTCGGCACGATGCCGCTGACGCAGAAGGTCACCGAGCGCCTGGGAGTGCCGAAGGAGTACGCGTCCTTCGCCGTGCCGTTCGGCTCGACGACCAAGATGGACGGCTGCGCCTCGATCTACCCGGCGATCGCCGCGATCTTCGTCGCGCAGGTCTTCGACGTGCCGCTGGAGTTCCGCGACTACGTCCTGATCGCCTTCGTCTCCGTCATCGGCTCGGCCGCCACGGCCGGTCTGACCGGCGCGACGGTGATGCTGACCCTCACGCTGTCGACGCTGGGCCTGCCGATGGCCGGTGTCGGTCTGCTGCTCGCCATCGACCCGATCGTCGACATGATGCGCACCGCGACGAACGTCGCGGGCCAGTCGGTGGTCCCGATCCTCGTCGCCTCGCGGGAGAAGATCCTCGACCGCGCGGCGTACGACTCGGCCGACGGCTCCCGCCTCGACGACGCCCCGTCCCCGGAGCCGCACCCGGTGGCCAGCGCGGCCTAGGCCTGGCCGGCGGGTCTCCGGCTACGGACCTGTCCTCAAGCGCCGGACGGGCTGCAAATGCAGCCCGTCCGGCGCTGAGGACACCGCCGCGCAAGCATGGCGTGATCGGTACGGCTTGATCCGTACCTCGACGGCATCCCTCCTCCCCGTAAAATTACCAGCCGGTAATGTGACGGGGGCGGAGGGATGTTTGTCGTGAAAACAGCACAGACCGCACAGACCGACGCTGCTCAGGCCGGGCCGGACCTGAAGGTCAGGGCCAAGGCCAAGGTCAAGCGGATGCCGCGCGAGGTGCGTGAGCGGCAGATGCTCGACGCGGCGGTGGAGATCTTCGCGCGCCGGGGTTACGCGGCGGCGTCCATGGACGAGATCGCCGAACTGGCGGGTGCGTCGAAGCCGCTGGTCTATCTGTATCTGAACTCGAAGGAAGAACTCTTCAGCGCCTGCATACGGCGCGAGTCCGAGGCCCTGGTGACGGCGGTGCGGTCCGCCGTCGACCCGGAGGCGTCCGCCGACGGGCGGCTGTGGAGCGGACTGCTCGGCTTCTTCGCGCACACCGCCGCCCACCCCGACGCCTGGGCGGTGCTGCACTGCCAGGCCCGGACGCACGGGGAGCCGTTCGCCTCGGCCGTGTGCGCCATGCGGCAGGAGATCGTCGGCGTGGTCACCCAGCTGATCACCGCGACGGCCCGGGAGGCCACCTGTGCCGCCGAGCCCGCCGAGCGGGAGATCGCCGGGCTGGCGCACGCCCTCGTGGGGGCGGCCGAGTCGCTCGCCGCGTGGGCCAACACCAGTGGTGATGCCGCCCCCTCGGAGAAGGAGACGGCGGCGACGCTGATGAACCTCGTCTGGGCGGGCCTGGGGAACCTCATGAACGGCCGGTGCTGGACCGCCCACCGGGCCTGACCCGCCGGGTCGATGCCGACGGCGGACGCCCGCCGTGGAGGGAGCGACGCGCTCCCCACCCCCCACCGGCGTCAGCCGGCGCAGGCGAGTGCGGCCGCCGACGCGCCGAGCGACGCGGTCACCGCCGAGACCGCCGTGGAGACGACGGCGAGATCCGGGCCGGCCGTCAGCCGGTTCAGCCGGGCCCTGGCCGTGACGCGCGGAAGGCCGGGGAAGACGGCGTGCTCCAGGCCCATCGCGCAGAGAATGCCGATCAGCGCCGCCGTGCGGGGATCGGGCCGGGCGCCGTGATCGACCACCGCCCGCATCCGGGCCGCCGCCTCGGCGACCCGCCGTGGTTCCCCGGAACAGCGCCGGCCACTGGGGATGCCGAGCACCCGGGTGGTGACGCAGACCAGATCGCCCCGGTCCAGCAGCCGCGCCAGGGTCCCGTCCAGGGCCCGGTCCGCCAGCCGCTCGACCCATACGCGAGGCGAGTGGGCCCGGTCCTCGAACAGGATGTGCCCCAGGCACGCGTCGGCGACGGGATCACCGACCCGGTCCGTGTCGCGCACCGCGACCTCGCCGTCCGGGCCCGGGAGGAACGCGATCCGGCCACTGAGGGCCAGCTCGACGAGGATCGCTCCCGCGAGCCCCCGCCCCAGCTCGACCCGCCAGAGCCCGGGCTGCCCTCCGGTCGCCGCGGTCGCGAGCAGCAACAGCACCTCGGGGAAAGAGCGTTCACCCATGTCAGTCCTCCACCGTCCAGGTGTCGTTGCCGGTGAGGAGGGTGGTGAGGTCGCCTTTGCCTTTTTGTTCGGTGGCGGCTTCGAGTTGGTCGGTCATTTGGGTGTC
>NZ_JBVJDW010000021.1:0-68292 GCF_055582085.1 Streptomyces sp. NPDC042259 | reverse complement strand
GCTGGAACAACTCCCACAACTCGTCCGGCACCAGCCGCTCAACGATCCCCACCATGACCCACAAAATACCGGTGCAGCCAAATGAGATGATCTATTAGTCCCAGCCGTCCGCGAACACAGCACACCCCGAGAAGCCGGCGCCATGCCGTCCAGCACCACCACCTCGCACTGCGCCCCGGCCACCAGGTCGCCCGCCTCGCTCGCGGGCACGCCTGGCGCTCCAGGAGCGCGAACAGTCTCAACCGGGCGATCACGCCCGCCGTCTGATACTGCGTCACCCGGCGCATCGAATCGCTGTTCAGCGTGGGATCTGGTCCGGTAGATTCGTGGTGACCGGTCATCTGGCCATCCTCTCGGAACTTGGGAGATTCCCGAGTGACTGGCGGGTGCCCCAGACGTTCGCAGCCGCCTTCGCCCCGAAGCCCCAAGCCGTCGTACCGGAGGCGGAGGTCCTGCCGGAGGTGTCCGGGGTGGAGGACCTGGAGGACGTCGAGGTGGCGCAGGCCCGGGAGGAGGCTCAGGACCGGCTGCTGCTGGGCGACACCTCGCTGATCGCGTTGGCGGTTGACGCCATGGGCCGGGAGGGCGCGGAGAAGCTCTACGGGTCCGGCCTGGTGCGCCGTGGTCTGCAGCTGGCCAGCGGCGCCCGCAGCTCACTGATGACGTACGGACGCCGGTAGGAGGCCGAGATGACCGAGACGACTATGCCCATCGAGCAGCCCGCCGGCGCTGGTGCTGAGCTGTCCGGCGTCGACCTGGCCCGGGTCGCGCTGCACCAGGCCCGCGAGGCCGCAATGAAGCGCGGCGCCAGCGAGGCCCGCGCCCCGCGCCGCCGCTGTACCCGCGTCGTTCAGCGCGACGGGCGGGAGCCGAGCGGGTTCGCTGCCGTGCTCCAGGGCCTGATGGCCGACCGGGCCTGGGAACTCCCGACCGCCGGCGGAACGGTGCTGGACCACTGGCCGGAGATTGCGGCCGCCATCTCGCCGCGGCTGCTCGACCACGTCCAGGCCGTCGCCTTCCACCCGGAGACCGGCCAGCTCGACCTGCGTCCCGATTCCCCGCCTACGCCACCCAGCTGCGGCTGATCAGCGCCCGCATCGTTGCCGCGGCCAACACGTCGGCCGGCACCGACGCTGTACGCATGATCCGGGTCCTGGCCATCGGCGCCGCGCCCGCGCCCCGGACCACCCCGACCCTGGCCGCTGCCCAGGATGCCCCGCAGGCGGCGGTGAAGACGCGCGAGATGGCCTCGCCCGGCTTCCACCAGGCACTCGCCGCGCACCGGTCCGCCGCATTTGCGCGACGCGTGGACCCTGGCATCGCGCAGGCGGTGGAACGGCAGACCAGGGCGATGCGCGAACTCAGCTTCAGGGCGTTTCCCGACCCGGAGCCGGATGCGGACGGCGGGCTGGCACCGATCGAGGAGGCTCGCGGTCGGCGGCGCCTTCAGGCCGCGGCGACCGAGGCGGCCGCCCTGCGCCGGGCACGGGCCGGGCGCGCTGCCCGGAAGGGGCAGGCCGCGGACGGTGTGATCGGCAGGGCGGCGAGGGCATCGCAGCTGGGGCGTACGGCCTGAGTCGAGCCGAGAGGCGATCTGTTTGGTGCACTCGGCTGGTGACAAGATGTGTTGGCGGTAGGGGACGGGGGAGTGTGTGCGCACGGACAAGCGACGGATCCAGACGCCGGTGCTCGGCAGGGCAGACTTGGATGAGCCGTTGATGCTGCCGATGGAAGCGATCGAGCTGGATGCGTTCCGCCGCCGCTGTGTCCGCTCCGCGCCAGCGGAGGGGAACGGGCGGCCTGGCCTCCGGCGAGGGGGACGCCAGGACGCTTGCCCAGTCCTCGCCTTGCCAGCGCTCTTGGTCCGGAACCACTGAACAGCCGCCATGAGGCAAGCGATCAGATTCGATGGACGCAGAAGCCCGTTCCTTGAAGTCACGAATTAGCAAAGCCCCCACAACGCCCCAGGTCGCGAAGGGTCCGCTCCGCACAGGCGGAGGTGAGCCGCGTCCATGCGCCTTGAGGCGGTCGAGGAACGCGTCCGCTCCGCGCAGGCGGAGGTGAGCCGTAGGGGGAGAGGGAAGGGCAGTGGAGGCGAGGGTGTAGCCGGGAGCGGCGGAGACGTAACGGGAACGGGCGGAACGCCGTCGGCGGACTGACGGGGGCGCGGTCAGGCGGTGAACGCGGTCTGTCGCGATGCCGGTTGGGATCTTTAGGCTCTGCTCATGTCGAAGCAGAAGCGGGGCAGGAAGCAGCGAACGCCGCAGAAGCGGGCCCCCCTCGTTCGGTACCGCGTCCGCGCGCGGCTGCTGCGGCGTTGCCGGGCGGCGGGCGAGCCTCTCGACGAAACTGTGCGACGCGAGGTACACGAGGAGACCGGCCTCACCGTCCGGGTGGACCGGATACTGTGGCTGCGCGAATACATCGGTGCTCATCACCAGAACGCGGACACCGAAGCCGGTACCCACCGCATCGAGACGATCTTCGCGTGCACCCCCACCAGCGACCCCCACCAGCTCGGCGGCCACCACGAAGACGACCTCCAAACCGGTCTGGAATGGGTACCCCTGGACCAAGTGGCCACCCTGAACCTGCTGCCTCACGCGCTGCGCCAGCCCATCGCCGCCCTGGCCAGCACCAAGCCACCAGCCGACTACCTCGGCGACGTCGCATGACCATCCCGGCGATCAACGGCACCGTCCCCGACGGCGCCCGCGAGATCACCACCGGACAATCCAACCGCGTCTGGCACATCGCCGGAACCGACGGATCAGCCCCCTACGTGCTCAAGCGCTACGGCGACCCCGCCCGCGCCGCCAACGAGGCCGCCGCCCTCACACTGCTCGCCGAACACAGTGTTCCGGCCCCTCGGCTGCTGCACGCCGGCCTCGCCGACGAACCAGCCTGGACCGGGCAGACCGCCCTCCACGCAACAGCCGTCCCACCCGACCGGCTCCTGGACGAACTCGCCGCGCCGCTCGCGGCCATCCACCGCATTCCAGGCCCCCATGCCGGCCGTCTCGCCCACGGCCGCCGGCACCTCACCTGGACGGCCTACCTCCACGACCGCCTCAACGCCTACACGGCCGCCGCTCCCCGCCTGGCCGCCGCCGCGGAACTCCACCACGAGCTGGACAGCACACCCCTGGACATCGAGCCCCGGCTCCTGCACCACGACCTCCAGCCCGGGCACCTCATCGCCGTACCGGGCGGGGACCGGCTGCTGCTGGACTGGGAACTCGCCGCATCCGGCGACCCGCTCTCCGACCTGGCCCGCCTCGCAGTGCGCCTGGGCCTGACAGACCCCACACCAGTGCTGAGTCTCGTCCACGAAAACGGTCCAGCCACCGACCAGCGGCTCGTCCTCTACTGGCACATCCACCAGCTTGCGGACGCGGCCTTCGCAACCGGCGACACCGACCCGGCCTCCCCATTCACCGGGTCCGTCACCCGCCGCGGCGGGTGACACCGGCTCCACGAGCCCGGGAGGTGCCGGGAGGCCGGACCGATTCGGGTGTTCGCCGGTCATCGGCCTCGCCACTGCGGCATTGTCGGGCGCAGATGTCGTACCGATCACGCGAGGGAGAAACCATGGGGTGGCAGACCGAGGAGTTCGGGTCGTTCCACGAGGGGCGGCCGGGGGCTGTCCTTGCCGATGGCAGCGACCCCAAGCCCGTCTACCTCGACTCCGGGAGCGCCGGAGGTATGCCGCCGACCAGTGACTGGCGGGTGTACGACGGCAAGCACGGTGCACCCGAGGCGGCCGGTTTACGAGGTTCGCGCTCGTGCGGCTGGCGTGGCACGCCCCAGTACCCGATCGCCTGGCCGCAGGTGATTGACGACGGGCACGGCATGGATACCTCGGGCCCGCGCGGCGACTGGGAACAGCACATCAGCGAGGTCAAGGCACGCTCGGTGCCGCTGCCCGCCGAACTGGAAGACCTGCTGCAACGGGTGGACGATCACCTGGACACGCTGGCCATGGAAGCGCCGGTGGCCGCGCTGAAGGCCGTAGCGGCGCTGGAACGCACTACCGGCCGCATCGGCCATATCGCCGCGTACAACGCACAGGCCGATGAACGGGCCGGCGAACTGCCGTGGGAAGCGATCGCCACGGCTCTCGGGCTGAGCGAAAAGGACGCCCGTTCACGCTTGAGCCGCTACAGCCGATACTGACTCGGTGCCGGGCACGCTCTCACGCCGACCACGACCGAGGACCACTCCTGTGCGTGCGGGGGAGGGCCCATCGATCTCGGCGCCGCGATCAGCATGATGATGACCGAGTGCGGCATAGCCGCCCCGATCATCGGCGGCAGCGTGCTCGCCCGGTTCGACGACATCATCGCTGCGGCCGCGCCCGAGCTGGCCGGGCACGTCCGTACCGTGGCGTTCGGCGCGGACACCGGCCGCCTGGAGGGCGTTCCCGACGCGCCCGCCTACGGCGCGAAGCGGCGCTGGGCCACGCCGCGGCTGGTCGCGGCCGTCAACCAGAAGGTCCCGGGCGCGCAAGTCCGATCGGTGTGCGTCCGACCGCCCGCGTCCGGCGCCACGAAGCCGTCGCCATCAACGGCCGCCGAAGCCGACCCCGCCGTGCCGGAACCCTCGGCTTCGGCTGCCGGGCCGACGAAGATCCGGGAGCGGTGCGCCCCGGGCCTCAAGCAGCAAGGCCGGGGTGCACCGTCGGGTGTGGGCTGACAGTCGTGCCCCGGTGTCCTATCTCTGACCCACGGTGCAAAGTAGAAAGTCACTCCCAGAGCCTGAGTTCCCGGTTGGCCACGTTCAGGTGGCGGGTCTCCGGCGGGTAGCTGGTCGGGGCCTGGAGTCCGAGAGCCCAGACGGTCACCGCGTACTCGTACCCGTGCCGGTGGCGGTGGTAGTCGCCGGCGGCACCCTTGAGGAAGCGGCGGACGGCGGGACTGTAGGGCTCCTGGTCGTCGCCGGTGTTCTTGAGCCGGGGGTCGGTGAGGAGCCGGGTGAGGGCGTTGTGCCAGCGGGTCAGTTCCTCGGCCCGTCGCCGGAAGGCGTCGGCGGTGTTGTCGGCATCGACGTCGGCCATCAGGGTCTCCAGATCGAAGTGTGCGAGGAGGGTGACCTGGTCGTCGTACTCCTCGATGGCGTCGATCTCGGGGTGGGTGAAGGGCCGCACGTTGTACTGGCAGAGACCCATGGTGTTCTGCATCGACTCGCGGAAGTAGCGCATCGGAGGCTCCCGTCAGCTCTGGCCGAGAGGAAGGGGATAGACGTCGAGGGTCACGTACGGGTCGTTCACCCATCCACGCTTGTGGTACTTCGCCTTGCCGACTCCGGCCGCGGTCACGATGTACCGGTCGTCCGCGACCTCCATGGGCAGAGGGCCGACGGCTACTTCGCACCGTGGGTCAGAGATGGGACACCGGGGCCTCGTTGCGTCGTTCTGGACCAACATCCGAACGGCTTGGGGCTAGCAGAGGGCCCCGCGGTCGTGCGGTGCGGCAAGGAACCAGTAGCTGCCCGGCGGCTCGACGTGGTGTGGGGTTGGTACGCCGAGATAGTGATCGGGTCCTAGGCAATCGATGCCCCGTACGGCCCACCGAGCGGCGGTGCCGGGTGGTGTGAGCACGTAATACCAGTGGCGGGTGGGGTCAGAGCCCGTCTCGGAACCCTTTCAGATGGTTCTAGGGTGGTCTTTCAGGAACGGCTAGAAGCCACCTGAGTTCCATTTTGCAGCTGTACGACTCAAGGGAAACCCTATCGCTTTGAAGGTAATTCCGATGCCGCATTGTGAGCTGCTTCACGGCGCGTTCGCTGAGCCCGTGATCAAGTAAACCTAAAGGGCGTGAAAGCGGCGTATTTCTGTCAAAAGATACGGCCGCTTCACGTTGCGTGAAAAGACGTAAGGAGAATTTGCGTGAAGCGCAATATTCTGCGAGTAAGTGCGGCCACCGCGATGGCCGCAGTCGCCTTTAGTGTTGCGGAGCCGGCCGCTTCGGCTGTTGAACATCACCGCACTGAGAACCTCGTCGCCGCCGCGGAGGCCGGGGCTGAGTTCGGAGCCGCCGAAGCCCGAACCCTGCTGAATGTGCCCAAGTTCCGCGCCGAACTCGCCCCCGAAGCCGAGGCCGCCCTGCATGCTGTCGCCGACGGCAGCGCTACCCAGGAAGAGCGCATCGCCGCCCGTGCGTCCGCCATCAGCACGTTCTGGAATCTGCTCAAGAAGGCTGGTCCGTCCGTCGTCAAGGCGGCAAAGAAGGCAGCCGGCAAGTTCGACACCTTCCGGAACTGGGTCAACGGCCTGCCTTGGTACAACCCGATTAAGCTGGCCTGGCAGGCTGTGGGTGCTGAAACTCAGTACCAGATATGGAAGTACGTCCACGACCACATCTGACGCATAAGCCGTAGGGGCCGAATACGCTCCCCGTATTCGGCCCCTCGGTTGTTCATCTGTTCATCGCCGTCGGCTGCGGAAAGGCCTCCACCTATGAAACCCTCGCGCCCTACTCATTCCGATATTGCCGTCGGTTCGTCGCCCGGAAACCGCACTGAGACCGTGATCGGAACCCTTCTGCTCACGGCTTTCTTCGGCTTCCTATGTCTGTTCGTCGAGGACGTCCGGCACAATGACGCTCTTGCCGCTACCGGCCGTGTCCTGCACTGGGCGGGGGGAGCGGGCATCATCGCCACCATCATCATCACCCGTACCGTGTTGCGGCGCTGGAAGTCGGGATTCGACTGGATTTTTGCCGCGATGTGGACCCTCCTCACGATCCTGACCTGGATGAACGGGGACCTTTGATCCAGCAGAGCCGATTTCACTGAGCGCTTCGCCCTGTAAGACGTCGTCTCATTTGGCGTATTGGGTAGGCTGTCGGCCGTGGTGGGGATTGTTGAGCGGCTGGTGCCGGATGAGTTGTGGGTGCTGTTCCAGCGGGCGGTGCCGGAGGCGCCGTCGCGGCCTCAAGGGGGTGGCCGGCGTCGGCATGGCGACCGGGAAGTGCTCGCCGCGATCGTGTTCGTCGCCACCTCGGGCTGTACCTGGCAGCAGCTGCCTGCGGCATCGTTCGGGCCGTCGGGTGCAACAGCCCATCGGCGCTTCTCCGAGTGGAGCAAGGTCCGGGTGTGGGCCAAGCTCCACCGCCTGGTCCTCGACGAGCTCGGCGCCCGCGGCGAGCTGGACTGGTCCCGCTGCGCGATCGACTCCGTCAACATGAGGGCCCTGAAAAGGGGGACCTGACGGGTCCGAATCCTGTCGACAGGGGCAAGTTCGGATCGAAGATCCACTTGATCACCGAGCAGACCGGTCTGCCCCTGTCCGTCGGAATCTCAGGGGCGAACCTCCACGACAGCCAGGCCCTCGAGCCCCTCGTCCGCGGCATACCGCCCATCCGCTCGCGCCTCGGACCGCGACGCCGCAAGCCCGGCAAACTCCACGCCGACAAGGGCTACGACTACGCCCACCTGCGGAAATGGTTACGTCAGCGCGGCATCACACACCGCATCGCCCGCAAGGGCATCGAGTCCTCGCAACGACTGGGCCGCCACCGCTGGACCATCGAACGCACCATGGCCTGGCTCGCCGGCTGCCGCCGCCTCCACCGACGCTACGAACGCAAGGCCGAACACTTCCTCGCATTCACCAGCATCGCCTGCACCCTCATCTGCTACCGCAGACTCGCCAAATGAGATGACTTCTAAGCCCAGCAGCAGTCCTAGGCCATTGGTGAAGACCGGTGTTTACCGCAGGTGGCGTAGACGCCAGGCACTAGTGCCGTGACGGCAAGGCTCGCCCGTCATCCTCATAGCCCCTATTTGGGTGCTCGTCATATATACAAACTGGCGCGAAGCAGACGATCTGCCTTCACCCACACAGGTGGTCCCCGCAACGC
Organism: Streptomyces sp. NPDC042259; assembly: GCF_055582085.1. Taxonomy (NCBI): domain Bacteria; kingdom Bacillati; phylum Actinomycetota; class Actinomycetes; order Kitasatosporales; family Streptomycetaceae; genus Streptomyces; species Streptomyces sp. NPDC042259. The sequence goes on along the minus strand of NZ_JBVJDW010000021.1, from coordinate 60,430 downwards.
GGCACACGGAGACCGCCAGCATGTTCACTGCCAACGCCGTGAGAACATCCCTCCGGCCTGCGGCCGCAGGGATGTTCTCATTCCCTTACGTCCTCAACGGCAGTGACGTCGTCGTGTTCATGTAGCCACCGTTCGAATCCTGAGCCGAGCAAACGCGCAGCTCAGGATCGAAAACAGGCTCTTAACTTGCCATTTAAGGTCTGGCGTCGAACGCGACTCGAACTTGACCAGCGTTTCCGCAGTTCAGCGGACGCGAAGGCGGCCTTCGCCTGATCCTGTGCTCCGTCACAGAGGCAGAGGAACTAGCGCGAAGGCCGTGGTCGTGAGTTTGGGGTATCAGGGCGTCCTGCGGGATGCGTTCGCGGAAGTGTCACGCTTCCGGGCGGAGTTGTACGCGAGTCTGACCGCGCGGGGCGACGCGTTGTTCGAACTGTGCGACGCGTTGCTGTGTACAGAGGGGCCGGTGCGGACGCTGGTCGATCTCGCGCTCGCGCCGGAACACCGCCGTGGGCACGGGGCTCTGTACGGCGGACTCAACCAGGGCCGGATCGACATAGCGCGGCTGCGTCGCGGCCTGGCCGGGGTGTCGGTGCCAAGGGCGGCGGACGGCCGGATCGTCCTGGCCGTCGACGTCTCGCCGTGGCTGCGGCCGGACGCCAACACCTGTGCTGACCGGGCCTTCTGCCACACGTTCGGCCGGGGTGAGGGCAAACACCAGATGGTGCCGGGCTGGCCGTACTCGGTGGTGGTCGCGCTGGAGAGTGGCCGCACGTCCTGGACGGCGGTGCTGGACGCGGTCCGCCTGGAGCCCGGCGCCGACGTCGCCGCGGTGACCACGGGGCAGATCCGCGAGGTCGTCGAGCGGCTGGTCGCCGCCGGCCAGTGGCGGCCGGGCGACCTGGAGGTCCTGGTCGTGCTCGACGCCGGATACGACGCCCCGCGCATCGCCCACCTGCTGGGCGACCTGCCCATCGAGATCCTCGGCCGGCTGCGATCGGACCGGGTGATGCGCCGGCCGACGCCCTCGCTCAAGGAGTACGCCTTGTCCTATCCCCAAGGCGGGCGGCCGCCGAAGCACGGGCGCGAGTTCGTCTTCGGCGACCCCACGACCTGGGGCACCGAGCAGGCCGTGACGGCCACGGACACCAGGCTCTATGGGACGGCGACCGCGCAAGCGTGGGACCGGCTTCACCCGCGGCTGACCCGCCGGGCCGCGTGGCTCGACCACGATGGGCCGCTGCCCATCATCGAGGGCACCGTGATCCGTCTGGTCGTGGAGAAGCTGCCCAGTGGAGGGGTCAACAAGCCGGTATGGCTGTGGTGGTCGGGCAGCGGCGCCACCATCGCGGGCGTCGACCGCTGCTGGCAGTCCTTCCTCCGCCGCTTCGACATTGAGCACACCTTTCGCCTGTTCAAGCAGACACTCGGCTGGACCAAGCCCCGACTCCGCAGCCCGGAGGCGGCGGACCGGTGGACGTGGCTGGTGATCGCCGCCTACACCCAGCTCCGCCTCGCCCGCCCACTGGCCACCGACCTCCGCAGGCCCTGGGAGAAGCCCACCGAGCCGAACAAGCTGACACCCGCCCGCGTCCGCAGAGGGTTCAGAAACCTGCACGCGAAGGCCGGCTCACCAGCCCGTGCACCGAAACCGTCCCGCCCTGGCCCCGGAAGGCCACCGGGATCGAAGAATCACCGCCGGGCCCCACGACACGACGTGGGAAGAGTCCTCGCCACCGGCGAGGCATACAGCCGCCCCGCACACCACAAGAAGGGAACCAAGCCCCGCCGAAACCAATAGGCGAGCACCAACCGCCCCTACGCTGGCACGATGCACCCATGGACGTCGAGAACCTCAGCGGGCTTCAAGTGGACCGCGCAGACCCATCGGACTGGGCCGCGTTAGCCAAGATCGATTCTGTCGCGGCAGCAGGCGACCACACACGACGGGACAACATCCGGCACTGGTGCGAACAGGGTGGGATCCTCATGGCCCGAGACTCATCCGGACCCTTGGGTTACAGCGTGCTGGAGTACAGCTTCTTCAAGCAGGGCTTCGTCACCATGCTGATGGTCGCCCCCAGCGCCTGCCGACGAGGTGTGGGCGCACGTCTCCTCACGGCCGTCGAGACCGTATGCACCACCACCAAGCTGTTCACATCAACCAACGTCTCCAACCACCCCATGCAGCAACTACTACAACGCGCCAGCTGGCACCCGGTCGGTCTGCTCCACGGCCTCGACGAGGGAGATCCCGAACTCTTCTACCTCTGCCCGAGCACTCGACTCCGCGACGTCACAGCCGCCGGAGGTTAAACAACAAGCTTAACGCGGATTCCCGGTCCCCGATAGGTCAGGTGGGGGCGTTGAGACTCTGCGCATGCGGCGTTCTGCGGCTCGGCGCACGAGTATGGCGTGCAGGTCCCGGGCCGCCGTTGGTACTGAGTGTGTGCGTCGTCGCTGGATGACGACACGGAGTTCGGTGGTGTCGTCCGCCAGCGGATGGTAGATGATCGCGCCACTGCGCTCCAGGGGATCTCCCTGCACGCTGTAGTCGGGCAGGACGGTGGCGCCGAGCCCCTCGGCGACCATCAGCTTGCCCATTTCGGCACCATCGGCCGAGTACGAGAAGAACGGTGTACGGCCCTTGAGGAGCCGGTGGATGTAACGGTGCATGACATAGCCGGAGCGCATCACGATCAATGGCTGGGTCAGCAGATCGGTGATGGTGACCGTTTGAAGCCCAGCCAGCGGACTGTCAGGGCGGACGCAGACGACCGGGCGTCCACGCAGCAGTTCTGTGGTGTGCAGGCCGGGGGGAGGGTCGTCATCTCGGAGGTAACTGACCAGCCCCAGGTCGAAGCCGCCCTCAGCGAGATGCTGATGGATACCGTCCTGCCGGTCAGCGACCACTTCCACCTGGGTCGAAGGATGGGCGGCGCCGAACTCGCGGATGGCCGGCGCCAGAAGTGTAACGGTAGCCGCATTCACCGTGCCCAGCCGCAGCGTGCGGCTTATGTGATGCTGTTCGTCGGCTGCCTCGCGGAGGCGGTCGACCGCCTCAAGCACCCCGGCGATATGCGGCAGCAGTTCGCGCCCTCCTTCACTGATCTTCGCCCCCGAACGCTTGCGCTCCAGAAGGTTCACCCCTAGTTCTCGCTCCAGATTGCGAAGCGTCTCGCTCAACGCCGGCTGTGACAGGTGCAGTTCTTCTGCGGCGCGGCGCAACGACCCCAGCCGGGTGACCGCCGCCAGGTATTCCAACTGTTCCACGCGCATGATGAGCTACCTCCGACGCTGATCATAAACCGATCAACCCCCGGAGTAGTGAAAGGGAATCCCTATCTCACTATCGGAGATACCTCATTGTCTTGAGTAAGGGAAACCGCATCGCCCGCAAGGGCATCGAGACCTCACAACGGCTGGGCCGGCACCGTTGGACCATCGAACGAACGATGTCCTGGCTCGCCGGCTGCCGCCGCCTCCACCGCCGCTACGAGCGTAAAGCCGCCCACTTCCAGGCCTTCACCAGCATCGCCTTCACCCTCATCTGCTACCGCAGACTCACCAAATGAGATGACTTCTTAGAGGTCGTTTTATCCCAGTGTTTCATCCCGGAATTGGCGGCTTCATGATGGTTTTGGATCGCGCCAGGAGGTGGTGTTCTCGTTGGTGAGGCGGCGGGCCATGAGGTCGGTCATGGCGAGGTGGATCATTGCTTCGGAGCGTGCGGGAAGAGCCTCGTAGTCGCGGGCCAAGCGGCGGTGGAGCATCAGCCATCCGTAGGTCCGCTCGACCGCCCACCGCTTGGGTATCGGGGTGAACCCCCTGGCCCCGGGGGTGCGTGCGGTGATTTCCATGTCGATGCCGAGGGTCGCGGCGTGCTCGACGAGGTGCTGGCGATAGCCGCCGTCGACCCACACCTTGCGGATGCCGGGGTGTTCGGCGGCGGCCTGGCCGAGGAGCTGGGTGCCGGCCACGGAGTCCTGCACGCTGGCCGCGGTGACCAGCACCGCGAGCAGGAGACCGAGCGTGTCGATGACGATGCTCCGTTTCCTGCCCACGATCTTCTTTCCCGCATCGGTGCCCTGGCTGGAGACGGGAACACTGGTGGAGGTCTTGACGCTCTGTCCGTCGATCACGCAGGCCGATGGCTCCGCATCCCGTCCTTCCCTCTGCCGCACGAGTGCCCTGAGCAGGCCGTTGAGCTGGGCGAACACGCCTTCCTTCGCCCACTTCGCGAAGTACCCGTAGACCGTTTCCCAGGGCGGGAAGTCGTGCGGAAGGTAGCGCCACTGAACGCCGGTGCGGTCCACATACAAGATCGCGTCCATGATCTCGCGCAGCTCGTGCTCCGGCGGCGGCCGAAGTCCAGCGCTCTGCCCCGGCGCTCGAAACGCCAGGCCGACAGCACCGGCTCGATCAACTCCCAGCGGGCATCGGACAGATCACTCGGATACGAGCGTCGCGCAGGCATGCCTTTGACGTACCGCCCCGGACCGAGTGCGCCCAGGCGTACGGCAATGACGACGGAAGCACAGCCGCGAAGGCCGGGCATCCTGGGATGAGACAGGCACAAGCTGTATCCCGCCCCACCTGTCACCCCATCCGGCCAGCAGACCTCCAGCGCACCCCTAGCCTCAACATCACCACCACCCCGCACACCGAAAATCGGCAGATACACAGGCATCCAAGATGAAAACGACCTCTTACTGAGCGTTTGGTCCTGTCTCGGGGAGATGTGTTGCGGTTTTCCGGTCCCGATGCCCGGAGGCTGAAGGGGGCAGTGAGACGACTGGCCGTTGATGTGGCGGCAGTTGCCTGTTTCGTTCCGGCACCTCCTGTCTCATCCCAAGCCGTCCCGGCCCATGACCCTTCGCCCGCTGGCCAGGCCGGCCGCTGCGCGGTACATCGGAAACATGACTTCGCGCGGCGGCTATCCCAGCGACCTCTCCGACGCCCGCTGGGAGCTGATCGAACCGGTCCTTACCGCCTGGCGGGCCGAGCGCCGGGGCCGCGGCCTCGACATCGGGCGCCCGCCCGGGCATGACCTACGACAGATCATGAACGCGATCCTGTACGTGGACCGCACCGGGATCCCCTGGCGCTACCTGCCACACGACTTCGCCCCGTGGGCCACGGTCTACGGCTACTTCGCGAAGTGGCAGCAGGACGGCGTGTTCGAGCAGCTCACCGGGCTGCTGCGGCGCCTGGTCCGCGAGCAGGAGGGGCACCATGGTGAACCCTCGGCCTGTGTGCTCGACTCCCAGACCATCAAGACCTCCGCCAACGTGCAGCTCAAGGACCAGGGCACAGACGCGGGCAAGCGGATCATCGGCCGCAAGCGCCACCTGGGCTGCGACACGCTCGGTTTGCTGCTGGCCGTGATGGTCACCGCCGCCAGCGTCTCCGACACCGCGGCCGGCGTCCACCTGCTGTCCCGCATCGCCGCCGACCACCCGCGCATCCGCAAGGCCTGGGTAGACGCCGGCTACCGCACCACGGCCATCGATCACGGCGCCCGCCTGGGCATCGACGTCCACCCCGTCCAACGCCCTCCCGGCGTCAAGGGCTTCACGATTATTCCGCGCCGGTGGACCATCGAGCGCAGCATCGGCTGGCTCATGCACCACCGCAGTCGCCCGTGACTACGAGACCCACCCGCACCGCTCCGAAGCCATGATTCACCTCGCGATGATCGACCTCATGAGCCGCCGCATCACCAACGAATCCACCCCAAACTGGCGCGACACCTGAGTCAGGAACCAAACACGAATCACAGGACCAAACGCTCAGTTACTTGGCCGCCATAACGGGGAGGTAGCGCAGGTGTCGGTCATACAGGTCCAGCCCGGCCGCCGTGGCCCGCGAATCCGTGCCTGCGGGTTCCAGCAGACCGCAGCAGATCGCTGCCGCTTCGTGCAACGCGGCCCGAAGAGCGACTTGAAGTACCGGTAGCGGTCCGCGCGAGGGTCGTTCGCCTCTTCGATCACCCCTCGGACCAGGGCGAGGACGTGAACAGGTCTCTCCTCGCTGTCCTGGGAAAGCGGCGGCTTGCCGCAACCATGGCGTGGGCCGGGGCTGCGGCGAATGTTGCAGAGACCACTGACAGCGGGTGATCAGAAAATCGCACAGCGAGACTGTTGCATGAAACGGACGTCGCGGTGTCCCGCCTCCCGTCCGCTCCGGCCCGAGCGGGCGGTCACAGCGGAAGCGTTATGCCCAGTTCGCGCATTGCAGTGGAAGGCGGTCCTCCTTCGGGCCGTTCAGTCTTGCTGCCCTTGACCCGCGGGTCCAAGGTGCGGGGATCGACAGCCTCGGCTGGGGCACCGGTGGCGTACAGACCGTCAGGGTCGCTGTCGCGGTCGTGCGGCAGCAACCAGAAGACACGGCGGCGGAAGGTTCCGGACGAGTGGGAGGGTTTGGCGGCGGGGCCGAGGAGCGCGTTGCCGACCATGCGTCCGTCGCGGTGGTAGGCGGGCTTGCCGCGGCGGGTGGGCAAAGTTGCAGGATTGCCAACCGAGTGCCAATATTGCAACCAAGGTTCTGTGCGATGACATTGGAGGGGAACGCCCTGATGGACCGGAAGACCGCCGCCGAGCAACTCGCGGCCGCTGAAGGCGCGCCCGTCCTGGCCAGGTCTGCCTCCGCGGGTGAGCGAGCGGTAGGACTCGTTTCAGTTGCTGCCGTCTTCGCCATCCTGTGGGCGGCCGCCGACCGGCGAGTGCCCCTCGTTGTCGGCGTACCGGCCTGTCTCACCACGCTGGCCATCGTGGCCGGATGGAACTATTTTCATCACGAGCGGCCCATACGCCGACCCCACTCGCGCTTCGAGAGCAGGCTCGGGTTCTCCGCCGGTGTTCTGCTTGGGCTCCCAGCCGGGAATGTCCTTTGGGACACGCCGGAGTCGACCGTGGGCATTGTGGCGCCCGCTGCTGCCCCCGCGCTGGCGCTGCTGGTGTACCTCGCGCTCCGGTGGAGGGCCTGATGGGCGACGGCAGACAGCACCGAGAAGCTCTGACGACATTGATGCACTCACCGGTGCGCCTGGCGGTGCTCGGTACGCTGCGCCGCGTCCACAACGCCTCGTTCGCCGACCTGCGCGAGGCGTTGGACCTGGACTCGCCGGAGCTGTCACGGCAGCTTCGGATACTTGAGGATGCAGGGGTGGTGGAGCTGGCCAAGTTGCGGGATGGGGGGCGTCGTGTGCGCACTCACGTCCGGTTGTCCGATAAGGGCCGGGACCAGTTCGAGGGCTATCTGAAACATCTGCGGTCCGTAGTTGGTGATCAGTAGGCAGGAGAAGGGGCGCGGAAGCCCGTCCGCGCCCCTGCCTACCTAGGAGATATTGCTGTGGTCAGGCCCATGGCGTGGCGCACCAGACGGAGGCGGCGCCTAGTTGGGCAGCCATGCCGGCGATCCCGCCCTTGACGCCCACCTTGATGCCTCGCTTAGCGGCTTCCTTGATGATAAGACGGGCGGCGTCCTGGAAGTGACGCTTTTTCAGCTTGGCCACGATGGCCGAGGTCGCTCCGCCCAGGCCACCGAGACCGACGGCCTTGAGCAGGCACGAGGTGTAGCTGCGGGTGGCGGCCTCCTCGGACTCATGCGCCTTGGCGTCCAGTTCATGGGCGATGGCGTCGGCAAATGCCACGCCGTACTCTGCGCGAGTCTTCTCGTAGTCGAAGTTCCCCTCAGCGTCCTTGATCTTTCCGTCGATGATGGCCTCAAGGTAACGGGCCAGCTCATCGACCTGCTCAGCGGTGGCCTCACCGTCGACAGCGGCGCTCGAATTGTTGTCAGAGTTCCCGATCTCGGCGGCGTGTGCAGTGCCGATACCGGTGATGGCGACAGCTCCAGCCAACATGGCAGAGATTACAGTCATGCGGATACGCGTGGTGCTGCGATTCACGTACAGTCCTTCATGCGTAATGCGCACGAGACGAGGCCCGGTGAGGTTTGGGGGCCGACACAGTGGCTGGCTGCACAGGGCCTTTCCTCGCACATTGAATGGGTCCTCAGAGGGTTTTGCCCCGTCGAGGGAGGTTGCCGGAGACAGTAGCGCCTAATAAATTGAGTCGCAAAAAGAGAAAGGGTTAGCCTTTCATCGGTGCTGGACATTTCCGTAAGTTGCGCTTTTGCGCAAGGGTGCCTCTATCACGCAGGCGTGCCAAAGATGAGGTGGGGCCGCGGTCCATTGGACTCAAGCTGCGACCACTCCTAAAGCGTGTTGCAGAAGGTCGTGTCCGGGCAGGTCAGGGTCCGTTTTGGGGTCGGTCTGGTCATGCGGCGAGGGCGAGGTTGTGCATGTGGGCGACGGCCTGGACCGCGTGGTGGAGACCGGTGCCGCGCTGGCGGCAGTCGCGGAGGATCTTGTAGTGCTTCATCCGGGCGAAGGCGTGCTCGACGCGGGCCCGGACCCGTCGGTGTTCGGCGTTGTCTTCTTCCTCGCCGGGCAGCAGAGCCCGCCCGGGGCGTTTGCGGTGCGGGACGAGGAGTCCGGTGTTGCTGTAGGCACCGTCACCCAGGACGGTCACGCCGTCGCACTGGTCGGCCAGGCCGGAGTCCCGCCACGCTTTCGCATCGGCGGTGTTGCCGGGCACCGGCCGGGCCGCGGCGATGACCAGTTTGGTGTCGGCGTCGATGATGACCTGCACGTTCGCCGAGAACCGGTAGTTGCGTGAGGATGCTCCGACCTTCCGGTCGCGGACCGGGATCAGGGTGCCGTCCACGATCCACAACCGGTCGACCGCGTCGGCGGGGCGTGCGGCCGGCTCGATCGCGAGCAGCGGCCGCAGCCGCTGGACGACCCGGCACACCGTCGCCGGTGAGCAGCCGAACAGCGGGGCGAGCTGCCGCATGGTGAGGTTCGTGCGGTAGTAGACGGCCACCAGCAGCACCCGGTCTGCCAGCGGCAGACACCACGGCCGGCCACCGCCGGGACCGTTTCCGCCGCGTTCCCGCACGACCTTCAGGAGCCGCTCGAACTGCCGCATCCGCAGACCCGTGAACGTCTCCACCCACAACGGCTCAGCCCTCAACGCCCCACACATACAAGGGAAATGCCCGATCCACAGCGTTCTGCAACACGCTTTAGACGGGTGGTCCTGTGGGTGGTGTTCGGGGGCGGGGATGGATGCGGACCGCGCCGGGTGGAAAAGCGTTGAGGCCGATCGCCTGCTGTGTGTTGCTGAGGGTGATGCGTAGTCCTGAGATCTCTTGAAGAAGGGTGAGGTCGGGTACCCAGTTCCGGCAGTTGAGGGAGAGGTGACCGAGGTTGGGGAAGTGGTCAGGGAGCAGGCCCAGGCGCAGGTCGCTGCGTTCTGAAGAGAGTGATAGTCGTTGGAGGCTTGGCATGTGGGGAGCTTTGCCGAGGTCGCATTCGCCGAGGCAGAGGTCGGTCAGGTGGGGCAGGGCTGCGATTTCTTCCCATTCGATTTCATCGAGCAGGTGGTTGACGATGAGCCTGCTTAGGCGGGGGAAGCGGGTGATTCCGGTGATCGACGATGAGATCCAGCCGCCGAAAGCCAGCGATGAGAGGCCCTCGGGTGCCGCTAGGCGGTGCAGGTTTCTCCAGGGCAGAATGGTGTAGAGGGAGAGATGGGTGAGGCCGGGCAAGCCTGCGAGGCTCTCGAAGCAGAAGGACTCGGGTGCGTGCAGCAGTCCTAGACGAGGCAGGGTAAGGCCGGCCAGGTCCTTCAGATGATTGATCCGCGCACACCCAGATAGGGAGAGGCTGTTCAGGACGGGCAGGTCACGGACGAACTGAAGATTCTCTAGTTCCTGGCCTTCGAAGATCTGCAGGAGCCGTGTGTGCTCAGGTGATAGGTGGGATGCGATCTCTTTGGCGGTGAAGTCTCCGCGGAAGGTGATCTGTCGGATGGGGTGGAGAAGCTGCAGTGTGTCGGCCTGCTCCCGGGTGCGCACGGTAAGGCCGGGAGACTGCGAACTCGTACGGCGGGGGAGCAGAATGTCGCGGGCGTACTCCTGCGCATCGAAATTCGCCCATGCCGCGCACAGCTCGTGGTCGGGAGACGAGTTCTGCCTCGCCGGCGGTAGCGTCGAGGCGAACTGCTGGAGCACGGCGTAGGCCTGCTCGCCGCCGATGGTGGCCGCAGTGCGTATGACGGCGCTGCTTTCGTCGCCGTGCAGTCCGTGCGCACTGCGTGGCAGCAGGTCCAGTATCCCGGGTCCCAGCCCGGCGAGCTGATCGGCTTCTTGGGGGGAGCGGGGCGGCAGCAGTGTGCCGGCGCGCTGCTCGACCAGGTTGCGGACGGCCGGGTTGATTTCGGTGGCGTAGTGCAGGCTTGCGGCTGCCAGCAGATGCAGGCGCGGCTGGTGTGTCGCTTCCTGGTCTCCCCGATTGATGAGATCGGTCAGTAGAGCGGCGGCTTCCTGGGGGCGGGCGTGCGCGACGGCCATACGGATGACGTCTTCCCACTGGTCGTCGTGGGCGTGGTTGACCAGGAGGGGGAAGTCGCGGATTTCGGTAGCTGCCTGGGCGCCGAGGTAGTCCTGGAAAGTGCGGTGGACGAAGTCGACAGTATCGGCGGTGGGTTCCCGTAACAGACCGGTGCGGCTGATCAAGTGCTCGAGAACTTGTTCTGCGGTGCCCTGGGCGGCCACGGCCGGCATGGCTGGCAGTGCGTCGGCCAGGAGAGCGAGAGCGGTGGCGCGGTCCATCTCTGTCTGCTGATTGCGGATCAGCCAGTACGCCAGCCGCTGGAGCAGCCGGGTGCTCTCGGCCTCGGTAAACCGGATGCCGTCGGGGAGGCGGATACCGCGCTCGTGGTCACGGCGGACCAGCAGCATCGATAGTGCGGCACGGTAAAGCTCCATCCGGCCACGGGGAAGGTGGCCGCGGCGTTCGCGGTGAAGGGCGCAGATCAGCGCGCACATCAGGGGCGTGGTCGACAGCTGTGACAGGTCGCGCTGCGCCCGCACGGTGGCCTGAAGGGCCGTCTCGAGTTCCCGCAGGTGCTCGTGTTCCGCATCATTGCCGGCGTTCTGGCGGGCCGCGGTGTGCCAGCGGCTGATGAACACCCGGGTGTCAGCTGCGCTCATGGGCCGCACTGCCAGCTCGGTGAACCCCCGATGCGCCAACCAGCCTTCCGGGACGGCCGAGGGTCGGGTCGTGACCACCACATGCAGGCTCTCGTACGCCGCCAAGAGCGCCTCCAGCCATTGCCTGGTCGCCTGCCGATGCTCCTGGGGCACCTCGTCTACTCCGTCGACCAAGAGGAGGGCCCGGTCGGAGAGGACGGCGTCGGCCCAGCCGTCCGGCTGCGTGCTGGCCAGGGGTGAGCCGGTCGCCCCCAGGAGCTCGTGTGGCAGGGGCAGGGGGCCGCGCCTGATCAGTGTCCGCAGGGGGAGGACGAAGGGTGTCCGCCCGTGCCAGCCGGCGAGTTTCTCCGGGAGGGTGTTGGTGGCCGTGGTCACCGCGAGCCACTGCAGCAATGCCGTCTTCCCACTCCCGGCGAGCCCTTTCAGCAGCACGCGGCGTTGTCCGGAAAGGGCCTGCTCCGCGCGCCGTACGACGGCCGAGGAGATCTCGCGTTCACTCGTGACCTGCCAGTCGTCCGAGGCCTGCGCCAGCTCCAGGCTCAGATATGCAGCATCGAGCGGCCAGCATCCGCGGTCGGGCCTGCCCAGGTCGAGCCCCACCACCGTCAGATGCCCGTACTGATCTGCCACGTAGCGCCGATAGCGTTCCTCGAACGGCACCAGCACCTGCGGCCTTGAACGTGGCGCGGCCTGGTCCACGGGAGCAGGGCACGCGTGTTGACGCAGGACTAACAGCGGTTCGGCCGGTGTGCCCAAGGCTTGGGCCAGCGCCACCACGGTTGCTTCCGACGGCACTCGGCTGCCGTTGAGTGCCTGGCTGACAGTGGTCTTGCCCAACGAAGACCGCTGCTGCAGTCCGCCCATGCTCAGCCCTCGCTGGGTTCTGAGCGTGCGTAGCCTCATGGAGAGTTCGGCCAGCGGATCATCGTTCACGCCCTACCTCCGCTCCGGAGCCTGAAGTTGACCGATGTCGTCCATCTTCGTTCGGTCGAGCCCCGACGAACGGGAAAACCCCGAAGCTCGCCCTAATCCGCCATCCGCGAACTTCAGGGGGAACGCATGACCATCTCCATCCATTGCGTGATCGTGCTTCTGGTTCTGGCTATCGACGCGCTCTTCTGCCTCCTGGCGGCTGCTGGAGCCGGTCTGCTGGCCCACCTGGGCGGGGCCTCCCGCACCACCGTCCTGACCCGCGGTGGTGTTGCTTTCGCCGGTAGCGCCACGTTGTCCCTGGCTGTGCTGACATTCCTGGTGGCCACGCTATGCACCCCAGCGTGACTACGGGCGCCGATCGCACCTCGGCGCCGGGTCTCACCGGAGCTGGCCAGCCGACAGAACTTGCGTGCGCCCGAGAGCGACACCCCGCCCCACAGCTCCGCCGCCAGGAGGTGTCCAAGCCGTCAGTTCCTCGACGGCTTCCGCGTCCCACGGCTGGCCGGCGGACACCCGCGGACACGTCCGGACCACCTCTGCGGGGACAAGGCGTACAGCTCCCGCCGGAACCGCCGTTACCTACGACGACGGCAGATCCGGCACACGATCCCCGAGCGCCGGGACCAGCAGGCCCACCGCCGACGCCGTGGCAGTGCGGGCGGCAGACCCACCGGTTTCCAGCAGGACCGGTACGCGCACAGGAACGAAGTCGAGCGCACGGTGAACGCCCTCAAGGGCTTCCGCGCCGCGGCTACACGGTTCGACAAGCGAGCCTATGTCTTCCGGGGGACGGTCACCGTCGCAGCAATCCGGCTATGGCTCCGCTCATGAGTCGCCGGACATGCCGTAACGGGTACGCCGGGTCGGTGGCGTAGATGACGACCTCGGCGCACGGGTCGTCGCGGACCTGCTCCACCAGGGACTCCACCGCCTCCCTGGTCTGGCGCAGCAGCTAAGGCGTGTCTCTTTGATGGGCTGGTCGGTTGATCGGATGTGTCTGTCCGGTTGGTGATTACTGATGCGATGTGGGACCGGATCGAGCCGTTGATGCCGGCCGATCCGGTTCGTGGACGACGGTGGGCCGACCACCGGCGAACCCTTGAGGCCATCGCCTGGAAGTACCGAACCTGCTCTCCCTGGCGGGATCTGCCCGCCGAGCTGGGGTCGTTCCAGACCGCGCACAAACGCCTGATCAGGTGGGCCGTTGACGGCACTTGGGAGCACATCCTCGCGCGCATCCTGGCCGCGGCGGACGCTCAGGACGATGTGGGCTGGACGGTATCGGTGGACTCCACCGTCTGCCGAGCTCACCACCATGCGGCCGGAGCCAGGAAAAGGGGGCACCGGGCCGGTCCGAACCCGATGATCACGCCCTCGGACGCTCCCGCGGCGGCCTAAGCACGAAAGTCCACCTGGCCAGCGACAGCCGGGCGCGACCACTCGCCCTTCACGTCACCGCAGGCCAGGCCGGTGACGCACCAGCCTTCGAGGTCGTCATGGCCAGGATCCGCGTTCCGCGAACCGGTCTCGGGAGGCCACGAACCCGCCCGGAGGTCGTCCTTGCGGATCGCGCATACTCATCCCGCGCGATTCGCGGGTATCTGCGTCGCCGTGGCATCCGGGCTGTCATCCCTCAACCCGCCGACCAGGTGGGCCACCGCTTGCGACGGGGCCGCGCGGGCGGTCGCCCGCCAAGGTTCGACGCTGCGGCATACAAGCAGCGCAACACCGTCGAGCGATGCATCAACCGCCTGAAGCAATGGCGGGGGCTGGCAATGAGAACCGACAAGCTCGCCATCGCCTATGAGGCCGCACTTCATCTTGCCGCCATCCTCATCTGGACCCGGCACTGACCCGGCCCACGAGGTCAGTCGCCCGGACTGAGAAGCCTCTGCACGTCCCGGAGGCGTTGACGTGCCTCAGGGATCCACCCCTCGTCCATATCGAGCGGGACCCTCACTGAGATCCGCGTCTGGGTCTGGTCATGGACTTCCACCACATAGGGATCGTCCGCGATGAAGCGGAGGTAACCGTCGTTGCCTGCGGGGGGCCAGTCGACGGTGAGTACGTCCCCGTCGGCAGTCTGAAGCTCGTCCGCCTCGATGCGGTCCAGGGCTCCGGTCCAGTGATCCAGGTCTTCAAGCGTCACAAGGATCCGAAGCTGAACGTTCACGAAGTCGCTGGTGATGACGATATCGGCAGCGTAGTAGTCCGGGTCCCACGCCGGCACACGATCGGCAAGCCAGACGCTGACGACCTGGGACCCATCGGCCAGGCGAATCAGTTCGAGAGCAGTCGCTTCATCCACTGCCCGAGTGTCCCAGAGCCTGCCATCCACCGATCAGCCGCCTCATTCAAGAGACACTCTCTAGGGCGGACAGGAGGTCGGTGGCCTCGCGTATGTAGCGGTATACCGTCGCGACACCGGTCCCGAAGCCAGCGGCGAGATGGGCGTAAGTGTCACCGCACCGCAGATGAGCCAGGACGAGCAGAGCCTGGCGCCCGGCTGTCAGACGTCGCCATCGAGTGCCGATTCCGCGCCGCCGCGCGGCCAGTTGCCCTGTCAGGTAGCGCAAGGTACGGCTGGACAGGTCGATCGCCGACGGGTACACAAGCACTCGAAGCTCCTGGCAGCACGGTAGATCTTGGTTGTGACACCGTCTACCAGGAGCTTTTTCGTTCAGTAAGCCCATCCAACACGTGGTCAACGTCGCCAACTTGCACAGGGCTCACTGATCCGACCTGCGGCACCGAGACTGAGGAACGGCCAGCAGCAACCTGCATTCCATTTTGTAGCCGCATTGTTGAAGGAGAACCCTATCGCGTTGAAGGTAATTCTGATGCTGCATTGTGAGCTGCCTCACGGTGCCTCCTCTGGGCCCGTGATCAAGTAACTCTTACGGGAATGAAAGCGGCCGCATTCCCGTCAAAGATCACGGCTGTACCACGTCGCGCGGAAAGCACAGGGAGAAGTTACGTGGAGCGTAATACCCTGCGAGTAATTTCGGCCACCGCGATGGCCGCAATCGCCTTTGGTATCGCGGCGCCAGCCGCCTCGACTGTTGAACATCACCGCACCGTAAAGGCTGTCCCGTAAGTGATCTCGAGGCTGCCGTCGGCGAGGACAGCCGGTCTGTGAACTTGCCTGTCATCCGGCAAGGTTGAGGTTGTGCAGGCGGGCGATGCCGAGCATGGCGTGGTGTACTCCGTCGCCTTTGAGGCGGCAGTCGCGGAGGATCTTCCAGGTCTTCATGTGCGCGAAGACGTGCTCAACCCGGCTCGGACCTGCTTGTGGGATCTGTTGTGATCCTCTTTCCAGCCCGGGAGCTCGGTCTGGCCGCGCACGCGACGGTGCGGGATGACCAGTCCAGTCCCTGGGTAGCCGCCGTCGGCGATCGTTAGGGTCTTTTACTCCGGGACTGTGCGAGCATACCGTCGCCGTTCGACTGGCGGACGATTTGATGTTCTGCTTTCAACCCGCGGTTGACTAGCTGGGGCAGAGCCAGCGGCACCCAGCCATCCCATCAGGCAGGTAAGAGCGGCTCTTCGAAGGGTCCGTCCACTGCTCATAGCCATACACCATCTCAAAGACTGGCCCGCATGCTCACTGCGGGCTTCTCCATGACAGAGAGGCAGGCTACGTGGTCACGCCACTCGGTACGCCCCGTCCCGGCGGCTGCATCAAGGCAGACGAAGATTCAGCTGAGCTGAATCGCACCCGCCCGACACCTCGTACGTCCGACAACGTGATGGAGACCGATTGCTTACCGACACTGACGTTGCCCCTGGCCGCTCTGTGCACCGGGGGATCCCCGCGCTTGTCCGGCCGGAACGACGAACATGCCCGCATGCTCAGCGCAGCGCACGACCCACTTCCACCGGTCCTCGTCCACCGAGGCACAATGCAGGTCATCGACGGCGCACACCGCGTACATGCCGCAAAGATCCGTGGTGACACGGAAATTCGTGCCCGCATGTTCGACGGCGACGAGAGGGATGCGTTCGTCCTGGCCGTGCGCGCGAACATCACCCACGGGCTGCCACTGACCCTGGCCGACCGCACTAGCGCTGCCGCCCGCATCGTCGCCTCGCACCCGCACTGGTCCGATAGGGCCATCGCTGCCGAGACGGGGCTGTCCGAGCACACCGTGGCTGCGGTGCGCAAGCGTTCAACTGCGCAACCCTCGCAGTCAAACAAGCAGACCAAGTTCCCCGAGGCGGACCCTTCGCAACCCGAGGCCCGGCTGGGCCGCGACGGCCGGCTGCGGCCAACCGACGGTGCCCGGCGCAGAACGCTGGCTGGCCAGCTGTTCGCGGAACGACCTGACGCGACGCTGCGGGAAGTGGCCAGCCTCGCGGGTATCTCGCCCGCCACCGCACGGGACGTGCGGATACGCATAGGCCGCGGCGAGGACCCGGTCCCGCCACGTCAGCGCCCCGGTTGCCGCGCCAAGGGCCCGGCCCTGTCTCAGCCGACGCCCCCTGCACCGAGTGAGGATGCATCCGATCGGACAGTCAAGTCCGGGAGAATCGTTGAGCAACTGATGAAAGATCCGTCGATTAAGCTCAGCCGGTCGGGCAGATCGCTGCTGTCCTGGCTGGGCGCGCACATGGTCAAGCCGGAGGATTGCGCCGAGTTGGTCGCCCGGGTGCCGCCGCACCGCAGCGGTCAGGTGGCCCAACTGGCGCGTGAGTGCGCCCAGAACTGGCACTGGATTGCCCATCAGCTTGAGAAGTGCGGCGCGACAGTGGAATGACCGTGTGCGCCCGTCCGCGGCGCCTCATACCGGCACGGAAGCTGCCCGCATATCCCATGGGGATGCGGGCTTTTCTGTCGTTCCATCGAAAAGAGCCCACTTGACCGGAATCGAAAGGAGGCGGAAGTGACTGGTGTCGGCCGAAGCTAATAACTACCCCCCTTGTCGTCGGCAAGCTCGCTGCATAATCTGAAGTCGTCCTGATCGAACCGAGAAAGGATTCCTCATGAATTCCCAGTTCGCTGACCCCTCGACGACTCAGATCAACCCGATGCACGAGGAGCGCGCCGACGCCGCGGTCTTCGAGATCGAGATCGAGGAAGTTGAGCTGGTGCCCTCGCTCCTGAAGCAGGGTTGCATCTGCTGAACTGCCCCCGGGTGCCCGACGCGGTTCGCTGCGGCCGGGCACCCGGGCCCAATCCCCGTACGGAGTGGAAGTGCTGCACATGGATTCGCATGACCCGGTTTGCGTAGGCGTCCGACAGGCACGAGAGAGTGATGCTAGTCAGATCGCGGAGGTCCAGGCCAGCGCATGGCGCAACGCCTACGCGAGCATCCTGACGGCCGCGGAACTCGAGGGTCTCGACACGGCCGCGCTCACTGATTTCTGGCGCGCGCAGATTGCAGCGGCAGCCCAGGCGTTCGCCCATGTGCTGGTCCACGACGACGGGGAACGGATCGCGGGATTCTCGGCCTTTGGACCGGCCCGTGACGATGACCTCCGGCAGCGGCCGGACACCGAAGAGCTCTACGCCTTCTACGCCCGGCCGGAATGCTGGGGCCAGGGCGTTGGGCACAGTCTAATGCTCTCCACGCTCTCCGTATGGGCCGGTAAGGGCACGCGGACCGCGTACCTGTGGGTGCTGGAGCGCAACGAACGGGGCCGCACCTTCTACGAGAAGGGTGGCTGGCGGCCGGACGCTACGGCCGCCCCCTCCGGGTCCGATCCCGGTGCGATGGAGATCCGTTACCTCCTGTCCGAGCCGTCGGCGCGCCGCGCGGCCGTGGAGACAGGACTCGACGCCCGGATGAAAGGACGATGACGCTGTGCGCGTCCGCTGTGCGATGGACCTTCAGTTACGGCGCGTGGCCCAACGGTCGTACGTGCACAGCCCGTGCGGGCTGCGCTCGTACAGCGTGCGCCTCCTGCATGACGAGCACCTGCTCACCTTGCTGCTCACTTTACGGGAGTGGGTTCCGCGAGACGATGTGGCCTCGTGGATCACCGAGCGCACCGGGGTGTCCCGGGAGGTCGCCGAGCGAGAGACCGACCGCCTGCTGAACCTCGGCGTGCTCGTCGGAGAAGACACCCCCGGCCAACGGCACCTCTTCGCCGGCCGGGAGCTGTGGCACGCGTACGGCTGGGCCGACGCCTTCGGCTACCAGGCAGCCACCGACGCGATTCCGCGCGTGGATTACAGCGCCCAGGATGGCCAGCGGCACGACGTGGCTCTCATGCGGGACTACACCCGCGAGGAGGAGCCACCACCGCTCCACATGCCTCCGGTAGCCGACCGCGTCATCTCCCTTCCTCCGCCCCGCACGGCCGTGGGCATCCCGATTGCCGACATCCTGGATTCTCCGGGACGACCCACGTTCGGCGCGTCGTCGCCACGCACCGTCCAGGACCTCGTGCAGGTCCTTTGGTTTGGTGCCGGAAAGGTGGGCACGAAGAAGCTTCCGGTCACCGGAGAGCACATCCGCAAGGCGAGTCCGTCGGGCGGCAGCCGGCACCCCACTGAGGCGTACGTCCTGGCCCTTGACATCGAGGGGCTCGACCGGGGGATGTACCACTATTCCGTCAAGGAACATGCCCTCGAATGTGTAGCGGAGGGGATCGACACGGAATGGGTTGAGAAGAAGGTAATAGGCGTTTCCCGTTGGGACATGGCATCCCCGTCGGCCGTGCTGATCCTGACGAGCCGCGCCGAACTCAGCATGTACAGATACCGGGAAAGCCATTCGTACCGCGTTCTTCACTATGATGCCGGACACGTCCTTGAAACGATGGCGATGGTGGCCTCGGGAATGGGCTGGCGAACCTTGCGCGCCTTCTCGATGAACGAGTCGGCAGTGGCACAAGCACTGGGCAATGACCGATTGCTAAACCCCGCCCTGGCCTTCATGGCACTCGCGTAGGAAGGGAACAGATGGAAGTCATGGCGTCATACACCCTCAATGAATTGATGAGGGTTCGGCTTGAGGAACCGCTCGTGTGTGACCTCCTACTGGAGGGCACATCCGTCCGTCTGCCTGATGTGCGGCTCCTTACCTTCCTCGGCCGGCTTACGGAGCCACGGAGCGAGGAAGAGCTAACCGAGTTGTGCGAGGAGGTCGCAGGATGGGAGCGGGAGCGGTGCCGGGCGGTAGTGGCCAAGCTCATCTCGTCCGGAGTGCTGAGGGATGCTTCCTTTGAGCACCCGCTCCTCGAAGAGGCGAAGCGCTGGCAGAAGTACGGGTGGCTCGACGCGCTCATCCTCCACTGCCGCACAGAGGGGCAGCCCTACGGCGATGTGGCGGACGCCGCACGCCCGAACGACCCCGACGCTGTTCTGCGGGAACGCATGGCACAGTACGGTACACCGTCCTTTTGGAAGCATGTCGACACCGACGTGCGCCTTCCGCTGCCCGAGCCGGATCCGTACCCCGAGCGTGATCTCGGTGAGGTCCTGCTGGCGCGCCGTACCCATGTCCCGTGGTCCGAGCGGATCATGACATCCGCCCTGATGAGCCGGGTGCTGCGGGATGCGAACCGCCCGCTCGTGGAACTGCGCAGGCGGGCCGAGCAGGAGTACCTGAGTCGTCCCTCCGTGCTACTGGAGAACACCTATGGGGACATCGAGACTTACATCGCTGCCTTTGACGTCCAAGGCGTCGAGCCCGGTCTCTACCACTACGACCCGGACGGCCACCGACTCTGTCTGGTCCGGCGGGGCCTGCTCAGAGAAGATGTTCGCAGCGCGTTCAGCGGCCAGGAGAGAGCGGGCGGGGGCTCGTTCGCCCTGCTGATGTCCGTGGTGTGGGAGCGTCACATGTTCCGGTACGCGCATGACGCGCGGGCATATCGGACAGTGATGACGATCCTCGGCCAGTTCGCCCAGCGCTACCTAGTGGCCCTGACGGCGCTGGGGTTCACGACGTTCCCCACGCCCGCGCATCTACCGGAATCGGTGGACGGTCTGCTCGGCACACAGCGCTTCGAGGAGTCGGGCGTCTATCTGGTCGCAGCCGGTTAGGAGCGGAGCCGATGAGCGTGGCGGAAGTTGTGGACGAGGATTCGCCCGCAGAGTGGTTCGTCCAGGCGGCGCTGGGTTTCCACCGGACCAGCACCTTCGGAAACTTCCCCGAGCCGAGACCCGCCGGTCTGCTGCCCGGGGCGGGGCCGGAGGCGCCGAACGGCGCGGACGGTCCGGATACCCGTACCTCCGGCCAGGATGGTCTGGAGGAACTGGTACGGGTGACCGCAGGGCGCCGTTCCAGCCGGGAGAGAGCCGGCAGGCTGGAGGGCAGGTTGCTGGAACGGGCGCTCGGGGCGGCTCTCGCGCCGGATCCGGGCTCCGGCCGGTACCCCTACCCCAGTGCCGGGGGCTGCTACGCGGTGTCCCTGGACGTCATCGTGCAGGACGTCGACGGCATGACTCCCGCTGTGTATGCGTGGAGTTCCGGCGGCACCCTCGTGCCCCGGAAGGACGGGGACGGGCCCAGCGCCGATGTGCCCGGGATCCTCAGAACCACGGTCATCCGCCCGGCGGAGGCCCGCGCGCTGCTGATGCTGACCGCCGATATGGAGGTCTACGGAGCCCGGTACGGGGAACGGGGATACCGCTACGCGCTGCTGGAAGCGGGGCACATGGGGCAAAATCTCACCCTCGCCCTGCATCTCCTGGGTGTCGCGAACTGCCCGGTGGGCGGTTTCCTCGACGACCGTGTGTCCCTTCTGCTCCACCCGGACCAGCCGCTCCGGCTGCCCTTGTACGGGGTGGTGCTGCCATGACGGCGACCGGCCGCGCAGCACACCACCGCGGTCCGGCCTCCGGCGCGGAGGCGGTGCCCTGGAGCCTCGCGCTCCCCGTGTCACCGTGCGAGACGTGCCGCTCGTTATGGAAGGCGGAACGGAACGTCTTGAGGAAGGGGCTTCCCGGGGCCGGTCATGGTGAGTCGGCGCAGCCGACAACGAGCCACGGCCGCCCCGCCGTTGGGAGCACGCCCGCGGTCCTGCACCCGTCCTGTCCCCGGCATCCGGGCGATACCTACGACCGGGCCGGCGTTCAGACGGAGACCGCCGAGCCGGACAGCGACACGCTGCCCGATGGGCCGCTACTGGGTCAGCAGGTCGTCCATGACGCGGGAGTTGGGCTGTGGCTGTCGGATGTCGTCCTGACCGTGCCCCGTGGTACTCGCGGTCATCTGGCTGTGGTCGGCGGCGGCGCCGCCAATACGCCCGAGGAGGCCCTGACGGTGGGCTGGGTGGAGGCGCTGGAGCGCCGGTGCACCTTGGGGCGGCCCCGGGAGCGGACCCGTTTCACGGTACGCCCGGCGGGAGCCGGGCATGCCGTGCCAGGGAAGGCCGACGGCACGCCGCGCTGGTGGGTGTCGGCGCACAACATACGTGACGGACAGACCACCTGGCTGCCTCTCGACCGTACGGTGGTCGACTCGCAGCGCCGCCACCCCGGCCCCGGCGTACGGACGGATTCCACTGGGATGGCAGCCCACCCGCTCAGGGAGTCGGCCCTGTTCCGCGGCGCCCGCGAGCAATTGGAACGGACCGCGCTGTACGTGTGGTGGACCGACCGGGGAAGCCGCCGGTGCGCCGGACACAGCGCGCTTGCGCGTGCCTGGTTACGCGGGGGCGGCCAGGCCCTGCCCGCCAGCTCCGTGGAGGTGTGGCACATCCGTCGGAGCGGCTGGTACGTGGCTGGCTGTCTCGTCCTCACACCGGGGCGTGGCCGAAGCGCCATGGCGGCATTTGGAAGCGGCGCAGCGGTCGATGTCGGGACTGCGGTTCGTGATGCCTGCCGGGAGGCGTACCAGATGCACACAACGCCCCCTATCTCGATCACCTCAGCGGGCGGCGCCAGGTTCGGCCCGGCCACTGGGCATACGCCGGTGACCAGCGACTTCGGTGCGCGATTCCGCCGGGCGTTTCCGGTTGACGACTCGTGCGTGCCGGGCGGCGAGCTCGCGGCGGTGGACCCGTCCAGCGGCGGCCGCGGTGGCGACCGGCCGGAGGGCGCATCGCTTCACTCGGTGCTTGACGGTCTCGGGGCCCTCACGGCGTACTGCGACTTTGGTGATCAACTCACCGACGCCCTGGGGCTGCATGTTGTGCGCGTGGTTCAGCCGGGGGCACGGCATTTCTCCCCCGTGTGCCGTTCCGCCGAGGGCGGACTGACGCCCGAGTTCCTGGGGGGCGTGGCATGACCACCACGCGAACAGGGGAGCACCTGCGGGATCTATGGACACTGCCGGGCACCGGTGCGCTCATCCATTGGGACGGTCGCTGGCTCGTCGATGTCGCCGGACGCGGTGGCGCCCGTGGCGTCGTGCTCAGGAACAGCGCGCTTTGGCGACTCATCGGCGCGCTGGCTGGGCGGCCGGTGGCCGACCGTGCCGATGTGGAGCAGCTGGCGCTCGAGGCCGGAGTGCCGGACTCCGCCGTCGCTGGCTGTCTTGCCTCGCTGGAGACCGCCGGACTGCTTGGTCCAGCGGAGCCGACCGGGGCTGGCAGCTACGAATCGCCGGCACTGCGGGACTGGGACCTGGCGAATATGGCGGCGCCGGTCGACTATCGCGATCCTGGCCTCACTGGCGACGACATCGCGCTCATGGGGTCGTACGCCCGTGAGGAGCGGCCCCCGTCGGCACTACCCGACCTTCCGCAGGCCGCGCCCCGGGTGCGGCTGCCCCATCCGCTCATCGACCACGGCGGGCATCCGCTGGAGGCGCTCGGCGGGGTGCTGTATCTCGCTCATGCCGTCGTCGACGATGCCGCGATCGGACCTCTGCCGCGCAGCAGAAGAGTGCCGCCGTCCCACGGCGCGGCACACCCCTTCGACCTCTCCGTCGCCTGCCACTGGGCCGACGGCTTTCTCTCGGTGCACGCGTACGACCCGGATCGTCACGAGCTGGTGGCGCTCACCGACGACGAGCGGCCGGATGTCACCGCTTTGGGGCGTGCCCTGGCGCGGGATTCTCTCCTGGCGCCCGGCGACGCCGTGGTCACAGTGCACCTGGCGGTCCGCCGGGTGCAGTGGCGCTACCGCACCAGTGCCGCGTACCCCACCGTCCTCCTCGATCTGGGCCATCTGCTGGAGGTGATGCGCGCCGCCGCCGAACGGTACGGCGATACGGCGCACGAGGTGGCCACATCCGTGGGAGGGCCCATCAGTTCCTGGCTTCCCGGGACGATCCTCGCGGCGCGCATACTGCGTGCCGCCGTCCGTGGGGGGAGCTGAGTGGTGGGGGCATCGGCAAGGGACAGCGGGGCGGTGGCGGCCCTACGTCGTGCGGAGCTGGCGTTGCGCGAGGGCCGCGACGAGGCTGAGGCGGCGGTGGTAGCACTGGCCGAGGTTGCGGGACCGGTACTGAGCCGCAGCACCCTGGACGCCCTCCGCCAGGGGATCGGCTCCGGCCGGTGGCGCCCGGCGTGGGACGACGGCTTCCGCACTGTCCGGATGGTGTCGCAGCCGTGGATCGTGGCGGTACCAGATCCTGCGGGTACGCCGCTGCCCCGCTTGGTGTGGACCGAGCCATGGCCGGAGGGCGCGCGGGACGTCACGTGGGCGCGTCGGCAGGTGCCGTTGGCGACGGCCCGGCTCTACGGCTACGTGGCTGAGCCGGATCCGGCCGAACTACTGGTGGCGCGGCGGCTGCGGTATCCCAGGCGGTCTGAGCTGCTGCATCCGCTAGGGCGCCTGGCTCTCTCCCCGTGCGGCAGTGCTCATGGCTGCATCTGCTGCCCAGGAACCGAGCTGCTGGTCGCGCATCCGGACGGTGAGGCTAGGCCCGAGTGGGCGCGATGGATCGCCCTGGCGGGTTCGCTCGGCAGGGAGGGGGCCCTGCACAGGGCCCGGCAGACCTCCCGGAGCGGCTCGGCCGCCGACAGGAGTCAGGCTGTAGTGCTGACCGGGCTGACCGCAGCCTGGCTGCACCTGTCGACGGGTGGGTTCCCGGACGCGCCCGCCGCGATCCCGTGCTGTGGAGTTTCGAGCGGCGCGGCTCTGCGGACTGAACTGAGCCGGGCCCACGAGCAGACACTCTCTGCGTGGCGATCGTACGTCGGGGCGGAGCTGTCCCAGGCCCTTCCCCATCAGCTGCGAGACGGAACGCGGTTGCTGCTGAGACATGCCGTCGATGTTCTCAAGGAGCCAGGCGGCACGAGGCGTTTCGGTGACTGGCTCCAACAGGCCGCGCGGCGGGCCCTGTCCGGTGGCCCGCAGGAGACCACGATGAAGGAGGAGAGGTGAGCATGGCGGAACAGCGACCGGAGATCCGTCTCCCACATGGTCGGGTGCTCGTCGTGGTGACAGGGGCCCTTCCGGCGGCCTTCATACCGAGCTGGATTCTCTGTCTGCGCGAGTGGTACCCGTGGGACATACGGGTGTGTGTCACCCATGCCGCGACCCGGCTGGTATCGGCCGATGCTCTGGCCACGACCAGCGGTCATCCGGTACTGGGACCGGACTGGCACCCCGGCATGGGACGGGTCGATCACCGTGAGGCCGCCGAATGGGCCGAAGCCGTCCTGGTCCTGCCCGCGACCGCCAACTGGATAGCGAAGCACGCGCACGGAATCACCGACTCGCTAGCCCTCGCCGTCACGGCGTTCACCGCTGCGCCGGTCGTTGTGGCACCGTCCCTCGGGCCGCTGGAGGACAGGCCCGCCACCCGGCGGAACCTGGTGACACTCCGGCAGGACGGCATCCACCTGGTGCCTACGGGCAGCGGTGTCTCGGCGCACAGCGGGACGCGGGAGAACGGTGCTATGCCCTCAATCAACGCGGTTCTGGGCGTCCTGGCGCGGGTCGCTTCGGCGGGCGGGGGCACGCAGCGGTGCGCGTCGTGAGAAGTGCCAGGGACAGCGGGCGGCCCGGGGCGGAGAGGGCCGTGCCAAGGCTCGGCGCCGTTCAGGAGTCGCTGCTCGTCCCGCTGTACGCACGGGCGCTGGAGACTCGCAGCGGCAGTGGTCTGCTAAACGACCCGTACGCGGTGCATGTGGTGTCCCGGCTCGACTACGACTTCGGCCGGCTGGACGGCATCAGGAATGTCTTCGGCGTGAACCTGCGTACGCTCGTCCTAGACAGCTGGGCCCGGGAGTTCATGGGTCAGTCGCCCGGAGGCACGGTGGTGGAACTCGGAGCCGGACTCACCACGCGTTTCGAGCGGGTGGACGACGGACGGGTGCACTGGCTCGATGTGGACCTCCCCGATGTGATCAGTCTGCGCAGGAGGTTCTTCCCGGACACCGGCCGCCGCCGGGCGCTGGCGCTATCGGTCACCGACCCCTCCTGGCCAGTACGGGTGGCGCGGCTGCCGCCGCCGTATCTGCTGATCGCCGAAGCCGTCCTCGCCTTCCTTCCCGAGGACGGCGTAAGGCGGGTCTTCACGCTGGCGTGCGAAGGGCTCCCGGGCTCGGCTCTCGCGGTGGACACCGTGGGGCGGGAGTTGGCTGCGGAGCAGAACGATCCGGAGGTGCTGGGGCGGCTGTCCGCACAGGTCCACTGGCACACCGATGATCCGCGGTCGCCGGAGCGTTGGAATCGGGGCATACGGCTGGAATGTTCCACGCACTTCGGATGTCTCCCTCCGGCGGTGGCCACGAGGCTTAGCCCGGAGCACCGCTGGGCCGTCGCCGCATACAGCGAGCGGGCGCCGGAGCGGACACAGGCCTATCGGATCAATCGCTACCGGTGCGACGGCCCGCGGGGCCGGCGGACTGCGGCGGACAGTGGGGGCTCTGCCCTGGTGGGGCCGCCGGACGGCGCGGCTCCACTCGCACCGTAAGGAGGGTCGTCGTGTTATCTACCTGGGGCTATCCCCCCATGCGGGGCTACCGGCGGCTGCTGGTCGCGGTGGCGGTCGACACCCTGGGCACCGGGACATGGATGCCTGTGTCCCTGTTCTATTTTCTGAGAAGCACTCCCCTGTCACTCGTGGAAGTGGGGCTCGCTTTGTCGGTCGCCTCACTGCTGGCGCTGCCGCTGACGGCTGTGGCGGGACAGTGCGTCGACCGCTACGGGGCCAAGCGGGTGCTCCAGGCGGGCAACATTCTGCAGATGGTGGGTTTCGCCGCGCATCCCTTCGCCGACTCGTTCGCCGGGGTCACGCTGGTGGCCGGTTTGGCGGCCGTGGGGCGGGCGGCGTTCTGGACCTCCTTCGGCCCGCTCGTGGCGGGCGCGAGCCCACCGGGAGAGCGGGAGCGGTGGTTCGGGTTCCTTGGGGCGGTCCGCAACGCGGGTTTCGCCGTCGGCGCCCTGCTCGGTGGTGCGGCCGTGTCCTTGGACCATGCCGTGGCCTTTCAAGTTGTTGTGATGTTGAACGCCCTCTCCTTCCTGGTGTCCTTCCTCGTCATGGCGGGTGTGCGCAGCACCAGCCAACCGTCGGCAGCCCTTCACGGGGACGGCGGCGGGTGGCGGACGGTGCTGGGTGACCGGGGCTACCGATGGCTGCTCGCGTACGCCTTCTGCTCGGCGCTGGCAAGTATGGCGTTCGCGGTGGCCGTGCCCTTCCATGTGGTGGAGCAAGTGGGCCTCCCCGGCTGGCTCTCGGGAGCGGTTCTTGTCGTCAACACCCTACTGATCAGCCTGGGGCAGGGGCACTTGATCACCGCGATGACCGGTACGGTGCGGTCCCTGCTTCTGGCGGTGGCCGCCTGGCTGGTGGCGGGCTCTTATGCCGTGTTCTGGGCGGTAGGGATGCTGGGGACGACGGCGGGTGTGGTTCTCGTCCTGCTGGCCGCGGTGGTGTTCACCGTCGGAGAGATGACAGTGGATCCGGTACTGGACGCCCTCGCTGCGGAGACCCCGCCGCTTGAGCTGCGAGGCCGGTACCTGGCCGTTTTCCAGTTGACCTCGGCTGTGGCCACGGCTGTCGCTCCCGCGTTGTACGGCTGGCTGCTGGGGGCAGGGGGCGCCGCGCTGTGGGGGACGCTCATCATGGTCGCTTTGGCAGGGGCCGCGTGCTGTGGGCCCTTGCACCGCTCCCTACCTCGTGCGGCGACGCGGATAACCAATGCCGTGGAGCCGGACGAGGCCACGCCAGTGAGGGACACATGAGCGCGGTACCGGGGCAGGAAGAGACGGGTTGTATGGGGCGCGCTGCCGGGCGGTGGCGGTGCCCGTGCGGACGCCGCCGCAGTAAGAAGCCGTCCGTCCGGGCGTATTTCGGAGAAGCGGGATGTCGTACAGCCCGGCCGCCATAGGCCGACGGGGCCGCTGATTCTATCCGAGGCGTTTCGTAGGCCTCGCCGTGTGATCCGACCGGAGGTGCACCACCATGGCAGGAGCCAGGAACGGCGTTTTCGCTGAGAAGATACCCCCCTATCTGCGGCAGAAGGTCTCCGAGGGAAGGAGCAGGGGGGAGGATCTGTCCTTCCTGGATTTACAGTACGTCGTAGACCCTGCGGAAGCAGTGGACCGGTCCCATGAGGTCGCCCGGCACTATCAGTCCGAGGTGCACACGACGTTCGAGGGCGTGGAACTGGCAGGTGTCGAGAAGCTGTACCGCAGGACTCTTCTGGTCGAGCCCACGACGGTGTGCGCCGCGCACTGCCGGTGGTGCATCCGCGGGCAGTACCAGACTCGGACCCTGTCCACCGAGGAACTGGAGCGCATCGCCCGTTACAGCGGTTCCGCGCCCGAGAACGCCGAGGTGCGCGAAGTTCTGGTGACCGGAGGTGATCCGCTGATCCTCGTCGACCGTCTGGACTTCCTCCTCGACGCGATCGAGCGGCACGCGCCCCAAGTCGAGGTCGTACGCATCGGGACCCGGGTGCCTCTCCAAGACCCCCGGCGCGTCGATGCGCGCATGATCCGCGCGCTGCGTCCCCGCACGACGTTCCGGGTCGAGATCGCCACCCATATCAATCACCCGGGGGAGCTGTTCCCGGAGGTGCGGCAGGCATACGCAGACCTTCAGTCGGGCGGTGTCCGGATCTACGACCAGACGGTACTCCTGCGCGGCGTCAACGACGATCTGCCGACGCTGGTGGCCCTCTACGACGAGCTGCGTCATCTCGACATCGAGCCGCACTACCTGTTCCATTGCGCTCCGATCCGGGGCATGGATCACCACCGGACCTCGATCGCGCGAGGCCTGGACCTCTTCCGCAGGCTGGTGGCCTCCGGTTCGACGTCCGGGAGGGCGAAGCCCCAGTACACGCTGATGACCGACGTGGGAAAGATTTCCCTGTACGAGGGCTCGCTCATCGCCCGGGACGGCGACCGGGTCCTGGTCCAGACCGGCTACTCCTTCGAGGACCGCAGGAACTGGGTGCCCGGGTGGTCGCTCCCGGACTCGGCGCGGGTCGATGAGAACGGATTTCTCCAAGTCTGGTACCTGGACAGCGACGGCGGAAGAGAGGAGGTGTGATGCCGCGGCTCTGGCTGGGGAACCTGTACACCGACTCCCTGATCGACCGGGTGGGTCTCCTCCCTGAGGAGGAATGCCGTGGTATCGCCTTCGTTCTGAATCGGCTGGCCTGGATGCTGAAGGACGGTGATGCCATCGTGGTGCCCCGTCCCATTCCCGAGGATTTCCTCACCTACGTAGCGCGCCACACGGGCCTGAATTTATCGAGCATCCACGTCGTGAGCCCGGGTAGTGGCCTTCTCACGCAGGACCAGCTCCACAGCGAGCAGATACTGGGCCCCCTGCGGAGTCTGGTCGGCCCGGGGTGGGAGTTCCGGCCCTTCGTCCACGACCGTGGGGCAGAGGCCTTCGCCCGAGCGGTCGGTCTGAGCGACGGCGGCGCGCCCTCGTTCCTGTCGGAGGGCGGTGCTGAACTCTTCAACAGCAAAGTCGCCTTCCGGGCGCTCGCGGCCGGGGCGGGCTTCGCGATCCCCGCGGGCATGCCGTGCCGCACCGTGGCCGACCTCACGCACATGGTGAACCGGCTGTTGGAAAGCACCACCGCAGTGATCATCAAGCAGGACCGCGCGGTCGCCGGCCATGGGAACCTCGTCGTGACCACCGACCCCAGTCTCCAGGCCACCGGAGCCGTGTCGAAGGCCGTCCTCACCCATCCGGGAGACCTGCCAAACGTGCTAGCCGCCGCCGGCCCCGCCTTCGCCGGCGCTTTCCACGGCGACCTGGTCGTTGAGGAGTTCATTCCCTCGTGCCGATCGATCTATGTCGAGGTCAACTGCCCCGGGGGCAGCATCGCGCCGTCCATCGTGAACTCCGGTGAACTACGCATGGGTGAAGATCCCCCGACCCTCATCGGTCTCACGCTGCCCCAGCGGTCAGTTCCCGAGAGCCTGTGGAAGGAATTCTCGACGGAGGCACTGCGGCTGGCGCTCCTGATGCAGCAGTGCGGATACGTGGGCCTGGCCAGCATCGACGCGGTGGTGTCACCGACGGGGGAGGTGTGGTTCAACGAGGTCAACGCCCGGCTCGGGGGAAGCACTCATCTGCAGAGCATCGCCGAGACCCTGGTCGGGCTGGACTGGGCCGACAGTCATGTCTTGCTAAGCCGCAGCGGCGTCCACGCCCTACCGTTCCGCTCCCTCGTCCCGCTTCTTGAGACGAACGGGCTCGCTTGGGATGCCGTGACCCGTCGGGGCATCGCCATCTGCTCGGACGACACCGGGGACAACGGCACCGTCGAGTACGTCGTCCTGGCGCCTACCTGGGAGGAAGGGCTCTCCCTAGAGAGCGGGCTGGGACGGGCCCTGGCCTCCGCGTGGGGCAGCCCCGCCATGCCTGACAATTCGCTTTTCCGGGAGAGACCCAATGTCATACCGTGACCTGGTCAGCTGGCACATGGCTGTCTGGTCGTTCACCGTCGCCGCAAGCCGACTGCCGGTGGCGATGGCACCGCTGGCGTTCATGTTCCTGGCGCGGGAGACGTCCGGCGGGTACGCGTCCGGAGCGGTCATGGCTGCCGCGTACACGGCGGCGGAGGCAGTCGCAGCGCCGCTGCTAGGGCTCCGCTTACGGACCCGCCCATTCCGGAGAGAGATCGCCGCAGGGATCGTCGTCAGTGCGGTGGGCTTCGCCGTGCTCGCCCTGGTGCCCGGCGCTCCGTTCGCCTTGGCCGCCTCGCTGGCGGCGGTGGCCGGAGCGGCGAGTGCCGCAGTGCCGGGGGCACTGCGCACTATGGTGGTGGACTTGGTCCCCAGCAGGGCTCTGAACTCCGCGCTCAGCTGGGAGTCGTCGCTGAACATGGCGGTGTGGGCGGTCTCACCGGCGCTGGTGGCGGCGACCACGGTGCACTGGTCGGCGACCGTGCCGTTCGCCGTCGCCGCCGCGGCGACAGCGGCGGGCGCGGTCTGCGTATTCCTAATCCCGGAGAAGACCGGGCGGGTGGACCCCGACAGCGTGCCGCGGGACACCGCCGCACAACTGGGCTCCGTATGGCGAATCTAC
Source organism: Streptomyces sp. NPDC042259 (assembly GCF_055582085.1). Taxonomy (NCBI): domain Bacteria; kingdom Bacillati; phylum Actinomycetota; class Actinomycetes; order Kitasatosporales; family Streptomycetaceae; genus Streptomyces; species Streptomyces sp. NPDC042259. The sequence goes on along the minus strand of NZ_JBVJDW010000021.1, from coordinate 30,089 downwards.
CTCACCAGTGCCGCCGCTATGTATCTGCTGGCGACGGTCGAACTCGCCCTGCCCGCGCTGCTCGAACAGCGAAACATGCCCGTCTCGTACAGCGGGCCGCTCCTCACGGGGTTCGCTCTGGCCAGCATCCTCGGTGGGCTTGTCTACGGGGTGCGGACCTGGCCGGGAGGGCCCGAGCGACACAGCACCCTGCTATTGGGCGCGACGATCGCGGCGGCGGCAGTGTTCGCCGTGGTCCCGGCGCTCGGTGCCATGGCCGCCCTGCTACTGACGGCGGGCGTCTGCCAGGCCATGGTGCTGATTGCCCGAAACATGTCCCTACAGCGGGCCTTGCCTGTCGATCTGCACCCCGTCGGCTACTCCCTCCAGTACGCCGGCAGCGGCATCGGCTACGGGATCAGCGCGGCCGTCACCGGTGTCCTCCTCTCCCATGTCCGGCCCTCCACCACTGTGCTAGTCACCGCTGCGGTGGCGCTCGCGCTTACCGCTGTCACATTCGCGCGCCGTTCACGGTACAAGCCGGCGGACGGGGCTGGCGTGCCGACCGGCCGCCGACCGGTCGAAGCCCGGCTCCCTGGGAGCCAGAGTGGGCCGCGTCAGCCGAGTCCGTGAATGGTCTGCGGGCGTCCGTGACTGGAGCCGCAGACCATGCACACAACAGTGCGCCACCGGCTGGGCTGCCGGTGGTGCACCGTTGATGACGGCTACCCGCACTGCGCGGCGGGCAGTCGCCTATTGATCAGTGTGCGCGGTGGCCCCAGGACTCGGTGTCGATGACGCGGCCGTGGTCGTTGCGGAGGGTCGCGGTGTCGCGGTAGTTGTCCCAGACGTAGGCGCGGCGGTTCTGGTAGACGTCGCGGACGGTGTCGCGGCCGATGCCGGTGTGGACGCGGACCTTCTGGTGGCCGGCCAGGCGCAGGTGACCGAATCGATAGCTGTGCCGGTCGGCGTCCTTCAGGGTCCAGCCCTTCAGGTTCACCGCGTGGCGGCTCGTGTTGACGACCTCGACCCACTCGGCGTTGAGGCTCCAGTTGCTGCGGTCGTCCTTGCCGGGGCTGTCGTACTGGACCTTCCCGATCACGACCGGCGAGGTCGCACGGAATGGGTCGGCATGGGCGGCGGCGGTCGCGGGGAGGACGGTGGTGGCGAGGGCCGCGCCGCACGCGACGGCGGTAGCAGCGATACGGGCGATAACAGCTGAAGACATAACAAACCCTTGCTTCCAGGGCGCAGCCCAGTAGGGCGCGCCCGTTGATGAGGACCCCGGCGAAGCGCCGAGAACCCTCACTGTGCGCCACCTGGCCCCCCAAAGTTGAAAGTCTCACCACCTGTTACATGAGGTGGACATTCACACCACCTGACGGCGCCCCGCGCACACGCCCCAGCGCACACCACCCGCCCCGCGCTACACCTCGCGACTCCAGCACGCCGCAGGGCACATGTTCCTCGCCAGGCGCCTGAAGGGGCGGATTGTGGCCGGACTCGGCAACCGTCTCCGGCCGGCCGGGGGCTGTTCCCGTGTCGCGCGCGCGGAGGGGAAGCGGGCAGCACGGCGGGGTGCCGGGGGAATATGACGGGGTGCCTGAGCTGCTGTGGGATGACGTGAAGTGCTTCTTCGACCCCGACCTGATGGGGTCGCTGCCGGAGGTGCGTGTCCCCGACGCCTCGGTGGAGGACTGGCAGGCGGTCCTCGACCTCGTCACCGCGAGGGGCTGGAAGTGTCGGTACTCCGAGGGCGGTGCCGTGATGCCGGTACCCGCAGCAGAGGCGGTGCTGTCCCGCCCGGCTGGGGCCGAGTGCGCGGAGTTGCGGGTCTGGCCGGCGGCCGGGGTGCTGGCGATCTTCCGCTTCTACGCGCCGGAGGAGGTCAGCTTCGATGCCGACCTGCGGGAGCTGCAAGGGCAGGAGCGGCTCGAAGTCTTCTGCGGCTTTCTGCGGGCGATCGGGCGGCGGCTGGGCAAGCCGGTGCGGATGGATCCGGAAGGCGACTACGGGTATCCGGTGCTCGGATTCGACGTGACGACCGGCCAGGTCGGGCTGCTGGCCGAGCCGTGGCGACCTGCCTGCCGCTGACCGCGGTCCGTCGAGGCGGCCGTCGCCCGGCGTTAGCGAAGAGGAGCCGGCCCGGTGGGGCCAGGAGGGTGCTGTGCCCGCCGGTGAGGCCCTCTTGCAGGACGCCCACCTTGGCTCCGGCCTCGCCGACGCGGCGTTCTGGCCCTCCGGGACGGTCGTCCTGACGAATCGTTACACCACCGACCCACCCGAATGTGATGTGCGTCACTCAAGTGTTCGGGGCCGGGGTGGCCTTAGGCGAGCGGGTGCATATATATGCAGGTGGGGCATGTGGTGTAGACCTGTCAGGTCTGTGCCGATTCAACGATCACTCGCGAACCCGCGGGCCGCCGGAATTTCTCCCGGGGGCGGTTGAGCGACAGGCGGCAGAAATCACTTAAGTGGGATCCGGGGGACCAACCCGCTTCCCGTGCAGGCCACTTGAGCTGGCCGCGCCTTGAGTGAACGGATGACGAGAACGGATGAGCACCACGTTCGACACGGACCGCCTCACGCGGCCCGGGCACACGGCGGCGCCGCCGCCGGCAGTCCCCAGCGACACACCGGCCGGGCTGTGCGGCGGAGCACCCGTATGACGGGTGACGACGACTTCTACGACGCCCTGTCCGACGCGTTCGCCGGCCCCAGCCGACCGGTGGACGCCCTGGCGCAGCTCCCGCTGGACTTCCAGGCCTTCTACATCGGGCACATCAAGCTCTACCTCGATTACGCAGAAGCCCAGCTCGGCGACGCCCGCAGTGCCATAGAGCTGGTGCACCAAGTGTTCTCCGAGATCCAGGACGCCTGGCAGGCGCTGCTGGGAGAGGGGAATTTCGAGAAGGCCGCCTGGGCGATCCTGCGGCAGGCGATCGGGCTGCAGCTCAAGGCCGAGGACCGCCGCCCGTCCTTCATCGCGGACGGGGCCGTCGCCCGGGCCCTGCGGGCCAGCCAGGACCAGTTCAAGATCATGGAAAGCAGCCGCGGCCTGTTCACCGCGATAGCGGACCTGCCCCCCAAACAGTTCGACGTCATCGTCCTGCGCCACGTCCTGGGCTACCCCACCAGCAGAATCGCCTGGTTCATGGGCCTGAGCGAAAGCGTCGTGGACTACCACGGCCGCAACGCCAAAGAACGCCTGCGCGTCCAGCTCGGCATCCCCGGCACACCCCCACGCTCGCCCTCTGGCAAGGAGAGGAACAAGAAGTGACCCCCGCCAGCATCGACGACCTCATGACCGACGTCGCCGTGCCGACGACCGCAGCCCACGCCTTCGACCCAGCCGCCGGACTGCGCCGCCTGGCAGCCGAAGCCGCCCGCCCCCGCCGCGCCCCCGAACTCGCCCAGGCCCGCCTCTCCCGCCAGCGCCTCGGCGTGGTCTGCCGCTGGGTCCTCCACGAGCCCAACGCCGCCGCCCACGTCGACCGGCTGGCACGCGGCCAGTCATCCCCCAGCCCCCAGCGCGCCGAGGACTTCCTCGACATCGAGGGCGCCCTGGTCTTCGCCTGCCTGCTGCACCTGACCGGCCACTGCGACAGCGCCCAGTTCTGGTGGCAGCTCGCCGCCGGCGCGGGCCTGCGCGCCGCGGACTACTGCCTGCACCTGCACCACGCCGGCCGCGGTGAGCTCCGCGAGGCCCAGCACTGGTTCAACCAGGCCAACCGTGAGCCGACGGAGGCCGGGGCACCGCCCGTCGACGGCCTGTTCAACCTGCTGTCGGTCTTCACCCAGTACGTCCGCCGGCACGGCAGCAACGCCAGCGGCGTCCCCACCAAATCCCTGGAGGCCGAGGTCGACCGCCTCGCCTCCAGCGGCGGCTGCGGCATCGTCAGCCGGCCCGACCGCCGCCTGGCGGCCGAGCTGTACGAGTTCACTGGCCGCCGCTGACCAAACCACCGGCTGACGAGCACCACCGCCCTGCCAGCCACACGAGCCCCGGTTCGCAGCCGCCACAGAACCACCTGCCGATGATCACGCCATGGACGGCCACGCCCGTCCGCCTGCGGCAACAGGGGCTCAATCCGCTCCCACACCACGTCCGCCACCTCACCTCGACCTGTCACAAGATCAATTATCAGACCGGCTATAGAGTCCTCCCTGTGGCGAATCATCAGGACGAGACCAGGGCGGCCTACGACGGAGTCGTCGAGCTGTACGCATCGCTGTTCGCAGACCGGCTGGAGACACAACCGTTTGCCCGGGCCATGATCGGCACCTTCGCCGAACTGGTGCGCGCGACGGGCAACCTGCGGGCAGCTGACGTCGGGTGCGGGCCCGGACATCTGACGGCCATGCTGCACGAACTAGGCCTGGACGCCTTCGGACTCGATCTCTCCCCCGGCATGGTCGACCACGCCCAGCGGGCCCATCCGGCGCTGCGCTTCCAGGAGGCGCGGATGGAGTCCCTGCCGATCGAGGACGGTGTGCTCGGCGGCGTACTGGCCCACTACTCGATGATCCACACCCCTCCGGGGGAACTGCCGGAGCTGCTCGCCGAGCAGGTACGCGTCCTGGCGCCGGGTGGCCTGCTCCTGGTGTCCTTCTTCGGGACCGACGGACCGGAGCCGGTCCGGTTCGACCACAAGGTGGCGCCTGCCTACAGCTGGCCGGCGGACCGCCTCGCCGAACTGCTGGCCGATGCCGGGCTCGTTCCCTTCGCCCGGCTGCTCCACGATCCGGCCTCCGAACGGGGCTTCCTCGACGCCCACCTGCTGGCCCGCCGTTCGTAGGTCCTGCCCGGCAATACCCGCCGGACGGTCGGAGCGCCTCCGGACTGCCGGCTCGGCGGACGCTCGCTGATCCGACGGGAATTGTCAGACAGGCCCTAGTCCTCGCCGACCTGCACCAAGTGGAAGTTGTCCGCGCTGGTATTGCCCGACGAGAGAACAGACACCGGAACGCGCTTGACGTTGACCAGGTTGAGAATGTCGACGGCGTGTGCCGGCGCGGTGACCGCCAGCAGGGCGCCGCACGCGGCAGCCACAGTGAGAATGCACGAGCTCATCTTCAGCATGTCCTACGTAACGACTGGATGATTCGTTGGTTACCTACGGCGCTTGCCCGCCTTGCAGGTATGCCCACGCAGTTTCAGTAGTAGGGCAGGACGTTGGAGATGGGCTCGCGGTAGTGGCCGTAGTGCGGCCCGCCACCGACGTTGAGGTCCAGGCCGAAGTCAAGGAGACCGAGGACGTTGGCGTTGACATCGGCGTCAATCAAACCGCCGAGGTACCCGGGGTACCACGGGTACCCAGTGCCGGCACGGCTGCCAAGATCGTCGGCGAATCCCCCGGAGCCTGCGGCAAGAACGACGCCCGCAGCGGCCACCAGCACAGCAACCCTCTTCGCGATCGACACTCCGCGCTCCCTCCTGAAACAGCCACCCCGTCAACTACCGAGCATGACCCAGCGCAAGGGCGTGCGACGAGGGCGCACAGCCACACTTGGCATGCCCGGCTCAGAAACAGGCAAGAGGCGTGGCGCACCCCGCGCCGCCTCCGGCACGCTCCCCGGACATGCTCCCCGCGCCCTGTCGCAGCGCCGGCCGACGACGGTACGTCAGGCCTCGTCGGCAGGCTCGGCAGGCGTCGCGGTCAGGTGACGGCCAGCCGATGAGCTCGGGGTCGGCCCGGACGACGGCGTTGGGGCGCCACTCGCGGCATCGGGGTGACGGTGAGCATTCGCCGGTGGCCCCGGGTTTCCCGCGGCCCTGGGATCCGTCGGCCCTCGACTCCGGCGAAAGTGCACTCGCTGGTCCCTGACCGTCTGCGCCCCGAGCATCACCCGCGCGCTTCCTCGGGGATTCAGGGGGCGGGGGTGTAGGTGAGGGGGGTGTCGGGACAGGATGCGACGAGCTCTTGCAGGGTGGTGTGCTCGTTCTCGTCGACGGTCAGGTGCCAGCGGAGTTTGGTGGCGGTCCAGTCCTCGAGGTAGCGGCAGTGGGAGGGCTGGTGCGGGGGCATCCAGGTCGCCGGGTCCTGGTCGGCCTTGGAGCGGTTGGAGCGGGCGGTGACCGCGGCCAGGGACCGGTCGGCGTCGAGGTCGTTGGCGTAGGCCTGGCGGCGCTCGGCGCTCCAGGCGGACGCGCCGGAGTCCCAGGCTTCGGCGAGGGGGACCATGTGGTCGATGTCGACGTTGCCCGCCCCGAGCACCTCGGTGTCGTCATACCAGGAGTACCAGCGCCCGCCCGTGATCTTGCACCCCGGCCCCACCTCGGGGGCTTCCACGGCTTCGGCGATGAGGACCTCGGCACGGGTGTGGCACCCGTCCCGGTCGGCGTCCACCCAGTGCCGGAAGGCAGTGCGCTGATAGCCCTCACGGGCTTCGGCGGCGACCGGCAGTGAGGCGACCGCCTCGTGCAGCCCGACGGTCTCCGCCTGCGCCGGGGTGGCGGCGGTCAGCGGCAGCACGGCGACAGCACAGGCGGCCAGTACGTGCAGGGCCTTGATCAGCATGCGGCGATTCCCCATCCCTCGATCCACGAATGTGCCTCCGGGATAGGGCCACCTGCCGGGCCAGCGCGCGCTTCTTGGGACGGTGTCATCCCTTCGGGCATCGGAAACCACCTGTGCGAGCGGCGGCACCGGTCGGCCAGTCCGCACTCCCGCTGCGCACGGGGCCGTCGTGGGGGTGCTGGGTGCGTGGGCGGAATCGGCCACGCCTGGAGAGGGAATCGGCCACTCCTCCCGTGTGGCTGGGCCACGTGAGGCCCGTGGTGCCAGCTTCGTCGTCATCACCGCCCGGGCAACGGGCATACGGGGAAAGGGATTTGGCGCGTGAAGATCAGAAACGCGGCGGCTGCCGCTACAGGATTCGCTTTACTGGGTACCGCGCTGGCCGGGACCGCGCAGGCCACACCGACGGCAGAGGATCTGACGTTGAGCGTCAGCCAGAGCCCGGCCCTGAGCACCGCGGACGCGGCGGCCGCCGCGTGCCGGCCCGGGCTCAGCCGGACACACTCGTGCCAGGTGGTCAACGCCAGCGTCACGGTACGGCGGAACGGGACCCCGGTCGGTGAGGCGAGGTTCACGATCTCGCACCAGATGGCCCTGCAGGTCAAGTCCCACAAGTGGGAAGAGACCATCAGCGTCAGCAAGGCCCAGATCATCAGCAACGCCACCGGGATCCACATGGGCCTGAACGTCTCCTGCGGCAACCCCTGCTCGACCAGCAACAAGTTCCCCCAGGGCCGCACCCTGGGCGCGCCGGTGTCCGGGAAGATCGGTTACACCGACAGCATCAAGGCGTTCAAGAGCCACGGCACCGCCTCCCGCTACGTGTACACCTTCACCAAGGCCGGCTACACCCCGGGCGGGTTCGCGTACTCCTCGGCGAGCTACCGGTGTGATGACACCTACGCCAAGAAGCCGGGCCAGCAGCGGGCCCGCCAGCGCCCGGGCTGTGTGTTCCCGCAGGTCGCCCCGACGCTGACCGACATGGCCGGCCTGCCGAACATCGGCCCCGGCATCAAGAAGATCCAGGCGCGCGGCGGCCACTACGGGCGGCCCGGCTCCGGGCACCCGCTGCACCACCTGACGGACAAGGCCAAGTCGAATGCGAACCGCAGGGCCGTGTGCGCGGGCAAGACCGCGCCTCCCGGGTCGGCCGGCCCCAGCTGCGACGAGTACCCCTTCGCCTCCACCCGCGAAGGCGGCACCGCGCTGCCCGCGGCCAGCCGGGGCATCACCTGGGTACCGGTCAGGGAGAACAACCGCCAGGGCGGAATGATCAACAAGTTCGAGCTGGGCAACCGGCTTCTTAACGGCGACGCGTTCTGGGTAAAGGTCTGACCCATGACCACCACACTCCGCGCCTACGCCTCCTACCACCAGGTCAACTTCTTCGAGACCGACGCCGAGGACGACCTCGAAGAGGACGGTCCCTCCGGCGGGAACGGGCTGGTGCGGGTCAACGCCGCCGGGGACTACGTCACGCTCCACACCGGCGTCCAGAACGGCTACATCCGCCTGGACTACGACGTCCTCGACGGCGAACCGCCGCTGGCAGACCAGGAGTGGGATGAGGTCGTCGACATCAGCGCCACCTTCTCGGCCCCCGGGGCGGGCATCACCTCCCCGGAGGACGACGGGGAGATCGCCGGCCTGCAAAGCGAAGGCGTGGAGTACGGCATCAGTCTTCCCGGTCCGCAGGACGAGCCGCGGTGGTGGCGGATGCGGTTCCACGCCCGGGGCCGGGACGACAGCCTCGACAATCCCATAGCCGGGGAAACCGTGGAGAGCACCGAGCAGTACCTGATCCTCGTGTGGCCCGCCGCGAAGGCCCCGGAGACCTGCCACAAAGTCACCGACCGGGCGGGGGAACTCTTCCGCACCGGCAACTGACCAAGCAGAGGACAGCGCCTCCTGCACCCCCTCAGCCCCTCCAGAGCAAAGGAGGAGCGAGACGGGTGCAGGAGGCGTCTTGCTGCGGGGTGAAGGCCCCTGCCAGCTCGAGGTCCGGCCAGGGCGCGGCACCGGCACCCGCGTGCTGCCCGGCCGAGGTGTCAGCTATGGGTCGTGGGCTCGGCCTTGCTCTGGTATTTGAGCCTGTCGAGGTGGACTGCCTCGGTCACGGCGACGCCCCACTCTGATCCGCTACCGCTACCGCGGCAGCAACATCCCGACCCCGTGGACACCACGACCGGCAGTCGCCAGCACCGGCAGCTGACCACGGCCAAGGCACGTGGAGCGCCCGTTGCGTGGAGACACGCACGGCGGGTGGGTCGGGGGTAACGGGCTGGTCGCATGGCCAGTACTGCGCCCCGGTCCGGCCCAGCCCAGTGTCGGGCGCAGAGTAGATGTCAGTGTGGCGCAGGGTTCTGTCAGCACCGAGAGGGCAGACCGGCCGACACCGTGATGCCGGGCGATTGCTGTGAGGGACTCCCGTGTGCTGCGGGGGACAGTAGTCTCAGTGTCCGGGGGCAACACATGTCGTCGGTTCTCGCGAACATCCTGATCGGACTGATCACTAGTCTCATTAGCGGCACGTCTGTGTGGTTGTGGCAGCGCGCTAAGTCAGCGCGTGTATGGCGCCGTCAGGCGGCATTCTTCGGTATCAGTCCAGGTCAGCCTGGCCTGATTATCTTGACTCACCATCACTCTTCACCATGGGTCACGTCCCACGATGATGTGTACGCGTTGCTTGAGGCAGCAGCCCTCGTAGAACAGGTGCGGGGGGAGGTCGCTGTGGAGGCGGCGAACGAGTTTCGAGGCAGCAACGGAAATCGCACCGAGTTCTGCATCGGTGGTCCCGATGCGAATGAGCGTTCTGCTGGTCATCTCGCCTATCACCTCCCTGGCGTCAGGTTTCTCCCGTTCAGCTCCCGCCCCGACGCCCTTGGGCTTGTGGTTGGGGACCGCGAGTTCTTGTGGGTACGCGGCGAGCGGGAGTACGCAGTCGTTGCTAAGTTCACTCTCCCCGGATCTCGCAGTCCGGTGTTTCTCATCTCTGGTCAGACGGGGAACACGAATCACGCGGCGGTGCACTTTCTCAGGCACCACTATCAGGAGCTGATGAAGACCCTGCCGTCCATCGATCGGTTCTGCCTGATCGTCCGGGTGTCGGTGCCGAACGTCTATGGACATGAGCTGGTCGAGCTTGAGCGCGATGTCACTGCCGAAGCGTTCGCTCCGTGAGCCAAGAGACGCCATGTGTAGATGCTTCACCTGCTTGACGGCCTCCCCGCATCCAAGCCAATCGCTTCGTCGTATGCGGCAAGTGTCCGGTAGAGGGTGGAGCGGCCGCCGCCGAGGTGCTCGGCGATTGCGGTGACGGGTTCGTTCGCGTCGCGGCGGTGCAGGGCGACGGCGAGCATGTCGGCGTCGACGGCCGGGGGCCGACCGCCGTGGTTGCCCGGTGGGTCTCGTCCGACAGGATGGTCGGGTTCAGGGGGTGAGGGGGTGTGGGGAAGGGGGTGCAGGAGCGCGGCCGCGCCGTCGCGCAGGAGCTGCTCGCCGGCGCGGCGACCGACCTCCTCGGGTTGTTGGAGCGGTCCGGTGGTGCTGGTCCGCACGAAGGTGTGGCCGTCCGGGGCGAACACGGCGGCGCCATGGTGACGGTGGTGTGGACGGAGGCTGCGGTCATGCAGTTGAACGAAGCCACAAAAGGGGTGGCCCGGACGCCGGCGGCGGCGTAGCCCCGGGCGTGGGCGGCCCTGTCAGCACTCAAAGGGGGCGTCGCACAGTACTCGGCGTCGAACGGGCCACCCTGGCAACGCTGCACGGCACGCTGGGCTGGAGCTCGGGCAGCATCGAGGGCGCTGTGAACCGCATCAAGGAGATCAAGAGACAACTCTACGGCCGAGCCGGATTCGAACTACTCCGCAAAATGATCCTGCTCCAGTAGCTCCGGCCTTTCGAGGTCAGAGTTCGGTCGTCCAGATCCCGACAGGGTGCTCACTCGGTGGCAGCCACAGCTGAGGCTGTGACTCTCGATGCCTCTCCTCAGCCTGTTCTTCCCAATGAAAGCGGTCATCCTGGTCGGGCCACGCAACTTGCAGCACGGGGAAAGGCGGCCGCCGGTAGAAGCTGATGGCCCGTCCGAAGAAGGTCCGGTACCAGCGGAGATCCACCTGCCTGAGCACGACGTGGCGGCCGTCGGCAACGCCAGAATGCCTCTGGCCGTCAGCCAGCACAGCGCCCGTGGCGGGCTTCTCTCCGAGCTTGTTGAGCAGGCGGTGCATGGCGTGGACATCGAGCCCGAACATGGCGAGTTCCGGCGCGCCGTGAGTGTGGGCGAGGCCGATCGTATAGGCGAATCCAGGACCGATCTCGTCCTCGGGAACCATCGCGATGTGCCATCCGTGCTGCTGCACATGCTCGATGATCGTCAGATCAGCGCGGTCCGCTTCGTCCCGGTCACCGTAGTCATGACAGAGGACGCAGCGGCACTGGAACGGATCATCAGTCATTCGCGGAGGCTACGCGGTGAGCGTTCGATTCAGGCAACCGGGGCTCGTGGCCACCCTCTTGATCGAACGACATCGTCACCTTCCGCGACCGCTCGTTGGGGCTGACCTCAGGATGCGCCGTGCGCTGACAAACGGCCGCGGAACGCTCCGCCGGCGACGTTGGGCTACGCGTGACGAAGGGTATGGAACTCGCAGAGGTCAGGATCGGTAGTGAATCGGTAGATGCGGGGCTTCTCCCGGCTACCGGTGACACCGAAGGAGAACCCGCCGTCGGTGTGCTGGAAGGTGCTGTTCCATACCTGCTTGCCGTCCGTGAAATCCAGCTCGAGGTCGTCGTCCATGCCGACGACCTCGTCCTTGGGCGTCAGCATCCAGGTGCCCGCGCCGCCGCCGGTGTGCTTCGGCTTCTTCGGGTAGTCGAACTCCGGCCAGTCGCTCGCGTGGAACGTCCCGTCGGCGCGGAGCGTGATGGTCCCGAACGGGTCGGCCTTGTAGCTGCCGACCATATCCTCGCTGGTGAGCCCGGCCGGCCGGTCCCCCTCATCACCGCATGCGAACACCCGGGCGCACCCGGTGCTCGTGACCGACACGGTGACTACCAGCGCGCATATCGTGCCCACTGCATACCAACGCATCCCAGCCACCTCAAAGCGCTTGAAAAAGCCCTGCAGGCCAAGCATCCCAGGGCCTCGCCTTCACAGGTCACCGGGGGTGCCCACCAGCGGTCGTCGTACCGCGCCAGGCCCGGGACATAGTCGCGGGGCGGGTCTGGCCGTCAGAGTCAGAGAGCGCAGTTCCTTGTCGCCGTGCCCGCGAGAGCAGGCCGCGGTCGACACCGACAGGACCACTGAGAGCAGCACCCCGCATGCTCGACCACCGCGCCACTGCCCCCTGCCTGTCCCGCACCCCCCCCCGCGTCGTGGGCCGTCGTTGCCTGCGCCGGCCGCGGTGAACACGGCTCGGCGTCGAGCCGACATCTGGCCGGGTGTCATCGGCAGGGCGCGCAGTGCTGTATGGCTCTGCCCACTTCGCAGAGCAGCGTTTCGACAGCAGTTCGGGAGGCAGGGGCCGTGCTGGATGTTCACGAGAATGGAGCGGCTCGATGAGCGGACGTCCGCCCGGGGAGGGCGGTGCGGCGGGGTGACGGGGACGTGTCGCAGAGGCGCGCACCCGGAGGCTGGGACGGTGACGATGACCTGCGGGCAGTGCGCCAGCCTGAGCTGCCGCCAGTGCTTCCCAACCCCGCCCCCACGAGACTCCCTGTGTACCGCGTGCGACCGCATGAGTACGCCGACTGCGGAGTGTGCGGCTGCGCCTCGGCGTGCGTCAGCTGCGGCGGGCCCCTGAGCACGACGCACTACGTGCACGCGGGCGGGGCCTGCTGGTGCTCGTGCGTGTGCTCGGCTCTGGTGATGGAGCGGGAGGCTGTTGACGTCGATGCCTGACGGCGCCGGACGCGGCGGTGCCCCGGAGGTCGTGCCCCCCCGGGGCACCGCGGCCGCCTTTCCGATGCCGGGGACACAGGCGCTGGCTCCGGGAGTAGGTGGCGCCCACCATCGCGCCGCCGCCGAGTGCCTCCCATCACGCGGCATTGCACCCGCAGTCCCGGGAACGCCCCTGTCACTCCTTGGCGACCCAGCCCCCGAGGTTGTTCACGTTGGTGGCCGCCGCGTGCCGCATCGCCTCCGGGGAGCCCAACATGCTGGGCGGCAGGTACCCGGACCGGACGCCGAGCTCCCATCCGTGGACCTGGACGGCAAGGGCAGCCAAGGCAAGGGGGCCCAGCGGCAGAAGGGTCCGGGGGGCGGGGGCAGGTCCCGCGCTGTTCCGGTGCTCGGTGAGCCGGGCCACGAGGGCCTGCTCGAAGGCGTGCTGGTCGTCGTCAAGAAGTACGCGAAGAAGACGCTGGTCCGGGGCAAGCGGGCCGGCCATGTCCAGCTGGCGGGCGGCCTTGGCGCGCTCCTCAGGGCTGGGCTTGCGCAGGGGCACGGTGGGCCAGTCGCGGGGCAGGTGCCCGTCCGCCTCGGTCAGGTACCGGCACAGTGCGTCCATCGCCGCGAGGTCCGCCGGGTCGGACGTCGAGGTCAGCTTCGAGTACGGCACCCCGTCACGGATCGCGGGCGCGCAGCCATCTCTCAGCACCAGACCGGTCGCTCGCTGCCAGTCCCACACCAGGCCGCTGACCAGGCATGCCTCGAACGTGTCGAGCCACGTCCTGGCGGTGGGGGCCTGCGTGACGACGCCCCCCAAAGCAATGTCCTCGCTGCTGAGGCCCTCGCCGATGAGCGAAAAGTTGATCTCATGGTCGCCATTGGGCCAACAGCCGACATCCAGCACGCCCATGGAGCACTCCGCCGCGGTCCGCAGCACGGTGCGCGCCGCCTCGTCGAGCGCGAGGTCTTCCACCGTGCGGGCGGCGACGTGGTCGAGGAGCTCGTCACGCATCTCCTGCAGCTTCTCCGGGGACGGATCGTCGTAATACATCCCGTGCCACCGCCGCCGGATGCGTCCGCTGATGTCGTCGAGCGCCAGGGCTATGTGCCCGTCACTGATCTTATGGCGTGTCACTTCCTGCACGGCTACCGTCCCCTCGTGATCTTCACAGCCGGAGCCGGCACGCTACCAACGGGCTCTGACACTGCTCATCCAGACGCTGGGGGCGATGGCGAAAGTCAGGTTGTCCCGCAGCCAGGAGAAGGCCGCTCCCCGCGGCGGCGGGCCGCGAGGACAGCGTCAGGTGACGCGACGTAGATGTTGCGGAGGGTGCCCGGCCAGGCCTCGGTGAACCCGCGGTTCGAGAAGAATGCCGTGCGGCCCGTGGGCATCGGCGTATTCGGCCAGCAGCCCGATCCCGGTGGCCCCGTTCTCCTGGGCCTGGCGCGCGAACTCGGACATCAGCGCGCGGCCGGCCCCTGCTCGACGGTGCCTCTCAGCCACGGAGAAGAAGCCGACCCACGCGTGCGGGCGGGGAAGACCCAGCTCGTCCAACGGATGTCCGGGGTCGTGCAGGTGGCCCTCCAGCTGGCCGACGATTAGCCGTCCCGGGCCACGGCCACCAGCGTGGTGAACACCTGCCCGTTGCGGAAGTCGGTCCTCGGAGCCGTCCGAAAGCCACTCGCGGCGAGCACATCAGCATCGGCCAAGGCCAGGTCCACGGCAGTGATCACATGATCAGAATAGAGACCGTCCGAACCGCGTTCTTCAGGTCGTACCGCTCGTTGAGCAAGACGTGACGACACTGCCTATGCTCGCCGCCACGTTGCTCCTTGAGGAGTTCATGGCCCATGCCTGGGTGCCGACAGCTGGCGAACGCAATTCCCTGAAGAATCAGCGTGTTCAAGCGTCGTGGGAGGTGCGAGAGCAAGTTGGGCCCGTGGCATGTGGAGTGGGCGCCGGATCCTGAGCGGTGGGGAGGGCTTGCCAGCGGATGGTGTCCTCGGTACGCAGGGATTTACCGAAGGCGCGTGGCGCGGATTGGTCTGAGACCGGGTGGTCTGGTGTTCGTTGGGTCAGACCGCCACCGGCAAATCCCTGCGCACCTGCGGCCAGGGTCCTTGCTGCGGCAGGCCCGCCGACGGCGGAAGGGGTCGTACGGAATCGGTCGTCGCTTCACCGCTTGGGGGCGAGGGCGGCGGCTGAGCGGATAGTGGGCCGCCAGGCCGGGAAGGTCGTGCGGCTCGCGGCCCACCGCTCCGGGTGGGACTTGCGGTGCTACCCGCCTACATGAGGTTGGCTAGGCCGAAGAGATGGGTGACGGAGGGGTGGCCGGCTTGGTCTTTGGCGTAGCACACGGTGCTGGAGCGGCCGGTGCTGTTGTAGTAGATGGTCGGCGAGAACAGGGCGATCGCCCCGTAGGAGTTCTTGCGGCAGTCGATGCTGGGCTTGAACTCGTGGTGGTTATCGACGCCAGCCGCCTGTGCGGCAGCCGTGGTGGCTGTGAGCAGGCCGATGCTCAGCAAGGCCGTTGTCGCAGTACGTCGGATGGTGGGGCGCATGGTGGGGGATCCGTCCTGGGTGTGTGCCGGGGGGCGTTGCGGAGCGTGCGGTGTCGGGTAGCCCTGGTTCACGAGGCTGGCTCGGGCACCCGCGTGAGGCGTTGCACGCAAGCTCTGCTATGTGACTGGCCGGGCGGTCACAGCTCCGCAGTGTCGCCGACACTCTTGACCGTCTTGTTCACGTATTGGTCGAGGGATTCCTCCCCGAGGGCGTCCTCCTCGAAGACGTTCATGTTGAGGGACTCCAATTCGGCTTGGGCGCCGCCAAAGACGCCTGCCGTCTCGTTACTGACCTTTCAGCGGTGTTGTCGTCGGGTCGGGAGGGGGGTTGCTGTCATGCAGCCGTCGATGAGGTGGCTGCGGTATTGGATCTGGCGGAGGCCGTGACGCAGTACTCGGACGAGGTGGTCGGGGTCGGTGAAGGCGGTGTTGGCCTGGCTGCTGCGTCGCAGCAATGACCAGATGCCCTCGACGGGGTTGAGTTCCGGCGCGTAGGGCGGCAGGTGGAAGGCCGTGACCCAGTCGTGAGCGGCGACGAAGTCCCGCAACCCGGCCGTACGATGAGTGTTGAGGTTGTCCCAGACGAGCACGATCGGGGCCTCGAGCTGTTGACGGGCCGCCACGAGCAGGTCCCGGAAATCGGTCCAGGCAAAGCTGCGGCGCTCTTTCGTCCTGTGGTCCTTGTGGAACATGGGCCGGTAGATCAGGCGGGAGCGTTCGCCGGGCTTGTAGCAGCACATCGCGGCCAGGGAGACCCGGCGCTGAGACCGCCCCCGGACCCGGATCACCGGAGTGTGCCCCCGCCGGGCCCAGGTGCGGCTGGTCGGCGGCGTCATCGAGAAGCCGGCCTCGTCCTCGAAGACGATCCAGGCCCCGAGCGCCGCCGCGGTGCTTCCACCTGCGGCCACGTCTCCTTCACCCACCCGCTGACGGCGTCCTCGTCGCGCTCGAGTGCCCGTCGTGCGGGGACCTGGTGGCTCCATCCGTGACGCCGGAGCATCTGGGCGATGCCGGAGAGCGTGAAGCTCTTGTGGAACCGGCGGCCGATCAAGGTTTTGATCCTCGCCAGGGTCCACCTCTGGTCCGGCCAGCCGTGCGCGACAGGGCCCTTGTCCAGCTCTGCCTCCAGAGCCGCGAACAGCTCGTCGCTCAGCTTCGGCCGGCCGGCAGAACCTGTCGACCGCAGTGCGGCCTCCCCGCCGGCTTCGTAGTCACGCCGCCACCGCTGGACCGACCGGACACTCACCCGTAACTGCTTCGCGACCAGCCCGTTCGGCTGCCCGTCGGCGAACATTTGGGCCGCTTCCAGGCGGACCCGCTCACGGAGCTGCCGCCGTTCATCAGTCAGCCCACCACCCTGCGGATACCTCACCTCCCTGGCATACCGCGACGACCACCGCCCGTCAGCCCCTACGACAACACCGCTGAAAGGTCAGTAACGGTCCAGCGGCTTGCTGGTGACGAACCGGAAGGGTCAACCTGCTGGGGAAAGCGTTGACTGGCAATGACACCGGCCGGTCGGGCGCTCGACCGGTGATGCCGCTATGCCCACCACGTCTCGGAATCAGCTCGTCCTACCATCTCCGTCCCGGTTTGCGGTCACGCGCTTGTCCAGGCCCGTAATGGCCTCCTTCCGGCCGCCCCATAAGAAGGTCATGTTGCAGCTTCTGAACTGATGAACTTGCCAGGCAAAGGGCGCTCGCGGAGGATCTCGCCCGCGCCGGACTATCGGCTTCCACGCTGCGGGCCGGGCTGCGCGAGGCCCCGCCCGGCCGCCTCGCCGCCGCCCTGGAACCGGTGACTGTCGCAATGGAGAGCACAGCGCCGATCCTGGAGGTGGAGGAGTTGCGGGTACTGAGCCAGCTCCTGGACAGGATTGCGGCTCCTCCACTGTGACCCCATGTCCTGGCTGGACGCGAGGTCGGGGGTCAGCGGGGCGCAGGCTCTGCTCGTTCGTCGGCGGGAAGGGAACTGCCCGACAACCGCCCCGGGACTTCTGCTGCCACGGCGGCCCCGACGGGCGGCCCGGAAACGGGCTCGCCGGACGCGGCCGGTGACGGCGTGAACGTCGCCCCCCCGGCCTTGTGTCGTGACTCCCGCGCACAGCACGGTCCAGAGCAAGGCGTAGACGCTCTCGGACCACTGGCTGCGGCGTCGAGCCGGTCAGCAACGTCTGGATCAACGGCGTGCTCTTGCATGTCCGCCCGCCGGCTCCACGAGGACCGCCTTCTCCACGAGGCCGAGGCCACCGGCGGCGACCGCCGCCGCATCTGCGGCCTGTTCGGTCTGTCCGTCGGCGCGGCCCTGCGCTACACCGGCACCGTCGACCAGCCCGGCCTCATCGAGTACAGCCTCCGCAACGCGGGACCAGCACCGCATCCCGGCAAGAATGATCTTGCTGGGCCTTAAGGCTGACCGCGGGCCGGACCAGGCTGCTGGACCTGCTGGAGGCACCACCGGTGCCGGAATTGAGTATGGCGGCCACGATGTCGCCGTGGTCGGCGCTGTCCTGGCGTCGGACTGTGACGACGTCCCCGTCGGAGGGAGGTCGGCCCCCTCGCCTCAGCGTGCGATGCCGGGCCCGTCTCGGCCAGGCAGTGTCTCTTCGCGGTGGCTGCCGTTGGACAGCAGGAAAAGTGATGATGACATCTTCGCGGAGGGGTGCCTTGTGCGCATGCGAATCTTCACTGTCCTGAGCGCCGTTGTACCGGTGCTTGTTCTCGTCGGCGCCTCTGACGCCGGAGCCACCAGCGTCATCGGCTTCGGCAATAGCGCTATCGACAATCACTGCACCAACCGCTCCCCGCGGGCCCACGCAACCACCGCGTCGCCCGGAGCCGGCACGAGCCAGAGCGTAAGCGTCCTGCTCGGCAGCCCCGCCAACCAATGCGGCAACCTGGGTCTCCCCTTGGCCGATGACCGAATCGCTTCTGCCGCGTCGTCCTCCAGCAGGGGCGGGTACGGCGGGTACGGCGGGGCCGCGCAAGGCGGGTACCGGCACGGCTCGTGCTGCGCCCGCTGCGGGCAGTGCGACGGCGGCGCATACGAACCTCGAGATGTATCCCAATCGGGCTCTTCTCAGAGCTTGAGCCAGTCCTCCTCGTCAAGCTACCCGTAATCCGGGGGGCTATGGTCGCTCCTAGGGTGTGTCCGTCCGGGCCCGAGTGGTTGAGTCGGCCTGGAGCACGGTGCGGTAGTTGCCTGCCGTCCGTTTCTCCAGGCCGCTCGCCGAACCCGGCGGTTCGGCGGGCCGAGACGAACCCGAGCCCGCTCTAGGGCGTGCCTGATGAGTTGGTGACCGCCGCCTGGGACGTGGGTCGTTCTCGGCCGAGTGGGGCGCGGCGCTCGCTGCGATCCGGTTCTGGGTACGTCAGTGCCCTGCTCGGCGTCCTGCCCGTTCAGGTCACCACGGTCGGATCAGAGGATGCCGCCGAGGAGGCCGCCGCCTCCCTTGCCGCCCCCGCCGCCGAGGATGCCGTCCTCGCCGCAGAGGCGGACGCCGCCGAGGAGGCCGCCCGGGCCGCCGATGGGGAGGCCGGGGGCGGCGGCCTCGGCGGGAGCGGCCAGCGCAATGCTGGCCAGCGCAAGAAGGACACTGGCCGCAGTTGCGGCGACCACCCGGACGACGACCCGGTGTGGCAGGGTCCGATCGTGCGGCCGGGTGCCGCGGGAATGCGCCGCCGCCGTCAGGCGCGGGCGCCCAGGTCGTGCCTGATGAGGGATGCCTTGACCGCTCGGGCGGGAGGATGAGCCCCAGGCCTGGGCCGTCCTGCAGGCCCCAGGTACCAGTCGGCCTCGGTCAGACGACGGCATCGGGTCGTTCGACGGAGTAAGGATCCGCGCGTGGCGGCCGGGGTGGGGAGGCGGCGGACTGATCATGGTCCATTCGGCCGCGCGAACCTCGACCTGCTCCGCAAGCGGGTCCTCCTCGCGGCGCGAGGCCGTTTGCGGATGTGGAGACCCTCCGGGCTCTGGCACGGAATGTGATCCAGAGCCAGGATTCGCGCGTCGCCGACCGTGGGGACACCACAGCGGCTTGCGGCTTTCCCAGTGCGGCGGGAGGGCTGTTGTGCGCTGCTGATTCTGGGCGGGCCTCGGCCTGACTTCCCGAACACCATCTCGCCTACTTCCCGGCGGGGTAGCTGGCTGGTCTCCGTAGAAGGGAAGGGCCGTCACCCTCGAATGGCGGCCCTTCGTCGTGCCGTGGCTCGCATTCGGCGGACGCGGAGGGGTGGAGTCGGCTGGACTGGAACCTCCGTGGGTGTGGGCGGTGTCACGGTCGTGGGTTTGCGGGGCTAAGGGGCTGGTGGTGTAGCGCGTGCGCGAGTTTCATCTATGCATGCTCTGACCTGCTGTTATGTGTGACTTGCGGGGCTAACCCCTTGCTGCTCGAAAGTGCGGGCGCACCTCCGACCGGAGGCGTGATCCGCATTTTCACACAAGGAGAGACCTGGCATGAGCACGTCAGAGAGGGACGGCGAGTCGATGGGCGAGGAGGCCGGGCCGGAGGCGGCCGGACTCGCTGGGGAGCCGGCCCAGCGCCGTCGGCGGCCCGGCGCGCGCCGTCTGGCAGGCCGGGTGGTCGCGGGGGGCCGCTGTTGTGGCGGCGCGGGCTGCGGTATCCGTGTGGGCGCCGGAGTGGTTGCAGGAGGCGAGATCATGACCGAGGTCGTACGGAACGCCGTGCGGCTCCACTGGGGGCGCGGCGGGCGGCCCCGCAGTTAACAGTGCCTGCGGGATCCCGGGCCGTCTGTGCGGCCCGGGAACCGGGGTTGCCGTTGGCGGCACCCCCGGCCGGACGAGAGCTGGGGAGTTTCCGTCGAGGAACTCAGCGTGGACGCGGGCCCAGCTCGCGGAGTGGTGCGTGGTGTGGCTCCCGGCTCTGCGCGGCCATCGTCGACCGGCTCACCTTCAACGGCGCCATCATCCAGACCGGTACCGAGTCCTACTGCCTCGCTCACACCAAGGCCCAAGCTGAACGAGCCCAGGTCAGCTGACCGGGCGCCAGGCGGGAGGGGCCGCCCGATAGCCAGCCCAGTCAGAGCCGGAATGGCCGATGCTATGGCTGCTCGGTTCCCGCTGGCAGGTTGTGCCATGCATGTCCGCAGGTGCCTTTGCAGTACGTCTCGCGGCGGCGAGTGTCAGCAACGGCGAAGACGGAAACGAGGACGCGGAATGCCTTGACGTGTTCGGCGGAGGGGAGGCCCGCGAACCCGTAGCGGGGCGGGTCCATGCAGATCATCACCGAGGGGTTGGCCGTGGGCTTCACACCGGACCGCGCCACCCCCGCACGGCCGTCCGCAGCCGTAATGTGCGCCTGCATCGCATAGCCGGTGATTTCCTGCAGAACCTCCTGCCGGCGTGCTGGGGCGAGGTCGGAGAACCAGTCCACGCCATCGTCCAACGTGCGGAGCCCCTGGGCGATCTCGTTGACGACCCGCTCGGTCTCGCGCCGGAAGGTGCGGCCGTCGTCGCTGCTTGGTTCGGTCATCGCTTGATGATTTCACGATGCGGGTTCCGGGCGAAGGCCGGTATCCGCACCCGGGACAGCGCAGACGGGAACCGGGGAGAATCCGCTCCGCTCCCGAGATCCGGCAGCCCCGCAGGACTCCCACACCGCGGCTCGCAAGACGCCCCAGAGCGCTTGAGCGACATCAAAAGTCGCTGACATCGATCACGCGGCGGGCCGCCAATCGACTCCCGAAGTCACGCCGGAACGACTCCCGAAGAAGCCGACACAGCCACCCCGGTTCCGCAGCTCGGAAGCGGGGTGGCCGGTGGACCTGGCTGGTGATCGCCGCCTACGCCCTGCTCCGGCTCGCCCGCCCCCTGGCCACCGGCCTTTGCAGGGCCCTGAGAGAAGCCCACCGAGCCGAACAAACTGACACCCGCCCGCGTCCGCAGAGGGTTCAGGAACCGGTGCACGAGGGCCGGCTCACCGGTCGGTGCACCGAAACCATCCCGTCCCGGCCCTGGCCGGCCACCGGGTCCGAAAAACCGCCGCCCCGCCACCCGCCACGACGTGGGCAGATTCCTCGCCACCGGCGAGGCGTTCAGCCGACCCACCCACCACAAGGTGGGCACCAAACCACGCCGAACTGGTTCAACGACAAGTTCAGCGAACCGACCGATGCGATGTGATAGCCACGGGCCCTTAGAGAGTGAGTACGATCTTCCCCCGGGCGTGGCCGGTTTCGCTCAACTGGTGTGCCTCGGGCGCGTTCTCGAGGGGGAAAGCGGCCGCGACCGGCACGGTAAAGCGGCCCTGACCGGCGAGAGCGGCGGCCACGGCAAGCCCTTCGACTGCCTGCGGGTCCGCTCCCGGGCCCGCCGAGCGTGTTTGGTGGACCCCGTACGCAGCGGCGTTCATGTCGGCGATGGTCACCACCCGGTCCGGGCTTCCGGTGAGGTCCACCAGATCGGGCAGCGAGCCGGACCCTGCGCAGTCCAGGACGGCGTCGACCCCGTCCGGTGCCAGGGCGGTGACCCGCTCGCCCAGCCCGGGGCCGTAGGTGATCGGCGTCGCTCCCAGCCCGGCGACGAACTCGTGGTTGTGCGCGCTCGCCGTACCGATGACGGTCGCGCCGCGGGCCGACGCGAGTTGCACGGCGACCGTGCCGACCCCGCCGGCCGAGCCCTCGATCAGCAAGGTCGTGCCAGTGTCGACCTTCAGCCGGTCGAGGGCCCGCGTGGCGGTCTCGACGTTCCCGGCGGCGCCGCCGGCCTGCTCCCAGCTCAGCGCGTCCGGCTTCAGCGCCCAGGCCGCCAGGACGGCGTACTCAGCATTCGCACCGCCGAGTTCCGCGACGTCGACGATGCCGAAGACCTCGTCGCCCGGCCGGATACCGGTCACCCCTGAACCGACCTCGTCGACCACACCCGCGGCGTCCATACCGAGCACGTGGGGCAGACGCAGCGGCACCATGTCCCGGAACCGGCCTGAACGGAGGCGGCAGTCGGCGGGAGTGAGGCCGGAAGCCCGCACGCGCACCCGGATGTGGCCTGGTCCCGCGTGTGGTTGTGGTACATCGGCGATTTCCAGGACGCTCGCAGGGCCGTACTCGGAGAATGTCAGTGCTCTCATGGCGCCGGACGCTATCCGGAACACCCTGTCCGTTTGGCTAAAGTGAGAGCGGTGACGAACCCTTTGTCCCGCTCCCTGCGCTCCGATGCCCGGGACAACCGAGAGCGCATCCTCGCCGTGGCCCGCACGACCTTCGCCGAGCAGGGGCTGGACGTGGCGATGCGCGAGATCGCGCGGCGTGCCGAGGTCGGACCCGCGACCGTCTACCGGCACTTTCCGACCAAGGAGGCGCTGGTCACCGAAGCCTTCCGCGAGCAGATGACGGCCTGCACAGCCGTCGTCGACGAGGGACTGGCCGACCCTGACCCATGGCGCGGCCTCTGCCTGGTGATCGAGACGGTGTGTGAAATGCAGGCCCGGGACCGGGGGTTCACCACGGCCTTCAGCTCGGCCTTCCCCCGCGCGATCGACTTCGCCACCGACCGGAAGCAGGCACTGGGCAAAGCCGCCGAACTCGCCCGCAGGGCCAAGGCGGATGGCAAGCTGCGCCCGGACTTCGTCCTGGACGACCTGATCATGGTGCTCATGGCCAACAGCGGCATCCGGACCGCCTCGCCGGCCGCCGCGGTGACCGCCTCACGGCGCTTCGCCACGCTGCTGATCCAGGGCCTGCGGGCCGGGCCGGCCATCCCGCCGTTGCCCCCGCCGCCCGGCTGCCGTCGGCTGTTGTGACGTAGACCGTTTCCTTCGGGCCATCTGACCACTAACGCTCGGAGGGGGGTTTGTTGGTGTGTCGGGTCGTTGGTGGCCGGGGGTGTTGTGGGTTTGTTGAGAGGCGAGGTTAGCGGTTCGGCGGGGGTGGCTGGGGTGTGTGGGCTGGGGTTATGTGTTCTGTGCTGAATGGGGCGGGGTGTGTTGTAGGTAGTTTTAGCGTGTAAAGGCCCGGTTGGTGTTTGTGCTGGTCAGGGCTGTTCTGTCTGCCTGGCAGGTGGGCTTATCGGCCTCGGCGGGGGCGGTGGTGGGTTTCGGCGAGGTGGTCGAGGCGGATGGCTTCGAGTGATCGTTTGGTGATGCGTTCGGTGCCGTCGTGGATGGCGGTGATGGCTGCTTGGCGGATGAGACGGGTGAGGGATCCGATGCGGCCGGCGGTGCGCTGGTGGAGGTATTGGGCGTGCCGGGGGAGGGCGCCGGGTGTGTGGTGGGTGAGATCGAGGGCGTTTTCGATGTCGGTGATGACGTCGCGGAATGGGTGGTGGGTGCCGTGGCGGGCGGGGAGGGGACCGCAGGTGATGAGTGTGGCGCGTCCGGCGAGTTGGGCGCCTCGCACGCCGGTGAACAGGGGTGTGTCGGTGACGTTGATTCCGGCGTAGACGAACGTGGCGGGCAGGCGTTCGCTGAGGTCTTTGATCAGGTCTGCGGTTTGGGCGCCGGTGGTGGTTCGGGGGTTGAGGCGGTGGATCTCGTCGATGAGAACGAGCTGGACCCCGGCTTGGGTGTAGGTGTGGCAGACGGCGTCGGTGATCTGGGTCTGGGTCATGCGGGCGGTTATGGGGATGCCGAGGTAGCGGGCGAATTCGGTGACAAGGGTTTTCGCGGTCGCGCCGGGCGGGACCAGGACATACGCGACGGGTGCTACTGCGTGGGCTGATCCGGGTGGTGCGGGGTTCTTGCGGATGTGGGCGAGGTGGCAGGTGCGGCCGACGTTGAGGAGCGCGGTCGTTTTCCCTGCTGCAGCGGGTCCGGTGACGAGCAGTGAGGGCCGGGCGGTGGTCTGCTGGTGGCGGCCGAGGATCATCAGGGTGCGGACCTGGGTGGCGAGGGTGCTGATGGCGGGGGTGCGGATGGTGACGAACGCGGAGTGGTAGGCCAGGCGTTCCTCTGTGCTGCGGGGCGGGCCGCTTGGCAGGGGAGGGGCGGGCGGGTCGGTGGTGGCGAAGCGGTGCCAGCCTCGCCAGGTGGTCAGGGGCCAGGACAGCTCGGCCTCACCGCTGTCGCCGGCGGGTGTGCTGCTCGCGCTTGGCTGGCTCGGGTTCACCATGTGGCGGCTTCCTCGTGTGCGTTGTAGAGCCCGAATCCGGCGGCCGGGGCGGGGCTGACGTCGTCGTCGGGCAGGTCGTCGAGGTCGTCGATGCTGTCGTCGTTGCCTTCGGCGTCTTGCTGCGCTGGGCTGTCGGCGAGTGCTTCGGTGCCGTGGTTTCCCTCGCGGGCTGGGGGGAGCGGGATGTGAGCGGTGCGGGCCAGGAGGGCCTGCTCCGTTTTGGTGGCGTGGCCGCTGTGGACGCGGCGCATGAGCTGGTCGAGTGCGTCGGCGAGGCCGGCTTCGTACTGCTCGGCGTCACCGTGGTTGCCGTCAACGGCCTGGGTGCGGATGTGCTGCCAGGTGCGTTCGTCGAAGGGCCGGTGGACGTGGTCGCGGTGGATCCACGGGATTTCGGTGAGTTCACCGTCGGGAAGCCGGACCCAGATCTGGCGCACGTCGTGGGGGTTGTAGTGGATCTCCCATTTCCCGCCTCGTCCGGCGATGGGGGAGGGCTGGCCGCGGTGCGGGGCGAGGAGATCCGCGTCGTAGGTGCGATGGTGGATGGTGATGCCGGCGGGGGTGATGGCCTGCCAGCGCACGGGCAGCAGTTCGAGGTAGTCGCGCCCGGTCAGCGGGACGGGGACGTATCCGGCGACGGCGACGAGCGCGGCCCATATCTCATTCGGGGTGAGCGCCTTCCTGGGCATCATCGGGTGGCGCAGCCCTTCGTGGGGCCGGTGGTGGTAGTGCACCAGCCACTCATCGAGGAGGTCCTGGAGCTGGGCGACGCTGTAGCAGGCGTCTTTCTCGGTGTCGGGGCCGCGGCGGGTGACGTCGGATCCGGTGTAGCCGGGCAGGTGCTGGCAGAACAGGGCGTTGATGGAGCCGAAAGTCCGCTCGACGATGCCCTTCGCGGTGGGGGCGCGGGGCGGGGCGGGCTGGACGCTGATGCCGAGGGTCTCGCAGGCGGCGGTGAACGCGGCGGAGACGAAGACCTTGCCCCGGTCGACGACGATCGTCTCGGGCAGGACGACCGGCCGGGCCGCCGCCCCGGTCAGGCGCTCGTCCAGCGTGACCAGCCGCTGATGGGGGAGCGCGCGGGCGTGGTCCATGCGCAGGATGTCCGGCCAGGTCGGCCTGGCGGGGTGCGGGACGGCCATCTCCGCCAGCAGCAGGGCCGCATCCACGGCCTTGGTCGCGCTCGGGCACAGCACAGCGGCCAGGATGGAGCGGCTGGCGACGTCGACGGCGATGGTCAGCTCGGGCCGTGCGAGGCGCCCGTCGTCGAAGAGGGCCAGGACATCCAGACGGGTGGTGTCGATCTGGACCTGCTCGCCCGGCCGCAGCGCCGTAGCGGGGGTGAAAGCCCGCCCCTCGACGCTCGCGGGCACCTGCCGCACCGGACCACTGGGCAGTTCACCAGGGCGGGCGAGAGAGGTGACGAGACGGTACAGCGTGGCCTGGGACGGCACCGGCACCGCACCGGGACCGTGCCGCTCCTTGAGAATCTGGTTGATCAGCGGGAACAGACCGTTGACGGTGCCCCTGGAACGCCCGCGCCGGCGGCGCAGCGCCTCACGGACGGCGGCGACGACCCGATCGTCGGAACGCCCGGTAGGGCTGGAGACGCGGGTGGTGCGGTGGTCCAGAAGCCCCCACAGGCCCTGTTTGCGGTAGGCCAGGCGCATGCGCTGCACCGTCGTACGCGACACCCGCCCGAATCCCAGGGCGGTCAGTTCCTCAGCCTTGGCCTGCTCCCGCTCGGCCAGCGTGTGCCGTGCGGGGTCGTACTGCTCCCGCACCACTCCACCGCTGCCAGGCCCGTCGGCAAGGCCGCATTCGACTTCCCTCACGTACCGCTGCCAGGCCAGGGCCTTCTCCCGCGCCGCGGCGGGCGCGGTCTCGAACAACCCCCACTGCGGGGCCGCCTGCGGCACGTCGGCCCCGATGACGCTGAAGCCGGGATCGGCGAACAGATACCCGGCGAGCACCGCCTCGCCACCTCCGTCCGGGCCGACGAGGTGAACGGTCTGCCCGGACAGGGCGACCACCTGCCACTTCACGCCGCGGAAACGGACATGAGCCCCGACCTTCACCGCCGGCCGCGCATTGCGCCGTGCGCTCACTTGACACCTCCCGTCTCGCCCAGACCGTTCCAGTCCCTGGGGCCGACAAGGACGCACTCGTGCAGCGGCGCCTCCAGGTCCGTCGTGAGCTGTCCGTGCCACAGGGCGTGGAAGACGACAGGAAGCACCTCGATCGGGTCACCGACAGCTTCGGCTCCCGCGAGCAGCGGCCGCGGCCGCGCGAACGCCTCCACAACAGCGGGCATCAGGCCCAGGCGGCCGGCGTTGCGGGGATGGCGGTAGCCGGCCAGCCACTTCAGATTGGCGGCCGGCACATCGCCGAGCGGCGCAAGGCGCCGGTAGACCCAGCCGATCTCCTCACACGCCTCGCCCATCGCTTCGGCAGCCCTCACAGCACGGTCGCCGCCGGCTTCCGGGTGGCTGGGGCAGTCGGCCAGCAGACCCGTGCCATCGCGGTACCGGGCGAACAGCTGCGGCACCCAGGAACGCACCCGTCCCCGTCCATCGCGCCACAGCAGCCGCACCGGCCGCCCGGCCAGTCCCGTCACCCGCGGATCGCGGTCCAGGACCATCAGCTGGGTACGCATTGCGTTCGACCCCGCGGCCACGTGCCGCCCGGTGGTCGCCGACCACCACAGGCCCGGCCCCCAGCGCCGTCCCGGGATCACCGGGAACGCCGACACCGGCGGCAACTCCTCGAACGCCACGGCCATGGCGGCATCTGCCCACCGCTGCTGGACCGACTGTCCCACCGGGTCGAGGAAGACCGCCTCGAACCCGCTCCCTCGATCCACGGCCACTCGCCCTGCCCGGCCCCCGGGCCGGGTCGCCCCTGTGCTGATCACCTGCGTCAGCCAAGCCGCTCCCGCGGGTACTCGCCGCTGTTTTCAGGATTCCTGCCACAAACGAGTGCCCTATCAGCTAACAGGCAACGCGCCCCCGCCGGGTCGTTCTCAGGCGCCGTCTTCCCGCTTGCCCGCCGTCAGCATGCTCCTGAGTACCTCGGCGGGCATGTCCGCCCACCGGGCCACCTCCTCCAGCGGCACCCCGCCGTTCACCGCCGCCACCGCGGTCCGCTTCCAGGCAGCCTCGATCAGACCGGCACTGTGACCCAGACCGCGCAGCAGCTGCCGGGCGACCTCGGCGGTCGGCCCGCTCTGCACGCCGCGCAGCTGAAGCAACTGTTCCTCGGCACTGTCGATGAGGCTGCCGATCCGCGCCCGCTGCTCGGCGGGTACCACCGCCCGCCACATCGTCCCCGAGCCCGGCGCCTTCTTCTCTTTGCCCAGCACCCGCAACTGCCCAGCCATGGTCGCGGGCTGGTGCTCCTGGCGCACCCACCAGGGGTCGTTGCCGTATCCGAAAGCCCCGCTCGCCGCGGCACCGCGGCGGATGCGGATGACGCTGCCCATCCAGGCGATGAGCGGGCCACCGTGGTCCGTCGCGGCCAGCGGCCCCAGCCACGTGCGCCCGACCCGCTCGCCAAGCCGGCGGCAGAACGCCCCGTCGGCGGGCAGCAGCCGCGGCCGCCCGCCACCGCTGTCCACCCACGCCAACTGGGCCATGGCCGGGTCCAGCAACGCATCGGCGACGGCCACCACCTCCGGGAAGACCACTACGTCCCGCCCCACAATCCTCCACCGCTCCAGATCGCCTCCGGCGTCACCACCCGCGACCTGGTGCAGGCGCCGCGGCCAGACCGTCTCCCGCTCCCATTGCAGGGCCTGCTCCCACCAGCGGGCCACCACCGCATGCGCCAGAGCGAACACCCGCTCCGGCTCGGCCCCGGCCCGTACCGCCCGCCGCGTCACACCCGCCCACCGCCGCTGCGCCGTGACCACTTCCGGCAGATGCCGCACGTCCAGATGCTCCAGAGCCTGGTCGGCGTCCGCGTCCAGCAGCCACCGCCCATGCCGCACGCACACCCGATCCCACCGCGGCGCGTACCGCACCGCCCGCACCGCTGTCCCGGTACGCCGGGCGGTACACAGGCGGCAGCCGAATGCCACCGGCCCCGCGACCACGCCACCGATCCGCCACACCGCCGCCGGCACCCCGTCCCCCTCGGCCGGTAGCTTGGCGTCCTGCCGCGCCCAGGACGGCAACGCCCGCGCCAGCACGCCTTCCTCGATGCCGCACAGGCCCGCCAGGAGCTGCCGTCCGGCTGCGTTCAGCAGCACTTCGGCGTCAGCCCGGCAGGCGCCGCCTTCGTGCTTAGGCTGGTGGTTTCGCCAGTGCCAGCACGACCGCAACGCCGCAGCTTCCATTCCGTAGCGGCTCGCGATGCGGCAGATCAGTGACGAGGCCGTTTCTCTCTGCAGGGGAGCGGTGCGTAATAGGCCGGGATGTTGGATCACTCCACCACAGTGCCGTGTTCGCCGCCCCGCACGGGCACTTTCGCAACGGATGCCCAGCGGATCAATCACACCGGGCCGAGGAGGGCTGACCGACGTCGTAAGGGAGATCCCCGCCACCGCACTCGGCACGGACCCCATGCAATGCTCCTGGCCCTACAGCGCCTCGGGCCCGGCCGGTTCAACAATCTGCCGGCCGCGTTGTCACACCATTCGACGCCGAGCTTCCGCAGCGCTTCCAACCGTTCTGCGGAAGCGCCAGCAGCCCGTTTCGGCAGGGCAGCCAGCCCGGCGACGAAGGTCACGGGCCCGTCGAAGGCCAGCAGGCATTCCAACGAGGACTTGCGGCCCTCACCCAGCGGGTCGAGCCGGAAACGTCGTCCAGCGACGGCGTCACGCCCACACGGGCAGCCTCGCCAGGGCAGCTACTTTCCCAGCAACGGCCAAAGGGCCGCTCCGGTGCCTACCAGCGTGGCGAGTCCCACGACGGCTGCGCCGATGCGCCTGCCTTGAGTCCAAAACGGGCCCTCGTCCGCAGGCTGCTGGCCGACACTGCTACTGCCGCTGCCCGATGTCTGCGCAGCTGTGACGTTCACACGGGCCCGGTCTCCGTGTACCACGACGTGGAGGGCGTGCTCCATTTGATCGGGCGTGGGTATCTGCTGGTCGTCGGGCATGGCTGCGCGTAGTTCCGCAACCAGTTCGACCACTGTCGTGCGCACTTGGTCCGCCAGGCCTCGCAAGGATGCGGGAGACACGGACCAGTAGATGTCCGTGATGCGCTGGAACGAGTTCCCGGACGCCGCGTCCATGAGCCGGGTCAGGTCCAGGACGCCGGGGATGCTCAGATGGGCGTGCTCCCCACTGACCTCGCATCTTTGCGCCAAGGCCTCCACCTCACTGATGCCATTGCGCAGGGCAACTTCCTCCTTCACCTCGTCCCGGGCGAATTCGGGCAACTCCGAGGGGCTGATCCGTTGGCCGCGCACCGAGTTGGGGCCAAGCAGCGCATTCACCTGGATCGGTGCTGGGATCCTCCTGTACCCAGGCAGAGCGTCGGTGGGAATGCCGTCGTAGCCACGCAGTTCACGTGTCGCCCACTCCCGCAGCTCTGCGGAGCTGCTGTGACCGCCGAGGACCACGCATTTGCGCAGGACTGAGGAGAGCGGCTTCGACTCGTCGAGAGCCTCCTGCTCAATCTCGGCCAAAAGTCCGCGCTGTCGTCTGTTCATGACCTTATTGTCCCGTCGCCACTGACAACGGCCCGCACAAGCAAGTGTCAGCAGCCGGGCACGCTGAGGCGGACAGACCAGCGGCCGACCCTGTGAGCCCAGATTCCTTCAGGCAAGGAATTCCGAAGGCATGTGGTCTAGAAACCGGTGGTGTCACGCCCACTCCACGCCCAGCTCGGCGAGGGCGTCGCGCTGGTCCTGGGTGAGTTTGTCTCGCCTCGATTTGGTGTTCGATACCCACACGCCTAGCTTGATGATCACCGGTTCCGTCTCGCCGTCGACCGCGATTTCCTCGCTGTGACCGCGCGGCACCGCCCGGCCCGCCCCTTCCCGTTCCACCCACTGAGCGAGGGCGGCGAGGCCGCGCTGGAACGCCTGCTGCGCCTTGTTCGGCCCCTTTGCCGTACTCGTGGTCGCCGGGGC
>NZ_JBVJDW010000020.1:0-72546 GCF_055582085.1 Streptomyces sp. NPDC042259 | reverse complement strand
GACACCCAAATGACCGACCAACTCGAAGCCGCCACCGAACAAAAAGGCAAAGGCGACCTCACCACCCTCCTCACCGGCAACGACACCTGGACGGTCGTCGGCTAGGGCCTGTCCGGCAGGTCTCCGGCCACGGGCCATCCGTGCCGCCTGCGGCGGTAGGCGCCCACCACCGCCTCACCGCCGCCCGGGCGAGCCGTGTCAGGGCCATCATGCGATACGCGCATGACAGCCCTGCCCGGGCAGCGCTACCTTCCCCAAGTCGTCGTCGAGAAAGTCGCCGTCGAGACCTGTGGAAGGAGACGCGTGGAGTCGCACGAGTCGAGGACCGAGACCCGCACCGGGCTGTTGTGTGGCGCCCTCGCCTATGGGATCTGGGGGCTCTTCCCCCTCTACTGGCCGTTGCTGGAGCCGGCGGGGGCGGTCGAGATCCTCGCCCACCGGATGGTGTGGTCGCTGGCCGCCGTCACCGTCGTGCTGGCGGTGACCCGGCGCTGGGACTGGATACGTCCGCTGCTGCGGCAGCCCAGGCGCCTGGGGATGATCGCGGTCGGCGCGACCGTCATCTCCCTGAACTGGGGGGTCTACATCTGGGCGGTGAACGCCGGGCACGTCGTCGAGACCTCCCTCGGGTACTTCGTCAATCCCCTCGCCACCATCGCCTTCGGCGTCCTCGTGTTGCGCGAGCGGCTGCGTCCCGCGCAGTGGGTGGCCGTGGGCGTCGGTGTGACCGCCGTCGTCGTGCTGGCCGTCGGGTACGGCAAGCCGCCGTGGATCGCGCTCGCGATCGCGGCCACGTTCAGCACCTACAGCCTGGTCAAGAAGAAGGTCGGGCTGGGTGGTCTGGAGTCGATGGCCGCCGAGACGGCCGTGCAGTTCCTGCCCGCGCTCTCCGTGCTGGTCTTCCTCGGCTCGCGCGGCCAGTCCACCTTCGCCTCGGAGGGCGGCGGACACACCCTCCTGCTGCTGGGCACCGGTGCCATCACCGCGCTGCCGCTGATCTCCTTCGGCGCGGCGGCGGTCCGGCTGCCGCTGTCGGTGATCGGGATGCTCCAGTACCTGGCGCCGGTCTTCCAGTTCGCCCTCGGGCTGTTCGTCTTCCACGAGGCGATGCCGGCCGAGCGCTGGGCGGGTTTCGCGCTCGTCTGGCTGGCGCTGGTGGTGCTCACCTGGGACGCGCTGCGGACCGCGCGCACCTCGCGGACGGAGCTGCGCGACGCGCGGGCCAAGGCGGCGGTGGAAGCGGTACGCGTCGAGCCGGCGGACACCATCACAGCGCCGACAAAAGCCACGACTTAGGCTCCGCGCCCCACGAAACGCAGAAATAACAAAGGGCGCAGCGGCCCCTGAAGTCACAGATCAGCGGGGTTTTGCCGCGCCCGATATCCGGAAAGCGGTGCTTGGTGTCCGAAATCCGCTCTTGACGCACCATCAGGGCGCCCTCAACATCATGGCCACGTCAAATGGAGTTGGGAGCCCCCCATGCTTGAACTCAACGGACCCACCCTGCCCCGAAGATCCCGTGCGACCGCGCTGCTGGCCACCGGCGCGGCCCTCACGGCCACCCTGCTCGGCGTCTCCCCGGGCCCGGCGCACGCGACTCCCACCGTCGCCGCCGCCGCGCCCGACATATCCGTCGCCAACGTCAAGGGTCACCTCAACCAACTGCAGTCGATAGCCACCGCCAACGGCGGCAACCGCGCGCACGGCCGCGCCGGTTACAAGGCCTCGCTCGACTACGTGAAGGCGAAGCTGGACGCCGCCGGCTACACCACCACCGTCCAGCAGTTCACCTCCGGCGGCGCGACCGGCTACAACCTCGTGGCCGACTGGCCCGGCGGCGACGCCAACCACATCGTCTTCGCCGGATCGCACCTCGACTCGGTGGGCGCCGGCCCCGGCATCAACGACAACGGCTCCGGCTCGGCCGCCGTCCTGGAGACGGCCCTCACCGTCGCCCGCGAGGGTTACAAGCCCGACAAGCACCTGCGGTTCGCCTGGTGGGGGGCCGAGGAGCTGGGCCTGGTCGGGTCGAAGTACTACGTCAACAACCTTCCCGCCACCGAGCGCGCGAAGATCGACGCGTATCTGAACTTCGACATGATCGGCTCGCCGAACCCGGGCTACTTCGTCTACGACGACGACCCGAAGGTCGAGGGGATCTTCAAGTCCTGGTTCGCCGCCAAGAACATCTCCACCGAGATCGAGACCGAGGGCGACGGCCGCTCCGACCACGCCCCCTTCAAGAACGCGGGCGTCCCGGTCGGCGGCCTGTTCAGCGGCGCCGACTACCGTAAGACCTCCGCCCAGGCCGCCAAGTGGGGCGGCACGGCCGGCCAGGCCTTCGACCGCTGCTACCACTCGTCCTGCGACACCACGGCGAACCTCAACGACACGGCGCTCGACAACAACAGCGACGCCATCGCCCACGCCGTCTGGACGCTGAGCGCGGGCGCCACCAACCCGCCCGGGCGTACCTTCGAGAACACCGCCGACGTCGCCATTCCCGACGCGGGCTCCGCGGTCGACTCCCCGATCACCGTCAGCGGGATCACGGGGAACGCCCCCTCGGCGCTGCAGGTCGGGGTCGACATCAAGCACACCTGGCGCGGTGACGTCTCCGTCGACCTCGTCGGACCGAGCGGACGGGCGTACCGGCTGAAGAGCGCCAGCGGCAACGACTCGGCCGACAACATCATCACCACCTACACCGTCGACGCCTCGGCGGAGACGGCGAACGGCACCTGGAAGCTCCGCGTCCAGGACACGGCGGCCCAGGACACCGGCTACATCGACAGCTGGAAGCTCACGTTCTGAGCACGGGCCCCTCGGTAAGACCACGGTGACGTGACCGGCTCCCGCCGTGCGGGACGGGAGCCGGGCACACCGTTGGCCTCCTGGACGGTCACCCGGTCGCTCAGGCCGCTCGGACCTCTCAGGCCGTGATGTCCTTGGTGGTGAAACGGGCCCAGGCGGCCGAGCCGAAGACCGCCGCGTAGAGCGCCTGCAGGCCGAGGTTGCGCTGTAGTTGCTCCCAGTAGACCGGCTCGCGCAGCAGATCCGCGAAGCTCACCCAGTAGTGCGGGAAGAGATACGGCTGGACGGCGTGCAGCTGCGGGAACTGGTCCAGGATCTGCACCGTGATCAGCACTCCCACGGTGGTGGCCATCGCCGCGATACCGCTGCCGGTGAGCGTCGAGACGAACAGCCCCACCGCCGCCACACCGACCAGCGACGCGGCGACCACACCCGCGATCGCCACCGCGCGCAGCAGCCCCTCGCCGAAGGAGATCCGGACCCCGCTGATCAGCGTGACGTCCCCGACGGGGAAGAGCAGCATCCCGACGGTCAGCGCCGAGACCGCCACGACCAGGGTCGCGATGAGGCAGAAGACCAGTGTCGAGGCGTATTTGGCGAGCAGCAGCCGGGTCCGCCCGGCGGGGGCGACGAGGAGATAGCGCAAGGTGCCGGCACCCGCCTCGCCCGCCACGGAGTCGCCCGCGACCACCCCGACGGCCATCGGCAGGAAGAACGGCAGCGTCGCGGCGAGGGACGCGAAGACGAGGAAGAGGCCGTTGTTGCTGATCTGGCTGATGAACGCCGGGCCGTGACCGTCGGCACCGGACGCGCCGCCGTCGCCCGTTTCCATCTTCACGGCGATGCCGACCAGCACGGGGACCGCCGCGAGCACCCCGAGCAACGCGAGCGTCCGCCACCGGCGCAGCACGGTGGTGATCTCGCTGCGGAAGAGGGACAGCCGCCACAGGGGGCTCGGGCCCGGTCGTGCGGCCCGCCCTTCCGTCACCTCAGCCCGCGACATCGAAGCCCTCCCCCGTGAGCGCCACGAAGGCGTCCTCCAGCGAGGCCCGCTCGATGCCGAAGGACCGCACCCGCACCTCCGCCCGGACCAGGGCCGCGTTGAGGTCGGCGAGGTCGAGGGGGCCGGAGGGACCGGTGGGGGGCAGTTCGCCGGTGACGCCCGTTTCCAGGACCACGAGATCGGTCACGCCGTGCTCCTTGAGGACCCGCGCGGCGTCCGAGGGATCGGGGGTGGTGACGGCCAGCCGGCCACGGGCGGAGGAGGCCAGTGCGCCGACCGTGCCCTGGGTGAGCAGCCGGCCCCGGGCCATGACGGCGGCGTGCGTGCAGACCTGCTCGATCTCGTCGAGGAGGTGGGAGGAGAGGAAGACGGTGGTGCCGTCGGCGGCGAGCTGCCGTACGAGGGTACGGATCTCGCGCATGCCCTGCGGGTCGAGCCCGTTGGTCGGTTCGTCCAGCACGAGCAGTTCGCGGGGCTGGAGGAGGGCCGCGGCGAGGCCGAGGCGCTGCTTCATGCCGAGGGAGTACGCGCGGGCCTTCTTGCCCGCGGCGGCGGCGAGGCCCACCCGGTCCAGCGCGGCGGCGACCCGGGCCGCGCGGGTGCGGGGGTCGGCGGTGGGGTCGGCCGCGTCGTAACGCACGAGGTTGTCGCGACCGCTGAGGAAGCCGTAGAGGGCGGGGCCCTCGATGAGCGCCCCCACCCGGGGCAGCACCCGCCGCACGGCGCGCGGCATCGGTTCACCGAGCACATGGGCGGTGCCGGAGCTGGGCTCGATCAGGCCCATGAGCATGCGGATGGTGGTGGTCTTGCCGGACCCGTTGGGCCCCAGGAAGCCGAAGACACTGCCGCGCGGGACGGTGAGGGCCAGACCGTCGACGGCGAGCTGCCCACCGCGGTACCGCTTGGTGAGCCCCCGGGTCTCGATCACGGCGGCGGGGTGCGCAGCCGCGGGCGCGACGGACGCGGCGTTGTCGGCGGGGTCCGGGGCGGCGGATTCGCCGGACGGTTCCGGCTCAAAGTGCACGGCGGCCCCGGCCGCCGCGGGCGCGCCCGGGTGACCGGGGGCCTTGACCGGCCCGACGGGCGGGGTTGACGTCCGACCCCCGCCGGAGGCGATCCGCTGCTCCTCCACCGGTTCCCCTTTCGTCATCCCCCGCCCCCGTACCGCGCCCTGCGCCGAACCCGCTGCCCGGCGGCACCCGTGGTGCCGCCGGGCAGCGGAGGCCGGGCGGGAGGGGCAGCAGCCTGCCTACTTGGCGCTGTTGGCGGCCTTGACCAGCGCGTCCTTGGTGACCGCGCCCGCGTAGACCCTGCCGTCGTCCGTCATCAGGACATTGACGATGCGGGTGCTGAACACCCGGCCGGAGCCGAAGTCGCCCGAGACCTTCTTGCCGAAGCTGTCCAGCAGGGCCGCGGCGTCGCCGCCCTTGCCCTTGCCCTTCCCCTTGCCCTTGGCGTCCTCGCTCAGCTTGCCGACCGCGTCCTTGGGGCCCTTGATCTCAGCGATCGAGGACCAGCCCTTGCCGATGACCTTCGTGCCGGACGGGCCGGAGGCTCCGTCGAGACCGGGCAGACCGGCCAGGCCCGGCAGTTCGCCGGAACCGGGCAGCTTGCCCTTGAGCTTCGTGGCGTCGTCGCCCTTGCCCGGCTTGCCGGAGTCCTCGGTGACCTTGGTGCCCTTCGGCGGGGTGAACGTGAAGTTCTTCGCACCGGGCTTGCCGAAGTCGACCTTGGTGAAGCCCGCGTCGACGATGGCCTTGCCGCTCTTGGGAGCGAGGGTGAACTTCAGCGGCACGCCGTTCTTCGCGTCGACCGCGATCCGGACCGCGCCGACCGTGGAATCGCCGCCCTTCGGCTTGATCACCAGCTGGTAGGCGTCCCGGCCGGCCACCCTGGCGGTGCCGCCGACGGTCACCGAGGTGGTGTCGTCCACGGCGGCCAGGGCCCGCTTGGCCAGCTCCTGCGGCGAGACGCCGGACAGATCCTTCGGCACCTCGTGACCGCCGCCGCCACGCTGCTTCGGAGCCTTGGAGTGATGGGCGGAGTCGCTCGCGCTGTCGTACGCCCAGACATCGTCGCCGTTGTGGATCACGGTGTACTCGGCGGCGCGCTCGACGATGGAGAGCCGCTGCTTGTCGGGGCCGTCGACGGCTATGCGCAGGGTGTGCGAACCGGCGAAGAGTTCGGTCAGCTTGGCCTGCGGGTCGGCGGCGTCCCCGCCCTTCGCGCCCGAGCCCTTGCCGGCGTCACCGAGCGAGAAGCCCGAGGGCAGCGACGGCAGACCGAAGTCGGTGGAGACCTTGACGGTGCCGGAGGCCTGCTGCACGTCCGACTTCGCCATCTTGGCTATCAGGTCCTGCGCACTGATCTTCGGCAGGTCCGGGTCTCCGGTGCTCGCCAGCGCCGGTACGACGAACCCGATCGTCGCCGCCGCGAGGCCGGCCACCGTGACCGGCACCGCGTAACGGGCGGCCTTGCGGCGGCCCGTGCCGGGCGTCCCGCTCTCGTCGGCGCCCTGGGTCGGTTGGATCCGTGCCATCTGCTCTACCTCCGTCGTCGGCGGCGGTCATACGCGTCGTGCACTCGCCCACCCCTAGGCTCATTGTGGCCCGACCGCTCGGTGGGGGCGCGGGAGTCCGGGGTTTCCCCCGGGGAACGACACTGTCAATTCCACCGAACCGGCCACGCGAAGTCGTCAGCCGACGGGATCACTTCCCCGTAGTTCTCGGGGATGACACCCCTTAAGGGCCGTACCACCACAGGGGAATCGGCCGAGACCGAGCGGTCCCTCCCGGGGCGGGCCGGGGCGCTTCGGCCCCGGTGCGGCGGGCTCAGCCCGCCCGATGCACGACCGCGTCGCAGAGGTCCTCGAGCGCGGACTTCGCGTCGCACGCGGGCAGCGGCGCGAGGATCGCGCGTGCCTCCTGGGCGTAGCGGATGGTGTCGCGGCGCGCCTGCTCCAGGGCGGGGTGGGCGCGCAGCAGGCGCAGCACCTCGGCGTGCCGGGCGTCGTCGGTGAGGTCGCCGTCGAGCAGTTCGCACAGCCGGCGGTCGTCGGCCGAACCGCTGACGGCGGCCTGGGCGCGCAGGTGCAGCACGGGCAGGGTGGGGATGCCCTCGCGCAGGTCGGTGCCGGGGGTCTTGCCCGACTCGTGGGAGTCGCTGGCGATGTCGAGGACGTCGTCGGCGAGCTGGAAGGCCGTGCCGAGCCGCTCGCCGTAGTGGGTGAGGATCTCGATGGTGCGCTCGTCGGCACCGGACATCATCGCGCCGTAGCGGCCGGCGACGGCGATCAGCGAGCCGGTCTTGCCGGCGATGACGTCGAGGTAGTGCTCGATGGGGTCGCGGCCGTCACGCGGGCCCGCGGTCTCCAGGATCTGGCCGGTGACCAGACGCTCGAACGCCTCGGCCTGGATCCGCACGGCCTCCGGACCGAGGTCGGCCAGTATGTGCGAGGCCCGGGAGAAGAGGAAGTCGCCGGTCAGGACGGCCACGGAGTTGCCCCAGCGGGCGTTGGCGCTGTCCACGCCGCGCCGCACCTCGGCCTCGTCCATGACGTCGTCGTGGTAGAGCGTGGCCAGGTGCGTCAGCTCGACGACGACGGCCGACGGCACGATGCCCGGGGCGTACGGGTCGCCGAACTGGGCGGCGAGCATCACCAGCAGCGGCCGGAACCGCTTGCCTCCGGCCCGGACGAGGTGCTGGGCGGCCTCGGTGATGAAGGGCACACCGCTCTTGGTGGCCTCCAGGAGGCCCTCCTCGACGGCGGCCAACCCGGCCTGGACATCGGCTTCAAGAGCTTGGTCCCGCACGCTCAGCCCGAAAGGCCCGACGACGGTCACGAGGGGTACTCCTGTCTGCCTGCGAACACGGGGATTGTCGATGTGTCGCTGTCTCCACCAAAAGTCAGCGTATCCGGTCGACTGTGGATCACCGTGGGCGCCTGCCCGGGTGGCACTCTCCCGGGGCTCCCCGGCCGCGCTTCGGCTGCCGCCGTCACACTGCTCGACGTCTGCCCCGCCGTGTCCTTGATCACCCGGGGGTTGCCGCACAGACGTGCGGGTCCGCTTGCCGCGGGTGGCAGACCGGCCAGTGTTGCCGGCTGCGGCGGCGAGCCTCTCGCCTGGCCGGCGGTCGCTTCGGCCGCGGGCCGGCTGGCCGCCTGCGGCGGCGGGCGCCCTGCGGGCGCGTCCTCAAGCGCCGGACGGGCTTGATTTGGCTGGGCTCAGCCGCAACCGGCCCGGACGGGCTGATGGGGACAGCTCAGCCAAACCAGCCCGTCCGGCGATTGAGGACACAGCACAGCAGCCCGTCCGGCGCTTGAGGACACCGTCTGCCCCATCCAACCCCTCCGGCGTCCGAGGACATCTTCTGCCCTTATCCAGCCCGTCCGGCGCTGGAGGACGACACCTGCCCATCCAGCCCGTCCGGCGTCTGAGGACACCGTCTGCCCTACCCAGCCCGTCCGGCGTCTGAGGACGTTTGTCCCATCCAGCCCGTCCGGCGCTTGAGGACACCGTCACCGCCCACCCAGCCCGTCCGGCGCTTGAGGACGACCGGCAGGCAGCGGTGGTGCGGGCGCCGACTCTCAGGGGTGGTGCGGGCGCCGACTCGCACGGGTGGTGCGGGCGCCGACTCTCAGCGGTGGTGCGGGCGTCGGCGTGCAGCCGGGGGGCGGGTGGGGGTTAGAGCGCGGCCACCGCCTTGGCCAGGCGGGGGGAGGCGTACTCCGTGCCGCAGACGAACCGCATCACCGGGCCGTAGCTGGCGGCAGCCGGCAGGCCGGTGAAGAACAGGCCGGGCACGGAGGAGTGGTATCCGGGGCCCAGCAGCGGGCCGCCCGCGGCGACCGCGAGCTTGGCGCGCAGGCCGTGGCCCAGGAAGTCCAGGGCGGCGAGGTCCACCCGGTAGCCCGTCGCGGCCAGGACGTGATCGGCGGCCAGCTCACCGGCCGCACCGCCGTCACCGGCGAGGGTCAGCACCGGCCGTCCCGACTCCACCCGGGCCCGTGCGATCCGCTTGCCCTCCGTGACCTGTACCCGGCCGATGAACCGCTCCCGCAGCCACCAGGCGCCGAGCGGCCCCAGCACCCGCCCCACCAGGAACCGGCGGGCCGGGGCCGGAAGATGGCGGAAAGCGTCCGCGTAGTAGGAGAACACGTACAGCGACCAGGCCCGCCCGAAGGGGGACGTGGGGCGCAGCAGCGGCTGCCCGTCCGGCGCGGCCCCGAAGCGCACCGCGCCCCGGGTGCGGGCGACGACCCGTACGGAGGCGGCCCCGGCCTCGGCGAGCAGCACCGCGCTCTCCAGCGCCGACTGTCCGGCGCCCACCACCACGACGTCCTGACCGGCGAAGCGGGCGAGGTCGTGGTGTTGTGAGCTGTGCGAGACCGGGCCGCTCGGGGAGGGACCGTCGGGCACGGCGGCGGCCAGCTGGGGCGGCACATGGGCGAAGCCGCTCAGACCGGTGGCGACCACCACGGCGCGGGCTTCGAACTGCTCACCGGAGTCCAGCTTCAGGTCGAAGCCCGGCCGGGTGCCGCGCCGGTCGACCGAGACCACCCGCACCTGCTCCAGCTCCGGCACCAGCCGTTCCTGAAACCACAGCCCGTAGCGGGCGAAGGTCTCGACCGGGATCGGGTCCCAGTCCGACTCGTAGCGTCGCTCCCCCGTCGCGCGGCAGAAGTCGAGGAGGGTGTGCCCGGGCTGCGGGGCGTCGATGTTGGAGGCGTCGGGGGTGGATTTCAGCAGCATCCCGGCGGGCATGTTCGCCCGCCAGCTCACCATCGGTGAGCCGAGGACACGCACGGGAATGCCGCGTGCCCGCAGATGGGCGGCGGTCGACAGACCGTATGGGCCAGCCCCGATGACTGCTACCGGAAGTGTCACGAGTCCCCTCCCAGGGCGTTACTCGACGACGGCAGCGGCACGACGACGGGATCGCCACAGCTGCCACAGGTGCCGCACGCCCGGTCGTACGAACCGGGCGAGCATGGTGAAGAACGGCTTCATGTCGTCCGCCGCGGCCCAGGCCAGCTCGGTGCCGCTCGCCCGGGAGGGTGCGTGGGGGGTGGTGTAGCCGCTGCGGCGGTAGGCGGCGAGCGCGGGCAGATCGATGTTCTCCACGACGAAGCGGCGGCCCGCGCGCTGCTCCCCCTCGGGGACCTCACGGCCGGTGAGGTCCAGATGCTGGGCGCGCACCACGTCGATGCCCGCCACGCTCTCGAAGAGCCGGAACTGCGCCCCCATACGGGGGTTGAAGTCCAGCAGTTTGTAGCGGCCGTCGCGGCGGTCGTAGCGCCAGTCCAGGTCGATGATGCCGCTGAAACCGATTTGTTTGATGAACTGCTCGGCCAGCGCGGCGAGTTCGGGATTGTCGACGACGTACGCGTTGGCCGTCATGCCCGCGTGGGGCGGCCAGGAACGCACTTTGACCCCTGTGAACAACGCCAGCGGCGCGCTCTCCGCGTCGAAGTAGGCGTGCACGATCCAGTCCTCGGCGTCCTCGCGCGGCAGGTACTCCTGGAGGATCACCCCGGGCACCGGCCCCCAGCCGCGCGCCAGCTCCAGCAGCTCGCGGGGGCCGCCTATGCGCGTCGTGCCGTGCACGGCCGGCTGCCGACGGCGTTCGAACGCCTCCCGGTTCTTGGCCACCAGCGGGAAACGGGCGGTCGCCGCGTACTTCTCGACCTCCTCGAAGGAGGCGGGGAAGAGGGACGCCGGAGCGGGCACGCCGTGCTCCACGCACAGCTCGTACAGCCCCTGCTTGCTGGCGAGCCTGCGCGGTAACCCCCGCTCCACCGGCGGAAAGAGGAACGACCCGGTCAGCGTCTCGGCGTGCTCGGCGATGAGCACCGCCGCCTCTTCGTCGGTCGGCACCAGGACCGTGGGGCGTCCGATGGACCGCCCGATCGCGAGCAGCCCGTCGACCAGCTCCTCGGAGCACTCGGTGCCGGTGGTCGGCCAGACGAAGGCCCGGTCCAGATAGCGGGAGAGCGCCGCGGGGGTCCAGCGGTCCTCGGTGATCGCGTACATGGGGATCCCGAGCCGGCCGAGACTGCGGATGGCACCGACGCCGCCGTGGTGCAGGGGGTAGCCGCCGATCTTCACAATCAGTCCGGGCACCGACCGGTCCGCCGCGATGGGCGTGCTCCTGCTCGCCACCAGCACCCCCCTCGGCCACTCACCCGCAGCGGCCCCCCAC
Source organism: Streptomyces sp. NPDC042259 (assembly GCF_055582085.1). Classification (NCBI taxonomy): domain Bacteria; kingdom Bacillati; phylum Actinomycetota; class Actinomycetes; order Kitasatosporales; family Streptomycetaceae; genus Streptomyces; species Streptomyces sp. NPDC042259. The sequence goes on along the minus strand of NZ_JBVJDW010000020.1, from coordinate 61,526 downwards.
TGTGTGTGACTCGACACAGGACGCTACTTCGGAATTGCTGCCTCCAGCAAGGAGATCCGGGACATTGCCAGCTCTTTTGCGGTTGTTCGGAGGGCGCGCGAACCAGCGCTTGCGCAGCCGTTCGAGCCTTGCGGCCGGCGATGCGGGGGCGCCCGGAGGGCGCGTGTTGCGGGCCTGCTCCTCCGCCGCGGTGGTGTCCTCAATCGCCGGACGGGCTTGATTCAAGCCCGTCCGGCGCTTGAGAACGCGCCCGCAGGGCGCTCGCCGCCGCAGGCGGCCAAGACGGCCCGCAGCCGAAGGACCGCCGGCCAGGCGAGAGGCGGCACAACAGGGCATCGGCCAAGATCCACCGGCCGAGCGAGAGCCACGTAATGTGGGGCCCAGTTTCCACCGGCCTCCAGGAGCGTCCCGGAGAAAGCGAGGCAGCGTCCCATGCCCGAGCACCGCCCCCGCGAACTGTCCGAAGGCGACCCCTTCGGCGCGGCCACCCTCCCCTACGGCGTGTTCACCACGCCCGACGCCCCGGACCGCCCCCGGGTGGGTGTCCGCTACGGCGACTTCGTGCTCGACGCGGCCGCCGCGGCGGCCGCCCACGGCTCCGCGCACGCCGCGCTGCTGGACCAGCCGACGCTCAACCCCTTGCTGGCCGCGGGCCGCCCCGTGTGGCAGGCCGTGCGCGCCGAGATCCGCGGCTGGCTCACCGGTCCGCACTTCCACCCGCTCGCCGACGTGACGCTGCGGCTGCCCTTCGAGGTCGCCGACTACGTGGACTTCTACGCGAGCGAGCACCACGCCACCAACGTCGGCCGGATCTTCCGGCCCGACGGCGAGCCGCTCACGCCCAACTGGAAGCACTTGCCCATCGGCTACCACGGCCGCGCCGGGACGATCGTGGTCTCCGGCACCGATGTCGTGCGCCCCCAGGGCCAGCGCAAGACCCCCGCCGACGCCATCCCCGTCTTCGGACCGTCCGTCCGGCTCGACATCGAGGCCGAGGTGGGCTTCGTCGTCGGTACCCCGGCACCGGAGGGCACCCCGGTCGCCCTCGACGACTTCCGCGAGCACGTCTTCGGCGTCTGCCTCGTCAACGACTGGTCGGCGCGCGACATCCAGGCCTGGGAGTACGTCCCGCTCGGCCCGTTCCTCGGCAAGTCCTTCGCGACCTCCGTCTCCGCGTGGATCACCCCGCTCGACGCCTTCGACGACGCCCGCACCGCACCGCCGCGGCGCACCCACCCGCTGCTGCCCTACCTCGACGACGCCGACAGCGAGCCGGGCGGCATCGATGTGCGCATCGAGGTCAGCATCAACGGCGAGATCGTCGCCCGGCCGCCGTTCGCCGCCATGTACTGGACGGCGGCGCAGCAGCTGGCCCATATGACGGTCAACGGCGCCTCGTTGCGCACCGGGGACTTCTTCGCCTCCGGCACGGTCAGCGGCCCCGAGCCCGACCAGCGCGGCTGCCTCCTCGAACTCACCGAGGGCAAGGGCCCGTACCTGGCCGACGGCGACGTGGTCACCCTGACGGCCTGGGCGCCGGGTCCCGACGGTGCCCGGATCGGCCTCGGCGAGGTCACCGGCCGTATCGTCCCCGCGCGCGGTACGACCACGCCATGAACCGGGGCACGCCGGACCTCACACTGCCGGAAGAACTGCTGCTGCTCGCCCTCCACCCGGAAAAGGGCAACCGGCTGTGCAGCTCCCGGTACCTGGGGTACGGCATGGCCGGGGCCGTGCTGGCCGAACTGCAGCTGGGCGGGCACATCAGGGAGGACCGGGTGCGCCCGGTCGTGCTCCCCGGCGTGCCGCCGGCCGACCGGCGGCTGGCCGGGGCTCTGCGGAGCCTCGGCGAGCCCGGTGCCAAGGCACCGAAGACCTACCGCTGGGTGCGGACCGCCGCCCGGTACGTGGAGGAGCCCTGGCTCACGGGGCTGGTGGAGCGGCGGGCCGTGCGCGCGGAGCGGCGGCGGGCCCTCGGCCTCTTCCCGTACACCAGGTATCCCGTCGGGCCCCTCGACCTGACCGCCGGGACCCGGCGGCGGTTCGAGGCGGCGCGGACGGCGGGCTGGCCCGACCAGCGCTCCCGGGCGCTCGCCGCCCTGGTGTTCGCCATAGGCGTCGGCGGTGTCCTCTACCCCGGCTGGGGCGCGCGGCACTCCCGCTCGGCCATGCGGGACGTCCTGGACCATTCGTGGACCGCCAAGGCGGTGCGGCGCAACATCCAGGCCGACAGGTCCAGCGGTTCCGGTGGCTTCGGCGGTGACGGGGCCAGTGGGGACGGCGGGGGCGACGGCGGAGGGGGCGGTGACGGCGGCGGAGGCGGAGGCGACTGAACGCCCCCGGCCCGCCGGAACGCGGCTGCTAACTTGGCATGTCCTGTTCGACGGCTGAGGAGAGTACGTGCGCAAGGCAGCGCAGTTCACGGGGGCGGCGCTCATCGCCGCTGTGCTGATGACCGGTTGCGGCAGCGGGAGCGACGGCGGCAAGGAGAAGGACAAGGAGACCGGGGCCACGGCACCGGCCTCCGGCAAGCCGGGCGCGGGCGGAGAGTCCGCCAAGCCCGGTGCCGGTGACCCCGCCAAGCTGGACGGCATGTGGAACCGCCAGAAGGGCAACGAGATCGTCCGCGTGACCCTCATGGGCAACACGGCCATCTCCGCCTCCGCGGGCGCGGTGTGCAACGGCCCGGCGACGCAGTCCGGCACCACGGTCAAGCTCGACCTCAAGTGCAACGCGAGCGACAACACCCGCGCCAAGGGCACCGCCACCCTCTCGGCCGACGGCAAGAAGCTCACGGTCAGCTGGGACAACGGCCCGACCGAGGACTTCACCAAGGATCCCATCAAGGTCGACATGCCGAAGATCGATATGCCGAAGATCGACGTCCCGACGATCCCTGCGGGCTGACGTCGCCCTGCGGGCGGGGCCGTCGGACTTCGGCTGCCGACCGCTGTGCCGCCTGCGGCGGCGGGCGCCCTGCGGGCGCGTCCTCAAGCGCCGGACGGGCTGCATTTGCAGCCCGTCCGGCGCTTGAGGACACCGCACAGTCCTAACGAACGAACGTGCCCGCCTGGCCCGCCAGGTCCAGGAAGTACTGCGGGGCAATCCCCAGGACGACGGTGACGGCCACCCCCACGGCGATGGCCGTGGACGTGAGCACGCTGGGCACGGCCACCGTCGGGCCGTCCGCCTTCGGCTCGCTGAAGAACATCAGCACGATCACCCGGATGTAGAAGAACGCGGCGATCGCCGAGGACAGCACACCCACGATGACCAGCGCTCCCGCGCCGCCCTGCGCCGCCGCCTTGAAGACCGCGAACTTCCCCGCGAAGCCGCTCGTGAGCGGAATGCCCGCGAAGGCCAGCAGGAAGACCGCGAAGACGGCCGCGACCAGCGGCGAACGCCGCCCCAGGCCCGCCCACTTCGCCAGGTGGGTGGCCTCGCCGCCCGCGTCGCGCACCAGCGTCACGACCGAGAAGGCGCCGAGCGTCACGAAGGAGTAGGCGGCGAGGTAGAACAGCACCGAGGAGATGCCGTCCGGGCTGGTCGCGATGACACCGGCGAGGATGAACCCCGCGTGCGCGATGGAGGAATAGGCCAGCAGCCGCTTCACGTCCGTCTGCGTCACGGCCACGATCGCGCCGACCAGCATCGTGACGATCGCGACGCCCCACATGACCGGCCGCCAGTCCCACCGCATCCCCGGCAGGACCACGTACAGCAGCCGCAGCAGGGCACCGAAGGCGGCGACCTTCGTCGCGGCCGCCATGAAGCCGGTGACGGGCGTCGGGGCGCCCTGGTAGACGTCGGGGGTCCACATGTGGAACGGCACCGCGCCGACCTTGAACAGCAGGCCCATCAGCACCAGCGCGCCGCCGATCAGCAACAGCGCGTCGTTGCCCATGGTCGAGGCCAGCGCGGGGTCGACCGTGCGGGTGGTGCCGCTCACCACCTCGGCGATGCCGGAGTACGTGACGGTGCCCGCGTAGCCGTACAGGAGCGCCACCCCGAAGAGCAGGAAGGCGGAGGAGAAGGCACCGAGGAGGAAGTACTTGACCGCCGACTCCTGGGACAGCAGCCGCTGGCGGCGGGCCAGCGCGCACAGCACGTACAGCGGGAGGGAGAAGACCTCCAGCGCGACGAAGAGCGTCAGCAGGTCGTTCGCGGCGGGGAAGACCAGCATCCCGCCGACCGCGAAGAGCGCGACCGGGAAGACCTCGGTGGTGGTGAATCCCGCCTTCACCGCGGCCTGTTCGGCCTCGCCGCCGGGGACCGCGGAGGCCTGCGCCGCGAAGGAGTCCACCCGCTTGCCGTGCGCCGCCGGATCGAGCCGGCGTTCGGCGAAGGTGAGGACGGCGATCAGCGAGACGAGGAGAATGGTGCCCTGGAGGAACAGCGCCGGACCGTCGACGGCGACGGCCCCCATGGCGGCGATGCGGGCCTTGTCGCCCGCGTGGCCGCCCGCCGCCAGGGCCACCACGGCCGCGAAGGCGGCGGCGAGGCCGACGGCGGACAGCAGCAGCTGTGCGTGGTACCGGGCGCGGCGCGGCAGGAACGCCTCGACGAGAATGCCCAGGACCGCGACGCCGAGCACGATCAGCGTCGGTGACAGCTGGGCGTACTCGATGTGCGGCGCGGGGATCTCCCTGGGGGGATCGGCCGCCAGTGTCCACAGGCTGTGGACGGATGCTGCGTGGCTCACTTCGCGGCCTCCACATCGGTCACGGGCACATCGGGCTTGGGATCGACCTTGTCCACCTGGGTCATCGTGTGCTCGACGGCCGGGTCGACGATCTCGGTCACCGGCTTCGGATAGACCCCGAGGAAGATCAACAGGGCGATGAGAGGGGCGACGACGACCAGCTCACGCACCCGCAGGTCCGGCATGCTCCGGACGGAGTCCTTCACCGGGCCGGTCATGGTGCGCTGGTACAGCACGAGGACGTACAGCGCGGCGAGCACGATGCCGAACGTCGCGACGGCCCCGATGACCGGGTAGCGGCTGAACGTGCCGGCCAGCACCAGGAATTCGGAGACGAAGGGCGCGAGCCCCGGCAGGGACAGCGTGGCCAGACCGCCGACGAGGAACGTCCCCGCGAGGACCGGGGCGACCTTCTGGACGCCGCCGTAGTCGGCGATGAGCCGCGAGCCGCGCCGGGAGATCAGGAAGCCCGCGACGAGCATCAGCGCGGCCGTGGAGATCCCGTGGTTGACCATGTAGAGCGTCGCGCCGCCCTGGCCCTGGCTGGTCATCGCGAAGATACCGAGGACGATGAAGCCGAAGTGCGAGATCGAGGCGTAGGCGACCAGCCGCTTGATGTCCCGCTGGCCGACCGCGAGGAGCGCGCCGTAGAGGATGCTGACGAGCGCGAGCACCAGGATCACGGGGGTCGCCCACTTCGACGCCGCCGGGAAGAGCTGGAGGCAGAAGCGCAGCATCGCGAACGTGCCGACCTTGTCCACCACGGCGGTGATCAGCACGGCGACGGGGGCGGTGGCCTCGCCCATGGCGTTGGGCAGCCAGGTGTGCAGCGGCCACAGTGGCGCCTTCACCGCGAAGGCGAAGAAGAAACCGAGGAACAGGGCCCGTTCGGTGGTGGTGGCGAGGTCCAGCTTGCCGTCCGCCCGGGCCTGGACGATCTCCTGGAGGGAGAAGGTGCCGGTGCCGAGCTGGTCGGCGGTGACCGCGTACAGCCCGATGACGGCGGCCAGCATGATCAGCCCGCCGGCCAGGTTGTAGAGCAGGAACTTCATCGCGGCGTAGGACCGCTGGGCCGCCGTCTCCGCCTCGCCGCGCTCGCCGGCCCGGTCGCCGAAGCCGCCGATGAGGAAGTACATCGGGACCAGCATGGCTTCGAAGAAGATGTAGAAGAGGAAGACGTCGGTGGCCTCGAAGGAGATCACCACCATGGCCTCGACCATGAGGATCAGGGCGAAGAAGCCCTGGGTGGGCCGCCAGCGCGAGGAGGGGACCGCGGCGGAGCCGCCGTCGGACCCCGCGAGGGGGTCGGCGTCGTGCCAGCCCGCCAGGATCACGAAGGGGATCAGCAGGGCGGTCAGGGCGATCAGGACGACGGCGATGCCGTCCACGCCCAGTTCGTAGCGGACCCCGAAGTCCTGGATCCAGGCGTGGGATTCGGTGAGCTGGAACGGCCCCTCGCCGTTTGGATCGAACCGGACGAGCTGCACGGCGGCGAGCGCGAGGGTGGCGAGCGAGAAGACCAGCGCGAGCCATTTGGCGGCCGAGCGCCGTGCGGCCGGGACGGCGGCGGTGACGACCGCGCCGAGCGCGGGAACCACGGCCGTGGCCGTCAGCAGGGGAAATGACATGGATCAGACCGCCCTCATCAGCAGGGTGGCGACGATGAGCACCGCCGCACCGCCGAACATCGAGACCGCGTAACTGCGCGCGTAACCGTTCTGCAGCTTGCGCATCCGGCCCGAGAGCCCGCCGACGGAGGCGGCGGTGCCGTTGACGACGCCGTCCACCAGGCTGTGGTCGACGTAGACCAGGCTGCGGGTGAGGTGCTCGCCGCCACGGACGAGCACCACGTGGTTGAAGTCGTCCTGGAGCAGATCCCGGCGGGCCGCCCGGGTCAGCAGGCTGCCGCGCGGCGCGGTGACCGGAACGGGCCGGCGCCCGTACTGGAACCAGGCGAGCGCGACGCCGACGACGAGCACCACCACCGTCGCGGCCGTCACCGTCAGGGCGCTGACCGGCGAGTCGCCGTGGTCGTGGCCGGTGACGGGCTCCAGCCACTTCAGGAAGGCGTCGTTGACGCTGAACAGCCCGCCCGCGAAGACGGAACCGAAGGCCAGGACCACCATGGGGATGGTCATGGTCCGGGGCGATTCGTGCGGGTGGGGCAGCTCGCCCTCGCCGCGCGTCCCGGCGGCGGGTTCGGCGCTGGGCTCGTCCGGCGAGGGCGCGGGGCGCCACCGCTCCGCACCGAAGAACGTCATGATCATCACGCGGGTCATGTAGTACGCCGTGATGGCCGCGCCGAGCAGCGCCGCGCCGCCCAGGATCCAGCCCTCCGTGCCGCCCTTGGCGAAGGCGGCTTCGATGATCTTGTCCTTGGAGAAGAACCCGGACAGCCCGGGGAAGCCGATGATGGCGAGATAGCCGAGTCCGAAGGTGACGAACGTGACCGGCATGTACTTCCGCAGACCGCCGTAGCGCCGCATGTCGACCTCGTCGTTCATGCCGTGCATGACCGAACCGGCGCCGAGGAAGAGACCCGCCTTGAAGAAGCCGTGGGTCACCAGGTGCATGATCGCGAAGACGTAGCCGACCGGGCCGAGCCCGGCGGCGAGGATCATGTACCCGATCTGGGACATCGTCGAGCCCGCCAGGGCCTTCTTGATGTCGTCCTTCGCGCAACCGACGATCGCACCGAAGAGCAGCGTGACCGCGCCGACGGTGACGACCGCCAACTGGGCGTCCGGGGCGCCGTTGAAGATCGCCCCGGAGCGGGTGATCAGATACACGCCGGCGGTCACCATCGTCGCCGCGTGGATGAGGGCCGAGACCGGGGTCGGGCCCTCCATCGCGTCACCGAGCCAGGACTGCAGCGGCACCTGGGCGGACTTGCCGCAGGCGGCGAGCAGCAGCATCAGCCCGACGGCCGTCAGCCTTCCCTCCCCCGCGTCCCCGGCGCTCTCCAGGACGGGCCCGAAGGCGAAGGTGCCGAAGGTGGTGAACATCAGCATGATGGCGATCGAGAGGCCGACGTCACCGACGCGGTTGACGAGGAACGCCTTCTTCGCGGCGGTGGCCGCGCTCGGCTTGTGCTGCCAGAAGCCGATCAGCAGGTACGAGGCGAGACCGACGCCCTCCCAGCCCACGTACAGCAGCAGGTAGTTGTCGGCGACGACGAGCAGCAGCATGGCGGCGAGGAAGAGGTTCAGATAGCCGAAGAAACGCCGCCGCCGCTCGTCGTGCGCCATGTAGCCGATCGAGTACAGATGGATCAGCGTGCCCACGCCCGTGATCAGCAGGACGAAGGTCATCGACAACTGGTCGAGCTGGAAGCCGACGTCCGCCCGGAAGTCGCCGACCGGCACCCAGCTGAACACGGTGGTGTGCAGGGCCCGCCGCTCGCCGTCACGGCCCAGCATGTCGGCGAAGAGCACCGCGCCGATGACGAACGACGCGGCCGCGAACAGGGTGCCGATCGCGTGGCCGCTCCTGTCCAGCCGCCGCCCGCCGCACAGCAGCACGGCCGCGCCCAGCAGCGGTGCCGCCACGAGCAATCCGATGAGGTTCTCCACGTCAGCGTCCCCTTACAGCTTCAGCAGGCTGGCGTCGTCGACCGAGGCCGAGTGGCGGGAGCGGAAGATCGTCATGATGATCGCGAGGCCGATGACGACTTCGGCGGCGGCCACGACCATCGTGAAGAAGGCGATGATCTGGCCGTCGAGGTTGCCGTGCATCCGGGAGAAGGTGACGAACGCCAGGTTGCAGGCGTTCAGCATCAGCTCGACGCACATGAAGACGACGATCGCGTTCCGCCGGATGAGCACGCCGGACGCCCCGATGGTGAACAACAGGGCCGCCAGGTACAGGTAGTTGACCGGATTCACTTGGCGGCCCCCTTCTGGTCCTCGCTGTGGCCCCGCTCCAGCCAGTCCCCGGAGCGCTGCTCCAGGGCCGCGAGTTCGGCGAGCGCCTCGCCGGAGACGTCACGCATCTGCCCCCGGGCGCGCAGCGTCGGGCTGACGGAGAGTTCGGAGGTCGTGCCGTCGGGCAGCAGGGCGGGGATGTCGACGGCGTTGTGCCGGGCGTAGACACCGGGCGCGGGCAGCGGTGGCAGCTGCTTGCCCTCCCGGACGCGGGCCTCGGACCGCTCGCGCTGGGTGGGGGCGCGCTCGGCGCGCTCGCGGTGGGTGAGCACCATCGCGCCGACGGCGGCGGTGATCAGCAGGGCGCCGGTGATCTCGAAGGCGAAGACGTACTTGGTGAAGATGAGGGCGGCGAGGCCCTGGACGTTGCCGCCGGAGTTGGCCTGGCCGAGTCCGTTGAAGTGCCGGAGCGAGGCGTTGCCGAGGCCGGCGACGAGCAGGATGCCGAAGCCCAGTCCGCAGCCGGCGGCGAGCCAGCGCTGCCCCTTGATCGTCTCCTTGAGGGAGTCGGCGGCGGTGACGCCGACGAGCATGACGACGAAGAGGAAGAGCATCATGATCGCGCCGGTGTAGACGACGATCTGGACGACGCCGAGGAAGTACGCGCCGTTGGCGAGGTAGAAGACCGCCAGGATGATCATGGTGCCGGCCAGGCACAGTGCGCTGTGCACGGCCTTGCGCATCAGCACGGTGGCGAGCGCGCCGAGCACGGCGACGGTGCCCAGCACCCAGAACTGGACGGCCTCGCCGGTGGAGGTGGCGGAAGCGGCGGTGGTGAGGGCGCTCATTTTCCGGCCACCTTCCGCGACGCGGGCTCCTCGGGGCCGAAGTCGGAGGAACCCTCCTGCGGCTGCTCCCCCTTGGCGGCGGCCGTCTGCCGGACCGTCCCCGGGGCGGCGCCGGTCACCAGGCCTCGGTAGTAGTCCTGCTCGGTCATCCCGGGGAAGATCGCGTGCGGGGTGTCGACCATGCGGTCGTCCAGGCCCGCCAGCAGCTCTTCCTTGGTGTAGATGAGGGATGCCCGGCTGGTGTTGGCCAGTTCGTACTCGTTGGTCATCGTCAGCGCCCGGGTGGGGCACGCCTCGACACACAGTCCGCAGAGGATGCAGCGCAAATAGTTGATCTGGTAGACGCGGCCGTAGCGCTCGCCCGGGGAGTAGCGCTCCTCGTCGGTGTTGTCCGCGCCCTCCACATAGATCGCGTCCGCCGGGCAGGCCCACGCGCACAGCTCGCAGCCGACGCACTTCTCCAGCCCGTCGGGGTGGCGGTTGAGCTGGTGACGGCCGTGGAAGCGGGGGGCGGTGAGCTTCTTCTCCTCCGGGTACTGCTCGGTCAGCCGCTTCTTGAACATGGCCTTGAAGGTCACGCCGAAGCCGGCCACGGGGTTCTGGAAGGGGGCCCGGGGGGTGTCCCCCCGGGAGGATTCAGCAGGCACCACCGGCCTCCTTTCCGTCACGCGAGTCGTTACTGAGAGTATCGACGCCACCACTGACAATCAGCTCGCGGTCCTGGCGCGAGGGCCGGCGGGGCACCGGCGGCAGCGACTGCCCGGGCAGCGGTGGCACGGGGAAGCCGCCCGCCATCGGATCGAAGCCGGGCCCCGGCCCGGCGGGGGCGCCGTCGGCCCCGTCCCGCTGTCCGCCGCGGTCCCGGAAGATGTCGAACACGAAGGAGACCAGCAGGATCGCCACGACCGCGCCGCCGATGTAGAGCACGATCTCCTGGAAGTCGTAGCGCTCGTTCCGCAGCGCCCGCACCGTGGCGACGAGCATCAGCCACACCATCGAGACGGGGATGAGGACCTTCCACCCCAGCTTCATGAACTGGTCGTAGCGCAGCCGCGGCAGCGTGCCGCGCAGCCAGATGAAGAAGAACAGCAGCAGTTGGAGCTTGATGACGAACCAGAGCATCGGCCACCAGCCGTGGTTCGCGCCCTCCCAGAACGCCGAGATCGGGTAGGGAGCCCGCCAGCCGCCCAGGAAGAGCGTCACCGCGACCGCCGAGACGGTGACCATGTTGACGTACTCGGCCAGCATGAACATCGCGAACTTGATCGAGGAGTACTCGGTGTTGAAGCCGCCGACCAGGTCGCCCTCGGACTCGGGCAGGTCGAACGGCGCCCGGTTCGTCTCGCCGACCATCGACACGATGTAGATCAGGAAGGACACCGGCAGCAGCAGCGCGTACCACCGGTCCTGCTGGGCGTCGACGATCGTCGACGTCGACATGGACCCGGAGTAGAGGAAGACGGCGGCGAACGAGACGCCCATCGCGATCTCGTAGGAGATCATCTGCGCGCACGAGCGCAGGCCGCCGAGCAGCGGGTACGTCGAGCCGGAGGACCAGCCCGCGAGGACGATGCCGTAGATGCCGATGGAGGCGGTGGCGAGGATGTAGAGCACCGCGATCGGCAGATCGGTCAGCTGCATCGTGGTGCGGTGGCCGAAGATGGAGACCTCGTCGCCCGCCGGGCCGAAGGGGATCACCGCGATGGCCATGAAGGCCGGAACGGCGGCGACGACCGGGGCGAGGAGATAGACCACCTTGTCGGCGCGCTTGACGATCACGTCCTCTTTGAGCATCAGCTTGATGCCGTCCGCGAGGGACTGCAGCATCCCCCACGGCCCGTGCCGGTTGGGGCCGATGCGCAGCTGCATCCACGCGACGATCTTGCGCTCGAAGACGATCGAGAGCAGCACGGTCACCATGACGAACGCGAAGCAGAAGACCGCCTTGAGGGCGACCAGCCACCAGGGGTCCCGGCCGAACATCGTCAGGTCCTCGGCGGCCAGTTCGCGCAGCGGGGCCAGGTTCGTGATCACAGCCGGACCTCCCGCGCTCCGGTGCCGGCCGTATCCGCCCCGGATGGATCGGCCCCGATCCGTACCAGGGCTCCCGGGCCCGCGCCCACGGCGTCGGCGACCGAGCCGCCGACGGAGTTCAGCGGCAGCCACACCACCCGGTCCGGCATGGCCGTCACGGCGAGCGGCAGCCGCACGGTCCCGGCCGGGCCGGTCACCGCCAGCGGTTCGCCGTCGCGTACGCCGGCCTCCGCCGCCGTGGCGGCGGAGAGCCGGGCGAGTGCCGCGTGCCGGGTGGCGGCCAGGGCCTCGTCGCCGTCCTGCAGCCGTCCCTCGTCGAGCAGCAGGCGGTGGCCCGCGAGGACCGCCTCGCCGCGCCGGGGGACGGGCACCGGGCGGCCGGGTTCGGCCGGGTCCGCCGCGTGGGCGCCGCTCCAGGTGCCGAGCCGGGTCAGCTCGGCCCGGGCGGCCGGGACGTCCGGCAGCGCGAGGGCCGCGCCCATGGCGTCCGCCAGCATGTGCAGCACCCGGACGTCCGGCATGAGGTGGCGCCGGGTCACCTGGTCCGGTTTGATCGCGATCTCGAACGGGCGGGCCCGGCCCTCCCAGTTGAGGAACGTGCCGGTCTTCTCCGCCACCGCGGCGACCGGCAGCACCACGTCCGCCCGGTCCGTCACCTCGCTCGGCCGCTGTTCCAGGCTGACGAGGAAGCCGATGGCGTCCAGCGCGGCACGCGCGCGTGCCGGATCGGGCAGGTCCGCGACCTCCACCCCGGCCACCACCAGGGCGCCCAGCTCGCCGGTGGCCGCCGCCTCGATGATCTGGCCGGTGTCCCGCCCGGGGCTGCGGGGCAGTTCGCCCGTGCCCCACGCGAGGGCGGTCTCCTCCCGCGCGCGCGGGTCGGTGGCCGGACGGCCGCCCGGCAGCAGACCCGGCAGGGCACCCGCCTCCAGCGCGCCCCGCTCGCCCGCCCGGCGCGGGATCCACACCAGCGCCGCCCCGGTCGCCGTGGCCGCCGCGACGGCGGCGGTCAGGGCGCCCGGCACGGCCGCCGCCCGCTCCCCCACCACGATCACCGATCCGGGGGCGCGCAGCGCGTCGGCCGCGGCCCGGCCGCCGGTGTCGAGCCCGCCGGAGAGGCCGGTGGGGTCCGCCAGGGCCCGCAGCCACTCGGTCTCGGTGCCGGGGGCGGCGGGCAGCAGCGTGCCGCCGGCCTTGGTGAGCCCCCGGGTGGCGTGTGTGGCGAGCGCGAAGAGGCGCTGCCCGTGCTTGCGGTGCGCCTTGCGCAGCCGCAGGAACACCCCGGGCGCCTCCTCCTCCGCCTCGAAGGCGACGAGCAGCACCGCCGGGGCGTTCTCCAGCGCGCGGTAGGTCGCCCCGCCGCCGTCGAGGTCCCGGCCGCGCCCGGCGACCCGGGCCGCGAGGAAGTCGGCCTCTTCGGCGCTGTGCGCGCGGGCGCGGAAGTCGATGTCATGGGTGTCGAGGGCGACCCGGGCGAACTTGGCGTAGGCGTAGGCGTCCTCGACGGTCAGCCGGCCGCCCGTGAGCACCCCGGCCCGGCCGCGCGCGGCGGCGAGCCCGCGGGCCGCGGCGTCGAGCGCCTCGGGCCAGCTCGCCGGCTCCAACGCCCCGTCGGCGCCCCGCACGAGCGGGTGCGTCAGCCGGTCGGGCCGTTGCGCGTAGCGGAACGCGAAGCGGCCCTTGTCGCACACCCATTCCTCGTTGACCTCGGGGTCGTCGGCAGCGAGGCGGCGCATGACCTTGCCGCGCCGGTGGTCCGTGCGGGTCGCGCAGCCGCCCGCGCAGTGCTCGCAGACCGTCGGCGAGGAGACCAGGTCGAAGGGCCGGGCCCGGAACCGGTAGGCCGCCGAGGTGAGCGCGCCCACCGGGCAGATCTGGATGGTGTTGCCGGAGAAGTACGACTCGAAGGGGTCGCCCTCGCCGGTGCCGACCTGTTGCAGCGCGCCGCGCTCCAGCAGCTCGATCATCGGGTCGCCCGCGATCTGCTGGGAGAAGCGGGTGCAGCGCGCGCAGAGCACGCACCGCTCGCGGTCCAGCAGCACCTGGGGGGAGATGGGCACCGGCTTCTCGAAGGTGCGCTTGTGGCCCTCGAAGCGGGTGTCGGCCTGTCCGGCGGACATGGCCTGGTTCTGCAGGGGGCACTCGCCGCCCTTGTCGCAGACCGGGCAGTCGAGCGGGTGGTTGATGAGCAGCAGCTCCATCACCCCGCGCTGGGCCTTGTCGGCGACGGGTGAGGTGAGCTGGGTCCGGACCACCATGCCGTCCGTGCAGGTGATGGTGCAGGACGCCATCGGCTTGCGCTGGCCCTCGACCTCGACGATGCACTGGCGGCAGGCGCCGGCGGGGTCGAGCAGCGGGTGGTCGCAGAACCGGGGGATCGCGATGCCGAGCAGTTCGGCGGCCCGGATGACGAGGGTTCCCTTGGGGACGGAGAGGGCGATGCCGTCGATGGTGACGGAGACGAGATCGTCCGGCGGCGGTGCCGCCTCTCCTCCGGAGGGGGCGGACGTGGTGACGGTCATGCGTGCACCTCCGGGTGCGACGTCCTGGTGTCGTCGGCCCACACCGTCGACGCGGCCGGGTCGAAGGGGCAGCCCTTGCCGGTGATGTGCCGTTCGTACTCCTCGCGGAAGTACTTCAGCGAGGAGAAGATCGGGCTCGCGGCGCCGTCGCCGAGGGCGCAGAAGGACTTGCCGTTGATGTTGTCGGCGATGTCGTTGATCTTGTCGAGGTCGGCCATGCGCCCCTTGCCGGCCTCGATGTCCCGGAGCAACTGCACCAGCCAGTAGGTGCCTTCGCGGCAGGGGGTGCACTTGCCGCACGACTCGTGGGCGTAGAACTCGGTCCAGCGGGTGACGGCCCGCACGACGCAGGTCGTCTCGTCGAAGCACTGGAGGGCCTTGGTGCCGAGCATCGACCCGGCGGCGCCCACCGCCTCGTAGTCCAGCGGCACGTCGAGGTGCTCGTCGGTGAACATCGGGGTGGAGGAGCCGCCCGGGGTCCAGAACTTGAGCCGGTGGCCGGGGCGCATGCCGCCGCTCATCTCCAGCAGCTGGCGCAGGGTGATGCCCAGCGGCGCTTCGTACTGGCCGGGTCCGGCGACGTGGCCGCTGAGGGAGTACAGCGTGAAGCCCGGGGACTTCTCGCTGCCCATCGAGCGGAACCAGTCCTTGCCGCGGGCCATGATCGCGGGGACCGAGGCGATGGACTCGACGTTGTTCACCACGGTGGGGCAGGCGTAGAGCCCGGCGACCGCGGGGAAGGGGGGCCGGAGCCGGGGCTGTCCGCGGCGGCCTTCGAGCGAGTCCAGGAGTGCCGTTTCCTCGCCGCAGATGTACGCCCCCGCTCCCGCGTGCACGGTGATCTCGACGTCGAGTCCGCTGCCGAGGATGTTCCGGCCGAGGTAGCCCGCCGCGCGGGCCTCGCGCACGGCCTCGTGCAGCCGGCGCAGCACGGGGACGGTCTCGCCGCGCAGGTAGATGAAGGCGTGTTCCGAGCGGATCGCGTAACAGGCGATCAGCATGCCCTCGATGAGGGAGTGCGGATTGGCGAAGAGCAGCGGGATGTCCTTGCAGGTGCCCGGCTCGGACTCGTCCGCGTTGACGACGAGGTAGTGCGGTTTGCCGTCGCCCTGCGGGATGAACTGCCACTTCATCCCGGTCGGGAAGCCCGCGCCGCCCCTGCCCCGCAGCCCGGAGTCCTTGACGTAGGCGATCACTTCGTCGGGGGACATCGCCAGTGCCTTGCGCAGGCCCTGGTAGCCGTCGTGCCGCCGGTAGGTCTCCAGCGTCCAGGACCGCGGCTCGTCCCAGAAGGCGCTCAGCACGGGGGAGAGCAGTTTCTCCGGGCCGGTCTCTCCCGCGACCCGCGGCCGGGAGGTGCCACCATTCGCGGCTGCCACGGTCATCCCTTCCCCTCCTCGTCGTCCCCGTCGACCGGCCCGGCCGGGAAGTGGGGGTCGGAGTCGGACGTCTGCTGGGGTGCGTCGTGCGAGCTGGGGTGCCGCCGGGGCGGCTGTTCCCCGGGGTGCGGGGTGGTGTCCTGCTGCGGAACGCCACCGTGCCTGGGTGTGACCCGGGCCGGGCCGCTTTCGCCCCGGGCGAGCCGTAGCCCGGCCAGGGAGGCGTGCCCGGCCCCGCCGGTCGCCTCGACGGCGCCCGGCCGCTCGTCGGGGAAGCCGGCCAGGATGCGGGCCGTCTCCCGGTAGGTGCACAGGGGCGCGCCGCGCGTCGGCTCCACCGTGCGGCCCGCGCGCAGGTCGTCGACGAGCCGCTTGGCGCTCTCGACGGTCTGGTTGTCGAAGAACTCCCAGTTGACCATCACGACGGGCGCGAAGTCGCAGGCCGCGTTGCACTCGATGTGTTCGAGGGTGACCTTGCCGTCGGGGGTCGTCTCCTCGTTGCCGACGCCGAGGTGCTCCTTGAGGGCGTCGAAGATGGCGTCGCCGCCCAGCACCGCGCACAGGGTGTTGGTGCAGACCCCGACCTGGTAGTCACCGCTGGGCCGGCGGCGGTACATGGTGTAGAAGGTCGAGACCGCGGTGACCTCGGCGGTGGTCAGGCCGAGCCGCTCGGCGCAGAAGCGGATGCCGGTGCGGGTGACGTGTCCTTCCTCGGCCTGTACGAGGTGCAGCAGCGGCAGCAGCGCGCTGCGGCTGTCGGGGTAGCGGGCGATTACCTCCGTGGCGTCCGCGTCGAGCCGGGCGCGTACCTCGGCGGGGTAGTCGGGGGCGGGGAGCTGCGGCATCCCCAGCTGTACCCCTGGACTGTTCGATGTGGCACTCACCGGTCGACGCCTCCCATCACGGGGTCGATGGACGCGACGGCGACGATGACGTCGGCCACCTGGCCGCCCTCGCACATCGCCGCCATGGACTGGAGGTTGCTGAAGGAGGGGTCGCGGAAGTGGACGCGGTAGGGGCGGGTGCCGCCGTCGCTGACCACGTGCACGCCCAGCTCGCCCTTGGGGGATTCCACCGCCACGTAGACCTGTCCGGGAGGCACCCGGAACCCTTCCGTCACCAGCTTGAAGTGGTGGATCAGGGCTTCCATCGAGGTGCCCATGATGTTCTTGATGTGGTCGAGGGAGTTGCCGAGGCCGTCCGGGCCGAGGGCCAGCTGGGCGGGCCAGGCGATCTTCTTGTCGGCCACCATGACCGGGCCCGGCTCCAGCCGGTCCAGGCACTGTTCGACGATCCGCAGCGACTGGCGCATCTCCTCCAGGCGGATGAGGAAGCGCCCGTAGGAGTCGCAGGTGTCGGCGGTCGGGACGTCGAAGTCGTAGGTCTCGTAGCCGCAGTAGGGCTGGGCCTTGCGCAGGTCGTGCGGGAGGCCTGCGGCGCGCAGGATCGGGCCGGTCGCGCCGAGGGCCATGCAGCCGGCGAGGTCGAGATAGCCGACGTCCTGCAACCGGCCCTTGAAGATCGGGTTGCCGGTGGCGAGCTTGTCGTACTCGGGGAGGTTCTTGCGCATCTTCTTCACGAATTCGCGCACCGCGTCCACCGCGCCCGGGGGGAGGTCCTGGGCGAGCCCGCCGGGCCGGATGTAGGCGTGGTTCAGGCGGAGCCCGGTGATCAGCTCGTACAGGTCCAGGATCATCTCGCGGTCCCGGATGCCGTAGATCATGATCGTGGTGGCGCCGAGTTCCATGCCGCCGGTGGCGATGCACACCAGGTGCGAGGAGATGCGGTTCAGCTCCATCAGCATCACGCGGACGATCGTGGCCCGGTCGGGGACCTGCTCCTCGATGCCGAGCAGCCGCTCCACGCCCATGCAGTACGCCGTCTCGTTGTAGAACGAGGTGAGGTAGTCCATGCGCGTGACGAAGGTGGTGCCCTGCGTCCAGTTGCGGTATTCGAGGTTCTTCTCGATGCCGGTGTGGAGATAGCCGATGCCGCAGCGGGCCTCGGTGACCGTCTCGCCGTCGATCTCCAGGATGAGGCGCAGCACGCCGTGGGTGGAGGGGTGCTGCGGGCCCATGTTGACGATGATCCGCTCGTCGTCGGCCTGCTTGGCCGCCGCCGCGATCTCGTCCCAGTCGCCGCCGGTGACGGTGTAGACGGTGCCCTCGGTGGTGTCGCGGGCACTGGCTCGGGGAGTGCTCATCAGGTGTACGACCTCCGCTGGTCCGGAGCCGGGATCTGGGCGCCCTTGTACTCGACGGGGACGCCGCCGAGGGGGTAGTCCTTGCGCTGCGGATGGCCCTGCCAGTCGGCCGGCATCATGATCCGGGTGAGCGCCGGGTGGCCGTCGAAGACCAGGCCGAAGAAGTCGTACGTCTCGCGCTCGTGCCAGTCGTTGGTCGGGTAGACGTCGACGATCGACGGCACGTGCGGATCGCTGTCGGGGGCGCAGACCTCCAGCCGGATCAGCCGGTTGTGGGTGATCGAGCGCAGGTGGTAGACCGCGTGCAGCTCGCGCCCCTTGTCACCGGGGAAGTGCACTCCGCTCACGCCGGTGCACAGCTCGAAGCGGAGCGCCGGGTCGTCGCGCAGGGTGCGCGCGACGCGCGGCAGGTGTTCGCGGGCGATGTGGAAGGTGATCTCGCCGCGGTCGACGACGGTCTTCTCGATCGCGTTCTCCGGGACCAGTCCCTGTTCCTCGAGCGCGCCCTCCAGCTCGTCGGCCACCTCGTCGAACCAGCCGCCGTAGGGGCGGCTCGACGCCCCCGGCAGCCGTACGGTCCGCACCAGGCCGCCGTAGCCGGTGGTGTCGCCGCCGTTGCCGACGCCGAACATGCCGCGCTGGACGCGGATGGCCTCGCCCTGCTCGCCGCGCTGGGAGGGGAGCAGTTCCTCCGGCGCCGGTTCCCGCTCGCTCACCGCAGCAGACCCTTCATCTCGATCAACGGCAGGGCCTTGAGCGCCGTTTGCTCCGCCTCGCGTTCCGCTTCCTCGCGGTGCGCGCCGAGCTTCTCGCCCTGGATCTTCCGGTGCAGCTTCAAGATCGCGTCCATGAGCATCTCGGGGCGGGGCGGGCAGCCGGGCAGATAGATGTCGACCGGCACGATGTGGTCGACGCCCTGCACGATGGCGTAGTTGTTGAACATGCCGCCGCTGGAGGCGCAGACCCCCATGGAGATCACCCACTTGGGGTTCGGCATCTGGTCGTAGATCTGCCGCAGCACCGGCGCCATCTTCTGGCTGACCCGCCCGGCCACGATCATCAGATCGGCCTGGCGGGGCGAGCCGCGGAAGATCTCCATGCCGAAGCGGGCGAGGTCGTAGCGCCCGGCGCCGGTCGACATCACCTCGATGGCACAGCAGGCCAGACCGAAGGTGGCCGGGAAGACGGACGACTTGCGGACCCAGCCGGCGGCCTGCTCGACGGTGGTCAGCGCGAAGCCGCTGGGCAGCTTCTCTTCGAGTCCCACGGGTGGTGCCCCCTAGTCCCATTCCAGGCCGCCGCGCCGCCAGACGTAGGCGTAGGCGACGAAGACGGTGAGCACGAAGAGGAGCATCTCCACGAGCCCGAACAACCCCAGGGCGTCGAACGTGACGGCCCAGGGATAGAGGAAGACGATCTCGATGTCGAAGACGATGAAGAGCATCGCCGTCAGGTAGTACTTGATCGGGAAGCGCCCGCCACCGGCCGGCTGCGGGGTCGGTTGGACGCCGCATTCGTAGGCCTCGAGCTTGGCGCGGTTGTACCTCTTGGGCCCGATGAGCGAGGCCATGACCACGGAGAAGATCGCGAAGCCTGCCCCGAGGGCTCCCAGTACGAGGATGGGCGCGTAGGCGTTCACCGCTCCTCGCTCCTTCCAGTCGACGCTGACTGCTGGCTGACCGGACCCGGCGGGATCACCGCGCTCGGGTCGGGGGCCGTGGCAGCGCCACGAAGATCACCCCCATGTGAGGCAGTTCACAAGCCCGGGTCGCCTGCATCCTATGCCCGCCGGTCTGTGATCTGCGACACGGGGTACGCGCCGGTGTTTGTGATCTCCGCCACCTGACGAACGATCATCAAGTCGGATGAGCGGTGATCTTCATACGCGAAGCGGCCGAGTGATCACGAGTGGTGACATTCGGGGGCGTTCGCGCTGGTGAAACGAGGTGAGCCATTATCAAGCCATGGCCGGTGCGGGCAAATTGGCACTGCGGGCCGTCAACTGATAAAGGAGTGCCACCCGGTGGGACGACCGCCGTCACCCGAGGTCCTCGATCGCGGTACGCGCTCCGGTTCACGCGCGAGTCCGCGAAGGACGCCCGGGGCGGGAGGGACGTGACGTCCGCCACGTGACGACAGGTTTCCAGGGTGAATTAGAGGGGAAGCCTCGACGGGCGATCCCTCATGGTGATAGGCCGTCCAATGACCGGCACCTGCGGCCAAATGCCATGCTGAGGCGCATGATCACGGATCACGGTGAGGTCACGGCCGCGAGGACACCGGGGGCGAAAAGTCCGAATTCCCCGCGCATGCACGGCGATTGTGGCGCACGCCACTTTTGTTGATCTCAACCTACGGGCCTGATAGCCGTTATTCCATGTCCCCGAACGCGCAGATAACCAGCCACCGGAAGCCCCGCCGTGCGACGCAGTCCTGGGTGGTCCGTACCGGCGTTGCAGGCGGTGTCCTCGGCACCCTCGCGGTGACCGGGGCGGCGGCCGCCAACGCCGCCGAGAAGCCCGTCGAGTCCACGATGGAGATGCCGGCGATCAACGCCGCCCTCGCCGCCTCCATCACGCAGAGCGCCGCCTCCACGCACCAGGCCGCCTTCGAGTACGAGGTCCAGGCGCAGCAGGACAAGGCCGAGGGCGAGGCGCGTACCGAGGCCAAGAAGGTCAAGGAAGAGGCCGACCGCAAGGCCGAGGCCGAGAAGAAGGTCGCCGAGGCCAAGGAGAAGGAGGCCGCGCAGGCCCGCGCCTCCCGCACCTCCGACCGTGCGGAGCTGGGCACCAAGTCCGCTTCCGCCGACTCCGGCTCCACCGAGGCCGCCGGCTCCGGCTCCACCGCGGGCTCCTCCGCCACGGGTTCGGCCGCGACGCTGGTCGCCTACCTCAAGGCGCAGGTCGGCAAGGCGTACGTGATGGGCTCCACCGGCCCCTCCTCCTTCGACTGCTCGGGCCTGGTCATGTCGGCCTACAGCCAGATCGGCATCGACCTCCCGCGCATCTCGCAGGAGCAGTCGACGGCGGGCACCGCGGTGTCCCTCGACAACCTCCAGGTCGGCGACATCATCTACTGGGGCGCCGCCGGCAGCGCGTACCACGTGGGCGTCTACATCGGTGACGGCCAGTTCATCGGCGCGCAGAACCCGAGCACGGGTGTCGTCGAGCGCTCGCTGAGCTACTCCCCGCCGACGGGTGCCGTTCGCGTCATGTGACGCGGGTACCCCCAGCATCCTTTCCGAAGGCCGCCGTTTCCCTCCGCTCGGGACGGCGGCCTTCGGCGTGTGCGGACGGGGACCCGGACGCGCGGCAATTCACTTGTCCGCTGTACCTTTCGCGGCAACAATCCCGTTATGTCGCAAACCTTTGAGGAACTGGTGGCCGAGGCCGAGGCCGTCCCGGTCGACGGCTGGGACTTCTCCTGGCTGGACGGCCGGGCCACCGAACAACGCCCCTCCTGGGGCTACCAGCGCACGATGAGCGAGCACCTGGCCCGCGCGTCCGCCGCCCTCGACATCCAGACGGGCGGCGGTGAGGTCCTCGCCGGGGCCCCGAAGCTGCCCGCCCTGATGGTGGCCACGGAGTCCTGGCCGCCGAACGTCGCGAAGGCGACCGCGCTGCTGCACCCGCGCGGGGCGGTCGTCGTCGCGGACGCCGACGAGCCGCCCCTGCCGTTCGCCGACGCCGCCTTCGACCTCGTGACCAGCCGTCATCCCGCCACGGTGTGGTGGACGGAGATCGCCCGGGTGCTGCGGCCCGGCGGCACCTACCTCGCCCAGCACGTCGGCCCGGCCAGCGTCTTCGAACTGGTCGAGTACTTCCTCGGCCCGCAGCCCGAGGAGATCCGGCGCCGGCGCCACCCCGACGACGAGCGGAAGGAGGCGGAGGCGGCCGGCCTGCGGATCCTCGACCTGCGCTCCGAGTCCCTGCGGACCGAGTTCTTCGACATCGGCGCGGTGGTCTACTTCCTGCGCAAGGTGATCTGGATGGTCCCCGGCTTCACCGTCGAGCGGTACCGCGACCGGCTGCGGGACCTCGACGCGAAGATCCGGGCCGAGGGTCCGTTCGTCGCGCACGCGACCCGTTTCCTGATCGAGGCCCGCAAGCCGGCCTGACACCGCCGCGGCTCAGGCGAGCGACACCAGCTCCAGATAGTCCGCGCTCCACAGGTCCTCGGTGCCGTCCGGCAGCACCAGGACCCGGTCCGGGCGCAGCGCCTCGATGGCGCCCTCGTCGTGCGTGACCATCACGAGGGCGCCCGGGTAGGAGCCGACGGCCGCGAGGACCTCGTCGCGCGAGACCGGGTCGAGGTTGTTGGTCGGCTCGTCCAGCAGCAGCACGTTCGCGCCGGAGTGGACGAGCCCGGCCAGCGCCAGCCGGGTCTTCTCCCCGCCGGAGAGCACCCGGGCCGGTTTGTCGGCGTCGTCGCCGCCGAACAGGAACGCGCCGAGGACGTGCCGCGCCTCGCCGTCGGTCAGGTGCGGTGCGGCGGCGGCCAGGTTCTCCCGGACGGTGCGTGCCGGGTCGAGCGTGTCGTGTTCCTGGGCGAAGTAGCCGAGCCGCAGCCCGTGGCCGCGCACCACACGGCCCGCGTCGGGCGTCTCCCGGCCGGCGAGGATCCGCAGCAGGGTGGTCTTGCCGGCGCCGTTGAGCCCGAGGACGACGAGACGGCTGCCCCGGTCGACGGCCAGGTCCACTCCGGACAGCACGGGGTGTTCGCCGTAGGCCTTGGCCAGGGCGACGGCCCCGAGCGGCATCCGCCCGCAGGGGGCGGGTTCGGGCAGCCGGATGCGGGCGTTCTTCTCCGTGCGGCGGGCCGGTTCCAGCTCGGCGAGCATCCGGTCGGCGCGGCGGACCATGTTCTTCGCGGCGGTGGCGGTCGCGACGTGCGACCGCATCCGGTCCGCCTGGGTGCGCAGCGCGGCCGCCTTCCGCTCGGCGTTGGCCCGCTCCCGGGTGCGGCGCCGCCGGTCGGCCTCGCGCTGGGCGAGGTAGGTGTGCCAGCCGGTGTTGTGCACGTCGAGGGTGGCGCGGGTGGGGTCGAGGTCGAAGACCCGGTTGACGGTGTCGGCCAGCAGCCCGGTGTCATGGCTGATGACGACGAGCCCGCCGCGGTGCCCGGCGAGGAACGTGCGCAGCCAGCCGGCGGAGTCGGCGTCGAGATGGTTCGTCGGCTCGTCCAGCAACAGCGTGCCGTGGTCGGCGAAGAGGATGCGGGCCAGCTCGACCCTGCGCCGCTGCCCGCCGGACAGCGCCCCGAGCGGCTGCCCCATGACCCGGGTCGGCAGCCCGACCCCGGCGGCGACCCGCGCGGCCTCGGCCTCGGCGGCGTACCCGCCCCGGGCCTGGAAGTCCGCTTCGGCGCGCACGTACGCCCCCATCGCCCGCTCCTGCGCCGCCGTCCCGCCCGCGGCCCCGGCCATCGCGGCCTCGGCGTCCCGCAGCGCGCGGACGGCGCGGTCCAGCCCGCGGGCGGACAGGATCCGGTCGGTGACGGTGAGCGCGGGCTCGGCCGCGCGGGAGTCCTGCGGCAGATAGCCCAGGGAGCTGGTGACGGTGACGGTCCCGGCGGCGGGCCGGGCCATCCCGGCCAGGGTCTTCATCAAGGTGGTCTTGCCCGCGCCGTTGCGGCCGACCAGGCCGATGCGGTCGCCGGGGGCGACGTGGAAGGAGACGTCGGACAGCAGAAGACGGGCGCCGACGCGGACGTCGACACCGCGAACGGTGATCATGGGGTTACGCTCCGGAATAGCTCAAGGACACACGGGTGGCGTGGGATCGGGTCCTGGAGCTAGGAAATGCGGGGCGTAGACATGAGGACGAGGGTAACCGGGGCGGCCGGCGGCCGCAGGTGAATATTCGGGTCCTGTCTGATCCGCTCAGTCGTCGACGATCACAAAATACGCCTCGCCACCGAGGATGCGGGCCGAGCGGGTCGCGTTGGCCAGCTCGATGCCCGCCGCCTCGTTGTCCTTCTCGGTGACATGGGAGCGCACGCACGCCGCCGTATCGGGGTTGCCCCGCATGACCCTCACATTCGCCACGTCCCACACGCCGCCGACCTCCTTGGGCAGGATGTCCACACACAGGTTGTTGGGCTTGCCGCCCTCGAAGGACCGGGCGAAGGGGAACTCGTCGCAGGAGTCCTTCGGTACCAAAAGAGGATCCGCCGGGAACGGGTACGGGAGGTTCTTGCACGTCCTACGGCGCTTGGTATCCGTCCAGGACTCATCGGAATTGCGGTCACGGTGCAAGGGGTTCACCTTGGTACCGGTGACGGCGGACTTGAGCGTCTTCTGCGCCCACTCGTAGGTGACGGCGGCGGCCCTGTACTGCGACTTGTGGAACGTCACGTTGGCCATGTGCGTATCGTCGGCGCAGCCGGGCCCGTTACTGACCTTTTTGTCACAGCGGAGCAAGGGGCCCTGCCAGTTGTCCGAGGTGTTGACGGGCGTATCGCTTGTGAGGATCGTCCCCGTCATGTGGTAGAGGGGCTGGGACCGGGCCTCGCCGCCGTCGACGACCGTGGTCCTGTAAGTGATCGACGTGAGACGTTCTTTGCCCACCGCCGGAAGGGGCTCCTGCCCGCCGCCAAAAGCCGCGCCGCCCGTGCACGGGCCGGTGCAATCGGCCCTCAGGCCAATCATCATCATGGGCATTTTGGATGTCTGCTGGGTGATGGCCGCGCGGACCTCCTCCTCCCACTCGGTTTTGCCGACCCTGGCCGAGGTGACGACGACGCCCTCGGCGTGCTCGCCCACCTGCCCGTCGGCACCGAGAATCCGGTAGCTGATCGGGTGCTGTACGCAGTACGTACTACGGGAGGTGTTGACCTCCTTGAGGTTTTCCCTGCACAGATCGAGTGGATTGGCCGGGTCGACGTCGGGGTCACGGGCCGCGACGCGGGCCGTAGCCGGCCCGTGGGCGCCGGTCAGGCGGTGCATGGCGGCCAGGTCGCGGGCGGTGGCCGGGCCGCCCGCCTTGATACAGAACCAGGCGGCGCCCTGGCGCCCGAGTGCGGAGCCGGGGGCGATGGCCGCGCAGGTTCCGTGGCCCTGGGGGGCCGCCCGGCCGGTCGACGGCGGTGCGGTGGCGGCGGCCGGTGAGGTGCCCAGGGTGAGAAGGGCTGCGGTGAGGACGAGTGCGGCTATGGCCGCCAGCGGTCGTCTGGCCCGTTTCAAAGGTGGTCCCCCTTTTTTCCGGTGGCATGTAAATCCACTCGCTGGGTTCTCTTCTGCCGCGCCGATGCCTCTTCGCCCCCATCGTTCATAGGGCCGTTCACGTCGGCGCGCAAACGTTCAAGGCGTCACGGCCGCCGAAGGTCATCGCTTTCAGAAATGCGCAAGTTGGCCGAATACCGTGATGGCTTGGTGGCAGTCGGCCGCCCCGACAGACGATGAAATCCGTTCCGGCAGTGGCCGGCCGTCGGGGCGGCCAGCGGAATCACGACCGAAACAGCCCGTCTGTGCGGCGGCGGTGGCGGATCGTAGTTCCGCGGATGAAATCCTGATGAAACCCGGGCAGGTCAAGGCCGTCCAACGGCCCATTAACGGCGACGAGTTCCACATCGGACTGGCTGGTTCCGTCATCGTCACCGCATCGCCGCCGACGTTAAATTCGCCTCGATCGACCACCGCTCCCCACCACATAACTGGCAGGGTTCCGGCCCGGGCCGACATGGCGCCCGGCCAAAGAAAGGGCATGATGAGCCGCTTGAGAACTCCCGGCCGCAGAGCCAGAGGGCTGATCGCCCTCACCGCGACCGCCGCGTCGATGCTCGCCGCCATAACCGCCGTGGCGGGCCCCGCCGCCGCCCAGGGCGCCACCGCCGCAGCGAACGCCGGCGCCGTTCAGGCCGGGCAGTCCTGCACGGCGACCGACCTGGGCAAGCGCCACCCGGTCATCAAGTCGACCGAAGTCGCCCCGACGATCACCCACTTCAAGGGCTGGTACGTCACCGAGGGCACGACCGGAAGCCACTCCGTCTCCACCAATACCCAGACGTCCATCTCCGTCACGGTGGGCCTCAACGGCAACATCGAGGGCAGCTTCGGCAGCGAGGCCCTCGGCATGGTCGGAGCGAGCCTGGGCCTGAACGTCCAGGTCAACTACACCTCCACGTCCAGCGTGTCCGACACGGTGAACTGGAACTTCAACCAGCCCGGCTACTACGGCGTATACAAGGGCACCAAGAAGGTCACCGGCACCTACGGCAGTCTCAACTGCAACCGCGTCCAGCAGGGCGACGGCAGTTGGGCGCTGAAGTGGGTCGAAGGGGCCGACACCGGCAGCTACACCACCTACACCGCACTCGAAGAGGGCGCGGTGCGCTGCGAGGACAAGGTCCCCGCCAACAGCATCATGGCCAAGGCCAAGATCCTGTTGGACTGCGGCTCCCCTACCGCCACCGCGAAGCACCCGGCAGGCCCCGTCCCCTCGGCCAAGGCGGACCAGGCCAAGCGCGACGCCGCCAAGGCGGCCAAGGCCGCCAAGGCCGCCCAGAGCGTGAAGGCCACCCGGGCCGCCAAGCCCGCCACGCGGGCCGCCGCCCTGGACTGCCAATCGGGCGTCTACAGGATCCACGTTCCCGGCAAGCCCCTGAACTGGAGCGCACCGCTCTTCGCCAACGACGGCATCCGCCTGCGCGAATCCAACTTCACCAGCGCCCACCTGGACAACTGGCGGCTGTGCAACGTGACGGAGCGCAACGGCGTCATCGAGGCGTCCCTGTGGAACTGGGGCAACGGCCGATGTGCGGCCATCCCGGCCGACATCGCCAACCGGGAGCAGGCCTACCTGACGACGGCCGCCTGCGGGGAGGACGACCTCCAGCGGTTCTACATCTACCGCGACGTGCCCGGCAGCACGAAGATCGGCCTTCAGAACAAGTACACCGGTTCCATGCTGGGCCACGACCGGTACGCGGACGGGGAGCTCATCCGCCAGTTCTCCAGCGGCAGGCAGGACGGAACGGGTACGTACTCCCTGATCGGAGTCTGACGGCCCCCACCCCGTGAGCGCGGCCCCGCACGTGAACCCCCGGCTCCCCGGTTCCGTGCGGGGCCTTTCGCGTCTCGGTTCGTCTCCGACCCGACAGACAGACCCTGGGGCGGTACGGGAACCACTACCGTGGCGGGCGTGACCGAGACGCCGACCGTGACCGAAGGCTGGGATCCGAGCGCCGCCGGTGTGCTGGCGTTGCCGTCCGGGCGGCTCGTCCGGGGACGCGGACTGCGACGGGCCCTGCCGGCCGGGGCCACGCCCACCTTCGCGGTGTACCTGCTCGGCGAGCGACCGCCCGAAGTCCCATGGAGGTACCGGTGGTTGCGGTGGCCGGACTTCCGGCTGCCCGCCCGCGAGGCGGACGTCCGTGGGCTGCTGGGCGAGGCGTGGGAGCGCGCGGTCGGCGACCGCGTCGAGGTGGCCTGCGGCGGCGGCCGGGGACGCACCGGGACGGCCCTGGCCTGCCTCGCCGTGCTCGACGGGGTCCCGGCCGACCGGGCGGTGGCGTTCGTGCGCGAGCGCTACGACCGGCGGGCTGTGGAAACCCCTTGGCAGCGACGCTATGTGGGCCGCTTCGCCTCTCGCCTGGCCGGCGGTTCTTAGGCCAACGGCCGGTGGTGGCCGCCTGCGGCGGCGGGCGCCCTGCGGGCGCGTCCTCAATCGCCGGACGGGCTGATTTCGGGCTGAGGTCAGTCACATCAAGCCCGTTCGGCGGTTCTCCGGCTACCGGGGACGCATGCGATGACGTACAGCGGCCCTCAGTGACGGACTCACGCGGCGGCCGGAGGGAAGCTGAACCACGGCGTCCCGTGGCACGACCAACACCTCGATCGGTTCGTCGTGGCACCAACATCGGTACCGCACCCCGGGAATGTCGGCCGGGGCCGACATCAGCGCTCGGTGCGGGTTGGGCGTCGACCACCACAGGGCGAGCAGAGCCAGCCCCGAAACGGTCAGCGCCAACACCACGACACCGATGACCACGGGCCACGCATCACCGACGAGCATGGGAGGACCTCCGACGGGACGGGACGAGCCGGTACGAACGGGTGGCGGGCCGGCGACCGTGGCGGGTCACGGTCACACGCCTGGGCTTGGTCATCCGCGCCCCTCCCCCGCGTCGCGCAGCTCGAACCACACACGCGTGGCGATACGGCGGCCCTGCCAGGTTCTTGTCACACCCGCCGCGTGGGTCAGTCGGCAGAGGAGCCGCAGCCCGGGGTCCGCGTCCATCTCGCGCCGCCTCGTGTGGCGTGACGAGCGGGTGTCGCTGCCCTGGTCTCCCACCGCGATGAGCACGCGCGACGGGTGCGTGGTGACGTCCACGGTCAGGATGGGTCCGAACATGAGGGGCAGGACGTGCGCCACCGCGTCGGTCACACAGACGCGGGCGGGGTCGATCAGGCGCGGATGGCCGGTGACGGCCAGCACCGCCCGCACGGAGTCGCGGGCGAGTTTCGCCGTCGAGGACATGGCCGGACCGACGATCCGGTAGTGCCCGGCCTGCACGTAGTCGTCGTTGGGGCTGGGACTTCTGAGCGTGGTGGTACTCACTGCGTCGCCTCCCAATGCGGGTCAGGTGGGCGCCGCGTTGCCGCCGTCCGTGGCTCGGCCCCCTCCGCCCTCAACGGGCTTGTGGATGGCTGCACTTCGGCTCTTCCCGGCGGTTGCGCGGCGCTGCCAGGACCATAGCGCAAGCGGGGCCTACACTGACGCCCAATTGGGAACTTTGTTGTTCCCTGTGGACCGTCACTGTCCCCTGCGGGAAACTGCTGCCATGCCACCAAGGACAGTCACGACCGCCCGCCAACAGCGACTCGGCGCAGAACTGCGGAAGATGCGGGAAGCAGCCGGGCTGACCGCGCGCGAGGCCGCGGCGCTCTTGGGCATCGACCACACGAAGATCAGCCACATGGAGACCGCGCGGTCCGGCGTCGGGTCCGACCGGCTTCGCGCCATGGCAACCGGCTATGGATGCTCAGACCAACGGTATGTCGACGCCCTGGTCGACATGGCAAAGGAACGCACCAAGGGGTGGTGGGAAGAGTATCGCGGGCTACTCCCGGCCGGATTCCTGGACATCACGGAGCTGGAGAGCAAGTCGTCTTTTCTGTACACCTACCAGATCACCCACCTGCCCGGCTTGACGCAAACTATTGATTACGCCCGAGCGGTCTTCGGGTTTACGTTTCCCCGCCTTACACCGGCGGACGTCGAGACGAGAATCTCACACCGTATTCGACGTTCCCAGATCCTCGACCGCGTCGACGGACCGCCATTTACCGCCATCATCCACGAGGCGGCGCTACGCATGCGCTTTGGCGGCCCCAAGATGGCCCGCAAGCAGCTCGAACACCTCTTGGGCTTGTCAGAGCGGCCGAACTGCACCATCCGCGTACTGACCTTCGCCTCGGACGGTTTCGCCGGCTCGGGGCAAGCCGTTCTGCATGCCGGCGGCCCGGTGCCGCAACTTGACACCATCCAGCTCGATTCGGCGCACGGCGCGCTCTTCTTGGACGCCGAAGCGCAGCTCGTCGCGTACCGGGACCTGCTTTCCTCGATGGAGAGTCGTACGCTGTCCGCAAAACAGTCGCGCGACGTGATCAGAGAGATCGCGCAATCCTTGTGAAAGGGCTGAAAGTGCCGGAAATCGATTGGCAGCAGTCTTCATTTTGTGGCGGGGGCGGCAACAACTGCATGCAGATGCGAACCGAGGGCGAATCCATACAGGTACGCGAGAGCGAAGCCCCCGGCACTGTCATCACACTGACCCGCGATCAACTCGCGGCGTTCATCGCGGGCGTCAAAGCAGGCGAGTTTGATCACCTGATCGGATGACCGCCGCTCCGTAAGCCCCCCATCTCCGCAGGTGGGGGGCTTATGCATATGCCAACGCGATCCGGCGGCAACATAGCTCCGGCAATACTGTTGCTCCCGTCTCCCGGCGGCGCTACCTTCGCTGTGCGTCACCGCCGCAGACGGGTCCGGCAGGGCCGCTCCGGCGCGCCGCAATAACTCCCTGCGCCGCTGGGGCAGTTGTGGGCTGAAAGTTCCGAAGCCCGCCACTCCCCACCTTGGCTCCGGAGGGAGGGGCACCCCAGTGCGAGGGAGCACATAAGACACATGGCACAGCACTCGGAACGGGCCGGAAAAGGCCAAGCAGCACAGCAGATCACCGCACCCATCCGGCGAATCGCCGCCCAGGCATTCGTCACCAATGACGCGGGCCACCCGCTCATGGTGACCCGTCCCAACGGCAAGGTGGAACTACCCGGTGGGGAAGCGGCCGGCGAGGAACCCGCCGTGCGGCCGGCCGGGTACCATCTGCGCCGCCTCGGCCTGACCACGAGACCCGGCCCCGTCCTGGTGGTCGACCATATGGAGGCCACCCCATTGGGCGCGGTCGGCGATCGCATCAACTTCGTTTTCTACTGCGGGAAGTTGAGCCCTTCCGAGATCGAATCCATCGGCTACCCCGGGCTGCCCGACGACGTGAAGTCGTGGCAGTTCGCGGACCCGCGCCACTTCCACGCGGGCATCACCCCGTACCAGAGGCGATGTCTCGATATCGCCGTCGCCGCCCTCTCCGCCGACACCGGCACCCCCTACCTTCGCAACGGGCTCCGCATCAACGCTCAACTCGCCGCCCCTGCGTGACCGTTGCTACGCAGTCGCCCACAGGGCGCGCCGCCCGAAGGGCCCGCACCCGCGCGAACATCGCCGAGACCCTGCACCGCAAAATCCCCCTTCGCGTCGGCATCGTCGAGGTCTTCGACGGCCAGCGCGTCAAGCAGGCCAAGGCCGAGCTGCGCTCGCTCGGCGTACAGCGCATCACGATCGACCGCGCCCGTCCGGTGGGCCGCGCTGCGGACCCCACTGCCGCTGAACCGGGCGTGAACGACTTGTGCGGTCGGTGCTTCCACCAGCGAGCCGCTGTCTCGCCGGACGGTGAGGTGTACGGGTGCATCCTCTCCCGACACCTGCCCGCCGGGAACGCGAAGCGGGAAGGGCTCGCCGCCGTTCTTACCGGTACCAAGTGGGCAGAGATCACGGCGCGCGTCCCGGATGCGCGAAACGCCTGCACGCCGGCCGACAGCAGCGACTGCGACCCCGCCAGCACCCCTGCGTGTCTGCCGAAGTACCCGAGTGAGGAGCACTGGTGAACTGGAAGCCTCACGCCGTAGCGCTCGCGGAGCGCGTCACACACCGCTCGTCGCGGTGGCGCGCCCCCGTCGCTGCCACCGCCCGGCACCTCCTCGTGCCCCGGTGGTGGCAGCGCGACCCCGACGGCTGGACGGTTCGGGACGGCTCGGCCGACGAATCGCGGTGGCTCGACACCGCGTACAGCGATACCTCGCTGATCACCAGCGTGGGCCCCCTGCACGCCGACGGTGCGGGCAGCGACGACCGCCCGGCCGGTCTGCCGACCTCGTCCTCGACGTTGCCGAGTCTCGTCGTGCGGATGTTCCAGCACGCCCGCCTCGGTGACAGCGACACTCTTGGGCATGTCGGCACAGGGCCGGGCTACGGCGACGCCCTCGCTTGTCGCCGCCTCGGCGACGAGCAGGTGACGAGCATGGACGTCGACCCCTACCTCGTCGACACCGCGCGAGCGCGCCTCGACGAGCTGGGTCTGCACCCCACCCTCGAAACCGTCGACGCCACCGGCGAGCTGCCCGGCATGTTCGATCGCATCGTCGCCACCGTCGCCGTCCGGCCGATCCCGGCGAGCTGGCTCGCCGCGCTGAACCCGGGCGGCCGGCTGGTGACCACGATCGCCGGGACCTCCCTCCTGGTCACCGCCGAGAAGACCGAGGACGGCGGCGCGACCGGGCACGTCGAGTGGGACCGGGCGGGCTTCATGCCCTCCCGAAACGGCCCCGACTATCCACCACGCCTCGGCGGCCTGCTCACGGCCGCGCGTGAGCACGACGGCGACGACGTCAGCACCGGCCGGTACCCCGTCGTCCAGGTCACCGAAGCGTGGGACCTGGCATCGATGCTCGACATCGTGGCGCCGGGGATCGAGCACCGGTTCGACGAGGACGGCGGACGGCGCGTCGCTCTGATGGCGCACGCCGACGGCTCATGGGCCCGAGCCGTCGCCCACGCCGACGAGTCCCCTCGGGTTCATCAGGGCGGCCCCCGAAGGCTGTGGGACATCCTCGACGAGGTCCGCACGTACTGGCTCACGCACGGCGAACTCCCCGTGCGCGGGGCCAAGGTGTTCGTCAAGCCCGACGGGACGACGTACCTGGCCCGCGGAAAGTGGCTGGCCAAGCTGTAGATGGACGTAACGCGCCGATCCGCCGACGCGGCACGCACGTGATCCTGCGCGATGGCGACATGCCCCTGCTGTCCCCGCGCGGCGGCCCGTACGGCTACTTCCCCCTCCGCCCGTCGGGGCCCCGGTGGTCACGACCGCATCCAGCGAGGCGAACCGCAACGTGGCGCCGCCCAAGAGTCACGACCGCGGTGCCACCTTGCTCAGCCCGTTGATGATGCGGTCCATCGCGTCGCCGCCCGTCGGGTCCGTCAGGTTCGCCAGCATCTTGAGCGTGAACTTCATCAGCAGCGGGTGCGTCAGACCGCGCTGCGTCGCGATCTGCATGACCTTCGGGTTGCCGATGAGCTTCACGAACGCGCGGCCCAGCGTGTAGTAGCCGCCGTAGGTGTCCTTGAGGACCTTCGGGTAGCGCTGCAGGGCCAGCTCGCGCTGGGCGTAGGAGGAGCGGGCGTGGGCCTGGACGATGACGTCGGCGGCGAGCTGGCCGGACTCCATGGCGTAGGCGATGCCCTCGCCGTTGAACGGGTTGACCAGACCGCCCGCGTCACCGACGAGCAGCAGGCCGCGCGTGTAGTGCGGCTGACGGTTGAAGGCCATGGGCAGGGCCGCGCCGCGGATCGGGCCCGTCATGTTCTCCGGGGTGTACCCCCAGTCCTCCGGCATCGAGGCGCACCACGCCTTCAGCACCTCGCGCCAATCCAGCTCCTTGAAGGCGTCGGAGGTGTTCAGCACGCCCAGGCCGACGTTGGACGTGCCGTCACCCATGCCGAAGATCCAGCCGTAGCCGGGCAGCAGCCGGTCCGTGGCACCGCGCCGGTCCCACAGCTCCAGCCACGACTCCAGGTAGTCGTCGTCGTGGCGCGGGGAGGTGAAGTACGTACGGACGGCCACGCCCATCGGGCGGTCCTCGCGGCGGTGCAGGCCCATGCCGAGGGAGAGCCGGGTGGAGTTGCCGTCGGCGGCGACCACCAGGGGGGCGTGGAAGGTGACGGGGGTCTTCTCCTCGCCGAGCTTGGCGTGCACGCCGGTGATGCGGCCCGTGCGGTCGTCGATGACGGGCGCGCCCACGTTGCAGCGCTCGTACAGCCGGGCGCCGGCCTTCTGGGCCTGGCGGGCGAGCTGCTCGTCGAAGTCGTCGCGCTTGCGGACGAGGCCGTAGTCGGGGAACGAGGCGAGGTCCGGCCAGTCGAGCTGGAGACGGACGCCGCCGCCGATGATGCGCAGGCCCTTGTTGCGCAGCCAGCCCGCCTCCTCGGAGATGTCGATCCCCATGGAGACGAGCTGCTTGGTGGCGCGCGGGGTCAGACCGTCACCGCACACCTTCTCGCGCGGGAACGCCGTCTTCTCCAGCAGCAGGACGTCGAGTCCGGCCTTGGCCAGGTAGTACGCGGTGGTCGATCCGGCGGGACCGGCCCCGACCACGATCACATCGGCGCTGTGCTCTGAGTCGGTCACGGTCGGCTCTCCCGTTCGGCGAGGGGCTGGTCACGCCCGAGTCTATGAGCCGGACGAGGACGGGTGGGCAGCGGCTGCCCCGACCACCGCCGCGGTGTCCTCAATCGCCGGACGGGCTGATTTCGGCTGAGGTCGGCCACATCAAGCCCGTCCGGCGTTTGAGGACGCGCCCGCAGGGCGCCCGCCACCGCAGGCGGCAACGACGGCCCGCAGCCGAAGAACCACAGGCGAAGACCGCCGAGAAGGCCTCAGTCGAAGTCGAGCGGGGCGACCCGCCAGTACCGCACCGCGTTGTCGAACACCTCCCGCGTCGTGTTCCAGTTGTCGTCGTAGTCCTCGTACTGGAGGGCGTACTCGGTGCCGGTCTCGTCGATGTACGCCTGGTCGATCGAGTGGACGAGACGGCCGGAGCCCTTCTCCTTGTACGTCCACTCCCACAGTGCGCCCGGCTTGCCCTGGTACGTGTTCCGCGTCAGCTGGAGCCGCTGATAGCCGTCCTGGCGGGAGACCACCTTCTCCAGCTCCAGGAAGTGGTCGTGGGCGGACTTCCCGAGGTCCTTGGCGATGCCGACGCGCAGGTGACGGAAGCCCGTGGGGCCCATGAAGTCGATCTGGCCGCTGCCCTTGTCCACGCGGCGCCAGCCGTCGGGCACGACGACCGCGAAGCCCTCCGGGGCGATCGTCGTCGAGTAGCCGCTGGGCAGGTCCTTCTCCGGGACCGGCCCGTCGTGGAACGGGGCCGGGGAGGAGGGGGCCGGGGACGGGCCCCCGGACGCCTTCGCGCCGCCCGCGGGGCTCGCGGGGCTCGCGGGGCTCGCGGCGGGCTTGTTCGCCTGGGCGGCCCCGGTCCCGGTTCCGCCGGTGCCCTTGCCGTCGTCCTTCTTGTCCATCAGCAGCACACCGCCGGCGGCGGCACCGCCCACCACGAAGGCGGCCAGGCCGATCGCCATCCACATGAAGACCCGGTTACGGCCGGTGCGGCGCACGGGAGCGGCGGCCGGGGGCGCCGGGGCCGACGCCGAGACGGCGGTGGGCACCTCGCGGGCCGCCGGAGCGGCGGGCGCGGCCGGAGCGGCGGGAGCAGCCGGAGCGGCAGGCGCTACCGGCGGCTTCTCGGGTGCCGCAGGAGCCGCCGGAGGCGCAGGTGCCGCAGGAGCCACGGGAGCCGCCGGAGCCGCCGCAGGCGCAGGCGCCGGAGCCGCAGGCGCCACCGGCATCGCGGGCGCCGCCCAAGGCCGCGGCGGTGCCGGGAAGCCCGGCGGGACACCCGGCGTCATACGGCCGTTGCTCGACAGGAACGCGGCCAGGAGCACCGCCCCCGCCGTCCACAGCAGGCCGAACAGCAGGACCTCACCCGCGTTCGACCCCAGCTGGCCCCCGCCCGACTGCGAGCCGTAGCCGAAGCTCGTGCCGGCCGACATCTCCATCTTCGCGCCGGAGACGAGGGACAGCAGCCAGAACGCCCCGAGGAAGAAGGCGCCGGAGAGCGCCTGTTCGCGCCGGTCGGCCGAGCGTCGTGCCAGCAGGAGGGCCAGGATCACCGCGCATACGACGCCCATCGCCAGCGCGCCGGCCTGGGCCCAGCCGCCGTAGGTGTCACCGAGTTCGGAGAGGCCGAAGGTGCCGCCCTCCCCGCCGCCACGTGCCTTGTCGGCCGACGCCTCCACGCTCGCGCCCCACGACAGACCGAGCGCCACGAGCGCCAGGTTGACGAGGACCAGCAGCGAAGCCACGACGCCCCAGCCGGACACGTCGCTCTCGTGCGACGCGATGACGACGAACACCACGACGGCGCACAGCGCGACCGACAGCCCCAGGGCGCGCAGGGCCGTGCCCCACGCCCGTACGGCCATCGCCACGCCCGCACCGCACCGCGCGACGAGCTGCTCGCGGCACAGCACGCTCGCGCTCACCGCGCCCGACAGGGCGAACGTGAACAGCGCGGCGAGCGCCGGGGTGGTGTCGACCGTGAAGACCTCCATGTCCGGCTGCCCGTACAGGCCGAGCGCGAGGACGACCGCGCCCGAGAGCAGCCCGATGCGCAGCGCGGCCTCCGCGCCGCTGCTCGGGCCCTGCGGCAGCGAACGGCGCAGCAGCCGGGCCCCGAGGGCCACGGCGCCCGCCCACGCGAGCGTGAACGTCAGCAGCCATACGGACAACGAGCCGCTGCCCTGCACGAACATGGTGATGAGGCTGCCGCCGCGGCGGGTCTCCACCTCGAAGCCACCGCCGAGGCCCTGCATCAGCACCGCGATGACGACCTGGAAACGGTCACTCCAATGAGTGAAGTTCGCTTCCTCGTAGTCGTCCGAGGAGGGGAGGGAGACGGCCAGCGCGATGATCAGCAGGAGGGCGGTCGGCCACAGGACGGCCTTGGCCGAGCCCAGCCAGTCGCCGCCGAACGTCCGGCGCAGGAACAGACCGGTGGGGGTGGGCTGCGCGTAGCCGCCCTGCGGCGCGTAGGCGGGCGGCAGGGCGGACGGGGGAGGCGGCGGTGGCAGGGGCGGCGCCACGGGCGGTGGGGACGGCGGCGCGGCCGGGGCGGCCGGCGCGGCCGGGGCAGCCGGGGTCGAGGAGGCGGCGGGCGGAGTCGCCGGGGCGGCGGGCGGGCTCGCCGGGGCAGCCGCACCCGCCTCCTGCGGACGCTCCCGGCCGCACTTCACGCAGAAGCGCGCGTCCTCGACGAACGCGGAACCACAGGCAGGACAGAACGACGGCAATGGTGCTCCCGTAATCGGGCGGGCGGTTCGGATGGGGGGTGCGGATGATCGTACCGATCACACGCCTTGCCCATGACAAACCGTCAATATGCGCGCTATGCGCCCGAATCGCGGGGTATGCCGTATGCCTTACCGGCGGTTCACGCGGGGTTCTTGATCCCTCGGTGCAGCGCCACGACTCCGCCCGTCAGGTTGCGCCAGGCGACCTTCGACCAGCCGGCCTGCTGCAGCCGCGCCGCGAGCGCGGCCTGGTCGGGCCAGGCCCGGATCGACTCGGCGAGGTAGACGTACGCGTCGGGGTTGCTGCTGACGGCCGTGGCGACCGGCGGCAGGGCCCGCATCAGGTACTCGGTGTAGACCGTGCGGAACGGCGCCCACGTGGGGTGGCTGAACTCGCAGATCACCACGCGCCCGCCGGGCTTCGTCACCCGCAGCAGCTCGCGCAGCGCGGTGTCGGTCTCCTGCACATTGCGCAACCCGAAAGAGATCGTGACGGCGTCGAACACGTCGTCCGCGAAGGGCAGTCGGGTCGCGTCACCGGCGGTGAGCGGCAGCCACGGGTGGCGCTTCTTGCCCTCGCGCAGCATGCCGACGGAGAAGTCGCACGGGACGACGTAGGCGCCGTCGGCGGTGAAGGGCATCGAGGAGGTGCCCGTGCCGGCCGCCAGGTCCAGCACCTTCTCCCCCGGCCGCGCGGCCACCGCGCGGGCCACCGCCTTGCGCCACAGTCGGGCCTGGCCGAGCGACAGCACGTCGTTGGTCAGGTCGTACTTCGCCGCCACGTCGTCGAACATCGCGGCGACTTCGTGCGGCTGCTTGTCCAGGGATGCTCGGGTCACGCCCCCATTGTTCACCCCCGGGGCGGGCGGCCCGCACGGGGGCCGGGGCGGGCGCCGTGCGAAAGCCTCTCGCGATGCCGACGGCGCCTACCGCGGCCCCGCCCCCGGACGGACGCGCGACGACAGTGCCCTTACGGATCACTGACGGCAGAGTGCCGCTTGCTCAGAGCCTGAGCAAGGCCGTCAGGTCGATCTCGACCGGGAACGGCAGTTCCGTGACCATCTTCTCCCGGTGCACCGGGTGCATCGGTGCCGGAATGTACGACTGCGCATCAACCGGTAGCCAGTACTCGTGCACCGCAAGACGCCGGTCCGCCTCAAGCTCGATGCGCCAGTAATACGGAACCTTGGCCTCTGCGAACAAGGCGGGCTTACGAATCCGGTCTTCGCTCTTCGACCCGGTCGACACCACCTCCACAGCCAGCTGCACCCTGTCCACAGGGGTGCACTCCACGGCGAAGATGTCGAGGTCCGTGGCGTCGAAGACGACCACATCCGGCTTACGTACGTTGCTCTCGTCCAACATCACACACCGCTCGACGTTGACCGCGCACTTGGCCGGCATCGCCCGCTCGAGTTCTCGGCGAAGCTTGTCACGCACACAGTCGTGCCACAGCTTCGTCTGCCCACGAACCATGATCGCTCCGTCCACGAGTTCCCAGTCGAAGGGCAGTTCAAGATCCTTGACCTGGTCGAACGTCCAGCCCTCGGAGGGCGGAAACATCCAGTTGTCCGGGGTGGCGACCTCGTCGGGTCGGCGAGTAGTCATGACTGCTCCCATGGACGCGAGTGTGGACGTAGGTACGGTTCGCGGTCCTACATACGACGGTAGTGCCACCCGAAGTGATGATTACCCGTAACGCCATTGACGACGCACGGTCGCGGGCCGTCAGGCCCGACGATGCACCAGCCGCCCGCCCAGCACCGTCGCGACGCACCGGCCGTCCTCGGTGAACGCGGCGAGATCCGCGCGCCCGGTCTCCACGAGCGCCGCCGGCCGGGTCCGCCCCAGGACGGCCATACCGACCCGGCCCGCGGCCGCCCGCAGCCCGGGGTCGTCCGCGTGTTCGGCCAGCACGGCCCCGCCGCCCCGCTTCAGCACCTCGTGCACCCGCTCGCGCGGACTGGGCGCGTCCGGCAGCGGGCCCTCGTGCACCGGCGCCGGCCCGAGCGTGCCGGGCCAGGTGCGGACCCGGGCGCCCGGGAACCGCTCCAGCAGCTCCGGGAGCGGGCCGACCGCCGCGATCCGGTCGCCGTCGACGGCGACGGCGCCGTCGGCGACCGGTTCCGCGTCCCAGGTGCGCCGCACGAAGGGCGCCGCGTGAAGCGTCAGCACGGCAACGGCCTCAGTCGGACGCGACGAGCTTCAGCTCGGGGTGCGCCGTGCCGCCCTCGATCGCCGTCGAGGACAGGTGCGAGACGACCTTGTCGTCCACCGGGTCGTTCGCCGGGTCGTCGTGCACGACCAGGTGCTCGTACGTCGTGGCGCGCTGCGCCGGGACGCGGCCCGCCTTGCGGATCAGGTCGATGATCTCCATGCGGTTGGAGCGGTGCTTCGCGCCCGCCGAGGAGACCACGTTCTCCTCCAGCATGA
The DNA here is from genome assembly GCF_055582085.1 of Streptomyces sp. NPDC042259. NCBI lineage: Bacteria > Bacillati > Actinomycetota > Actinomycetes > Kitasatosporales > Streptomycetaceae > Streptomyces > Streptomyces sp. NPDC042259. Next base: position 23,075 of record NZ_JBVJDW010000020.1, on the reverse strand, counting down.
TCGAGCCGAGGTCGTCCGCGCCGTAGTGCAGGGAGAGCTGGCCGACCTCCTTGCCCGTGGTCAGCCACGAGCCCTGGATGTGGGCGACGTTGTCGAGGAACAGCCGCGCGATGGCGATCATCCGCAGGTACTCGAAGAGCGTCGCCTGCGTCTGGCCCTTCAGGTGGTTGTTCTCGGGCTGGTACGTGTACGGGATGAAGGCGCGGAACCCGCCCGTGCGGTCCTGCACGTCGCGGATCATCCGCAGGTGCTCGATCCGCTCGGCGTTGGTCTCGCCGGTGCCCATCAGCATGGTGGAGGTGGACTCGACGCCCAGGTTGTGGGCCAGCTCCATGATCTCCAGCCAGCGTTCGCCGGACTCCTTGAGCGGCGCGATCGCCTTGCGCGGCCGCTCGGGGAGCAGCTCGGCGCCCGCGCCCGCGAAGGAGTCGAGGCCGGCGGCGTGGATGCGGCGGATGGCCTCCTCGGCGGTGACGCCCGAGATCCGCGACATGTGCTCGATCTCGGAGGCGCCGAGGGAGTGGATGACGAGCTGCGGGTACGCCTTCTTGATCGCCGCGAAGTGCGTCTCGTAGTACTCGACGCCGTAGTCCGGGTGGTGACCGCCCTGGAACATGATCTGGGTGCCGCCCAGGGCGACGGTCTCCGCGCAGCGGCGCAGGATGTCGTCGAGGTCGCGGGTCCACACCTTGTCGCTCTTCGGCGCGGCGTAGAAGGCACAGAACTTGCACGCGGTGACGCATGCGTTCGTGTAGTTGATGTTGCGCTCGATGATGTACGTCGCGATGTGCTCGGTGCCCGCGTACCGCTTGCGGCGCACGGCGTCGGCCGCCGAGCCCAGCGCGTGCAGCGGCGCGTACCGGTACAGGTCGAGCGCCTCCTCCGGGGTGATCCGGCCACCGGCGGCGGCCCGGTCGAGGACGGCTGCGAGATTGACGGACGTGAGGTCGGCGGTCTCGGTCACCGGGCGTCCCTTCGGAGGGGGTGTGTACGACGTTTCACCCTACGCCAGGGCCTTGACAGGGCGGTCGGTCAGGGCGGGGCGGCGGTCAGCCGGCGCGCTTGGTCAGCGACGACGTGGGTTTGCCGCCCTTGGGGTCGTCGGAGGCGAACGCCAGCCCGCCGTTCTTCCCGAGGGTGTAGGTGACCGTGGACGTCGCGCCCGTGCAGAGCGGGTTGCGCTGCCCGTCGGTGACCTCCTCCAGGGTGAGTTTCCGGTCGGTGGCGGAGATCAGCTTCGCCTTGCTGCGGCACTCCATGACGTTCAGCACCGAGTACGTGGTGCGGACCACGTAGGTGCCCTTGGCGCCGTCCGTGATGGTGCTGGTCATCGTGCCGTTGGGGGTGCCGTCGGACTGCAGGACGTCGCCGGTCCAGGTGCCGCGGAAGGCGCGCGGCACATCGCCCGCCGCCGGAGAGCCGGGCGCCGACGTGGACGGCTTCCGCGCCGATTCGCTGTGGTCGCTCCCGCCGGATCCCGGCAGCAGGTCGAAGACGAACGCCGCCGTCGTCGCCGCGGCCAGCGCCCCGGCCACCGACAGCACGAGCGTGCAGCTCACCCGCCGTGACCGGCCCGGGCCCCGCTCGCGGCCGCTCGCGCCGACGGACAGGGCGATCTTCCCGGCCCTCTCGTTCCCGGCCGTCTTGCTCCCGGCCGTCTCGTCCCCGGCCGTCTCGTTTCCGCCCTCCGGCGGGGGCCCCGGCCGCGGCGGCAGCGGCGGGTACGACGGCTGCGTCGGCGCGGGTGTCTGCGGGCGGGCGTCCGTCACGCCCGCGCCGTACGACGGATCGGGCGGCCCGAAGCCACCGCCGTGCGCGGCGGGCTCCGCGGCGGGCTCCAGGTCCAGGAGTTCCACCGCCCGCAGGCTCACCTCCTCGACCAGCCGCGCGGGCAGCCACCCGGACCGGACGAGGGGCAGCGCGCCGTCGGCCGTCGCGAGCCGGCGGACGATGTCGCCGGGGGTGGGGCGGGCGGCGGGGTCCTTGGCCAGGCAGTCGGCGACCAGGGCCCGCAGGTCGTGGGTGAGGCCCGGGCCCAGCTCCGCGGGCTCGTGAACGACCTTGTAGAGGAGGGAGGCGGAGTTGTCGCCGGTGAACGGCGGCTCGCCCGTGGCCGCGTAGGCGAGGACCGCGCCGAGGGAGAAGACGTCGGCCGCCCCCGTCACCTCCCCGCCGAGGATCTGCTCGGGCGACATGTAGCCGGGCGAGCCGATGGAGACGCCCGTGGCGGTCAGGGAGGCGGTGCCGTCCGTCGCCCGGGCGATCCCGAAGTCGATCAGCCGGGGGCCGTCGAGGGCCAGCAGCACGTTGGAGGGTTTGACGTCGCGGTGCACCAGGCCCAGCGCGTGCACCGCCGTCAGGGCCTCCGCGAGGCCCGCGCCCAGTACCCGTACGGTCCGCTCGGGCAGCGGGCCCGCGTCGGCCACGGCCTGGGAGAGCGCGGGGCCCGCCACATAGCCGGTGGCCACCCACGGGACGGCGGCGTCCGGGTCGGCGTCCAGCACCGGGGCCGTCCACGCGCCGCCGACCCGCCGGGCGGCCTCCACCTCCCGCCGGAAGCGGGTGCGGAACTGCTCGTCGAGGGCGTAATGGGGGTGGACGACCTTCACCGCCACCGTGCGTCCGCCCGCGCTGCGGCCCAGGTACACCCGGCCCATGCCACCCGCCCCGAGCCGCCCCAGCAGCCGGTACACGCCGATGACCTGCGGATCCTCGGACAGAAGTGGTCGCATCCAGTCCCCCGCCTCCCCCTGGTGGGGTCCGGTGCGGCCCCCGAAATCAGCCTATGACTCATTTCACGACGCCCGGCAGGAACCCCGCAGCCTGGTTTGCCCATCTGCAAGGTCGGAACAAACCGTCATGTCCTTCGGGGCAGCAGGATCATCCGGAGCGACGCGATGCCGCACTCACACGAGGGGGCCTACCGGTCCCAGGGCCACCACCGGGCCTCTCGCGCCAAACGATGGGTCATCGTTGTGGCGTCGATAGCCGTGCTCGGGCTGATCGCCTGGCCCGTCATGACGTATTTCGAGATCCCCCCGTTCACCGACAAGGGCAAGCCCGTCAGCTTCGGCAACGACGAACCCGCCGCCGGTGACGCGGGCGGCCAGGCCGGTGGCCAGAACGGTGCGCAGCCCGCCGACTCCAAGGTCCTCATGCCGACCGGCCCCAAGGCGGACTTCCGGATAGCCAACTCCCTGGGTGACGGCACGAAGATCGGCGTCGTGACGCTGGACGGCAAGAAGTCCGGCTTCAAGGGCAAGGTGTGGGTCTGGGCCCCGCCGCAGTACAACGACCCGCAGTACAAGAAGAGCGGTTTCCCGGTCATGATCGCCCTGCCCGGCGGTCCCGGTTACCCGAACAACTACTGGATGGGCACGGACCTCAAGCTCCAGTCGTCCATCGCCAAGTGGTCGAAGGAAGGCAAGAGCCTGCCCTTCATCCTGGCCATGCCGGTCCTGAACCCGGACGAGAAGTACTACTACGACGGCAGTGACATCCCCGGCCAGGCGAAGATGGGCACCTGGCTGACCGAGGACGTCCCGGACCTGGTCAAGCAGAACTTCCGGACCCTGAAGTCGCGCGACGGCTGGGCGTTCATGGGCTCCTCCTCCGGTGGCTTCGCGGGCCTGAAGGCCGTCATGAAGTACCCGGACCGCTTCAAGGCCGTGATCGCCTCCGGCCCCGACATCGTGCCGGACTCCCCGCTGTGGGCCGGTCACGAGAAGGAGAAGCAGGAGAACAACCCGGAGAAGCTGGCCCAGGAGCTGATCAACCGGAAGGGCCCGGACGTCTACCTGGCCTTCCAGGTCGGCACCAAGGAGCCCCCGATCGTCATGCAGAACGTCAAGAAGTTCATGGCGACGTACGGCAAGGGCCCGGTCCACACGATGCTCCGGGAGATCCCGGGCGGCTCGCACAACGCGCACACCTACGTGCCGAGCATGGGCGAGGGCCTGATCCAGTACATCAGCAAGAACATGGAAGGCCCGACGCCGGCTTCCTGACCCGGGGCCCGGCGGCCCGGTGACCTGCTCCCGGGCCCGCCCGTCCGTCCCCGCTCAAGCACCACCTGGAGTCCTGATCCCCGCCCGGGGGTCAGGACTCCAGCAGTTTCACCCGCACGTCGGCCGGGAAGCCGGTCGTCGGGCCCGTGCGCCGGGCGAACTCGGCCACCCCGGCGAGCTGGTCGGGTCCGAAGCGGAAGTCCAGGGTCGTGAAGTAGCGCTCCAGCAGCTCCGCGTCGAAGGACTCCCAGCGCGCCGCCTGCTCGGCGACCTTCCCGACCTCCTCCAGTGACAGGTCCCGGGAGGCGAGGAACGCCTCGTGCACCTTGGCGACGATGCGCGGCTCGCGGGCCAGGTAGTCGCGGCGGGCGGCCCAGACGGCGAAGACGAACGGCAGCCCCGTCCAGTCCTTCCACATCTGGCCGAGGTCGTGGACGGTCAGGCCGAGCCGTGGGGCGTCGTGCAGCGAGGCCCGCAGCGCGGCGTCCCCGATCAGCACGGCGGCGTCCGCCTCCCGCATCATCAGACCGAGGTCGGGCGGGCAGGTGTAGTACTCCGGGTGCACCCCGTACCGGTCGGCGAGCAGCAGCTGGGCCAGGCGTACGGACGTCCGCGAGGTGGAGCCGAGGGCGACCTTGGCGCCGTCCAGCTCGTCCAGCGGCAGCTGGGAGACGATCACGCAGGACATGACCGGACCGTCGCAGCCGACGGCGATGTCGGGCAGCGCGACGAGGTCGTCGGCGTTCTTCAGGAACTCCACGAGGGTGACCGGTGCGATGTCCAGCTCCCCCCGGACGAGCTGCTCGCTGAGCTTCTCCGGGGTGTCCTTGGTCAGGTCCAGGTCGAGCAGCGTGCCGGTGCGGGCGAGGCCCCAGTAGAGCGGCAGACAGTTGAGGAACTGGATGTGTCCGACGCGGGGGCGGCTGCGCAGCGCTTCCGGCGGGCCGGCGGGGGCGCCGGGGCCGACGGGAGTGGCGGGAATCGCTGGGTCCGAGGCTGAAATGTCCACATCCGGAGGCTAGCCCCGGGCCGGCGGGAGGGCTGGGGCGGGGGTCGCGCCGCGCCGGGCCCGATCGTCGATCTTTTCCGCGCGGACGCCCCGGAAAACCTGCCTACAGCGTGATCTTTGACTCTTTCCCAGCGCGAACCCAGCGTGCTAGGCTCGCCGCAAGTTGCAGTTTGGTTTCCCTTGCAGTACAGAGCCTGCGGAGCATGTGACCCCGCAGGCTTTTGTAGTTTTCAGACTTCTCGCAGGTTCTGGAGCAGGGCAACCCTTTGGGCCCAAGGAGGGCTTTATGGCTACCGGAACCGTGAAGTGGTTCAACGCTGAAAAGGGCTTTGGCTTCATTGCCCAGGACGGCGGGGGCCCCGACGTCTTCGTCCACTACTCCGCGATCAACGCCTCTGGCTTCCGCTCCCTCGAGGAGAACCAGCAGGTCAACTTCGACGTCACGCAGGGCCCGAAGGGCCCGCAGGCGGAGAACGTCACCCCGGTCTGATCCTCGGATCCCTCCGGTGCGACGGCTCGACCGATCGCGGTCGACGTGCTGTACCCAAGGAGCCCTGCTCCCCCGCTTCGGCGGAGGGGCAGGGCTTCTGCCTTTTCCCGCGACTCCCGGCTCACCCGGAACTCACGACTCCGGTGAACCTTGATGAACTCCTGTCGCACAGCATCCGTGCTCCTTTAGCCGTTCACTTCGCCGTTCACCTCGCCGCGCACCGGATCATCCTTTTCCGCTATCGCTCGTACAACGCATCGATTTCCGCCGCGTAACGGTTCACGATCGCGGAGCGGCGCAGTTTCAGGGTGGGGGTCAGCGCCCCGCCGCCGATCGTGAAGTCCTCGTCCAAAATGGCGAACGCCCGGATCCGGGCGGGCCGGGCCACCTGCGCGTTCGCGGCGTCGACGGCCTCCTGGCAGCGGGCCCGTACGACCGGGTGCCCGGCGTACCCGCCGTCCGGGTCGAGCCCCTCTTCCCGGGCCCAGGCCGCGATCTCCGCCGCGTCGAGGGTGAGCAGCGCGACGGGGTAGGGGCGTCCGTCGCCGACCATCACCGCGCGCGAGACCCAGCGGGACTGCTGGATCGCGGCCTCCACGAGCGTCGGGGTGAGGTTCTTGCCGCCCGAGGTGATGATCAAGTCCTTCTTGCGGCCGGTGATGCGCAGGAAGCCGTCCGCGTCGAGGCTGCCGAGGTCGCCGGTGCGCAGCCAGCCGTCCGGGTCCAGCACCTCGGCGGTCGCGGCCGGGTCGGCGTGATAGCCCGGGAAGACCCCGGGCCCCCGGGCCAGCACCTCGCCGTCCTCCGCGATCCGCACCTCGCAGCCGGGCACCGGCCTGCCGACCGTCCCGTACCGGACGGCCCCCGGGTGGTTGAGGGTGATCACCCCGGCCGATTCGGTCATGCCGTAGCCCTCGAACACCCGGATGCCGCAGGCCCGCAGGAAGTCCATGGTCTGCGGGGCGATGGGGGCGCCGCCGGTGAGCGCCCAGCGCAGCCGTCCGCCGAACGCCGCCCGGACGAGGGAGAAGAGGCTCTCGTCGGCCGCTTGCCAGGCCGCGCGGAGCGGGCCGGTGGGCTCCGCGCCCCGGTCACGCAGCGCGGCGACCTCGACGCCGGTCCGCACGGCGGCCTCGAAGCGGTCCCGGCCGCCCGGGCCCGCCGCCTCGGCGAGCGCGGCGACACTCGCGTGCACCTTCTCGAAGAGCCGGGGCACGGAAGGCAGATGCGTGGGCCGGACCTCGGCCAGCTCGGTGACGACGTCCTCGATCCGGCCGCCGAAGTAGCAGAGCGTGCCGCCCTGGTCCAGGGTGGTGAGCTGGACGAGCTGGGCGAGGAGGTGGGCGAGGGGGAGGTAGAGGTACGTGGTGGCGCCGGGGCCGCCCTCGATGAACGCGCGGGTCGCGTCCCGCACGGCGGTGAAGTTGCCGTGCGTGAGCCGGCAGCCCTTGGGGAGGCCGGTGGTGCCGGAGGTGTAGACGATGGCGCAGAGATCGTCGCCGGTACGGTGTGCGCTCCGCGCGAGGAGTTCGGCCAAGGGCGCCCGGGGCAGCGCCCGCAGGAGCGCCGGGCCGCCGCCTGCCGCGACGCCCCCGTCACCGCCTGCCTCCGGCCCGGCTCCGGCCGCAGCCCCGGCCGCAGCCCCGGCCGCAGCCCCGGCCCGACCGCCGGAACCAAGCCCGGACGCGGGCCCGGACTCCGACTCCGCCATGGGCGCGGCCCCGGACGCGGGCCCCGACTCCGCCCCGGGCGCAGGTCCGGACGCGGACCCCGACACAGGCCCGGACTCGGGCTCGGGCCAGGACGCGGGCCCGGACGCAAGCCCGGGCCCGGGCCCGGGCCCGGACGCGGACTCCGCCCTGGGCGCAGCCCCGGACGTGGGCCCGGGCTCAGGCCAGGCCGCCCGCCCGGTGATCGTGCCTGCCCCAGCGTCCCCGGCGCCTCCGTCCATCACCACCACATGCCGCAGCCCCGGCAGCTTCGTCCGCAGGGCCTCGACGCGGGCCGCCTGGGGCGCGTCCTCGCAGATCGCCACCACCGCCGCCGAGTCCGCGAGCACCCAGGCGAGTTCGTCCTCGCCCGCCGTCGGGTAGACGGGGACGACGACCGCCCCGGCGGCCAGGATCGCGAAATGCGCGTACGTCCACTCCGGGCGGGTCTCGGAGCAGATCGCCACCCGGTCGTCCGGCCGCACTCCGAGGGCCACGAGGCCGCGCCCCACGGTCCGTACGGTCTCGCGCAGACGGTCGTAGCCGACCTCCGTCCAGCCGCCGTCCGGGGACCGGAAGCGCAGGGCGGGCAGCTCCCCGTAGCGCCGCGCGGCCTCCTCCGCGAACTCCGCGAGCGTGCCCGGGCCCTGCCGACCGTCGCGCATGACGCCTCCCTCGGTTCCGTGGACCCGACGCTACGAAGCGCGCCCCCGGGCCGGGGATGACCGGAAGCGTCAGCACCGCTGACCCCGGCGCTCATCGGGGCTACCGTGCAGGGCATGGGCAGGCGGACGATCACCGTGCACCACGTACGGGCCGCGCTCGGCGGCGCCCGGCGGCAGGGCATCGACACCGTGCCGCTGCTGCAGATCGCGCGGATACCGCCGCTGCTGCTCGCGGACGACCGGGCGCGGGTGACGCCGGAGCAGTTCACCTCGCTGGTGCGGGCGCTGCACCGGGCGACGCGGGACGAGTTCCTGGGGCTCGGGCCCACGCCCAGCCGGCACGGTACGTTCGCGATGATGTGCTGCGCGTGCGTCGGCTGCCGCGACCTGGGCGGGGCGCTGGAGCGGGGCGTCCGCTTCTACGGGCTCTTCCCCGGCGGCCCGGACCTGCACATCGAACACCGGGGCACCGAGGTGGTGTTCACCGTCCGCAACGATCTGCGCGGCTATGCCGAGGGCCGCTTCCTCGCCGAGTGCCTGGTCATCGTCTGGCACCGGCTGGCGAGCTGGCTGATCGGCCGCCGGATCGCCCTGCGCTGGGCGGAGTTCGCCTTTCCCGCCCCGCCGTACGCGGGCGAGTACGGGCCGCTTTTCGGCTGTCCCGTGCGGTTCGGCGCGCGGCGCACGGGGGCCGGGTTCGACGCGCACTGGCTGGCCGCTCCCGTCGTCCGGGACGAGACGGGCCTCGCGGAGCTGCTGCGGCGGGCGCCCGCCGATCTGCTCAGCCGCCGCGAGTACGGGACGACGGTCGCCGAGCAGGTGCGGCGGGCGTTCGTCGTCGCGCTGCGCGAGGGGCGCCGGCCGGCCCGGCTGCCGGAGGTGGCCCATCTCGCGGCGCGGCTCGCGATGAGCCCCGCCACCCTCCGGCGGCGGCTCCAGGAGGAGGGCACCTCCTACCGGCTGCTGCGCGACGGGGTGCTGCGGGACGCCGCGATCAGCGGGCTCGCCACGGGCCGGGAGCCGATCGCCGAACTCGCGGCCCGGCTCGGGTTCTCCGAGGACACCGCCTTCCACCGGGCGTTCCGGCGCTGGACGGGGACCACACCGGGCGCGTACCGGCTGCTGGGCGCGGACGGCGGTGAGCGGACCGGGCCCGCGCACCGGGATCACGAGGGTCACCGGAGTCAGCAAAGCTGAGCGTCCCGGTCAGCGCTCACATTACCCGCCGGTCACTACGGTCGCCCCAACTGATTCAGCAACACTGGACAGTTGGGAGAGCCGCATGCACCTGCGCACCACAGCCCTCACCGCCCTCGCCGCGCTGACGGCCGCGTTCGGCCTGGCGGTCCCCGCCTCCGCCGGACAGCCGGCCGGCGGCGGGGCCCCCGGCGACGTCGTCAGCTCCGCGCCCACGTCCTTCCATCCCCTGCCCGGCCAGCCCACGAACACCCGGGCCTGGCACATCACCTACCGGTCCACCACCGCCAAGGGCGCCCCGAACGTCGTCTCGGGCACCGTGATCGTGCCCCGGGACGGCCGGAAGGGGCCGCGTCCGCTCGTCACGTACGCCGTAGGGACCGTCGGTCTGGGCGACGCGTGCGCCCCCTCGGCCGGCTTCCCGTACGGGACCACCCTGGAGGCCAATCTCATCCAGCAGCTGACCCTGCGCGGCTGGGCGGTCGCCGTCACCGACTACGAGGGCCTGGGCACGCCCGGCGAGCACACGTACGCGGTCGGGCGCGCCGAGGGCCACGCCGTGCTGGACGCCGCGCGGGCCGCGCAGCGGCTGCCGGAGGCGGGGCTCGGCAAGGACTCCCCCGTCGGGATCATGGGGTACTCGCAGGGCGGTCAGGCCTCGAGCTGGGCCGCCGAACTGCACGACACGTACGCGCCCGAGCTGGACGTCAGAGGCACCGCCACCGGCGGGGTGCCGGCCGACCTGCTCAAGACCGCCGACTTCAACAACGGCGGCATCGGTGCCGGCCTCGTCCTGATGGCGGCCGCCGGTCAGAACGCGGCCTTCCCGGAACTGGACCTCGACCGCTATCTGAACGCCCGGGGCCGCGGCTACGTCGACTTCATGAAACAGCACTGTGTGGCGATCGGCGCGGTGGCGGGCCTCTTCCGGAAGATCTCCGACGTCACGGTCAAGAACCCGCTGTACGAGGCCGACTGGCAGCGCGCGCTGCGCTCCTCCGATCTGGGCACCCACGCCCCGGACCGGCCCGTGTACCTCTACCACGGCGTCGTCGACGAGCTGATCCCGTACGCGGTCGGCGAGAAACTGCGCGCGGACTGGTGCGCCAAGGGCGCGAATGTGCGCTGGAAGTCGCTGCCGCTCGGCGAACACGTCCTGGGGGTGATCACCGAGTCGATACCGGCGGCCGACTGGCTCGCGGACCGCTTCGCCAACCGGTCGACCGACGGTAACTGCCGCTGAATCCACCGCGATTCCGAATGCCCCGTACCGCCTGGTCGGTACGGGGCATTCGGATGCCCGCGCGAGAAACGGCCGCTCGCCGGTGCGGGCGGACGGCGTAATTCCGGGAATTCAGTCCTCGCCGAGCCATCCGGCGCGGCGGGCGTAACTGCCCGCCTGAAATCTGCTTTCGGCGCCCAACTCCGCCATGATGTCGGCGATATGACGTCGGCAGGCGCGGACGGACATCCCCAGCCGACGCGCGACGACCTCGTCCTTCGCGCCGGTGTCGAGGAGTTCGACTATGGCGCGCCGCACCTCGTGTTTCGCCTCGCCGTAGCCCATTCCGTCGGGGGAGGCGGCGAACGGCAGCGCCGTGGTCCACACGCTCTCCCACGAGCGGTGGAGAAAGCCGACCAGGGACGCCTCACGCACGATCATGGCTCCGCCGCCGCCCTCGTCCGTGGCCGAGCGGGAGATCACCGCGCACTTGCGGTCGTAGATGAGGACCCGGTCCGGCACATGGCTCGTGGTCCTGACCTGCGCGCCCTCGGCCACCGTGCCGCTGAGATGGGCCTGCATGTACTGGTGCGCCAGCACCGAATGCGGATAGACGGTGCGGGAGACCACACCACGGGCGAGCATCTCGCGATGGCGCACGAAGCCCTCCTCCAGCGTCTCCTGCGGCGGAAGCACGGGGTGCGCGGCCACGAACTCGCTCTCGCACAGGTCCGACAGCTTGGTCAGCTCGGACCGGATCGCGGGGACCGAGGTGAGCACCTGGACCGATTCCATGGGCTTGCGCCGGCGCACCGCCGCCCGGTACACCGCCTCGAACTCCGACATGTCCTCGTTGATCTGCGCGATCCGGGCCCGTCGCCGCTGGATCTCCTCCTGCAGATGCCCCACCAGGTGCGCCTCGGCGGTCTCGGGGCTGCACGGTGCCAGGGTCCCGTCCGCGCGCCGCACGAGGAGGTGTTCCCCGACCAGTTCGGCCGCCGCCCGGTCGACATCGGCGGGCGCCAGATCCAGTCGGCGAACCGCTTCCGCCGGATCTAATTGCCCTTGTTCCAGAGCCAGTTGGTACAACGCCATACGCACATGCCGGCGAACGGCCGACGGGGTCGCGACTTCATGGGCATGGTCCATGGGCGGCATCTTATTGCGGGTACATCTACGTGCAGGCAACTTGCTGCCACCTTGTCCGGTCTGGACCACGACCGCCGGTGAATACATGCTCTTCCAGGGACGCGGAATTGACTCCGCGTATCAACGGAGGGGAAACCGTAAAACCATGAAGATCCGGCTCATCGCTCTCGCGCTCACCGTTCTCGCACTCGGCGCGACGACCGCCGTCGCGACAACTCCGCACGCGGACCGGAACATTGCCCAGCCGAACGACCCGATTTGGCACGCACCGTCGGCCGCGACGCACGCCTGAATGACTTCCGGACGAACTGGACCGTCATGAGAGTCTATCTCCACCGGAATTTCCTGCTGAGCTTTCTCGCCTCGTTCATCTCGCTCTTCGGCACCAAGCTGCTGATGATTTCGTACGTGGCGTACGTGTTCAAGGAGAGCGGCAGCGCCACCCTTGCCGCCATCGTTTTCGCCGCCGACTGGGTGGCGAACCTCTTCATCGGACTGCTGGGCGCCCAGTACATCGACCGGAAGAACGCGAAGCAGCTCCTCATCTGGCTGAACGTGGCGGCCGCGGCCATCACGCTGCTGTTCCTCGGCTTCACCGATCCGGATCTCTTCGCCTACGCCGTTCTGATCATCTTCGCCCGCGCCCTGCTCAAGAGCGCGGTGAGCAATGCCCGGGTCAAGGCGCTCGTGCAGTTCTTCACCAAGGAGGAGACCGACACCTTCTCCCCGGTGTTCAACGCGAGCTTCCCGCTGGCCATGGCGCTCGCCGGGGCCGTCGGTGCCTTCATTCTCGAGTTCGTCGAATTCTCCGTCGTCGTCTGGGTCGATGCCGTGGCGTTCGTCGTCGCCGCCGGGCTCATGACGCTCGTCCGGCCGAACGAGGCCCGGCTTGCGGAATCGATGAAGATGGCGGAGGGCGAGTCAAAGGGCAGTCTGCAAGGGGTACGCAGCGCCTTCGGGATCATTAAGCGGAGCGAGCCCATCGCGTCGGCCGTCTTCTACATCATCCTGTCGGTCACGGCCTTCCAGGCCACCTACGAGTCGCTGATCACGGTCGTTCCGAAGGTCTGGTTCGGCTACGGGGAGTCCGGCACGGCGCTGTTCTTCACCTTCGAGTCGATCAGCGTCATCGCGGGCACCTTCGTCTATCAGTACCTGAACCGGCGCAAGGTCATCACGGATTCCAACAGCCGCACGGTGAATCTCGTCATCGCGGTGGCCATGACCGTGCTGTATCTCGCGATGCCGGTATTCGGCGACAACATCTACCTCTGCGTCGCCGCCTTCTCCCTGATGGTCCTCGGCGGCGAGGTGATCTGGGTGCATCAGTTCAAGGAAATGATCGCCCACACCCCCGACGCCAAGGTTTCCTCGGTGGTCGGACTGCAAACGGCGATCGGTTACAGCCTCATGGCGGTCTTCGCGTTCGTCTTCGCCCGGGGCATGGACAGCCTGGGCGTCGACCGGACCGTTTATCTCAACATCGCCCTCACCGTGGCCCTCATCGCCGGCTGGGAATTCCTGCGGCGCGGCCGCGGCACGGTTCCGGCCGCCCCGCCCGTCCCCGCGCGCACACCGGATCTGGCAGCGGACTTGGCACCGGACTTGGCAGCGGAAAGAGCCGGGTCCGTATGACGTCACTACTCACTCGGGAGCACACCACATGGTGACCCAGCAGAAGGAGCGGGCATTCGTCCTGCTCGAATTGATGAATCACATGGTTCTCGTCGCCCAGGAGGCGAAGCGCCGCGGGTTCCGCGTCGTGGCCCTCAACCACGACCCGCTGAACCCCGCCGGGGCCTTCGCGGTCCCGGACGGCGTGGTGGACGAGCTGATCCCCGTCGACTCCTGGGTCGACGCCGAGCGGGTGCGCGCCGACGTCCACGCCCTGCACGAGCGGTACGAGGTGGTCGGCACCTACGCCGCCTTCGAGCCGACCCTGACGTACGAGGCCGAGCTGCGGGAGCTGGCGGGCCTGCCCAACAACGGGCCGCGCAACGTCACCGAGGTGATCGACAAGGCCCATGTGCGCCGCAAGCTCTTCGCCGAGGGCCTGAGCGAGCTGCGGTCGGTGACCCTCACCGAGGCCCTGGAATGGGAGGCCTGGCAGTTCGCCCGCCCGGCCGTGCTCAAGCCCGCCCACGGCACCGGCAGCGCGCTGTGCTTCATCGTCTCCTCGCTCGCGGAACTGCGGGCGGCGGCCGCGCAGACCGAGGCCGCGGCCGTGGTCAGCGCGCTGACCAAGGAGTACATCCTCGCCCACGGCGACTTCATCCTGGAGGAGCTGGCCGAAGGCGAGCTGGTCTCGGTGGAGTCCGTCGTCGACCGCGGCACCGTGCACACCGTCGGCATCACCGGCCGCTACATCTCCGCCCTCGACCCGGTCGTCGAGCAGGGTTTCGTCTTCCCCTACGAGCACCCCCGCACCCGGGAGATCGCGGCCAAGGCGGCGGCGATCCACCACAGCCTCGGCGTCGTCCACGGGCCGACCCACCTGGAGTTCATGGTCTCCGCCGACGGCCGGATCGAGCTGATCGACTTCAACGCCCGGGCCATCGGCCTCGCCGTGGTCGTCTGCATCGGCAACGCCTACGGCATCGACTACGCGGCGCCGCTCACCGACATCGCGTGCGGCATCGAGCCGGACCTGTCGTTCCTGGGCGGCACGCCGAAGGCCTCCGTCGACATGCTGCTGCTCCCCCCGGCCGGCGCGACCGAGCTGACCGGGCTCGTCTTCCCCGAGGGCACCGAGTGCCGCCGCATCACCAAGCCGTTCGGGCAGCCGCTCTCCGGCCGCACCGACCAGCTCGACGTCGTCGGCATGTTCGTGGTCACCGCGGACACCGCCGAGGAGGCGCACCACAAGGCCCTGGCGGCCCGCCGGAACACCCTGATCAACGGCGCCCCGCTCGGCGACGACCCCAACAACCGTCTGGTCCACCCCACGTACGTCCCCACCACCGCACTCGCCGAGAGGACCTCCGCATGACCGTCACCCACGCCGGCCCGGCCGACGCCCTGACCGCCGACCTCGACGGCGCCTACGCGCGGCACTTCGCCGACGTCTACGCCGGTGACGCGCTCACCGCGCTGCGCCGGAGCTTCCGCGAGGAGAACATCGTCCCGCTGCGCGGCTTCTGCCCGCCCGGACTGCTCCCGGCCCTCCGTACCGAGGCGACCTCGATCATGGACGAGCACGGTGTCGACCGGAAGTTCTCCTTCGAGATCACCGACAACACGCCCCGCCAGATGACCACCGTCGGCCAGCCCGTCATCAAGGAGCACGGGCCGCTGATCCACGGCACGTACTTCTCGGCCGCTGTGAAGAGCCTGCTGTCGTCCGTGGTCGGCGAGGAGCTGTACACCTGCCCCTACGCCGGTGAGCACTATGTGATCAGCCGGCTGGGGAAGTCCGGTGACACCCACGGCTGGCACTGGGACGACTACAGCTACGGCTTCATCCTCGTCCTGGAGGCCCCCGACTACCGCGAGGGCGGCTTCGTCCAGGCCGTGCCGCACACCTCGTGGGACAAGCAGAACCCCGACGTCCACGGCGCCCTGCTCAAGAGCCAGGTCCGCTCGTACGCCCTCCAGCCGGGCGACGCGTACGTCATCAAGACGAACACCACGATGCACCGCGTCTTCCCGATCCGCGGCGAGAACCGCCGGACGATCGTGAACATGACGCTGGCCAGCGCCTCCGACCTGGCCAAGAACATCACCCACGAGACCAACGACGCCCTCTTCGGCGGGGTCGGCCCCGGCGCGGGTTCCACCCGCTGACCTGCCGCCGACGTCATGGAGCACCCACCAGAGAGCACCCGCGAGAGCACAAGAGAGCACCCGCACGACCACTTCAGGGGGAAAGCAAGCGTGCACGACATCGACCAGCCGGACGGCACGACGGGTGAGCCCGCCGGCGTCCAGCCCCGGGAGACGATGCGGGGACTGCCCCGCTTCGTCCAGCCCTACCTCACCTGGGTGACCGGGGTCCCGCTCAAGGGCGACAAGCAGCTCATACCGTGGAGCCCGGCCAAGGCCGGTCTGCTCGGCCTCGTCCAGATGGCCCTCGGCATCACCCTCGGCGCCTACGCGCTCCACCCGTTCACCGGCTGGTCCGTACCGCTGCTGATCCTCGGCTGGCTGCTGACCAGCGGCGGAATGCGCCGGCTGGACGTGGTGGTCGTCCACCAGACGCTGCACCGCATGTTCACCGGGTCCGCCCGCGCGGACCGGATCATCGGTGAGCTGATCACCACCTTCTTCTGGCGCAGCCCCTACGACGACAACCGCAAGGAGCACCTGCTCCACCACGCCTACCCGTGTTCGCTCAAGGACGGCGACACCCACTACCTGCTGTCGACGGGCATGCGCCCGGGGATGACCCGCAAGGAGTTCCGCACCTACCTGTGGACCGCCCTGCTGTCCCCGAAGCACCACGGGCGGTTCTTCCTCGGCCGGGTGAAGTCCAACTTCGTCGGCGTCGAGCCCCGGTACCGGCTGGCGATGTCGCTCGGCTACCTGGCCGGCACGGCGGCCTTCGTCGGGCTCACCGGCTGGTGGGTGGAGTGGCTGGTGCTGTGGCTGGTGCCGGTCTCGGTGGTCTTCCAGGGCTGCACCTACCTCTACACGATGACCGAGCACCGCTGGTGGCTCTTCGGCAACGCCGAGAAGCTCTCCCGCGACCGCCGCGACCTCCTCACCTTCGGCCGGTTCTGCGGCGAGCCGCTGCCCGGCCCCGAGGTCACCGGTGCCCGGCGCGCGGCGGCCCTGACCCGCTGGACCTACCGGATGCTCGTCGTGCACTCCGCGTACCGGATGTTCGTCCTGGTCGGCGACACCGTTCAGCACGATCTGCACCATGTGATGCCGTCCTGCGACTGGGCCAACTCGCCCTGGATCCGCAGCGACGACTCCGCGAAGCGCGCCGACCGCTACAACGAGGTCTGGGGCTCGCTCGTGGACCATCTGCACGCCGCCGGACAGGTCGAGGGCAACCTCACCGGCCTCCCCCCGGCCACCGAGCCCACCCCGTGGCCGGAATCCGTTCCCGTCACCACCGGCATCGTCGGCCTCACCGCCGACGCCGGGACCACCACTTCGACGAGGAGCCGGCTGTGACCCGGATTTTGGTGATCGACGGGACCGGCCGCGGTCACGCGATCTGTGATCTGTTCGTCCGGACCGACCCGTCCGTGACCGTGTACTACGGCCCGGGAAGCCCCGCCGTGCACACCGACCGCATCGTGCCGGTGCCCCGGATCCGCGTCGACGACCCCACCAGCGCCCTGCGCTTCCTCGCCGAGAACCCGGTGGAATTCGTCTTCGTCTCGCACATCGACGCCCTCTCGGCCGGTTATGTGGACGTCCTGTCCGCCCACGGCCACCAGGTGATCGGCCCCTCGTCGGCGGCGGCCGAACTGGAAGCGAGCAAGGAGCGCGGCAAGCGCTTCTGCCGGCAGCACGGGCTGCCCACCGCCGAGTACGCGGTCTTCGACGACCCGGGCGCCGCCAGGGCGTACGTACGCGTGCTGCCCTACGCCTGCGTGGTCAAGACCGACGGGCTCACCCCCGACGGCGACGGCGCCGTGGTCTGCGACACCGCGGCCGAGGCGGTCGCGGCGATCGACGCCTTCGCCGCCGGCCAGGGCGATTCGTTCCAGGTCGTCATCGAGGAGCGGCTGTACGGGCAGGAGATCTCCGTCTTCGCCCTGCTCGACGGCGCCGGCTGTCTGATGTTCCCCACCGCCATCGACTTCAAGCGGACCCTCGAGGGCGACGCGGGCAAGAACTGCGACGGCATGGGTTCGGTGGCGCCGCACCCCGAGGCGTCCCCCGCGCTGCTCGAACGCGTCCGCCGCACCCTGCTGGACCCCTTCCTCGCGGGCCTCCACGCCGAACAGCTCGCGTACACCGGTTTCGTCTACATCGGCGCCATGCTCACCGGCACCGGCCTGAAGGTCATCGAGATCAACACCCGCTTCGGGGACTCCGAGGCGGAGGCCGTACTGCCCGGTGTGCACAGCGACTTCACCCGGCTGTGCCGCGCCGTCCTCCAGCAGGACCTGCGCCGGCAGTCCCTCGTCACCGACGGCCTCGTGCGCTGCTCGGTGGCCCTCACCCAGGGCAGCGTCGACCTGCTCGACCCACTGGCCGCCCCCGGCTGGCCCTTCGGCCGGTACGAGACCGGGCAGCCGATCAGCGGTCTGGACGCCCCGGCCGAGGACCGCACCCGCACCTTCAGCGCCAACGTCGCCGTCGACGGCGAGGGCCGCCCGGTGACCGCCGGCGGCCGGGTACTGCACGTGGTCGGCGCCGGCGCCACCCTCGCCGAGGCCCGGCGCGCGGCGTACGAGCGCATCGGCCGGATCTCCTTCCCCGGAATGCGCTACCGCACCGACATCGGGGCCGCGCTGGAGAACCCCGCCGCCGCCCGGCCCGTCGCCCCCGCGCTCGCCGCGGACCCGGTCTGACCGTGGCCGCCTCCGGCCCGCCCGGCCCACCCACCACCACCCCTCACCCAGGACACCGGAAGGTGACGCACATGAGCTCTGTCGCCGACATCGAATCGCTCTTCCAGACCTCCGAGTCTGCCGTCCGTTCCTACTCGCGGTCCTTCCCCGGCATCTTCACCACCGCCAAGGGCGACACCCTCCACACCCGCGACGGCGGCCGCTACGTCGACTTCCTCTCCGGCGCGGGATCCCTCAACTACGGGCACAACCCCGAGCCGCTGAAACAGGCGCTGATCGACTACCTCCAGCAGGACGGGCTCATGCACGGCCTGGACCTCGCCACCGCCGCGAAGGCCGACTTCCTCGACGCGCTGCGCACCCACGTCCTGGCCCCCCGCGGCCTGACGTACAAGGTGCAGTTCACCAGCCCGTCCGGCACCAACGCCGTCGAGGCCGCCCTCAAGCTCGCCCGGCTGACCACCGGCCGCACCAACGTGGTCGCCTTCAGCGGCGGCTTCCACGGCGTGAGCACCGGCTCGCTCGCCGCCACCGCCAACGAATACTTCCGCCAGGGCCTGCACCACACCCTGCCGCAGGTCACCCACATCCCCTACCCGGACAGTCCGCTGGGCGACTTCGACAGCATCGGCCTGCTGCGCCGGATGCTGGACGACACCAGCTCGGGCATGGAGAAGCCCGCCGCCGTGCTGCTGGAGACCGTGCAGGGCGAGGGCGGCATCCACGTCGCGCCCGTGCCCTTCCTGCGGGAGCTGCGGGAGCTGTGCGACCGGCACGGCATCCTGCTGATCGTCGACGACATCCAGGCCGGCTGCGGGCGGACCGGGAGCTTCTTCTCCTTCGAGCGGGCGGGCATCGTCCCCGACCTGGTCACCCTGTCGAAGTCCATCGGCGGCTACGGACTGCCGATGGCGATCCTCCTGATCAAGCCGGAACTCGACATCTGGAAGCCGGGCCAGCACAACGGCACCTTCCGCGGCAACCAGTTCGCGTTCGTCGCCGCGGCCGCCGCGATCCGGCACTACTGGGCGGACGACACCTTCGCCCAGCAGGTCCGCAGGAAGGGCGAGCTGGTCACCGAGCTGCTCCGGCGCCGGGTCGCCGAACCGCTCGGCGCCCGCGTCCGCGGGCTCGGTCTGATGCAGGGCATCGACCTGGGCGGCGTCCCCGGGCTGGACGCGGGCAAGGTCTCGAAACTCTGCTTCGAGAAGGGCCTGATCATCGAGACCTGCGGCCGTCAGGACGAGGTCCTCAAGGTCCTCCCGCCGCTCACCATCAGCCAGGTCAACCTGACCGCCGGGCTGAACATCATCGTCACCGCACTGGACGAACTGTCCGCCGGATCCCGGATCGAGGCCCTCGCGTCATGAAGACCGCCGTCGTCATCTCCACCCGCGGCTTCGGGGTGTTCCGCCCGGACCTGCTGGTCGACCCGGACTCCGTCCGCCTCGTCGGGATCTTCGCCGACCGCGACGCCGGGAACCTGACCCCCGAGCAGCACGGCTGGTTCGACGCGGTGCACGTGGTGCCCTGCGGGCTCACCGACCCCACCCCCATGCTGTACTCCCTCGTCGACTTGGAGGCCGCCCGCGACGTCGTGGCGAAGCTGCTGGTGGAGACGGCCCCCGAGGAGCTGTCGGTGCACTGCTACGACGAGCAGAACATGCTCGTCGCCGCGGAGATCCGCACCCACTTCGGCCTCAAGGGCCCCCACCTCGCGGACATCCTGCCGTTCCGCGACAAGTGCCTGATGAAGGAGCGGCTCGTCGAGGCCGGCATCCGCGTCCCGCGCTTCGGACGCTTCTCCCCCGAGCGGCTCGCCGCCGACGCGGCCGGGTACTTCCGGGAACTCGCCGACGAGGTCGGCCTGCCGGTCATCCTCAAGCCGACCGACGCGGCGGCCGCCGAGGGCGTCTACAAGATCACCGACTGGGAGGGCTTCGCCGCCCTGCCCGAGGACTTCGGCCGCGCCTACGAGTACGAGGAGTTCATCGAAGGGACGATGTACAGCGTCAACATCGTCACCAAGGACGGCGAGACGGTCTTCGGCGGCGTCACCGAGTACCTCGTCAACTCCTTCGAGGTCCCGGGCGGCAAGGTCAACGCCGACATCAACCTCATCGACACCGACCCCCGCGTCCCGCGCATGGTGGCCTTCGCCGAGCGGGCCCTCGACGCCCTCGGCCGCCCCGACGGCGGCTCCCATCTGGAGCTCTTCCACACGGCGGCGGACGAGCTGGTCTTCCTGGAGGTCGGCGCCCGGTTCAAGGGCATGGCGGGGCTCGCCGCCATGCAGCGCAACTACGGCATCGCCTTCGTCAACCTCGCCTTCGAGATCGAGTCCGGCGCCCGGAGCCACCCCTACGACGGGGAGCGGATCTACTGCTTCGACGGCGTCGTCCCCACCACCCACGGCGTCATCGAGGAACTGGTCGAGCCGGAGCTCGAGAGCGACGTCGAGATGACGTGGAAGGTGGCCGTCGGCGACACGGTGGTCAAGAGCGACTCGCTGCTCGCCAACGGCGGCACCTTCCTGGTGTCCAACACGGACTACGAAGCCGCCTACCGCGACTTCCGGCGCCTCGCCGACTACCGCCCGGTCCGCTACCGCCGCCCCGGCCGCGTCCTGGGCGCCCCCTCGGCCGAACCGGCGGCGGCCCTGCACTACTTCCAGCAGACCAAGCTGAGCTGCGAGACCGACCCCTACGACGTCCACCACGACCTCCAGGAGGGCGCGTCCGGGTTCGTCGTCCTCGACACCCGCCGCACCAGCGCCTACGCGGCCGAACACATCCCCGGCGCCCGCAACCTCCCGCACCAGGACATCACCGCGCAGAGCACCGCCGGCCTCGACCCGGAACTGCTCTACATCACCTACGGCTGGGGGCCTGCCTGCAACGGCGGCACCCGCGGGGCCGCCAAGCTGGCCGCGCTGGGCTTCCGGGTCAAGGAGATGATCGGCGGCTTCGAGTACTGGAAGCGCGGCGGCTACCCCACGCGGCAGGGCGGCTGACCATGACACTTCTTCGCG
This sequence comes from Streptomyces sp. NPDC042259, assembly GCF_055582085.1. NCBI lineage: Bacteria > Bacillati > Actinomycetota > Actinomycetes > Kitasatosporales > Streptomycetaceae > Streptomyces > Streptomyces sp. NPDC042259. The sequence goes on along the minus strand of NZ_JBVJDW010000020.1, from coordinate 2,123 downwards.
CCCCCGGCATCGGCACGGGTACGGACACCGGCACCGGCACCGGTACGGACATCGGCACCGGCACCTCGGTCCTCGACCGCAAAGAGGTGCGCCGGCTGAACCGGGTGATCATCCGTTTCGCGGGTGACTCCGGTGACGGCATGCAGCTCACCGGAGACCGGTTCACCTCCGAGACCGCGTCATTCGGCAACGACCTGTCGACCCTGCCGAACTTCCCCGCCGAGATCCGAGCCCCCGCAGGCACCCTGCCCGGCGTCTCCTCCTTCCAGCTGCATTTCGCGGATCACGACATCCTCACGCCCGGTGACGCGCCGGACGTGCTGGTGGCGATGAACCCGGCGGCACTGAAGGCGAATCTGGCGGACGTGCCACGCGGCGCGGAGATCATCGTCAACACGGACGAGTTCACCAAGCGCCCCATGGCGAAGGTGGGATACGACAGCAATCCGCTGGAGGACGGTTCGCTGGACGCCTACCGCGTCCATCCCGTGCCGCTCACGACGCTGACGATCGAGGCGCTGAAAGACTTCGGGCTCTCCCGGAAGGAGGCCGAGCGGAGCAAGAACATGTTCGCCCTCGGCCTGCTCTCCTGGATGTACCACCGCCCCACGGAGAACACCGAGAAATTCCTCCGCACCAAGTTCGCGAAGAACCCCCGGATCGCGGAAGCCAACGTCGCCGCCTTCCGGGCGGGGTGGAACTTCGGCGAGACCACCGAGGACTTCGCCGTCTCCTACGAGGTCGCCCCCGCGACCTCCGCCTTCCCCGCCGGCACCTACCGCAACATCTCCGGCAACCTCGCCCTGTCCTACGGCCTCATCGCCGCAGCCCACCAGGCCGACCTGCCCCTCTACCTCGGCTCCTACCCCATCACCCCCGCCTCCGACATCCTCCACGAGCTGTCGAAGCACAAGAACTTCGGCGTACGCACCTTCCAGGCCGAAGACGAGATCGCCGGCATCGGCGCCGCCCTCGGAGCCGCCTTCGGCGGCTCCCTCGCCGTCACCACCACCTCCGGCCCCGGCGTCGCCCTCAAATCCGAAACCATCGGACTCGCCGTCAGCCTCGAACTCCCCCTGCTCATCGTCAATATCCAGCGGGGCGGCCCGTCGACGGGCCTGCCCACCAAGACCGAGCAGTCGGATCTCCTCCAGGCGATGTACGGGCGCAACGGCGAAGCCCCCGTGCCCGTCATCGCACCCTCGACCGCGGCCGACTGTTTCGAGGCCGCGCTCGAAGCCGCGCGGATGGCCCTGGACTACCGGACGCCGGTGTTCCTGCTGTCGGACGGCTACCTCGCCAACGGCTCCGAACCCTGGCGCGTCCCCGAAGTGATGGAACTCCCGGATCTGCGCGTGCAGTTCGCCTCCGGCCCCAATCACGAGCTGGCGGACGGGACCGAGGTCTTCTGGCCTTACAAGCGTGATCCGGAGACGCTGGCCCGGCCGTGGGCGGTGCCCGGCACCCCCGGACTCGAACACCGCATCGGCGGCATCGAGAAACAGGACGGCACCGGCAACATCTCCTACGACCCCGCCAACCACGACTTCATGGTCCGCACCCGCCAGGCCAAGATCGACGGCATCACCGTCCCCGACCTGTTCGTCAGCGATCCCTCGGGTGTCGCCAGCACCCTGGTGCTGGGGTGGGGCTCGACGTACGGGCCCATCAGCGAGGCCGTCCGCCGTCTGCGCGACCGCGGCGAGAAGATCGCCCAGGCCCATCTACGGCACCTCAACCCGTTCCCCGGGAATCTCGGGGACGTCCTGCGCTCGTACGACCGTGTCGTGGTGCCCGAGATGAACCTGGGCCAGCTCGCGACCCTGCTGCGAGCGAAATACCTGGTCGACGTCCGCTCCCATACCCAGGTGAGCGGAATGCCGTTCAAGGCCGAGCAGCTCGCCGACGCGCTGAAGGAGGCCATCGATGGCCGTTGAACCCCTCACCCTGGTCCCCCGGTCCGAAACGCCTCTGGCCGCCAGGGACTTCAAGTCGGATCAGGAAGTGCGCTGGTGCCCCGGCTGCGGCGACTACGCCATCCTCGCCGCCGTACAGGGCTTCATGCCCGAACTCGGCCTCGCCAAGGAAAACATCGTCTTCGTCTCCGGCATCGGCTGCTCCTC
>NZ_JBVJDW010000019.1:0-80667 GCF_055582085.1 Streptomyces sp. NPDC042259 | reverse complement strand
GGTCTTGCCGGAACCGGTACGGCCACGGCCCAGCACATCCCGCCCGGCCAACGAGTTCGGCAACGTCGCCCCCTGAATCGGGAACGGGACGGTCATGCCCTGGGAGCCGAGCGCCGCCAGCAGGGGAGCGGGCATGTCCAGCTCGGCGAACGTGGTGACGGCGGGCAGCCCCGGGGTCGTGCCGACGGGCAGCGCGAACTCACCCTGACGGGCCGCGGGACGCCGCCCGTAACCACCGGACCGGCCGGAGCCGGAGCCGGATCCCTGGGAGCGGAAATTACGGCCGCCGCCGGTGGAACCGCTCTTCGCGGTACGGGCGTAACGGTCGTTTGAACGCACTGTGCGGTTCATGTGGAACCTTCCTCGATACGGCACGTATCGAGGAATTCCCGGCGGCAGTGAGAGCGGCACGGGGAATCGCAAGAACGAACCGTAGAAAAGGCGGCGACGTGGCCCGATTATCAAAAAATCGGCCGTCGTCGGCGCTCTGAGATGACCGGCAGCGTGCGGGGACGGTTACGGTCCGGGCATGTGCTTGGGTCAGGGGAACTCGGGCGGGATCGCTGTCCGGCCGAAGAGTTTTGGGCGGGGATGTACCGCCGGGGTGCTGCGGGGTGCTGCGGGGGCTGCGGATGGCCGCTCGGCGGCGCCCGGCCCCGGAAATGCAACGAGCCGGGGCCCGCACCCCAAGGTGCGGGCCCCAGCTACGTCATGCGTCGTCGCGCTTAGGCGGGGACGATGTTCTCCGCCTGCGGGCCCTTCTGGCCCTGCGTGACGTCGAAGTTCACCTTCTGGCCCTCAAGCAGCTCACGGAAGCCGGAAGACGCGATGTTCGAGTAGTGGGCGAACACGTCAGCGCCGCCACCGTCCTGCTCGATGAAGCCGAAGCCCTTTTCAGCGTTGAACCACTTCACGGTGCCAGTAGCCATGTCATATCTCCTTCGGGGGTGCGGGGACCCGCACTGTGCCGGTCCCGCGTCGCCGCGATGATTACCCCGTCCGGAGAGCAAACGCCGGAAAAGCAAAAGCGCTCCTGCCGGCGTAAAGCCGACAGGGGCACTTGAAGTCTGGGAACCACAACTGCAACTGAAATCAACAGTAGCACGGTGTCAGCGGCCGGGCGCAAGAAGTTATTTCACTCCGTCCGCCGTCTCATAAACCCTCACCGTGCGCGGCGCCAATTTCTGTGCTTGCAAAAATAGATATTCGCAGCCATCGGCTCCCGTGATCGGTCGATCGGTCGTTCGGTCAGTCGGCTGCGACCCCGCGTAGCTCCTCGTTGATGCGCAGGGCCTCTTCGAGCTGGTCCTCAAGGATCACGATGCGGCAGGCGGCTTCGATCGGGGTGCCGCTGTCCACCAGCTCCCGAGCACGGGCGGCGATGCGCAGCTGGTAGCGGGAGTAACGGCGGTGCCCGCCCTCGGAGCGCAGCGGGGTGATCAGCCGCGCTTCACCGATGGCCCGGAGGAAGCCGGGGGTCGCCCCGATCATCTCTGCCGCACGGCCCATGGTGTACGCGGGATAGTCGTCGTCGTCGATACGGTCGATGGTGGACGTTTTGGTTTCAGCGTGCACTGGCACCTCTGCTTTCGGGAACGCGTCGAGGGGCCCTGGTGCCGTACGGCACCAGGGCCCCGATGAAACCGGCGCCACTCGCCGGCGCCGGATACATACTCTGCGGCCCCTGCCGGGCCGCCCGACCCGGCAGCCAGCCTCGGGACCTTCCTGCACTTCCCGGCCCCGGGACTCCACTGCCGTGCCACACACGGTGCGCGCCAGTTCGTCTCTGTCGCGCCGTCTGACTTCCTTGGCTACGCGAAAAACATAACCCCAGGCGCCCGAGGATGTCTACCTCGGTCGCGATAGATTTTCGCGTGTCGCGGACCTGGTTCCTCGTCAGTGGCTCAGCGCGCCCACGAAGGCGGCCCAGGCCGTGGCGGGAAGGGCCAGTGCTGGGCCGTGGGGGTGCTTGCTGTCCCGGACGAGGACGGTGCCGGGTATGTGGTCGGTGATCTCGACGCAGTCGTCACCGGCGTCGGTGCTGTAGCTGCTCTTCCACCACGCGGCAGTGCTCAGGTCGGATCGTCCGGTGTGCATGGGTAGCGCTCCTCCATTACCTCGCGGATCAGATCCGCCGATGCCGTCGGTGAGAGGCCGTTCCCCTGCATGCGGTCGTAGGCGAATGCGTAATTTGCGACCTCTTCCGGCTCTTCGATGAGGCCGCCGGATCGGATCCCTTCCAGGTACACCACATCACCCTTCTTGGGGAGCGCGAGGATGGTCATGGAGCCACCCATCGCAATCGGCTCAGGGCTCTCGTACGGAAGGATCTGCACGTGGATGCACGGCCGTTCGGCCAGAGCCAAGAGGTGAGCCAGCTGCCTTCGCATGACCCCACGCCCGCCCACGATTCGGTAGAGCACCGCTTGGTCCAGGATGATCCACAGCCATGGGGGAGGGGCTGCGTCAAGCATGGCCTGCCGCCCGAGGCGGACGGAGACCTTCGTTTCGAGGTCCAACCCGCCGTAGATCTCCCCAGCCTGGAAGAGCGCCCGCATGAACTCTTCCGTCTGGGCCAGCCCCGGAATCATCTGCGAGAACTTGTACATTCGCGTGGCTTTGGCCTCGTACTCGAAGAACTGCTGGGACCAGAACGGAAAGGGCGGCGTGTAGCCGATGTGCTCCCACAGATCGCGCAGGTCGCCGTCCGCGCCGAGGGCATCGTCCAGGGCGTCGGACAACTGCCTCGGGAGTGACTCCGTCCCCAGCTCGATCTTCGCGATCCGGCTGTGAGTGACGTGGACCTTCTCCCCCAGCTCACGCTGGGTCAGCCCGGCGCGAATGCGCAGCTTCCGTACCTTCTTGCCGTAGAGCGCGCCCATTGACCTCGACGGGTCAAGTTCCTTTGGTGCGGGCATCGTTCCTCTCATTTTCCATAAAAAACGTCTCAAGCCATTACCCCTGGTCACCGTACTGCTACGGACCGATGCTCGTAAGGAAAAGCGAAGTCAGGGCATACGGAGGCAGGACGTGATGTCGTACCGGGAAGGCGCGTACGTGGTGGACACGCGCACGGGGGCGTTCGCGCAGGTGATGGGGCGGGTGGGGCCCCGGGTGCAGGTGCGGCGGCCGGGGGGTGGGCGGGAGTGGGAGGTGCCGCCGACCGCGTTGCGGTTGGCCACCTACGAGGAGTGCCGCGCCGCCGACCCGGCGGACCGGTGTGACGAGTGCGAGCGCATCAGGGACCACCGGCGTACGGCCGAGGAGCGTGGCGACAAGTCGGCCATGACCGATGCCGCCGTCCTCATGGGTCGACATCAGCGTGAGGCGCACCCGTGACCCGCGTGGTGGGCCGTCTGGTCTCCGCCTGCCCCCACTTGTCCGGGTGGACGCGCACAGTCGACAAAGCCACGTGCAAGAGGTGCGGCGTCGAGCGGTACTCGTCATACCGGCTGCTCAGAATGCCGGTTGAGCGAACATCCCGCCCGCGCCGCCGCCACCTCCGCTGAATGCGATGGCGTCTTCCTGGCGGCAGGTGCGGCATTTGGTTTCGTCTTCGAGGGGTCGGAAGACGCGTTCGCAGGGGCCGGTGCAGGGGCGTAGAGGTTGCGGTTTCGGGGGTGCGGGGGTGGTGAAGGCCGGGACTGGGGGCATTTTGCGGGTGAGGCGGTTGTGGGCGAGGGCGGCGGGGGAGTGGACACGGCTGGGGAGCCCGTCCGTCAGCGCCTCGCGGAGGTCTTTGGCTGTGGCGCCGCGCAGGAGCCATTCCCCTGCGAGGGCGGCGAGTCGTTGGATGTCGCGTCCGTTGAGCCGGAGTCGGCGTTCCTTGTGGGAGACGGAGGCGAGGATCAGCCCTCCGCGCTCGATCAGCGGAGCGGGAACGTGGGAGGGCTGGGAGGGAGGGTTCTCCTTGTTCCCCTCTGTGTTTGTTGGGTAATGGCCGACGGTCGGGGTGGTCGGCCGGCCGGGGGCCGGTTTGGGGGCACTCGGTGGTGAGGCCCCGTCGCGCAGGGCTACGGCCTCGTCCTTGGTGAGGGTGACGTTGGAGAGGAGCTGGGTCGTTCCCCACAGGCCGCCGTCGCCTTGGCGGCGCCACTCGTGGAGGTAGCCTTCGGCGATCAGTTCCCGCTTGGCGCGGATGAACGCGGACTTCTTGATCCCCGCCTTGTCGGCGGTGTCCGACAGCCGTTTCGTCTCCGTCTCCGGGAGCGAGAGCTGCCACAGCAGCAGGCGCACGGCGGTCGCGGACAGGCGCGGGTGGCGAAGGATGTCGTTCGGTACCTGGGAGAAGAAACGCGCAGGGGCGATAACATGCCGGAGCATCCCGGGACTCCTTCTGGTTTAAGTCCTCGTGGGTGAAGGCCCTCGACCGGTGTTGGCGCACCGTCGGGGGCCGCTTCGTTCTCGTGACGAAGCAACCGATTCGCGGTCACCGTACCGCAATGCGCACACGCTCTGTGCGCACTCAACTCCCCTGATCAGAGGCGTGGTTAGGGATGACCGTCTGCGTCCGATCGTGGTCGTGAACTGACCCGTTCGTGACCCGTGGCGCGCATCGATCCGGGCTGGTCAGAGGCGTCTGCCGGGGGGCCGGGTACGTCCATGTGCGCGGGCGGCGTTCAGGCCGTCCGAGTCGGCCCGTCGGGTGGCCGTGAGCCAGGCTCGCTCCCCACTTCGGATGGCCGGTTGGGCTGCCCGGGCCGGCGTTCCGCCGCCTCGCCTTCGTGGTACGTTCCTGCCGCCGTGCACTGCTGCGAACTGAGGAGGTGAGACCGATCAACACTTTGACAGGTCGGGCCTCCCTCCCTCGCATGGCCTAGGGAGTGCCCGCAGAGGCATCCCGAAAGGCATGAATCGCTATGCGCTTCATCTCTGAGACGTCGTCCGACGGCGTCCGCGAACAGCTCTTCACCCTCGGCGAGATTCCCGGCGTGTTGTGGACGCCGGAAGGCGCCGCCGCCACTCGTCCTCTCGTCTTGATGGGACACGGAGGCGGTCAACACAAGAAGACTCCTGACATCCTGGCCCGTGCACGCCGCTTCGTGACCGAATGCGGGTTCGCGGTCGTGGCGGTCGACGTTCCCGCCCACGGCGACCGGCCGAAGGTCGAGGAATACGACCGGATCGCGACGGAGAACCAGGCTCGCGTGGAAGCCGGTGAAGAGTTGGGCCCCCTGATCGCCGGCTTCCAGGCACTCGTGGCCCGCCGGACTGTGCCGGAATGGCGAGCCGTCCTGGACGCGGTTCAGCAACTTGCGCACGTTGGTGCCGGCCCGGTGGGCTACTGGGGGGTCTCGCTGGGATGCGGGCTCGGTGTTCCCTTCGTCGCTGCCGAACCGCGCGTCCGCGCGGCGGTACTGGGCTTGGGCGGAGTGCTGGCGTCGGCCGAGGCCGCCGCGCGGATCACGGTCCCCGTAGAGTTCTTGGTGCAATGGGACGATGAGCGGGTGCCGCGGGCTCAGAGCCTGGCGCTGTTCGACGCCTTGGCCTCGGCTGAGAAAACGTTGCACGCCAACCCCGGCAAGCACGGGGAGATCCCGGCATTCGAGCTGGAGAGCACACTGAGGTTCTTCGCCCGGCACCTCGGCTAATACCGTCGGTTGCAGTCCCGAGGACAGCGAGCCCGAAGTGGGCTTCTGCATGTACGGGTTCGGGCCGCTCAACCTCATGCCGCCCCCCGGCCGTCAGTGGGCCGAGCGGGGAGGCAAGCGGGGCGCATTCCGGTTGCCCTCCTCGTAGGGCTGTCAGTGGCACCTGGCAGAGTGTCATGTCACGTGACGAAGAAACGTTTCGCACGAGGGGGAGACGTTGTGTTGAAGTGGGGCATCGAGCCGGGCGGCCCGGGCGGGGCCGTGAACGAGAAGGGGCGGGGGCCCAAGAAGTGATCGAACTCGGGAAGATACCGACCTTCACGGGCAAGCTGGAGGAGCTGGAGAAGCACGCGGCTTCTCTGAAGAAGACCGCCTCCAGCATCCGCACCACGGGCAAGGACGTTCACACGGAGTTCCAGGCCCTGGACGCGGTCTACGACGCCCCCGAACAGGAACATCTGCTCAGCTCGACGGTCCCGGTGCGGGACAAGGCGGATGAGTTCGCGAAGAAGCTGGAGTCCGCCAGCAGTGCGCTGCACAGCTTCGCGACGACCGCGAAGCCGCTCGTCGACAAGATGGACAAGCTCCGTGAGGACGCGAAGAAGTTCGTCGCGGAGAACAAGGACGACGACGGCTGGCGGAAGGACCAGGACAAGATTGACGAAAACCGGCGACTTGTCCGTGAGGTCGGCCTGACCTGGGTGGCCTTCCAGGGCGTGGAGCGCGACCACGCCAACAGGATTTTGGCGTTGGTGGGCAGCAAGCTGCACTTCGTCGTCGACGACGGCTCGCACAAGCCCGGCATGTACGGCTTCAAGGAAAGCGACGTCAAGGACGCCAAGAAGACACCCTGGGGCACGGCCGACGACCGCCAGTACACGGGCCTGCGCGCGGTGTGGGAGGGGACGAAGCACCACGTCGGCGGCGCGTTGAAGGGCTTCTTCGTCGACGGGGCCTGGGGCGGTATCAAGGGTCTTTTCCACATGGTCAACGTCTTCGACCAGGACACCTGGCGGAAGACCTGGTCGGGCATCGGTGACGTCTTCGGCGGCATCAGCGCGTACATCATGACGCCGTACGACTGGGCCATGGACAAGATGTTCGGCCCCACCGACCACAGCGACACCGACAGGCAGAAGGCCGCCCTGCGGCAATTCGGCAAGTCCTTCGTCGCGTGGGACGAGTGGGGCAAGAACCCCACACGAGCGGGCGGCGCGGTGGCGTTCAACATCGTCACCCTCGGCGCGGGTTCCTTCCTCAAGCTCGGCAAGGCGGGCCAGGCCGGCGAGGCCGGAAAGCTGAGCGCGGGCGCGAAGATGGCGACCGTGGCGGGCAAGGCGGGGGTACTCCTCGACCCGATGTCGTACGTCATCAAGGCCGGGAGCGTCGCCAAACTCAAGGTCGGCGACCTCATGGCGGGCTTGAAGGCCAGCACGGCGGGCGTGGACGACATGGCGCGCAATATGCCCACCGGGGCCTCGCCGCACCCGGGCGAAGCGCCCGCGACTCCGTCCCACTCGGCCGGCTCTGGCGAGACGCCCCCCGGGCGTGAGTACATCGACCACGAGGGCAACAAGCGCGTCATCGGCAACGACGGCCACATCAGGGACGAGCATGGCAACGTCGTGCCCGACACCGAACCCGTCAGGGAGCCGAACAAGGCCGACCTGCCCAACGTCAGGGAGCACGACACCGCACCCGTCAAGGAAGAAGCGAAGGTCCTCGAAGGCGCGGGTGGGCCTAGCCACGTGGAGCACGGGGCGGGTGGGCCGACGGGGTCGGCGCACCCGGGCGATGGGACTCACACCTCGGGCGGCCACGCACCCGAAAAGCCCGTGGGCAGCGGGGACTCACACACCTCGGACAACGCGTCATCGCAGAAAGCTGGCGGGGGTACGGACAACGCATCCCACGCGGGCAGACACGGGGCTGCAGAGAACTCCGCAACCCATGCAAGTGACCATGCGGCGCCAGGTGGGAGCCATGTTCACGATGGGCATGGTGCCGGTGACGGCAACCACCCCGCTACCGGTGAGGCCTCCCACACAGAACCTATGTCCGGCCATGATGCAAAGGTTCACCACGGTGACGGGCACCATGGCGCCGATAATGGAATGGTCCACCACGGTGAGCCGGCGAGCCACTCCGGTGGCCCGTTTGACGAGGGGCACCGGGGTACGGGTGACCCGCTGCCTGCTCCGGAGGACGTGAAGCAGGCAATTATGGACCGTAGGCCAGAGATGCTCGACAAGTCTCGCTACACGCCTGACGACGGTCACTACTACGCGACTCGCGTATTCAAGGGCGGTCGACCTGATGGGCAAACGGTTTTCTCCGGGCATGGCTACCTGCGAAGGGGAGCTGGCGAAATGACAGTTCCGCCCGGCACTACGATTTCCTTTTATGTCCCGCACGGCGATTTGCTGCCAGGGCTCAACGGCCTTACGGTCGAGGCCGGCATCTACCCGGGAGGATATGTGCAGAAATTCCACCCGGGTGACGTAATTCCTGATTACACGCTGGACGCGCCGGCTGCGGGGATCGGTGGGGGGTTCAGTATCATGGAAAAGTCAACGACGGTGAGCCAGCGAACTTTCCTGTCCAAGCTGCTGAAGTCGGACATGGGTGACGTGCACTGGGCCGCTTGTCGTGAGATCGAGTTCTAAAATGCATGCAGACCGATTCACTTCAGGAGACCTGGAATATAAAATGCATGATTTTGTGGCCGTCCAGGGGCCTTGGATGCTGAGTTCGGCGTCTCTCATTATTGAGAAGTCCGACCTTGATCCCGGCGCGGTTACGGCAGCTCTCGGGATTGAACCCAGCGCTACCCGTGCGCCGGGAGCCAGCCCTTGGCGTCCTGCTGAGGATGCCAACGGCCTGTGGGTGATCGAGTGCGATCAGCGTGGTGCGACGGCCCCTGATGAACAACTGGCTCATGTCCTGGCCCTTGTCGAACCGAAATTGGCCGAACTGGCAGTTCTTCGACAATCCGGGCATGAAATTTGCCTTGAGGTTCGCGGGTTTACGGGCGACGGGGCGATGTTCGCGATTCCCCACGCACTACTTTTCCGAATCACGCTCCTTGGGATTCCGCTCAAGGTGGTTCCGAACGTCAATGAGCGTTAAATCAGAAGAAAATCAACACACAGGTGGTCGGCTGATGCTTGATCGAAATCACGGTTGGGAATCGGTGCGTGCGGCTCTCGTCGTCACCAAGCCCGGCCTGGTTCCCAATGTTGTCGATGCGGCCCTCGGTCTCGAGGGTGCGACCGTGGAAGCGCCAGCGGGATCGGTGTCACGTGGCACAACCATGTGGGTCTACGCGCCTGATGAGAATTCACTGGATCTCGAGCGGCAGATCGGCGATCTGGTCGGCGAGCTGCTCCCGCTGCGGGGAGAGCTGGTGGGGCTTCAGGAGCAGGGGTTTCAGGTGCGTGTCGATGTTTCGGGCTTTGTGAAGACCAATTCGGTGTGCAAGCTGGAAGCCAGTGCCCTCGACCTTGTTCAGCAGGTGGGTATCCCGTTGTCGTTCACTGCTCGTGTGGCGAAGAGCGAAGACGATTCCGGTTGGCTGGAGTCGATGTTCGGCTGAGCCGCTCACCCCTCCTTGAGGTGGCGGCAGAACCCACGGTCCCGTTCGGCCAGTCGCGACCGTGGGCCGGCCGCCCGTAGCACCACGTCGAGGGCGCGATCCGGGTCGGACGCGTAGCAGTTGGCGAACCACGCCATGTTGGCCTCGACAACGGCCCAGCCCTGCGTGCCGTTGTCGGATGCCGACAGCAGCCCCACGTCGAGCGCGACCGCGCTGGGCAGCGTGTGGCCGTGCGCAGCCAGCAGATCGGTCGCGAACTCCCGGACGGCGTCCTCGTCGGGATGCCCCCGCAGCGGGGCCGAGTCCATGCGTCCGAACACCGCGTACTGGCTTCCGGTACGGCATTCACCGTCCAGCACGAAGAGACGGAACTCCCGCACCCACGTCACGACGTCACTGACCTGAACCGGCGTTTCCGCTGGCAGGTCCGTCGGCCGGGGCAGTGTGCTGCCGTCGCTATGGATCGCGGCCGGAAAGGACTTGGCGCTCGGTGGCTTCACGAAGGCGGGGCGGGTCAGACGCCGGGCCTCGCCCAAGGTGGAGGACACGACCTTTCGCAGCGTGTACTCGTGAGGCAAGGACGTCAGCCAGTCGTCTGTCGGCTCCAGGAGGGCGACGTCGAGATCGTCAACGATCCCGGTGGCGTACAGCGGCCCGCCGAAGTAGTGGCCGCCTTGCCTTCCCCGCAGCGCACCCGCGCCGCCTTGCGCCGGGAGGACTTCGACGGCCATACCGCGTTGCCGCGCGGCGGCGGAAAGAAGCTCGCCGGTGGTCGAGTACTGCGGCGCGTGTGCCAGGAAGTCGTTGGTGCTCACGACTATCGACGATCCCATTGCCGGGGCCGACGGCTCAACCGGGTTAACCGCAGGTCATGATGCCCGTTGAACGGCTGCCTCGGAAAGGGGGCCGAAGGGGCGTCGTCCATACGACGCTACGGACAGGAAGTAGGGCCCGACAGATGGCAGGCACCGTACCGCGTCATCGATTTCCCGCTGACGACCCGGCGCAGCGGGCGGCGCGGCTCGACGTCGATGTAATTGACGCAGTCACGTCCAAGGTTGCATGTCTCCCAGGGGGCCCCGCTGCCCCGTTGGATGAAATCGTTCGCGAGTACCCCACACCTGTCCCCCTCACAGGGCGCTTCATCACCACAGTGGAATCATCCAATGTGGTCGGTACCCCGCTTTACCGGGCGCGCACCGCTCTGGCGGAATGGGAGCGAATGGTACGGCGCATGGGGTCAGGATGGCAGCCGACGGGAAGCTGCTCAGCGGACATGTACGAGGCCGGCCTCAGAGCACGCGACGACATCGGGCAACCGGCGGGCGAGCTTCTGCGGGAACTGGCCGAGCACATAGACGCTGAATTCATGAAGCTCACCGAACATGACGACGGCTGCGCCCTCGTAGAGGCGAACGGGATCGTGGCAGGTGCACACGCGAGTGCTTGGTGGTGGAAACGACGGCCGTCAGAGCTGCCGTGGTAATGATTTCACCCTCTGACGCATGCCCGACCGTGCCGACCAACGCGGACGCGTTCCCCCTTCGCCCGACCTCTGAGTGCGAAGGTGCCCGAGAACGGGCCGGCGTACTCCGCGAGCGAGTGAGAGATACCAGGAGGCGGCCCATGCACACTTATCGCGAATTGCTCGGCACGGATTTCGACGGGCAGCCGACGAATGACATCGATGAAGTGATCGACGAGGCATTCGAGGACCCTCGTCACCGCGAGCGCGTTCCCGGTCTCGTCGCGTTGATGAATGACCCGGACGCGCCGCTGATGGAGCGCTTTCTGGCCTGCTCGGTGCTGACGACGTGGGCCGAGCCGGCTGGTTACGAAGCTGTGCTGCGTGCTGCGGCCGATCCCGAGGGGACTGCCTGGTACGACTTCTCGGTCGACCGGAAGTTCTCGGTCGACAGCACGTTCTCGCAACTGGCGGTGGCCGCGCACGAAAGCCGACACTTGACCGAGGACAAGGGAACTACGGCCATGCGGGTTCAGGTCTTCCGTGCTCTCGTGCAGCTCGCCGACACCCAGTACTTCGAGGACCATCTGGGCGAGCTGATGGACGATGCCATGCTCTGTGCCGTTATGGATGACGTCCAGGAGGTCGTGGCTCGCGGCGTGCGTTCTCTTGCCGAGGGGGAGAAGCGCCGGTTCGACCTACCCACCCAACTGGTCGACTTGACCACTGCGGTGTCTGCTCTCGACGGACCGCTTTCGGTGGATATGGCCATGAGCGTACTGGGCGTAAGTTCTTCTCCCCGCATGCTGAACCATGCCGTCGCCATTGTGTATCGCGCCAAGGGGCCGGAAGTCAGGCAATTCGGCGAGTACCTGATGGCAGTCGGTGACGCGGATGTACGGCAGCGTGTGAGTGAATTGCTGTAGAGAGAAGGTGTTATGACGGGGCGTGGCCAGTTGGAGCCATCGGATCCGGTCCATCCTCTGGTGGTCAAGGCGGGCCGACTGTCGTCGGAATGGTCCTATGAATTCTGTGCCAAATACGGCGTCGACTACCCGGATGAGGCCACCCCAGAGCAACAAGACGAGTACGAGGCGGGGTTGGGCGCGATCCACGCCCGAATACGCGAAGAATGCAACGCCGAACAGGACCCAATGACTGTCACCGAACCTCGCCACGACTTTCCGGCTAGCGAAGGCGAGCGCCGACTAGGGGGAGTCGATAAGATCGTCGGCAATCTGATCGACTCACTGGAAACGTCGACAAGCTCCTTCGATTTGGCCCTTGATGCGTCCCTGACCGCCGCGTACACGCGCTGCGCCGTGGATCCCAAAGCCGCAATGTTCCCGACGTGGGACGCCTTTGTCTCGGCTATGCAGGTCGGATCCGCCCTGTATGTCGCGGCCACGGCGACGGAGCAGACGGCCGAATGCCGCATTGCGCACAAGACGCGGACAATTCAAGCAGTCGGTCCGACGTACTTCACGGACGCCGGTAATTGGATCACCGCCTTCTGGCTGGCCGTAATCTGTCGTGAGCAAGACCGGATGACGGAGCTTGCCCAGGTGCCGATTTCCTTGCTGAGGGAGGCAGGCGAGTATGACGAGTACATTTACGCCTGGATCGACACCCTGCAGACGTGGTGGCTTCAGGGCGGGGACATCGGTGAGAAGCTGGTCGCCGCGATGGAGGGCACCGATCCGGCTGTCGTGCGGATCGCCGACCAGGAGCTGATGCTCAAGGTCCTCTATCCGCCGATCAACCTTTTCTACTTGTACGTCATCCGGGACCAGGATGCCTTCAACGCAGAATTGGCCCGGGCCTTGCGCTGGCACAAGGAGTACTGGACCGCAAGCCAGGACCGGGCCATCAACGCTGAGGGACTGGTAGCCCTTGGGCCGTTGGCCGTTACTTGCCTTGCTTACGATGCGGGGTTCCCCATCGAGGTTGAATCCGAGTACCTGCCCGAGGGTCTCTTGGATCGCGGCTGGCTCGGCGAGATCGACACGTAGGACTCCGGGGTACGGCTGGTCCCGAAAGCGTGTACTCACTGGTCGGTGTTGGGGGGACAGGAAACGGCTATGGCGGAGCGCGGCAAGTCGGAACCGTCGGACCCGGTTCACCCCTTGGTGGCGAAACGAGACCGACTGACGTCGGCCTGGTATTACGAGTTTTGCGCCAAGTATGGCGTCGATGACCCGGACGAGGCCACCCCGGAGCAGACAGCTGAATACGATGCAGGCATGGATGCGATCTTCGCTCGAATTCGCGAAGAATACGACGCCGAAATGTCGCGACAGAACGGCTAACGCAGCGACGTCGTGCGCGGCTCAATCGAGCCGTGCCCACCGGCGGAGCTGAGCCGCTCACCCCTCCTTGAGGCGGCGGCAGAACCCACGGTCCCGTTCGCCCAGTCGCGACCGTGGGCCGGCCGCCCGTAGCACCACGTCGAGGGCGCGATCCGGGTCGGACGCGTAGCAGTTGGCGAACCACGCCATGTTGGCCTCGACGACGGCCCAGCCCTGCGTGTCGTCGCCG
The DNA here is from genome assembly GCF_055582085.1 of Streptomyces sp. NPDC042259. NCBI lineage: Bacteria > Bacillati > Actinomycetota > Actinomycetes > Kitasatosporales > Streptomycetaceae > Streptomyces > Streptomyces sp. NPDC042259. The sequence continues at coordinate 67,478 of NZ_JBVJDW010000019.1, read as the reverse complement.
TCGGATGCCGACAGAAGCCCCCGTCGAGCGCGACCGTGCTGGGCAGCGTGTGGCCCTGCGCGGCCAGCAGGTCGGTGGCGAATTCCCGGACGGCGTCCTCGTCGGGATGTTCCCGCAGCGGGGCCGAGCCCCTGCGTCCGAACGCCGCGTACTGGCTGCCGGTACGGCATTCACGGTCCAGCATTGGGGCCCCTGTACGCCACCGGGATCGTTAATAATCCGGAGGCCGTCCAGAAAGTCATGGATATCGATAACGGGACCTGCACGTGACCTACAACCTCTTCACCGTCGACCACCTCCACCCGCCCTTGATCCGGGGCGTCCTAGCGGCATGCACCGGCGTACACGTGAGTGAAGTCGACGTCGCTGACTCCGAGGGCGATCAGGACGATCGCAACTGGGACGCTGCCGTACTCTGCGACTTCACGGAGACGCTGGGGAGCGTCGCGCTGTCTCTGGACATCGACGTGCAGGAATGGGCTCCGAACCAGCTGAGCGAGGAGGAACTGGCCGCAGAGTTCGCCGCAGCAGCGCAGTCTGCGGTTCTCTACCCGGCCGAGGAATTCGTGCCGAGTGCATACTGGCTGGTGGCTCCGGACCGGATGGTGACCCGAGCACGTCTGCTGTCATCGGACGACGCTAGGCCGGTTTACTCCATTGACGCAGTCGCGTCCAAGGTTGCATGTCTCCCAGGGGTCCCCGCTGCCCCGTTGGATGAAATCGTTCGTGAGTACCCCATGCCCGTCCCTCTCACAAAGCGGTTCATCACCACTGTGGGACCATCCAGTGCGGTTGGTACCCCGCTCTACCGGGCGCGCACCGCTCTGGCGGAATGGGAGCGAATGGTACGGCGTATGGGGTCAGGATGGCAGCCGACGGGAAGCTGCTCAGCGGACATGTACGAGGCCGGCCTCAGAGCACGCGACGACATCGGGCAACTGGTCAACGAACTCCCGCAACCGGCGGCCGGGCTTCTGCGGGAACTGGCCGAGCACATTGACGGTGATTTCATGAAGCTCACCGAACATGACGACGGCCGCGCCCTCGTAGAGGCGAACGGGATCGTGGCAGGTACATATGCGAGTGCTTGGTGGTGGAAACGACGCCCGTCAGAGCTGCCCTGGTAGCGATGTTCACCCTCCTGACGCAGGCCCGACCAATACGACCCGGTCACGGGTGATGGGAAGACCGTCTACCCGCTCATGCCCAAGGCCAAGCAGTAAGACGTCGTTTCACTCGGCGAGTCAGTGATAGTTGATCGGGCCGGTGTCCATGACGGTGAAGGCGAGGGATTGCTCGGACTTGCACTCGTAGCGTCGGTGCAGTCGGTGGCAACCGGAGATCGAGGGCATGGTGCGCTTGACGAACCAGCGGTGTCCGTCCAGTCGCTGGGACTTCGATGCGGTGGCTGGCTGGCTGGTCCGTGGCTGCACCGGCCGGTCGGCGCGGCCGATCAGCCGGTCTTGGGGGCGCAGCGCATGCCGATGTAGACGCAGCGTGTGCCGTCGGGCAGGGTGGAGAAGATCACCGGTGTGTAGTCCGTGCTGAAGGCTGAACCCACGCCCGTGCCGGCGAAGGCCGTCTCCGTGACCGGCAGCAGGTTGATCCGCAGGGGCTTTGAGAGGTCCTTCATGCCGTCGACGAACTCGTAGAGTGCCTGCCCGGAGCCGTCCTTCTCGGTCACCGTAATGACCACACCCTCGCGCCGGTACGTGCCGATGAGCGGTGCCCAGTCCACCACGGGTGGCGTGGCGGAGGGGGCGAAGGGGTCCGGCATGGTCACCCGGGCCAGGTCGGCGAGAAGCTCGCGGTAGAGCGCTGCGTACACCTCACGCGCGCCGCCGCCGTTGGTGAGCAGCGCGATGGCGATGTCGGCCGAGGGCACCACGCGCAGGTAGGCGTACTGCCCGATGGAGGCGCCGTCGTGGCCGTAGCCCTCTACGCCGTTCCAGTCGTACAGGGTCCAGCCCAGACCCCAACCGTCCGAGCTGACCGTCCACTTGTCGGGGCAGTCCACCACCCGGCGTTGCATCAGGGCGACCGTCTCCTCGGATAGCACGCGGGTGCCGTCCTCGGCCACGCCGCCGGCAAGGTGCATACGTGCGAGCCGGGCGAGGTCGCCCGCGGTGGCGATGACCCTGCCGTACGGGCCCGCCGATCGCGGCATCATGTCCCACTCCGGCGCCGGGTCCGGCTCCTGGCCGGGCTCGCCCAGGTGTCCCATGGCCGCGCGGAAGCGCAGCGCCTCTTCGGGCAGCGTCATGGTGCGGGTGAGGCCGAGCGGGGTCAGGAGCAGGTCCTTGAGTGCCTGGTCCCAGACCTTGCCGGTCACCACCTCGATGATCCGGCCGAGCACGTTGTAGCCCACGCTGCTGTACGAGATCGCGCTGCCGGGCGGGCAGTCGAGCGCCACGTCCTTCGCGGCCTCGACGTACTTGGCGAGGCAGTCGTCGCCGCGCCCGCTGTCGTGATTGAAGTCGCAGGTGAGACCGCTCGTGTGGCTGAGCAGCCGGCGGACGGTGATCATCGCGGTCGCCGCGGGGTCACCGACGGAAAACTCCGGCAGCACGTCCGTGACCGGCGCGTCCAGGTCCAGCAGGCCGTCCTCGACGAGCCGCATGACCAGGGTGGCCGTGTAGATCTTGGCTATCGAGCCCATCTGGAAGACCGACTCGGTCGTCGTCTCCACACCCGTGCCGCGATGCAGGACGCCGCTCGCCAGCTCGTGGACGGTCCCGTCGACGAGGACGGCCAAGGACGCTCCCGGCACGTGGTGTTCGGCGCAGAGCTTGTCGAGGCGGGCCTGCCACCGGGCGAGATCCAGTTTCTGCCCGGCCGAGTTCCGGGTGCCCCATGCCCCTTCGGCACTCCAATTGCCCTTTTTGTCAAATGTCATACCGTTCAGCACAGCCGACCCCTCTTCATTGCGCACGGTGATCCTCGATGCGAACACTGTACGCATCGAGGATCGACGTGCGCAATACGCGTACGGTGTCGGCTACGGTGAGGGATGAGAAGCAAGCAGATCGACCGACGGGAGTGAGCGCGCATGCCTCGTGACGCCAAGCCGATGACCTCGGTGTGGACACGTCCGCATCGCCCGCAGCGAGAGCATCTGACGCGGGAGCAGATCGTGACCGCGACGATCGAGCTGCTGGACGTGGACGGGGTAGAGGCGCTCAGCATGCGCAAGCTCGGCACTCGTCTGAAGGCCGGGGCCACTTCCCTCTACCGCCATGTGGCCAATCGGGACGAGCTGATCCAGCTGGCCGTAGACGACGTGTTCGGTGAGCTGGACCTGCCGGCCACCGCCACCCACGGGACATGGCGCGCGGCGGTCGCCCGCGCCGCCACCGACCTGCGGGCAATGGTCCTGCGCCACCCTTGGGTCGGCCCCGAACTCGGCCAGGTCGGGCTACTCCACGTCGGACCGAACGCCGTCCGCATGACATCGGGTCTCCTCGCGCAGTTCCAGGCGGCCGGTTTCCCTGCAGGTGAGGAGGACCAAGCCGCTGGGGCGCTCATGTCCTACGTCATCGGGATCGCCACCAGCGAGGCCGCGTACCTCTCACTGATCGCCCCCAGTGGTGTCTCCGAGCGCGAATGGCTGTCGGACCACAGCCCGGACTTCGGCCAGGAGGTAGACCCGCGGCAGGTGCGAGAGGACCGCTTCGTATATGGACTCGACCGGATCCTCGACGGCCTCGCCGGCCGGCTCACGCCAGGCAATGACGGTGGTTCTCGCCCCACCGGGCGGTGACATCGCGAGCGAGCCCTGGAGAAGCCGCTTGACGATCTCCTGATCCGCATTGGCCGACCCGCCAGGACCCGGGTCATACGAGAGGCTGCACCACGTGAACCGCTTGGCCAGCGCAGCCTCGACTTGGGCCTCGCTTCACTTGGCGAGTCGGCGATAGTTGATCAGGCTGGTGTCCATGACGGTGAAGGCGAGGAATTGCTCGGGCTTGCACTCGTAGCGTCGGTGCAGCGGCAGTCGGCGAGCCGGGGCATGGTCCGCTCGACGACCCATCGGTGACGTCCCAGTCGCTGTGATGTCTCGATCCCTCGACGGGCGATCCTCGGGATCCGAGGTGCGATGCCCCGCCCACGGAGCCCGAACGCTCACCGAATCGACAGCGAAGCGCGACCAGTCCAGCTATCCCCGGGCGCCGAGTTCATCCAGGATGACCCGGTGCAGGCGGGCCCAGACCCTGACCTTGCTCCAGCGGGCGAAACGCTGGTAAACCGTCGGCCAGGCCGGCCCGAACAACGGCGGCACCTGCCGCCACGTGCACCCCGATGTCGCCACGAACACGATCGCGGCCAGACATTCACGATCCCCCGCCCGCCGACGGCCACCCCCCCTGCGGGCGTACCACCACCGTCTCCGGCACCACTCTGCGGAACAACTCCCACAACTCATCCGGCACCAGCCGTTCAGCGAGACTCGTCATGCCCAGCACAACGGGCCAAACCGCCAAAGCAAACGACGCCTAAAGGAGATCCGCGCAGTGATCCGCACTCAGTACTACACCGAGGACGTCGACGACCTGCCTCGTTTCACGGGGCCCGCTGGGTTGAAGGTGCTGGGTACCTGGGTGACGGCCGATATCCAGCTGTCGCCGCTGTCCGTCCTGGAAGCGATCGACCTGGTGGCCCAGGCCAAGGCGAACCCGGACTTCGTGCCGGAGGACCTGGACGGCAACGCTCACACTGTCACCATCAGCCCGCAAGGGGTGACGGTGGAGAACTTCTTCGTGGAGCACGTGCGCGGCGATTTCGCTCTCGATGATTCGCTCCGTGTCCTGGTCGACTTCTGGGACTACTGCTGCGTGGCCCTCCCCGATCGGGTCGACCCGTGCCGCCGCGATTACACAGCCGAGCACGGGCGTGATCCCCTGGCCGGGATCCGCGGCTTTCTCGGTGGTTCGGCGGGTAAGAACAGGGCAGTGATCCGCACTCGGTACTACGTCGAGGACGCGTTCGAGGTGCCGGAGTTCTCCGGGCCTGGCGAGCTGAGCGTCCTGGGAGAGTGGGTGACGGCCGATATCCAGCTGTCGCCGTTGTCCGTCCTGGAAGCGATCGACCTGGTGGCCCAGGCCAAGGCGGATCCGGGCTTCGTACCGGAGGACCTGGACGGCAACGCGCACACCGTCACCATCGGCCCGCAGGGCGTGAGGGTGCAGAACTTCTTCGTCGAGCATGTTCAGGGTGACTACACCCTCGATGACGCCTTCCGCGTGCTGGTCGACTTCTGGGACTACTGCTGCCTGGCTCTCCCCGACAAGGTCGATGCGCGCCGACGTCAGTACGCCGAGGAGAACGGTCGCGATCCGCTGGCCGGGATCCGCGAATGCCTCGCTACGTGACCGCACCGCCGGGCCACCCGACGGCGGCCCATTCCCGAGACCAACGGAAGGCTCAAGGCGTGACCAAGCCGATCGAACCGGATCTCCAAGGGTGGGTCGAGGGCGGGCGCCGGAGCATCATTGACGTCGCTGACATGCTCGGGGTGCCACCCGAGGTCTACACCCGCGACCCGATGACTCTCGTTCCCGCGCTCCAGTCCTACGTCTCGCGTGCTCCGCTGAGTGAATTCGAGCAGTCGGACTGGATCACGCTGCACAGTGATTTGATGTCCTACGTTGCCGATTACCTGATTCAGAAGCACGGAGCGCAGTGGAAGGTGGCGGATGACTCCAGCGCACCTCGGGGATACCGCTATGTGATCGAAGCGACGGGGCGGGACGGCGTTACTCGTCGGATCGACCCTGCCGATGTGGTGAAGAAAGAATTCTCCAGTTCCCCGATCGAGATTCCGCGGATGCTGGCCAGTGCGGAATTCACTCTACGTGTGACGACGCGCAGGTCCGCCACCATCGACCCGACCAACGCGGGCAAGTCATAAGGGGGTTCGATGGCCATGCTGACGCGCGCGCCGAGGGAATGCGGCTCGTGGTTCTGGGATCTGGACGACGTGGTGGAGCCCGGTCTGGAGTCCGCGCTCAGGACCGCGGGGCGCATGAGCGCGGTGCTCCAGAAGCACGCTTTGTTGGAGCCGGGCGCGCTGGAGTGGAACTGGTTCCAGGCCGGAAAGGGCGGCCTCGGTATTCATAGCCGCCTGGACCTTGTCAGGCGTTCGCTCGGTGATCTGGAGCTGCCCGACGCCCTCCGCGCCTGTCGGCCGGCCGGACATCCGCAGGCGGAGATGGGCGGGATCCTTGTGCTGGGTTCCGGCGCGTGGTTCGACGCGACCGGAACGCGCCACCGTGAGTACCGCTTGGTCGAACTCCTGGTGTCTCCCGACGAGATCGGCCCTTCCGCCGAACTTTCCGTGTACCACGATATCTGGGGTCCGTGTGATTTCCGGGGGGAGCCGCATCCGGCTATCCATGCCGCCAACGCGCCGCGGCTCGCGTCAGCGCTGCGGGAACTCGTCGACGTGCTCGGAGTAGAGCCGGAACCCGGAGAGCCGACGTATTACGGTCGAGCAGAGGGCCACGGCCTCCAGGCCCCCGACATCGTCGACGGGCGGGGCCCGGACCTCACCGATACGGTATTCGACTAGGCCGTTCGGTGCACTTTGGGTTGGATAAGGCCGAGGAGGGCGGCAGTCACGTGCGTGCCCGAAGGGCCGAAGAGGGGTGACGGAAATGTTCGCTGGGAGAACGGCACGGCTCGTGGTCGGCAACGACGGTGCGGAGCCGCTGGAGCTGGTGGTGGAGCCCTGGGGTGACGTCCATCGGATTTTGCCGAAGGAGACGTGTGTCGTTGTCACACATTCCTCTGCGGGAGACGGGACTTGGCCCGGGACGCAGCTTGGAGACGAGCCGTTTCAGGTCGGCCATGGGCCTGATCGGGTCACGGTGTGGGCCAATGGCCACTGTTTTCACCTCAGTGACAGGGAGGGCAACGAAATCGACCCGTACGTCTACGGGGGCTGCCCTGCTCAGAGCCCGGCCATCTGAACGGGTGCCGGGCCTGGCGGACCAGTGGACCAGCAGGCCCCCGCCTACGGGATGGTCGCGCCGAACGCCGACAGCGCTTCCGTCACCGGTTGGAAGAACGTGATGCCGCCGTTGGTGCAGTCGCCGTAGCCGCCCGAGGCCAGGCCCACGGCGGTGGCGGTGTTGTCGCCGTTGTTGATGTAGAAGGGGCCGCCGCTGTCGCCGGGCTCGGCGCAGACGTTGGTGCGGGTGAGGCCCGTGACGCGGCCCTCCTGGTAGGTGACCGTCTGGTTGAGGGCTTCGACTTCCCCCGGCTCACCGGCGTCCGCGCCGTGCAGGCCGGTGGTGGAGCCGCTGCGGCTGACCTTGTCGGCGAGGCCGGCTTCACGCGCGCCGGTGACGGGCAGCGGGGACAGGCCGGCGTATCGGTACACCTCGCTCGGGTGGGTGATCGTCGTCTTGGTGTAGTCCGCGATGGCGAAATCGTCCTCGGGGAACCGCGCGCCGTTCTGGGGCACGAGTGCGATCTCCGGCCCGCCGTCCTGGTCGGACCAGCTCTTGATCTGGGCGCCGCAGTGCCCGGCCGTCAGGAAGGCCGGCTTGCCCGCCTTCGTCACGTTGAAGCCGAGAGAGCAGCGTCCCCTGAGGTTGGAGTCGGTGGAGCCGTAGATCCCTTGACCGCCGGAGATGAACGCCTTGAGTGCCTTCTCGGTTCTTCGCAGCTCCACCGTCGTGCCGAGCGGCGCGAGGACCCTCTTGAGGGCCTCCAGCTTCGTACCGGTGACGGTGGGGTCGGCGGTGACGAGGATCTTGTCGAGCTTGGGGTCCACGCCCCACGTGGTGCCGGGGATCTTCTCGCTGGCGTCCAGGGTCGCCATGGTGGCGTCCAGCGTGGCGTCCGAGAAGCGGGGCACCGCCCCGGCGGACCGGGCGGCCGAGGCGTCGGCGCCGTGGGGGGTGAGGCTGACGACGGCCACGACGGCGAGTGCGGTGACTGCGAGGGCGGCGGCGCGGCGGAGCGGCGCGGAAGGTCGCATGGCATCTCCCGAGTGAAGGCCGGAACCACGGCTCCGGAAGGCGCGCTCCCACGCCATGCGGCGCGGAAGTAAGCACCATCATCACAATGGGTGACAGATTTGCCTGCGGAGGGTAGCGGCTTGCCCCGATAAACCACCCGGAAAAGTGATGTAACGGCCTACTGGCGTTCGCGAGCCACCCATCAGTACGCCACCCGTTCGTCGGGTTGCGCGAGGCCGGGGACGGGAAACCTCGCCCCCGGCACGTACCGGTCGACGTCGGGCGCGTCAGAGAACGGGCGAGAGTACGTTCGGCAGCGTGAGGAGGGGCTGGCCCCCCAGGCCCACATGGATGTCCCCGTTGGCGGTCGCGCTGACGAGCCCGAGCAGATTGGCGTCGGCATCGGCATGGGCCGGTGAGCCGATCGCGGCGCTGCCGATGCCGAGCAGAAGCGTGGCGGCGACGGTGGCGAGAACACGGTGCATGGGCTTCATGGGCTCTCCTTGCCGGTCCCTGGGGGTGGTGAGCGATCCATGTCCGCCAGGGTGGCCGACAAACGACCGCCAGGGGGAGAGCGGGAGCGCCGGACGGGCGCTCACGACGCCGCACGCGCCCGGACGCCGACAGGAAGCCGCGCACCCGCGCCGCGCACCCGTCCGCACGCCGAGCGCAGCCAACGGCGCGCCCCTGGCGGTAGGTTCTTGACCCTCACACCGTGTCAGGCGGTTCGCTCGGAGACATCATGTTCACCATCGGAGACTTCGCCCGGCACGGCCGCGTCTCGGTCCGGATGCTGCGTCACTACGACGCGACCGGTCTGCTGCGCCCGGCCCATGTCGCACCCGCCAGTGGTTACCGCTACTACACCGCCGCCCAGCTCGCCCGGCTCAACCGGATCATCGCGCTCAAGGACCTCGGGTTCACCCTCCAGCAGGTCCAGGGCATCGTGGACGAGAAGGTCGACGTCGAGGAGCTGCGCGGGATGCTGCGGTTGCGGCGGGCCGAGCTGGAGACCGCCGTGGTTATGGCGGAAGCGCGGCTCGTCCAGGTCGAGGCGAGGCTCCGAGCGATCGAGAGCGAGGGGCGCATGCCCACGAACGACGTTGTCATCAAGAGCGTTCCCACCGTCCGGGTGGCGGAGCTGACCGCGACCGCGCAAAGCTTCCAGCCCGAGGACATCGGCCCGGTCATCGGGCCGCTCTACGAAGAGCTGTTCCGGCGTCTGGAGGCGGCGGGCATCAGCCCCACCGGCCCCGGTGTCGCCTCCTACGAGGACGCCCCGGAGGGTGACGGCAGGATCCGCGTCCATGCCGCCGTCCAGGTCTCCGCCCCCGTCCAGGACGGCGACTTCCGCGTCCTCGACCTGCCGGCCCTCGACCAGGCGGCGGCCATCGTGCACCGGGGCTCGATGGACACCGTGCTCCCCACCGCGCAGAACCTGGCCCGCTGGATCGTCGCCAACGGTTACGAGTCGACCGGGCATCCCCGTGAGGTCAGCCTGGCGTGCCCGGAGAACCGTGACGACTGGGTGACGGAACTACAGGCACCGGTGGTGCGGACGCGGTCAGCCGCGTCCTGACAGCCGCTTGCAGCGGGCCGTGGTGGTGGTCGCGAACGGCCACCACCACGGGCCGCCCCGCAAGAGATGCGTGTGGCGCACGAGGCTCATGACGCCGTCCTGCGGGCCGTCGGGGCCAGCAGGGTCAGATGCGTGCCCGGCCGACCGGCCCGGCGGCCGTTCGTCGTGCCGTAGACGTCCGCCGGGCCGGCGGGCTGCCAGTGCAGGCCGAGACGCTTCGCGGTGTACATGGCCTCGTCCGCGCCGCGCAGCAGATCGGAGAGCCCGGCGCCGGGCCGGTCGGCCGTGCGGCACACGCCGATCGAGGCGCGTGGGGAGAGGGTGACGCCGCCGGTGTCGAGCGGGGCGGACAGCGCGGCCGAGAGGCTGCACGTCATCTCCGCGTCGACGTCGGCGTCCGGCGCAAGCCGGACCAGGGCGGTGAACTCGTCGCCCCCGAGGCGGGCCGCGAAGCCGCCCCGCGCCTGGCACCACGCGCTCAGCCGCTTCGCGACCGCCGCGAGGACCTGGTCGCCGACGGCGTGCCCGTGGGTGTCGTTGATCTGCTTGAAGCCGTTGAGGTCGAGGAGCAGCACCGCCGCCTGCGGGTGCCGGATGGCGCGCAGGCAGCGGGTGGTGAATTCGTCACGGCACATCAGGCCGGTCAGCGGGTCCCTGCGGGCCGAACGCAGCCGACGGACCAGGAAGTAGGCGTGGACTGCCCAGCCGATGGACGGCGTGGCGATCGGCAGGGCCTGGAGTATGAGGTTCATCTGACACCTTCCTGGAGGCGGCCGACGGCGGCGCCGACGGCATGGAGTCTGCGCGAAGCGGGCCGAACGACGGTCGAGCGCTTCTCGTCCGTCGCTGGAGTGCGTGGTGCGTGTGTCGGGCGCTTGTCCGAAGTGCGAGTCGGCGTGCTGATCCCGGCGGGCGGGCGGTCCGCTCGGCGGCCCTGACGACGGGCCGGCCGGCGGGCCGCTCATGCTGGACGTCCCCCGTTTGCGCGGCGGGGGAGCGGGGGCGGCGGCGCGGATCTCCCGGCGGGCCGCACGGGATGGTGGCCGAGGGGCATGGCCGGGGACCGGTCGGCGGCCCCGGGGACCGGTCGGGGTGGACATCTCATCGTTCGACCCGCGCGGGGAGCGCCCGGGGGTCATGTCCGAGATTGGCCAAAATCATGCCGAAACGTTTCACTGCCCGGCCTTTGCCCGGGGTGTGCGGGCTGGGTGGGCAGGGTGAGGACCTCGGGTGGGGGCTTGAGGGAGTGGTCGGGGTTTATTCCTGAGTGCTCATGCTTGCGAGGGAATGGTGGCGGACGGGTGGTTCGGTGGGGATTCGGTGGGCAATCCTTGGGGCGCGACGTCGCACCACGAGCCCGGCGGTCGGCCAACTCCCGGGCAGCAAGCCGTAGTTACCTTCTGGAGGAAATTGACATGGCAAGTGCCCGTACCGCCGCCCGCGTCGCCGCCGCTGTAGCGGCCCTGCCGATGGCCGCCGTGCTGTTCTCCGGTGTGGCCCAGGCCGACGACGGCAACCAGGTGGCGAACCGGGGTTCCAACGCCGCTGCCGCCGGGATCGTGGGAAGCGGCGTCGGTGACGACAACGCGGGAAACTCCACCACCGGCCAGCAGCAGGCCACGGGTGCCGGCGCGTCGAACCAGAACAACACGGCCAGCGTCATCGGCTCCGGCCCCACCGATGTCCGTCAGCAGAACATCGAGGTGGCCTTCGCTGACTGAGTGACCCCTTCGCGCCGCCGGGGACAGGGGTGACTCCGACGGCGCCGCTCATGGGGAGGGAATGGAAGGGTCCGGAAGCGTGGCGGCACTCGTGCCGCCACGCTTCTGTGTGCCGGCGCCCGTTCCGCGTCCCTTGACGCCACCTAAGAACTGACGGACAGTCAGATCTGCGGTGGAGGCGAGCGGAGGGAGCCCCCGTGAGCGATCTGTACCCGAGGCTGCGCGCCTACGAGGGCCGTCCCGCCGCCGCCCTCGGCCGGGGCGCGGAGCCCGTCAACGCCTCGATGATCAGGCACTGGTGCGAGGCCCTCGGCGACACCGACCCCGCCTACACCGGCGCGGACCCCGTCGCCCCCGCCACGATGCTCCAGGCATGGACGATGGGCGGGCTGACCCGCCTCCCGAACCGTTCCACCGACTTCGACGAGCTGATGGCGCTGCTCGACGGCGCCGGATACACCGCCGTGGTCGCCACGGACTGTGAGCAGGAGTACGTCCGCGCGCTGCGGCCCGGGGAGTCGGTCACCTTCGAGTCCGTCGTCGAGTCCGTCTCGCCCCGCAAGACGACCCGGCTCGGGGCAGGGCACTTCGTCACCACGCGCATGGAGATCCGGGCCGGCGGGGAACCCGCCGGGACGCACCGCTTCCGCATCCTCAAGTACGCACCGCGCAGGACCGGCGGGGAGCGGGCCGAGCGGCCCCGGCCCGTGATCAACCGGGACAACGCCGGATTCTGGGAAGGCGTCGCCGCCCATCGGCTGCTCTACCAGCGGTGTGACGCGTGCGGGACACCGCGTTTCCCCTGGCTGCCGGGGTGCGGGCGGTGCGGCGCGCCACAGTGGACGGCGGTCGAGGCGTCCGGTGCCGGGACCGTCTACTCGTACGTCGTCATGCACCACCCGCCCTTCCCCGCCTTCGACCCGCCGTACGTGGTGGCGCTGGTCGAACTCGCCGAAGACGTAAGGATGATCAGCAACCTCGTGGGGGCCGGGGCGGACGGGGTGCGGATCGGGATGCCGGTGTCGCTGGAGTTCCTCCGCGTCGCCCCGGACCAGGAACTGCCGGTCTTCCGGCCGGTGGCCGCGCCCCGCGCGGACGGGACCGCCACCGAGGGCCCGGGCCCCCGTCGTGCGGAACCCCCGCCCGGCACGTCCGGCACGCCCGGCACGTCCGGCACGCCTCGTACGTCCGGCAGGCCCGGGACACCCGGTCGGCTGCCCCCGCTCACCGTCCCGGTGACCCGCACGCTGATCATCGCGGGGGCCATCGCCTCCCGCGACTACAAGGACGTCCACCACGACCCGGACGCCGCCCGGGCGAGCGGCTCCCCGGACATCTTCATGAACATCCTCACCACCAACGGCCTCGTCGGCCGCTACATCACCGACCGCCTCGGGCCCGGTGCCGTCCTCCGCAAGGTCGCCATCCGGCTCGGGGCCCCCAATCACCCCGGTGACGAGCTGGTCCTGTCCGGCACGGTCACCTCCGTACGGGGGCGCACCGCCGAGGTCGCGGTCGTCGGGGACAACGGCCTCGGCCGCCATGTGACGGGCACGGTCACCGTCACCCTCCCGGAGCCGGGGGCCGCCGCGTGAGCGCCCGGCGGGCCGACGCCCTCGGCGGCCGGGCGGCCGTCGCCGGGATCGGCGCGACCGCGTTCTCCAAGGACTCCGGGCGCAGCGAACTCGCCCTGGCCGCCGAGGCCGTGCGGGCCGCGCTCGCCGACGCCGGGCTGACGGCCGCCGACGTCGACGGCATGGTCACCTTCACCATGGACACCAGCCCGGAGATCACCGTCGCCCAGGCGACCGGCATCGGCGAGCTGTCCTTCTTCTCCCGCGTCCACTACGGCGGCGGGGCCGCCTGCGCCACCGTGCAGCAGGCCGCGCTGGCCGTCGCGAGCGGGCTCGCGGAAGTCGTCGTTTGCTACCGGGCGTTCAACGAGCGCTCCGGCCGCCGCTTCGGCGCCGGGGTCCAGCGGCGCGAGCCGACCGCCGAGGGGGCGGCGCTCGGCTGGGCGCTGCCGTTCGGGCTGCTCACGCCCGCGTCGTGGGTGGCCATGGCCGCCCGCCGCTATCTGCACACCTACGGGCTGGAGCCGGAGGTCTTCGGGCACGTGGCCGTCACCGCCCGCCGGTACGCGGCCACCAATCCCGCCGCGCACTTCCACGGCCGGCCCCTCACCCTCGCCGAGCACGCCGCGTCCCGCTGGATCGCCGAGCCGCTGCGGCTGCTGGACTGCTGCCAGGAGACCGACGGCGGGCAGGCGCTCGTCGTCACCTCCGTCGAGCGGGCCCGGACGCTGCGGCACCCGCCGGCGGTGATCGCCGCCGCGGCGCAGGGCGCGGGCCGGGCGCAGGAGCAGATGACGAGCTTCTACCGCGACGACCTGACGGGGCTGCCCGAGATGGGGGTGGTGGCCCGGCAGTTGTGGCGCACCAGCGGTCTGGGACCGGGGGACATCGACGTGGGCGTGGTCTACGACCACTTCACCCCGTTCGTGCTGACGCAGCTGGAGGAGTTCGGTTTCTGCGGGCCCGGCGAGGGGGCCGCGTTCGTGGCCGGTGGGGCGCTGCCGCTCAACACCCACGGCGGGCAGCTCGGCGAGGCGTATCTGCACGGCATGAACGGGGTGGCCGAGGCCGTGCGGCAACTGCGCGGCACCGCGGCCAACCAGGTGGCCGGGGCCCGGCACGCGCTCGTCACGGCGGGCACGGGCGTCCCCACATCCGGGCTCATTCTCCGGGCAGACGGATGAACGGAGGGCGTGTCGGCGCGGGCGGCCGGAGCCGGGCACCTTCACTCGCGGTATGGACCGACGAAGAAAAAGGATCATCGGATATCTCGTCGCCCTGATGGCCGCGGCGGCCCAGGTGATCGGCGGGGCGGGACCGGTGTCGGCGGACGACCGGGGCGACCCCCGCAACGACGGGGCCGTGATCTTCCGCGGCCGGGGCCTGGACACCTGCCAGGCCCCTTCGCTGAACACCCTCAGCGCCTGGCAGGCCTCCCCCTACCGGGCGGTCGGCGTCTACTTCGGGGGCCGCGCCCGCGCCTGCCCGAACCAGCGCTACCTCAGCCGGCGGTGGCTGACCGGGGCCAGGGACCTGGGCTGGCGGGTGCTGCCCGTCTACGTCGGCTCCCAGTCGCCGTGCGTCTCCGCCTCGCACAAGCGGGGCTTCTCCATCAGCGAGGACGAGCCCTGGGACCAGGGCCTGGACGAGGGCGAGGACGCCGTGCGCCGGGCCGCCGCGCTCGGCATCGGCTCCCACAGCCCGCTCTACCTCGACATGGAGGCCTACAACCACCGCGACACCGACTGCGCCCGCGTCACCCTCTCCTTCGTCCGGGGCTGGAGCCGGGCGGTCGGCCACATGGGATACATCCCCGGCTTCTACAGCAGCGCCAACGCCGGCGTCCGGCACATGGAACTCGCCCGGCGGGAAGGGCGCAGCTCCCTGCCGGAAGTGATGTGGTTCGCCCGCTGGCGCGTCACCCCCTCGACCGCCGGGGAACCGAACCTGGCGACGCGGGCCTGGACCCCGCACCGGCGCATCCACCAGTACGCGGGGAACGTCACCGAGACGTACGGCGGCCGCAAGCTGACCATCGACCGGAACCTGATCGACGCGCCCGTCGCCGTCATCAGATGAGGCCCCCACCGCCCCGCGTTCCCCCATACCGGCCCTGACCGCCATCCCCCTCCAGGAGGTGGGGACAGCCCCACCACTACGACCTGAGGGGGACCGTCCTTCGGCACCTGCGGCCGATCCGCGCGGACGGGCGCACTCCTAGCGTTGAAGACATGAACACGTCCGTGTGCACCAGCGCATCCACCGCCGTGTACCCGTCGTTCTCGTCGTACGTACGGGCGCGTGGACCGGTCCTCCAGCGCACCGCCCGCGCGCTCACCTCCAACCCGTGCGACGCCGAGGACCTGCTGCAGACGGCCCTGACCAAGACGTACCTGGCCTGGGAGCGCATCGAGGACCACCGGGCCCTCGACGGTTACGTACGCCGGGCGCTGGTCAACACCCGCACCTCGCAGTGGCGCAAACGCCGGGTCGACGAGTACCCCTGCGAGGAGCTGCCCGAGCGCGAGGCGGCCCCCCAGGCCGACCCCGCCGAGCAGCAGGTGCTGCGCGACGCCATGTGGCGGGCGGTGCGCCGGCTGCCGGAGCGGCAGCGGGCCATGGTCGTCCTCAGGTATTACGAGGACATGACCGAGGTACAGACCGCCGAGCTGCTCGGCGTCTCCGTCGGCACGGTCAAGAGCGCGGTGTCGCGGGCGCTCGGCAAGCTGCGCGAGGACCCGGAGCTGTCGCGGGCGGCGTAGGCATGTGCGCAATCAAGCCCGCTGGGGGTCCCCCCAGCGGTAGCTGGGGGAGCTTGAGGACGCGCCCGCAGGGCGCTCGCTGCGGTGGTTCACGGCCGCCCCGTGCCCGGCACGGCAGGGCGCCGAATACGTCCCGGCAGGGTAGTGACTTACCGAGGGGAACGTAAGCAGAATCGCAGGGAACTACCTCGCGCAACGCGGCGCGCAGATATGGGAGGCCCCTCGGTGCTGAGCACGATGCAGGACGTACCGCTGACAGTGACCCGCATTCTCGCCCACGGCGCGCTCGTGCACGGGGACGCGAAGGTCACGACCTGGACCGGGGACGGCGAGCCGCAGCGCCGTACCTTCCGAGAGGTCGGCGAGCGGTCCTCGCAGCTCGCCCACGCCCTCCGCGACGAGCTGGGGGTGACGGCCGACGAGCGGGTCGCCACCCTCATGTGGAACAACAGCGACCACCTGGAGGCGTACCTCGCGATCCCCGCCATGGGCGCGATACTGCACACCCTCAACCTGCGGCTGCCCCCCGAGCAGCTCGTCTGGATCGTGCGGCACGCCGCCGACCGGGTCGTCATCGTCAACGGCACGCTGCTGCCGCTGCTGGCGCCCCTGCTGCCGCACCTCGACTCCGTCGAGCACGTCGTCGTCTCGGGCCCCGGCGACCGGTCCGCGCTGGAAGGCTGCCGCCCCCGGGTGCACGACTACGAC
The DNA here is from genome assembly GCF_055582085.1 of Streptomyces sp. NPDC042259. Classification (NCBI taxonomy): domain Bacteria; kingdom Bacillati; phylum Actinomycetota; class Actinomycetes; order Kitasatosporales; family Streptomycetaceae; genus Streptomyces; species Streptomyces sp. NPDC042259. The sequence continues at coordinate 51,170 of NZ_JBVJDW010000019.1, read as the reverse complement.
GAGCTGATCGAGGGCCGCCCCACCGAGGGCTACGCCTGGCCGGAGCTGGACGAGCGGCAGGCCGCCGCCCTCTGCTACACCTCCGGGACGACGGGCGAGCCCAAGGGCGTCCTCTACAGCCACCGTTCGATCTACCTGCACGCCATGGAGGTCAACGCCGCCGCGTCCTTCGGGCTGACCCCGGCCGAGGTCTGTCTGCCCGTCGTGCCCATGTTCCACGTCAACGCGTGGGGCCTGCCGTACGCCGCGTTCATGGCGGGCGCCTCGCTGCTGATGCCCGACCGCTTCCTCCAGCCCGCGCCGCTCGCCACGATGATCCAGAGCGAGCGCCCCACGGTCACCGCGGGCGTCCCCACCATCTGGCAGGGCCTGCTCACCGAACTCGACACCAACAAGCAGGACGTCTCCTCCCTGCACACCGTCATCAGCGGCGGCTCGGCCTGTCCGCCCTCCCTGATGAAGGCGTTCGAGGAGCGGCACGGGATGCGGCTCATCCAGGCCTGGGGCATGACCGAGACGTCCCCGCTGGGCTCCGTCGCCCGCCCGCCGGCCGGTCTGAGCGAGGAGGAGGCGTGGCCCTACCGCGTCACCCAGGGCCGCCTGCCCGCCTCGGTGGAATTCCGGCTGGCCGGACCCGGCGGCGGGTTCCTGCCCTGGGACGGCACCTCGGCCGGTGAGCTGGAGGTCCGCGGCCCCTGGATCGCCGGCTCCTACTACGGCGGCGCGGCGGACGAGCCGTTCCGCCCCGAGGACAAGTTCAGCCCCGACGGCTGGCTGCGCACCGGCGACGTCGGCACGATGACCCCGGACGGCTTCCTGACCCTCACCGACCGGGCCAAGGACGTCATCAAGTCGGGCGGCGAATGGATCTCCTCGGTCGAATTGGAGAACCACCTGATGGCCCACCCGGAGGTCGCCGAGGCCGCCGTCGTGGCCGTGCCCGACGAGAAGTGGGGCGAACGGCCCCTGGCCGCCGTGGTGTTGAAGGACGGCTGCGCCGTCGAGTACACCGCCCTGCGGACCTTCCTCGGCGAGCGGGTCGCCCGCTGGCAGCTCCCGGAGCGCTGGGCGCTGGTCCCCTCGGTGCCGAAGACGTCGGTGGGCAAGTTCGACAAGAAGGTGCTGCGCAGGCAGTACGCCGAAGGCGAGCTGGATGTCACGGTTCTCGCGTAGCGGTTTGGGCAGGGGCCCTGGGTTACCGATGTGCCCAGGGCCCCTGCCATGGCCGCGCCGCTCGCCGCGGGGGTCGGCCGGGCGCGGGGTCCATGAGGGAGAACGATCAGATGTGGCGGGAGATGTGCTCCGCCGCGGCGATCACCGTGAGATTCGTGGGCGCCGAGGGCGCGTCCGGGAAGATCGACGCGTCCACGACCCGCAGCCCCTCGACCTCGCGCACCGCGCCCAGCCGGTCGGTGACGGCCGTCGGGTCGTCGTCGGCGCCCATCGGGGCGGTCGAGGTGGCGTGGTGGAAGGTGTCCAGGGCCGCGACGACCGACCGCTCGACCTCCTCGTCACCCGCCCCCGCACCGGGGCTCAACTCCTCGGTGACCAGATTGGCCAGCGGCTCGGCCGCGCCGATCCGCCGGGCGAGCCGCACCCCTTCCAGCAGCCGCCGCCGGTCGGCGGGCTCGGCGAGGAAGTTCAGATCGATGCGCGGCGCCGCCTCGGGGGCCCGGCTGGTGAGCGTCAACGTGCCCCGCGACGCGGGCCGTACGAGGGACACGGAGAGGGTGAAGCCGACACCCGTCGGGCTCTGCCCGTGGTCGAACAGGTGCGTCGCGGAGATGTGCAGATCCAACTCCCCCTCGCCCGCCTCGGAACCGGCCGTCCACACCTGTGCGCCGATGACCGGCGTGCACGCGCCGATCCGGTCCGGGTCCGCGGCATAGGAGTTGACGAAGACGGGGTGGTCCTGGAGCCGCCGCCCCACCGGCAGATCGGCGACGAGCGGGATGCCGAGCGCGGCCAGGTCGTCCGCCGGGCCGATCCCCGAACGCAACAGGATGGCGGCACTGCCGTACGTACCCGCCGACAGGATCACCTCCTCGGCACGTAACTCCGTGCCGTCGGCGAGCACCACGCCCCGCGCACGGCAGCCCCGGAAGAGGACCCGGTCCACGAGGGACTCACCGCGGACGGTCAGATTGTCCCGGGACCGCACGGCCGGCGTCAGATACGCCATGCCGGTGTTGACGCGCACACCGTCACGCACGCTCATCGGACACGGGCCGACGCCCTCGGGGTCCGCGCCGTTGAAATCGTGCGAGGCCCGGACACCCACCGACCGTGCCGCCTCGACGAAGGCGCGCTGCATGGGGCTCAGGTCGTCGGGGCCGAACTGCTCGACCGGCAGCGGACCGGTGTGGCCGTGCAGCGTCTCGTCACCGCCGTCCGTGGACTCCAGGGTGATGAACGCGGGCAGCACGTCCTCGTACGCCCAGCCCTTCAGGCCGCCGTCGGACCAGCGGTCGAAGTCCGAGGGCAGCGCGCGGACGGCCACCGCGCCGCTGACCGCGGAGCTGCCGCCCAGCACCTTGCCCCGGAAGACGTCGACACCGTGGCCGATGACACCGGGCTCGGCGCGGTAACCCCAGTCGTGACCGGTGGCACCGCCCAGCACACTGCTGGAAGCGACGGCCTCCGGATAGGCGTGCGGCCCGTACACGGGCCCGGCCTCCAGGAGCAGGACCACCCGCGAAGGGTCCTCGGAGAGACGAGTGGCGAGCACGGCTCCGGCGGAACCGCCGCCGACGATGATCGTGTCGTAAGTGCGGTCACTCATGACGTCTGTCCTCCGTCGTCCTCGCCGGTCGGGGGTCGGCCTGGCGAGAAGGACGCTACGGAGAACGACCGGATCGGGAATCTGTCATCGCATAGGTCAGTGCCCCGGCACATGACCTGCGCCGGGGCCCGGCAAATACCAGAACAAGGCCCCTGACCTGGGCAAACGAGGGCCGGTACGGGCGGGGCCGGCCCCCGTCAGTTGGTCCCTATCTTCGCCAGCAGATCGACGATGCGCCCCTGCACGTCCGTGCTCGTCGACCGCTCCGCGAGGAAGAGGACCGTCTCGCCCGACGCCAGCCGCGACAACTGGGCGGGGTCGGTGTCGGCGGACGTGTAGACGACCAGCGGCGTGCGGTTCAGCAGACCGTTGCCCCGCAGCCAGTCGACGATGCCCGCGCGGCGGCGCCGCACCTGCATCAGGTCCATCACCACCAGGTTCGGGTGCGTCCGGGCCGCCAGCTCCACGGCCTCCGCGTCCGTCGCCGCCCGCGCCACGCCCATGCCGCGGCGCTCCAGCGTCGCCGTCAGCGCGTCGGCGATCGGCCCGTGCTCCTCGATCAGCAGCACCCGCGGCGGGTGCGTCTCGCTGTCGCGCGGCGTCAGCGCCTTCAACAGGACGGCCGGGTCGGCCCCGTACGCCGCCTCCGCCGTCGCCTGTCCCAGCCCCGCCGTCACCAGCACCGGAACCTCGGCCGCCACGGCCGCCTCGCGCAGCGACCGCAGCGCGGTACGGGTGATCGGCCCGGTCAGCGGATCGACGAACAGCGCGGCCGGGTACGCCGCGATCTGCGCGTCCACCTCCTCGCGCGAGTGCACGATCACCGGGCGGTAGCCGCGCTCGGTCAGCGCCGTCTGCGTCGAGGCGTCGGGCGCCGGCCACACGAGCAGCCGACGCGGGTTGTCCAACGGCTCCGGCGGCAACTCGTCGTCCATCGGCGGCCGTCCCGCCGGGGCGGCCGCGGAGACCTCCACGGCCCCATTGGGCCCGTCCAGCGGCTCGGGCCCCTCGGCGGCGCCCTCGTCCGGTGCTCCTATGGCGAAGGCACGGCCCTCGGAGGCATCCCGCAGCCGGGACCGGGGCGCCCCTTGCGGTGGGCCCTGCGGTGGGCCCTGCGGGCCGGCTTGCGGGTCGGCGGGTGCGGGCTCCCGCTCGCCCTCGGCCGGATTCCCGAGCTTGCGCCGCCGCCCGGACCCTCCGACGGGCGTCCCCGCGGCGGGCGTCCCACCGAACGGCACGCCCTGCCCCAGCGTCCGCACGCTGAACCCGGCACCTTGCGCCTGCCGGTCCGCCCCCGGCTCCTCGGCGAGCGCACGCCGGGCACGCCGCCGCCCGGTGGGCGGCGGGGTGTCGCCCGGCGCGGATGCGTCCGGGGACGTCCGGGGCCCCTGCGCGGCGCCCGGGTCGGCGTGCCCTTCCCCTTGCGGGGCGGCCGGTCCCGCGTGCGGCGGGGCAGCGGCGGCGGCCGGCCCGGGCGCTTCCGCGCCGGAGGCTTGCGGCGTCGCGCCGTGCGGATGCCGGGCGTTCCCGCCCGGCGGGGTGAAGGGTGCGGGCCCGTGGGGGCCCGCCGTTCCGGTGGCGTCGGGCGTCTCACCCTGCGGGTGGGTCGCACTCCGGCCCGGCTGGGCGGGCCGTGCGGATCCGTCGGGTCCCGGGCCGTGGGGACCAGCCGTGCCGGGGGCATCCGGCGTCGGCCCCTGCGGGTGCGCTGTGTCCCCGTCCGGCTGGGGGAAGCGTGCGGATCCGTCGGGGGCTGCCGTGCCGGAGGCGGGCGGTGTCGACCCCAGTCGCTGAGCGGGCCGTGCGGGGCCCGGGCCGTGCGGATCTGCCGGGTGTGCCGCCCGGTGGGCGAACGGCGCCGGTCCGTCGGGGGTGCCCGCGCCGGGGGCGTTCGGTGTCGCTCCCTGCGGGTGTGCCGTGTTCCCGCCCGGCTGGGGGAAGCGTGCGGGCCCGTCGAGGGGCAACCCCGCCCCGGAGGCGCCCGGTGACCCCATCGGGGTGGTCACGCTCCGGCCCGGCTGGGCGGGCTGTGCGGATCCGTCGGGTCCCGGGCCGTGCGGGCCAGTCGGGTGCCCTGCCCGGTGGTCGAACGATGCGGGTCCGTGAGGGGCTGCCGCGCCGGGGGCGTCGGGCATCGCTCCATGCGGGGCGGTCGCGCTCCGGCCCGGGTGGGCGGGCCGCGTGGATCCGTCGGGGCGCGGGCCGTGCGGGTGCGCCGCGTTTCCGCCCTGGTAGGCGAACGGTGCGGATCCGTCGGGGATGCCCGTGCCGGAGGCGCCCGGTGCCGGGTTCCCGCCCGGCTGGGCGAACGGCGCGGGTCCGTCGGGGGCTGCCGCGCCGGAAGCGGGCGGCGTTGCCCCCTGTCGCTGGGCGGGCCGTGCGGATCCCGGGCCGTGCGGGCCCGTCGGGTGTCCTGCCCGGTGGGCGATCGGCGCGGGTCCGTGGGGGCCGGCCGTGCCGGCGGCGTCCGGTGTCGCTCCCTGCGGGAGCGCCGCGTTCCCGCCCGGCTGGGCGAAACCTGCCGGTCCGTCGGGGGTGACCGCGCCGGAGGCGCCCGGTGCCGGGTTCCCGCCCGGCTGGGCGAACGGTGCGGATCCGTGGGGGGCTGCCGCGCCGGAGGCGGGCGGCGTTGCCCCCTGTCGCTGGGCGGGTCGTGCGGGTCCCGGGCCGTGCGGGCCTGTCGGGTGTGCCGCCCGGTGGGCGAACGGTGCCGGTCCGTCGGGGGTGCCCGCGCCGGAGGCGTCGGGTGCCGCGTTTCCGCCCGGCTGGGCGAAACGGGCCGATCCGTCAGCCGCGCCGGAGGCGGGCGGTACGGCGCCCGCGAGGCCCGTCAGGCCCGCGAGGCCGAACGGCACCGGGGCGGGGCGGGGGGCCGGGTTGTCGTCGGTGGCCGCCGGAGGCGCCTCGGTGGGGGCGCCGCCCAAGGCGAACGGGCCGGCAGCCGGCTCCGCTTTGCGGTCCGCGTCGGCCGGGGGGAGGGCGAACGCGGTACGCGGAGCGTCCGGTTCGGCGTCCGCGTGGCCGGGGGACGGGCGGTCCGGGGCCTCCGCGAGGGCACGCCGGGCACGGCGGCCCGTGGGCGAGTCGGCCGGGGGATCGGACTGGGGCGTCCGGTCGGCCTCGGCGGGCGGCAGCGCGAACGCGGCCCGGGGGCCCTCGGGCCCCGTGGGCTCCCGCCGGGCCCGGCGCCCGGTCGGCGCCGACGCCTGCGAGGGCACCAGGCCCACGCCGTCGGTGCCCTGCTCCGCCGGCTCCGAACCGCCGCCGCGCCCGTGCCGGTTCACCCGTGCGCCCGCCCGCGCGTCGGCGTCCGCCGCCACCGGCTCCGCCTCGGCGAGCGCCCGCCGCGCCCGCCGCCGCCCGGTGGGCTGCGGCGCGGCCGGCTCGGCGCCGCCCCGCGGCTCGCCGGGCTCGTCGGCGGCCAGGAACGCGTCCGTCCGCGACTGGCCCCGGCCGTCCGTCGCGGACGGCGAGGGCGGCGCGGGCGGCGCGCCCGGCTCCCGGCGGGCCCGCCGCCCGGAAGTCCGCGCGGAGCCCGTCTCGTCGGCGGGGCCCTCGGCCGTGCCCCGCGCCCGCTGCGCGGGCAGCGGCATGACCGTCGTCGCGTTCTGCGTGTCCCCGGCCGTCGACCGCTCCGCCGGCTCCGGCACCGGACCGCCCTGCGCGGAGACCGGCACCTCCAGGACGTACGCGTGACCGCCCGCCGCCCCCGGCACCTCATGGGTCTGCAGCACCCCGCCGTGGCGGCGCACGATGCCCTCGACCAGGGGGGTGTGGACCGGGTCGCCGCCGGGGAACGGGCCCCGGACCTCGACGCGGACGACCTCGCCGCGCTGCGCCGCCGCCACCACGATCGTCGAGTCGCCGGAGGCCCCCGTCGTGTCGCCCGTCGCGTCGACACCCGCCACGTCCGCGATCAGATGCGCGAGCGCCTGCGCGAACCGCTCCGCGTCGACCTCGGCCTCGATCGGCGGCGCGTGCACCGCGAACTGCGCGCGGCCCGGCCCGATCAGCTCGATGGCGCCCTCGACGCCCGCCGCCACGACCGTGTCGAGCGCGACCTTCTCCCGGACGAGCTTGCTCTCGCCCGCGTCCAACTCCTGATAGGCCAGGACATTGTCGACAAGCGTCGCCATCCGCGCGTATCCGGCGGACAGATGGTGCAGGATCTGATTGGCCTCGGGCCACAACTGCCCGGCGGGGTCGGCGGCCAGGGTGTCCAGCTCGCCGCGCAGCCGCTTCAGCGGACCGCGCAGCGAATCGTCCAGCACCGCCACGAGCTGCGCGTGCCGGGCGGCGAGGGCGTCGTACGCGCGGCGGTCGGTGAACGTCATCACCGCGCCGACGAGCTGCTCGCCGTCCCGCACGGGAGCCGTGGTGAGATCGACGGGCACCGAGCGGCCGTCCTTGGCCCACAGCACCTGCCCCCGCACCCGGTGCTTGCGCCCGGAGCGCAGCGTGTCGGCGATCGCCGACTCCTCGTACGGGAAGGCCGTGCCGTCCGCCCGGGAGTGCTGGACCAGGGGGTGCAGCTCCCGGCCGCCGAGATCGCTGGCGCGGTAGCCGAGGATCTGCGCGGCGGAGGGATTGACGAGGACGACCTTGCCGGCGGTGTCGACGCCGACGACACCCTCGGCGGCCGCCCGCAGGATCATCTCGGTCTGACGCTGCTGCCGGGCCAGTTCGGCCTCGGTGTCCACGGTGCCGGTCAGATCCCGGACGACGATCATCAGCAGCTCGTCGCCCGTGTAACTGGCGTGGTCCGCGTACGGGGTGCGGCCGTCCTCCAGATTGGCGCTGGTGACCTCGACGGGGAACTCCGTGCCGTCGGTGCGCCGCGCGACCATCCGGGTCGGCTTGGTGCGCGCGTCGGCGGAGTCCGGCAGCCGCATCGAGCCGGGGATGCGCCGGGAGTCGAAGTCGGGCAGCAGGGAGAGCAGTCCACGCCCGACGAGCCCGGTGCCGGGCACCTCGAAGGTCTCGAGCGCGATGTGGTTGGCGTTGACGACCGTGCCGTTGCAGTTGACGAGCAACAGGGCGTCGGGCAGGGCGTCGAGTATGGCTGCGAGGCGAGCAGCGCCTCGGGATGGCCTGCTGCTCACGACGACGCTTCCTCCCTGGGTTACCGCACCTTGCCGACGCGCTCCGGGCGGCTCGGCGCCGCCCTCTGGCGTGTCACTGAGGGGAGTCTACGGGCTGCGGGGGCGGGCGCGACGGCGGATGGCGGGTGCGGTGGGATACGCCGAGGGGCGCTCGCGGGGCGTCTCGGCGCAGGCCCGACATGCCCCCCGTGTCAGTCCTTGGGGGCGCTCCGCACATCACCGAGCAGCTCGGAGAACTCGTTCCAGCGGGCGATTTCGCACCCGTTCGTCCGGCTGAATTCCGCCTTTACCGGGCGCCCGGCCCAGGTGCCCGTCACCCGTGCCCGCGCGTCGCCTCCGTAGATCATCGGGCACATCGCGTCGGAGGGAACGGGGGCGAAGGTGTCCTTCCCCCAGCGCGTCCGGCTGTCGAGCTGCGCGCACGCCTCCTTCGCGCGCGGGTGCGTGCCGCCGGCGGGGTGGCAGTACAGCTCGTACGTGCCGTCGAAGGAGCCGCTGTCGGTGACGGTGACGGTGAGGTGGTCACCGTGCTCGTAGGGGAGGGGCAGCGGCATGGGGGCGGCCACGGCGGGAACCGCGAACAGGGCCGGGGCCAGCGCGGCGACGGCGGCGAGGGTGAGACGGCGGAGCGGCATCGCGGTACTCCAGAGGTACGGACGGGGCTGGGGCCACGGCGTGGTTCGCCGGTCCCTTCACCTGACTAACGCGCCGGAGGGCCGGGCGTTGCGCACGAAGGGGAAGTGGGGGAGCGGCGGGGGAGCGAGGGGGTGCGGAAAATGCCAGGGGGAATTGCTTTGCCCAGAAGTCGGGAAGCCCGGTACCGTGGACCACGATTGGTGGCGAGCCGCTGGGCTGTGTCATCATCGGCACGCACCACCTCACGCCTGCGCGGGGTGTGCTGGAGGCTTCGCCTAGTCTGGTCTATGGCGCCGCACTGCTAATGCGGTTTGGGGTAACCCCCCATCCCGGGTTCAAATCCCGGAGCCTCCGCTCGCTTCAAGAGCCCCGGTCGTCTCGGAAGAGACGGCCGGGGCTCTTGCGTACTCGCGCGTACGTGCCTGCTCGCGAGGGCCTCCGGGGGCGGGCTTCTGGGGGCGTTTGTGCAGGTCAGCCGGGGTGCGGGGAATGGATTTCACGTCCCGGCGCAGTTCATGTAATGTTGTCCACGCAACGCCGACCGGCAAGAAAAACCGCCGGGAAGCCGAGCGCTCGTAGCTTAACGGATAGAGCACTTGACTACGGATCAAGAGGTTGCAGGTTCGAATCCTGCCGAGCGCACAGCCGAGGGATGGATATCCACTTGTTGGATCCCGTCTTTCGTCCGTCGCGGGGTGGAGCAGCTCGGTAGCTCGCTGGGCTCATAACCCAGAGGTCGCAGGTTCAAATCCTGTCCCCGCTACTTCGATCACAGGTCCGGCACCTACAGGGTGCCGGACCTGTGGCGTTTCCGGGGGCCGGCCGGGTGGGCGGACGCGCCCGTCCGCGGCGCCCGCCCGCCTGGTGCGCCGGCCAGGCCGCAGGTTGTTCCCCGGGATTCTCAGACGATTCACAGAGGACGGCAAGGGGCCTCTCACGGGCCCGCACCACCCTCGGACCATGACCACCACGACTCCTTACGTGCGGACCGAGTTGCCGCACGACGACGGAAGCGCCGTACGGGTGCTGGTCGCGGGCGGCGAGGCCGTACTGACCGAGCTGCTGACCATGGCCCTGCGCTACGAGGGCTGGGACGTGCGGACGGCGGACGACGGGGCGAGCGCGCTGCGCCTCGCCCGGGAGTTCCGGCCGGACGCCGTCGTGCTGGACGCGCTGCCGGCCGGTACCGACGGTCCGTCGCTCCTGGGCGGCCTGCGGCGTGAACTCCCCGGCCTGCCCGCCCTCTTCCTGACCGCGAAGGGCGCCGCGGACCGGGTCGCGGGGCTCACGGCGGGCGGCGACGACCACGTCACCAAACCGTTCGGGCTGGAGGACGTGGTCGCCCGGCTGCGCGGACTGCTCCGCCGCTCCGGCACCGCGGCGCCGAAAGGCGATTCCGTGCTGACGGTCGGGGACCTGGTGCTGGACGAGGACAGTCACGAGGTGACCCGGGGCGGTACGGAGATCCGGCTGACGGCCACCGAGTTCGAGCTGTTGCGCTTCCTGATGCGCAACCCGCGGCGGGTGCTCAGCAAGCCGCAGATCCTCGACCGGGTCTGGTCCTACGAGTTCGGCGGCCGGGCCAACGTCGTCGAGCTGTACATCTCCTATCTGCGCCGGAAGATCGACGCCGGGCGCGAGCCGATGATCCACACCCGGCGGGGCGTCGGCTATCTGATCAAGCCGGCGCCTTCGGTGTAGGACGGGCCGGCTCCATCGCGCCGTCGGGGCGGGCATCCCGAGGTGGCGGACAGAGTGGTCGCCGGGCACCGGAGTCCCGGCGTGGCGGCACCACACCCTCACCCCCAATCCCGAACCGATAAATTCTCTTGTACGGTGTAGAACGCTCCTTGTACGTTGCACGACGTTACTAGTAGTCGTACACCGCACAAGGGAGCCCGTCATGACGGCGACGACCGCCGCCCAGCGCGACGCCGGAGACCGGAAACCGCAGCGTCATCCCACCCGTTGGGTGATTCTCGGTGTCATCTGCCTCGCCCAGCTCACCGTCCTCCTCGACAACACCGTCCTGAACGTCGCCATCCCCTCCCTCACCGAGGAGATGGGCGCCGCGACCTCCGACATCCAGTGGATGATCAACGCCTATTCGCTGGTCCAGGCCGGACTGCTGCTCACCGCCGGCAGCGCCGCCGACCGCTACGGGCGCAAGAAGCTGCTCGCCCTCGGTCTCGCGCTCTTCGGTATCGGCTCGCTGTTCGCCGGTCTGGCCGGGACGACAGGGCAGCTGATCGCCGCCCGCGCGGGCATGGGCATCGGCGGGGCACTGCTGATGACCACCACCCTTGCCGTCATCGTCCAGGTCTTCGACGAGGACGAGCGCACCAAGGCCATCGGCCTGTGGGGCGCGGTGAGTTCGCTCGGCTTCGCCGCGGGGCCGCTCGTCGGCGGCGCGATGCTCAACCACTTCTGGTGGGGCTCGATCTTCCTGCTCAACGTGCCGGTGGCGCTGCTCGGCCTGGTCGCCGTGCTCAAGCTCGTACCGGAGTCCAAGAACCCCACGGGGGACCGCCCCGACCTGCTCGGCGCACTGCTGTCCACCATCGGCATGACCGCGGTCGTCTTCGCGATCATCTCCGGCCCGGAACACGGCTGGACGTCCGGGCGGGTGCTGCTCTCCGCGGCCGTCGGCGCGCTCGCGCTCGCACTCTTCGCCCTGTGGGAGCGGCGCGTCCCCTTCCCCATGCTGGACATGCACTTCTTCCGCAACCGCCGCTTCGTGGGCGCCGTCGCGGGCGGCATCCTCGTCGCCTTCGGCATGGGCGGCTCGCTCTTCCTGCTCACCCAGCACCTGCAACTCGTCCTCGGCTACGACCCCTTGGCCACCGGTCTGCGGATGTCACCGCTGGCGCTGGTCATCGTCGCCCTCAACCTCACCGGCGTCGGCGCCCGGCTGCTGCCCAGGCTCGGCACGCCCACGCTGATCATCGGCGGTATGAGCCTGCTGGCCGGCGGACTCGCGGCCATCGCGATCCTCGGCGCGCACGGCTACGGGGGCATGCTGCTGGGGCTGGTGATGATGGGTGTCGGCATCGCGTTCTCCATGCCCGCCATGGCCAACGCGATCATGTCCGCGATCCCGCCGGAGAAGGCGGGTGTCGGCGCGGGCGTCAACGGCACGCTCCAGGAATGCGGAAACGGTCTGGGCGTCGCGGTGCTCGGCGCGGTCCTCAACTCCCGCTTCGCGGCCCTCGCCCCGGCCGTCGCCGCCGGTGCGGGCTCCCTGCCCGCCGCCCTCGCCACGGCCCGCACGGACGCGGAGCGATCCGCGATCGCGGACGCGTTCGCCTCCGGCGTGCAGAGCAGCCAGCTGGTCGGGGCTGCTGCCGTGTTCTTGGGCGGCGTGCTCGCGGCTGTGCTCTTGCGGCGGGCGGAACGGTCTGTGACGGCGTCTGCCGCGTAGTCCTTGTGTTGGCGTGCACCCCCGCTGCGCGGTGGTTGTCCTCAAACGCCGGACGGGCTGGTTTTGGCTGATGTCGGCCTTTCCCGGCCTGGCCGGTGTTGGGGTGCACCCCCGCTGCGCGGTGGTGTCCTCAAGCGCCGGACGGGCTTGAATTGGCTGGCGTCGGCCGCATCAGCCAAAACCAGCCCGTCCGGCGTTTGAGGACGCGCCCGCAGGGCGCTCGCCGCCGCAGGCGGCAAAGGACGGGCCCGTCAGCCGCAGGCGGCACGCGGCACGCGGCAAAGGACGGGCCCGTCGGCCGCAGGCCGCAAACGAACGGCCCGTCGCCGAAGAACCGCCGGTCAGGCACATAGCATCGGACCCGTACCACCGGCGCAGAAGAGGGAGAGCGCGTCATGACGAGCGGCAAGCGCGCCGGAGCCACCCGGGCCAGTGTGTGGCTGGCCGGGGAGCCGGCCCCGAAGCGCAAGGCGGAGCAGAAGGCGGAGCAGAAGGGGGCGCTCGATCTGCAGCGGATCGTGGCGGCCACGGTCCGGCTGCTCGACGCCGACGGGCTGGCCAAGTTCTCCATGCGGCGGCTGGCGGACGAGTTGGACGTGACCGCGATGTCGGTCTACTGGTACGTCGACAGCAAGGACGACCTGCTCGAGTTCGCCCTCGACGAGGTGAACGGCGAGATGGTCGTCCCCGGTCCGGCCGCCGGGGCCGCGGACTGGCGCGATGAGCTGCGCGCCCTGGCCGTCGAGTACCGCAAGCTGCTCGTCGCCCACCCGTGGGTGCCGTCGCTGCTGGGCCGCTACCTCAACATCGGCCCGCGTGCGATGGCCTTCTCCGACGCCATCCTCGCGGTGATGAAGCGCAGCGGGGTGTCGAAGGAGGGGATGAGCGGGGCCCTCTCGGCGGTGTTCCAGTTCGTCTACGGCTTCAGCGCGGTGGAGGGGCTGTTCAAGGAGCGCTGCCGGGGCACGGGGCTGACCGAGGACGAGTACTACCGGCAGGTCGTGGCCACGGTGAACGACCGCCCGGACTTCGCGGAGCGGCACCCCGAGGCGATGGCGATGACCAAGGACCTGGCGGAGACGACGCTCGCCGAGGCGCGGGAGCGGGACTTCGACTTCGCCCTGGACACCGTCATCGCGGGCATCGAGGTCATGCGCGACCGGGGAGGGGTCATGCGCGACCGGGGCGACCGGGCAGGTGTCACCGGCCCGTGAACGCCGAGAGGCCCCGGTGGGTGGCGTGCAGGCCGTCCCCTGCCTGTGCGCACACCCCCACCGGGGCCTGTCGTCCGGGACCGTCCATGCCGTTCAGGTCCCGGGTGCCGGCACCCTGGGCGCGTCTCCGCTCGAACCGCGCCCGGGCCGCCGGGGTCTGTCAGTCGCGGGCCGCCGCCGTCGCGGGCGTGGCGTCGGCCGGGGCCGGTTCCGCCGGTGCGTGTCCGCCGGGCCGGCTCTTGAGCGCGACCTCCTTGATGAAGAGGGTCAGGATGAAGGCCAGCAGGGCGCAGGGCGCGGCGTAGAGGAAGACGTCGCCGACGCCGTGCCCGTAGGCGCTTTCGATCACCGTGCGGATCGGGGGCGGCAGCTTGTCCAGGTCGGGGATGCCACCGCCGCCCGTACCGCCGTGGCCCATGGCCGCCGCGGCCTTGGGGCCGAGGGCGGTCATGCCGTCCTTGACGTAGTCCGTGACCCGGTTGCCGAGCACCGCGCCGAGTGCCGAGACGCCCACCGCGCCGCCGAGCGACCGGAAGAAGGTGACGACGGAGCTGGCGGCGCCGAGGTCCTGGGGCGCCACCTGGTTCTGGGCGGCGAGGACGAGGTTCTGCATCATCATGCCGATGCCGAGACCCATGAGGACCATGTAGCAGGCCAGGTGCCAGTACGGGGTGTCGTAGCGCATGGTGCCGAGCAGGCCGAGGCCCGCCGTGAGCAGCACGCCGCCGATGACGACCCAGTTCTTCCAGCGGCCCGTCTTGGTGATGATCTGTCCGGAGACGGTCGACGAGACGAACAGGCCCGCGATCATCGGGATCGTCATCACACCGGACATCGTCGGCGACTCGCCGCGTGCCAGCTGGAAGTACTGCGAGAAGAAGACCGTGCCGCTGAACATCGCGATACCGACGAAGAGGCTCGCGAGGGAGGACAGCGTGATCGTCTTGTTGCGGAACAGCCGCAGCGGGATGATCGGCTCGGCCGCCTTGGACTCGACGTACACGAAGACCGCGCCCAGCAGCACCGAGCCGCCGACCATGGCGTAGGTCTGCCAGGAGATCCAGTCGTAGTTCTTGCCGGCCAGCGTCACCCATACCAGCAGCAGCGTGACGGCGGCGCTGATGAAGAACGCGCCCAGCCAGTCGACCTTGACGTCCCGCTTCACCACCGGCAGCTTCAGGGTCTTCTGCAGGACGATCAGCGCGATGACCGCGAACGGCACACCGACGTAGAAGCACCAGCGCCAGCCGAGCCAGCTGGTGTCCGTGATGACGCCGCCGAGCAGCGGGCCGCCGACGGTCGCGACGGCGAACGTCGCGCCGAGGTAGCCGCTGTAGCGACCGCGCTCACGCGGGGAGATCATCGCCGCCATGACGATCTGGGCCAGGGCCGACAGACCGCCGACGCCGATGCCCTGGACGACACGGCAGGCGATGAGCATGCCGCTGTTCTGCGACAGACCGGCGGCGGCCGAACCCAGGACGTAGACGACCAGGGCTATCTGGACCAGCAGCTTCTTGCTGAAGAGATCGGAGAGCTTGCCCCACAGCGGTGTGGACGCGGTCATCGCCAGGAGCGAGGCCGTGACCACCCAGGTGTAAGAGGACTGGCTGCCGTGGAGGTCGGAGATGATCTCGGGCAGGGCGTTGGAGACGATCGTCGACGACAGGATCGCGACGAACATGCCGAGCAGCAGCCCGGACAGTGCCTCCATGATCTGCCGGTGGGTCATGGGGGCGCCGGAGCCCTGCGGGTCCCCGGGCTTGGCGTGGCCGCCCCGCACACCGGCTGGTGTGGTCTTAGCCATGAACTTCCTTTTCTCCGTCTGATGGTGGTGCGGGTGGTGCGGTTACGCGGACGTGGGGGTGAGGGAGCCGGCCGCGTGCTGCGCGGCCGCGTGCTGGGGAGCACGCGCCCGGCAGTCGCCGAAGTCCCGGCGCAGCCGCCCGAGCAGCTCGACGAGCCGGCCGACGTCCTCGTCGGACCAGTCCTCGAGACAGGTGGCGAGCGCCTCGGTGTACCGCGCGGACACCTCCTCCAGCAGCGCCTCCCCCTCGGGGAGCAGCCGCAGCAGCCGGGACCGCTTGTCCGCGGGGTCCGGCTGCCGGTCGATCCAGCCGCGCTCGGCGGCGTACGACACGTGCCGGCTGGTCACCGACATGTCGATGGCGAGCAGCTCGGTGAGCTTGCTCATCCGCATCTCGCCGTACCGGTGGAGCAGGGTGAGCATGATGGCCGACGCGGGTGAACAGTCATGCGGGAGCGCCCGTGCCAGTTCGCGTTTCACCGCCCCGACGGCGCCGAGCTGCCGGGCCAGCTCCTCGTACTGCTCTGGTGCGGCCATCGACCCCTCGCTGCTATCGGTTGCTTAGGGCAACGATAGAGGTCGTTGGTTGCCGCAGGCAAATGAAATCGGACGGATTCGGGTAAAGCTCACCCCAAGGGTTCCCCGGCTCCGGGTTAAGCGCGCTTGTGGCGGCGGCAAAGGGGGATTAGTGGGGCCTGGGCTCAGCCACATCCAGCCCGTCCGGCGATTGAGGACGCGCCCGCAGGGCGCCTCGCCGCCGCAGGCGGCAAACCGGCCGGTAGTCGAAGGACCGCCGGCCAGGCGAGAGGCGGCAAGACCGGCCGGTAGCCGAAGGACCGCCGGACACCACCCCGCGCGCGGCCAGCGCAACCGTTTCGCTAGGGTCCTGGCCTATGGCCAACCAGCGACAGCAGGGCCCCGAGGGCAACTACGACCCCGCGGGCAGCACCCAGATGTTCCGTGCCTTCGTCGACGAGGGCCAGCCCGCCCGGCGGGCTGCCGCGCCCGCCGCCGCCCGGCGTTCCGGTCCGGGCGCCGGCGTCATCATCGGTGTGATCATCGCGATCGCGATCGTGGCCGGGGTGGCCTGGCTCGCGCTCTGAGCCGGGCCGATCGCGGGGTGCACGCGCCGCACCTCACCACCACTGCACCCAGACGTCCCGCGTCTCGATGTGGACGCCCGGCGGCACCCGCCAGGCGTCGACGCACACCGTCCACGTCTTCTCGCGTGTCCGGCCCGCGTCGATGGGCACGGGAAGCGGCTCCGAGGACGGGAGGGTCGCCCAGTCGGTGCCCAGCGGGCCCACGACATGGGTGCCGAAGACGACGGTGCCCCTCGTCACCGGCCGCCCGCCGGTGTGGGTGAAGGACACCGTCACCCGCTCGCACCAGCGGCGGTCGGTGTCCGGCTCACGGCGCGGAGTGCCGATGTCCAGCACCGCCGGAGCGCCGGACGGGGTGCCCGTGGCCGGCGAAGGACGGCCCGGACCGCTTGAGGACGGCCCCGGGGAATGGCCGCCGCCCCCGCCGGCAGGGCCCGCGCCGCCGGTAGCGGCCGGGGCGTTCGTCGGGCCGGGCACGGACCCGGCCGTGGCGGCGCGGCCGACCGGAGCGCCGGGGCCGGGGCTACCGGCCGGGGGTGCGGCCCGGGCCGTCTGTGACGGGCGTGCCTCCGGTGCGCCGGAGGCGCTCCCGCGCGGTGCGGGGGACGGCTTTCCGGAACCGGCGTCCAGCGGGATCAGCCGCACGCCGCCCGTCGGCGGCACGACCCCGAGCCGGGACGCACCGGGCCCGGCGGCCTCCGTCGCGACATAGCCGTCGTGGTCGCTGCCGCCGCACCCCGTGAGCAGCGCCCCCAGGCAACCGAGGCCCGCCAGCCAGCACGCGGCGGCCGAAGCGGAGACGATCGTCTTCCGTCGCATCGGCACAGTGTGGCTGACGTACCGTCAGGAGTACATGCCCGGGGAGCGGATGGCCGCCTCAGTCGGCGATGAGGCCCTCGCGCAGCTGGGACAGCGTGCGCGTGAGCAGCCGGGAGACGTGCATCTGCGAGATGCCGACCTCCTCGCCGATCTGCGACTGCGTCATATTGGCGAAGAACCGCAACATGATGATCTGCCGCTCACGGGGCGGGAGTTTGGCCAGCAGCGGCTTGAGCGACTCGCGGTACTCCACGCCCTCCAGCGCGGTGTCCTCGTAGCCCAGGCGGTCGGCGAGCGAGCCCTCGCCGCCGTCGTCCTCGGGGGAGGGGGAGTCGAGCGAGCTGGCGGTGTAGGCGTTGCCGACGGCCAGGCCGTCGACGACGTCCTCCTCCGACACCCCCAGGCACAGGGCCAGTTCGGGGACGGTCGGCGACCGGTCCAGCTTCTGCGCCAGCTCGTCACTGGCCTTGGTGAGGGCCAGCCGCAGCTCCTGCAGACGGCGCGGCACCCGCACCGACCAACTGGTGTCCCGGAAGAAGCGCTTGATCTCGCCCACGACGGTCGGCATCGCGAACGTGGGGAATTCCACGCCCCGTTCGCAGTCGAACCGGTCGATCGCCTTGATCAGGCCGATCGTGCCGACCTGGACGATGTCCTCCATCGGTTCGTTGCGGCTGCGGAAGCGGGCCGCCGCGTAGCGCACGAGGGGGAGGTTGAGTTCGATGAGGGTGTCGCGGACGTACGTACGCTCCGCACTGTCCTTGTCGAGTGAGGCCAGCCGCAGGAAGAGCGAGCGGGAGAGGGTGCGGGTGTCGATGGCTTCGCAGTCGTCGAGCACGGCGTGCGGTGCGTCATTGGCGAGCACCTTCGCGCTGCCCAGGTCTACGGACATGCCACCCCCTTGAGGTCGCGGACGGATTCACAGCGGCGCCCCTGCCGAGGGTACGGACGAAGGGTTCGGCCCCCACCTGAATACCGGAGGCCGCGCTGTGGCAAACGCAGTTCCTGCAGAATGTCACATGTCGGCAACGCGCTGTAGCGTCAAGTCGATATATCTGCCCCATCACCGCAGGAACGTGTCACCCGTAAGGGTTAGGCATCGATTCGATTTGCGGATCTCAGTCGGGCGAAGCTCCGGGAGAGCAGCCGGGACACATGCATCTGCGAGACGCCCAGCTCGGCGCTGATCTGGGATTGCGTCAGGTTGCTGTAGTAGCGCAGCAGCAGAATGCGCTGCTCGCGCTCCGGCAGTTGCACGAGCAGATGGCGCACGAGATCCCGGTGTTCGACCCCGGCGAGTGCCGGATCCTCGTACCCGAGCCGGTCGAGCAGACCGGGCAGCCCGTCGCCCTCCTGCGCCGCCTCCAGCGAGGTCGCGTGGTACGAGCGGCCGGCCTCGATGCAGGCCAGCACCTCGTCCTCGCCGATCTTGAGCCGTTCGGCGATCTCGGCCGTGGTGGGGGAGCGGCCGTGCAGCACCGTCAGGTCCTCGCTGGCGCCGTTGACCTGCACCCACAGCTCGTGGAGCCGGCGCGGCACATGGACGGTGCGGACGTTGTCGCGGAAGTAGCGCTTGATCTCGCCCACGACGGTCGGCATCGCGAAGGTCGGGAACTGCACCCCCCGGTCGGGGTCGAACCGGTCGATGGCGTTGATGAGCCCGATCGTGCCGACCTGGACGACGTCCTCCATCGGCTCGTTGCGGCTGCGGAAGCGGGCCGCCGCGTAGCGCACGAGCGGGAGGTTGGCCTCGATCAGGGCGGCGCGCACCCGGGCGTGCTCGGGGGTGCCGGGCTCCAGGGTGGAGATCTCCTTGAAGAGCACCTGGGTCAGTGCCCGGGCGTCCGCGCCCCGGCTCTCCCGGGTGCGCGGGGCGCTCTCGGCGTCGGGGCCCGGCCCGCCGGCCTGGCCGGAGGCCGTCTGATCGGACGCGGCCGGGTTGGCCGGGTTGCCCGGGTTGGCGGGGGTGGCCGAGGTGGCCGGTGGGGCAGAGGTAGCGGAGGCGGCGGGGGTGGCCGGAGTGCTGTCGGTGCCGGTCGCCGAGGGGCCGGTGGCCCGGGGGCCGACGGGTCCGGCGGCGGTGCCGGGATTGTCGCGTTGATGGGGGGCTTCGGGCACGGTACGGGCCGACACGGTCACGCCACCCCTTCACGTCGACACATTCAATTCACTCAACTCATCCGGGAAAAGCGGTCATAGCATCACAAGACATGTGCACTGTGTGCAAGCACCCCATAACATCGTGTTGAGCATCAAAAAGACCCCTCACCGTGGTGGTGAGGGGTCTTGCGGTGCCTGCGCCGCGAACGGGCCGGACGAACCGCTCAGAACGCGTAGTCGGCGATCACCCAAGTGGCGAACTCGCGCCACAGCGCGACGCCCGCCTGGTGCTCGGGGTGGTCGAGGTAGCGCTGCAGCGCGGCGGTGTCCTCGACGGAGGAGTTGATCGCGTAGTCGTAGGCGATGGGGCGGTCCGTGATGTTCCACGCGCACTCCCAGGAGCGCAGCTCGGGCACGAGGCCGCCCAGCTTCTCGAACGCCCGCACGCCGGCGACGACGCGCGGGTCGTCGCGCTCGACGCCCTCGTTGAGCTTGAACAGGACGAGGTGGCGAATCACGGGGTCCTCCGAACGAGCGACGCGGAGTCGGTCAATTGATCAGCTGGGTCATGAACTCGCCGATGCTCTTGGCGGCGTCCGAGATCCCCTCGAAGCCTAGCTGGACGAGCTCGGCCGACCGTGCGGGGGAGGTGATGATCGTGTACCCCACGAAAATGACGACGACGTAGGTGGCGATCTTCCTCGCTTGCGCCATGACGCGCTGCCTCCCCGGCTGCTCCCCTGTGCGGTCGCGAGAGTCTAACCGTACGTACGGTCGAAGATCGGGGGGACCTGCGGTCCTCGTGTCGCCGTGGGGGCACTCACCCCGTCTTTAAGGACCAAAGGCCTGGCAAGCAGGGCCGTTCGGCAGCCCGTCGGGCCTTCGCCCGGGCGGAGGATGGACCGTGCACCCGACGGGTCTGGCAGGAATCCGGAGGGTGCGGGACATGGCCTCACTGCGGGGTCCGGGCCGCGCTTTCCCCTGACTGCGGCCCGTACTTGGAGACCGTGTCCTCGTCGGGGGAAGCGGCTTGTCCCCCCGATCGCCGCTTCCCCCGTACCAAACACCGGAGCCCCGGCTCCGGACCCGTGTCGAGCACGGGTCCGGAGCCGGGGCTTTTCGGTGCCCGTGCGCCTCGCGCGCGGGTGCGGGCCGGCCGGGGGCCCGGTCAGGGGGGCGTCCGGTCCTCGCCGCCCACCGGCTGACGGGGCATTCGGGTGGCGGAGGACGCGACCGGGGCCGGGGCGGCGACCGGGACCGGTGGTGCCGTGCGCCCGGGGACGTCGCCGAGCGTCGCGTACAGCGGAATCGATTCGTTCAGTCCCGTGATGACGAAGGACTTGCGGGCCAGTGGTGACGGCACCACCACATAGAGATCCATTCCGTCGTGCCGCGCATGCCGCCGGGCCTCCACCAGGACCGAGAGCACGGTCGCGGTGGCGAAGCGGGAAGCCGACAGGTCGGCGATCAGCGCGTCGCAGGTATGCGCATGGGCCTTGATGATCCTTTGCAGTGCGGTGCGGAGGCCGGGGGCGTTCTCGATGTCGACCACGTCGGGGAAGGTCACCACGCAATGGGCGGCGATGACCTGGGTGGGCACCTGCATGAGGTCCTCTTCTGGGTGCTGGTTCTGACCCGGAGAAGGCCGCTTTTTGACCTGGGGCGATTTCACCACAATCAGGCTCGGCATGGGGGAAAGCCGGAATTTACCGTCAGGCGTGCCGGTGCCGGGAGTAGAATTCCCGCGCCCGCGCACCCCCAAGGAATCCTTTGAGTCGGTAGCGGAATTCTTTATTCGACTTATGGAGTGGGTCTCGGTAGCTTCGGAAGCGTCCCCATCCGGCCGACCGTGAGGCGGTAACACCATGCCGGGCGAGCGCCGAGCAGTGACTCCGTGGAAGTTCATGGCCGCGACGGCCCTGTTGTGGGGATCGGCCTTCCCGGCGATCCGCATCGCGCTGGAGGGGTACTCCCCGACGGCCATGGCGGTCCTCCGCCTCGTCTTCGCGGTCGTCCTGCTGCTGCCCTGCGTGCTCACCGGCCGCATCAGCCGGCTGCGCCGGGGAGACCTGGTGCGCATGGCCGGCTTCGGTCTCACCGGAATGACGGCCTATCAACTGCTCCTCTACGCCGGTGAGCGGCACGTCGAGGGCGGCACGGCGGCGATGCTCGTGGCCACCTCCCCCGTCTTCGCCACGGCCCTCGGCATGCTCGTCCTGCGGGAGCGCCCCGGGGCGTGGGGTGTCGCCGGGCTCGTGGTGGCACTGTGCGGCGCCCTCGTGGTGGCGACGGCCGGCGGCGACGGCGGCGGCTCGTACTCCGGCATGGCGATGATCGTCCTGGCGGCGGCGGCCCAGGCCACGTCCTTCATCCTGCAAAAGCCCCTGCTGCGCCGGTACTCGGGCATGGACTGCATCTTCTACGGCAGCCTCTTCGGCCTTCTTCCCCTGCTGGTCTTCACCCCCGACGCGGCCACCCGGCTGATCGCGGCCGACTGGCGGCAGACCGCCGCCGTCGTATGGCTCGGCCTCGCCTGCACGGTCCTGGCCTTCTGCACCTGGTCCCGGGTCCTCGCGGTGGCCACGGCGTCGACCAGCTCCCTCGTCCTCTACGCGGTCCCCGTGGCGGCCCTCACCCTGGACGCGGCCCTCCTCGGCGCCGTCCCGGGCCTCATGGCCGGCGTCGGCGGCCTGATCGTCCTGGCGGGAGTGGCCCTGGCGGCCTTCCGCCGCCCGGCACCCCGGGCGCCCTCCCGCGCCGTCGCCTGCGGCGGGCGGTCCACCGGTGACGGTGTGCGTGAGCGGGAAGCGGTTCGGGCGGGGGCGCCCGAGTCCTCCGACCGTTGATCCACCCGACCCCCGCGGGGTCGGTACGCCGCGTCCGGCCCATGGCCCGGACGCGGCGCCCGGACATGGGCCCGGTGGCCCACGGGGCGCCCGCCTCGGACGCGTGACCCCGCTGCCCCGGGCCCGCCGGGAAACACAACACCCCTCCGATCGCGTTTCCGCGTTCGGAGGGGTGTTCGTGGCGGTAGCGGTGGGATTTGAACCCACGGTGGAGTTGCCCCCACACACGCTTTCGAGGCGTGCTCCTTAGGCCGCTCGGACACGCTACCGAGAGGAAGCTTAGCGGACAGTGGGCCGTGCTTTGTAATCGGGCTCCGTCGGGGCGCCCGGGAAGGCGTCAGCGGGTGCGGAAGAAGTCGGTCAGGAGCGTCGCGCACTCGGTGGCGAGGACCCCCTCGATCACCTCGGGGCGGTGGTTGAGGCGGCGGTCACGGACGACGTCCCAGAGGGAGCCGGCCGCACCCGCCTTCTCGTCGGCCGCGCCGTAGACGACCCGGTCCACCCGGGAGAGGACGATCGCGCCCGCGCACATCGTGCACGGCTCCAGGGTCACCACCAGCGTGCAGCCCGACAGGCGCCACTCGCCGACGGCGGCCGCCGCTTCGCGGATCGCGAGGACCTCCGCGTGGCCGGTGGGGTCGCCGGTGGCCTCGCGTTCGTTGCGGCCGCGGCCGATGACGGCGCCGTCCGGGTCCAGTACGACCGCGCCGACCGGCACGTCACCCGTGGCGGGGGCCTGGACGGCCTCCGCCAGCGCGGCCCGCATGGGGCCGCGCCACGGATCGCGTACGGGGTCGTGCCCGGGGTTCTCGGCGACAGCGTTCATGGCACCAGTCTGCGCGAGCGCGCGGCCGTCAGCGGACGGCCTCCAGGACGTCCGTGCAGCCGAGCATGTCCGCGATCTCGCCGAGCGCGTCCTGGGCGAGCGCCTGCAGCTCCCTCTCGCTCATCCCGAGGTCGGCCAGGATCTGGGTGTCGCCCAGCGGACCCGGCGGCACCGGCTCGGCGGCCACCGCCGTGTCGTCGTCCGCCGCGTCCGCCGGCTCGCCGTCCTCGGTGCCGTCGAGATCGACGAGGCTGTCCAGATCGCTCTCGTCCTCCTCGCGGCCCAGCAGCTCGTCGGCCAGCAGTGCGCCGTACGAGCTGCGGCCGGCCGCCACGGCGTCCGAGAGGTAGATGCGGGGGTCCTCCTCGCCGTCCACCCGGACGAGACCGAACCAGGCGTCCTCCTGCTCGATGAACACCAGGACCGTGTCGTCGTCGACCGAGGCCTCCCGGGCCAGGTCGGCGAAGTCCGACAAGGTTTCCACGTTGTCGAGATCTGTGTCGCTCGCTTGCCACCCGTCTTCGGTGCGCGCGAGCAGTGCGGCGAAGTACACCGTGACTCTCCCACTGGTCATAGGCGGTGCCGGGCCGGACGGGGACAGCACCCCGCCCACTCGGAATCGTGGCAGAAACCCGGCCGTTGCGAGAGGTCTTCCGCGCTGCGTCGTGCGGCAGTCCGAAGAGATGTGGCTCACGTGGCCCGTACGGGCGCCGGTGCGTCGCCCGTACGCCGCACCCGGGAACCGGGCCGTGGCCGGGTGCGCGCCCGCCCGTGTCGGGCCCGCGTCACCGGTGTCACCAGCGGAACGTCCGCATGCGCATCTGCTGCCGCATCCGCGCCGCCCGGGCCCGGCGCGGCTGCACCCGGTCCCGCAGTTCCTTCGCCTCGTTCAGCTCGCGGAGGAACTGGGCCCTTCTGCGCCTGCGTTCCCCTTCGGTCTCCGAACCCTCCGCCCGCTCCAGGGGCTCCGTCGGTCTTCCCGCCTGCCGGGTCTCCCGGGCCGGGTCGGGTCCGCGCTTGTCACGGTCAGCCATGGGCAGCACCACCTCGTGCCGAGGTCCTCGCCCGGAGCGTCGGTCCAGGCGTACGTGCCCACTTTCCCCCTTAGTGGTGGTTTGATGCCAGTGAGAGCCGACGGACCTCGGGGGGCCGGGTGGGTCCACGACGGGCACACGACGGCCCCAGGGCCGCCTCTCAGAGCGTGAAGAAGATCATCGGGTTGTGGCCGCTGTCCCGTACCGGCTCGTCCAGGTTCAGTTCCCGCTTCACCTCACGCAGCCGCTCGATCACCTCCGGTGCCTTCGCGGCCGATGGAGTGAAATACGGGATGCCGCGCCCGGCGAGCCATTTGACGACCACCGAGCCCTCGCTGAGGGGTTTGGCGAAGCGGTGGTGGAAGACGTCGTGGACGCTGGCCGGCGTGCCGGCCGGCATCAGCGGGAAGAGGTTCTTGGTGTACCAGCGTGCGAACCGGGCACCGTGGTCGGCGTCGACGAACAAGTAGTCCGTCCGGGTGGGGAGCCGCGCGAGCCGCTCGCGGACGTCGCCCTTCGTGAACGTCCAGCGAGCGTCGGACAGCTCGGCGGGCACGCTCCGCACGACGTGGTCGACCACGTCGAACGAGTACAGACGACCCCGCCCGTTGTCGCGCAGCGCGCTCAGGATCCACATCGTGGACCAGCCGTGGAAGGTGCCTATCTCGACCACCGACTCGGGGCGCCGGTCGCGCAGCAGCAGATAGGTGATCTCGGCCTCGTAGTCGTCGAGCTGCGCCTTCATCGCGCCGCCCCGGCGCCGCAGCAGTTCGCGCTGCTGGTCCCGGACCGCTCGCAGATCGTCCTGGTACTTCAGGTAGAGCGCGCTCACGGACGCCACCGAGAGGACGTCCACGGCGTTGTCGACTGCCTTGGGGTCGGTCACTTTCACTGCTCCTTCGCGGGTGGGTGCTTCGGGTGTCCGCCGGTCGTCCGTCACCGGTGGGCGCGGCCGGATTCCAGGCCGCGGAACGCCGCCCAGTACGCGGCCAGCACGGCCGCGAACAACGGGATCCAGGCGAGGCGGGCCAGGGCCCACAGCGGTGTGTCCGGCGCCGTGTGCAGGGCGAAGAGGAAGTGGCCGAGGCCGAGGGAGGCCACGGTGGCGGTCATCATCGCCGTCTGGTGCCAGAGGAAGACGGTCATGGCGGACAGGTTCAGCAGGGCCACGGCGGCCCAGAGGAACTGCCCGTACGTGGCCCGTGGCGCCGTTCCCGGCCGGGCCCCGGCGGGCTCGCGTGGCGGGCGTCCGGCCGGTGCGCACCGGGGCCCGGCCGGGAGAGGCGCTCCGGCCAGCCGGCGCAGCCGGGGGGCCAGCAGCAGCGCGCCGCCGCACTGGGCCAGGCCGAAGCAGACCGCTGCCAGGCTGGGCGGGCTGAGGTTGGAGAAGGCTTCGCCGGGGACGCCGACCATGCTCGTGGGGTAGCCGCCCCACGAGATGAGGGCCGCGACGGCGGCGGCGCCGCCGGTCAGCAGGGCGAGGGAGCGGCGGCGGGTGAGGCCGCCCGTGGCCCAGAGCGCGCCGAGGGCGTAGGGCACGAGCCATCCGGCGGGGAGGTTCAGCCACCGGACGGTGTCGGTCCAGCCGGTGCCGTCCGTGGCGGCGCGCAGCAGGTCCAGGCCCGCGACCACGGTGAAGCCCGCCACGGCGAGCGGACCCGCCGCCCGTCGTACCAGGGGAGTGACGAGCGTCAGCCCCACATACACCCCGAGGAACCACAGCGGGGAGACGGCCAGCATCACGAGGGTGTGGATCGTCTCGTGGGCCAGGCCCGCCGTCGCCAGCCCGAGCAGCACCAGGGCCCAGGTGCCCAGCAGGGCCGCCACCGGTCGCATCAGGCGCCGCAGCCGCCCGGCCACCCACGCGGGATGGCTCGTGCCGCGCGCGGTCGCGGTGGCGAGGCTGGTCGCCGCCACCCGGCCGCTGACGAAGAAGAACACGGCGAGCGGCTGGAGCAGCCAGGAGACCGGGGCGAAGGCCGGCATGTGGCGCAGCGGGCTGTCGCTCTCCAGGTGGCCGTTGGCCCGGAGCACCACGGCGGTCACCACCCAGTGGCCGAGGACGACCCCGAGGATGGCCAGTGCCCGCAGGACGTCGACCGCGCGGTCGCGGGAGGCCGGGGTCGCGGCGTCGATCCGGAGCACCGCCCGGTGCAGGCGGTCCGTCCGGGTCGGCGCGGGCGACGGCGGGCCGGGGGCGGGCGGCACGGGCTTCGGCGCGTGGCCGGTGCCCGGTCGTACCGACAGTTCAGTCATGGGAGACCTCCGCGTCGCGGGCCAGGCCGACGAGGGCGATGTTGCGCAGGGAGAGGCCGCCGGGTTCCAGGTAGTCGCTGTGCCGGGCGGCACCGGTGGGCAGCCGGCGGGCGCCGAAGCCCGGGGAGACCGGGTCGGTGCCGAAGCCGAGGTTCTCGCCGAGGACGCCGACCCGGACGTGCGGCACGTTGGCGATCCAGTCGCGGCTGCCCCGGCCGGCCCAGAACGGGACGTGCGAGCCCAGGCCGGAGACCGAGGCGACCCCCACGCCGGGGCTGCCGACCGCGACGACCGCGGCCGGGCCGGACCCGGTCGCCGCACCGGCCCGGCGCAGCGTCTCCGTGCACACGACCGTGCCGTACGAATGGCACACCAGGGTCGTCCGGGCGCCGGCGTTGAGGCGGTGCAGCCGGTCCAGTCGGTCGCGCAGCCGGGGGCCGGCGTCCACCGCCCGGTCGTCGGTCAGGGAGTCGCGGCTGAGGGTGCGCGGTGCCCGGTAGCCGTACCAGGCGACCACGGCGGACGGGGTGCCGGGCGCGAGCGCGCGCATCTCCGCGTACAGGGAGCGGGCTCCGCCGCCCACCGAGGCGTGGTCCGTGCCGAGGTGGTCGAAGGTGTCGACGGTGGTGTCGGCGCCCGGCACCAGGACGGCGATCCGGCGGGCCTTCGTCACGTCGCCGACGACCTCCACCGCCTGGCCGTCACCGGTGGCGTCGAACTCCAGGTAGTTCCGGCCGTCGGCGCCGAGGCGTTCCAGGGTCCGCGCGCGGTCGTCGTCGCCCATCCGGGCGGCGGCCCGCGCGGCCTTCGCGATGTAGCGGTGGTTCGCGGCGTAGTGGCCGGCGAGTGTCCGGGCGGTGGCTGCGGGCAGTTCGGGAGCGGTCGGCACATCCGGCACGGCCGACGCCGCGGCGGAGGTGACCGCCGTCACGATGCCCGCGGCCACGACCGCGGCCAGCACGGCGTGCCGGATACGGGCAGCTCGCATGATGTGCTCCTTCGTCCTGGTTCGTTCCGGGAAAGCGCGCAGGCTCCTTCGGCCGGGCGGCGCGTACGCGGTCGGCTTCGGTGGCGGGAGTCCGGCTGGTCGGGGGGCTGGGTTCGGAAAGGGGGGCTAGATGCGGAGGGGGAGTTCGACCGTCGCGGTGGTCGAACCGGAGGAGGGGCTGTGCAGGGTCAGGGCGCCGTCGACCGCGGCCAGCCGTTCGCACAGCCCCAGCAGGCCGCTGCCGGCGCCGATGCGGGCGCCGCCGACGCCGTCGTCGTGGACCCGGATGACCAGCCGGTCGCGGCCGTCGGCCGGGCGTACGTCCACCGAGGCCCGGGTCGCCCCGCTGTGCTTGGCGACGTTGGTCAGCAGCTCGGCGACGCAGAAGTACGCCACGCGCTCGATGCCCGCGTCGGGCTGTTCGTCGAGTTCCACCGTCAACGTCACCGGCACGCTGGCCCGTTCCGTCAGTTGCGGCAGTGCTTCCATCAGTCCGCGGTCCAGCGCGGCCGGGCTGATGCCGTCGATGAAGCGGCGCAGCTCCGAGATGGCGGAGTCGGTCTGGGTGCGGGCGCGGGCGACGAGCGCGCGGGGCCGGTCGAGGCCGGGTGTCTCCTCGGCTTCCAGGGCGTCGGTGACCAGCGACAACGTCATGGCGATCGCGACCAGTTGGGCCTGTGTCCCGTCGTGCAGGTCCCGTTCGATCTGGCGGAGGCCGCGGTCGCTCTCGGCGACGGCGGCGCTGCGGGCCCATTCGAGGGTGCGCAGCCGCCGCTGGGCGGCGGTCGGGCCGAGCAGCGCCCGGGCGAGCGCGCGGTGCAGTGCCGCCGTCGCGCGGACCGCCGCCGGGGCGGCGGCCAGCACCAGCGCGG
Source organism: Streptomyces sp. NPDC042259 (assembly GCF_055582085.1). NCBI lineage: Bacteria > Bacillati > Actinomycetota > Actinomycetes > Kitasatosporales > Streptomycetaceae > Streptomyces > Streptomyces sp. NPDC042259. Next base: position 23,364 of record NZ_JBVJDW010000019.1, on the reverse strand, counting down.
CGGCCACCACGATGCCCAGCACCACCCACGGTCCGGGCCGGGTGGCCAGGGCCCAGACGACCGACCACACGCCGAGGAACGGCAGGGCGGCCACCGCCAGGAAGGCCAGCAGGTCGGCCGGGAGCCGGAGCAGCAGATAGGCCATGCTGCGCCAGGCGGCCGGGTCGCTCACCCCCTCCCGCACCCACGGCAGGAAGCGGGTGGCGGCCGGCCTCGGGGGATGTGCCTCGATCGTCTCCCCGAGCAGGCGGCGGATCAGCGTGGCGTGGAAGCGGCCGAGGTGGCGGGCGCCGTGCAGGCCCGCGGCGAGCAGCGGCAGCCCGGCCAGGGTCAGCGACAACAGGCCCCCGAAGTACAGGACGGCCAGGACGTAGACGGCGCCGACGAGGGACAGGGGGAGTCCGGCCAGGGCGTAGCCGGCCGTGCCCGGCCGCACCGTCCACCATGTGGCGGGCGCGCTCTTCGCGACGGGCGTGGCCGTGGTCATGGCGCGGCCACCGCGGACACGGCCGGGCGGGCGGTGGCCCAGGCACCGGTGGCCAGGATGGTCGTCCCGGTCAGCGCCAGGGCGCCCAGTACGAGCGGACCGTAGGTGTCGAGGGGAACCCAGGGCCACGGCTCGCCGGTGACCGCGAGCGCGAAGGCGACGCTCACCGGGGCGGCGACCAGGGTGCCGAGCAGGACACCCGCCGCCGCGGTCAGCGCGGCCTCCGCGCCCAGCATCCGGTACAGCTGCCGCCGGGTGGCGCCGATCAGGGCGAGGAGGGCGTACTCCCGCCGCCGGGAGGCGGTCAGGGACACCAGGGTGTTCACCGCGGCCACCGCCCCGAACCCGGCCAGCATCGCGAGTTCCACGCCGCGCAGCCACATGTCGCTCTCGGCGGCCGGGCCGGCCAGGGCGCCGTGCGGTGCGGCGTGCCGCATCGTTCCGGTGATGGCCGCGAAGGTGGTGGACAGGCCGACGAGCAGGGCGATGGGCACCACGGTGGAGGACAGCCGGTGGGCGTGGCCGCGCAGATTGGCGGCACCGAGCCAGCCGCCGGAGCCGGTGGTGTGCCGGCGGGCGCCCGGCCGCAGCGGCAGCCCCAGCACGGTCACCACGAGCCGTACCAGCACCGGCCCGAGCAGTCCGAGGGCGGCCATCAGCGTCAGCGCCCCGAGCAGGGCGGCCATCGCCGCCTCGTCCCCCGGGCGGTGTGCGATCGCCCGGCACAGCAGGGCGGCGCCCACCAGGGCGGCCACGCCGATCAGCGCGCGGACCGGGCCGAGCCCGCCCGGCTCGGCCGCCGTCTCCGTCAGGGCGGTGGACGGCCGGCCGCGCACCATCCGGCGGCCGGCCAGCTTGGCCGCCAGCAGCCCGACCAGCGACACCGCCACCGTGCCGATCGCCATGGGAAGCGGGGAGAACCGCACGCTGACGGAGGCGGCGGCCAGGTCCCGGGTGACGAGTTCGGCCAGGAACCGCCGGGCCGCCCAGAATCCGAGCGCCCACGCGGGCGGCGAGACCAGCGCGGTGACCAGCAGCACCTGCCAGCGGATGAGGCGCTTGACCTGCGCCGGCCGGGCCCCGTTCATCCGCATCAACGCGAGGTCGCGGTACTGCTGGCGTACGGAGAAGCCGAGCGTGCTGACCACCACGAACAGCGACATCACCATCGCGATCTCACCGAACGCGCCGCCGATCACCGTCAGCCGCGAGTCCCCGCCCGCGCCGAGCGCGGCCGCGATCAGCGAGCCGAACAGGGTGATCACGGTGATGGCCAGCAGGAGCGCCGTGGCCAGGCCCGCGAACGAGGCGGGCCGCATGCGCAGGGTCCCCCACGCGAGCCTCAGCACGACAGCCCGCTCAGCTTCTCGGCGATCAGCGCCGCCGAGGGCCGGACGAGGTCGTCGATCAGGACCCCGTCGGCGAGGACGACGACGCGGTCGGCGAAGCTCGCCGCGACCGGGTCGTGCGTGACCATCACACAGGTACGCCGCTCGTTCTCCACGCCTTCGCGCAGCAGCCACATCACCTCCCGGCCGGTGGAACGGTCGAGTGCGGCGGTCGGTTCGTCGGCGAAGAGGATCCGCGGCCGGTTGAACAAGGCCCTGGCCACCGCGACGCGTTGCTGCTGTCCGCCGGACAGCAGGCCGGGCCGTACGCCCCGCCGGTCGTGCAGGCCCACCCGGGCCAGCGCCTCGGCCACCGCGCGCCAGTCGACCCGGGCACCGGCCAGCAGCGCGGGCAGGGCGACGTTCTGCGCGACGGTCATGCTCGGCATCAGGTTGTAGGCCTGGAAGATGAAACCGGCCTCGGTACAGCGCAATTGAGCCAATTTCCGCTCGGGCAGCGCGGTGATCTCGGTAGCGCCCCAGTGGACGGCCCCCGAGGTCTGCCGGTCGAGCCCGGCGACGCACTGCAACAGCGTCGACTTGCCCGAGCCCGACGGACCCATCACCGCGGTGAACGTGCCCGGTGCGAAGGTGATGTCCACTCCCCGCAGCGCGTGCACCACCCCGCTGCCGCGGCCGTAGCTGCGGTGCAGACCGGTGGCCCGGACCTCGGTGCCGGGGACACGGGTCGGCGCGGTACGGAGGATCTCGTCATCGCTCAACAACATGATCCGATTCTGCGCGGCGCGGAGCGCGCGGACCACGGGGGCAGCTCCCGTATCCGGGGGGCGGATATCCGCCCCCTCAGCCGGCCCGCGGCTGCCCCCCAGCTGACCCCGCGGCCGTCGCCGCCCCGCCGGATACGGAAGCTCCGGTTCGACCCGAGGCGCACAACTGCCGCTCTCGGGAAGGCGCTTCACGACATCGAATATCGCCGCGGCGTGAACTCGCCCTGGGAGTAGGTTTCCCAGGCGGGTGCGGCGGCCGCGGTGGTCGACGGCCGGGAACACCGCGATCAACTGATGGGTTGATCAGTTGACCGCCTTTCGGGGTGTGTGCCAGGTTCGACGAGCACACCGGGACATCGCATACCGAACCGCACCGAAATGTCATCTTACGGTCAGACAATCGCGGGAAATTGTTGGGGAATCGGCCGTGTTGTGGCGCCGTACCCGGCCGCGTCCGCACCCTGACGAGGGCTGCCGCGCGCGCGATACGGCCGGCCGAACGCGCGGGTGGAGGGGCGCGGCACGTGATGCGACGACCTTGAGGTGTTAAGTCTGGACCATGCACATCGAGGTCCGCGGGGGGCCCTTTCGACCACGGCCCCGGCGAGGGCCGCGCCACCCGCCACGGGTGACCGGCCGTGTCCCGCGACCGCTGTGAGCTAGGACACGAAACGGGGGATGTACGAGTGTCGCAAATGATCGAGATACCGCTGCCGCGCTCCGCGCGGGGAGGAGTTTTGCAGCCACGCGCCCCACGGCCGCAGGGGGAGCCGGCGGACCGGGGCGACGTCTGCTTCGACTTCCGCGTCCTGGGCCCGCTGGAGGTCTGGGCGGGGTCCGGGCAGCTGGCCATCGGCGGGCCGCGGCAGCGGACCGTCCTCGCGATGCTGCTGCTCACGCCCGACCGGGTGGTGACCCTCGAGCGGCTCATCGAAGCGGTGTGGAGCGGGCACCCGCCCGCGACCAGCCGCACCCAGATCGCCATCTGCGTGGCCAGCCTCCGCAAGGCGTTCGCCGCGGCCGGCTACGCCGGTGAGGTCATCACCACCGCCACACCCGGCTACGCGATCCGGACCGGACCGCACCGCATCGACTCGGTGGCCTTCGCCGAGGACGTGGAGACCGCGCAACTGCTCGCCCAGCGCGGCGAGACCGACGCCTCGGCCGACCTGCTCGGCCGGGCGCTGGCGCGGTGGCGGGGCCCGGTCCTCACCGACATCTCCAGCCACGTCGTCGAGGCCGAGGCGGAACTGCTGGAGCGCCACCGGTTCTCCGCCTACGAGCAGTACGCGACCCTGCAACTGCGACTGGGCCGGCACCGGGAGATCGTCGCCGAACTCTCCGCGCTCGTACAGGAGCGGCCGCTGTGGGAACACGCCCGGGCCGCGCTGATGCTCGCCCACTACCGCTCCGGGCACCGGTCCGAGGCCCTCGGCCTCTACCACGAGGCCCGCCGGGTCTTCCGGGAGGAACTCGGCCTGGAGCCCGGCCGCGTCCTGCAGGAACTGCACACCGCCATCCTCCAGGAGGCATCCGGGCTGATGCCGCTCGGCGGCTTCCCCGAACCGCTGCGCGTGGACCGCGCCAAACCGGAACTCCCGCCCGGCGCGCCCACGTTCGTCGGCCGCGAAGGCGAGCTGGCCGCCCTGGACGCCCTGGCCGACCACCGCGAGCCCGGCAGCGCTCCGGCCGTGGGCCTGCTCGTCGGCCGCTCCGGCGTGGGCAAGACCGCGCTCGCCCTGCACTGGGCCCGCCGCGCCGCGGAGGCGTTCCCCGACGGGCAGCTCTACGTCGACCTGGACCGCACCGGTCTCGTGGCCGCGCCGGCCGAGCTGCTGCGGGAGCTGGGGGTACCCGAATCGCGGATCCCGGCCGAGTACCGCGACCGGATCGCCGAACTCCACCGGCGGCTCGACCAGCGCCGGGTGCTCGTCATCCTCGACGGCGTACCCAACGACACCGTGGCACCGGAGTGGGTGCCCCCGACGGGGGACTGCGGCATCCTCCTGATCAGCCAGCGCGTCCTGGCGGTCAAGGCCCGCGTCCGGCTGCGGCTGTCGGAACTGGCCCCGGGGGAGGCCGTGACGCTGTTCGGCGCACTGGTGGGGGACGAGCGGGGCAAGGAGGGCGGCGCCTCGGTGGAACGGCTCGCCCGGCTCTGCGACCGGCTGCCGCTCGCGCTGTCCGCGGCCGCCGCCCGGCTCGCGGCGAAGCCCCACTGGAACCTCTCCCACCTGATCGCCCGCCTGCGGGACCCGCGCCACCGCCTGGAGGAGCTGTGCAGCGGCACGCCCGCGCTGCGGGCCGCCCTGAACAACAGCTACCGCGGCCTCAAGCCCGCGGCGGCCCGGCTCTACCGCCGGCTCGGTCTCCTCGACGGTGACCGCGTCGCCGTGTGGATGGGGCAGGCGCTGCTGGACACCGGGGCGATGGACGCCGAAGGACTCCTGGAGGAACTCGTCGACGCCACCCTGCTGGAGGTCACCCACGCCGGATCCGACGGCCGCTTCCAGTACCGCCTGCCGGACCTGATCGCGCTGCACGCCCGGGAACTCGTCGAGACCGAGGAGAGCGACCCCGAGCGCATCGCGGCCCGGGAGCGGATGACGGCGGCGGCCCGCCGGGAACAGGCTCCGCTGCACTGCGTTCCGCTCAACCCCCAGTTCCACGGGATAGACGACCGATACGGCACCGATATCGACGCCCGTTAACGTGCGCCGACGGCACCCGGCGTCCTTCCTTCCCCCTTGGGGACCCCTGGTGCCGCACGCGTCGGCCGGTCCGCCGCGGCCGCCCGGCGGCCCCGGGAACGTCAGCACTGGAGGAACACCATGACGGTCACGCACCAGGCCGCCCCCTGGCTGCGGCGGTACGGGCGGGTGAGCCGGCCCCGGCTGCGCCTGGTGTGCTTCGCGCACGCCGGTGGCGGGCCGAGTGCGTTCCGGACCTGGCCGGGCGGGCTGCCGGGCGACGTGGAGGTCCTCGCGGTGCGCTACCCGGGGCGCCAGGACCGGGTGGCCGAGCCCTGCGTGGACCGGATGGAGCCCCTGGTCGACGCCGTCACGAAGGCGCTCGCACCGGAACTCGACGTCCCCCTCGTGCTCTTCGGCCACAGCATGGGCGCCTGGATCGCCTACGAGGTGGCCCAGCGGGTCGATGTGCACGCGCTGATCGTCTCGGGGCAGGTGCCGCCCGCACGCCGGGAGTCGGCACCGGCCGGGTCGGCCCGCCGGGGCGAGGGCGCCGGCTTCGACGACGACGAGGCCCTGCTCGCCGAGGTCAAACGGCTCGGCGGCTACGACGCCGAACTCTTCGAGCACCCCGAGCTGCGCGACCTCGTCCTGCCGCCCATCCGCGCCGACTTCGAGCTGGTCCGCACCTACCGGCCGGGGACCCCCACACCGCTGGAGTGCCCGGTGTACGCCTGCTACGGGGAGGACGACGCCGACGCGCGCCCGGAGGACGTGCGGGCCTGGGCCGACACCACCACCGGGCCCTTCGCGGAGACGCGGCTGCCCGGCGGGCACTTCTATCTCACCGACCAGGAAACGGCGTTGCTCGGGAAGCTCTCGGAGTGGCTGGCGGTGCCCCGTGGCTGACCTGGCCGAAGCGGCCCTCGCGGAACTGCGCGCGGACCTGGCCGGCGGCCGGCTCAGCGCGCTGGAGCTGACCCGCTGGTACCTGGAGCGCATCGCGCGACTCGACGACGGGCTGCGCGCGGTCATCGAGGTGAACCCGGACGCGGAGGCGGACGCCGCCCGCCTGGACGCCGGACCGCGCACCGGGCCGCTGCACGGCATCCCGGTCCTGCTCAAGGACAACCTGGACACCGCCGACCGGATGCACACCTCCAGCGGCTCCACCGTCATGCTCGGCTCCCGCCCGGAGCGCGACGCCACGGTCGTCGCCCGGCTGCGGGAGGCCGGCGCGGTGCTGCTGGGCAAGGCCAACAAGACGTCCTGGGTCAGCGGTTCGGCCGGATGGTCGGCCCGGGGCGGACAGACCCGCAACCCCTACGCGACGGACCGGTCACCGCACGGGTCGAGCTCCGGGTCGGCGGTCGGGGTCGCGGCGAACCTGTGCGCGGTCGCGCTCGGCACCGAGACCGTGGGGTCCATCCTCGGTCCCGCCGCCGCGAACTGCCTGGTCGGAGTGAAGCCGACCACCGGGCTCACCAGCCGGGCCGGGATGATCCCCGCCATTCCGAGCTTCGATTCCATCGGCCCGCTGACCCGGACCGTGGCCGACGCGGCGGAGGTCCTCTCCGTCATCGCCGGCCCCGACCCGCTGGACGCGGACACCGCCGGCGCCCCCCGCCTGGACTACCGGCGGTTCCTCGACGCCGACGGTCTGCGCGGACGGCGCATCGGGGTGCCCCGGAAGGTGTTCTTCGGCTACAGCGAGGCGGCCGACGCCGTCGCCGGGGAAGCCCTCGACGCGATGCGCCGTGCGGGCGCGGTGATCGTCGAGGACACCGACATCACGGCGGCGGCCGAGCTGACCACCCACCCCGCCATCGGCCTGGTGGTGGCCCACGAGACCGCGCACCACCTCGACCGCTACCTCGCCCGGACCCCCGGGGAGCACCCCCGGAGCATCGCCGAACTCGTCGCGGCCAACCGGGAGAACGCCGAGGTCGAACTCGCCCGCTTCGGCCAGGACACCCTGGAGATGCTCGCGTCGTTCGCCTACGACCTGGACGGTGCGGAGTACCGCGAGGCGCTCGCCACCGTGCGCCGCATGGCGGGCGCCGACGGCATCGACGCCGTCATGGCCGAGCACCGGCTCGACGCGCTGGCCATGCCGACCGGGCCGCCGCCGTGGCTCATCGACCCGGTCGAGGGCGACCCCGAGTGGCACGGCTCGGCCCTCGCGCCCGGTGTCGCGGGCTACCCGGCGATCACCGTGCCCGCGGGCTGGTCGGACGGCCTGCCCGTCGGCATCACCTTCACCGCCGGGGCGTTCGGCGAACCGGACCTCTTCCGCCTCGCCTACGGCTTCGAACAGGCACACCCGGTCCGCCGCCCACCGGCCGCCGGCCGGGTGACCCGCTGCGCCTGACCCTCCTCGCCCCCTGCCCGCCCCCGAGGCGGCACCCCGCACCCCCCTGCCGATCCTTCGGCAGGGGGGTGCGTCGGTGACGGCCGACCACCACAGAAGCCCGTCCGGCGATTGAGGACACAGCGGCTATCGCGGTGGTATCGGCCGGCACCCGAGGCGAAAACGCACGCGATAACGCGGCGAAAATGCCGCTCCGTACCGTGCCCCATCGTGCCGGACGTGCAACTTTCCCGGCTGTTCCAAGGCGCCGACCTAGTGGGGAGTTCAGCAGCGTGGATGCTCGTGCGACGCGTAATCCGGTCCGGTCCGGTGGGGACGGCGACGCGGTGCGCATGCCGCTGCCGGCACTCGTCCGGGCCCAGGTGGAGATCCGGCCCGGCCATCCGGCGGTGATCTGCGGTGCGACGACGCTCAGCTACGCCGAACTCGACCGCCGCGCCGCCCGCCTGGCCCGGCTGCTGCTCGCGCTCGGGGCGGGCCCCGAGCGGACGGTGGCGCTGGCGCTGCCGAGGTCCGCCGACACGGTCGTGGCCATGCTGGCCGTGCTGAAGGCCGGCGCGGCCTACCTGCCGGTCGACCCCCGCTACCCCGCCGAGCGGATCGCCTTCATGCTGGCCGACGGCCGCCCGGCGGTCCTCGTCACCACCGCGGACACCGCCGCCACACTTCCGGCCGGACCGGCCCCCGTGCTGCTCCTGGACGAACTCGACCTGAGCGAGGGCGAGGGCGCGGCGGCCGACGCCGCGATCGGCGTCGACCACGCCGCCTACGTCATCTACACGTCCGGCTCGACCGGCCGGCCCAAGGGCGCGGTGCTGCCGCACCGGGGCGTCGTGAACCACATGCTGTGGCAGGCCCACGCGTGGGACATCACCCCCGAGGACGTCGTCCTCGCCCGGACCTCGTTCAGCTTCGACGCGTCCGGCTCGGAGATCTGGCTGCCGCTGATCGCCGGGGCCACGATCTGCCTGGCCCCCGACGAGGTCGTCGGCCTCCCGGACCGGCTCCTGGCGTATGCGGCCGAACACGGCGTGAGCGTCGCCCAGTTCGTGCCCTCGCTGCTGGCCGCCGCCCTCCCGGCGCTCCGCGACACCCCCGGGCTCGCCCTGCGGCTGCTCTTCGTGGCCGGTGAGGTGCTGCCGCCCGCCCTGGCGGAAGAGGTCGTCACCAAGCTGGGCATCCGGCTCGCCCACCACTACGGCCCCACCGAGGCGTCGATCGACGTCACCGCCCACGAGGTGCGCGCCGGGTCGTTCCAGGGCAACGTGCCCATCGGCACCCCGCTGTGGAACACCGAGATCCACATCCTCGACGCCGCCCTGCGCCCGGTGGCGCCGGGCGAGGAGGGCGAACTGTACGTGTCGGGCGTGCAGCTCGCCCGCGGCTACCTGGGCCGGCCCGGTCTCACCGCGCAGCGGTTCGTCGCCTCGCCCTTCGCGGCGGGCGAGCGGATGTACCGCACCGGCGACCTGGCCCGCCGGCGGGACGACGGCCTGGTGGAGTTCGCCGGCCGGGCCGACGATCAGGTGAAGGTCCGCGGTTTCCGGATCGAACCGGGCGAGATCGAGGCCGCGATCACCGAGCTGGCCGAGGTGGCCCAGGCCGCCGTGACCGTGCGCGAGGACCGGCCGGGGCAGCAGCGCCTGGTGGCCTACCTCGTCGGCGGGGCGGAGCCCGCGACGGTACGCGACCGGCTCGCCGCCCGGCTGCCCGCGCACATGGTGCCGTCCGCGTACGTGACGCTCGACGCGCTGCCGCTCGCCCCCAACGGCAAGCTGGACCGCCGGGCCCTGCCCGCACCGGAGCGGGCCGCCGGGGCGGGCCGGGACGCGCGCACCCCCGCCGAGGAGATCCTCAGCGGGCTCTTCGCCGACGTCCTGGGCGTGGATCGGGCCGGGGTGGACGAGGGATTCTTCGACCTGGGCGGCGATTCGCTGCTGGCCGCCCGGCTGATCAGCCGCATCCGCACCGCCTTCGACCGGGAGGTGTCGATCCGGACCCTGTTCGAGGCGCCGACGGTGGCCGGGCTGGCCGCCCGTCTCGACGACGCTGCGGCCGCCCGCCCCGCGCTGGTCCCGGCCGAGCGCCCGGACCCGATGCCGCTGTCGCACGCCCAGCGCGGACTGTGGTTCCTGCACCGGCTCGAGGGCCCGAGCGCGACCTACAACATCCCCCTCGTCCTGCGCCTCACAGGCACCCTCGACGTCGAGGCGCTCGGCGCCGCCGTCCGCGACGTCGCCCGGCGGCACGAGACGCTGCGCACCGTCTTCCCCGAGGTGGACGGGGTCCCCCGCCAGCACGTCCTGGACGCCCCCGTACCGCTCGCCGTGGTGACCACCGAGGACCTCGACGCCGCCGTGGCCGAAGCCGCCCGGTACCCCTTCGACCTGCACACCGAAATCCCCCTGCGGGCCAACCTGTTCACCCGTACCGGGACCGACGAGCACACCCTGCTGCTGCTCATGCACCACATCGCCGGAGACGGCTGGTCGGAGCGGCCGCTGATCGCGGACCTGTCCACGGCCTACACCGCCCGCCTCGACGGCCGGGCACCGCGGTGGGACGAGCTGCCGGTGACGTACGCCGACTACACCCTGTGGCAGGGCGACACCGACGCCGGGCTCGACTTCTGGCGGGCCGCGCTGGAGGGGCTGCCGCAGCTCGTCGAGCTGCCCACCGACCGCCCCCGGCCCCCGGCCGCGGGCTTCGCCGGCGACGAGCTGCGCACCCACCTCGACGCCGGTCTGCACCGGGCGGTGACCGCGCTCGCCCGCACCACCGGCAGCACCGTCTTCATGGTGGTGCAGGCCGCCCTCGCCGCGCTCATGACCCGGCTCGGGGCGGGCACCGACATCCCGCTCGGCACCCCGTCCGCCGGCCGCCCCGACGAGCGGCTCGACGGGCTCGTCGGCTACTTCGTCAACACCCTGGTGCTGCGCACCGACACCTCCGGCGATCCCACCTTCCGGGAACTGCTGGGCCGGGTGCGCGCCACGGACGTGGCCGCCTACCCGTACCAGGACGTGCCGTTCGACCGCCTGGTCGAGGCCCTCAACCCGCCGCGGTCCCTGGCCCACCACCCGCTGTTCCAGGTCATGCTGACCTTCGAGAACCTCGGCCTGGCCCGGCCCGAACTGCCCGGCCTGGAGGTGGAGGTCGACGAGGCCGCCACCGGCGTCGCCAAGTTCGACCTCGACCTGCGCCTGCGCGAGCGCCACGCGGACGACGGCACCCCGGCCGGCGTGGACGTGATCGTCGAGTACGCCACGGACCTGTACGACCGCGCCACGGTGGCCGCGCTGACCGCCCGGCTGGAGCGGCTGCTGCGCGCCGCGGTGGCCGACCCCGAGCGCCGGATCGGCGCCCTGGACATCCTCACCGGCGCCGAGCGCGCGGAACTCGCCGCCCGCCCGGTGCGGGTCGTGGACGAGCACGGGGAGCCGGTGCCCGACGGGGTGACCGGCACGGCCGACGGCGACCGGGCCCGGTGGACCGCCGACGGCCGCCTGGAGCGCCTCGGCGAGCCGGTCCTCGTGCACGGCACCCGCCTGGACGTCTCCCGCGTCACCGCCACCCTGACCGCCCACCCCGCCGTGGCCGAAGCGGCCGTCGTGGACGGGCCCGTCGCCTACGTCGTCCCCGTCGCCGGCCGGTCCGTGCGCGCCGTCGACCTGCGCGAGGGCCTCGCCCGCACCCTGCCCGACTACCTCGTCCCGGACGGCTACGTCATCGTCGACGCGCTGCCGCGCACCGCGGACGGCCGGCTCGACACCGCCGCCCTGCCCGCTCCCCACACCGATGCGCCCACCAAGGCGGGCACCCCGGAGGAGGAGTTGCTCGCCGGTCTCTTCGCCGAGGTGCTGGGCCTGCCGGAGGTCGGGACGCACGAGGGCTTCTTCGACCTCGGTGGCGACAGCATCGTCTCGATCAAGCTGGTCAGCCGCGCCCGCAAGGCCGGGCTGCACATCACCCCCCGCGACGTCTTCGAGCACAAGACCGTGGCCCGTATCGCCGCGGCCGCCCGCACGACCGCGCCCGAGGCCCCGGCCGTCCGCGACATCGGCACCGGCACCCTGCGCCCCACGCCGATCATGGCGGAGCTGCGGGAGCTGGGCGGCCCGGTCGCCGGGTACCACCAGTCGACGCTGCTCGTCGTCCCGCCCGGGCTCGGCACCGAACGGCTGGCCACCGCGCTGCGCGCCGTCCTCGACCGGCACGACGCGCTGCGCATGCGCCTGCACGACGACTGGCGGCTGACCATCCCCGAGCCGGGCGGCGTCACCCCGGCCGTGCGCCGGGTCGACGTCACCGGGGCGGACGACGAGGCCCTGCGCCGCGCCATAGCCGGACACCACAGGGCCGCACAGGACGAACTGGACCCGCACGCCGGGGACCTGGTGCGCGCGGTGTGGTTCGACGCCGGAACGGCACCCGGGCGGCTGCTGCTGCTCGTCCACCACCTCGCCGTGGACGGCGTCTCCTGGCAGCCGCTCCTGGCCGATCTGCGCACCGCCTGGGAGGGCGGCGCCCTCGAGGTGGTCGGGACCTCGTTCCGCCGCTGGAGCGAGGTGCTGGCCGAGCAGGCCGGTGCCCGTGGCGGCGAACTCGCCCTGTGGCAGGCGGTGTCGGCCACCCCCGACCCGCTGCTGGGCGACCGCCCGCTGGACCCCGCCACGGACCTGCGCGCCACCGCCCGCACGCTGACCCTGACCCTGTCGGCGGAGGTCACCGCGCCGCTGCTCGGCGCCGTCCCCGCCGCCGTGCACGGCGGTGTGCGCGACGTCCTGGTCACCGGCCTCGCCCTGGCCGTCGCCGAGTGGCGGCGCCGCCGCGGCGTCGACGCGTCCGCGCTGCTGCTGGAGGTGGAGGGGCACGGCCGCGAGGACATCGTGGACGGCCTCGACCTGACCCGCACCGTCGGCTGGTTCACCAGCGCCTACCCGGTCCGGGTCGACCCGGGCACGGCGGACGGCCCGCGCGCCCTCAAGCAGATCAAGGAACAGCTGCTCGCCGTGCCGGACAACGGCATCGGCTACGGCCTGCTGCGCCACCTCGACGCGGGCACCGCCGCCGCGCTGTCCGGCCATGCCCGCCCCCAGCTGGGCTTCAACTACCTCGGCAGGTTCGCCGCCCCCGAGATCGCCGACTGGGCGCCCGCGCCCGAGGCCCCGGCGCTCGGCGCCGGCTTCGACGACGCCATGCCGCTCGGCCTCACCGTGGAGCTGGACGCCACGACCGTGGACCACCCCGACGGGCCGCGGCTCGTCGCCCAGTGGACCTGGGCCGGCCGGCTGCTCTCCGACGAGGCGGTCCGCGAGCTGGCCGACGCCTGGTTCGCGGCACTCACCTCCCTCGCGACGGTACGCGCCGGTGGCTTCACCCCCTCCGACCTGCCGCTCGTGGCCCTGTCGCAGAGCGACATCGAGCAGCTCGAGACGGCCCTGCCGAATCTGGCGGACGTGCTGTCCCTCGCCCCCCTCCAGGAGGGCCTGCTCTTCCACTCGCTCTACGACGCCGACGGCGCCGATGTGTACGCCGTCCAGGAGGTCTTCGACCTGCGCGGCCCGCTGGACGCCGGCGCCCTGCGGGCGGCGGCCGCCACCGTGCTCGACCGCCACCCGAACCTGCGCGCCGGGTTCCACCACGAGGGCCTCTCCCAGCCCGTCCAGGTGATCCTCGACGACGTCGAGCTGCCCTGGCGCGAGGTGGACCTCTCCCAGCTTCCCGAGGCCGACCGGGCCGGCGAGCTGGCCCGGGTCGTGGCCGGTGCCCGCGCCGAGCGCTTCGACCTGGGCCGCCCGCCGCTGCTCCGGTTCACCCTGGTCCGGCTGGCGCCGGAGGAGCACCGGCTCGTGCTGGTCAATCACCACATCCTCTTCGACGGCTGGTCCATGCAGCTTTTGCTGGACGAGCTGTTCGCGCTCTACCGCGGCGAGGGCCTGCCCGCGCCCGCCGCCTTCCGCGACCACCTGGCCTGGCTGGCATCCGTGGACCGGGCCGCGTGCGACGACGCCTGGCGGGCCGCCCTGGCCGGGCTCGACGCTCCCACCCTGCTGGCCGTGCCGGGCACGGCCGCACCCGAACGCCCGGTCCAGGTCTACTGCGACCTGCCCGACGACGTCTCCGGCCGGCTGGGGGAGCGGCTGCGCGGCCACGGCCTCACCCTCAACACCGTGGTCCAGGGGCTGTGGAGCCTGCTGCTCGGCGGCCGCACCGGCCGCGACGACGTGGTGTTCGGCGCCACGTTCTCCGGCCGGTCCCCGGAACTCGCCGGTACCGAGGCGATGATCGGCATGTTCATCAACACGCTGCCCGTGCGCGTCCGGCTCGACCCGGCGGAGACGCTGCGGCAGCTGATGGAGCGGGTCCAGGACGAGCAGTCCCGGCTGATCGCGCACCAGCACATCGGGCTCAACGACGTGCAGCGCATCGCCGGGCTCGGTGAACTCTTCGACACGCTGACCGTGGTCGAGAACTACCCGCACGACGACGATGACGTCTGGGAGCCCGCGCCCGGCCTGCGCGCGAGCGTGCTGGAGGACCACGACGCCACCCACTACCCGCTGACCCTCTCCGTGCTGCCCGGGCAGCGGCTGCGCCTGCGGCTGGAATACCGGCCGGACCTCTTCGACGCGGACCGCATCGAGGTCCTCGCGGCCGACCTCGTCCGCCTCCTCACCTCCTTCGTGGACGACGCCGAGCTGCCCGTCGGGGCACTCCTCGGCACCGTCGCGGCCGCTGCCGGGGCAGAAGCAGATCCTGAGGCGACGGCAGCGGCCGCCGTGGCGGAGCCGGAGGCCGGGGACGACGCCCTGGTGGCGCTGTCCTTCCGGGCACCGCGCACCCCGGAACAGGAGATCCTCTGCGGGCTCTTCTCCGCCGTGCTCGGCGTGCCGACCGTCGGCATCGACGACAGCTTCTTCACCCTGGGCGGGCACTCGCTCACCGCGATCCGGCTGCTCAGCCGCATCCGTTCGATGTTCGGCGTGGAGCTGGGCATCCGGCACCTGTTCGAGTCGCCCACCGTCGCCGAGCTGGCCGAGCGGATGAAGGGCGCCGAGCAGTCCCGGCTCGCCCTCGCCCCGATGCCGCGACCGGACCTCGTGCCGGTGTCGGCCGCGCAATGGCGGCTGTGGTTCCTGTACCGGCTCGAAGGGCGCAGCGCCACCTACACCGTGCCGCTGCTGCTGCGGATGTCCGGCGCCCTGGACCGGGCGGCGCTGGACGCCGCGCTCGGTGACATCGTGGCCCGCCACGAGAGCCTGCGCACGCGGTTCCCCGAGGTGGACGGCACGCCGTACCAGCTGATCGTCGACGCGGAGCGGCCCGAGGTCACCGTGGTCGACACCGATGAGGCCCGGCTCGCCGAGGAGTTGTCCGTCGCCACCCGGTACGGCTTCGACCTCGCCACCGAACTGCCGCTGCGCATCACCTTGTTCCGGCTGTCGGAGACCGAGCACGTTCTGCTCTTCCTGCTGCACCACATCGCCAGCGACGGCTGGTCGGACGCACCGTTCGCCCGGGACCTGTCCGTGGCGTACGCGGCCCGGGCCGGGGGCCGGGCGCCGGGCTGGGCGCCGCTGCCCGTGCAGTACGCCGACTACACGCTCTGGCAGCACGAGCTGCTCGGTGACGAGAACGATCCCGAGAGCCTGCTGTCGAAGCAGCTCGCGTACTGGAAGCGGACCCTGGCCGGGCTGCCGGAGCAGCTGGAGCTGCCGGCCGACCGGCCCCGGCCGGCCGCGGCGAGCTTCCGGGGCGACGAGGTGCGGTTCGAGCTGGACGCCGGGCTGCACCGCGAGCTGCTCGAACTCGCCCGCCACACCAACACCACGCTGTTCATGGCGTTCCAGGCCGCGGTGGCGGCGTTGCTCACCCGCCTCGGCGCCGGTACCGACATCCCGCTCGGCGGCGTCATCGCCGGCCGGACCGACGAGGCGCTCGACGAGCTGATCGGCTTCTTCGTCAACACCCTGGTGCTGCGCACCGACACCTCCGGCAACCCCACCTTCCGGGAGCTGCTCGCCCGGGTGCGGGAGACCGACCTCGCGGCCTACGCGCACCAGGAGGTGCCCTTCGAGCGGCTGGTCGAGGTCCTCAACCCGACCCGGTCCCTCGCGCACCACCCGCTGTTCCAGGTCATGATCCTCTTCCAGAACAACGCCGAGGGCGATCTGCGCCTCCCCGGCCTGCGGGCCCAGCTGGAGGACGTCGGCTCGGGCGTCGCCAAATTCGACCTCGACTTCGACATGCAGGAGCGCTACGGCCCCGCCGGTGAACCGGACGGGCTGCTGGGCCTGGTCGAGTACGCCACGGACCTGTTCGACCGCTCCACCGTCGAGGTGATCGTCGAGCGGCTGGGCCGGCTGCTGCGTGCCGTCGTCGCCGACCCCGACCGGCGGCTGTGGGAGACCGACATCCTCGCCCCCGCCGAGCGCCGGGCGCTGGTCGGGGAGTGGACCACCCCCGAGCCGCCGCGGGACACCGTGGCCGCCCGCTTCGAGGCCGTCGCGGCGGCCCACCCCGACGCGACCGCCGTGGTCGACGGCGCCGAGCGCCTGACGTACCGCGCGCTGAACGCGCGGGCGAACCGTCTCGCGCACGCCCTGATCGCCCAGGGCGTGGGCCCGGAGTCCGTGGTGGCGCTCGCCCTGCCGCGCCGCGCGGACCTCGTGGTGGCCGTCCTCGGCGTGCTGAAGGCCGGCGGCGTCTACCTGCCGCTGGACCCCGGCTACCCGGCCGAGCGGCTCGCGTTCGTCCTGGACGACGCCCGGCCGGTGGCCGTGGTGACCGGTGCCCGCACGGACGTGGCACTGCCCGACGGCATCACCCGTGTCGTGATCGACGAACTGCCCGACGGGCCGGTCACCGACCCCGCCCGCCCCGGGCCGCACCCGGACAACGGCGCCTACATCATCTACACCTCCGGCTCCACCGGACGGCCCAAGGGCGTGCTCGTCCCGCACCGGAACGTGCTGCGGCTCTTCGAGCAGACCGAGCAGTGGTTCGGCTTCGACGGCAGTGACGTGTGGACGCTGTTCCACTCCTACGCGTTCGACTTCTCCGTGTGGGAGCTGTGGGGCCCGCTGCTGCACGGCGGCACGCTCGTCGTGGTGCCGCACGAGGTGAGCCGGTCGCCGCTGGAGTTCCTCCGGCTGCTGCACAGCGAACGCGTCACCGTGCTCAACCAGACGCCCTCGGCCTTCTACCAGCTCATGCAGGCCGACGAGGAGATGCCCGGCACCGAACTGGCCCTGCGGTACGTCATCTTCGGCGGCGAGGCCCTGGACCCGGGGCGCCTCGCGTCCTGGTACGACCGGCACGCCGACGACGCCCCCGTGCTCGTCAACATGTACGGCATCACCGAGACCACGGTGCACGTCACCTACCAGGCCCTGGACCGCGCCTCGGCCGCCGCCGCCGCGCACAGCGTCATCGGCGTCGGCATCCCCGACCTGCGGGTCTACGTGCTCGACGAGGGGCTCCAGCCGGCGGCGCCCGGCAGCACCGGCGAGCTGTACGTGGCCGGCGCGGGCCTGGCCCGCGGCTACCTCGGCCGCCCGGGGTTGAGCGCGCAGCGGTTCGTCGCCGACCCCTACGGCCCGGCCGGGGCCCGCATGTACCGCACCGGTGACCTGGCCCGCCGTGCCGTCGACGGCACCCTGTCCTACTTCGGCCGGGCCGACGACCAGGTGAAGATCCGTGGTTTCAGGATCGAGTTGGGCGAGATCGAGTCCGCCGTCCTCACGGCACCGGGCGTCACCCAGGCCGCCGTGGTCGTCCGCGAGGACCGGCCCGGCGACCCGCGGCTGACCGCGTACCTGGTCGGTGCCGGCGCCGATGCCGGCCGCGTCCGCGAGCACGTGGCCGCCGCCCTTCCCGGGCACATGGTCCCGGCCGCCTTCGTCACCCTGGAGCGCCTGCCGCTCACCCCGAACGGCAAGCTCGACCGCAAGGCGCTGCCCGCCCCCGACCTGTCCGCCGCCGTCCGCGGCCGGGCCCCGCGCACCCTGCGCGAGGAGCTGCTCGCGGGCCTCTTCTCCGAGGTGCTGGGCGTGGCCCGGGTCGGGATCGACGACAACTTCTTCGAGCTGGGCGGGCACTCGCTGCTCGCCACCCGGCTGATCAGCCGCATCCGCTCCGGGCTGGGCGTGGAGGTCCCGGTCCGGGCCCTGTTCGAGACGCCCACCGTCGCCGGGCTCGCCGGCCGGCTGGACCAGGCCGACGGGGCGCGGCTGCCGCTGCGGCCGGCGGTGCGGCCGGAGCGGGTCCCGTTGTCGTTCGGCCAGCGGGGGCTGTGGTTCCTCAACCGTCTGGAGGGCCCCAGCTCGACGTACAACGTGCCGCTGGTGATGCGCTTCTCCGGACCCCTGGACGTGCCCGCGCTGCGCGCCGCCCTGCACGACGTCGTCGCCCGGCACGAGGGGCTGCGCACCCTGTTCCGGGAGGCCGACGGCACGCCGTACCAGCACATCGTCCCGGCGGCCGAGGCGGTCGTGGAACTGCACGTCGTCGACATCGACGCCGAGCACCTGACCGGCGCGCTCGCCGAGGCCGCCCAGTACCACTTCGACCTGGTCACCGAACTGCCCATCCGGGCCACCCTGTTCCGCGTCGGCGACACCGAGCACGCCCTGCTGCCGCTCATGCACCACATCGCCAGCGACGGCTGGTCGGAGACCCTGCTCGGCGACGACCTGTCCGTGGCCTACGCGGCCCGGGCCGAGGGGCGGGCACCCGCCTGGGCGCCGCTGCCGGTGCAGTACGCCGACTACACCCTGTGGCAGCGGGAGCTGCTCGGCCGCGAGGACGACCCCGACAGCGCGATCTCCCGGCAGCTCGCCTACTGGACCGAGACGCTGCGCGGCATGCCGGAACTGGTGGACCTCCCCACCGACCGGCCCCGCCCGGCCGTGGCCACCTACGGCGGCGCCGAGTCGCCGCTGCGCCTGGGCGCCGAGCTGCACGACGCGCTGCTGAAGATCAGCCGACAGCACAACAGCACCCTGTTCATGACCATCCAGGCCGGGCTGGTGGCGCTGCTGAGCAGGCTCAGCGGCGGTACCGACATCGGCATCGGCACCCCCGTAGCCGGCCGCACCGACGAGGCCCTGGAAGACCTCTTCGGGTACTTCGTCAACACGCTCGTGCTGCGCACCGACGTCTCCGGCGACCCGAGCTTCGCCGAGCTGCTGGGCCGGGTCCGCGACACCGACCTGGCCGCGTTCGCCCACCAGGACGTGCCCTTCGAGCGGGTCGTCGAGGTCGTCAACCCCGTCCGGTCGCTGGCCCGGCACCCGCTGTACCAAGTCATGCTCACCTTCGAGAACTTCGACGAGGTCGAGCTGTCGATGCCGGGCCTGCACACCCGTCTGGAGGACGTCGAGGGCGACGCCGCCAAGTTCGACATGGACGTCCGCCTGCAGGAGCGCTACGGCCCGAAGGGCGAGCCCGCCGGCATCGTCGGCGAGATCGAGTACGCCACCGACCTGTTCGACCGCACCACGATGGACGCCTTCGGCGACCGTCTGATCCGGCTGCTCACCGCGGCCGCCCAGGACCCGGCCGCCCCGGTCGGCTCCCTCGACCTGCTTGCCGACGACGAACGGGAGAACGCCCTCGTCGACGCCGAGGGGCGCCGCGTACCGCCGGGCGTGGTGGCGACGCTGCCCTCCGGCGAGCTGGCCCGCCGGGGCCGCGACGGCGTCACCGAACCGCTCGGCCGCGCCGAGGACGTCCGGGTGGTGCGCGGCTTCCGCGTCAACCCCGCCGAGGTCGCGGCCCGGCTGCGGGAGGTCTTCACCGACGCCGCCGTCGTGGCGGGCGCCGGCCGCATCGTGGCCTACGTCGTCCACGACGGCGACGGCACGGCCGCCCGACGGCTGGCCGAGACCGTGCTGCCCGACTACCTGACGCCGACCCGCTTCGTCGTCGTCGAGACGATCCCCGCCGAACTCCCCGTCGAGGCCGCCGCCGACTCCGGCGTGCGGCGCGCACCGCGCACCCTGCGCGAGGAACTCCTCGCCCAGCTCTTCGCCGAGGTCCTCGGTGTCGACTCCGTCGGCGTCGACGACAGCTTCTTCGACCTCGGCGGCCACTCGCTGTCGGCGATCCGGCTGCTCAGCCGGGTCCGCGCGGAACTCGGCGCGGAACTGCCCGTGCGGGCCCTGTTCGCCGACCCCACCGTGGCGGGACTCGCCGCCCGGCTCGATACCACCACCACCGACCGGCCCGCCCTGCGCCGCCGCGAACGCCCCGCCCGGGTGCCGCTGTCCTTCGCGCAGCAGCGGCTGTGGTTCCTGCAGCGCCTCGAAGGCCCCAACACCACCTACAACGTGCCCTTCCTGCTGCGGCTCGCCGGTGACCTGGACACCGCGGCCCTGGAAGCGGCGATCGGGGACCTGGTGGCACGGCACGAGACCCTGCGCACCGTGCTCCCCTCCGACGCCGACGGCAACCCCTACCAGCGGGTCCTGGGTGTCGACGAGGCACGCCCGGTGCTCGCCCGGGGCACCACCACCCCCACCGAGGCGGCACGGCACGCCTTCGACCTGGAGACCGAGACACCACTGCGGGCGACGCTGTTCACCGACGGACCGGCACAGCACACCCTGCTCCTGCTGCTCCACCACATCGCCAGCGACGGCTGGTCGACCGGCGCCCTCGCCCGCGACCTGTCGACCGCCTACGCCGCCCGCCGCGCCGGGCGCGCGCCCCGCTGGCCCGAACTGCCCGTGCAGTACGCCGACTACACCCTGTGGCAGGCCGAGCTGCTCGGGGCCGAGGACGACCCGGACAGCCTCGTCGGCCGCCAGCTGACCTGGTGGAAGGGCCACCTGGACGGCATCCCCGAACTGCTGCCCCTGCCCACGGACCGGCAGCGGCCCGCGGCGGCCTCGCACCGCGGCGCCGAGGTCGGCTTCACCATCCCCCTCGACCTCCACCACCGCCTCCAGGACGTGGCGCGGAAGACCAACACGACACTGTTCATGGTCCTCCAAGCAGCCCTGGCCGCCCTGCTGTCCAAGCTGGGCGCGGGCACCGACATCCCCATCGGCACCCCGGTCGCGGGCCGCACCGACGGCGCCCTCGACGACCTCGTCGGCTTCTTCGTCAACACCCTCGTGCTGCGCACCGACGTGTCCGGGCAGCCGTCCTTCCGCGACCTGCTGGGCCGGGTCCGTGAGGCGGACCTCGCCGCGTTCGCCCACCAGGACGTGCCGTTCGAGCGGCTCGTGGACGCCATCCGCCCGGAGCGCTCCCTCGGCCACCACCCGCTGTTCCAGGTGATGCTCGTCTTCGAGAACGACGACGACGGCGATCTCGCCCTGCCGGGCCTGACCGCGACGTTCGACGAGGACGTCGAGATGGGCGCCGCCCGCTTCGACCTCACCCTCCACATGCAGGAGCGGACCGGCGCGGACGGCACGGCCGCGGGCATCGGCGTCGACCTGGAATACGCCGAGGACCTCTTCGACGCCGCCACGGTGCGGCGGATGGCCGAGCAGTTCCTCCACCTGCTCGACGCGGTCGCCGCGGACCCGGACACCGCCTGGGACCGGATCACCCTGCCGGGCGCCGTCCCCGGGGCCGAATCCGCCCCGGCCCCCGCCCCCGCCGACGGGCCCGCCCTGCTCGACCTGATCCGGGCCCAGGCGCCCGACGCCGTCGCGATCGTCGACGGGGACACCGAGACGACGTACCGGCAACTGCTGGCGGCACCGCCCGCCGGGGTCCTGGCGGCCGTCGTCGCCGGCGAGCCGATCGTCCTGCGCACGGCGGGCACCGGCACCCCCGTCGTCGTCCCGCAGAGCGTCGTCGCGGCCCGGATCGCCGCCCGCCAGGCCGTACACCGCCTGGACGCCACCGACCGGGTGCGGGCCACCTCCGCGCCCGGCACGGCGGGCGAGATCGACGAGGTGCTCTGGCCGCTGACCGTCGGCGCGACCGTCGTCCGTGACGGTGCGGCGACCACCGTCCACACCACCCCCGCCGGACTGGCCCAGCTGCTGGCGGGCCCGGCGGCGGCACGGGCGGGACTGCGCCGGGTGTTCGTCACCGGCGAGGCGCTGCCCGAATCGCTCCAGCGCGCCTGGTTCGAGACCGTCGACGTACCGCTGTGGCACACCTACACGCTGGCCGAGGCCGCCGGTGTCGTCACCGAGCACCGCTGTGACCCCGACGCGTGGGACGCCGTCGTCCCCCTCGGCACCCCGGTGCCCGGTGCCACCGTGCACGTGCTCGACGCGGGCCTGTGCCCCGTCCCGCCCGGTGTCGTGGGAGAGCTGTACGTCGGCGGCCCGCTGCTGGGCTCCGCGCCCACCCTGGTCCCCGACCCCTTCGGCGGACCCGGCGACCGGCTGGTACGCACCGGCGACCTCGCCCGCTGGACCCCCGAGGGACAGCTCGAATTCGTCGGGGCCCCGCTGCCGACACCCGGCTTCACCACCTACCCGGCCCGCCTGGAAGCCGTACTGGCCGACCACGGCAACATCGCCCTGGCCACGGTGACGGTCCACGACGGCCGCCTCGTCGCCCACCTCCTGCCGGCGCCCGGCGCCACCGTGCTGCCCGACGCCGTGACGGCGTACGCCCGGGCCGTCCTGCCCGAGCACCTCGTCCCGGACGCGGTCGTGGTCCTCGACCGGCTGCCGCTCACCCCGGCGGGCCGGCTGGACCGGGCCGCGCTGCCCGCCCCCGCCCGGACCGACACCACGGCACGCGCACCGCGCACCCTGCGCGAGGAACTCCTCGCCGGGCTCTTCGCCGAGGTCCTCGGCGTCGACCGGGTCGGCATCGACGACGGGTTCTTCGAGGTCGGCGGGCACTCGCTGCGCGCCACCCGGCTGATCAGCCGCATCCGGACCGCGTTCGGCGTCGAACTGCCCGTCCGGGCCGTCTTCGAATCCCCGACCGTCGCCGGACTGGCCCGGCACCTCGACGACGCGAAGGCCGCCCGCCCGGCCCTGGTGGCCGGCCCCCGCCCGGAGCGGGTGCCGCTGTCGGCGGCCCAGCGACGGCTGTGGTTCCTGCACACCCTGGAAGGACCGACCGCCACCTACAACGTGCCCTACGTCCTGCGCCTGACCGGCCGGCTGGACGTCCCGGCGCTGACGGCCGCCCTGGGCGACGTGGCCGACCGGCACGAGGCACTGCGGACCGTGTTCGCCGAGGACGACGGAACCCCCTATCAGCGCGTCCTCGACGGCATCGCGCCGGTCGTCGACGTCATCGACCTCACCGGTGCCGATGACGCTTCGGTGGGTGCCGCGGTGGACGAGGCGGCGGGGTACGCGTTCGATCTGGCGGGTGAGCTGCCGGTGCGGGCGTCGGTGTTCCGGGTGGGTGCCGAGGTGTCGGTGCTGTTGGTGTTGATGCATCACATCGCCGGTGACGGCTGGTCGTTGGCGCCGTTGGCGGATGACTTGTCGGTCGCGTATGCGGCGCGGGTCGGTGGGGGTGTGCCGTCGTGGTCGCCGTTGCCGGTGCAGTACGCGGACTTCGCGTTGTGGCAGTCCGAGGTGCTCGGTGACGACGCTGATCCGGAGAGTGTGTCGGGCCGGCAGGTGGAGTTCTGGCGCACGGCCCTGGCCGGAGCACCGGACCTGATCGAACTGCCGACGGACCGTCCGCGCCCGGCGACCCCGTCGTACCGGGGCGGTGCCGTTGGTCTGGCACTCGACGGTGAGGTGCACGGCCG
>NZ_JBVJDW010000018.1:0-88962 GCF_055582085.1 Streptomyces sp. NPDC042259 | reverse complement strand
CTGGCGTTGACTTTTGGCACGCTGTTGAGTTCTCAAGGAACGGACGCTTCCTTTGTACTCACCCTCTCGGGCTTTCCTCCGGGCGCTTCCCTTCGTGTTCCACCACTCTATCAGGAGTTTTTCCGCTCCCTTACCGCTCGTTTTCCGCAGCCATAAAGACATACGGGCACACAGCAGCAGATCCGGGAAGGATCATAATCCGATAGGTGCCGCCCCCGCCTTGCCGACAGTTGACTGTGGGCCTCGGTGGTGGGCAGGGATACGACAGTACAGGTCTCGCCTGGGCGAGGCAAATCGATTTGGGAGCGTCGTCAAGACCGCCACTCGGAGGGCCTCTCCCCCGGTCCGCGCCAACTGCCGAATCCCGCCCCGGCTGTCACGCCGACGGCTCCCTCACCGCTCTACTGCGCACGCGCGCGCGTGCCCTCGCGCGACCTCCGCCAGGTGGGCTCACGTGTGCGGAATCCTCAGTTCCTATGACTTACGCTTCTGATCAGCGCGCCGCCCAGGACAGGTAGTGGCGGCGCGTATTGAATCTCCACCCCTGGGAGGCTTCCCATGACCACCGTGACGTCCCCGATCGCCGGACGCGCCATCGGACTCGCGGCTGTGCCCGACCCCGTCTTCTCCGGCCAGATGGTGGGCCCCGGTACCGCCATCGACCCCGTGCGCGAGCCCTCGACGGCCGTCTCGCCGGTCGCCGGTGTCATCGTCTCGCTGCACCCGCACGCGTTCGTCGTCGTCGACGCCGAAGGGCACGGCGTGCTGACGCACCTCGGCATCGACACCGTGCAGCTCAACGGCGAGGGCTTCGAGCTGCTCGTGAACAAGGGCGACACCGTGACGCGCGGCCAGGACATCATCCGCTGGAACCCCGAAGCGGTCGAGGCGGCCGGCAAGTCGCCGGTCTGCCCGATCGTCGCCCTCGAAGCCACCGCCGACGCGCTGGGCGACGTCCGCGAGGACGGCGACCTCAAGGCCGGCGACCCTCTGTTCTCCTGGCAGTGATCGCAGCGACCTTCAGCCGTCTCTGACGGCACGTACGACATTCACCGCGGCGGGCGGAACCCGCCGCATCAACCGGAGACGGGTGAAATGGAGACAACGCTGCGAGGCGTCGGCGTGAGCCACGGTGTGGCGATCGGCGAGGTGCGGCACATGGGCACGGCGGTTCTGGAACCGCCGGCCAAGCAGATTCCGACGGACGAGGCGCCGCGTGAACAGGGGCGCGCCCGCCAGGCCGTCGAGGCTGTCGCCGCCGACCTCATCGCGCGCGGCAACCTGGCCGGCGGCGAGGCCCAGCACGTGCTGGAGGCCCAGGCCATGATGGCTCAGGACCCCGAGCTGATGGCGGACGTGGACCGGCGCATCACCGTCGGCAGCACCGCCGAGCGTGCGGTGTACGACGCCTTCGCCGCCTACCGGGCACTGCTGGCCAACGCCGGTGAGTACCTGGCCGGCCGGGTGGCCGACCTCGACGACGTGCGCAACCGCATCGTCGCGCGCCTGCTGGGCGTGCCGATGCCGGGTGTGCCGGACAGCGACGAGCCGTACGTGCTGATCGCCCGGGACCTCGCGCCCGCCGACACGGCGCTGCTCGACCCGACGCTGGTGCTCGGCTTCGTGACCGAGGAGGGCGGGCCGACCAGCCACAGCGCCATCCTGGCGCGGGCGCTCGGGGTGCCCGCGGTCGTGGCGCTGCCGGGGGCCGGTGAGCTTGCCGAAGGCACGGTGGTGGCCGTGGACGGCAGCACGGGTGACGTCTTCGTCGACCCCAGCCCGGAGAAGCGCGAGGAGCTGACCAAGGCCGCGGAGGAGCGGAAGGCGGCGCTGTCCGCTTCGTCCGGTCCGGGCGCGACGTCCGACGGTCACAAGGTGCCGCTGCTCGCCAATGTCGGCGGTCCGGCCGATGTGCCGGCCGCGGTCGAGGCGGGTGCGGAGGGCGTCGGGCTGTTCCGTACCGAGTTCCTCTTCCTGGACGACAGTCAGAAGGCGCCGTCGGAGGCCAAGCAGGTCGAGGCGTACCGCAAGGTGCTGGAGGCGTTCCCCGAGGGCCGCGTGGTCGTGCGCGTGCTCGACGCGGGTGCGGACAAGCCGCTGGACTTCCTGACGCCCGCCGACGAGCCGAACCCGGCACTGGGCGTGCGGGGTCTGCGGACCCTGCTCGACCACCCGGACGTGCTGCGTACGCAGCTCACCGCGCTGGCCAAGGCCGCCGCGGGGCTGCCGGTCTACCTCGAGGTCATGGCCCCGATGGTGGCG
This sequence comes from Streptomyces sp. NPDC042259, assembly GCF_055582085.1. Classification (NCBI taxonomy): domain Bacteria; kingdom Bacillati; phylum Actinomycetota; class Actinomycetes; order Kitasatosporales; family Streptomycetaceae; genus Streptomyces; species Streptomyces sp. NPDC042259. The sequence goes on along the minus strand of NZ_JBVJDW010000018.1, from coordinate 86,700 downwards.
GACCGGACCGACGCGAAGGCGTTCGCCGACGCGTGCCGTGAGGCGGGGCTGAACGCCAAGTTCGGTGCGATGGTGGAGATTCCGTCCGCGGCGCTGCGGGCGCGTTCGATCCTGCAGGAGGTCGAGTTCCTGTCGCTGGGGACGAACGACCTGGCGCAGTACACGTTCGCGGCCGACCGTCAGGTCGGTGCGGTGTCGCGGCTGCAGGACCCGTGGCAGCCGGCGCTGCTCGACCTGGTCGCCGCCTCGGCGGAGGCCGCCAAGGCCGAGGGCAAGAGCTGTGGTGTGTGCGGTGAGGCCGCGGCCGATCCGCTGCTCGCCTGTGTGCTGACCGGTCTGGGCGTGACGAGCCTGTCCATGGGTGCCGCGTCGATTCCGTATGTGCGCGCGACCCTGGCCAAGCACACGCTCGCGCAGTGTGAGCGGGCCGCCGCCGCGGCCCGTGCCACCGACAGTGCCGAGGAGGCCCGTGTGGCCGCGCAGGCGGTGCTGTCCGGCGAGTGAGCCGGTGCCGTCGGCGGTGGTCGGCGCGCGAGTGGTATCGCGAGTGATACGAGGGGTGTCCCACCGAGCCGGTGGGGCACCCCTCGTGCGTCAGGTCGTGCGTCAGGCTCCCTTCTCGGGTGTCCCCTGGTCCTCTGAGTCGTCGAGGGGGAGGCCGGCGCGGTAGGCCACGCCGGGCTCGGGCGGTACGGGTTCGCCGGTGTCGGCGTCGGTGCAGTAGGCGTCGAAGACCTCGGCTTCGCTGAGGGGCCGCAGTCTGCCGTCGCGCAGCCCCCAGCCGCGCACGGTGTCGGGGGTGTCGGGGGTGGTGGTGCGCAGGACGACGCCGCCGGGGCGGCCGGTGGCGATTCCGGCGGCCAGCACGGTGCAGAAGATCAGCGCCGCGGCCTCCCCGAGCCGCAGTGTGCCGTCGGGGTGGCTCTCGGTGTGGAGCACGGCGACGAGTGGGACGCCGCCTTCGGCGGGGATGCTGCACACGAGGTGGTGGGTGCCGGGGCCCACGGCCTCGACGAGTCGGCGCAGGAGCTGTGATGCCCTGGTGAAGGCGGCTCTTCCGGTGTCCTCGCCGCAGGTCGCGCAGTCGCCGCCGCGGGCCAGCAGGGCCGTGGCGTACTCCCAGGTGACCTGTTGCGCGGCCTCGTCGATGAGTTGGGGCAGGAGCCTGCCGATGGGCTGGCCCTCGTAGGTCACTTTGCTGCCCGCCGCCGCGACTTCGGCCGTGTAGCGGGTGCGGCTGGCCGGGGTGTCGGGGTCGAGGTGGGTGTCCGAGCAGAATTCCTCGAAGCCGGCGGGGTCGAAGAGGGTGACGCTCGTGTGCGTGCCCTCGGCGGCGAGGGTCCGCAGCAGGCCCTCCATCTGCCGTAAGTACGTCGCGTGGTCGTCGAAGGTGAACGACGCGTACTGCCTCATGGCGGCGAAGTCCCGCTCGTCGGCCAGCACGGCCACGGTGCTGGGGACCTCGCACCGGAGGCCGCGTCGTGTGCCCCGTCGCCTGCGGGCCGCCGGTCGTTTCCTGCCGTCGTTGCTGTGCGCCATGAACTCCCCCTCAGCGCGCGTGATCGATACTCACTCACAGTAAGCGGGGGCACTGACAATCGATCTCGGCGTGGGGGTACGGGCCGCCGGCGCGGTGGCCGACGGCCCGTGGGCGCCGGTCAGCCGGTGGCGCGGGTGCGGGCCAGGTCCGCGTAGAAGCGCAGGAGGTCGATGTTGTCGACGGAGCCGGGATTGACGGCCTTCTCCAGCGGGGTGCCCTGGAGGAGGCGCTTCACGGGGACCTCGATGCGCTTGCCGGTGAGGGTGTGCGGGATGCCCGGGACCTCGATGACCTCGTCGGGGACGTGGCGCGGGGAGAGCTGCTCGCGGATGGTGCGCTTGATGCGGGTGAGCAGTTCGTCGTTCAGGGTGGCGCCGGGGGCGAGGTGCACGAAGAGCGGCATCCAGTAACCGCCGTCGGGCTGTTCGGCGCCGATGACGAGGGATTCGCGGATCTCGGGGAGCCGTTCGACGGCCTCGTAGATGTCGGCGGATCCCATCCGGACGCCCTGGCGGTTGAGGGTGGAGTCGGAGCGGCCGTGGATGACGACGCTGCCGCGCGAGGTCAGGGTGATCCAGTCGCCGTGCCGCCAGGCGCCGGGGAACATCTCGAAGTAGCTCTCGCGGTAGCGCGTGCCGTCGGGGTCGTTCCAGAAGCGGATGGGCATGGACGGCATGGGGGCCGCGACGATCAGCTCGCCCACCTCGTCGACGACGGGCTTGCCGTGGGCGTCCCAGGCCTGGAGGTCCGTGCCGAGGCAGGGGGCCTGGAGTTCACCGATGTGCACGGGGAGGGTGGGGACGGCTCCGGCGAAGCAGCTGCAGACGTCGGTGCCGCCGCTGACGGAGGCGATCCACAGGTCGGCGGCGACCTCGTCGTGGAGCCAGCGGAAGCCGTCGGGCGGCAGGGGCGAGCCGGTGGTGGCGACGCACTTGACGCGGGAGAGGTCGAAGTCGCGGCCGGGGTGGACGTCGGCTTTGCGGCAGGCCATCACGTAAGCGGCGGAGGTGCCGAAGAGCGTGGCACCGGTGCGTTCGGCGATGCGCCACTGGGCGCCGGTGTCGGGGTGGCCGGGGCTGCCGTCGTAGAGGACGACGGTGGAGCCCACCAGGAGGCCGGAGACGAGGAAGTTCCACATCATCCAGCCGGTGGAGGTGTACCAGAAGAAGCGGTCCTGCGGGCCGAGGTCACAGTGCAGGGCGAGCTGCTTGAGGTGTTCGAGGAGGATGCCGCCCTGGGACTGGACGATGGCCTTGGGCAGGCCGGTGGTGCCGGAGGAGTAGAGGACCCACAGCGGGTGGTCGAAGGGGACCTGTTCGAAGACGGGTGCCACGTCCGCCGAGACGAGGGCGTCCCAGTCGAGGGTTCCCTCGGGGGCCGCCGTGCCCAGCAGCGGGATGTGGACGACCGCGCGCACGGTGGGCAGCTGGGCGCGCAGCTCGGTGACGACGTCGGTGCGCTCGTGGCGCTTGCCGCCGTAGTGGTAGCCGTCGACGGTGAAGAGGACGACGGGCTCGACCTGCTGGAAGCGGTCCAGGACGCTGCGGGCGCCGAAGTCGGGGGCGCAGGAGGTCCACACGCCGCCGACGGCGGCGGTGGCGAGCAGGGCGACGACGGCGTGCGGGATGTTGGGCAGGTAGCCGCTGATCCGGTCGCCGGGGCGGACGCCGAGGCGGCGCAGTTCGGCCGCGAGGGAGCCGACCTGGCGGCGCAGTTCGGCCCAGCTGACGGGGATCGGCTCATGGGTCTCGTCGACGTGCAGGAGCGCCGGCTGCTGGGCGCGGTCGGGGTCCTCGGCGGCGCGCAGGGCGTGTTCGGCGTAGTTGAGGGTGGCGCCGGGGAACCAGGTCGCGCCCGGCATGCCCGCATCGGCCAGCACCCGTTCGTACGGGCTGGTGAAGCGGACGTCGCACCACTGGGCCACCGCTTGCCAGAAGCGCTCCAGCTCGTCCACCGACCAGCGGTGCAGGGCGGCGTAGCTCGCGGCGGGGTCGCCGGGGACGGTGGCGGGGGCGCCGTGGTGCTCCGCGGCCCAGGTCTGGAAGCGGGAGACCTGCGCGCGGGCGACTCGGTCCTCACCGGGGCGCCACAGGGGCTCCGGCTGGGTGGCGGGCTGCGGTGCGGTGGTCATGGTCGGCTCCCGGCTGTACGCGTCGTGGGCGTCGTCGCGCGCACCGGCGGGGTATGCGCGTGACGCGGCTGACCAGGACGATGCCATGTGATCGACTCCTGCACCAGGGTTCGGCGGCCCATCTCACGCCGCGGTGGCACCGGCGCGGTCCGCGGTGGGTGATCGGTGCGGGTGAACGGGAGTTGAACGGGCCGCGCGCCCGGTGTCGGCGGTGGCAGGGTGATCTGCATGGATGCGCGTGAGCTGGTGCGGTCGGTGAGGTCGGTGGCGGCGGTGCGGACGGTGGGGTCCGCGCGGGGTCTGCGGTCGGTGAGGTCGGCGTGGCGGCGGTGGCGCGCGGATGCGGTGGAGCTGCCGCCGCCCGGGGCGGGGCGGGCGCGGGTGCCCGGTGAGGCGGTGGGTGCCGAGCCGCAGCCGGGTGGTGGGGTGGTGCGGTTCGCGCGGTCGTCGTTGCGGGTGCGGGTGGCGGTGGGCGGGGCGGTGTTCTGCGGCTGGGACGGGGCGGCTCCGGAGCCGTCGTACGCGCTGGCGGGGGCGTGTCCGGAGGCGGACGAGCGGGCGGTGCTGGAGCCGGACACCGACGGCGGCTGGCGGGTGGTGTCCGAGCGGGTGCTGGTGGTGGTGTCCAGGCGCGGGGTGGTGGAGGTGCGGACTCCGGGCGGGGTGATGCTGCGGCGTGATCTGCCGCCGCGGTGGTGGGAGCCGGTGCCGGTCGCTCTGCGGGGTCCTGCGGCAGCCGGTGGCTCGCTCCGGGCGGGCCCGCTGCCCGGCTCGTCCGCGGCTGCTTCCGGCCGCGATCCCGGCGGCGCGGTGGGTTCCCGGTGGGTGCAGCGCTCGGAGGTGGCGGCGGACGCCCGGTTCTTCGGTCTCGGGGGCCGGGCGGCGGGGCCGCGGCTGCGGACCGGTTCGTACCGGCTGTGGAACACCGACCCGGGGGGCGCTTTCGAGCCGGGTGACGATCCGCTGTACGTGACGATGCCGGTGCAGTTGGTGGTGGCGGACGCGGGGACGCATTTGGTGTTTCACGACAATTCGTGGGACGGGCGGGTCACCTTGTGGGAGGGCGAGGAGGGCGAGGGGTCCGGGCACGACCGGCCGGGCCGTGGTGAGCTGCGGATGGACGGCGGCCCGGTGCGTTATTGGGTGATGGCGGGCACGCCCGCGCGGGTGCTGCACGCGTGGGCGGCGCTCACCGGCGCCCCGGCGCTGCCGCCGTCGTGGGCGCTGGGCCACCATCACGCGCGGTGGGGTTTCGGCAGTGAGCGTGAGGTGCGGCGGGTGGTGGCCGGTTACCGGGAGCGGGGGCTGCCGCTGTCGGCGTTGCACCTGGACATCGACCACTACTGGGGGCATCGCGTCTTCACCGTGGACCGGGAGCGGTTTCCGGATCTGCCGGGGTTGGCGGCCGACCTGCGGGAGCAGGGGGTCCGGCTGGTGTCGATCGTGGATCCGGTGGTGAAGGCCGAGCCGGGTCTCGCGGAGTACGACAGCGGGGTGGCGGCTGGTGCCTTCGTACGGGACGGGCGGGGCCGGGAGGTGCGCGGTGAGCTGTGGCCGGGCGAGTCGGTCTTCCCGGATTTCACGGATCCGGGGGTGCGCGCGTGGTGGGGCGGGCTGTACGCGGAGCGGCTGGCGCAGGGGTTCTCCGGGGTGTGGCACGACATGAACGAGCCGGTGTCGTTCGCGGCGTTCGGTGATCCGACGCTGCCGCGCTCGGCCCGGCACGCGCTGGAGGGCCGGGGTGGTGATCACCGCGAGGCGCACAACGTGTACGGGCTCGCGATGGCCCGGGCGGGGTACGAGGGGCTGTGCGCACTGCGGCCCCGGGAGCGGCCGTTCCTCTTCTCCCGTTCGGGCTGGGCGGGGATGCAGCGTTACGGCGGCACGTGGTCGGGTGATGTGACGACGGGGTGGCCGGGGCTGCGGGCGTCGCTGGCGCTGGTGCTGGGACTGGGGTTGTGCGGGGTGCCGTACTCGGGGCCGGACATCGGGGGGTTCACGGGTTCGCCGTCGCCGGAGTTGTATCTGCGCTGGTTCCAGCTGGGTTCGTATCTGCCGTTGTTCCGTACGCACGCGGCCATCGGGGCGGGGCGGCGGGAGCCGTGGGAGTTCGGTGGGCTGATCCTCGGCCACGCGTCGGTGGCGCTGCGGGAGCGGATGCGGCTGCTGCCGTACTTCGTGACGCTGGCGCATCTGGCGCGGCGTACCGGGGCGCCGTATGTGCGGCCCGTGTGGTGGCGCTCGCCGGAGGACCGGGCGCTGCGGGACTGCGAGGACGCGTTCCTGCTGGGCGATTCGCTGCTGGTGGCGCCGGTGCTGGAGCAGGGCGCGGACCGGCGGGCGGTGCGGCTGCCGCGGGGGCGCTGGTACGACACGGCCACGGGCCGGGCGCACGAGGGTCCGGGGCAGGTGCTGCTGGACGCTCCGCTGTCCCGGATTCCGGTGCTGGCGCGGGCGGGTTCGGTGGTGCCGGTCGCGGGCGCGGACGGGCGGGTGGAGCTGGAGGTGTGGGCGCCGGCGCCGGGCCGCACGGGCGGCGGTGTGCTGATCGAGGACGCGGGTGACGGCTGGGAGGAGCCGGAGGCGGTGCGTTTCTCGACGCGGGCGCGGGATGGGGTGGTGACGGTGGAGCAGGAGGGTGCGGAGGTGGTGGCGTACCGGGTGCGTGTGCGCGGGGGCGCTGGGCGCTAGCCTGTCCGCGGGCCGCGGGCCGCGGGCCGCGGGGCGCCGCGCTCCGCCGCTGCGCGGCGGTGTCCTCAAACGCCGGACGGGCTTGATGTGTGGCTGAGCTCAGCCGCACAGCAACCCGTCCGGCGTTTGAGGACACCGCCCACGGGGCGCCCGCCGCCGCAGTACGTTGGCCTTCCCTGCCCCTTCCGCGCGTCTCCTCCACGCTGGTTATCTGGACCGCATGTCCGGACTCTCCGCCCTGTTGCGTGCTCTCGTCGCTCCCGTCGCCGCTGTCGTCGCCCTCGCGTCCGCGCCCTTGGCCCAGGCGCAGCCGGAACCGCGGCCGCCGAAGGAGTTCGTGGCGCTCTCCGACGTCGATCCGACGATCCTCCAGGAGATGCGCTACTTCACCCCGCACAACTTCACCGGCCACCGCGTCGACGGCTATCGCCGGCCGCTGTGTCTGCTCACCCGGCCCGCCGCCGAGGCCCTGCGCCGGGCTCAGCGGTCGTTGCTGCGCCGGGGTTACGGCCTCAAGGTCTACGACTGCTACCGGCCGCAGCGCGCGGTCGACGACTTCGTGGCGTGGGCGAAGGACCTCGACGACGTGCGGATGCGGGACGAGTTCTATCCCCGCGTGGCGAAGTCGCGGCTGTTCCTGGACGGCTACATCGCCGAGAAGTCCGGTCACAGCAGGGGCAGCACCCTGGATCTGACGATCGTGAGACTGCCGACCGTGCCGACCCGCCCGTACGTCCCCGGGGAGCGGCTGGTGCCCTGTTACGCGCCGAAGGAGCGGCGCTTCCCCGACAACTCCGTCGACATGGGCACCGGGTACGACTGCTTCGACACGCTGTCGCACACCGCGGATCCGCGCGTCACGGGTGTGCGGAGGGCGAACCGGATGCTGCTCAAGTCCACGATGGAGGAGGCAGGTTTCGCCAATCTCGCCGAGGAGTGGTGGCACTACACCTACCGCGCGGAGCCGTTCCCGGACACCTATTTCGACTTCCCCGTCTCCCGCCGCTCCCTGCCTTGACGCTCCGTCACGTCGGGTGAACACTGCCCGTTCGGACCACCGAGTCAGGAGATGCCATGACGGACTCGTACGTCGCCGCGATCGATCAGGGCACCACCTCCAGCCGCTGCATCGTCTTCGACCGGGCGGGTGCGATCGTCGCCGTCGAGCAGCGTGAGCACCGCCAGATCTTTCCCCGGCCGGGCTGGGTGGAGCACGACGCGGCGGAGATCTGGACGAAGGTGCAGGCGGTGGTGGCGGGGGCGCTGGCCCGGGCGGGGCTGCGGGCCGACGAGCTGAGCGCGCTGGGCATCACCAACCAGCGCGAGACGACGGTGCTGTGGGACCGCACCACGGGCAAGCCCGTCCACAACGCCGTCGTGTGGCAGGACACCCGTACGTCGGCGCTCTGTCACGAGCTGGGCGGTACGGCCGGGCAGGACCGGTTCCGGGAGGCCACCGGTCTGCCGTTGGCCAGTTACTTCTCCGGGCCCAAGGTCGCCTGGCTGCTGGACGGGGTGCCGGGGCTGCGCCGGCGGGCGGAGAACGGTGAGATCGCGTTCGGCACCGTGGACTCGTGGCTGATCTGGAATCTGACGGGCGGCACGGACGGCGGCGTGCACGTCACGGACGTCACCAACGCCTCGCGCACGATGCTCATGAACCTCAAAACCCTCCAATGGGATCCCGCGATCCTGGCCGCGATGAACATCCCGGAGGCGGTGCTGCCGGAGATCCGGTCGTCCTCGGAGGTGTACGGGCATGCCGTCGGGCGGCTCGCCGGGGTGCCGGTGGCGTCGGCGCTCGGTGATCAGCAGGCGGCGGTCTTCGGGCAGACCTGCTTCGGGGTGGGCGAGGCCAAGAACACCTACGGCACGGGCAGTTTCCTGCTGCTGAACACCGGAGAGCGGCCCGTCGCGTCGAAACACGGGCTGCTGACGACCGTGGGGTACCGGCTCGGTGACCGGCCGCCGGTCTACTGCCTGGAGGGGTCGATCGCCGTGACCGGCTCGCTGGTGCAGTGGTTCCGCGACCAGTTGGGGCTGATCCGTTCCGCCGACGAGATCGAGCCGTTGGCGGCGAGCGTGCCGGACAACGGCGGTGCGTATGTGGTCCCCGCGTTCTCGGGCCTGTACGCGCCGTACTGGCGCTCCGACGCCCGTGGGGTGATCACCGGGCTGACGGGATACGTCACGAAGGCGCATCTGGCGCGGGCGGTGCTGGAGGCGACGAGCTGGCAGACGCGTGAGGTCGTGGACGCGATGTATCAGGACTCGGGGGTGCGGATCACCTCGCTCAAGGTGGACGGCGGCATGACGGCCAACGGTCTGCTGATGCAGCATCAGGCCGATGTGCTGGGGGTGCCGGTGATCCGTCCGGTGATCTCGGAGACGACCTGTCTGGGCGCGGCGTACGCGGCGGGGCTCGCCACGGGTGTCTGGCGGGACCTCGACGAGCTGCGGTCGCACTGGCGGCGTGCCGCCGAGTGGACGCCTCGGCTGGAGGCGTCGGTGCGGGAGGAAGAGTACCGGCATTGGCGCCGGGCCGTGGAGCGGAGTTTTGGCTGGGCCGTTTAGCCTGCGGCTCGCTCGGGACGGCGGTTCTTTGGCTGCGGCTCGCTCGGGACGGCGGGTCTTTGGCTGCCGCTCGCCTGCCGGCGGGTCTTTGGCTGCGGCTCGCCTGCCGGCGGTTCTTTGGCTGCGGGCCGGTCTCGCCGCCTGCGGCGGCAGGGCGCCCTGCGGGCGCGTCCTCAATCGCCGGACGGGCTGGATTCGGCTGGGCTTGGCCCTTTGGCTGCGGGCCGCCTGCGCCCGCCGGGCGGCGACGGATTTACACCGCCGCCGCCCGGCGGCGTGCCGTGCTCGTGGTCATGGCGTGTTCGACTACGGAGATCAGGACCCGCTTGGCGGAGTCGCGCTCGCGGGCGTCGCACATCACGACGGGGACCTCGGGGTCCAGGTCGAGGGCTTCGCGGACGGTTTCCTCCGGGTAGCGGACGGCGCCGTCGAAGACGTTGACGGCGAGGGTGAAGGGGATGCCGCGCCGCTCGAAGTAGTCGACGGCGGCGAAGCAGTCGGCGAGCCTCCGGGTGTCCGCGAGGACGACCGCGCCGAGCGCGCCCTGTGCCAGTTCGTCCCACAGGAACCAGAAGCGGTCCTGGCCGGGGGTGCCGAAGAGGTAGAGCACCAGGTCGTCGCGGAGGGTGATGCGGCCGAAGTCCATGGCGACGGTGGTGGTGCGTTTGCCTTCGACGCCGTGGGTGTCGTCGACGGGGCGGCCCGCCTCGGTGAGGACCTCCTCGGTGCGCAGGGGCCTGATCTCGCTCACCGCGCCCACGAGCGTGGTCTTCCCCACCCCGAAACCGCCCGCGACCAGGAGTTTGAGGGTCACCGGATCGCTGGCGGACCGTATGCGGCCCCGGTCGGAGCGCCTGAACACCATGGTCTGTTCCTCCTCTTCAGGTTCAGTGCGGTATCGCGCTCCCCCGTGGATGTGATCGTTCCGCACGGACCACCGCCCCCACAAGTCCTCAGGGGCGGCGGTGGGGTCACAGTGCCCGCAGTCCGTCGATGACTTCGCGCAGCACGCTCTCGTCGGGCAGTTCCGCCGGGGGGACCGGCCGGGAGACCCGGACCAGCTCGGCGTCGATCAGGTCTCCGACGAGGACCCGGACCACACCGACCGGCAGATCGAGCCCGGCCGACAGTTCGGCGATGGACTGCGGTGCGTCGCGGCTGAGGTCGACGATGTCGAGGTGTTCCGGGGACAGCGTCTGGTCGGCGATGGCGTGCGCGCCGCCGGGGTGGTCGGCCAGGCTCTCGTCGGCGACGACGACCGCGATCAGGTCGAGCTTGGCCTCGGCGGCGCTGCGGGTGCGCCCCCGGGTCATCGCGTACGGGCGTACGACGGGGCCCGCCGCGTCGTCGTACCAGCGGGCGGCGGGCTCCCCCGCCCCGGGCCGTGGCCGGGCGGGGGCGGGGGGCCCGGGGGGTGTCGGTGCGCCCCGGGCGGAGGCGGTGCCGTCTCCGGTCATGCCGGCCGTCACTCGTCGGCGGCCACGCCGGTCCGCGGAGCGGTGCCCAGGTGTGCGCCCACACGCTTGACGAGCAGCGTCATCTCGTAGGCGACCAGCCCGATGTCGGACTCCGCGTCCGCGAGCACGGCCAGGCAGCTGCCGTCGCCGGCGGCGGTGACGAACAGGAAGGCCTCGTCCAGCTCGACCATGGTCTGGCGGACGTCGCCGGCGTCGAAGTGCCGGCCCACGCCCTTGGCGAGGCTGTGGAAGCCGGAGGCGACGGCGGCCAGATGTTCGCCGTCCTCGCGGGTGAGGCCCTTCGAAGTGCCGGTGGGCAGGCCGTCGCCGGAGAGGACGAGGGCCTTGCTGATGCTGCCGACGCGCTCGACCAGGTCGTCGAGGAGCCAGCTCAGCTCTCCCGTGCCGGTCGGTGATCCGCTGCTCCGCCCGGTCGGTGCGGTGCGTATCGCGGCCTTCGGTGCGGTCATCGACCGTCCCCCTCAGATGTTGTTCCTGGTGCTGCTGTTCCCGGTGGGTTCGCCTCATTCTCCTCCCGGCCGCGTTGCCAACCGCGCTGGAGGGCGGCCATCTTGGCCCGTACCTCGTCGGCGTCGCGCGGGGGGCGGGGGTCGGCGGGTGGCGGGGCGGGGCCGGGCCGGTCCTGCGGGCCGTCCTTCAACTGGGGTGCGAGGCTGGCCTGTCGTACGCGCCGGGGCAGTCCGCCGGTCGGCGTCCGCTCCTCGTCCGGCTCACCGGCGGTGTCCTTGGCGGGCTCGCGCGTCACGTCCGGCGGACCGTCCGGGTCGGTGTCGTCGAGGCGCCGCCCGTGGTCGGTGACCAGGACGGGGGGCCTGCGGCGGGGCAGCGGGGCGGGTGCGTCGTTCGCCTGGTGGTGCTGCTCGGCACCGGGGTCCTTGGCCGGAGGAGTCCCGGGGGCCGCTTTGGCGTGGTGCGGGATGGGCCAGCCGTTCTCGCCGTCGTGCCAGCTCTCGTCCGCCTCGTCGTCGAAGAGGGAGAGCGGTGGTTCGAGTTCGACCGGCAGGTTCTTCCGGGCCGCCCAGCCCCGCACGGGACGGTCGTCCGGGTCCGGGAGGGCCGGGGGCACGGGGGCCAGTGGTGGGCGGCGGGTGAGCGGGGGTGTCCCACCCCGCTCGGCGGACGCCTTGGGCGGGGCGGCGTGTGCGCCGGTGTCCTCGCCGCGCGCCCGGCCCCTGCCCGGCCCGCCCGCTCCGGGGCCCGCCGCCGTCTCGGCGAGCAGCGTGGTGGGGATGAAGACGACGGCGGTCGTGCCGCCGTAGGGGGAGGACTGGAGGGAGACCCGTACGCCTTGGCGCTGGGCGAGCCGGCTGACCACGAACAGGCCGAGGCGGTCGGTGTCGGAGAGTTCGAACTCGGGGGTCTCCGCGAGCCGGAGGTTGGCCTCCAGCATGGCGTCGGGGGCCATGCCGAGGCCCCGGTCGTGGATTTCGAGGGTGAAGCCGTTGGCGACCCGCTCGCCGACGACCTGGACCGCGGTGTGCGGCGGTGAGAAGACGGTGGCGTTCTCCAGGAGTTCGGCGAGGAGGTGGGTGAGGTCGGCGACGGCGGGGCCGTGGACGGCCAGCCGGGGCAGCCGGCGTACCTCGACGCGCTTGTAGTCCTCGACCTCGCCGACCGCGGCCCGGACGACGTCCATCAGCTGGATGGGTTTGCGCCACTGCCGGGAGGGGGCCGCGCCGGAGAGGATGACGAGGCCCTCGGCGTGGCGGCGCATGCGGGTGGTGAGGTGGTCGAGGCGGAAGAGGTCGGCGAGTTCGTCGGTGTCCTCGGTGCGGCGTTCCATGGTGTCGAGGAGCGTCAGCTGGCGGTGCAGCAGGACCTGGCTGCGACGGGCGAGGTTGACGAAGACGTCGGAGACGCCGCGGCGCATGTCGGCCTGTTTCACCGCGGCTTCGACGGCGGCGCGCTGGAGGGTGTTGAGGGCCTGGCCGACCTGGCCGAGTTCGTCGGCGCCGTATTCGAGGCGGGGGGCCTCGGTCTCGATGTCGACCGTCTCGCCGGCGGCGAGGCGGCGCATCACGCTGGGCAGCCGGATGCCGGAGACCTCGTGGGCGTCCTTGCGCAGCCGGCCGAGGTCCCGTACCAGACCGCGGCCGATCTTGAAGGAGACGACGAGGGAGCAGACGAGGGCGGCGAGGCCCAGGACGCCCGCGGCGGCGGCCTTGCAGAGGACGCCGACAGCGACGGGCTCGACGCGGTCCGCGTAGCGGTTGCTGGCGTCGATGCCCATCCGGCCGAGGTCGTCGAGGACGGGGCCGATGGTGTTCTGCCAGCGCTGGGGGTTGACGGTGTGGGTGGCCCGGGAGGCGCCCGCGAGGATCACGGCGTCCTCGGCGGTGCGCAGCGCCTGGGCGTTGGCGCCGCGCCAGTAGTCCTCGTAGATCTTCTGGTCGGTGACGGGGAGGAGGGGCAGGTTGTTGTTGTAGAGGACCCGGCGTTCGGCGACGTGGTCGGAGAAGGCGCGCAGGTCCTGGCGGCTCATGCTGCCCGCGGCGAACGCGGCGGCGAGCAGGGCGTCCTCGCGGGAGACGGCCTCGCGGGCCCGGGTGATCCCGACCAGGGCGCGGCCCTCGCGGTCCAGGTCGTCGTCCTGGACCGCGCTCAGACTGCCGAGGAAGGCGTAGTAGGGCTCGATGAGGTCGTTGTAGGCCTGGAAGGCGCCGTACCGGGAGACGGTGTTGTCATCGACCTTGCGGCGGATGGTCTCGATGGTCTCCAGGCTCTTCTCGATGGCGGTGAAGCGGGCCCGGGCGGTGTCGTCCACCTCGTCGCGGACGCCGTCGGCGGCGCCGGAGCGGAAGGTGGCGACCATCCGGTCGGTGGTGCGCTGCCGCTGGCGCAGGGCGGCCTGGGCGTCGGAGCGGCGCGGGTCGGCGAGGTGGACGAGGGCCTGGCGGCGTTCCTGTTGCAGGGCGCGCACCAGGTCGTCGGCGGGGTAACCGATTTTGCGCATCGCGTCGGCGACGCCGAGCAATTGCATCGCCTCGCTGCCCGTGATCACGGTGGCGAAGGCCCACAGCGCGGTCAGGGACACCAGTGGCACCAGCAGCAACGCCACGATCTTCCGGCGGATCGACTTCCCGCGAAAGCGCATGGCCTCCCCTACGTGAACCCCGGCGCGCGGGGGTGGTGTTCCGACGGATAACGCGGCGTGAGCCTACTACTGCGCTGCGCTGTGCTCGAAGACCAGTGCGGCCGTCGAACCGGCTGCGGCGGTCCGGGCGTCATCAGTTGTCCGATGATTCCCGACTTTCCCCCACGCCGCGGTGGCCCGGGGGCCGCTTCCGGTGGGTCGCCCAACCGGCCGAACTGGCTGGAATTACCCTCCCCACGGGAACCATCGGGCCTGGTCGATCGCTCTTCGAAGGGGCGTGCCGGAGGGGACGACGACGGCGTCACACCCGATTCCCCCACTGTTGGAATGCTTTTGGATCGTTTTGGAATCCTTTTGGAAGTGGCCCGGACGGGGCAGCCAATGGGGGAGGTGAGCCGTCATGAACCAGGATCGCGACATCCGGTCGTACCCGCGCAGGCCGTTGTGGGTGGAGGAGCCCGCCAAGCGGCCGAGAATGCCCGATCCGGTCCGTGACTCCGCGGTACGCGCGGTGCTCCTCATCGCGGTGACGCTGGTGCAGGCCATCGTGGCGACGCTGTTCGCCCTCGCCGGTTCCTGGCTCGCGCTGCCCGCGCTGCTCAGTGCGGTGGCGAGCGTGGTGGCCGCGACGTGGGGGGTGCTGGATGTGTGGGTGACCCGGCAGGTGTGGCGTCAGCGCCATGGTGTGGTGTCGGTGCCCAGCAGTTCGGCGCGCGCGATGCGCCGAGCACGCCGACCACGCTTCCCCTGATCGTCAACGGGCGGGTAGTTTCGTGAGTTGACGGTGCGTCGGCCGTGCGCGGCGGCCGGCCGGAGGGGGCGTCACGATGTCGGATCGGGAACAGGCAGTGCGTCGGATTCCGTCCATTCTCGGGGACCCGGGCTGGACGGTGTGCCTGGTCGGCGAAGAGCAGTCGGGCAAGCTCGCGCAGGTGACCGCGGGGCTGCGGCACGGGCCGGATCCGAGCGGCTCGGGCAAGCGCATCACCTCCGGCTTCTCCTATTGGGGGCTGGAGTCGACGGTGGCGTGGGCCCACGCGTGCAACGACCTGTACTACCCGGTGATGCGGGAGAGCATCGGCTCGTTCAGCCGCCGCTGGCGCGCGATGACCCAGACGCTGCCCGAGGGTCCGCTGCACTATGTGAGCCTGGGGCCGGGCACCGGCCAGAAGGACCAGGCGCTGCTGAGATACCTCGACAGCCGGGGCCGCTCGGGCTGCTACATCCCCGTCGACGTGAGCGCCGAGATGCTGCGGCTGGCCCAGCGCGAGGCGCTGGAGCATCTGCACGTGCCGCCCGCCGATGTGCTGCCGGTGCAGCTGGACTTCTCGATGCCCGCCAATCTCGACCGGCTGTGCACCCTGATCCGGCACGCGGTGGGCGACGAGCCGGTCCTGTACTCCCTGCTGGGCAACACGCTCGCCAACTTCGACAACGACACCCAGCTGCTGGCCCTGCTCGCCGAGAAGCTGCTGCGCCCGCAGGACCGCTTTCTGCTGGAGGTGGCCAGCACGGCAGGGCAGGACGAGGCGGCGGCGCACGCGGCGGCACACGAATACGAGAACAGCCCGCGCTTCAGGGAGTTCGTGACCAGCGCCCTGATGCAGTACACCGACCTCCAGATCGACATGAACAGCCTCACCTGCGAGGGGCTGGTCGAGGACGACCGGGCGCTGAAGATCAAGGTCGTGTACCGCAACCGCACGGGCGGCCCGCTGGAGCTGACGCTGCCCGACCGCAGCACGGTGCCGTTCCCCGACCAGGACACCATCCGGCTGCTGCTCAGCCGCAAATACACCCCGGCCGGGCTGGAGAAGATGCTCGTGGACGCGCGGGTGACGAAGGTGGGCGAGACCCACGACGTCGGGCAGGCCGCCTTCGACCGGCCCGCGTTCGGGCTGGCGTTGCTGATGCTCCAGTGCGCCGACGCGCCGCCCGTGCCGGGGCGGCGGCCCGCCGGGCCCAATCCGTTCCGCGACTGACGGCCCGCGATGCGACGCCCGGAAGGACGACCGGCGGAGATCGTCAGCCGGTTCAGCCGGCAGTTCTTCGCCGCCGCCACGATCTCCTGTCTGCTGTTCGCGCTCGGTACGTGCGTGTGGTGGCTGACCGTCGCCGCGGACCCGGGCAGCCGCTTCGAGCCCGTGGCCTCCGGCCTCGCCCTCGTCGCGGCCATCACCGGGGTGTACGCGGAGCGGCGGGCGGCCGCGCGGGAGCGGCGCGCGCAGGCACTGTGCGCGCTCGCCGACGAGCTGGTGAAGAACACCGAGCTGCTGACCGGGGAGAGCTTCCTGCCCCAGGACCCGCTGGCCCCGCGGGCCCGGGTCTATCCGCGGCTCGTGCAGTCCGCGACGGACGCGGCGCTGGTGTCCGGGGCGTTCTCCGAGGCGGGGCACGACGAGCTGATCGCGCTGCTGCACCGCTGGCGGGACGCGGTGCACGACTTCAACCGCCGGCTCGACCTCGCCGAACTGCGGACGTACGTCAGCCAGGTGCCCGCGGAGGAGCTGCTGGCGATCGACGAGGCGATGCGTAGGCCCGGCGGGCAGCTCGACGGGTTGTGCCGGCTGCGGGACGAGGTGGAGCGGTTGCTGCGCGGGCGTTACGGCCGGTACCCGGGGGCCGCCGCGCGGCTGGGGCGGCTGCCTCTGCCTCTGCCTGATGCGTAGGCCTGGCCGGCGGAGCGTTGGCCACGGGCCGGTCTTTGCCGCCTGCGGCGGCGGGCGCCCTGCGGGCGCGTCCTCAATCGCCGGACGGGCTTGATCGAGCCCGTCCGGCGATTGAGGACAACAGCGCACCGCCGGCCAGGCGTTACGCGTTGGTTCGCGCCGGTTCCTCCGTCGGGCGGCGGTACATGCGGGTCGCGGTGATCTCGCCGTGGACCGGTTCGGCGTCCGGGTCCTGCTGGGGCAGGCCGGGGCGCAGGTGTTCCTCGACGCTGATGTACTTCAGTCCCGCGCGCAGGTCCGCGTCGTTGCGCAACCGGATGACGAGCGGGAACTCCGCCAGGGCCGTGGTGTCGAAGAGGCCGGTGGTGTAGAGGAGCTGCACGCCGAGCGCGTCGGCGACCGCCCGCTGGAGCTCCAGCAGATAGGTGGCGTTGGCGCGGCCGATCGGGTTGTCGAGGAACAGCGTGCCCGCGTGCCGCTGCTTGTCGCGGCCGCGGTCGTTGCTGCGCAGGGCGGCCATGGTGCAGTACAGGGCGATGGCCGCGGTCAGCAGCTGGCCGCCGGAGAACACGTCGCCCATCTGCCGGACCGGCACCCGCTCGGCGCGCAGCACGGCGTCCGGCTTGAGGATCTCCACGGCCACCCCGCGCGGCAGCAGCGCCGCCTGGACGCCCCGCAGCAGCAGGGACATGCCGTCGCGGCGCAGGTCGGAGTTCTTCTTGACGGCCGAGCTGGTCGCCTCGTCGATGACCTCGCCGAGTCGCTCGGTGAGGGTGGACTGGTCCGGGTCCTCGAAGCGGATGCGCAGGAACTCCTGGCCCGACCACTCCCCCAGGCCCTCGGGCAGCCGGGAGAGGCGCTGCGCGGAGCGCAGTGTGGTGAGCGAGGACTCGACCAGGCCGCGCAGCCGGTCGACGATGCTGTCGCGGTTGCGTTCCAGCTGCTCCAGCTCGTCGGTCAGTACCCGCAGCCGGGGCGCGAAGGCCTCCGCCCAGGCGAGGGCGTGCTCCGGCAGGGCGGCGGCGGGCAGCTCGCGGATCTGCTGGCGGGCGGGGGTGCGCACCTGCTCGTAGCGGGTGGAGTTGGCGTGCCGCACGAGGACGTCACTGGCCTCGCGGACGGCGGACTCGGCGGCCGACAGCTCGCCCGCGCAGCCGCGCAGGGAGCGGCGGGCCTCCGCGGCGGCCTGCCGGGCCTCCTCCAGGGTCCCGGTGTACGGCTCGGGCTGCTCGCCGTCGTCGTCGGGGGTGTTGTCGCGGAGCAGGTCGCGCAGGAGGGCGGCGGTGTCGTCGAAGCCGGTGGCGGCGTCCTCGGCGGCGCGGTGGGAGCGCAGCAGGTCGCCGTGGGCGGTGCGGGCGCGTTCCAGGGCGTCGGTGCCGGCGGCGAGTTCGGCCGTGGCGGTGCGCAGCAGTTCCTTGGCCCGGTCGGCGTCGGCGGGTACCAGTTCGGCGGGCAGTTCGGTGTGCGTGTCGCCGTCGGCGGGGGCAAGCCGCTCGGCCTCGCCGCGCAGCCGGCCGAGCTGTTCGCTGGCGGTGGAGGCGCGGGTCTCCAGCATCTGCACGAGGGCTTCGGCGCGGGCCGCCGCGGCCTGCCGGGACGGGCCGTCGGCGCCGTCGGTGCCTTCGAGGAGCTGGGCGGCGCGGGTGCGGACCTTGTTGGTGAGGCGGTCGAGTTCGGCGCGGGCGGCGCTCTCGTCGCTTTCGGCGCGGGCCTGTTCGGCGCGCAGGTCGGCGCCGACGCCGACCTTCTCGTAGAGCTGCGAGGCGGCGCGGTGCGCTTCCCGCAGGGCGGGCAGCGAGGCGGTGGGGGCCGGGGCGTCGGCCGCGACCTCGTCGGGGGCGCCGGCGATCTCGGCGCGCTCGGCGCGCAGCGCGCGGGCCGTGCGGCGGGCGTCGTCGGCGGCGCGCTGGGCGGCGCGGCGGTCCTCGTCGGCGGCGCGTGCGCGGTCCACGCAGACCGCCGCCCGCTCCTCGGCCTCGGTGGCCTCCTCGGCGAGTTCGCGCAGCCGGGACTGCCAGGCGGCACGCTCGCGCAGCCGGTAGGCGAGTCCGGCGAGGGCGTCGGCGACCCGGCGGGCGCGCTGGGCGGTCTCCTGCCGTTCGTCGCGTACCCGGGCGGCTTCGGCGGCGTTCTCGTCGGCCTCGGCGCGGGCGACGCGGAGTTCGGCCAGCTCCTCCTGGGCGTCGTCGGCGGCGGTGCGGGCCCGCTCGGCCTCGGCGGCCAGCTCGGCGAGCCGTCCGGCCGGGCAGCCGGCGCGCCAGGACGCCAGCCGGGCGGCGAGCGTGCGGTCGCCGGCCAGCCGTGCCGCTATGGCCCGGATCTCCTCGTCCCGGGCGGCGGCCCGGGCGCGCAGGGCGTGCCGTTCGTCGTCGGCGGCCCGCTCGTCGTGCATGGCGGGGTTCGGGGGCACGAGAAAGACGCCGGGGGCGGAGCCGTCGTTCGTCTCCGGCTCGGGTGCCGGGGCGAGCAGGGCGGCGGTGGTGCCGACGGCCACGGCGGAGCGGGGCAGCAGCGAGGCCTGGCCGAGTACGTCCCGGGCCCGGGCGTGGGCGTCCGGGTCGGTGATGACGACGCCGTCGACGAGTTCGGGCCGGGCCGCGAGGACGGTGGCGTGCTCGGCCGGGTCGACGGCCTGGGCGAGGTAGCGCCAGCCGGGCAGCGCGGGGATGCCGTGCTCGCCGAGGTATTCGACGGTGGCGAGGACGTCGGGGCTGGGCGGGAGCAGTCCGCCGTCACCGAGCGCGCCGAGGATGCGGGAGTCGTCGGCGGCGGCGGTGCGCAGGTCGAACATCTGCCGTTCGGAGGCGGCGACGCTCGCGTCGAGCATTTCCCGCAGCGCGTCGGCGTTGCGGTCCAGCTCCTCGGCCGTCAGGGGGCCGTCCGCCGTGCGGCGGGCGGCGGGCGGCGCGGTGGTGTCGGCGGGGGCGGTGCCGGAGCGCGGTCCGGGTACCTGTCCGGCGGCCGTCGGCTGGGGCAGGCCCAGGAGTTCGACGATGCGCTGGTCGGCGCCGAGGGACTCGGCGGCGCGGCGCTCGGCGTCGTAGGCGGACTCCGCCGCCGTGGCGGCGTCGGCGGCGCGGGCGGCGGACAGCTCGGTGCGGGCCTGGGCGGCGGCGGCCTCCTTGGCGCGCTCGGCTGCCTGGCGGGCGGCTTCGCGGGCGCTCTCGTAGGCGGCGGCCGCGGGCTTCTCGGCGTCGCTGGCGGCGAGCGCGGCCCTGGCCGGGTCGGCGTCGGGGGCGGTGTCGTCGAGCCAGCCGGCGCGGACGGCCTCGGCGGTCTCCTGCTCGACCTCGGCGAGCCGCTGGCGCAGGTGGCCGGCCTCGCTGCGGGCGCGCTGGGCCTCGGTGGCGGCGGAGGTGGCGTCGCGGTGGGCGGCCTCGCTCGTCTCCTGGAGGGCGGCCGAGCGTTCCTCCTCCTCGTTGGCGACGCGCTCGCCTTCCTCGGCGGCGGTGTTGAGGGCCCGGACGAGTTCGGTGGCGGCCTGGGCGCGGGCGGCCAGCGCGGGGGCCGCGTCCCGCTCGGCCTCCTGGATGGCGGCGGCGACGCGCGCGGAGCGGTCGGCGGCGGCCCGGTGGCGCAGGACGGTCTCGGCGGCCTGCCAGGCGGAGTGCAGGGTGCGGGCGTCGAGGAGTTCGCGGCGCTGGGCGGCGGCGGCCTTCTCGGCGGCGGCGAGCGCCAGCGAGGCGTGCCGGTAGGCCAGCTCGGCGGCGACCAGGGAGCGGCGGCCGCGTTCGGTCTCGGCGTCGGTGACGCCCTGCGCGGCGGCGGCGACCCGCTCGGCCAGCTCGGCGGTACGGCCGCGTTCCTCGGCGCCGCGCGCGGAGAGCCGGCGGGCGAGGACACGGGTGCGGCGTTCGGCCCCGGTGTGCACGCCGCGCGCCTGCTCGCGCAGGGCGGCGGAGTCGGCGATCCGGGTCAGCAGATCCAGTGAGCCGGCCGTGAAGTCCCGTTCGGCGGTCAGCTCGGCGCGGCGGCCCAGTTTGTGGGCGAAGCCGTGCACGAGGTCGGCGAGGCCGTCGGTGTCGCGGGTGTCGGTGACGGCGCGCAGCAGCAGGTCGGTGAAGTCCGAGTCGTTCTTGACGGCGAAGAGGCCGGCGGCCTCGCCCTCGTCGGCGTTCATCTCGCGCTGGTAGCGGAAGAGTTCGGGGTCCAGGCCCAGCTCGCCGAGGTGCTCGTTCCAGCGCTCGTGGATCTCCTCCCACACCACGTCGAGGTGCGGGTAGGCCTTGCCGGCCTCGGTGAGGGCGTCGCGGAAGCCCTTCATGGTGCGGCGCCGGCCGCGGGCGCCGGAGCCGCCGTCGGTGCCGCCGCGCATGGCGGTGGACTCGGCGACGGGCAGCGAGTCGAGGCTCAGGCCGGGGCCGGGCCGGAAGGAGTACCAGGCCTCGGCGAACTTCCGGGGGTCGCCCGAGACCTGGCGGCCGCGCCACTCGCTGACCTTGCCGACGACCACGGACTCGCCGGTGAGGACGTGGCTCCACTCCAGGGCGACGTGACCGCAGTCGTCGGCGAGGAGGAACTTGCGGAGCACGCCGGAGCTGGCGCCGCCCAGGGTGTTGCGGTGGCCCGGCAGCATCACCGAGAAGATCAGCTTGAGGAGGACGGACTTGCCGCCGCCGTTCTCCAGGAAGAGCACGCCCGCGGGCGCGGGGCGGCGCGGCGGGCCCACGGGCTCGTCCTCGAAGAACTCCGCCTGCGCGGGCGCGGGGTGGGGCACCGGCGCGCCGACGCTCCGCAGGTCCAGCACGGTGTCGGCGTACCGCGCACCGGCGGGCCCGATGGAGTAGAGGCGGACCCGGGACAGCTCGTACATGGCGGACTCTCGTTGTCGTGACGGGCGGTGGTCAGGAAGCGGTGGGGGGCTGTGTCGTTCCGCGTCGGCGCGCGGGGGCGCTACTTGTTCTCGAACTCGTTCTCGAAGAACGGCAGTCCGGCGTCCGCGACGAGGTCGAGGGCGTCGGCGTCGTCGGGCGGCAGCAGCGTGGCGCTGCCGTCGCCGACGGGTACGACGCCCAGTTCCAGCAGCTCGGCCATGGCGGCGCTGCCCGCCATGTCGCGGACCTGGAGCTGGTAGCGGGGCGTGGTGCGGTAGGCGCCGCCGGCGTCGTCGCCGGTGCGCTGGAGGAAGCCGGAGTCGACGAGGAAGGCGACGGCCTTGGCGATGATGCCGGTGGTGGAGCCCGCGAGGCGGCGGGCGTCCTTGGTGGCGCCGGTCGCGCTGCGTCGCGCGTACACCCGCCAGGCGGCTTCGAGGCCGGGGGCGTCGGTGGTGGGGTCGGTGTTCTCGCCCTGTTCGGCGGCCTTCTCCTCCAGCCGGCGGCAGGCCTGGCGGACGAACGCGTCGATGCCGTTGACGGTGACGCGGCCGATGTAACCGTCGTCGGCGAGGTCCTCGGGGCGCGGGAAGGCCATGGCGGCGACCGCGAGGTGGGCGAGGCCGTGCAGGAACCGGTCGGCGGAGTCGGCGGTGGCGCGGCGGGCGTAGTCGCCCATCCGGACGGCGAAGACGGAGTCCTCGGCGGCGGTGACGGCCATGCCCGCCCGGGTGGACACCTCCAGCACGACGAGCCCGAGCCCGGCGGCCACGGCGTCCGCGAGCCGTGCGAAGGCGGGGTCGTCACGGTGGCGGCGCAGCAGTTCGGCGTACTCGGCGTCGCGGGCGGGCAGCAGCTTGGGCTGGAGCCCGAAGGCGATGAGCCGTGCGGCGTCGGCGGCGTCGGCGGGGGTGACGCTGCCACTACCGCGTACCGGTTCCGTGTCAGCTGCGTCGGGCTGCGCCGGGTCCTCGGCGTCGTACTCAGTCACGGTCGGTGCTCCTGCTGGGGGTTTCATGGGTCGTGGTCGGTTCGGCACCGCCGGGCCGCGCCGCGGTGGTGGCTCGCCGTGGCGGCGGGAGTTCTTCCCCGGTCCCGCCCCTTCCCGTCAGCGGGGGGCATGCCCCCGGGAAACCGGGAGCGCCTCCCAGCGGTGGCCGGGAGAAGGGCAGGACCGTGGTGTCTCCATCCGCCACGGCGGGAAGCCGCACGGCACTCACGACGCCTCCGCGCGGTCGGCCGCCATGCCCGCCGCGTCCAGGAGGGCCTTGCCGACGATGAGGTCGGCACCGCCGAACTCGATGTCGTCGAGCGGGGTGCCGTCGTCGACGGCGAACAGCAGGGTCTGTTCGCCCTGGCGGTAGGCGGTGCCGACGGAGGGGCTCGCGGCGTGGACGGCCAGCAGGGCGACGAGGTAGGGCAGGTCCGGGTCGCGGCGGCGGGCGTCGGCCAGGAGGCCGGAGAGGCGGCGGGGCGCGTCGGCCGGCAGGTCGAGCAGTTCCATCGCGCTCGCGAGCTGCTCCTCGCTGAAGCGGCTGTCGTCCGGGGTCGCGATGAGGTCGGGCTCGGGCATCTCCGCGCCGAGGTGCTCGCGCTCGGCGGGCGGCGTCAGCAGCATCTCCACCAGGTCGCCCACCCGGACCGACACCGGGGTGCGCAGACCGGTGCCATGGGTGAAGAAGGCGTCGGTGACGCGGCCGGCCCGCTCGAGCGGGAGCGGCAGGACGGGGGCGAGGAGCTGCCCGTACAGGTCGAGGCCGGCGCGGGCGGCGGGGGGTGCGAAGGCCTGCCGGTCCTGTTCGGCGCGGAAGAGGGGGCCGGCTTCCAGCAGCCGGGACTGCAGCTGGGTGTGGCGGCGGATGCAGTCCTTGACGATGTCGACCAGCTCGGCGGCGCGCCGCTTGTTCTCGGGCTCCTCGGCCTCGTCGCGCGCCTTGCGGATGTTGGTGAGGATCGCGTTCTCGTGGCGGTAGCGGTCGGCGACGTGGTCGAGCGCCTCGGCGATCATGTCGGGGACGGCGCGCAGCCAGTCCACGGCCCGGACGTTGCGGCGGGTGGCGTCGAGGGTCTTGCGGAGGGTCTCCGCGTACTGCACGGTGCGGTAGCGGGCCTGCTCCGCGGCGAGCTGGGCGTCGGCGAGCCGGCCCCGGCTGATGAGAACCTCCAGCTTCACCTCGGCGGCGATCTGCGCGCTGGTGACGTCGGTGTCGAGGGCGCCGACGAGCACGTTGACGGCCTCGTCGGTGGTGCGCAGGAAGACGGTGCCGCCGGGGCCGGGCACTTCCTCGATGAGCTTGAAGTCGTAGTCGCGCCGGACGTACGCGCCGTCGGTGCCGAAGGTGCCGTAGACGGCCCGGAAGCCGCGGTCGACACTGCCGACGTTGATGAGGTTCTCCAGCACCCAGCGGGCGACGCGCTCGTGCTCGGCGGCGGTCCGGCGCGGTTCCTGGGCGGCGACGCGCGGCAGCAGTCTGGCCACTATCTGCTCGTGGTCGGCGCCGGTGTCGAAGTCCATGTTGAGCGTGACCAGGTCGATGGCGGCCAGGGCCACCTCCGCCATCGCGTAGCCGCCGTACTCGCCGGCCAGGTTGGCCTTGCGGACGTCCAGGTCGTGCAGCGGGGCGGTGCAGGCGAGCGCCCGCAGCCGGCGGGCCAGGCCCTCGTCGGCGGCCGGACCCGGGGCCGGTCGCGTCGGCCCGTTGAGCTGGGGCGGAACGGCCGCCGGGGCTGGAGAAGTCACGTCGCACAGAGTAGGCGCTCACCCCGACAACGGACGAAACGGCACGGGCGCGGGGGCCGGGCGCCGGGGCCCGCGCGGTCAGTGTGTGGCGCCGCCCACAGCCCGGACGTCCTCGGTCCGGTGCGCGGCGGTGATCACGATCATACGCAGCGCCTCGGCGACGGTGGCCACGGGGAGTGACGGCAGGGCCCGGCCGGTGACCTGTTCCGGCGCGTACGGCACGTGGACGAACCCGCCCCGCAGACCGGGGCGTTCGGTCGCGGCGAGGTGCATGAGCGCGTAGAAGACGTGGTTGCAGACGAAGGTGCCGGCGGTCTGGGAGACGGAGGCGGGCAGTCCCGCGTCGCGGACGGCGGCGACGCACGCCTTGACGGGGAGGGTGGCGAAATAGGCGGCCGGGCCGCCGGGGACGACGGGTTCGTCGACGGGCCGGGCGCCCAGATTGTCGGGGATGACGGCGTCGTCGATGTTGACGGCGACGCGCTCGACGGTCAGGTCGGGGCGGCCGCCGGCCTGGCCGACGCAGACGACGAGGTCGGGCCCGGTCTCCCGGACGGCGTCGTACAGGGCGTCGATGGCGTCGCCGAAGACGCAGGGCAGTTGGGCGGCGTGCACGTCGATCCCCTGGGGCGGGTCGACGGCGACGGCGCGTACGGCCTGCCAGGAGGGGTTGAGGCTTTCGCCGCCGAAGGGTTCGAAACCGGTCAGCAGTACCCGGGTCATCGCGGGGCGCTCCCTGGAGGACAAGTGACGCCATAAGGCGCCATATGACGTCAGACGATGTCGTAAAGGGTTAAAAGGCGAAGACGGCCATGATGACGATATTGCAGCCGAGCAGGACGACCGCGGTGGGCAGTTGAGCCTTGATGGGACCGTACTGGTCCTTGAGTTCCAGCAGGGCGGCCGGCACGACGTTGTAGTTCGCGGCCATGGGCGTCACCAGCGTGCCGCAGAAGCCCGCGAGCATGCCGACGGCGAGGACCGCGGAGGCGTTGCCGTGCGCCTGCTCCACCAGCACCGGCCAGCCGACCGCCGCGGTCATGACGGGGAACGCGGCGAAACCGTTGCCCATGACGATGGTGAAGAGGAACATCCCCACGCAGTAGACGACGACCGCGACGAGGACCGAGCCGTCCGGCAGGACGGCGGTGGTGATCCGGCGGACCTGGTCGCCGACGCCCGCGACGGAGAAGATCGAGCCGAGGGTGGCGAGCAGCTGCGGCAGCAGCATCGCCCAGCCCATCGACTCCAGCATCGAGCGTCCGGCGTGCACGGGCACGGTGATCCGCCGCTCGCGCAGCATCACCATCCCCACGGCGAGGGCGGCGAGGGCACCGATGCCGAGTCCGAGGATGGTCTCGCTGCCCTTCTGCAGGACGGGTTCGCCTCCCAGGGAGAGCTTCTTGACGCCGACCGCGCAGACCAGGGCCACGGCGGGGATGGTGAGGGCGGGCACGAACAGCCTGCCGCCGAACCGCAGCGCGCTCGCCGCCCGCTCCTCGGGCGTCGTCGTACGGGCCACCCCGCGCCCGGTGAAGCCGAAGCCCGCGAGAGCGGCCATGGCGAGGACGGCGGCGCCCAGCGGCTCGGGCGGCGCCGACTTGTCGACGACCCAGGTGCTGTAGACGAAGCCGAGGCCGATCAGCCCCCAGAAGGCGGCGGTGCCCAGCCGCTTGGGGTTGCTGCGGTCGGCGAGCATCTGCGCGGCCATCACCAGGAAGATGCCGCCGACGAGCCAGTAGAACCACTCTGCCTTGATCACTTGGCGGCCTTCCGGTCGGGGGTCTCGCACGCGTCGGCTCCGGCGGCCGAGGCGGCCAGGGTCCGGTCCAGGCGCAGCAGCCGCCAGCCGTGGACGGCGAGGGCGCACAGGGCGGTGGGGACGGCCCACAGCGCGAGCTGCAGCGGTTCGAGGTGGGTGTGGTAGGTGGTGTTCACGAACCCGGTGATGAGCAGGATCGAGCCGACGGCCAGGAAGACGTCCTCGCCGAAGAAGAGCCCGACGTTGTCGGCGCTGGCGGCGAAGGAGCGCACCTTCTCCCGGGCCTTGTCGGGCAGCGGCCCGTGGCGCCGTTCGGCCGCGCCCTCGGCCATGGGGGCGGCGAGCGGGCGCACGGTCTGGGCGTGTCCGAAGACGCTGATGAGGCCGAGTGCCGCGGTGAGCTGCCGGAGCAGCAGGTAGAGGGCCAGGAAGCGGCCGGTGGTGAGCCCGGCGAAGCGGGTGATCAGCCGCCGGGCCTGTTCCTGGAGTCCGTAGCGCTCCAGGAGGCCGATGACGGGAAGCGTGATCACGAAGATCGTCACGGCCCGGCTGGAGGCGAAGCCGGTGCCGAAGGCGGCCAGCACCTGCCGCGGCGAGAGCCCGCCGAGCAGCCCGGTGGCGATGCCCGCGACACCGACGACCAGCAGGGGGTTGCGCCTCGTGGCGAAGCCGATCACGACCACGAGGACGCCCAGGAGAACGAGCATGGGCCTTGCCTTCCGCGTTCCCGGACCTCACTCGATCGGGTGAGGTGACTGGCGAGGAGGCTAAGATATTGTTCAACAATCCTCAAGAGGTTTGACTGCCGGTCTCTTGGCTGACGCATCCGTATCGCTCTTGACCGGCCCTGAACCTCCGACTGCCGGACCGTGGAGGACGCATGGCCCGATCCACCGCGCAGCGCGTGGCCGACGCGCTGCGGACCCGTATCGAGGACGGCGGTCTGCCGCCCGGCACCCGGCTGTCCGAGGAGGCTCTCGGCCGGGACCTGGGGGTCTCGCGCAATACGCTGCGCGAGGCGTTCCGGCTGCTCGTCCACGAGAGCCTGGTCGATCACGTGCTGAACCGGGGGGTGTTCGTCCGGGTCCCGGAGCCCGCCGACGTCACGGACATCTACCGGGTGCGCGCCGCCCTGGAGACCGCCGGGGTACGGGCCGCCGCCGGCGCGGCCCGGCCGCTGCGCGAGGCCGTCGCCCGGGCGGTGGCCGAGGGCGAGCGCGCCGCCACCGGGGAGGACTGGCGCGAGGTGGGCTCGGCGGACCTCCGCTTCCACCGGGCGCTCGCCGCGCTGGCCGGCAGCGCCCGCATCGACACCGCCATGGACCGGCTGCTGGCCGAACTGCGCCTGGCCTTCCACGCGATGCCCTCGCCGCGCCGCTTCCACGAACCGTTCCTGGCGCGCAACCGCGCGCTCGCGACCCTCCTCGACGACGGCGCGTACGAGAGGGCCGAAGCCGAGCTGGCCGCCTATCTGGACGACGCCCGGGCACTCATCCTCGACGTGATGCGGGAGGACGGCCGATGACCGCACCCCTCGGCGGACCGGACACGGCCCGGCCCGCGCTCGACCTCAACGCCGATCTGGGCGAGGGCTTCGGACGCTGGCGGCTCACCGACGACGACGCGCTGCTGTCGGTCGTCACCAGCGCGAACGTCGCCTGCGGCTTCCACGCGGGCGACCCCTCCACGATGCGCCGGGTGTGCGAGCGGGCCGTCGAACACGGCGTGCGCATCGGCGCCCAGGTCTCCTACCGCGACCTGGCCGGATTCGGACGCCGGGCGATGGACGTGCCGCCCGACGAACTGGCCGACGAGATCACCTACCAGATCGGCGCGTTGCGCGTCTTCGCCCGGGCGGCCGGCTCGGACGTCGCGTATGTCAAGCCGCACGGCGCGCTGTACAACCGCACGGTCGCCGACGCCGAGCAGGCCGCCGCCGTGGTGGCGGGCGTCACGGCCGCGGGCGGGGCCCTGCCCGTCCTCGGGCTGCCCGCCTCGCGGCTGCACGAGGCCGCCGGGCGGGCCGGCCTGCCGGTGGTCCGGGAGGCGTTCGCGGACCGCGCGTACACCGCCGCGGGCACCCTCGTCCCGCGCCGCGAACCCGGCGCCGTGATCGACGACCCGGACGCCGTCGTCGCCCGGTCCGTCCGCATCGCCCGCGCGTCCACCGTCCTCGCCCGCACCGGCGAGGAGGTCGCCGTCGACGCCCGCTCGCTGTGCCTGCACGGCGACACCCCCGGGGCCGCGCTCCTCGCCCGCCGGGTACGGGACGCGCTGGCGGCCGCCGACGTGCGGATCGAGGCGTTCGCGTGAGCGCGCGCCCCCAGGAGCGCGCGGGCACGTTCACGGGTGTCCGCGCCCTGCCCGTCGGGCGCCGCGCCCTGCTCGTCGAGGTCGCCACCGCCGAACAGGCACAGGCCCTGCACGCCGAGCTGCTGCGCCGCCGCGCCAGGGGGGCGCTGCCGCCCGTGGGCGAGATCGTGCCCGCCGCCCGCACGGTGCTGCTGGACGGCCTGGACGACCCGCGGGCCCTCGCCGCGGACATCGCGGGCTGGTCCGTCCCCCCGCCGACCGCCGCCGACGCCGCGGCCGTCGTCCTGCCGGTCCGCTACGACGGAGCCGACCTCGCCGAGGTCGCCGCCCTGTGGGGGGTGTCCGTGGACGAGGTCCCGCGCATCCACGCCGGGCTCGAATTCCGCGTCGCCTTCTGCGGTTTCGCACCCGGCTTCGGCTATCTCACCGGTCTGCCCGAGCGGTTGTGGGTGCCGCGCCGGTCCACTCCGCGCACCTCCGTGCCCGCCGGTTCGGTGGGCCTGGCCGGCCCCTACACCGGCGTCTACCCGCGCTCCTCCCCCGGCGGCTGGCAGCTCGTCGGCGTCACCGACGCGCCCCTGTGGGACCCCGGGCGGGAGCCGGCCGCGCTGCTCGCCCCGGGCACCCGGGTGCGCTTCGAGGTGCTCCCGTGAGCGCCCTGACGGTGGTGCGGGCCGGTGCGCTGACGACCGTGCAGGACCTGGGCCGGCCCGGCCACGCGCATCTGGGGGTGCCCCGCTCCGGCGCCCTCGACCAGCCCGCGCACCGGCTCGCCAACCGGCTGGTGGGCAACCCCGCCGCGTTCGCCACCCTGGAGACCACAGTCGACGGATGCGCCGTGCGTACGGACACGGCCGTGACGGCCGCCGTGACGGGGGCGCCCTGTCCGGTACGGGTCGACGGCCGCCCGGTGGCGTGGGGCGCGCCGGTGCGCCTCCCGGCGGGTGCCGTGCTCGACGTGGGCCGCGCCCGCGCGGGGCTGCGCTGCCACGTGGCCTTCGCGGGCGGCGTGAACGTACCCCCGGTGCTCGGCAGCCGCTCCCGCGACCTGCTTTCGGGCCTGGGGCCCGCACCGCTCGCCGACGGGGCCTCGCTGCCCCTCGGAGCCCCGTGCGGGCCGCCGCTCGCGGCCGACGTCGTGCCCTGGCCGGGCCCGCCCACGGCCGGGCTGGTGCTGCCGGTCGTCCTCGGCCCCCGGGACGACTGGTTCACCCCCGGGGCGCGGCGCACCCTGGCGGGCGGCGGATTCCGGGTGTCGCCGGCCAGTAACCGCATCGGGCTGCGCACCGAGGGGCCGCCCCTGGAGCGGGCGCGGGAGGGCGAACTGCCCAGCGAGGGCATGGTCCTCGGCGCCGTCCAGGTCCCGCCCGACGGCCGCCCCGTGGTCTTCCTCGCGGATCACCCCACGACCGGCGGCTACCCCGTCGTCGGGGTGGTCCCCGAACCGGCGCTGGCCGCCGCCGCCCAGGCGGTGCCGGGCACGCCGGTGCGGTTCGTCCCGGTGCGGCCGTAGACGAGTCCCGGGGCGGGGTTCGTCTACGCCATCAGGATGGAAATTGGGGCAATTGAGGTTAAAATACTGCCAGGTCGCACTTGAGTAGGGAAAGAAGGTGGCCGACGTGAGCGCTCCTACGTCGCCCCGTATCGACCAGCACCCGGATCTCCTGGCGCTTCGCGCGCACTCGGAAGAGACCACCGCGACACCCACCGCACAGGGCGTCGAAGCCCTCGCCTTTATGTGCGGTGTCTATCTGGCAGCCTCACCATGGATTGTCGGATTCAATGGCTCAACGACCCTGGCCATCACCAATCTGATCGCCGGCGCGGCCTTCGCTTGTCTGCTCGGCGGCTTCGGGTCGGCGTACGAGCGTACGCACGCGATGAGCTGGGCCGCGCTGTGCATCGCCGCGTGGACGATCGTCGCGCCCTGGGTCGTGGCGGGCAGCGCCGACACCACCCGTGCCATCGTCAGCAACATCATCGTCGGCGCCGTGGCCGTCCTGTGCTCGCTCGCGCTCGCGGGGCTGGGAATGAGCAGATCCAGGCGCTGAGCACCGGCGGACACCCCACACCCCATCCACCCGTACCGCGGCGACCGGACGGCGGGAGGCGGCCGAGACAGACGGCCCGCCTCCCGCCGTCGCGTCCGCGGCCGGGCGCGCCTTGGTCCCGGGGCGGGCACGCCCCGGGTACGCCTCAGCCGGTCCCGGCCGCCTGCCCGGGCTCGACCGCGTCGAGCGGGCGGTCGGCGAGGGTGCCGGCGGGCCAGTCGGCCGGCCGCTCCTGCGGCACCCCGCGCAGCCGCTCGCGCAGCCGTCTGTCCATGTCGTGACGGATCCGCTGGATGACTTCGTCCAAGTCGGGCATACCGGCGACCGTAAGACCCCCAGACCGGTCCGACCGGGCGTAAAAGCAGGTTTTCACTCCTGCGGATGAATACTGAGCTGATCTTCGGCTGTCATGGCTTCGCCGGGCGGGAAGTGGCAATGCTCCCCTCTCCCCATCGGCCCACCGATCCCAAGAGGTGCGAGGCATGACGACCGTACGCGCAGCCACACTTGAGCTGTTGCGGTCCCGTGGAGTGACAACGGTGTTCGGCAACCCGGGCTCCACGGAACTCCCCTTCCTCCAGGACTTCCCGGACGACTTCCGGTACGTCCTCGGCCTCCAGGAAGCCGTCGTCGTCGGAATGGCCGACGGATACGCGCAGGCCACCGGGCAGACCGCCCTGGTCAATCTCCACACGGCCCCCGGCGTCGGCAACGCCATGGGGGCCATCGTCACCGCGGCCGCCAACCACACCCCCATGGTGGTGACCGCCGGTCAGCAGGTCCGCGCCATGATGACCATGGAGGCGCTGCTGACCAACGTGGACGCCACCGTCCTGCCCCGCCCGGCCGTGAAGTGGGCGTACGAACCACCGCGCGCGCAGGACGTGCCCGCGGCGCTGGCCCGGGCGTTCCACCTGGCCGAGACCGCGCCGCGCGGCCCGGTGTTCCTGTCCCTGCCGATGGACGACTTCGACGTCGAACTGGACGCGGCGGAGTACGCGGCGGCGATGGCCGCCGCCGGCCGCCGGGTCCACGACTCCACGGCCGCCGCCATGCCCGCCGTTCAGGCCCTCGCCCGGAGACTGGCTGCGGCCGCCAACCCCGTGCTGGTGACCGGTGGCGCGGTGGACGCCGAAGGCGCCTGGGAGGCCGCCGTCGCGCTCGCCGAGCACCGGCGGCTGCCGGTGTGGGCCTCGCCCATCGAGGGCCGGGTCGGCTTCCCCGAGGACCACCCCCTCTACCAGGGCGTCCTGCCGCCGGCCCTCGCGCCGCTGGCCCAGACCCTGGCCGGGCACGATCTGGTGCTGGTGGTGGGGGCGCCCGTCTTCCGCTACTACCCCTATGTGCCCGGCCCGGTGCTGCCGGACGGAGCCGAGCTGGTGCTGCTGACCAGCGACCCCGACGAGGCGGCGCGCGCCCCCGTCGGGGACGCCCTCGTCGCGGGACTGCGGCCCACCCTGGAGCTGCTGACGGAGGTGCTGGAGAAGAAGACCGACGGCGCCGACGGCCCGGCGGAGGCGTCGGCCGGGGCGACGGTGCCCGCGGCCGCCCGGACCCCGGCCGGGGTCCGGGGCGCGCCGCCCGCCGCCGACGCGGCCCCCGAGCCGATGTCCGCGGTGGACGCGCTCGCGGCCGTCGCGAGCGCCGCCCCGCCCGAGACCGTGTGGGTCAACGAATCGCCCTCCAACGTCCAGGCCTTCCGCGACCAGGTGCGCATCGACCGGCCGGGCTCCTTCCTGATGACCACCGGCGGCGGTCTGGGCTTCGGTCTCGCGGCGGCGGTGGGTGCCCGGCTCGGCCGGCCGGACCGGCCGGTGCTGGCCCTCGTCGGTGACGGTTCCGCCCAGTACGCGATCACCGCGCTGTGGACCGCGGCCGCCTACCGCGTCCCCGTCACCTTCGTGATCCCGGCGAACCGGGAGTACGCGATCCTCAAGTGGTTCGGCCGCTTCGAGAACACTCCCGGCGTACCCGGCCTGGACATCCCCGGCATCGATCTGTGTGCCCTGGCCCGGGGCTACGGGGTCCCGGCGCATCGCGCCACGGACGCGGCGCACCTCGCCGAGCTGGTCGCGGCCGCCACCACCTCCCCGGACGGTCCGGTGCTCATCGTGGCGCCCATCACCACCGTTCCCCCCACGCTGTGACCGCGCCGCTCCCCCTCTTCCTCGCACCGTCTCGTCAGCGGCCCCCCGCCGCATGGAGTTGCCGATGACCGTCATCGTGGAAAATCCCCTCCTCACCGCCCTGAACACCGCCCTGCCGGCCGGCTCCGTCCTGACCGGCGAAGCCGAACTCGACCTGCACACCCGGGACTCCGCGCCGTTCAGCGAGGCGGGCAGACCCGCCGCCGTGGTGTGCCCCGACACCGTCGAGCAGGTCCAGCACGTGGTCCGCACGGCCCGCGCCTACGGTGTGCCCGTCGTGCCGCAGGGTGCTCGTACCGGCCTCGCCGGGGCCGCCAACGCCGTCGACGGCTGTGTGGTGCTGTCCATGGTCCGGATGAACCGCGTCCTGGAGATCGACACCGCGAACCGGCTGGTGCGCTGCGAGCCCGGGGTGGTCACCGCCGACCTCGCCGCGGCCGTCGCGGAGCGGGGCCTGTGCTACCCGCCGGACCCGGCCTCCTGGGAGACCTGCACGATCGGCGGGAACATCGCCACCGGGGCGGGCGGGCTGTGCTGTGTGAAGTACGGCGTCACCGCCGATTACGTCCTCGGACTGACCGTCGTGCTCGCCGACGGCGAGGTGCTGCGCGTCGGCCGGCGCACCGTCAAGGGCGTCGCCGGGTACGACCTCACCCGGCTGTTCGTCGGCTCCGAGGGCACGTTGGGCGTCATCGTCGAGGCGACGCTGGCGCTGCGGCCCCCGCAGCCGCCCGCCCTGGCGCTGCTGGCCCAGTTCCCGTCCGCCTCGGACGCGGGCGAGGCGGTGGCCGCGATCATCCGGGAGGGGCACATCCCCTCCGCGCTGGAGCTGATGGACCGCACCACCACCGAGGCGGTCGCCGCGCTCGGCCATCCGCTGCTGGCCGGGCACGCCGCGGCCACGCTGATCGTGGCGAGCGACGCCCCGGACGCCGCCGCACAGGTGCGGGCGATGGCCGCGCTGTGCCGGTCCGCGAAGGCGCTGTCCGTCAGCGCCGCCACCGACGAGCGGGAGGCGAAGGCGGTGCTGGAGGCACGCCGGTTGGTGCTGCCGGCGCTCGGGGCGCGGGCGGCGGCGCTGTCGGGGGACGTGACGGCGTTCATCGAGGACGTCGCGGTGCCGCGGGCCGCGCTGGCCACGCTCATCGAACGGATCGAGGTGATCGCCGACGAGTACGACCTCTACATCTCCACCGTCGGCCACGCGGGGGACGGCAATCTGCACCCGACCGTCATCTTCGACCGCTCCGACCCCGACGCGGTCCGGCGCGCGAAGGAGGCGTACGACGCCATCATGGCCGCCGGGCTGGAGCTGGGCGGCACCATCACCGGCGAACACGGCGTCGGCGTCCTCAAACGCGACTGGCTGGCCCGGGAACTGCCGCCCCGCAACCTGAGGTTGCAGCGGGACGTCAAACGGCTGCTCGACCCCGAGGGGCTGCTCAACCCGGGGAAGGTGCTGGCGTGAGCGACTCCTTCGACACCACCGCCCGGGGGTTCGACGACCGGCGCGCCGCCTTGCCGGCCGCGTCCAGGAGCGAGAACCTCCGCCTCGCCCTGGTGTATTTCCTTCCCACCTACGTCAAGGGCGTCTTCCGTTCCCGTCCCCGTGTCGCCGCGCTCGTCGCCCGGGCCGATCCCGCCCGGCGCGGGCTGGAGCTGATGCGCCGGATGCGCCGCCGGCACGGCCGCGGCCCGGTCCTGGTGCGCGGCACCAGTGGCCCCACCCTGCTCGTCCTCGACGCCGAGGACGCCAAGCAGGTGCTGGCCGGCCCCGTCGAGGTGTACGCGGTGGACACCTGGGAGAAGGTGAGCGGCTTCGCGGCCGTGCAGCCCGAGGCGCTGGTCGCCTCGCACGGCGGGCAGCGCGCGGCGCGGCGGGTGTTCAACGACGCGGTGCTCGACGCGGGTTGCCCCGTGCACCGTCTCGCGGACCACTTCCTGCGGGTGGTGGGCGAGGAGGCGGCGGCCCTGCTGGGCCCCGAGGCGGAGCAGGGGCTGCGGCCGGACGTGATCCGCGAGCGTTTCGAGCGGGTGGGGCGGCGCTGCTTCCTGGGCGAGGCCGCCGCCGACGACGTGGAGTTCTCCCGGCTGCTCGATCTGCTGCTGGCCGAGGCCAACTGGATGGGCGCGCGGCGCTGGCGCGCCGGCCGCACCCGCAGAATCCGACGGCGGCTGACGCAGCATCAGGCCCGCTATCTGGGCGACCCCGACCCGCGCAGCCTGGCCGGGCTGTTCGGCAGCGCCCCCCGGGGGCCGGAGACCGCCCCCGAGGGGCAGATCGCCCACTGGTTCATGGCGCTGGGCGTGGTGCACGCGGCGGCTCTCCAGGCCCTGTCCCTGCTCGCCTCGCATCCCGTCCAGTACGAGCGGGCGCTCGCGGAGACGGAGGCGGCCGACCGGGCGTACGGGCCGCGCACCGCGGAGGGGTTCCAGGCCATGCCCTACGTCCGTGCCTGCGTCCAGGAAGCCGCCCGGCTGTGGCCGCCGGTGTCGAGCCTGATGCGGCGCACCACGGCCGAGACCCGCTGGCGCGACGCGGTGGCACCGGGGGGCGTCAATGTGCTGGTGCCCGCGGGGTTCCACGCGCGCGACGGTGAACGGATCGACTACGCGCACCGGTTCGCTCCCGAGAAGTGGCTGGACGGCACGGCGGAGCGGGACTGGGCGGTCAGTCCCTTCAGCCGGGGTGAGGCCCAGTGCAGCGGCATGGAGCTGGGCCTCCAGCTGGCCACCGGGTTCGTCGCCGAGTTCCTGCGCGCCGGGGAGCTGGCCGTGGCCGGTCCGCGGCTGGACCCGGACCGGCCGTTGCCGCACACCTTCGACACGGCGCGGCTGCGTCTCGGGGTCCGCTCGCGCCGGCCGGCGGAGGGCGTATGACGGCCGACAGCACGGCCCGGCCGGGCGCCCCGGCCGGCCGGGACCCTGCGGAGGGCGGGGCCGAGAACGGGCCCGAGGGCGGGGCCGAGGGCCTGGACACCGTCTCGCTCGCGGCCGTCGCCCGGATGCTCGGCGAGGTGGCCGGGGTGATCCGCGAGGCGGGCCGTACGGTCACCGCGATCGCCACCGACCCGCACTTGGCGGCCTCGCTCGGCCGCTCGCCCCGCACCGGGGTACGGGCGGTGCGGGCCCTGGCCCGCACCCTCACCGAACCCGCCGGCCTGGGCTACGCCCCGGACGGCGGGCGGGTGGGCCGGGCCGCGTGGCTGGGCGGGGTGCTCACCAGCCGGGAGAATCTGGCGGTCGCGGTGGCGGTCACCTCGCTCAAGCTGCGGATCCGGCTGTGCGCGGTGCGCCACCCGGAGTTCGTCGAGGACGGCCCGGTGCGCCGGCTGCTGAGCGCCATCGAGGCCGACCGGCAGACCCAGGCGCTGCGGATCTTCAGCCGGACGGTCCGGGCGGACGGCGCCGAACGGGCCCTGGCCGCGCTCGCCCCCTCGCTCACCGAGGTCATGGCGTGGAACGCGCTGGTGGACGAGAACCCGTTCAACGACGCTGCGGCCTGGTGCATCGTCACCGGTTCGCGGGCCGAGGGCGATCCCCTGCTGGGCACGGGCATCGGGGCCTGGGCCCGCTGGGACCGGGGCGCGGGCCGGGCGGTGGCCGAGCCGCCGGACCCGGCGCTGCTGGCCGCCTTGGAGTCCGGCGGCCCCGACACGCATGGCGCCCGTGGCGGGGGCATCGTGACGCATCTGCGGAACCTGGCCGCGATCGGCAACGACGGCCGGATGCTCGTCCAGCGGGTCACCGGTCCGGACGGCGTCACCCGTTATCTGGTGCTGCTGGCCGGCATGGCCTTCGGCCTGCCCCGCAACGCCACCCCGCAGGACCTGGTGGGCGCGGTCACGGCGGTAGGCCGCAATGACTCGCCCTACACCCGGGCCGTCCGCAAGGCCGTCGCCCAGACCGTCCCCGAGGGGGCGTCGATCGCACTGATCGGGCACAGTCAGGGCGGCATCGCGGCCATGAATCTGACGGAGATCCCCGAGGTCAACCAGAAGTGGCGGCTGACCCACGTCGTGGCCGTCGGCTCGCCCATCGACTTCAAACGCCCCCGCGACCCCGCGACCCGGGTGGTCAGTCTCGTCAACGAGCACGATGTGGTGCCCAACCTGGAGGGCCGCAGTCCGGTGTCGGTCTTCCCGGTGCCCGCGGACTGGCTGGAGATCACCTGGATGGATCCCGCGCACGACTTCCCGCAATGCCACAACGTGGGGATCTACGCGCGAAGTCTCGACGAGGTCGTCCCCGAGGCGCGCGACCGGGTGGACGCCCTGCTCGCCCCGTACCGGGGGCCCGTCGAGGAGACCGTCGTCTTCCGCCTCCACGACCGCTGACCCCCGCCCCTCGCACCCACACGCATGTATGCCGGCATCCCTCGCATACGCCGGCGTCCCAAGCCCTGGAGAGTTGTTTGATGCCCCCGGTACCGCGGCCCCGTCGCGAGTGGCACTCGTTGCCCCTCCCGCTGGCGCTGCTGGAGATCAGGAAGCAGCGGGAGCTGCTGCGCGCGCGCAATCTGCACGACACCTTCGGCGCCGGCGGCGAGCGCCCGCGCACGCCGACGCCCGAGCTGCTGCCGTACCGCAGCTACGACGGGTCGGGCTACGACCCGGACGACGTCGACATGGGCCGGGCCGGTACCCGCTTCGACCGCAACTGCGCGCTGCCGCAGACCTTCCCCGAAGCCGAGGACGACGGCCTGTTCGCCCCCAGCCCGCGGGAGGTCAGCAGACGGCTGCTGGCGCGCCGCGCGGGCTTCCGCCCGGCGCCCACCCTCAACATGCTGGCGGCGGCCTGGATCCAGTTCCAGAACCACGGGTGGTTCAGCCACGGCGACAACAAGACCGACGGGCCGCTGGAGGTCCCGATCGCCGCGGACGACGACTGGCCGCGCTGCCCGATGGCGGTGCGCCGCTCGCGTCCCGACCCGGTCGCCCACACCGGCGGGGACCGCCCGCCGACGTACGAGAACACCGTCACCCACTGGTGGGACGGCTCGCAGCTCTACGGATCGAGCGAGGCGCGGTGCCGGGCCCTGCGCACCGGTGAGGGCGGCAAACTCATCGTGGAGAAGGGCCGGTTGCCCGACGAGACCGGGGAGGGCCTCTCCGGCATCGACGCCACCGGCTTCAACGACAACTACTGGGTCGGCCTCTCCCTGCTGCACACGCTCTTCGCCAAGGAGCACAACGCGATCTGCGACCGTGTCGCCGCCGCCCACCCCACCTGGGACGACGAGCGGCTCTTCCAGACGGCGAGACTCGTCAACGCCGCCGTCATGGCGAAGATCCATACGGTGGAGTGGACCCCCGCGCTGATCGACCAGCGGGTGACCCGGGCGGCGATGCACCTCAATTGGTACGGGGTGCTGCCCGCCCGGCTGCGCCGCACCGTACGGCGGTTCGGCAAGGGCGAGATGCTCTTCGGCATCCCCGGTGGTGCCACCGACCACCACACCGCGCCGTTCTCGATGACCGAGGAGTTCGTCAGCTCCTACCGGCTGCACCCGCTGATCCGCGACGAGTACGAGATCCGCTCCCACCGCACGGGCGAACTCATCGACCGGACGGATTTCGACGCGCTCCAGGCGCTGGCGACCCGGAAAGCGGTGGACCACTGGGGCTGGTCCGATCTGCTGTACTCCTTCGGCACCATGAACCCCGGGGCCATCACCTTGCACAACCACCCCGACTGTCTGCGGGATCTCGCCCGTATCTCCGGGGAGCACGTCGACGTCGGCACGGTGGACGTCCTGCGCGACCGCGAGCGGGGCGTGCCGCGCTACGCCGCTTTCCGTACGGCGCTGCACCGTCCCCCCGTGACCTCCTTCGAGGACCTCACCGGCGGGAACGCCGGGCTGGCGGCCGAGCTGCGGGAGGTCTACGACGGACGGCTGGACCGCGTGGACACGATGGTCGGCATGTACGCCGAACCCAAGCCCCGGGGTTTCGCGTTCAGCGACACCGCGTTCCGGGTCTTCGTGCTGATGGCGTCCCGGCGGCTGAAGAGCGACCGCTTCTTCACCACCGACTACCGGCCGGAGGTCTACACCGCCGAGGGCCTGGAGTGGATCGACCGCACCGGGATGAGCGACGTCCTGCTGCGCCATCACCCGGAACTCGCCCCGGCGCTGGAGGGGACACGGAACGTCTTCGCGCCCTGGACGGCGCTGCGGCCGAAGCCGCGGGGGGTGAACCGGTGAGCCCGGACCACCGCGAGGAGCGGGACGGGGCCTCAGGGGCGGGCGGCTGCGACGGCTCCGAAGAGGCCGCCGGGGTAGCCGACGGTGTCTGTTTCGCCGGGATCGCGCCCTGGTCGCAGCCCGTGCACGCCCAGGCGGGCCGGCTGCGGGAACAGGCCGCCCGGCTCCGGGAGGGCGCCGCGGCGGTGTCGCTGCCCGGCGCCGAGGGTGCCGCCCTGCGGCGGCGGATCCTGGGGCACGCGGCCCGCGCCGAGTCGGCGGCGCGCTCGCTGGACCGGGCGGCCGACGCCCTGTTCGCCCACGAGGCGGTGCTCACCGCGCTCGCCACCCGCCGCCGGGAGACCGGGGGCGCGACGCACCTCGGGTGACGCCCGCCCATGCTCGCCGCCGCGCGCGGCGGTGAGCGCCCCGCGGCGTGTCCTCAAGCGCCGGACGGGCCGGAACCGGCTGAGCCCAGCCGTTCGGCCCGTCCGGCGCTTGACGACACGGTCTCCTTGACGAGACGGCCTAGGAGCCGACGAGCGCGTCCTCGGCCGGTCGCGCCGACCCGCCCTCCGCCGTGTGCCTCGCGTACCAGCGGTCTCCGCGCTGCTCGGCCATGCCGTGCGCGGCGAGCCCGTTGACGTGCTTGAGGACGGTGCGCGCCTGGTAGCCCACGGCCGCGCACAGTTCCTCGACGGACGCCCCCTCGGCGCCGGACGCCCGCAGCCCCTCCCAGGTACGGGCCTCGTGACGGCCGAGGTCCGGTGCCCCGGCGGGGACCACCACGCGCGGTTCGGCACGCGGCTCCGCACGCGGTGCGGCACCTGGTTCCGCGCGTGGCTGCGCGCGCGGGTCCGGGCGGCGCGAACCGACCGGGCGGGGGGTGCGGTTGACCTCGCGGTGTCTACGGCCCTTCTGGCGTTTGCTCATGGCTGATCCACTGCTCCCGTCCTGCTGGCGGCTCCTGCTGTCCGAAGGCGTCAACTCGGCCCGGCGCCGCCCGGTTACGGTAATTCCACCAGGTGTGCGAAAAGTGACGCACGGTGATCGGCCAAGGCCCAGGCTTTCCGGCACCCCGGCCCGCCGATCCGGCCGCCGCGTGGCCCGCGTGCGCACGATCCGGACAATGCCGCCGCTCCCGTGGAGACCTTCGTGACCCCCAGGTTTCCTTCGGACCGTGCCGTCCATGATTCATGAGTGTGACCGTGGATTCCGTACGGGTCGAGGACAGTGACGACAGCCGGATCCCCGAGGCGCCGTCACCGGCACCACGGAGGCGGCGCCGCGACGAAGCACGGCTGCTGGTCTTCGCCGTCCTCATCGGCTGCTTCGGCCACGCCTGCGCGGGCCTCGCGCTCGACGGAGCCGTCCCCGACGGGTTCGCCGGGTTCGCCGCCGCCATCACCGTCCTGGCGCTGGTGCCGCATCTGGCGGTACGCCGCTACGCCCCGTACGCCGATCCGCTGATCCTGCCCCTGGCGACGCTGCTCTCCGGCCTCGGCCTGGTGCTGCTGTACCGGCTGGACCCCGCGTACCGGGCGGCGTACGACTCCGAACCGACCGCCCCGGGCCAGCTCATATGGTCCGTCATCGGGGTCGCGGTCTGTGTCGGTGTGCTGCTGGTGCTGCGGGACCACCGCCGGTTGCAGCGCTGTCTCTACGTCCTGATGACCGTCGCGCTGGTGCTCCTGATGGCACCGGCCTTCTTCCCCGGTGACACCTACGGCGCCAAGCGGTGGATCCTGCTGGGGCCGTTGTCGCTGCAGCCCGGCGAATTCGTCAAAACCATGATCACGGTGTTCTTCGCGGGCTATCTGGTCGCCCACCGGGACGCCCTCGCGCTCACCGGCCGCCGGGTACTGGGGGTGCGGCTGCCACCGGGGCGGCAGCTCGGGCCGATCCTGGGCGTCTGGGCGCTGAGCCTGGTGGTGCTGGTCTTCGAGCGCGATCTCGGCACCTCGCTGATCTTCTTCGGGCTGTTCGTGGTGATGCTCTACACCGCCACCGAACGCCTGAGCTGGGTGCTGGTCGGGCTGTCCATGGCCGCCGTGGGGGCCGTCGTCGTGGGCTCGACCGAACCGCACGTCAAGGGGCGCATCGTCGCCTGGCAGCATCCCTTCGCGGTGTTCCTGCCGAAGGACCGGCAGCCCGCGGGGACGGGCTCCGACCAGCTCGCCCAGGCCCTCTTCGGCTTCGGCAGCGGCGGTGTCACGGGCACCGGCCTGGGCCGGGGCCGTCCCGAACTCATCGGCTTCGCGGGTCGCAGCGACTTCATCCTCACCACCGTCGGGGAGGAACTCGGGCTCACCGGGACCATGGCGGTGCTCCTGCTGTACGCGCTGCTCGTACAGCGGGGGCTGAGCGTGGCGCTGGCCTCGTCCGACCCGTTCGGCAAGCTGCTGGCGGTGGGGCTGTCGGCGGCGCTGGCGCTCCAGGTCTTCGTCGTGGCGGGCGGTGTCATGGGCCTCATCCCGCTGACCGGCAAGGCCCTGCCGTTCCTCGCCAAGGGCGGCTCGGCCCTGGTCGCGAACTGGCTGGTGGTGGCCCTGCTCGTCAGAATCAGCGACGGTGCCGGGCGCGACCGGGAGGCGGGACGGTCCGCCGGGTGAGGCGCCCCGGTGATCCGGGAGGCGCCCGTGCGGCGCGCGGCGCAGGATGAACGCATGCTTCTTGTCGATATCGCCCGGGTGTCCGCACAGGTCGCGGCGACGAGCGCGCGGTCGGTGAAGATCTCCCTGCTGGCGGCGCTGTTCCGCGAGGCCGGTCCCGACGAGGCACCGATCGCCATTCCGTATCTGGCCGGCCGGCTGCCGCAGCGCCGGATCGGCGTCGGCTGGAGCACCCTGCGCGACGCCGCCGCCCCTGCCGGCACCCCGACCCTGACCGTCTGGGAGGTGGACGCGGCTCTCAGCCGGATCGCGGGCGTGACGGGCAAGGGCGCGCAGGCCGAACGCAAGCGGCAGGTGGACGCGCTGATGGGCGCGGCCACGGCCGAGGAGCAGCGTTTCCTGCTGGGACTGATCAGCGGTGAGCTGCGGCAGGGCGCCCTGGACGCGCTGGCCGTGGAGGGGCTCGCGGCCGCGACGGGCGCGGCCCCGGCGGACGTGCGGCGGGCGGTGATGCTGGGCGGTTCCCTCGGTACGGTCGCCCGGGCGCTGCTGGCCGGAGGGCCGGCGGCGCTGGCGGACTTCCGTCTGGAGGTGGGGCGGCCGGTGCAGCCGATGCTCGCGCACAGCGCCAAGGACGTGGACGAGGCACTCGACCGGCTCGGGCCCTGCGCGGTGGAGGAGAAGCTGGACGGCATCCGGGTGCAGGTGCACCGGGACGGCGACGAGGTGCGGGTCTACA
The DNA here is from genome assembly GCF_055582085.1 of Streptomyces sp. NPDC042259. Lineage (NCBI taxonomy): Bacteria > Bacillati > Actinomycetota > Actinomycetes > Kitasatosporales > Streptomycetaceae > Streptomyces > Streptomyces sp. NPDC042259. The sequence goes on along the minus strand of NZ_JBVJDW010000018.1, from coordinate 45,161 downwards.
CCCGCACCCTGGACGAGATCACCGAGCGGCTCCCGGAACTGGCGCGCGTGGCCCGGGAGCTGCCGGTGTCCCGGGCCGTGCTGGACGGCGAGCTGATCGCCCTGGACGCGGCGGGCCGCCCGCGCCCGTTCCAGGAGACCGCCGGCCGGGTCGGCTCCCGCACGGACGTGGCGGGGGCGGCGGTCACGGTGCCGTTGTCCCCGGTCTTCTTCGACCTGCTGGCGGTCGACGACCGTGATCTGCTGGGGCTGCCGACGGCCGAGCGGCACACGGAGCTGGCGCGGGTGGTGCCCGGGCCGCTGCGCGTCCGGCGGCTGGTGGTCGCCGACCCGGCGGCGGCCGGGGCGCGCGCGGCGGCGCGGGAGTTCGCGGCCGAGGTGTTGCGGCGGGGCCACGAGGGGGTGGTGGCCAAGGCGCTGGACGCGCCGTACAGCGCGGGCCGGCGCGGTGCGTCCTGGCTGAAGGTCAAGCCGGTGCACACCCTGGACCTGGTGGTGCTGGCCGCCGAGTGGGGGCACGGGCGGCGGACGGGAAAGCTGTCGAACCTGCATCTGGGGGCGCGGCGGGCGGACGGTTCGTTCGCCATGCTCGGCAAGACGTTCAAGGGGCTGACGGACGCGCTGCTGGCCTGGCAGACCGAGCGGCTGGGGGAGCTGGCCCTCTCCGACGACGGCTTCGTGGTGCGGGTGCGGCCGGAGCTGGTGGTGGAGATCGCCTTCGACGGCGTCCAGCGGTCCTCCCGGTACCCGGAGGGGGTGACCCTGCGGTTCGCGCGGGTGCTGCGCTACCGGGAGGACAAGACGGCGGCGGAGGCGGACACGGTGGAGAGCGTGCTGGCCGTGCTGCCCCCGGCCGCCGACTGAGGTCACCGGTTGACGTCGGCGGGGCACAGACGTCGTGGCTTCTTGTCGTCGCGCAGCTTCGCGTCGACGCAGCCGCCGGGCAGCCCGTCGTGGGCCCGGGTGTCGAAGTTCGCGGTGACGGTGAGGGTGCCGTCGCCGAAGACGGTGCGCTGGAGGGTGCGGTCGGCGTTCAGGACGCGGAAGCCGGTCATGGCCTCGGTGCCCGCCGCCTCGTGCAGGGGCTTGAAGTACTTCTGCAGCGCGACGAGTTCACTGCCGCGCTCCTTGAGGGACTGCCCGTCGAGGACGAAGTTGAGCGGGGTGTTGTAGAGCATCGCCAGCAGGGCGCGGGTGGTCTTCTGGCGCGGCAGCTTGTCGTAGGCCAGCTCCCAGCGCTCGGTGTTGACGAGGGAGTCGTGCAGGGCGGTCTCGTACAGCGGGACGCGGTAGGCGGGGTCGTACATGGCCTTCGCGACGTCGTCGGGGAGTTCGGCGGGCTTGAAGAAGATGCCCGGGGCCTTGGCGGGGGTGTAGCCGCCCCACTTCTCCTTGTCCTTCTGCGCCTTCCACAGCCCGTCGGCGACCGGGGTGCCGGACCCGTGGTCGAAGGCGAGGACCTGGTTGGACCAGGCCCCGGCGGACTCGGAGCCGAGGACGAGGCCGTCCTTGCCGGACAGGCGCTTCATCCGGGCGAGCCGGTTGGCACGGTCGCGGGCCTGGTCCATGGGGTGGGCGGCGCTGTGGTCGCGGAACAGCTCACCGGCGGCGTCGACGTCCAGGAAGTAGCTGTCGGCACCGTTGGCGGTCATCTTCTTGGTGCGGTCGGCGAGGTGGTGCCGGGTGGGTTCGGCCTTCTCGAACGCCTCGGAGCTGAGGTAGCAGCCGCGGTCGTGGAAGCCGGGGACGGGCTTGCCGTCGGCGCCCTGGACGCAGAAGTCGGGGTAGACCTTGCCGGGCCAGACGGAGGTGGGGGCGTCGGAGGCCGTGGGGTCCTGGCCGTTGGCGAAGGAGTCGTACGGTCCGACGAGGTACCCGGCCTTCTTGGCGGCGGTCACGGCGGCGGCGTCCATGGGGGTGGCGTCGGCGTCGTAACCGAGCCACATGCGGTCCACGCCGAGCGCCCGCAGCTTCTTCACGCCCTCGGCGGTACGGGCCTCGCCCCAGGTGTAGGCGTGGAAGGCCCCGAGCAGCTTCTTGGTGGCCGGCACCGCGTCGGTCTTGGCGCGCAGGCTGCCGAGCTTCCCCTGCTGCCGCAGCCAAGCGCGGTAGTCGACGGCGGGCGCCACGGGGGAACCGTCGGTGAGGGCGAAGGTGACGGTGTACGCGGTGGTGCCCTCGGCGCGGGAGAAGCGGTGGGTGGCGGCGGTGCGCAGCCGCCCGTGATCGGACGTCGAGCGCAGGGAGGTACCGATGTCGGTGGGCACGATGTAGCTGACGCCGCCCCGGCCGTCGAGGGTGTGCCCCCACATCGGCATGGTCAGCGCCGAGGACATGTCGAGGTCGCCGTCGACGAGCTGCGCCCGGCCGGAGTTCCAGAACGGGTCGGCGACGGGCAGGGACAGCCCTTCCCCGCGCGGCAGCTGAAGGGCGGAGACGGCCCGGTCGGTACCGGTGACGGGCCAGGACAGCGCGCGGTCGGCGGCGCCGGTGGACGAGACGGAGACGACGAGCCGCCCTTGGTCGGAGCGGGCGGTGACGGCCAGTCCGGTGCCGGGGTAGTCCCAGCGCGCACCGTCGGCGGTGACGGTCACCTTCCCGGGCCTGCCGGGAACGGTGGCGGCGGGGGCGGACAGCTCGACCTCCCCCTTGCCCGTGCGTGCCGTCACGCGGAGCGTCGTCGTGTCGACGGTGGCGGTGCCGCCGCGGACGGGAAGGTCGACGAGGTGCCCGGCGTGCACGCGAGCCGAGTGCGGGGCGCTGGGAGCGGTGTGGTGCGCGGTGGCCTGTGCGGGGTCGGCGAGGGTGACGCACGGGATGGTGGCCGCGAGTGCCACGGCGGCGGCACGGACGGCGCGCGTGGCGCGCGTGGGGCGGCGGGAGCTGAAGAAGTCCATGAGGAGTTGATAACGAACGGGATTAAGAGGCTCCTAAGACGCGGTGGTTGGCGGGACGGCCGGGGCGCGTTGACTGACGGGCGGTGGGCACCCCTCCGCCGGGGTGACTGCTCGTCAAGGCCCGCGCCAGTGCGCTCGCGCCGCCGACGCCTGTTCGGCGACCGGCCCTACGCCCCGCTTCACCCAGAGGCCGCTTGGGCGTCGCCGCACCCCATACCGCACAAATCAACCCATCACGCAAAACCACCTACGAGTCGCAGCGCACGCTGCAATGCTTATGCGCAGCGCAACTCGTGAGAGGCAATTGTGAGCCAGCCTTCGAATGCCCCCAGGGGTCCCAGAGCACTCAACCCACTGTGGATCATCTCGCTTTTCTTGACAGTATCAGAAGCCGCCGCAGGTACGGCGGCCACCCAAACGCAAGGCTGGCTGCAAGCGGTTCTGGTGCTCTTTTCCGTGATCTTTCCGATAGGAGTCGCCTCCGCGTTTTTCGCGATCCTCGTGCAGCGCCCCTATGTCCTCTACGCCCCGAAGGACTACTCCAAAAACCCGAGCGTACGAGACTTCGTCAACGCTCTCAACACTTCACGCAACCGCAGCGTGGAGAACATGGAGGCGTCAATTCGCTCGGCAATAGAGGAGGTGATTCCGAAGATGCTCGATGCGAAAATGGGTGCCATCGGCCAGGACGCCATAGTGGCAGGGGTGATCGAGAGTGCGCGCGAAGACTTCCGTCATCGCTTCATCGAGATTTCCTACAGCCAAATGGATCACGATGTGGCGTCTGTGCAGATTCCGGTAAGCGACGATACTCTCGTGCAGGAATTCTTGAACGAGGCGTGGTCGTTCGCGCCGGAGTGGGTCCCCCCGTACACGTACGGAGACAAGTGGGTGTTGGTCGACCAAAAGAAGGGACACGCCTACCGCAGGATGGGGACAGCGTGGGCCCGCCTTCACAGGAAAGAGTCGGATGACAGGCTGCTTTACAGTACGGGGATTTCAGCAGGGGACACTCTGTATGCCGTGCCGCTCAGCTAGCGGCTCGTCCTGCATCGTCGACCGAGGGTTCCGCCCGGCTGGTGAACATGGAGGACTTGGGTCGGACCGACCTTAGCCACGACGAGGGCTCCCCCTTTTTCTGCCCGCGCGCCCACAGTGCGCCGCGTACAGGGCGCCTACCGTTGGGGCTCCCTGCGCCCGGGGCCTCAAGTGCCAGGGCTCCCTTGCCGACCGGCGGCGAGACGGCCATCTCCAACTCGTCCGCCCGCCACATCACCGGCTCACCGGGCTCCCGCCACGCCACGCCCTGGTACCACTCGGGCATCGCGCCCCCTTGCAGCACCGCGGCGGCCTCGGTCCCGTTCCAGCCCTGCGGGCCGATCCGTTCGAATCCCCGCCGCTCGATACGCACCCACGTACCCCGGTCCGTACGGCCCCCCAAGGACCGGCGTTTGCGTACCAGCGTCTGCCGGTCCAATCGCACATGCAGGGCCTTCTCCACGCGCGCCACCACGTCTTCGACCGGCAGACGGCGCGGATCCACTCGGGCGGCGACGGGCGGGGACGCGGTCATCACAATTCGCCAAGGAGTCGATCACCGCGGGCGGCCTGTCGCCCCTCGACGCGAACGAGCTGGACCTGACGGAAGACGGCCGCGTCAGGGCACTCGTACGGGTCGTCGAAGCCCCTAAACGGTAAGCCACAGGCCGTCATGAGGCGGGGCCCATGAACATCAGCCTGTCGGGGTCCGGGAGGGGGACGAAGCCGACCTTGGCGTAGAGGCCGTGCGCGTCGAGCGTGGACAGCATCACGCGCTTGAGCCGGTAGGGAGCCAAGTGGTCGCGGACAGCCGTGGCCAGCCACATGCCCAGGCCCGTGCCGCGGTGGGCGCGGTCGACGTACACGTCGCAGAGCCAGGCGAACGTCGTCAGATCGGTGACGACGCGAGCGTAGGCGGCTTGCGACCCGTGCGCGTCGTAGACGCCGAAGTTGACCGAGGCCCGGATGCTCCGCTCGACGGTCGCCCGGCTGCGTCCGGCGGCCCAGTACGTGTCCGTCGACAGCCAGTGGTGCACCCGGTCGACGTCGAGCCGTCCCGGATCGGTGTCGATCTCGTACCCGTCTTCCCTGCGCATGGTCATGCGATCGAACCGTAGTGCGCGGGGTGTTCGTGATCAACGGTTTGTGATCAACGGCCGCTGCGTGTGCGGCGCGGGTGACAGCGGATGTCCCACGGGCCCCCGGCGCCGACCGGTCGCGGCGCCGGACCCGGAGCGGGAGCGCGGCTTCCGGCGGGTGAGCGCGGGAGGTGCGACGGGGGATCGCGGGGAGCCGGACGATCCGGCCCCTGCGCCACACCCGTCATGGCGGATCACTCCTCTCGCGGAGCCGTAGCGCGGCCGGGCGGGGCCGGGCCACACTCGCGTACAGCCCCAGCCCGGAGCGCCGACCGCGTGCCGGGCACGTCGTGCGGACCCTCACCGAGACACCGGTCGGGCGTCCGCACGGGGCCCGAGGCAGCGCGACGTTCCCCGCTCCCGGAAGCGTTCGTCATGTCCGGCCGTGCCCACAGCGAGAGCCCCGAGGTGGCGTCGTGAGCGAGCAGATCCACGCGTACCCGGCGTGCCCGTTCTCGGGCGAGCCGCCTGCGCTGCCGGCGGGGCCGGTCTTCCGGGCCCGGCTGTCCGGCGGTGCCCTGGTGTGGGTGGTCACCGGCTACGACGAGGTGCGCACCGCGCTCAACCACCCTTGCCTGGGCCGCGAGCTGACGACGGATGATCCCCACCTGGGCACCGAGGCGACGATGGCCACGGCCCTGCGCGACCGTACGCTCCTGCTCGACGGCCCGCCCCACGCCCAGCTGCGCCGTCTGGCGGGCAGACCCCTGACACCGGCCCGCGTGGCCGAGCTGCGTCCCCGCATCCGGCGGCTGGCCGACGGACTCCTCGACGGCATCGAGGAAAGCGGCCCCCCGGACGACCTGCTGGCCCGCCTGGCGTACCCCCTGCCCCTCGCCGTGCTGTGCGCTCTCCTGGGCGTGCCCGAGCGTGACGGCGCCGTGTTCCGCCGTTGGGCGGACCGGATGACCGCGATCGAGGCGGCGTCCGAGGACGAGACGCTCACCGCTCTCCACGCGATGTTCGCCTATCTGACCGAGCGTCTCGAGGAGAAACGCACGCGCCCCGGGCCGGACCTCCTCAGCGCCTGGCTGGCGGCGCAGGACGAGGACGACCGGCTCACCGACAACGAGATCGTGCAACTCGCCTTCAGCGTCCTCTTCGCGGGCTACGAGTCCACGGCCGCCGCCATCGGCGCCTGCGTCTACGGTCTGCTGCGCCACCCCGAACAGCTGGAGGCCCTGCGCGCCTCGCCGGAACTGGCTCCGAACGCCGTGCGGGAACTCATGCGGACGCAACTGGCCACGCCCTACTACCGCGTTCTGCTGGCACGCCGGGACTTCGCCCTCGCGGGGGTGTCCATCAAGCGCGGCGACGGAGTGATGCCGTTGACCTGGGCCGCCCAGCGGGATCCCGGGCGGTTCCCGTCCTGTGACGTCCTGGACGTCCGGCGCCCCGGGGCGGGTGTGGCGGACTTCGTCTTCGGCTACGGCCGGCACGCCTGTCTGGGGACGGCGCTGGCCACCACCATGGTCGAGGTGGCCGTCGCCACGCTGGTGCGCCGCTTGCCCGCCCTGCGGCCGGCGGTTCCCCTGGAGACGCTCGCCTGGCACACCGACCGCTTCCCCGGAGGGGGGCTGCGGGAACTTCCCGTCCGCTGGTGACGGCGACGCGGCCGGGCGGGCGTCCGGCGTCGCGGCGCCCGCCCGGCCGTCACCGCGCTCACTGCCCCTGGAACAGCTCCAACAGGTCCTGGCGGCCGAAGACGCCCGCGGCCTCGATCGCCGAGGGCGAGCCCGCGTGCGGGTCCGCGCCGTGGGCGAGGAGGACGCGGACGACCTCGTCCTCGCCCTTGAAGACGGCACCGCCGAGCGGCGTCTGGCCGCGGTCGTTGGGCCGGTTGGGGTCGGCGCCGCGCTGGAGCAGGGCGTTCACCGCGTCCAGATGGCCGTGGTAGGCGGCCAGCATGATGAGCGAGTCACCCCTGTCGTTGGTGAGGTTGGCCGGAACTCCCGCGTCCACGTAGGCGGCGAGGGTGTCGGTGTCCCCGTGCCGCGCCAGGTCGAAGACCTTGGCCGCGAGCTGGAGGACCTCGGGGTCGTGTGCGGGCTCGGTCTCGGGAGTCGACTCGGTCATGGTCTGCGGTCCTCCGGTTCGGCGCCTGGCGGCACCCCGACATGGGTGCCGCTCTACCCTACGTACGGCCGCGCGCGGGGGAACCGGGCGTGCCGCCCGGCGCGCGTCGCTTCGGCCAACCGGCCCCCGGTGGGGCCGTCGGCGGCTCCTCCACGGGTTCGGGCGCGTCCGTCCGGGTGAAACGCCGTGGATCCCCGGTGGCGGGCGTCAGCGGCGTGACGACAGTCCGATGATCATCGACGCGCCGGTTCCGGGCCGTGTTTTGGGGGTTCGCCTGCCCCGGCTCCGACGATCGTCACCCTCCCGGTCGAGTGAAGCGGACCCTCGATGACCCCTTTGCCGCTTTTGCCGTATTAGCACTTTCTGTGAGTCTGGAGGGACTCATGGTGACCGTCCCCCACCAACAGGAGAACCCCATGATCCTGACCATCTCCGGCGTCGTGCTCCTCGGTGTCGTCGTGTTCCTGTTCTTCCGGAAGGACGGCCTGAAGGCATCGCACGCGCTCGTCTGCTGTCTCTTCGGCTTCTACCTCGCGGGTACGGCGATCGCGCCCAGCATCAAGGCCGGCGGGGCGAGCCTCGCGAGCCTCCTGGGCGGGCTCAAGTTCTGACGCCTCCGCACCCCGCACGCACCGACAACAGGAGACCGACGTGGGCCGGCGTACGCTCCCCCGCTTTCTGTCCGAGAACCCGACGCTCACCCGGGCCCGGGAGTTCTCGCGCACCGTCGCCGACAACGCCGCCGATGTGCTCCACCCGCTGATCGTCCTCTCGCGGGGCCTGCGCTCCCTGGCCGCCTCCGGGCGGCGCCAGTGGGCGCAGACCCCGAAGGAACGGCGGGGGCCCACGGTGGTCCTGGTGGGCTCGTGCCTGTTCATCGTGGCACTCGTCCCGTACGGCCCGGCGCTCGCCACGATCGCGCTGATGGCGTCGGCCGCCTGGACGGGGCGCCGGAACGCGCCCCGGCCGGCGGCGGAGGTGGGCGAGGCGGACACCGGGCGGCTCCAGGCCCTGTACGAGGCCCTGGTGCCGTACTTCGCGGCGCCGGGCGACCCGGCGCCGCTCTACGCGCACGGGGGCAGCTGGAGCGCGGCGTTCGAGGGGCACGCCTTCGACGAAAGGGGGCGGCTGACCGGCCTCCGGCTGCGCTACCCCGCCTACTTCACCGACGGCGACGCCGAGTCCCGGACGCGCATCGAGCAGTTGCTGCACCTCAAGGCCGGCCGGGGCCGCGAGTACCGCTTCGACTGGGACGAGGCGGGCAACCGCCTGGCCCTGCACGCGCTGCCCGCGCTCGCGACCGACGTCTTCGCCCAACGGTTCGTCACCGCCCCCGGCGAGGCCGTGCTCGGCTTCACCGACGCCTCGGACGTCCAGCGGACCCTGCCGGTGACCGCGGGCGAGGAGACCCGGGACGCGCCGCCCGTCGTATGGCGCACCGGCCAGCGTTCCACCGAGCCGCACCTGCTGGCCCTCGGCCAGCCGTCGAGCGGCACCACCACGCTGCTGCGGTCGCTCACCCTGCAGGCCCTCCACCACGGCGACGTCGTGGTGGTCGACGGCAGCGGCGCGGGCGAGTACGCGTTCCTGCGCGGCCGGGACGGGGTGCTGGCCGTCGAGTCCTCCCTCGCGGGGGCCCTCGCGACCCTGGAGTGGGCCGCGCACGAGACCGAGCGCCGGCTGCTCACCGCCAACCACGCCCGCCAGCAGGGGCTGCCGGTGCCCGAGGACATCCGCCGCCCCCTGTGGGTCGTCGTCGACCGGCCCACGGTGCTGAGCCACCTCGCCCGGGGCGAGGGGCGCCGCGATCCGCAGGAGCTGCTGCAAGTGCCGCTGCGGCACGGCCGGGTCGGCAACGTCACCGTCGCGGTGGCCGAACAGCTCGACGGCTACGAGCAGCTCACCGAGCCGGTGCGGACCCACACCCGGGCCCGGCTGGTCCTCGGCGCCGTGACCCCCGAGCAGGTGCGCACCGCCCTCGGCGCGCCACCGCACACCACACCGGCGCGGGACGTCCCCGCGGGCCGCGGGTACGCCCGGCTGGGCTCGGGGCCGGTGCACCGGGTGCAGGTGCCCCACACCCCGAACCCGTACGACGAGGAGACGACCGAGGCGCAGCGCGAGGCGGTGCTGTCCCTGCTGCCCGAGGCTCCGCCCGCAGCGGGCGACATGGCGGACGCGTGGGCGTACCCCGATCCCGCCCTCACCCCCGTGGCCCCGCACGCGGCGCCCGGGCCCGACCCGGACTCGACGGAGGGCGGTGCGGGCACCGCGTGGGCGACCGCGGTCCCGGTCTCCGGCGGCACGCTGCAGCCCCCCTGGGCGGGCACCGACCCGGTATGGCTCAGTGTCGAATCGACCCAGGCCGGGCCGGCGCTGGCCTGGGCCGGTGCCGAACTGGCGGAGGCCGGCGAGAGCACGGGGCCCGGACCGGCCGGGCCGGGGAGCGGTGACCTGACCCGCGCCGGCGACCACGCCCCCGGCGCGGGTCCGGGGCTTCAGGCCACGTAGGTCCGCGGCGCCTCGACCGCGGCCGTCGCGCCGCTCGCCACCAGACGGGCGGCCTCGGCGAGCCGGGTCGCGGCCTCCTCGGCGACGGCCCCGGTGACGGTGAACGGAAGCCGCACGAAGCCCTCGAAGGCCCCGTCGACGCCGAAGCGCGGCCCGGAGGGCACCCGCACCCCGAGCCGCTCCCCCGCCTCGGCGATGCGCGATCCGGAGAGCCCGCCCGTGCGCACCCACAGGGTGAGCCCGCCCTGGGGGACGGTGAACTCCCAGTCGGGCAGATGACGGCCGAGGGAGTCGACGAGGGCGTCCCGGTTCTCCCGCGTCTGGGTGCGCCGTATGCCGATGGAGGCGTCCCAGCCCTCGGTGCTCAGCAGCCAGGTGACGGCGAGCTGTTCGAGCACGGGCGTACCGAGGTCGGCGTAGGCGCGGGCGGCGACGAGGCTGCGGATGACGTCCGGGGCGGCGCGCACCCAGCCGATCCGCAGCCCGGCCCAGAACGTCTTGCTGGCCGAACCGACGGTGATCACCGCGCTGCCCGCCGGGTCGAAGGCGCACACGGGCCGCGGCAGCGCGACGTCCGGTTCGAGACACAGGTCGGACATGGTCTCGTCGGCGATGAGGACGGTGCCGGCCGCCCGGGCGGCCTCGACGAGCTGCCGGCGTTGCTCCTCGGGGGCCAGCGCGCCCGTCGGGTTGTGGAAGTCGGCGATGACGTAGGCGAGCCGGGGCGCGGCGTCGCGCAGCACCTGGCGCCAGGCGGGCAGGTCCCAGCCGGCCAGCCGGTCGGCCATCGCGACGGGCACCAGCCGGGTGCCGGCCTCGCGCATGAGCTGCAGGACGTTGGCGTACGAGGGGGATTCCACGGCGACCCGCTCGCCGCGCCCGGCGAACAGCCGGCAGATGGCGGCGACGGCGCCCATGGCACCGGTCGTCACCATGATCTGCTCGGGCATGGTCGGGATGCCGCGGGCGGTGTAGCGGTCGGCGAGGGCCTGGCGCAGGGCGGGGAGCCCGGCGGGGTAGTCGCCGTGGGTGTGGGCGTAGGGCGGCAGCTCCTCCAGGGCGCCCTGGAAGGCGCGGGTGAGCCACGGTTCCGGGGCGGTGAGGGCGGCGCAGCCCAGGTCGATCACGGAACCGGCGGCCTCCGGCGGGAGGGGGTCGAGCCCTCGGGTGGGCAGCGGGTTGCCGGCGGGCACGGCGGTCCAGCTGCCGGCGCCGCGCCGGGATTCGAGGAAGCCCTCGCCGCGCAGGGCCTCATAGGCGGCGGCGACGGTGGTGCGGCTGACGGAGAGCGCCGCGGCCAGTTCCCGCTCGGCGGGCAGCCGGGCGGCCACCGGGACGCGTCCTTCGAGGACGAGCAGCCGGATGCCGTCCGCGAGGGAACGGTAGGCGGGCGAGCGGCGGCCGCCGATCGGGGTCACGGTGTCACGCGCGTGCTGCGAACCGAGGAGACGCGCCAATTGCGGCGCCCCCACCGAAGAGGTCCACTGACTCATCTCGTGCGGTCCACCTTTCGGGAATTGGCCATGGAGTTCATCCCGTACCAGTCCACAGACTGGCACGCGGCGGGCCACTCACACCACCGGCGGCCGCCGTCGGCAAGCTTTCGGTCACCGGATCCGGCCAGGTGCGGCCCGGTCCGGTGACGACTTCAGGAGGAACCATTGTCCGCGTCAGGGGGGTCGTCCCTCGCCCGCCGTCTGCTCCAGCTGTACGGCGGGCTGGTGCTGTACGGGGTGAGCGCGGGGCTGCAGCTGCGGGCGGGGCTCGGGCTGGCGCCGTGGGACGTCCTGAGCCAGGGTGTCGCGGGCCGTACGGGGCTGTCGATCGGGACGGCGGCCATCCTCATCGGGGCGCTCGTGCTGCTGCTGTGGGTGCCGCTGCGCCAGCGGCCCGGCCTGGGCACGGTCTCCAACGTGCTGGTGATCGGTCTGGCGCTGGACGCGACGCTGACCGTGGTGCCGGCTCCCGGGTCGCTGTGGGCGCGGATCCCGCTGCTGCTGCTCTCGATCGCGCTGTGCGCGGTGGCGACCGGGCTCTACCTCACCCCGCGCTTCGGTCCGGGGCCCCGGGACGGGCTGATGACCGGCCTGCACCGCAGGACCGGACGCTCGGTGCGACTGGTGCGTACCTGCATCGAGGTGGTCGTGCTGGCGACCGGCTTCGCCCTCGGCGGCTCGGTGGGCGCCGGGACGGTGCTGTACGCGGTGGCCATCGGGCCGCTGTCGCAGTTCTTCCTGCGTTTCTTCGCCCCGGCGGAGCGTTCGGCGGCCGTCGCGGTGGCCCCCGCGACGGTCACGGCTCGCGAAGTTCCGGACCTGGTTTAGGCCACGGACCGACGGGCCGGTAGTGTACGCCTTTGACCCACCGGACGGACCGTTACTGCGCGCTGAACCAGCAGAAACACAGGGTGACATCTGTTGTCAGATGTGACAAACCGGGCGTTGGTGGGTACAACAAGGGGCGGCACGACGGGCGACGCATGTCCCTCAACGGGGAATCTTCACCGCCGACCGGACGTTGACCGGATGACGACGACAGCGACACCTGTCCTGTGGGCGACCAAGCCCGGGAGGCACGATTCATGAGTGAGCGAGCTCTCCGCGGCACGCGACTCGTGGTTACCAGCTACGAGACCGACCGCGGCATCGATCTGGCCCCGCGCCAGGCGGTGGAGTACGCATGCCCGAACGGACATCGATTTGAGATGCCGTTCTCGGTAGAGGCGGAGATCCCGCCGGAGTGGGAGTGCAAGGCGTGTGGCGCCGTGGCACTCCTGGTAGACGGCGATGGTCCTGAGGAGAAGAAGGGCAAGCCAGCGCGTACGCACTGGGACATGCTCATGGAGCGGCGTACCCGCGAGGAGCTGGAGGAGGTGCTGGCCGAGAGGCTGGCCGTCCTGCGCTCCGGTGCCATGAACATCGCTGTGCATCCGCGGGACAACCGCAAGTCCGCCTGAGTTCCTTCGGGCGGCATAGGGATTGATCCATCGGATCCGTCAAGGGCCCGGGCCACTGCACTGAGCAGTGGCCCGGGCCCTTGTCCGTTCCGTGTGCGGGCCGGACAGACCGGCGACCGGGATCGCCACTACCGGCCCGTCCGGCGCTTGAGGACGCGCCCGCAGGGCGCCCACCGCCGCAGGCGGGAGGACGGGCCGGTGGCGGGACGCTACCGGGGAAGTCCAGGATCCCGCCGCGGAGCGGACCCGTCCTCCCGGATGACCTCGCCCTGGACGACCTTTCCGTCCGGCTGACGCATCCGGGCCTGCTGGAAGGCGTCACCGAGGGTGCCCGGGCCGAAGGCCGCCGCCCGGCGGTCCACGCCGCGCTCCAGGCGCTTGCGCAGCAGCGCGCGGGTCGGCGGGAAGAGGCACAGCAGACCGGCCGCGTCGGAGATCAGGCCCGGGACCATGAGCAGCAGCCCGCCCAGCATCGTCAGACCGTTTCCGCCCGACCCTCCGGCGGCCTCCGGGGCCTGTCCGGCCTCCGGGGTCCGGGGCGGCTGGAGGGACTGCGTCAGCCGCCGCCAGGCGCGGCGCCCGGCGCGCTTGATCACATATCCGCCGAGCAGCACTCCTCCGGCCAGCAGGGCGAAGACGGTGAGCCCGCCCGCCGCGTCGGCCACCATGGCCAGCAGCCAGATCTCCAGCACCGCCCAGACCGCCACGGCGAGGGGGATGAGCCTGCGGGCCCGGCCTCGCTTCGGCGGCCGGCCGTCCATCGTCTGCTGTGCTCCGAACGTCATGACTCAAGTGTGCCTGGGCCGCGCCGGTGCGGATGCCCTGGTGGGCGGCCCGTATCGGCCGCGCCACCGCCACGCGGCGAGGCGCCCGCGGGGAGCCCGCCGCCACGGGCGGCAGAAGACGGCCCGCGGCCGTGGATCCGCCGGACCGGCCCGGGCACCACCCCGCGACTATCGGCCGGGTCCCCGGCCCAGGGCCTTGCCGACCCGGGAGCCGACGCCCCAGGACGTGACCCGCCACAGGGCCTCCGCGACGATGTCGCGGCTCATCTTGCTGTCACCCAGTTCGCGCTCGACGAAGGTGATGGGGACCTCGACCACGTGGAAGCCGGCCTTGACGGCCCGCCAGGCCAGGTCGACCTGGAAGCAGTAGCCCTGGGAGGCGACCTCGTCGATGCCCAGACCCTCCAGGGTCTCCCGGCGGAAGGCGCGGAAACCGCCGGTGACGTCGCGGATCGGGACGTCGAGGAGGAGGCGGGAGTAGGTGGAGCCGCCGCGGGAGAGGAACTCGCGGGACTTCGGCCAGTTCACGACCCGGCCACCGGGCACCCAGCGGGAGCCGAGCACCAGGTCGGCGCCCTTGAGGGCGGTGAGCAGCCGGGGCAGCTCCTCGGGCTGGTGGGAGCCGTCGGCGTCCATTTCCACCAGGACGCCGTAGCCGTTGTCCAGGCCCCAGTGGAAGCCGGCCAGATAGGCGGCGCCCAGGCCTTCCTTGCCCTTGCGGTGCAGCACCTTGACGTGGTCGTCGTCGGCGGCCAGCTCGTCGGCGAGCTTGCCGGTGCCGTCGGGGCTGTTGTCGTCGGCGACGAGGATGTGCGCCTGTGGCACGGCCGACCGCACCCGGCCGACGATGAGCTTGATGTTCTCCGCCTCGTTGTAGGTCGGGATGATCACCAAGGTCGTGCCGAGCGGACCGTATCTCCGCTGACCACCGTCGTTCACTGCTGCCCCTTCTCGTCCGGACGTCCTCGACGGCCGATCATGATCGCGGCCGCGCAGGACAGAAGGCCCACCATAGCGAGCGCCCATTCGGGCGCCGCACCGGCGCGGTCCGCGACGGTGATCTCGTCCCGCAGCGGGATGGAGGTGCTGATCACATCGCGGGTGAACTCCGCGCTGCGGTGGAGCACCTCGCCGTCGGGGGCGACGACCGCGCTGATGCCGCTCGTCGCGGCGGTGACCACGGCCCGGCCGTGCTCGACGGCCCGCAGCCGGGACATGGCCAGCTGCTGCTCGGGCTGCCCGGTGCGGCCGTAGGTGGCGTTGTTGGTCTGGACGACGAGGGCGCGGGCACCGGCCGTGACGGTGTCGTGGACGATCTCGTCGTAGGCCACCTCGAAGCAGATGACGTCGCCGAGCCGGGCCGGGCCGAGGGCGAGGACCCCGGTGTGGTCGCCGGGGTAGAAGTCGCGGGGGACGCGCTGGAGGCGGCTGATGACCTTGCTCAGCTGCGACCGGAAGGGCACGTACTCGCCGAACGGCACCGGGTGCTGCTTGGTGTACGAGGCGCCGGGGCCCTTGACGGGGTCCCAGACGATGCCCTGGTTGTCGACGTAGCCGGGCTTGCCCGGGTGGTCGACGAGGGCGCCCACGAGGACCGGGGCGCCGACCGCCCGCACGGCCTCCTCGATCCGGTCGTAGGCCCGGGCGTACTGGAAGGGGTCGAGGTCGGAGGAGTTCTCCGGCCAGATGACCAGGTCGGGCTTCTTCACCCGGCCGGCCGTGATGTCCTTTGCCAGGGCGAGGGTGGCGTCCACGTGGTTGTCGAGGATCATCATCGGGCGGCCGAGGAAGTTCATCCCCGGGTTCTGGACGTTGCCCTGGACGATGGCGATGTCGACCGTGTCGACCGCCTTGGTGGGCACCGGCACCGCGTACCCGGCGAGGACGACGGCCGCGGCCAGCCCGGCGGCCTCGATGGCGGGCAGGGCGGCGCGTACGGCCCGTACGCGGTCGCCCGCGGCTCCCCGCAGGCGCCAGGCGGCGACCACCGCGCAGGCCAGCAGCCCTCCGGTGAGCGCCACGGCGAAGGTGACCAGTGGGGCGCCGCCGAGCGCGGCGAGCGGGGTGAAGGGGGAGGCGGTGTTGGCGAAGGCGAGCCGCCCCCACGGGAAGCCGCCGAACGGGGCCCGGTCGCGGGCCCACTCCTGTGCGACCCACAGACAGGCGCCCCACAGCGGCCAGGCGGGCAGCCGTGAGGTCACGGCCAGGCCGGCGCCGAGCAGGGCGATGAAGAGGGCCTCGATGACGGAGAGGCCGAACACGGCGTCGTAGCCGACCACGTGCAGCCAGCGGAGCAGGAAGAAGAAGAACGGCAGCGCGAAGGCGAAGCCCGTCCAGGCGCCCTGCCGGGCGGTGCGCCCCCGGGTCAGCAGGGCCAGGGCGGCGACGGCCACGAAGGACAGCGGCCACAGGTCGTACGGCGGGAACGACGCGGTGAGGGCCAGTCCGGCGACGGCGGCCAGGACGCTGCGCCGCGCCTCCCGGCGGGCCAGGCGGACGAGACGGGTGCGCCGCGTGGGGCCGCCGGGCGGGGTTGCCCGGTCATCGTCGGCGGGGCCCGTGCCCGGGTCCTCCCCTGCGTCGGGGGCGCCCGCCGCCACGGGCGGTGCGGGCGCCTTCGCCGCGTCGTCGGCGGTGTCGCGCTCCGGCCCGTCGGCGGCGTCGGGCCGCGCGGGCGGGCGCGGGGAGCGGGAAGTCGGCCCGCCCGGCCGGCCGGCGGTGTCGCCGCCGGCGGCGTCGGCGGTGGTTTCGGGACCCGGGGGCACGGTCGCGCCTTCCTGCTGCTGTCCGGTGGTGAAGCCCGACCGTACAACGCCCGCAGGGTCCACCGGCTCCCGGGTGCGGGCAGCGGGCCCTGCCGCCCTGGGCGAATGGGGGCCCGGCGTCCTTCGGGCCGGCCTGGGATCCGCTGGCTGCGAGTCGACCGAATGCCGTTGTCTACTGAACGTCCGGGCCCCACCCGGGTCGCACCTGCCGGCCCGGCCGAATCGTCCCTCGCCCCCGTGCGCTGGACCTGGCTCCCAGTGGCGGTGAGCGCTCCGGCTCACCGCCCATGGCCCAGCGGCGCTCGACGACTGTGTGGAGATTCACCGGTCGGACGTCCTGTGGTGGACTCCACCGAACCTACCCGCCGCCGCCCGCACCCTGTCAACACCCCCACGACCTGCGTGGCTGCCTCAAATCAGCAGGTCAGTACGGGGCGTGGGGCGGCGGAGGGGCGAACTCACGGCACGTCGTTCGGCCGTACGCGGCCCCTCGCGCGTCACTCGTTCGGACGCGTGAAGACGGTGTGCCCGCCGACCACCGTGCGCAGACAGACCGGGAGGGGGGCGCCGGGGGTGAGATCGGGCAGGCCGGGCGTGCCCGAACGGGGGTCGGTGGACCAGCTGGCGACCCGGTCGTCGGGTACCTGCACGACGAGTTCGCCGGTCCGCCAGACGGCGTAGTCGGCGGGCGCGCCCGGCACCAGGACACCCGCGTCGTCCCGGCCGACGGCCCGCCAGCCGCCCCGGGTGTGCGCGGTGAAGGCGGCCCGCACCGAGACGCGGTGCGCGGGGGTGCGGTGGAAGGCGGCGGCACGGACGGTGCCCCACGGGTCGAGGGGGGTGACGGGGCTGTCGGAGCCGAGGGCGAGCGGGACGCCGGCCCGCAGCAGGGCCGCGTAGGGGTTGAGGGTGCGGGCCCGCTCGACGCCCAGCCGTTCGGCGTACATGGCCTCGTCACCGCCCCAGGCGGCGTCGAAGGCCGGCTGGACGGAGGCGGTGAGGGCGAGTTCGGCGAAGGCGGCGATGTGCTCGGGGGTGAGCATCTCGGCGTGCTCGACGCGGTGCCGGGCGGCGCGGACGCGGGCGAGGCCCAGCTTGTCGGCGGCGGCCCGTACGCCCTCGACGACGGCGGTGAGCGCGGCGTCGCCGATGGCGTGGAAGCCGGCCTGGACGCCCGCCTCGGTGCAGGCGGTGACATGGGCGGCGATGGCGGCGGCGTCCAGGTGCGCGTCGCCGGTGTGGCCCGGGTGCGGGCCGTCGGCGTAGGGCTCGTGGAGGCACGCGGTGTGCGAGCCGAGGGAGCCGTCGACGAAGAGGTCACCGGCCGCGCCGAGCGCGCCGAGTTCACGGACGCGGCCCGCGTCGGCGGCCGTGGTGTACGCCTCGGCCCAGTAGCCGACGACGCGCGGGCCGGGGCGTTCGGCGGCCAGGCCCAGCAGCCCGGTGAGGTCGTCGGCACCGGAGATCAGCGGTCCGGCGCATTCGTGGAGTGAGCCGATGCCGAGCGAGGCGGCCCGCTCCAGCGCCGCGGTCTGCGCGGCGGCGCGCTGGGCGGGGGCGACGCTCGCGTACGCGGCGGTGCGCACGGCGTGGTGGGCGTCGCCGGTCAGCGGCCCGTCGGGGCTGCCGCCGGGCAGGCCGGCGGCGTGCGGGACGAGGTCGAGCAGGGCCGTGGTGACGACGGCGGAGTGGACGTCGGCCCGGGTGAGGTAGAGCGGCCGGCCGCCGGTGGCCTCGTCGAGTTCCCGGCGGGAGGGGGGCCGCCGTTCGGGCCAGCGGCTGGCGTCCCAGCCGTGGCCGAGCAGCACCCGGTCGGCGGGCCGGGCGGCGGCGTGGGCGCGGACGCGGTCCAGGGCCTCGGGGAGCGTACGGGCGTCGGTCAGGTCGAGTCCGGTGAGCGCGAGGCCGGTGGCGGTGGTGTGCACGTGGGCGTCGGTGAACGCGGGGGTGACGAGCGCGCCTTCGAGGTCGACGACCTCGTCCACGCCGTCGGCGAAGGAGTCCGCCGCGCCTTCGGAGCCGACCCAGGCGACATGGCCGCGCTCGACCACCATGGCCGTGGCGAAGGGGTCGGCGGGGCTGTGCACCTCGCCGCCGCGCAGCAGCACGGTACGGGGCTCGTCCTGAGGGGTGGGGCGCTCGCTCATGCAGCGAATCTTCCCCCAGCCCCGGCCCTGCCCGTAACCGGGGCCCCGCCCCGGGCCCGGTCCCCGGCCGCCGGGCGGGCCCGGTGGTTCAGCCCACCCGGGGCGGTCTGGCCTCGTACGGGGTCGACAGGACGATCGTCGTGCGCGTCGAGACCCCCGCCAGCGAGCGGATCCGGGCGAGCAGGTGCTCCAGCTCCAACGGCGTGGCGACGCGGACCTTGAGGATGTAGTTCTCGTCGCCGGCGACGCTGTGGCAGGCCTCGATCTCGGGGATCTCGGCGAGCCGGTCGGCGATGTCGTCGGGGGCGCTCGGGTCGAAGGGCGTCACCGAGATGAACGCGGTGAGCGGCAACCCGACGGCCTCGGGGTCGACCACCGCCACGTAGCCCCGGATGACGCCGCGCTGTTCGAGCCGGCGCACGCGCTGGTGCACCGCCGAGGTGGACAGGCCCGTGGCCTTCCCCAGGTCGGTGTAACTCATCCGCCCGTCCTTGACGAGCAGTTCCACGATTTCTCTGTCCAGCTCCTCCACGCGGGTCAACCTACTGGTTCGCGGGCGGCCCGGCACAGCCGAACGGGCGCATAGCCCCACAAGGCATGTGAGGAACGACACACCCATGCGCCCGTGTCCTGTGCCGGAACGGGCGGTTATCTGACCCTCCACCAGGGAAGTGCTTGCTGTGGCCGAGGCCGAGGTGCCTGGCCGGCCCATCCGAGGGGGAGAAGCACTATGCCCAGCCTGGAACGCCTCAATGACGGCGACGGCAGCCTGTACGAGATCTACGAGATGTTCCGGGTGACGTGCCCGGACTGCGCGCGGCCGATCGCGCTGCTCGCCGACGAGGACGTGCTCCCCGAGCACGCGCTGTGCCCGTCGCCGTGGAACCCCTTCGGGCTCACGGTCTGCCCCGGCACGGGCCGCGGCGTGGAGGAGGCGGCGCCCGCCGGCGATTCGCTGGAGACGCGGGAGTGCGACGCGGCCCTGCTGCTCAATCTGCCGGAGAGCCTGGACTGGCGGCGGCAGCCGTTCTCGCACATCGGCGGCCCCGGCTCCCGCCCGGTACGGATCCCGGAGATGCGCCGGCACCGCTGATCCCGCGGCGGCCCGGGCAGCGGGGGAACGGGGCTGCACGGGTTCGCTGTATGGGTCGCTAAGTCATTCTGACTGTTACCGTCGAAGGCTCGTCCGCCCTCTCTCCACGAGGAGTTCGCATGCCTTCGACGCCCCTGCACTGCCCCCGTTGCGCCACGGCGGCCGAGGACCTCTCGGGGTGCGGACCCTGCCGCGCGGAGGGCATCGGCGCGAACCCGGTACCGCCCCTGGCCGATCTGACCGGCCTGTCCCTGCCGGCGTACCCGGGTGGCCCCTGGGGCTGGCCCTCCGCCCTGCCCGTGACCGGGCCGCCGGTGACCCTCGGCGAGGGTGCCACGCCCCATGTGCCGCTCCGCTCGCGTCAGCCGGCCCACGGTGAGCTGTGGGTGAAGTACGAGGGCGCCAACCCGACCGGCTCACACAAGGACCGGGCGATGGCCGTGGGCGTCGCGGCCGCCGTCGCCGCCGGGGCCGACACCGTGGTCGCGGCCTCGTCCGGCAACGCGGGCGCGGCCGCCGCCGCGTACGCGGCGCGCGCCGGACTGCGGTGCGTGGTCTTCACCACGGACGAGGTGCCCGCGCCGCTGCGGGCGCAGATCGACGCGCTGGGCGCGTTCCGGGTGGTGCGCGAGGACGGCGCGGCGCGGAACGCGGCGATGCGGGAGGCCGTGGAGCGGTTCGGCTGGTATCCGCTGACCAGCTTCGCCTCGCCCGCCCCCGGTGGCAACGCCTACGCCAACGAGGGCTACAAGTCCGTCGCGTACGAGATCGCCCGGGACTTCGGGGACGAGGTCGCGGCGGTGGTGGTCCCCACCAGCCGCGCGGATCTGCTGTCCGGCGTCGAGCGCGGCTTCCGCGAGCTGTGCGCGGCCGGGCTGCTGACGCGCGCCCCCCGCCTGGTGGCGGCCGAGCCCGACGCGGCGGCGCCCTTCACCGCGGCACTGGCCCACAGCGCGACGGCGGAGCAGGAACGTACCTCCGTGCCCTACCGCCCCTCCCCCGCCTTCTCCCTCGGCGAGGAGCGGCCCACCTGGCAGGGGCTCGACGCGCTGCGCCGGTCCAACGGGTCGGCGGTGGCCGTCCCGACCGAGGTGTTCATGGCCGAGCACCGGGAGTTGGGCGCCCAGGGGCTGTTCCTGGAGCCGTCCTCGGCGGTGGGTGTCGCCGTGGCCCGCCGCTGGGTCCGTGAGCACGGCGGGCTGGTGATAGCGGTCGGCACCGCGACGGGCCTGAAGGCCACCGCGGGCATCCGCGGCGCGTCGACGGCGGCCCTCCCGGAGCTGTCGCGGCTGACGCGCTGACCCCTCCGGGCGGGCCCCGCGGTCAGCGCGACTCGGGGCCCGCGAGGTGGCGGGCGACGACCATGCGCTGGATCTGGTTGGTGCCTTCGACGATCTGCAGGACCTTCGCCTCGCGCATATAGCGTTCGACGGGGAAGTCCACGGTGTAGCCGTAGCCGCCGAGCAGCTGGACGGCGTCGGTGGTGACCTTCATCGCGGTGTCGGTGCAGAAGAGCTTGGCCATGGCGGCCTGCTTGGAGAACGGCAGGCCGGCGTCCCGCAGCCGGGCCGCGGTGAGGTAGAGGGAGCGGCCCGCCTCGATCTGGGTGGCCATGTCCGCGAGCATGAAGCGCAGCCCCTGGAAGTCGGCGAGCGGGCGGCCGAACTGCCGCCGCTCCGCGACGTAGGACAGGGACTCGTCCAGCGCGGCCTGGGCCACACCGATCGCGCAGGCGGCGATGCCGAGACGGCCGGAGTCGAGGGCGGACAGGGCGATGGCGAAGCCCTGGCCCTCCTCGCCGATACGGCGGGCGTCGGCGACCTGGACCCCGTCGAAGTGCAGTTGGGCGGTCGGCGAGCCCTTCATCCCCATCTTGCGCTCGGGGGCGGCGGCGGTGAGGCCGGGGGCGTCGCCGGGGACGAGGAAGGCGGTGATCCCGTGGGCGCCCTCGCCGCCGGTCCGCGCCAGGACGGTGTAGAAGTCCGCGACGCCACCGTGGGTGATCCACGCCTTGGTGCCCTCGATGGTCCAGGTGTCGCCGTGGCGTGTGGCGCGGGTGCGCAGGGAGGCGGCGTCGGAGCCCGAGGCGGGCTCGGAGAGGCAGTACGCGCCGAGCAGGCCGCCGCCGAGCATGGCGGGCAGGTGCTCGGTCCGCTGCTCCTTGGTGCCGTAACCGGCGAGCGCGTGGCAGGCGAGGGTGTGGACGCTGACGCCAAGCCCCACCGTCAGCCGGGCCGCGGCCAGCTCCTCCAGCACCTGGAGGTAGACCTCGTACGGCTGGTCGCCGCCGCCGAACTCCTCGGCGTAGGGCAGGGCGAGCAGTCCGGACGCGGAGAGCAGGGCGAAGACCTCGCGGGGGAAGTGCCCGGCGTCCTCCTCGCCCGACGCGTTCGGCTCGATCTCCCGCTGGACCATCTCGCGGACGAGCGAGATCAGGTCGCGGGCCTCCTCGGTGGGCAGCTGACGCTCCACCGGCTGCGGGCCGTGGTCGGTCATGGCGCGGCTCTCCTCCCTGTCGGGCGCTGCGGCGGCGGGCGCGCAAGGGTGTGGCGCCGCCGTCGGGGATGCCTCAGTCGATGATCCCCTGCCGGGTCTCGGTCCGGGATGACCTGCGGCTGTGGCGGATTGGAGTATGCCCGATCGGCTGCCTCCCGTCACGGGTCTGTCGATCATGAGGACTTCGGGGCCCGGATCGGCCCCGGTTTGGTCCGGGCCGATGCGGGTCGCTGCCGGGGTTGGTCCAAACCATTGACCACACTGGTCTAGTCCTTCTACCGTTTCCCCACTGTTCAACGCGTCCATGTCAAACCATGGGCGCAGGTCACGCACCCCCCGCTCTCCCCACCCCACCGAGGAGAACCATGCCCAGACCGCTCGGACACCACCCCCTCCGCCGGCCCCGCACCCTGGTCGCGGCCTTCGCCGCGGGCACCGCGATGCTCGCCACCACCCTCTTCGCGGGCACCGCCGTCGCCGGCACAGCGGGCGCAGTCACCACGGCGCCGCCGGCACGGGCCGCCGCCGGACCCGCCGACGACGACACCACGGCCGGTTCCAAGGTCGTCGGATACTTCACCAACTGGGGTGTCTACGGCCGCAATTACCACGTCAAGAACATCGAGACCTCCGGCTCCGCGGCCAAGCTCACCCACATCAACTACGCCTTCGGCAACGTCACCGGCGGCAAGTGCGCCATCGGTGACGCCTACGCCGACTACGACAAGGCCTACGACGCGGCCGGCAGCGTCGACGGCAAGGCCGACACCTGGGACAACGGCGCCCTGCGCGGCAACTTCAACCAGCTGCGCAAGCTCAAGAAACTGCACCCGAACCTGAAGGTGATCTGGTCCTTCGGCGGCTGGACCTGGTCGGGCGGCTTCGGCGAGGCCGCGAAAAACCCGGCCGCGTTCGCCGAGTCCTGTTACAAGCTCGTGGAGGACCCGCGCTGGGCCGATGTCTTCGACGGCATCGACATCGACTGGGAGTACCCGAACGCCTGCGGCCTGACCTGCGACACCAGCGGCCGGGACGCCTTCCGCGACGTGATGGCCGCACTGCGTGCGAAGTTCGGCCAGAAGAACCTGCTCACCGCCGCCATCACGGCCGACGGCAGCGACGGCGGCAAGATAGACGCCGCGAACTACGCGGGCGCGGCGCGCTACGTCGACTGGTACAACCCGATGACGTACGACTTCTTCGGCGCCTGGGACGCCAAGGGCCCCACCGCCCCGCACTCGCCGCTGACCTCGTACAACGGCATCCCCAAGGCCGGGTTCCACACCGACGCCGCAATCCAGAAGCTCAAGGGCCTCGGCGTCCCGTCCTCGAAGCTCCTGCTGGGCATCGGCTTCTACGGCCGCGGCTGGACCGGCGTCACCCAGTCCGCCCCCGGCGGCACGGCCACGGGCCCGGCGGCGGGCACGTACGAACAGGGCATCGACGACTACCGGGTCCTCAAGTCCAAGTGCCCCGCGAACGGCACGGTCGCCGGCACGGCCTACGCCAAATGCGGCAACGAATGGTGGAGCTACGACACTCCCTCGACGATCGCCGGAAAGATGAACTACAAGCAACAGCAGGGCCTGGGCGGCACGTTCTTCTGGGAGCTGAGCGGCGACACGGCCAATGGTGAGCTGATCAAGGCCATCAAGTAGGACTGTCCTCCATCACCGGACGGGCTGGTTGGCCAAGGGCTCACCCAAACCAAGCCCGTCCGGCGTTCGAGGACGCGCGCCCGCAGGGCGCCTACGCTGGGACGGCCCGCACCCGGTGGGGCAACGGCCCACAGCGACGAGGAGCAGCCCGCCCATGACCGTCACGCTCGACACGGACTTCTTCCGCCGCTTCCTGGACCGCACCACACGGGTCGTCGTCGCGCGGGCCGCGTATCTGACCGAACTCGACGCCGCCATCGGTGACGCCGACCACGGCGCCAACCTCAAGCGCGGCTTCACCTCGGCCGCCGAGGTCACGGCCGCCGAGCCGCGGGCCACGCCCGGAGCGCTGCTGACCGCCGTGGGCGCCCATCTGACCAATACCGTCGGCGGCGCTTCGGGCCCGCTGTTCGGCACCGTGCTGCGCCGCATGGGCAAGCTGCTGGGCGAGGACGCCGTGGTCGCCCCCGAGACGCTGGGGCGGGCGCTGGCCGCCGCCGTCGCGAGCGTGCGACGGCTCGGTGACTCCGCCCCCGGCGACAAGACCATGGTCGACGCCCTGCAACCGGCCGCCGACGCCTACGCCGAGGCCCTGGCGGGCGGGGACGTGGTAGCCGCGCTGGACGCGGCGGCACGGGCCGCCCGGGAAGGGGCGGCGGCGACGGTGCCGCTGCGGGCCCGGCGGGGGCGCGCCAGTTACCTGGGCGAACGCAGCGTCGGGCACCAGGACCCGGGCGCCACGTCCTCCGCGATGCTGATCACCGCCCTGTTCGAGGCGACGGACCCGGCGTTGTGCGAGGCGGCGCCGGAGGGGAGCGCGGAGGAGGACGCGGCACCGCGCGAGGAGGCGGCGCGGCGGCCGGCCGGCCGCGTCGGCGTGGTGCTGGTCTCGCACAGTCGCGAGGTGGCCGCCTCGACGGCGGCGCTCGCCGAGGCCCTGGTCGGTACGGGCGACCCGGCCCCGGTCGCGGCCGCCGGCGGGCTGCCCGACGGGGGCGTGGGCACCAGCGCGGAGCTGGTCCGCCGGGCGGTGCGGGACGTCGACCGGGGCGGCGGCGTAGTGGTGCTGTGCGACATGGGCAGCGCGGTCCTCACCGTCAAGGCACTCCTCGCCGACCGGGAGGGCGGCCTGCCCGCCGGGGCCGACGTACGCATCGCGGACGCGCCCTTCGTCGAGGGCGCGGTGACCGCCCTGGTGACGGCGTCGGCGGGCGGCGACCTGGCCGCGGTCCTCGCGGCGACGGACGACGCCCGCGCCTACCGCAAGCTCTGAGCCGACGGCCGGGGGTTCACCGCCGGAACAGCTCGAACGCCACCCCCGGCCGTCCCCCGAACCGCTCGGCGACGGCCGCCATGTTGCCCTCCAGGAAGGTGCGGCAGTACGTCTCCGGGTCCTCCTTGGTCAGGGCCTCGATGTAGGTGCGGTGGGCGAGCAGGGACTGCACGGCCCGCTCGAAACCGTCGCTCGCGTCGACGGCGTGGGTCGCGTGCGGGGAGCCGGCGACCGCGACGTAGCGGACGCCGTCCCAGGGCAGCAGTCCGTCCTCGACGAGTTCGGGGAAGATCCAGCGGTTGCCTGCGTCGGCGACGGCGTCCAGGGCGGCCCGGCCGACGGCCCGGTGGTCGGGGGTGTTCCAGAAGGCGCCGCCCGCCCAGGTGTCGTGGTGGTTGAGGGTGAGGACGAGTTCGGGGCGGTGGCGGCGGATGGCGGCGGCGAAGTCACGGCGCAGCCCCGTCCCGTACTCGATGACGCCGTCGCGGTGGCCGAGGAACTCCACGGTCGTCACGCCGACGGCCGCGGCGCTGGCCCACTGCTCGCGCTCGCGCAGCGGTCCGGCCTCGGCCGGGGGCATGGTGTCGATGCCCGCCTCGCCGACGCTGGCCAGCAGATAGACGCAAGTGCGGTCGCCGTCGAGCCAGGTGGCGACGGCGGCGGAGGCCCCGTATTCGAGGTCGTCGGGGTGGGCGACGATGGCGAGGGCGCGGCGCCAGTCGGTGGGCATCTCGGCGAATTGGTTCGTCATCCCGGTCTCCTGAAGTCGGCGGGCTGCGGCGGCTCCCGGGGGCCGCGTCGCGCGCCGCGGCCCCCGGTGGCTTTCCCGCAGCGTATGACGGGCGCGCGGCGCGGGACGGGCTTCTTCGCGACACGCGGGAACCGGGCGGGCACCCGGGCCGACTACCTGGACCGGGCCCGCACCGGCGTGGCCCCGCGCGCGGGTTCGCGCGTGTCGTTGGTACGTCGAGTTCCTGGAGTTTTCTGATGCGCCCTCGTGCGTGGTGCGGTGTGCTGGCCGCGGTGGCCCTGTCGGCGACGGCTTGCGGCGGCGGTGGGTCGAAGGGGGCCGATGAGTCGGGTGCCGCCTCCGCCGCCAAGGGCGGTTTCCCCGTGAGCGTCTCCGACTGCGCCGGGACGAAGACGACCTTCGACGCGGCACCCCGGCGGATCGTCACCAGCAACGCCGCCGCCCTGGAACTGTTGATGTGGCTGGGCGCGGGCGACAAGGTGGCCGGGACGGGCTTCCCGCCGGGCAAGGGCACGGTGCCCCCGCAGTTCGCGGATCGCACCGAGAAGGTGCCGGTGCTGGGCAGGAAGGTGATCCCGAAGGAGAAGCTGCTGGCATCGGGCGCCGACCTGTACGTCGACTCCTTCTCCTCGATGAAGAACATGGGCGGGATGGGCATGGCGCCCACGGCCGAGGAGTTCAAGAGCGCCGGGATCCGCCACGTCTATCTGAAGTCGACGGCGTGCGCGTCGATGGGCAAGGCCGCGCGGACGGACCTGTCGGGGGTGGAGGCCGACATCGAGGAGCTGGGCAAGGTGACCGGCACCTCGGCGCGCGCCGCCGAGCTGGTCGCCGGCATGCGGAAGAAGACGGACGCGGTACGGGACGCGCTGAAGGACGTGCCCGAGGCGAAGCGGCCCTCGTACTTCTTCTTCGACTACGACGCCGGCACCAAGCAGCCGATGGCGGTGTGCAACCGGCAGGTCGCCCACGCGGTGATCACCATGGCCGGGGCGCGGAACGTCTTCGCCGACTGCGCCGGTGACTTCAAGCCGGTGGACTGGGAGAGCGTCGTCGCCAAGAACCCCGATTGGATCCAGCTCGGCGTCCGCGACCGCGGCAGCGAGGAGGCGAACCGCAAGGGCTTCGACGAGGCCGCGGACTTCCTGCGCACCTTCCCGGCGACCAAGGACCTGAAGGCCGTGAAGGAGGGGCACTTCCTGCGCATCGGCTCCGAGCGGACCACGATCGGCGGGGTGCGCAGCGCGGACACCGTGCGGGAGATCGCCCACACCGTCCACCCGGACCGGGTGAAGTAGATGACGGCGACCGCCGCGATCGGGGAGGAAGCGGAAGCGCCCGTACGGGAGCGGGAGCACGGCGCGGCGGCGGCCCGCTGGGCCTGCCTGGTGCTGGCCCCCGCCCTGCTGCTCGCGCTGACCGCGTCCGTGTGCCTGGGGTCGTCGCCGGTGCCGCTCGGCGAGGTGTGGTCCGCGGTGGCCCGCGGGGTGGGCGGCGGGGAGCCGGTGCCCGGTACCCGGGATCTGATTGTGTGGCAGCTGCGGGTGCCGCGCGCCCTGCTGGCCGCGGTGGTGGGCGCGGGCCTGGGCCTGGTCGGCACGGCCGTCCAGGCCCTGGTCCGTAATCCGCTCGCCGACCCGTATCTGCTGGGCGTCTCCAGCGGGGCCTCGCTGGGCGCGGTCGCGGCGATCGTGCTGGGGGCCGGCGCGGGCGGGCTGCTGGGGCTGGGGTTGTCGTCGGCGGCGTTCGCCGGGGCGCTCGCCTCGTTCGCGCTGGTGTGGGCGATGGCCCGGCGCGGGGGCGGGTTCTCGCCGCTGCGGCTGGTGCTGGCGGGGGTGGGCATCGGACAGTTCCTGTCCGGCTTCACCCACTACCTGGTGTTGCAGGCGGGGGACGACCAGCAGACGCACGGTGTGCTGTTCTGGCTGATGGGCTCCCTCGGCGGCGCCCAGTGGAGCGGGCTCGCCCTGCCCGCGGCGGCGGTGCTGCTCGGTCTGGTGGCGCTGCTCGCACGGGCCCGGGCGCTCAACGCACTGCTGATGGGGGACGAGACCGCCGCCAGTCTGGGGGTGGAGGTGACCCGGCTGCGGCGTGAGCTGTTCGTGGTCACCAGCGTGCTCACGGGCGTGCTGGTGTCGGTGTCGGGGGCGATCGGCTTCGTCGGGCTGATGGTGCCGCACGCGTGCCGGATGGTGGTGGGCGGCGACCACCGCCGGCTGCTGCCGGTGGCCGCGCTGTTCGGTGCGGTGCTCCTGGTCGTCGTCGACCTCGTGGCCCGTACCGCCCTGCCCGACCAGGAACTGCCCGTGGGGGTGGTCACCGCGCTGATCGGGGCGCCCACTTTGCTGTATCTGCTGGACCGGCGCCTCGAGAAGGCATGAGGGAGGACGACCATGAGGATCGCCATCGAGGACCTGGAGGTGGCGTTGTCCGGGCGGACCGTCGTCTCGGGGGTACGGCTCGTCGCCGGGGACGGTGAGATCGCGGGGCTCGTCGGGCCGAACGGCAGCGGCAAGTCGACCGTGCTGCGCACCGTCTACCGGCATCTGCGGCCGCACGCCGGCCGGGTGCTGCTGGACGGGACCGACATCCGGTCGCTGTCGGCCGTGCGGTCGGCCCGGCAGGTGGCGGCGCTGCCGCAGGAGCGGGGCAGCGACTTCGAGCTGTCGGTCCGGGAGATCGTCGCGATGGGCCGCACCCCCTACAAGCGGGCGTTCGCGGGCGAGGACCGCACCGACACCGAGAAGGTGACGGCGGCGCTGGCGCGGGTGGGGATGGCCGGCGCCGGGCGGCGGCGGTTCTCGGCGCTGTCCGGTGGCGAGCGCCAGCGGGTGCTGCTGGCGCGGGCGCTCGCCCAGGACCCGCGGGTGCTGGTGCTGGACGAGCCGACGAACCACCTGGACGTACGTCACCAGGTGGAGCTGCTGGCCCTGCTGCGCGCCCAGCGCCGTACGACACTGGTGGCACTGCACGATCTCAACGCGGCGGCGTCGGTGTGCGACCGGCTGCACGTCCTGCACGACGGGGCGGTGGTGGCCTCGGGCACCCCGCGCGAGGTCCTGACGCCGGAGCTGCTGGCGGAGGTGTTCGGCGTCCGGGCGGCCGTGGTCGAGCACCCGCTGACCGGCGACCCCCTCATCGCCTTCGACCACCGGGCGCCCGCCGGCGTGTGAACGCCCCGGGGCCGGCGGGCTTGATGTGGCTGGGCTCAGCCACATCAGGCCCGTCCGGCGATTGCGGACACCGCGCGTCAGCGGGGCACTTCGTAGTGGCTCGGCCGCCCGTCCCGCAGGACCAGCCGCCCCAGCCGTTCCGCGTCCGCGCGGTGCGTCAGCCGCGCCCCGCCCCCGGCCTCACGCAGCACCGTCGTGTGCCACGGGGTGGCCCACGCGTCGGCGGCGTCCAGCAGCCGGATGCCGAACTTCGCGGCGCCCGGTCGCTGCGGGTGGATGGACAGCCGCACGGACCGGGGGTGGTGGTCCGCGATGAGGTCGCCCCAGGCGCGGCTGCGGGCGATGACGCCGTACGCCCGGGTCCGGCAGGCGCGTTGCAGCGCGGACCGGGTGCCGGTGAAGCCCGCGGTGTCCTCGACGAGGAAACGGGTGATGCCGCGGTAGAGACGGGCGGTCTCCTCGTCGGTACGGACCTGGGCGCGCAACGTCTCCAGGGCGGGCGCGTAGGCGTCGGTGACGAGGGCGCGCTTGGTGTCGTAGTCCAGCTCCCCGTGCACCTGGCGCAGGTCGAAGGTGTCGAGGTGGCTCAGCCGCTCCCGGCGGATGAGGGCGCGCAGTTCGTCCCCGTAGGCGTCGATGTGCGCGTCGGGGACGTTGATGAGGTCGCCGAAGATATGGCCGTCGGAGCAGATGAGCATGCGCGCGCCCGGCGCGTACACCTCGCCGATGCGGGCGCACAGCCGGTCCAGGAAGCGCAGGGAGAGCCGTTCGCCCTCGTCGGGGAGGTGGCCGAGGACCTTGGCGGGGTTCGGGGACTTGCACGGGAAGCCGGGCAGGGTGAACAGGACCGGCTCGTCGGCCTCGGTGAACCGACGTATCTGGTCCAGCTGTCGAGGGTGCGCGGCGGGGTCCGGGGGGCCCGGCTCCGTCGTGCGGTGGTAGGGCAGGAGGAGTTCCAGGACGCGGGTCTCGACCGGGGTCCGGGTCAGGGTGCTGTTCGGCATGGGTCGCGTCATCCCCGGGGGCGGGGGCACACGGGCCGGTCGAAGGCGACGGGCAGTTCGCTCACGCCCCGGCCGAGGACGGCGGGGATCCAGGCGAGGTCCTCGTCGGGGACGGCGAGGCGCAGGCCCGGCAGCCGGTGTATCAGGGTGGCCAGGGCGATCTGGAGTTCGATGCGGGCGAGGGCCGCGCCGGGGCAGAAGTGGATGCCGTGGCCGAAGGCCAGGTGCGGGCCCTGGGCGCGGTCGAGGTCGAGGGTGTCGGGGTCGGGGAACCGTTCGGGGTCGCGGTTGGCGGCGCACAGGGAGACGATCACGGAGTCGCCGGCGGGAACGCGGGTGCCGTGCAGATCGGCGTCCTCGGCCAGGAACCGCCAGGTGGTCAGCTCGAAGGCGCTGTCGAGGCGCAGCAGCTCCTCGACGGCTTGCGGCATCAGCTCCGGTTCGGCGCGCAGCCGTTCCAGTGCCCGGGGGTGACGGGTCAGGGCCACCAGGGCGGTGGTGATCTGGTTGGTGACCGGCTCCTGTCCGGCGACCAGCAGCTGGAAGACCATGGAGTCCAGCTCCTCCGGCGTGAGTTCGCCCTCGTCGCGGGCGGCGACCAGCCGGCCGAGGAGGTCCTCCCCGGGCTCGGCGCGCTTGTGCGCGACGACCTCGGCGATATAGCCCTGCAGGCCGCGCAGCAGCGCCTCGTATGCGGGGCGGCCGGGGTCCTGAGGCCCGACGGGTGCCACGACCTTGCCCCATTCGCGCCGGAAGCGGCCGGCGAGGTGCGGGGGCAGTCCGATGACCTCGGCGAGGACCTGGAAGGGGAACCGGGCGGCGAAGCAGCGGACGAGGTCCACGGTGTCGGTGCCGGCGGGCATCGCGTCGACGAGCGCGTCCGCCATCTCCTGGAAGCGGGGCCGCAGTTCCTCGACGCGGCGCGGGGCGAAGGCGTCGGTCACATAGCGGCGCATGGTGGTGTGCTTCGGCGGGTCCTGGTGCAGCAGATGCACCTGGAGCCGGGAGTGCTGCGGCTCGGGCATGATCGAGGCGCGTTCGCGCCAGCGGTCGTTGCCCAGGGCGTGGTTCTTGCCGAGCCGGGTATCGGCGAGGGTCCGCTGCGCGGCGGCGTGCCCGGTGACGAGCCAGGCGGTGACCCCGCTCGGGAAGAGCACCCGGTGGATGGGCCCCTCGGCCCGCATCCGCTCGTAGAGCGGGTAGGGGTCGCGCTTGTACGCGGGTCCGTAGAGGGGGAACGGGTCGGGCAGCGGCACGGGGTCTCTCCTCGCGAAGTCGTGGACCCCCAGGAAGTCGTACGGCGCGGCGGGTGAGTTCCCGCGTCTTCACACCCGTGCGGGAGCGGGGTTCCAGGCGGCCATTACCGGGGCGCGGGATCCTTGGGTAGTCGGTTGCCGGAGGCCGCTGGTTCCCGGGTGCGAAAGGGATAATCCTCACGCGCCGGGGGCGGCCCGCACGGGGCCGGACGCGGCGCCCGACGTGTCACGATGCCGCGATGACAGCACGTCACCTCCTCAGTCCGTACGGAACCCTGATCGGTTTCGTCCTGCTGCTGGCCGCCCTCTTCGGTGTCGCGTACGCGACCGGGACGGCGGCCGGCCCCGTGGCCCCCGGCATGCACCGCACCGGCGGCGATCCGGGCACCTCCGGGGGCTCCGGTGGTGGTTCGGGCGGCGGCTCGGGCCGCTCCGGCGGCATGGGCGGCATGCACGACATGGGTGCTCCGGCAGTGCGGGTGGTCCGATGAGCGGGGCGGCCCGGGAGCCCGGGGCCGTCACCGGGCCCGCGCCGGTCGCTGACGCGACCACCGAGCTGATCGTCGGCGGGATGACCTGCGCGGCGTGCGTGGGGCGGGTGGAGAAGAAGCTCGGCCGGCTGGACGGGGTGAGCGCGAGCGTCAACCTCGCCACCGGCAAGGCCCGCGTCGCGCACCCGGCGGCGGTGACACCCGCGGAACTCGTGGCGGTGGTGGAGGGTCTGGGCTTCACCGCCCGGCTGCCGGAGCCGCCCGCCGCGCGGGAGAACGCGTCGGCGGGGACGGCCCCGGAGGCGGACGACGCGGCTCGGGCGGCGGCGTCCGCCCGCACCCGGCTGCTGGTCACGGCGCTGCTGTCGGTTCCGGTGCTGGTGCTGTCGATGGCGCCGGCGCTGCAGTTCCGCAACTGGCAGTGGCTGTGCTTCGCGCTGGCGACCCCGGTCGCGGTGTGGGGCGCGTGGCCGTTCCACGAGAAGGCGCTGCGCGGGCTGCGGCACGCCGCCGCCACCATGGACACGCTGGTCTCCCTCGGGGTGCTCGCCTCGTACTCGTGGTCGACGTACGCGCTGTTCCTCGGCGGTGCCGGGGAGCCGGGGATGCGGATGCCGTTCACCCTGCTGCCCTCGGGCACGGGGATGGGCGGCACGGCGGACGTGTATCTGGAGGCGGTGGTCGCCGTGCCGCTGTTCGTCCTGGCCGGCCGCACGCTGGAGGCCCGGGCGCGACGCGGCACGGGGTCCGCGTTGCGGGCCCTCGCGGCGCTCGCGGCGAAGGACGTCGTCGTCCGCGAGGCCGACGGCGCCGAGCGGCGGGTGCCGATCGCGGAGCTGCGGGTCGGTGACCGCTTCGTCGTCCGGCCCGGTGAGCGCGTCGCGACCGACGGAGTGGTCGTGGCGGGCGCCTCGGCGTTGGATCTGTCGCTCATCACGGGCGAGAGCGCACCGGTCGAGGCGGGGCCCGGCACCGCCGTGGTGGGGGGTGCCGTCAATTCCGGCGGGCTGCTGGAGGTGCGGGCCACGGCGGTCGGCGCGGACACGCGACTGGCCCGGATCTCCCGGCTGGTGGAGGACGCGCAGGCGGGCAAGGCCCGGGTGCAGCGGCTGGCCGACGCGGTCGCCGGTGTGTTCGTCCCGGCGGTCCTGGCCGTCGCCGTCACCGTCCTCGGCTTCTGGCTCGGCGCGGGTGCCGATCCGCAGGCGGCGGTCACGTCGGCGGTGGCCGTGCTCGTGGTGGCCTGTCCCTGCGCGCTGGGGCTCGCGACCCCGACCGCTCTGCTGGCCGCCACGGGCCGGGGCGCCGGTCTCGGCGTTCTCGTCAGCGGGCCGCGAGCGCTGGAGGGGCTGCGCCGCGTGGACACCGTCGTCCTGGACAAGACGGGCACGCTCACCACGGGTTCGATGGCGGTGACCGAGGTGACGGCCCGCGTCGGTGGCCTCGGTGCCGAGGCGGCGGTCCGGCTCGCGGGGGCGGTGGAGGGTGGCTCGGAGCATCCGGTGGGCCGCGCGGTCCACGCGTACGCGCTGCGGGCCACGGCCGGTGGACCGGCCGTGGCGCTCCCGCCCGTGGAGGGGTTCACCGCCACGGCGGGGGTGGGCGTGGCGGGCCGCGTGGCGGGCCACCGGGTGGAGGTGGTCCGGCCGGACTCGGCGCCGGCGAGGAAGCGAGGGGCGAAGGGCGGGTCGCGTGCCGGTTCGTCGGAGGGCGGTCTGCCGGACGTCCTGGCGTCGGCCGTGCGCGCCGCCGAGAAGGACGGCCGGACCGTCGTGCTGGTACGGGTGAACGGCACGGCCGAAGCGGTGATCGCCCTCGGGGACACCGTGCGGCCCGGCAGCTATCGGGCGGTCGACCACCTCAAGCGGCTGGGGCTGCGGCCCGTGCTGGCCACGGGTGACAGCGCGGCCGCCGCGCGGGCCGTCGCGGACGAGCTGGGCATCACCGAGGTGCATGCCCGGGCCACTCCCGAGGACAAGGCCGGGCTCGTCCGCTCGTTGCGGGCCCGGGGCCACCGGGTCGCCGTCATCGGGGACGGGGTCAACGACACGGCGGCGCTGGCCGGCGCGGATCTCGGCATCGCGATGGGCAGCGGCACCGACGCGGCCATCGGGGCGGCCGATGTGACGCTCGTGCGCGAGGACATGGGCGCGCTGGCGGACGCGGTCCGGCTGGCCCGGCGCACG
Organism: Streptomyces sp. NPDC042259; assembly: GCF_055582085.1. Taxonomy (NCBI): domain Bacteria; kingdom Bacillati; phylum Actinomycetota; class Actinomycetes; order Kitasatosporales; family Streptomycetaceae; genus Streptomyces; species Streptomyces sp. NPDC042259. The sequence goes on along the minus strand of NZ_JBVJDW010000018.1, from coordinate 11,467 downwards.
TCGGTGACCGTACGGGCCAATCTCGTCTGGGCCTTCGGCTACAACCTCGTCACGGTGCCGCTCGCGGTCGTCGGGCTGCTGAGCCCCATGGTCGCGGCGGCGGCGATGTCGGTGAGTTCACTGCTGGTGGTGGGCAACAGCCTGCGGCTGCGCGGCTGGCAGCCGTCACCGGCACGGCCGGGCCGGACGGGCGGACGAGCGGGCGGACGGACGGCCGCGGTGGCGCGGCGGCGCGTGGGGGCGGACGACGCGGGAGGCCCGGCCGCCGTCACACCCGGCGACGATAACGGTGACCGTCACGCCACCGGCGACACGGATGCGGACGACGCCCGGCGCGCAGGCACCGGCACGGACCGACCGTCCACCGGCGCGGACGGCGCCCGGCACACCGGCACAGGCACCGGCACAGGCACCGGCACCGGCACCGGCACCGGCACGGACCTGCCGTCCACCGGCGCGGGACACCCGGCCGCCGCCGCACACGGCAACGCCGGCAGTGGCCGCCACGCCACCGGCGACACCGGTACCGACAGCGCCCGGCACACCGGCACGGGCACCGGCACGGGCCCCGGCACCGGCACCGACCTGCCGTCCGCCGGCGCGGACCGTACGGACGGATCCGCCACCGCTACGCATGCACGAGGTGACAGGTGATGAAGGCCCCTTCCCCCCTCCTCCCCCGCCTCGCCGGGTCCGCGCTCACGGCGCTCGTGCCTGTCATCGCCTGCGCGGTGACCCTCGCGGGGCTGGTCGCGTGGACCGCGTCCGGCGAGGCGGGACGGCCCGCGGGCGTGACCGTCGAGGAGGGGCGCATGCTGCTTCCCTTCGGCGCCGACGACACCGCGGTGTTCTTCCGGGTGCGCAACGACGGTGACCGGGACGACGAGCTGATCGGCGTCGAGGCCCCGACGGCGGGCGGCCGGGCGATGCTGAGCCGGACCGTCGTCAGGAACGGCGCGGGCTCCATGGGCATGACCGGGTCCGCGACCGTGCCCGCCCGGGGAAAGCTGGAAATGTCCCCGCACGGCCTGGACGTCATGGTCGGCGCACCGCCGCGCGGGCTGCGCGTCGGCGACCGGGTCCCGTTCGTCCTGCGGTTCCGCGAGAGCGGCACCGTTCGGACCCAGGCCGTGGTCGTCCGCCCGGGGACGGGGAGCTGAGCGGGACCGGCCGCGCGGGCCGCGGGCCGCTGGGGTGGCACCCCGGCGGTCCGCGGCCCGCGCGGTGTCGTGGACGCGGCGCGCCGGGCGCCGCGGGCCGCTACCCGGCGAGCGCCGGGACGGGCGCGGCCGGTGCGCGCGCCGCGTCCCGCTCGGCCGTCTCCAGCTGGGCGATCAGTGCCTCGCGGGCCCGTGCCACGCGGGAGCGCACCGTGCCGACCGGGCAGCCGGCCACGGCCGCGGCCTCGGCGTACGGCAGCCCCAGCAACTGGGTCAGGACGAACGCCTCGCGCCGCTCGTACGGCAGCCGGTCGAGGAGCTGGGAGAGCACCACCCCCTCGTCGAAGCCGGGCAGTTCCGCGGACTGGGTGCGCTCGGCGGCGCCCTGCCAGTCGTCGGTGTCCGACAGCCGGGGGCGGGCCGCGTTGAAGCGGAGCCGGTCCACGACCGTACGGCGGGCGATGGACAGCAGCCAGGTGCGGGCCGAGGAGCGGCCCTCGAAGCGCGGCAGGCCGCGCAGGGCACGCAGATACGTCTCCTGGACGAGGTCGTCCGCGCCCTGCGGGTCGTTGCTCAGCCGGGCGACGTACCGTCGGACGTCGCTCTGGGTGGCGCGGATGAAGCGCTCCACCGCGTCGGAATCACCGCCGCGCGCGGCCAGCGCCCACGCGGTCACCGTCTCGTCGTCACGCACCGCGGCCCCCCGGGCGGGGGGTGGTGCGCCGGGTGGCGGTGCCGCCGGGGACGATGGCGGGGTGCATTGCGTTGATTTTCGTACCGCTGTATCCGCCCGGGTGGACGGTGAGGAGCTGCCTCCGGGCATCTTCGACGCCACGCTCGACTCGCATCTGCTGGGGTGTGCCGAGTGCTGCCGCTGGGACGAGCGGGCGCGTCGGCTCAAGCTGCTGACGGCGGCCTTCGACCTCGGTTGAGGCGGTCGTCGAGGCGGCCGGGGCAACGGCACGCGCCGGGCCGGCCGAAGGGGGAACGTGCCGTCGTGGCACGTCCGGTGTGCGGGCAGGGGTCATCGCCCTGGGTCCTTCCTGGGGATCCGGGCGCCCGACGGCTGCGCGTCGGCGGGCCCGGTGACGTGGGTTCGGCCTGAGGTGTCGCCGTCAGCCGACGGCGACACCGGCCGGTGGACCACGTGTGACCAGGACATGGGCGTACAGCAGCTGCCGCAGGCGCTGCGCGGCGCGCGTCCGGTCGGCGCGGACGCGCGGCGGCCGGGAGCGGGGCGGTACGTCGAGGAAGAGGACGAGGAGCGGCGCGAAGAGCCGGGCGCCGAGGGTGCGGCCGAGCCGGAACGCGGCCTGCTCACCGCCGGACAGCCAGATGCCGCAGATGACGGCGACGAGGACGTGCGCGGACCACATGCCGAGGGCACCGTGGCCGGTGTGCATGGCCATCTGGTCCATGGAACCGCCCATGGAGTGCCCCACGGGCGCGGGCATGGGCATCGAGTGACCGCCCATGGGCATCGACGCCCCGGATCCCGGCGCCCCGGACCCCGGCATGCCGGTCATGCCGCCGCCCGCGCGGGCGGCCGCTTCGAGGGCGGCGTTGCGCGCGACGTTCTGGGCGAGCGTGAAGAACTCGTGCAGTCCCGTCTGCGCGCCCACGGTGGCGAGCGTGATCAGCGCCGGACCGCGTTCGCGGCCCGCCAGGAACCACGCGCCGCTGCCCGTACCGCACAGCGCGACGGCCACCGCCCACCAGGGAACGTGCGTGCCGGACATGACCGCGTGCCCCAGGGCAGCGAGCAGCACACAGACCGCTGCGAACACGGCGGCTCGCAGCGTCCGCGGTACCTGTCCGGACTGCCCTGCACTCATGACGTGCACATCGTTGCACCCGTCGCGCGCGGGACGACGGCGGGGGGCGTCATGACGCCCGGGGAGCCGCCCGCCCGGGCGCACGGCTCCGCCCCGTACCGTCCGCCCGGCGGTACGGGGCGGTGGGCCGCCGGCTCGGGGGGTGTGACCGGCGGCCCCGTCCCGTCGCTCCATTGGGACTCGCAGCAACGAGTCAAGCGGGTGCGGGCCGGGCGCGGGAGCGTGTGCGAGGGGTGGGCGCGGGTGCGTCACGCACACCCCGTGTGAACGGCCGGGTTCCGCCGTCGTCAGCGTCTGCCGGAGGCCCCGCCACCACCGGCCGGCAGCCAGGCGGCGCTGGTTCTGTCACCGAGGCGGGCCCCGATGGCCCCCTTGATCACGGAGAGGGCCGCGGGTATCGAGGCGATGGCGGCGGCCTTGAGCGCGGAGATGTCCGTGAGGTCGAAACCGTCGGCCAGGAGGAGGCCGAGGAAGGTGGTCACGTAGGCGGCGAGGGTGCGTTCGGCGATGTCGGCGACTAATTTGCGCATGGGTGTAACTCCCGCTTCAGGTGGGGGTGCTCGAATTTCCGGGGGTGGTTCGGGAGTGCCGCCGGGGCGTGTTCTCTGGGGGGTGCCCGGGGGGGCTCCGGGAGGTGAGGCGCGTGTACCTCCTGGGCTTGTTCTCGCCGTTTCTGGCCGCCGGGAAACCGGATGGGGCGCGTTACGGCGGTAGGGTCGGCGCCGGCCTCCGGACGGCGAGGGGACGCGAGGGGACGGCGACGGCTTCCGGACGGCGACGACGGTGACGGCTTCCGGACGGCCGGGGCGGGGCGGGAGGGGTCCACGTGGTCAACCCATGGCTGGCGTTGGTGTCGGGTGCGGATCCCGCCGAGCGGTGTGCCGCCGTCGGGACCGCCCACGAGGGCTTCACGGCCGGGGGCGCGCTGAGCGGCCACGTCCGCCGGGTGGTCGCCGACTCCTGGCGGCGCTCCGCCGCGGCGCTGCCCGGCCCGGAGTTCGTCGCCCCGGTCGAGCTGGCCGACGCCGAGCTGGCGGGCTACCGCGAGGCGCATCCGCTGGCGCTCGTGCTGCCGCTCGTCCGTGAGCTGCTCGGTTCGATCGCCGACGACGGACGGCATCTGCTCGCGGTGTGCGACGCGTCGGGCCGGATGCTGTGGGTGGAGGGGCACCGGGGCGTCCGGACCCGGGCCGAGGCCATGAACTTCGTCCCCGGTGCCCGCTGGGACGAGCGGCACGCGGGCACGAACGCACCGGGCACGGCCCTCGCCCTGGATCACGCGGTACAGATCTTCGCCACCGAGCACTACAACCGTCTCGTCCAGCCGTGGACCTGTGCCGCCGCGCCCGTGCACGACCCGCGCACCGGGCGGCTGCTCGGGGCGATCGACATCACCGGCGGCGACCACCTGGCCGCCCCGCACAGCCTGGCGCTGGTCCAGGCGACGGCACGGGCCGCCGAGGCGCAGCTGACGACGCGGTCGCCCGCCCCCGGGCTCGCCCTGTCGGCACTGGGCCGGGACGAGGCCGTGCTGACGGCGGACGGGCGACGCATACGACTGGGCCGGCGGCACAGCGAGATCCTGGTCCTGCTGGCCGCGCACCCCGGCGGCCTGACGGGCGATCAGTTGTCGGTGGCACTGTACGGCGAGCGCGCCGTGCCCGCGGTGACGCCGCGGGCGGAGCTGTCACGGCTGCGGCGGCTGGTGGGCCCGCTGCTCGCGTCCCGCCCGTACCGCCTGTGCGGGCCGGTGGAGACGGACGCCGCGCGGGTGGAACGGGAACTGGCGGCGGGTGACCTGCGCGGGGCCGTACGCGCCTATGACGGCCCCCTGCTGCCGTCGTCGGAGGCGCCGGGGATCCGCCGGCTGCGCCGGCTGCTGGAGGACCGGCTGCGGCGCGCGGTCCTGGGCGGCGGGGACGCGACCGCGCTCCGGCTGTGGGCCGACAGCCCGTGGGGCGAGGAGGACTTGGAGGTGTGGGAGCGGCTGCTGGCCGCGATGCCGAGGAGCGCGCCGCAGCGGGGTGCGGTGGCGGCACGGGCACGCCGCCTGCGTGAGGCGTACGCGCCCGGCGCGGAAGCAACGTTCGGGCAACCTTCCCGCCGCTAGCGTCCCTCCGACCGCCGCCCGCGTCGGGAGCGGGCGGCAGCACACCGGAAGGCAGCCCATGACCCGCTACGCCGACCCCGGCTCCCCCGAGGCGGTCGTCTCCTACCGCCCCCGCTACGACCACTGGATCGGTGGCGAGTACGTCCCGCCCAAGCAGGGCCGGTACTTCGAGAACCCGACCCCGGTGAACGGGCAGCCGTTCACGGAGATCGCGCGCGGCACGGCGGAGGACGTCGAACGGGCACTGGACGCGGCCCACGCGGCCGCCCCCGCCTGGGGCCGCACCTCCCCCGCCGAGCGCGCCCTCCTGCTGAACCGCATAGCCGACCGGATGGAGGACAACCTCGAACTCCTCGCGGTCGCGGAGTCCTGGGAGAACGGCAAGCCGGTCAGCGAGGCCCTCGCCGCCGACATCCCGCTCGCCGTCGACCACTTCCGCTACTTCGCCGGCGCGATCCGCGCCCAGGAGGGCGGCCTCTCCCAGATCGACGAGGACACCGTCGCCTACCACTTCCACGAGCCGCTCGGCGTGGTCGCCCAGATCATCCCCTGGAACTTCCCCCTCCTGATGGCCGCGTGGAAACTGGCGCCGGCCCTGGCCACGGGCAACGCCGTCGTCCTGAAACCGGCGGAACAGACCCCGGCGTCGATCCACGTCTGGCTGGACCTGGTGGCCGACCTGCTGCCACCGGGCGTGGTGAACATCGTCAACGGCTTCGGCGTCGAAGCCGGCAAGCCGCTCGCCTCCAGCCCCCGCGTCGCGAAGATCTCCTTCACCGGCGAGACGACGACGGGCCGCCTGATCATGCAGTACGCGTCGGAGAACATCATCCCGGTGACGCTGGAACTGGGCGGCAAGAGCCCGAACATCTTCTTCGACGACGTCTCGGCCGCCGACGACGACTTCCTCGACAAGGCCCTCGAAGGCTTCACGATGTTCGCCCTCAACCAGGGCGAGGTCTGCACCTGCCCCTCCCGCGCCCTGATCCAGCGAGGCCACTACGCCGCCTTCCTGGAAGCGGCCACGGCCCGCACGGAACGGATCCTCCCGGGCCACCCGCTGGACACCGACACGATGATCGGCGCCCAGGCCTCCAACGACCAGTTGGAGAAGATCCTCTCCTACCTGGACATCGGCAGGCAGGAAGGCGCCCGCATCCGCACCGGCGGCGCCCGCGCCGACCTCGGCGGCGAACTCGCGGGCGGCTACTACGTCCAGCCCACCATCTTCGAGGGCGACAACCACATGCGGGTCTTCCAGGAGGAGATCTTCGGCCCGGTGGTGGCGGTGGCCCCCTTCACCGACTTCGACGACGCGATCGCCACGGCCAACGACACCCTCTACGGCCTGGGCGCCGGCGTCTGGACCCGCGACGGCACCACGGCCTACCGAGCGGGCCGCGCCATCCAGGCCGGCCGCGTCTGGACCAACTGCTACCACGCCTACCCGGCGCACGCCGCCTTCGGCGGCTACAAGCAGTCGGGGATCGGACGGGAGAACCATCGGCTGATGCTGGATCACTATCAGCAGACGAAGAATCTGCTGGTGAGCTACTCGCCGAAGAAGCTCGGCTTCTTCTAGAGGAGTGAAGCCCGGTGCCGGGACCCGTAGATCCGGAAGGCGAGATCCTGGACTCCGGCCAGCCGCTCTCCGGAGTACCCCGGACCTCCGTTCAACGGAGGCCGGGGTACTCCCTGGTCCAGCGAGGTAGTACGAGCCGAGACCTGCCGGTGGCCTGCGCGTACCTGACCCCGCAGCCATCGTCCCCCTGGTGAATCCTCCTTCGTCACGCACATCTCAGAGCCGGACACAGCCCACGCCGGCGTGGGTCACCAACCCGTCAACACAGCCCCGCATATCAACGGTGCCGCTGCGAGGAATACGACTTTCCCCCTGAGCAATGGGCTGTCGTCAGGCGCGGCGAAGCGGGCGAACGCGTAAGCCGCAGCGAGGGCCATGGGGAAGAGCGCAGGGGCACTCTTCGACCGACATTCCGTCCACACCGTCGTGCGATGGCCCCGAGCGGCGGACGTGGGTTCACCGGACTGAGCACACGAGCCCACCTCCTGGGCGGCACCCGCAGCGCCGACCGGGCTATCTGTTGGGCAGCAGGCCGGGATCGGTGCACAGCCCGCGCAGGCGCAGCAGGAGCGAAGTGCGGGCGTGGGTGAAGACCGCTTGGCGGTCCAGGAGCCGGGAGCGGGTGACGGCGGCCTGGCCGAGTGCGTCGAATTCGTAGGCGAGCAGGTCGGGTGCGGTGTCCTGGCGCAGTTCGCCTGCCCGGACCGCATCCTGGATGAGGGAGACCAACAAGGCCTCCCATTCCTGGAGTTGGGTGCGCAGACTGTCCTGGACCGGGCCCGGCCGGTCGTCGAATTCGGTCTGTGCGGCGACGAAGAAGCAGCCGCCGGGGAGCGCGCGCCTGGCGTAGAAGTCCAGCCTTTGTTCGTGCAGTGCCCACAGCGCGCGCACCCCGCCGCGCCCGTCGAGGGCGGGGCGCACCACGTGCTCGGCCCATTGCCCGCGGGCGCGGTCGATCACCGCCAGCTGGAGGGTCTCCTTGTCGGGCCAGTGGGTGAACAGCCCGGATTTGCTCACTCCCAGCCGGTCGGCGAGGTGCCCCAGCGTCAGCCCGTCCAGTCCATCGGTGGAGGCCAGCTCGACGGCGGCGTCGAGCGCGGCCGCTCTGCTGCGTTCGCCGCGCAGTCGGCGGCCGTCGACGCTCCGATGGGTGACCTTCATGTATCACAGCGTAACAAAGAAAGTCCGATCGGTCGGACGTATTGTTGAGGGGAGCGGGGTTTTCGTACCGCCCCGCCGACCGCGAGAAGGGAGAGAACGATGCCTGTCGTAGTCCCCGACTACCACCTCGGCGTAGTCGTTACCGACCTGGACCGGGCCATGGCCGAACTGACCGACCTGCTCGGCGTGCGCTGGCTGTCACCGGTCCGCAGCGGGAACCAGATCACCGACGGCCGGCCCACCGGTGACGGCCCGATGATGACGTTCTCCACACAGGGACCGCCCTACCTCGAACTCCTGGAACTGGTCCCCGGCAGCATCTGGTCCACGCCAGGGCTGCACCACGTCGGCTACTGGGCCGCGGACGCACCGGCGGAGTCCGCCCGGCTGACCGAGGCCGGGTCCCCGCTGGAGGCCGCGGCGGTCGTCCTGGCTGGCGACACCGAACCGGGAGTCTTCTACCACCGCACCACGGACGGCCTGCTGCTGGAACTGGTCGAAATGGGCCGAGGCGGACCGGCCCTGGCCCACTACCTCAGCGGGGCGGGTGGATAGCGCGGTTCACAGCTCGTCCTCCTCCTTCGCCCGGGGCGCGGGGCTGCTGTCACAGCCCTGCCCCGGCTCCGGAGCCATGCGGCCTCGGGAAGGCTCGCCTTGCCGCTGGTGCTGAGGCATCGGTTCATCCGCCACCAGCCCCAGGGTGAGGATGCCGAAGTAGGCCGTGGGTATGCCGTTCCGGCATCCCTCGCCGCGTTGACGTGCGGCCGGGATCAGTAGCTGGGCGTGCTCGCGAAGCCGGCGCAGGCGCTCGGCGGTGTCCTCGGGGCTCGGGAGGCCCCGGCAGTGAGGATCTCGCGCCCTCGCACCAGCCGCCCTCCATGCCCCCACTACGTGGCACAGGCGCACTGCCCACCTCCTCCGGGCATTCACCACCCGCCTGCACACGCTCGCGCCCGACGAAGCACTCAGGGGTGGGGGCGTCTGTAAGCCCCCGCCATAGTGCGGGGTGTTCGCCGCCTTTTAGTGGATGGCGGCATCAACGGGCCAGGCGGTTAGCTCTCCGGAGCAGGCTCCGCGCCGTGTGGCGGTGAGGCGTGCACTGCGTGAAGGCCCGCCCTTCGCGACAGGACTTCAACTCCCGAGCGATGGCGTGCCGGACCCCGGCTATCTGGCGAGTAAGGAAACACGCGTGAACAGCAAGGCCCCCCGGATATCCATCACCATGGCCATGGCTGTAGCCATCACGAGCACGCTCCTGCTGACTGGGGCCCCGGTTTTCGCCGGCACAGGAGCGAACTCTCCGGGGGACCGGATCCGCCGGCGCCCGGGTGGGATTCACCCTGCCCGGCGCGGGAACGGCATCCGCGCAGGCCACCGCCCACGGCACCGTGGTCTACCCCCAGCCGGCCGGGTCCGTCGACCGGGGTGTCACGCTTCTGATCATCGCCGTGGCCGCCGCCTGCTCGAATCCACCGGACGGCCCGTCACCTTCACCCCGCTCGACGCCCCGCACACCATGCACGAACCGATGGCCCAGCAGTACGCCGACATCATCACCAAGTGGATCCACACCCTGCCCTGACCGGGGCAACGCTTCACCGTGCCGGGCCCGCCGGCTCGACGTAGGCATCCCAACGCCGAGTGCCCATGCCTCAGCCCCGGAAGGACCCCGGGAACACCGTCGAACAGCAACCGCTGAAGGTGACCGGCCCACAGACGCGCGCGAATCGCGACGGCTGGTGAGGAGCGGGCCTCTTGGCGTCTCCTGCCGGCAGTCGGATAGTTCTCCGGGTGCGTGGGTCCGCGGGCGGAACCGAGTTGCGGGGTGCCCTCACTACAGAGGTGAGGACACCCCGCAGGCGCCGGTGCGGAGCCCGTGTCGGTCGGCTGGTCCGGTCTCACTTCCGCCAGAACAGGTGGTGCGTCACGCCGCTCGGGCTGGGCACGACGTCCTGGTGGAACCGGTCGAGCAGCTCGTCGGGGGACTCCCACAGCCGGGCCCCGGAGCCGAGCTTCGTCGGCGCGACCGCCACATGCAAGGTGTCGAGGAGGTCGGCCTCGAGGAACTGCCGGATGACCGTGGCCCCACCGCCAAGCCGGACGTCCCGCCCCCGAGCTGCCTCCTTCGCCTGGGCGAGCACCGCGGCCGGGTCGCCGCCGACGAAGTGGAACGTGGTGTCGGAGAGCGTGAACGACGGGCGCCTGTGGTGCGTCATGACGAACACCGGCGTGTGGAACGGGGGATTGTCACCCCACCATCCCTGCCACTCGTGGTCCTGCCAGGGCCCGCGCTGCGGCCCGAACTTGTTGCGGCCCATGATCTCGGCGCCGATGTTGCGGGAGTAGTCCCGCGTGAAGTAGTCGTCCAGACCTCGGCTGCCGGGTTCGGAGCGGCTGATGGGCGGGTGGTCGGTGGCAAAGGCCCAGGCGAGCAAGCTCCCCGGATCGGCATGGCCGAACGGCTTCTCGAGGCTCTGGCCCTCCCCCGCGCCGAACCCGTCGCTCGAGACGGTGAAGTTCTGGACCCGCAGCAATTGGCTCATATCGCTCCTCCTGCTTCGCACTTTCTGATCACCTGACGAACCCCGAAGACCGGCCGGGCCGGGAAACTCATCGTCGCATCGTGCAGTTCCCATCGAACTCCCGCAACCGCACGCAGGGCGACGTCTCCCCCTGTGCCGACACTGCCCGACCACGGTCTCCAGCCGAAGCAGCGACCCGCGAAATACGGACTGGTCGCCAGACCGAACGCGCGCCTCAGTCCGGCGGCGGCGCCGCTCCTGGCAGTTCTCGTGTGAAGGCGAGCCACTGCTCGATGGTCCGCACCGCGACGCTGGAGCGGTCGGTGGACATCCGCAGCCACACCTCTTCACCGCCAGGCATGAGCGCCACCTCGAGGTGCGGCTCGTCCCACGAGCCCAGCTCGTACATCCACTCGACGCCGTCGGGCCAGGTGCGCAGCGCCGCCGTGCGCACGCTCAGCGCCGTGGTGAAGGCGTCCAGTGCCGCCTTCGGGATCCGCGCCTCCGCCGGCTCCGGACCCTGTGGGAGGCTTGCGGCGAGCGCGGGGTGGCGGGCGACGCTGCGGCCGGGAAGCCGCTCGTCTTCGGCAACTGTCCTGCTCGCCCTGGTCGACCCGGTAGACGGCACCTACCGGCGGCTGATGAACCGGCAGCTCACCGTGCAGGACGCTCGCCACCGCCTCGCCCGCGCGATCTGCCACGGCGGCCGTGGCCAGATCCGCCAGGCGTACCCCGAGGGCCAGGAGGACCAGCTCGCCGCCCTGGACCTGGTCCTCAACGCCGTCGTCCTGTGGAACACCCGCTACCTGAACGCCGCCGACACTCAGCTCCGCGCCGAGGGCCACGGCCTCAAGGACGAGGACGTCGCCCGGCTCTCCCCGCTCAAGGACCGGCACATCAACTTCCTGGGCCGCTACCTGTTCGACATCACCGCCAGCGGCCCGGCCAGGGCCTGCGTACCTTCCGCGCCCCAGACGCCCGAGGACGGTGACGAGGAGGTGTAACCCGGGTCGGTTCGAACCGGTGCCCATTCACGCTATGAGCAGGCGGAGGCCGAGGTCTGCCGCGTCGAGGCCGGTGAGGTCGCTGTTGCGCTC
>NZ_JBVJDW010000017.1:0-108958 GCF_055582085.1 Streptomyces sp. NPDC042259 | reverse complement strand
CCGATACGAGCGCAAGGCCGACCACTTCCTGGCCTTCACCAGCCTCGCCTGCACACTCATCTGCTACCGCAGACTCGCCAAATGAGATGTCCTCTAAGGCGTGATGGCGGTGAGCGAGGCCCTGGGGGGCATCGCGGACCGGGACTGGCCACGGCGCGGCGCCGGGTGCTGGACATGCTGGGCAAGGCCGGCGGTCTGTGTACGGCGCGGACGGTGACCAGCGACGAGGACTGCATCCTCTGCACGCTCGGTGTCGGGTACTACGACCCGGACGACCAACCGCCCTTCAAGGACGGAAAGCCCGGCTGGCAGGGCGGGTGCGTCGATCCGGAACTGCTCGGGTGCGGCCTGCGTTCCGCACGCGGCCATCTGAAGGACCACAGAAATGGGAATCGGGGAGGGCTTAGAAATGCTTTTGATTCCGCTCAAGGAACACCAGGTCGACCAGAAATTGCGTTTTCGTAACTGGGTCGGATTTCCTGCAAGATCCTTTGTGCCTCCGGAGGGGGCTCGTGCCATGGGGGTGTCCGCGACCAGGTCCGGTAAGACGATCACCACCGCTGCGTGCGCTCTGGAGTACTTCCCCGAGGGCCGGATCCTCGTCATGGTGCCCACGCTGGACCTGATCGTGCAGAGTGCCCAGTCCTGGCGGCGGGTCGGACACCGGGCGCCGATGGTCGCGGTCTGCTCGGTGGACAAGGACGAGGTCCTGGAGCAGCTTGGAGTGCGCACCACCACCAACCCGATCCAGCTCGCCCTGTGGGCCGGGGCCGGTCCGGTGGTCGTGCTCGCCACGTACGCCTCCCTCGTGGACCGCGAGGACCCCGCCGACGTCACTGGTCGCCGGACTGTCCCTGGGCCGTTGGAATCGGCTCTGGCGGGCGGGGAACGGCTGTACGGGCAGCGGATGGCTCCGTTTGACCTGGCCATTCTGGACGAGGGGCACATGACGGCCGGAGACATGGGACGGCCGTGGGCGGCGATCCACGACAACAGCCGGATCCCTGTCGACTTCCGGCTCTACCTGACCGCCACCCCGCGCATCCTCGCCGCGCCCCGGCCGCAGCGCGGGCAGGACGGCCAAGAGCTGGTCATCGCGTCGATGGAGGACGACTCCAGCACCTACGGCACCCGCATTTTTGATCTTGGGCTGGCGGAGGCGGTAGAACGCTCGATCCTCGCCGGTTTCGAGATCGACGTGCTCGAGATCCGCGACCCCGACCCGCTCCTCGGCCTGTCCGAGGACGCGCTGCGCGGCCGGCGCATGGCCCTGCTCCAAGCAGCACTGCTGGAGCACGCGGCGCAGCAGAATCTGCACACCACCATGGTGTTCCACCAGCGGGTCGAAGAAGCCGCAGCGTTCGCCGAGCAGATGCCGCGCACAGCCGCCGAGCTGTACACCGCTGAGGCCTCCGCGGCGGCTCTGGCCGAGGCGGCGGAGCTGCCCGCGTCATCGATCGACGCCGAGCTGTACGAGCTCGAGGACGGCCGCCACCTGCCTCCGGACCGGGTGTGGGCGGACTGGCTGTGCGGGGACCATCCCATCGCGCACCGGCGCGAGGTGATCCAGCGGTTCGCCAACGGCATCGACGCCCAGAACCGGCGCGTACACCGGGCGTTCCTCTCCTCCGTACGCGCCCTCGGGGTCGGGGTCGACATCACCGGACTGCGCGGGGTCGAGGCCGTGTGCATCGTCGGCTCCCGCAGCTCCCAGGTCGACATCGTCCAGAACATCGGACGGGCGCTGCGGCCGAATCCGGACGGCAGCGTGAAGACGGCGCGGATCATCATCCCCGTCTTCCTCCAGCCCGGCGAGGACCCCAAGGACATGGTCGCCTCCGCCAGCTACCAGCCCCTGGTCGACATCCTCCAAGCCCTGCGCTCGCACTCGGAACGCATGGTCGACCAGCTCGCCTCCCGCGCCCTGACCCGCGGCACCGAACGCCGACGCATTCACGTCCGCCCCGCCGGCGCGGCCGGGCCGGAGAACGGGGACATGCCCGAGGAGAGCAGCGAGGCGCAGCAGGAGGTCGACCGGGTTACCTCGGTCGTGGTCAACTTCGCCCCCCCCCGCGACGCCGCGACGCCGCCGACATCGCCGCCCTCAGCCGCTGCCGCGTCATCCGGCCCCAGTCCCTCGTCTGGCTCGAGGGCTACCAGGCCCTGGTCCGGTGGCGTGCCGAGAACGGGATCACCGGCCTGTACGCCGTGCCCTATGACGCCGAGACCGAGGTCGGCACGACGAAGGGCTATCCCCTGGGCCGGTGGGTGCACCAGCAACGCCGGGCGCACCGCGCAGGTGAACTCGACCCCCACCGCAAAGAGCTCCTCGACGAGGCCGGGATGGTGTGGGAGCCCGGCGACGAAGCGTGGGAGAACAAACTCGCCGCGTTCTGCTCCTATCGGCGCGCGCACGGGCACCTCGCACCCCGGCAAGACGCGGTGTGGGGCGAGGGCGAGGGCGAGGGCGATGGTGCCCATCGGGCAGCACCTGGCCAATCTCAGGCGCAAAGGCGCGAAGAACGGCCTGGGCAAAGACCCGGAACGGGCCGCAGAGCGCGCGGCGCAGCTGGCGGCGATCGACCCGGACTGGAACTGCCCCTGGCCACTCGACTGGCAGCGGCACTACAAGGTGCTCGCGGACCTGGTCGACGCCGACGGCGTCCTGCCGGCCATCGACCCCGGGGTGCTGTTCGAAGGCGACGACATCGGACGATGGCTCACGCGGCAAAGAGAAGCGACCAACTGGACACAACTCTCCTCCGAACAACAGGAACGACTGACCGCGCTGGGTGTGACGCCCGTCGAACGGCCCGCTCCAGCCCCGGCGGCCCCGCGTTCAACGAAGGGGCCGGGCAAGGCGAAGCAGTCGTTCCAGCGGGGCCTGGCGGCCCTCGCGCAGTGGGTCGAGCGGGAAGGCGCCGACCGGCCCGTGCCGCGCAGCCACGCCGAGGAGATCGCAGTCGACGGCGAGACGGAACCGGTGATCATCAAGCTAGGCGTATGGGTATCGAACACCAAATCGAGGCGGGACAAACTCACCCAGGACCAGCGCGACGCCCTCGCCGAGCTGGGCGTGGAGTGGGCGTGACACCACCGCTGGCCGGTCGCCGAGCCGGACCAGCCGTGGCCCCGGGCGAACGCCCGGGGTCCCGCGCTGTCAGCAGGTTCAGGCCATGACCGCTGGGCATCCTTGCAAAAGTGCCCGCCGGGGACGGCGAACACGGGACCGTGGTGGAGTGATCCACCACACCGGCCTACTGCGGACCGCTCCCCTACAGGGAGAAACGACCTCGTCGCTGATCTGCCGCATCGCGAGCCGCTATGGGATGGAAGCGAAGGCATTACGGTCCTGCTGGCACTGGCGCAACCACCAGCCCAAGCACGAGGACGGGGCTTGTCGGGCCGATGCCGAGGGGCTGCTGAATGCAGCCGGACGACAGCGTCTGGTAGGCCTGTGCGGCATGGAGGACGACGTGCTGGCGCGGGCGTTGCCGTCCTGGGAAGAAGAGGACGCCAAGCTGGCGGCCGAAAGGGACGGGTGCCGGCGGCGGCGTGGCGTATCGGCGGCTCGGTCGCCGGGCCGGTGGCATTTGGCTGTCGGTTGTGCGCCGCCAGGCGTACGGGGACGGCCGTGCGGGTCGTGCGGTATGCGCCGCGGTGGGAGCGGGTGTGCGTGCGGCATGGGCGGTGGCTGCTGGACGCGGACGCCAATCAGCCGCTGGAGCACCTCGATCTGCGGGGTCTGCCGGAGGCGGTGGCGGCGCAGCGGCGGTGGGTCTCGCTGTCGTGGCGGGCGGTGCGGGCCGGTGCGGAGCCGGAGCGGGTGTTCGCGCTGGCGCAGGCGGTGGTGGCCAGGTGGTGGGAGCAGGCCCTGCACTGGGAGCGAGAGAAGATCTGGCCGCGGCGTCTGCACCAGGTTGCAGGCGGTGACGCCGGTGGTGATCTGGAGCGGTGGCGGATCGTGGGGCGAGACGCGGTCGTCTTCCCGGAGGTAGTGGCAGTGGCCGATGCACTGCTGGATCCGGGCATGGCCGAGCTGGTGTGGGTGGACAGTTGTGCGGGGCAGCCGCGGGCGCTGCCCGCCGACGGGATGTTCTGCCGCCGGCTCGGGGAGCGGCTGGGCCGAGGATGGCTGGGGCCGCTGGCCGCGACGGACCACGGCGGGCCGCTCATCGCATGGATGGGCAGCGTCATCCGCCTTCGCCGCGGCGCCGGCGGGCCGCCCGGGTACGACAACGACCCGTGGTGGCTGCGGCAGGAACACCAGGCCGCAACCATGGCCGGCCAGCTGCGGGTACTGGGCAAGGAGAAGAAGGCGCCTGGTTCGGGGACGATGTGGCGGGCGGCGGTACCCGTCGAACAGCGCGCCCAGATCAGCAGCCTCGTCGATGGCGCTCAGGAGCAGCTCATCCAGCTGCGCAGGGCGCAGACCGGTTCGAGTGCGGACGTGGCCCAGCGTCTGTTCCGCATCCTCAGCCACAGCGCCGCACTCGTCGAGAAGGCCTTCTCCGAACTACCGGTTCGGCACGAGGGTGCACGTTGAGTCAGGAACGTCCCGGCTCCCGGTTGAGTTCGTGAGAGGCCCGGAAGTCGAAGAAGCGCAGACCGTCGATCACTGCTCCGGACTGGATTTCCTGCATGGTCCAGGGGTGGGCGGAGTAGTCATCGATCGCCACGCCTCCATGTTCGAGTAGCAGCGCGATCATCTGGTGAACCTCTGCGGTGCCGTCGATCCGACCGGAGATATCGATCTGCACTGCCCAGGTGGGGTGGAATCCGACGGCCCCGTCGAGGACCGTCACGTCGTCGGGCTCCCAGTCAGAGAAGAGGCAGCCGTTCTGCTCTTCATCGATGTCGATGTAGAGGTTGCCGTCCAGGGTCCAGGGATGGCGCTGCTGGTTCAGGTGTCGATCAAGTGCGGCGATGGTCTCAGCTCGCTCACCTGTGGGGAACACGAACACTGTGCGCATGGATTGGAGCCTAGGCGGTCCGTCTTCGAGGCGGCTACGAGTATTCAAGGCTGGTCCGGGGCCGGTGGGGAGGTGCGTCCGGCGATGTTGGCGAACGTAGGCAGGCCCAGGTGAGTGACCGTGGGCTTGAGAGCGGCGTCGAGCTGAGACAGTTTGTCTTCGGCGCCGGCAAGGCTGATCTCGAGGCCTTCGACTTCGCCGAGCCAACCCTCTCGCTGGGCCTCGGCGATCCTGTCGATCAGATTGTCGCGGATCTCGATCAGTCGGTCTTGCTGGGCGAGTTCAGGGCGGAGGAGCGAGCATCGGACGCAAGCTTCTCTGAACTAAAGGCGCTTGAGTGTCCTGATCAACGCGTACCCATCGATAGTTGCGACGTTGACTCCGGTACCGGCAGACGACGGCCGTAGTACGTCATCACTAGATGCTGGCCCCCCAACGTGACACCGAGGCCGAGCCACAGAGCGTTACCGTTGAGCGGCTCACCGAACGCGGCTTCCGCGACGACGCCCAGGCCCAACTTGACGGCGACGGTGGCGAGCCACAGCAGCAGCGTCTCCCGACCGCCCTTGCGGTACAGCCGTCCGTCCGCTTCCCGCCATATCAGCATGGTGCGACCGCGTAGGACGCCGACTAGGACCGAAACGATCAGCCCGGCGACGAGGAACGCGATTCCGGCAGAGGTCGTGCGGCTCGGACCTGGTGGAACACAGCCGCGCACGATGAGGAGGGCGACCCACACATGGGTCAGTGACCGGACTGGCCGCGCGGAGAACTGGCTCCACACGATCACGGCAGTGATGCCGATGACTAACAGCAGACTGGGTGTCACTGATCTGCAGTCCTTCCGGTCAAGTACGTGGCCAGCGTGGATGACAGGGCAGCGCGGAAGGCGGCTGCATGGGCCGGGTCGTCCGGGTCGTGCCCGAGCCCGGCCAGCCAGGAGCGGTTGCCGAGCGCGTATCCATACGCGGCGGACAGTGCCAGCAGGACGACGGCCTCGATCCGGTTCCGGTCCGGCCTGGCCGGGCTTGGCAGGACGAGCCGAATGCCGGCCTCGACCGCGTCGACCAACTCGGACAGCCCCTGTGACGACGTGCCGACGTCCTCGGCGTGGAGGCTGGACCAGGCGAATAGGCGTACATAGCGCTCGTCCGCAAGCGTCTCGAACAGCACCTGGGTCATGTCGTCCGCGTACGGTACGCCGTGATCGGCACGCATCCGCTCGCGTACGCGCTTCCGCTGCCGCTCGTTCTCGCGTTGCAGTACGGCCCGGACCAGCGCGCCGTAGGTGCCGAAGTAGTGGGTCACCAGGCCGTGGGAGATGCCAGCCGCCTCCGCGACGCGGCGCAGACCCACGCCATCCGGCCCGTACCGAGCGATCAGCTCGGCGGCGGCGTCCAGGATCTCCTCGCGTGCCTGTTCTGGCGTGCGCCTGCGCCGTCGCCCTGTCATGCCGCCTCCTTATTGGCAAGGATGACAATAGCTTGTTGGCAAGAGTGACAACAATAGCGGCGTGGCCGCCTGAGCTGGCTGTCTGCGCTGCTGGGATGTGCCGATCTTCAGGAAGGAGCGCCGCGACTACCGACCCAGGCGAGAGATCTCACTGACGCGGCCGACGAGCTGTCGATTCGTGGGGGCGTGCCAAGGTCGACCGCCTGCGTAGGGCGGGTCGCCACGGTGTCAGTTGGGCGAGCTTCTCCGAACTTGTCGGCAAGGCCAGCATGTTGGTGGAACGTCGGGATCACGTTTGCTCCTGTGGCCGGTGCTGGCGTGGAACAGCGGAAGCGGTGATCGTGGGGATGCCAAGGTCCACGGCCGTATGCTGCCCGTGGCCCCGATCGAGCTGGCTGAGCTTCTCCTCGGCGCCAGCCAGGCTGACCTGGAGACCCTCGATCTCGCCGAGCCAGCCTTCCGTCCCGGCTTCGGCGATTCGGGCGATCAAGTTGTCGCGGATCTCGGCAAGCCGTGCCCGTTGGGCCGGGTCAGGCCGGAGGAGCGAGCATCTGACACAAGCGTGCTCATGGATGCAGGGGGATCCGAAGGCGCGTGCGCAGGTGCCGATGGACACCTTCCGCTTCTCGAAGTGGGCGAGGAAGGCGTCCCACTCGTCGTTCGTCGGGGTCCGGTATTCCTCGCTGGGACGCAGCAATCGACGGCGGGCTACGAACGCGCGGTGGGCTTCGATGGCGTCTGCCGGGTAGATGGCGTTGTAGCCCATCGTGGTGTTGATGTCGGAGTGACCTGCGAGGACCTGCGCGATGTGGGGCGGCAGGCCGCTGCGGATTGCGTCGGTGATGAAGATCCTTCGGAAGTCGTGCGGAGCGAAGTCGAGGGGCTGGCCCGCGGAGTCGGTGAGCCCGGTTCGTTCCAGGACCTCGTTGAGGCCGTTGCGGATCAGTTGACGGGATACCGGTGTGCGCTGGCCTCCGTATGTCCACTGGAACAGCAGCGGCATCGGCGGGTTCCAGACCTTCTCCACGACGTCGTAGTTGGGGAGCATCGGGCTCGCGCCTGTTCGAGGGTCACGGACGCGGGCGATGATCGTGCTGAGCACATCGGCCAGTTCTGGGCTGACGAGGAGAAGCCGTTCCTCGTCGGTTTTCGAAGGAGCGACCTGGAGCAGAGGTACTACTTCACCGCTGGTGGGCGCTTGTATTGGATCAGAGCGTGGTGGCTGGCCTCCAGCATCTCCTCGAACCGGACGCCGGTGTGCTGCAGGAATTCGATCGTGACCCAGGCCCAGAAGGCCCGTTCCTCGAGCAGTCCCAGATGGACGCGTCGGCCGGACTCGTCGTAGGGCTGACGCCCCGTACGGTGGGGAGCGCTTCCGGACAGCCGTTGCGCCGGCACGGCAGCCCTTGGATCATGCGGCGGCCCGAGCGCCTCACCGACGTTGAGCGAAAGGGGCTCGACGAGCTGTGCGAGCGGAACCCCGCGCTGGTGACGACCGTCGAGTACGCACGCCGCTCCCGTGGACACAGCCAATGCGGTAATCCGCGAATTCATCCACCGCACCGTAACGAGCTCGGCATCGCTGCCTGAACGAATTAGCCTTGCCGGATTTCAGATAGTGGGCGGTCGGAGCGGGATGACGTTGTCCGATGCAGGGGCAGGCTCCGCCTGCGCGTCCACCCCCTGGGTGAGAACGGCGCTGGCGCGGGTCAGGTTGGTCACCAGTTGGCGGAGCTCTTGGAGCTCGGCCCTCTGGTTCGCGATGGTCTTACTGAGCTTGGCGACCCACTGAGCCATACCCGGAGCCCTGGGCCCCGCCGATCCTACGAAATGACCGGCCCGAGCCCGCCTCCAAAACGTAGGTCACCTTGTCAGCGGTGGTGGGGGGTGTGCCGTGTGCCCCCACCTGGGGGGGGGGACGGCTCCGCGTTGGTGTCGGTTGGGTGGGGCAGGTGGTCGTCGAGGTACGCGGCTAGCGCGGTGATAGTCGCCTGGCTGTGCAGCACCGTACGGGGCAGTGCGGTGCTCAGGGTGTGCTGGAGGCGGTTGCGGAGCCGGATGGTGATGAGGGAGTCCATGCCCAGTGCGGGTAGCGGGATGTGCGGCTCGACGCGATCGGGTGAGCAGCCTAGGAGCACGGCGGCTTGCTCGGTCAGTAGTTCTTGCAGCAGTTGGCGCCGTCGGCCGCGTGGAGCCCGCAGCAGCGCATCGAGCGGCGCCTTGCCTCCGGAGGGGTGGCCAGCTCCGCTGGTGGGCGCGGCGGCGGGCATGAGCGGGCTGAGATAGGGGGAGGCCGCGACGGTGGGGTAGAGATCGAGATAGCGGGCCAGGTTGAGGGTGACGAAGCCGGTGCGTGTGCGGGCGTGGGTGAGGAGCGTTTCGAGCCCGGCCAGGGCATCGTCGAGGGGGATGGTGGCGAAGCCGCGGTCGCCAAGGGTGCGGGCGTTGATGCCGGTCTCGGCCCAGGTGTCGGCCAAGGCGCCCCAGTTGATGCCGGTGGCGGGCAGTCCGGCGGCCGCGCGGTGGGTGACGAGGGCGTCGAGCCAGGCGGAGGCAGAGGCGTAAGCGGTCTGGCCGGGGGATCCGAGGAGCGAGACGAAGGAAGAGAAGCCCACCCACCAGTCCAGGTCGTACCCCTCGCAGGCCTCGTGCAACAGCCACGCTCCCCGGGCCTTGGCACGCCAGACCCGCTCCAGCAGATCCTCGGTGACGTTGGTGACGGCGGCGTCGTCGACCACGGCCGCGGCATGGATGACTCCACGCAGGCCGTGGCCATGGCGCTCGGCGGTGCGCAGCAGATAGTCGGCGGTACCGGGTTCGGCCAGATCGGCGCAGATCACTTCGATCCGGGTGCCGGTGCGCCGTAGTTCGCTCAGGAGGGCGGAGGTGTGCTGGCCGGGTTGGGAGCGGCTGTTCAGGACGATGGTGCCGGCGCCCTTGCCGACGAGCCAGCGGCACAGCACCACCCCCAGGTCACCCAGGCCGCCGGTGATGACGTAAGCGCCGTCGGGGCGGACGAGGGGGACGCGGTCGGGTGGCAGGAAGGCCGTGACGGTGCCGGTGGGCCACTGGTAGGCCGCGAGCTGGCTGGAGGGGGCTGGGCGGGCCAGGTCCTCCAGGGGCAGCCGGGCGACGGGCAGGATCGGCAGCGTCTGGCAGAGAAGGGCGTCGGCTACCTCTGCGAGCAATCCGGCGGCTGCGGTGGGCGTCGTGTTCAGAAGTACGGAGGTGTCCACTAGACGGGTGGCGATGGGCTTGGAGCCGGCGTGCTGCGCGCGGGAGGTGGTGAGCAGTAGCTGGCCTGCCGGAGCGAGGAGAGTGTGGGCAGCGGGGTCGGGGGCGTGGCTGGTGTCGACGATGATGTCCCATCGGCCGCGGCAGTCGGTGGCCGAGGGGCTGATGTGCCTCTCGGCCCCGATGGCGGTGGCGGTGTGCCGGGCGGCCAGTGCCAGGGACCCGGAGCCGATGATCAGGACGCGGTCTGTGGGGCGGATGCGGGCCAGGTGGTGCAGGCCGTAGTAGGCGGTCAGGTAGGGCAGCAGTGAGCAGGCCAGCTCGGCGGCGTCCTGGTGGGCGGGTACCGGGACGCACCAGCGGTCCTCGACCGTCAGGTGGCTGACCAGGTCGGTGTCGGTGGTCACGACAGCGACCTCTTGCCCGGCGGCCAGGGACGCTCGTGGCCCCGCTGCCGTCACGGTGCCGCTACAGGCATGCGTTGCAGGCGCGCCGGGGCCGTCTTCGAAGCGGCAGGTGGTGTGCACGGCGACGGTCACCTGGTGGTCTCCCGGCGCAGGGGGCGCTCCGGCGGCGGTGAACGTCATAGTGCTGCCGTCGGGTTCGGCGCGTACCGGCAGGTGACCGATCCGGTTTTCGGTGGTGCGGCGCTCGGCCGGGCTCAGTGGGGCGGGGACCAGACGGGCGACGTAGCGGTCGCCGTCTCGCCAGGCCACCTCGTCCTCCAGGTCGTCGGCCAGCAGTTGGGCGGCCACTTCCTGCGCGGGGGTGCGGGTGTCGGTGTCGTAGAGGGTGGGCTGTAGTTCCGGGTGCTCGTAGAGAAGCGTGCGCAGCACGCCGCGCAGCCCGGCGTGGCCGAGCGCCACGGTGTCGTCCTCGCGGACGGCCTGGCCGTGGTGGCTGAGGATGTGCAGGCGAGGGGGTGGGTGGTGGTCGGTCAGGGCCTGGACGGTGGCGGTGAGGCGGGCTGTGCGCTGCTGGGCCCGCTGCGCGGCAGCGATGTCGTTGTCCGTGCCGGTGGTGGTGTCCGGTTCGAGGACGACGACGACGTCGCTGCAGGGCCGTGCGCTGTGCAGGGCTGCGTCGAAGGACCGGCGGATCCCCTCGGCTTCGTCGTCCGGGGCCGATGTGGGCGGGGCGCAGGCGAGCGCGGGCCGGCCGAGGGCTTGGGCGAAGTCGCGGTGCCACGGGTGCAGGTCTTGGGTCTCGGTGAGCAGCAGCCAGGTGGCGTCCCGCCGGCTCTGGGAGCCGGCCAAGGGCTGAGGCTGCCAGCGGTGCTGGATGAGGTAGCGCTGCAGACGGCCGGCGCCCGGATACTTCGGGGCGTGGGCGAAGCGGACGTTTTCGGCGCTGGCGACGATGTTCCCGGCGGCGTCCAGCAGCTGCAGGGATCCGGTGACGGTGTGTTCGTCGAGTTCGTCGGCGCGGACGTGGCAGTAGCTGCCGGTGGATGTGTCTCCGTGTACACGCAGTGCGCCGATGCCTTGAGGGTAGGCGGTGCCCTGAGGCAGTTCGGTGCGGCTGGTCCACAGGGCCAGAAGGGCCTGCAGGCACCCGTCCAGCAGCACCGGATGCCAGGCGAAGCCGCCGGTGTACAGGCGAGCCGCGTCGGGGACGGTCAAGCGGGCCAGGGCCTCGGGCCGGGCGTCGTCCGGTGACACGTGCAGACTCTGCATGGCCCAAAAGGCCGGGCCGTAGGCGACGGCACAGGTGTCGGCCCAGCCGGCCCGCAGGGCTGCGAGGTCCGTCTCGACGGGGCAGCGACGGTGGAGGTCTTCCACCGGCAGGCGGTCGGGGCATGCCTCCTCGGCAGCGAGAGCGAGGGTGGCGCCGGCGTGGGGTTCGAAGTCGTCACCGGCTCGTGCCATGGCCTTCCATACGGCTGAGCCGCCGTTCTCCTGGGCACTGCAGGCCAGGTGTACCGGGTCCTCGCCGAGGTGCAGGAACGCGTCGAAGGTCACCTGCCGCACGGATACCTTCCGCACGGGCTCGGTGAAGATGTGGGTGGCGGCGGTCAGGGCCATCTCACACCAGGCCGCCCCGGCCATGACCGGTTCCCCAGCGGCCTGGTGATCCTTCAGCCAGCTCTGCCGCTGCGGATCGACGGTGGCCTGCCACAGGTGCCGCCCGGGCCGGGCCGGGTCAAGGACATGCACGCCCAGCAGGGGATGCCCTGCAGTGACGCCGGCGACGGGGGGCAGGCCCCGGCTCAGCTCGGATGGTTCGATCCAGTGATGGTGTTCCTCCCAGCAGGTGCCCGGGACGTCCACCAACCGGCCCTCGACGTGCGTGTTCCAGGGGACGGGGTAGCCGGCGCAGTGCACAGCGGCCACGTGGGCGGCGCAGTCCCGCTCCTCGTGTCCGTCCCGCCGCAGGGAGGGCACGACCACGGCCTCCCCGGATCCGTGGGCAGCCAGAGTTTCGGTCATCGCACCGGCCAGCAGCGGATGGGCGTTGACTTCGACGAACAGGCGGTGGCCCGCGCTCTGGGCGGCTTGGACGGCTGCGGCGAACCGTACCGGGTGGCGCTGGTTGTCCGCCCAGTACCCGGCGTCCAGCCTGACCGGCGCGCGGGGGCCTTCGGTGACGGTGCTGTAGAAGGGGATGGACGCGGGCTGCGGCCTCACCTCGGCGAGCCGGTCGCGCAAGGGGGCGAGGATGGGGTCCATCTGTGCGGAGTGGGAGGCCACCTCCACCGCCACCCGGGCGGCCTCGACCTCCCCTGATTCTTCCCACTGTTGCAGCAGGTGTTCGATCTGGGTGGCGTCCCCGGAGATCGCCGTGCTGTTCGGGGAGGCGATGACCGCCACCTCCACTTGGTCGCAGCCGCCCTCCGCCAAAGCCCTGGCCGTCTCCTCGGCAGGCAGCCGTACGACCGCCATCGCCCCGCCGCGGACGCGGGTGAGGAGCCGGGAGCGGCGGCAGATCACCTTCACCCCGTCGGGCAGGCTCAGCGCTCCGCAGGCCACGGCAGCGGCGACCTCGCCCATCGAGTGCCCGATGACAGCTGCCGGCACCACCCCGCGGTCGCGCCACATGGCCGTCAGCGCCACCTGCAGGGCGAACAGGGTCGGCTGGACCCGCTCCACCCCGCTCACCACCGTGCGGGCGGTGAGGACCTCGTGCAGGGAAAAGCCGCTTTCCGCCTGCACCAGCGGTTCCAGTTCCTCGAGAGCAGCGGTGAACGCCGCATCCCGGCCGATCAGTCCCTGGCCCATGCGGGCCCATTGCGAGCCGTGGCCGGAGTAGACGAACACCGCCCCGTGCTCCTGCGGAGCGGCCCGGCCTGTGGTCACGGCGGTCGACGGCCTACCGGCCGCCAGCCGGCGAAGACCCTCGGCCAGTTCGCCGCGGTCCGCGGCCACCACAGCGGCCCGGTGCGTCTGGTACGAGCGCCGCACCGCCAGCGTGTAGGCCACATCCCTCAGCGACTCCCCGGCACCGTCCCCCTCCAGCCAGGTCGCCAGCCGCGCCGCGGACTTCCGCAACGCCCCCGGCGAAGCCGCGCTGATCAGGAACGCCCCCACCCGAGCCGGTGACAAGTCCTTCGGCTCCGGCGGTCGCCGTGACGGTGCGGCCGGGGCTTCCTCGACGATGACGTGCGCGTTGGTGCCGCCGACGCCGTAGGAGGAGACCGCCGCCAGCCGGGGACGGCCCGGCACCGGCCACTCGGTGGCCCGTGTGGGCACGAACAGCCGGCATCCGCCGGCGTCGATGTCAGGGTGCCACCGGGTGAAGTGCAAGCTGGCCGGCACCAGGCCGCGTCGCAGGCACACGATGGCCTTCAGCAGTCCCGCCACGCCGGAGGCAGGCTCGGTGTGGCCGATGTTCGTCTTCACCGACCCGATCGCACACCGTCCGGGCCCCGTTCCGTAGACCTCCTTCACCGCGGCGAACTCCCGCGGGTCCCCCACCGGTGTGCCCGTACCGTGCGCCTCCACCATGCCCACCCGCCCGGCATCCACCCGGGCCCGGTCCAGGGCCTCGACGAACACGGCCGCCTGCGCCCGGGAGGAGGGCACGGTCAACTGGCCGGAGTCGCCATCCTGGTTGACGGCCGATCCCCGCAGAACCGCCAGGACCCGGTCCCCGTCCTCCTGGGCGGCAGCCAGCAGTTTGAGAACGACAATGCCGCAGCCCTCGGCCCGCAGATACCCGTCGGCCCCTTCGTCGAAGGCCCGGCACCGTCCGGTAGGCGAGTACATCCGCCACCGGGCCGAGGCCGCACTGACTTCCGGCCCCAACGCGGCCGAGACGCCACCCGCCACCGCGAGCGGGCACTCACCGGCCCGCAGCGCCTGGCACGCCAGGTGCACCGCGACCAGGGACGAGGAGCAGGCGGTGTCGACCGCCAGACTGGGGCCGTGCAGATCCAGCAGGTACGACAACCGTCCCGCTCCCACCCCGTGCACGGCACCGGAGAACCAGTACGCGTCCGCTTCCTGCGGACGGCGGTGCCCGCGCAGCAGGTTGTCCATCGAGTACATTCCCGCGAACACACCTGCCTGGGAGCCCCGCAGGGCCTGCAAGGGGATGCCGGCGTGTTCCAGCGCCTCCCACGCGACCATCAGCAGCAGCCGGTGCTGCGGATCCAGCCAGGCCGCCTCCTGCCCCGACATCCCGAACGCCTGCGGATCGAACGCGCCGATATCCCCTTCAAGCCATCCGCCGAAACGGATCAGCGCCGCTACCTGCTCGGGCAGGGCCTGCTCCAGCGCGTGGGCGTCCCACCGGTCCTTCGGCACCGGACCGACCGTCTCCCGCTCCTCCTCCAGCAGCCGCCACAGTGCGCTCAACGAGTCCACGCCACCCGGCAGACGACACGAAGCCCCGATCACGGCCACGGGCTCGGCCGGCACGCCGACGGAATTGCCGCGGTATTCGGTCATCATTTCTCCCGGGTGGCGCGCACTGGTCCATCACGAAGGTTCCGCGGAAAGGTTCTTCCCGTATCCTGTGCACTTGCCCTCGCGTTCGCCGGCGTAGAGCACGAGGTCGCTTGACGGCACAGCAGGCCGGCGGAAACGCGATCTACTACTCAGGCAAGCGCCGCCACACCTGTTTCACCGTTCCAGCGTCGGTCATTTCCGCTCGCGCCAGCAACGATTTCCCGTTCAGGTCACGGAATTTCTTGGCGGTGCTGCGCGCGTGCACAACCCCTTCGAATCGCACCGAGCCACCGTGCACGACTCCTGACGCGCTGCCTGTCAGGACCAGCAGGTCACCACCCTGCACGGCGTGGACCACGATTTTCACCGTTGCCGTTTCCGTCCCGTCGCTCAGACACACGGACTCGTGCGTTGCCAGATCGGTCACCTGATGACCATTCACCTGGCCCCCACCGGAAGCCGAATACTCCAACCGCACCGTGTCGTTTGCCACATCCTTGACCCGGGTCGCGTTGACCCTGTTTTCGATCACTCCTACCAGTTCACCGGACACGTCACACTCCTTTTCGCTCGAAGACCGACTTCATACTTACAGTCAAGGCGCACAGCGAAAAACACTAGGTATCTTGCGAAGATCCCCCAGAAGCAGAACATATGTCGCGTCCGTGCGAATCGCGCATCGGAGGTGAACCGGCGAGCACATGAGCCGTGAAACCCGCCAAGCACGCCGTCCGACTGAATACTCGTGCGCCGTCCGCTGTTGAGGGTGAGTGCGGCGGGGCGAGGGCGGAACAGTGTGCTGGAGAAGGCGATCGTCGTGACGCGACCGTTCCGGCCGTCTACTGAATTCTGCCTAGTTACAGTGCCAGCAGGCGTCGACAGCTCGGTGGACACCCACACGATCCGTCTCACAGATCGAACACATCCCTCCGACCGTCCGGACCGCCGGGCGAACGAGTGCACGGGCAAAGAAGCCGGCAACAAATCCATCGCCAAGCGGGTCGTACTGGGAGGAGGCCGGTATGGGATCACCGAGCCTCGCTGCGGCAGACCGTCGCGAAGACAGGCCGCGCCGGGATCGCTCCACCTGACGAGCGCGGCGAGAATCACCCGACTGCAGGCCGAGCGGGCCCGAACGCACCCCCGTCGTCCGGCCGCCGGTCCCGATTCGGGCCGGCGGCGCCTGTACGACAAGCGGCTACGTCTCCTTCGGCACTGTCACCACAGCCGCCCTCTTCATCTGGCTCCGTACCTGACCGCGTGCCAGGACCTCAATTCACCAAGGCACCCGGCGCCAGCACCAAGCCCGCTGCCGTGAGGAAGTCCTCAAGGCTGATGACACCGCCGTCGGTGCCGTCGTCCCATTCGATGACGAGCCCAGAGAGGCCCTCGTTCCAAGACTCCGGACTGTCATCAAAGTCAGGGCCAGGGTGCCGTTCGACGCAGCCCTCACCATGCCGGTATCGGAAATATAGGTACTGGCCGTCCGCCGTCCAGGCATCCCACTGTGACGGGTACGCGGAACACGTCTGCACCACCCGCATCAGCTTCCGACCTTCATCGGTACTCATCCGACGATGGTCGCGCAGCGTCAGGCGCCCGGCAATCGACTTGAAACCGTCGCCACAGGCGCCTCAAGCAGCAGCCAGGCGCACGCGTCGCACGACTGAAGTCCTGGTGGGTCTTCCCCAAAGCCCGGTGCAGTCCCAATCGCATGTCGTCAATCGCAGCCGCCATCCTCACCCTGGAGCGGCACCGCTGAAACGGGAAGAAGCAGATCGGTGAGATTCCCGTCTTCGCGGACGTCTGGGTGGACAACGACGGACGGGTGGCCCGCACCCTGCTCTCCTGTGCGATGGGCCCGGTCAGTGTCACCGTGACGATGAACCTCGCTCGAAGGGGGTACCCATGGTGATCAAGAAGTTGCACGAAGCGGGGTTGCGCAGCGACCACGCCTACACGGCCGCCGTCGCCTCCATCGGGCTGTCGTTCCTGGCCTGGCTCGGCTCGGTGAAGGGCGAGTCGGCCGGCACCGACCGCGCCGACCGCTGGGGCATCTTCGTCGGGGAATGGGCTCCCACGTTCTTCGGCCTCGGACTGGCGCTGGCGAAATACGAGCACCACTAGCGGCGGCCGGCGGATCACGAAGCGCACCGCCCGCGGTAAGGGCCGGCTCGGCTGACTCAGCCGAGCCGGCCCCTCCGGCGTCTGGGGCCGCCGCGGGTCGCCGCCTCCGCCCCCATCGTCATCTCCCTGCACCCCGATTACCCGTCGATCAACTGAGTACTATTGCGCAGTATTTCTTTCCAAACAGTGACGACGACGCGCCGGACACACTCAGTGCTGCCCCGGAGCCGGACGGGTGACCGGCCGGTGTTCGTCCGTCCTGTGGTGGCGGCTGGCAGGCGGAACGAGGGTTGGACATGGCTGGCACTGTTGTCGACAGTTCGCAACCGGCACCACAGGAGGGGGCCGAGGCGGGGCCCGGCAAGGTGGGTGAGCCGGAGCTGCGGCAGCTTCTGGCCGGGCTCACGGCGGTGCGCGACGGCGACTTCGGCACGCGGCTGCCGGACGGCACCGAGGGCCTGCTCGGTGAGATCGCGACGGTCTTCAACGGCATGGTCGACCAGCTGGCGCTGTTCACGTCCGAGGTGACGCGGGTGGCGCGCGAGGTCGGCACCGAGGGCGCCCTGGGTGGTCAGGCCGTGGTGCCGGGGGTGTCGGGCACCTGGGCCGACCTGACCGACTCGGTCAACGCGATGGCGGGCAACCTCACCACCCAGGTCCGCGACATCGCCCAGGTGGCGACCGCGGTGGCGCGCGGCGACCTCTCCCAGAAGATCGACGTCGACGCGCACGGCGAGATCCTGGAGCTGAAGGAGACCGTCAACACGATGGTCGACCAGCTGTCCTCGTTCGCCGACGAGGTCACCCGCGTCGCCCGCGAGGTCGGCAGCGAGGGCCGCCTGGGCGGCCAGGCACAGGTGCCCGGGGTCGGCGGGGTGTGGCGCGACCTGACGGATTCGGTCAACTTCATGGCCGGAAACCTCACCGACCAGGTGCGCAACATCGCCCAGGTCACCACGGCGGTGGCGCGCGGCGACCTGTCGCAGAAGATCACCGTGAACGCCCGGGGCGAGATCCTGGATCTGAAGGAGACCATCAACACGATGGTCGACCAGCTGTCCTCGTTCGCCGACGAGGTCACGCGCATGGCCCGGGAGGTGGGCACCGAGGGGCAGCTCGGCGGGCAGGCCGACGTCAAGGGCGTCTCCGGCACCTGGCGCGACCTCACCGACTCCGTCAACTCGATGGCGAGCAACCTGACGGACCAGGTGCGCTCGATCGCCCAGGTGGCCACCGCCGTCGCCCGCGGCGACCTGTCCCAGAAGATCAAGGTCACGGCGCGCGGGGAGATCCTGGAGCTGAAGGAGACCATCAACACGATGGTCGACCAGCTCTCCGCCTTCGCCGACGAGGTCACCCGCGTCGCCCGCGAAGTGGGCACCGAGGGGAGACTGGGCGGTCAGGCCGACGTCAAGGGTGTCTCCGGCACCTGGAAGGACCTGACCGAGTCCGTCAACGTGATGGCCGACAACCTGACGGCCCAGGTGCGCTCGATCGCCCAGGTGACCACCGCGGTGGCCAAGGGCGACCTGTCCCAGAAGATCCGGGTGGACGCCCGGGGCGAGATCCTGGACCTGAAGGAGACCATCAACACGATGGTCGACCAGCTCTCCGCCTTCGCCGACGAGGTCACCCGCGTCGCCCGCGAGGTCGGCACCGAGGGCAACCTGGGCGGCCAGGCGACCGTCCGCGGCGTCTCCGGCACCTGGAAGGACCTCACCGACAACGTCAACGTCATGGCGTCCAACCTGACCGGGCAGGTGCGCTCGATCGCCCAGGTGGCCACCGCCGTCGCCCGCGGCGACCTGTCCCAGAAGATCACGGTCGAGGCGAAGGGCGAGATCGCCGCGCTGGCCGGGGTGATCAACACCATGGTGGACACGCTGTCGGCGTTCGCCGACGAGGTGACCCGCGTCGCGCGCGAGGTCGGCACCGAGGGCATCCTCGGCGGCCAGGCCCGGGTGCCCAACGTGGCCGGCACCTGGAAGGACCTGACCGACAACGTCAACTCGATGGCGAACAACCTGACCGGGCAGGTCCGCAACATCGCCCAGGTCACCACCGCCGTCGCCCGCGGCGACCTGTCGAAGAAGATCGACGTCGACGCGCGCGGCGAGATCCTGGAGCTGAAGACCACCATCAACACGATGGTCGACCAGCTCTCCGCCTTCGCGGCCGAGGTCACCCGCGTCGCCCGCGAGGTCGGCAGCGAGGGCCGGCTGGGCGGCCAGGCGGAGGTCGAGGGCGTCTCGGGCACCTGGAAGCGGCTGACGGAGAACGTCAACGAGCTGGCGGGCAACCTCACCCGGCAGGTCCGCGCGATCGCCGAGGTGGCCAGCGCCGTCGCCGAGGGCGACCTGACGCGCTCGATCACCGTGAACGCCTCCGGCGAG
This sequence comes from Streptomyces sp. NPDC042259, assembly GCF_055582085.1. Classification (NCBI taxonomy): domain Bacteria; kingdom Bacillati; phylum Actinomycetota; class Actinomycetes; order Kitasatosporales; family Streptomycetaceae; genus Streptomyces; species Streptomyces sp. NPDC042259. The sequence goes on along the minus strand of NZ_JBVJDW010000017.1, from coordinate 89,890 downwards.
GTCGCCGAGCTCAAGGACAACATCAACGCGATGGTGGAGTCCATCCGCAAGACCACCCGCGCCAACCAGGAACAGGACTGGCTCAAGACCAACCTGGCCCGCATCTCCGGGCTGATGCAGGGCCACCGGGACCTGTCGGTCGTCGCCGAGCTCATCATGGACGAGCTCACCCCCCTGGTGGCCGCCCAGTACGGCGCCTTCTACCTCGCGGAGGACGCGGCCGAGGGCACCGAGCTCGTCCTGATCGGCTCCTACGGCTACCCCGCCGACTCCCGGCGCCCCACCCGCATCCCGCTGGGCCGCTCCCTGGTCGGCCAGGCCGCCCGTACCCACCGCACCATCGCCGTGGACGACCTGCCCGACGGCTACGTCACCATCTCCTCCGGGCTCGGGCAGACCCCCCCGGCCAGCCTCGTCGTGCTGCCGATCGTGGTCGAGGAGCAGGTGCTCGGCGTCATCGAGCTGGCGTCGGTCGCGCCGTTCACCCAGGTCCACCGCGACCTGCTGGAGCTGCTGATGGAGACCATCGGCGTCAACGTCAACACCATCGTCGCCAACGCGCGCACCGACGAGCTGCTGCAGGAGTCGCAGCGCCTGGCGGACGAGCTGCGGGCGCGGTCCGAGCAGCTCCAGGTGCAGCAGGAGGAGCTCCAGCGCTCCAACGCCGAACTGGAGGAGAAAGCCGCCCTGCTGGCCGCCCAGAACCACGACATCGAGGCGAAGAACCTCCAGATCGAGCAGGCCCGCCAGGAGCTGGAGGACCGCGCGCAGCAGCTGGCGCTCGCCTCGAAGTACAAGTCCGAGTTCCTCGCCAACATGAGCCACGAGCTGCGGACGCCGCTCAACAGCCTGCTCATCCTGGCCCAGTTGCTCGCCCAGAACACCACGCGCAACCTCACCCCCAAGCAGGTGGAGTACGCCGGCATCATCCACTCCGCCGGCTCCGACCTGCTCCAGCTCATCAACGACATCCTCGACCTGTCGAAGGTCGAGGCCGGCAAGATGGACATCAACCCCGACCGGGTGTCGCTGCGCACCCTCATCGACTACGTCGAGTCGACGTTCCGGCCGATGACGACGCAGAAGGGCCTCGACTTCACCATCGGGGTCGCCGACGACACCCCGGCCGACCTGGTCACCGACGACTCCCGGCTGCGCCAGGTGCTGCGCAACCTGCTGTCCAACGCCGTGAAGTTCACCGAGCGCGGTGGCGTGGAGTTGCGCATCGAGCCGGCCGCGCCCGAGGAGGTGCCCGACTCCGTCGCCCCCGGGGACGTGGTGGCCTTCCGGGTCAAGGACACCGGCATCGGCATCGCCGAACAGCACCTGGAGACGATCTTCGGCGCCTTCCAGCAGGCCGACGGCACCACCAACCGCGCCTACGGCGGCACCGGTCTGGGGCTGTCCATCAGCCGGGAGATCGCCTACCTGCTCGGCGGCGCGGTCACCGCGCACAGCGCCCTGGGCGAGGGCAGCACCTTCACCCTCTTCCTCCCCCTCGCCCGTGGTCCCGTCCTCCGGGGCGAGCTCGCGGAGAACACGGCGGCGGACGCCGGCGACGACCGCACGCGGGAGGAGCGGCCCGTCGGCACCGAGGAGGACGGCCGGGCCGCACTGACCGCGATCCCGGAGGCCCGCCCCAGGCGGCGGCTGCTGGTGATCGAGGACCGCGCCCGCGGGCTGCTCTCCCTGGTCGCGGAGAGCGCGGTGGCCGACCTGATCGGCGGCCGCGACGCGAGCCGGCCCGGCGAGGGGGTCGAGGTCATCACCGCCGTGGGCGCCCAGGAGGCCGCCGCGGCCCTGGCCTCCGAACCGTGCCACTGCGTGGTGCTGGAGATCGACATGCCGGGCCGGGAGGCGCTGCGCTTCCTGGAGGCCATGGACGGCGACTCCGCCCTGACCAGCGTGCCCGTCCTGGCGCACAACAGCCGGCGGCTGCCCCCGGCGCAGGAGCAGGCGCTCCGGACACGGGCCGGCACCCAGCCCCTGGAGCTGCTCTCCAGCCTCGACGAGCTGCGCGAGCGCATCGCCCTGCACCTGACGGCGGAACAGCCGGGCGATGTGCTGCCGCTGGTGCGGGGCGAGGAGACCCGGCCCGCCTCCCCGGCCATCGACGGCAGCCTGGCCGGGCGCACCGTGCTCGTCGTGGACGACGACGCCCGCAACCTCTACGCCATCAGCGGGGTGCTGGAGATGCACGGCATCCAGGTCCTGCACGCCGAGAACGGCCGCAAGGGCATCGAGACCCTGCTCGCCCACCCGGGCATCGACCTGGTGCTGATGGACGTGATGATGCCGGAGATGGACGGCTACGCCGCCACCGCCGAGATCCGGCGCCGCCCGCAGTACGCGGAGCTGCCCATCATCGCCGTCACGGCCAAGGCCATGCCCGGCGACCGGGAGAAGAGCATCGCCTCGGGCGCCAGCGACTACGTCACCAAGCCGGTCGACACCGACGACCTGATCGCGTGCGTGCGCCGCTGGCTCGGCATCTGACCCCGCCGTCCGGCACCGCCACCCACCGTTCCTCTGGAGGAGCAACATCGTGACCTCACCCGAGCAGCCGTCGCCGCCCCCGGCGGACGGTGCGCCACCGCGCTCGCGGTACGGGGCACAGGAGCCGGCGGACGCGACCGGCGGCCTCGCCGCCCCCGGCGCGGCCGTGGAGATGGACGTCGAGGCGGTCGTGGAGGAACTGCTCGCGTCCGGGGAACGGGCCGAGCACGCCGCTTCCGTGGGCCGGCTCGCGGCCACCGTGGAGCGGCTGCGCAAGGAGGTGCGGGAGGCGCACGCGGCCGCCGAGGGCCGGGCGCTGGTCGAGCTGGCCAAGGGCGTCCTGGTCGAGCGGCTGGGCTGCGGCCCCGGGGAGGCCGCCCGGCAACTGTCCGCGCTCGCCGAGCGGGCCGGGGTCTCCCAGCTGGAGCTGGCCGCCGACGTCGTCAACCAGGCCGCCCGGGACCGCCTGACCGCCGCCGCCTGCGACTTCGTTGCCGGGACCACCGACGACGGCGCACCGGAGGACAAACCGTCCGTGGCCGTGCGGCTGCGCACGGCCGAGAGCGGCGCGCTGGCCGCCGACGACACCCAGGCCGTCGCCGAGTCGCTGCTGGAGCACGCCCTCGCGCCGCTCGGCGCGACCGCCGTCGCGGTGTGGACGGTCGGCTACGACTCCTCGCTCACGCTGGCCGGCTGCGCCGGTTTCCCCGCCGACGAGGCCGGGCGCTGGCGGCACGTGCCGCCGGGGGTGGCGACGGTGGCCCGGCAGGCGGTCGCCGAGCGGAGCGCGGTGTGGTTCCCCTCCCTCGCCGAGGCGGGCCCGCCGTCCATCGGCCGGCAGTATGTCGACGGCGGGCGGGTGGCCGTGCCGACGGGCACCGGCGGGCGGGTCCTCGGGATCCTGGAGATCTGCTGGCCGCAGCCGCTCCCGCCGCAGCCGCCGCAGATCCACCGGCAGGTCGAGGCGCTGGCCGAGCTGTGCGCCCACACCCTGGAGGACCGTCCCGCGGCGGACACCGGCCTGGCCGTGGCCGCCGACGAGCTGCCGCCGGGCTGCCGGGAGCTGATGGAGCTCGCCGAGGGGCTGCTCGACCCCGCCCTGGTGCTGCTGCCGTGCGTCGAGGGGGGCTTCGTCACCGACTTCCGCATCCATCACGTCAACAGCTGCTTCGTCGACCCGGCCGGGCGTCCCCGCGGCGCGGTCGCCGGCGCCCGCCTGCTGGAGGCGTACCCCATGGCCGCCGGTGACGGCGGCCTCTTCGAGAAGATAGAGCGCGTCCACGCCACCGGCGAGTCCTTCCGCGCCCGGCGCATGACGCTGACCGCGCTGATCGACGAGGTGCCGCTGACGGCCGTCATCGACGTGGGCGTCACCCGGCACGACGGGTGCGTGCTGCTGGTGTGGCGGACGGAGGACGACACGGCCCGCCTGGCGAGCCTGTTGCAGCACGCGCAGCGCCTGGGCCGCATCGGCGGCTTCGAGGAGGACCTGGTCACCGGTGAGATCACCTGGAACGACCAGTTGTTCGCGCTGCACGGGCTGCCGCCGACGTCCTCGCCCATCACCCTGCACGACCTGCCCTCACGCGCCCATCCGGACGACTCCGTGGCCATCGGCCGGTTCCTGCGCACCGTGCTGCACCACCGGCGCTCGGCCTCGGCCTCCTTCCGCCTCCAGCGTCCCGACGGCGTCACCCGGCACATCCGCGTGGTGGCCGAGCCGTCCCTCGACCCCGACGGGCGCCTGGTCGCCGTGCGCGGCGCCTATCAGGACATCTCGGCCCAGCACTGGACGGAGGTGGCGCTGGCCGCCACCCGCGACCAGCTCGCCCACACCGAGCACCAGGCCGCCGAGAGCAACCGCCTGACGCTGCAACTCCAGCACGCGATCATGCCGCCGAAGCGGGCGCCCCTGGACACCCCCGGGTTGCAGGCCGCCGTCCGCTACCGTCCGGCCGAGACGGACTCGCTCGTGGGAGGCGACTGGTACGACGCGGTCGTGCTGCCGTCGGGCCAGGTCCTGCTGTGCGTGGGCGACGTCGCCGGGCACGGCATACAGGCCGCCACGAGCATGGTCGTGCTGCGCAACGCGCTGCGGGGCCTGGCGGTGACGGGCGCCGACCCGGCCAAGCTCCTGTCCTGGCTCAACACGGTCGCCCATCACCTCACCGAGCAGGTCACCGCCACCGCGGTGTGCGGGCTCTACGACCCGGGCACACGTACCCTGCGCTGGGCCCGCGCCGGCCACCTGCCGCCCGTCCTGATCCGTGACGGCGAGGCCACCACGCTGCCCATGACCGACGGGCTGCTGCTCGGGGCGCTGGGCGAGGTCACGTACGAGGAGCAGGAGTTGCGGCTGCTGCCCGGCGACACGCTGCTGATGTTCACCGACGGCCTGGTCGAACGCCGCGACTGCTCGGTCCACGAGTCGCTCACCAGCCTCCTGACGATCGCGCAGGCGTCCGTGCCCACGGTCGAGCAGCTGCTGGACCGGCTGCTGACCCACAGCAAGGCGGACACCGACGACGACACGTGCGTCATCGGGGTCCACGTGAGCTGACCCGCCGGCCGTCCGGGGAGAGGCCCTACGGGCGCTCCTCGGGCGCCGGGGCGTACGCGTACGCCCCGGCCGGCTCCACCGGTTCGCACACCTTCTGCCACGGGGGTGCGGCGCTGCCGGCGGTCCAGTCGGCGAGGGCCCGCTCGTCGAGGCAGAGGATGCCGGTGCGGGCGGCGTAGTCCAGGGCGGGCCCGGTGAAGTCGCTGGTGGTCACGACGGCCGCGACGTGGGCGGCGGCGATGTGCAGCGTCAGGCCGGCGCCGCAGACCACGATGGCCAGCAGCGCGAAGACGAAGGCGGTGCGGCGCAGGCTGAGGCCGTGCGGCCGGCGCGCCGGCGCCGGCAGACGGACGGCTCGGGTATCGACATCTTCGGCGGCTCCCCCCCCCCCCCCGCTGCGGCTCTCAAGATCACTCGGTGGGGTGCGCCTGCCCCCGTCCGGGGGATTCGTGGGCCCTTCCGGGCCGGTGGGGAGTGTACGAAGGCGGACGCGGGGCCCCGGGCATGGTCGGCATGCCGTCGCTCCCGCGCGATGTGACGGGCTCCGCGTCCGCCTTCGGTCCGTGGGCGGCTCAGTCCGCCGGGCGGCGCGCCGACAGCAGCGGCCAGATGTCGGCCCGTACGCGGGCGGGCGAGCCGAGCACCCGTGATTCCACCGTGGCGCGGCGGTAGAAGAGCTGGGCGTCGCTGGCGTCGGTCATGCCGTGCGCGCCGTGCAGGTGCAGCACGTCCCGGCCGGCGTCCCGGGCCAGTTCGGCCGCCATGGCCAGGACCTGGCTGGCGGTCAGCCGGTGGTCGCGGCCGGTGTCGGCCGGCGGCTGGGCAGGGGCGGCCCACACCAGGCCCGAGCACTTGCCTGGCTCCCGGTTGTGCGGCTCCCCGGCCCAACGCTGCGCGGTGAAGACGACCCCCAGCCGCGCCTCGCCTTCCGGGGAGCGGTGGTGGATGAGGTGGCAGAACTCCAGGTCGACCGGCGAACCGATCCCCGCCGCGCTGTCGTCGACCTGTGGATGAAGCCGATCGACGAGCAGCACGTCGCAGAGCCCGGCCTGGTGGTGCTGGACATCACCGGCGGGGACGAGGACACCGTCCGGGCCGTCATGGCCGCGTTGGAGGAGCGCTGGGCTACTTCGGGCATCGGCCCGGTACGCAGGGATCCCGGCGAGCCCGGGGTGCGGGCCCGGGTCTACGCCGACGTCCTGCGCCCGGGACGGGACGGCCCGTAGCCCAGGCTGCCCTTGGGCTTGCCCAGGCGCTCAGGTTTGCCCGGCCGCCAGCTCCCACAGGTGGCGAGCAAGCCCGGTGCCGTCGCAGTGGAAGCACCGGCCGCCCAACGAGCCCCCCAACTAGCGGCGGGCGCAGCAGCCTTACGGCATCAGTGGGTGGAGTGGCGACCGGAGGCGCCCTCGAGGCACATTGGATGGCCGATCGCAGGCATCACCACCCACTTCTGACCGGCACAAACGTGGGATGACCTCCCTGACGACCCTCCCATTCCGCCCTGCCCTTCAACTGCCTTGCATGTCCGCGCCGTTGAACCCACTGAGCGCCTCCGGGAAGGACCCACTTGAGGGTGGGCCGAAGGCGGCAAGCAACACCCATGACCCTCCCGGGCGTCAGGTAATCACACACTTTCGGGGGACTCCATGGCATGTCGCCTCTGACCTAGCATTCCCATCAGTTACCCGCCGTGCAATTGCATATGGGAATCGATGATCTTGCCGTCGGAAGAGGACGCACCTTCTCCGGCGTGATTCCCGCGGCGGAGCCAGTCAGCTGAGCGGAAGGTGGGCAGGGCATGCGGTTCGAAAATGGCGTAGCGGCAAGCGAGATCAGCGGAGCAGTGTGGGTGAAGAGCAGTGCCAGCGTTGGGCAGGGCAACTGTATTGAAGTTGCGAGGCTACCCGAGGGGGCGGTGGCGGTGCGCAACTCGCGTCACCCTGGAGGGCCGGCCCTGGTCTACACGCGCGAGGAGATGGTGGCGTTTCTTAGTGGCGCCAAGGGCGGGGAGTTCGATCACGTGACAGCCTGATCGCATACCGGGAGGCTTAGGCCAAAGCTTGGTTCGGTGGACATACGGGCTTCATGCTGGGTAGCTGTTGCCTTTGATCAGACCTCAACGGGAGTCTGGATGTCCGCCGTTCGCAAGCCGGAAGAGCCCGTGGGGGCATCAGTGATCTCCATGGGCCGCGACTCCAAACGGGAGGCTGCGGCACGACTACTGGGGGAGCATCTGCGCATCCTGCGACAGGAGCGTGGGCTTGGGCTCAAGGATGTGGCGCCGGTCATTCGTGGTTCGGTATCGAAGATCAGCCGTCTGGAGCGTGGTGAGAGTCCGCCAAAGGAGCGGGACATCTACGACTTGGTGCGGTTCTACGGCGTCACGACTGAGCAGATGCAGGAGATCGACAGCCTGCTGCACCAGGCCCAGCACAACGAGTGGTGGCAGCAGTACAGCGATGTCACTCCGGGGTTTCTTAAGCGCCTGGTCGGCCTGGAGGGGGCGGCCGAGCAGATCTACACCTACGAAAATCACGTGGTGCCGGGCCTCCTGCAAACCCGGTCTTACGCGCGCGTGCTCGTGACTGCGGCGATGCCTAGCGCGCCGCCGGAAAGCATCGAGAAGCGGGTTGAGCTGCGGATGCGCCGGCAGTGCATGCTCAGGCAGCCCACCCCCCGGGTTGTAGCGCTGCTGGACGAGGGCATCTTGCAGCGACCCGTGGGTGGGGCTGAGGTGATGTGTGAACAGCTGGAGTACCTCCAGCACGCGGCCGAGGTGCAGAACATCAACATTCGCATCGTCGAGTTCGAGCACGGGGCTGACGTTGCCCCGACGTATCCGATTACTCATCTGCGTTTCCGCGATGGCGGGCCGTCTGAACTCGTCTACGTCGAGCTTATCAACAGTGCTATGTATGTGACCCGTCCCGCAGAGATTGACGAGTACCGGAATGTGCTCAACGAGTTGAGCTACGTGGCAGCGTCCAGGGACGAGACCAACCGGCTGCTGGACGAGGCCATCGACCGGTATCGGCGCCGCAGCCGTAGGTGAGGATGTGGGCGCCGCGCACCTTCTGGGCTTACAGCCGGGCGAGGCCGCCCCATTCGACCCAGTCCTTGGCGCGCTGAGCGGTCGGCGGAGGCGGTGCGTCTGGGCGCCAGTCGACGACGTCCACCAGGCCGGGGGCAAGGATGTCCATGCCGCGGAAGTAGGCCCGGACCTCCTGCGACTCGCGGACGCGGCCCCAGGCTCCGCCGGTGCTGTCATCCATCAGCTTGGTGACGTCGTCCCGCACCGTTGGGTCATCACTGACGAGCTGGCAGATGACCATGAAGCTGCCTGGCGCCAGCTCGTCGGCGACTCGCCTGATCAAAGCCGCAGGGTCGTTGTGGTCGTTGGTGTCCGGCAGGCAGTGCAGGACGGAGACGAATAGCGCCGCGATGGGGCGCTTCAGGTCGATGAGCCGGCGGGTCTCTTCATGCGCGAGGATGTCCCCGGTTTCCCTCATGTCAGCCTGGATGACGGCTGTGTTCTTGTTCTCCTGCAGCGTGGTGCGGCCGTGGGCGAGAACGATGGGGTCATGGTCGACGTAGACGACGCGGCAGTCCGGGTTGATGCGCTGGGCGATCTGGTGGACGTTGTCCTGGGTCGGCAGACCTGAACCGTGATCGATGAACTGGTCGATGCCGTATTCGCCGGCCAGTACGCGGACCACGCGTCGCAGGAAGGCGCGGTTGTTGCGGGCGAGAACCTGAGTACTGGGCGCGATTGCCAATAGTTTCTCGCAGGCGTCGCGGTCCGATTTGTAGTTTTCCACCCCTCCCAGCAGCCAGTCGTACATACGGGCGACGCTGGGCGTGTGCACATCAATCGCGTGGGTTTTCGGTTTGTCTCCGTGGGCCATATGTCCCCCTGTGACCTTTGACCTTGGCCAAAGATGCCTGAGCTGACGGAAGTGCCCATGCTAGAGATTGCCAACTTCAGGAACCAGTCCCTCGAACGAGGGGGCGGGACGCACAAGGGTGAATTACGTCAATCCAAGGGGGAGAAACTCTCCCCGGAGAGCGCGGACTTACGCACCGGGTGCGGAGCCGGGCTAGGGAGAAGAAGGGGCGGCGCAGCGCTCGGCTACTCGCAGCAGGACCTGTACGCAGGAGCCGTCCGTGCCCATCAGGGCAGCGGTTTCGTCAACCGACAGCCCAAGGCCGTTTCGCAGGAGCACCGCGTCTGCTTGGGGTGTGTCGGCTAAGCAGGAGGTGGCGTGTGAGGGCCGTGAGGTTGGGGTGCCGGTGTGCCGGGTGACGGACCGGTTGAGCAGGCGCCAGGCGAAAGCGGCGGGGCAGGGGCTGCGGAGCGCTCTCGACCAGGTGACGCCCAGCTCGCCGAATGCGTCTGCCACTGCTTGCTGGGCTGTCTCGCGGTCCCCGGCTCGCGCGCGGGCGTAGCGGAGGTAGAGGGGGTAGTGGAGTTGGCGGAATGCGGCCAGGGCCAGGGGGGACATTAAGTCGGCTGCCGTCGGCGGAGAGGAGTCGGGAGGCAGGAGGGGGGTGCGCCGCGCGGTGATGCGCTGGCTCATGCGGGTTCACTTCCTGGGTCGGGGTTCAGTGCCCGCTGGGAGGGCGGGTAGAGAGACTGTTGGTGCGGGCGCAGTCCAGGTCATCCCATAGGTGCCGGACGCTGATGGGGTGCGCGGCCAGAGCGGTCACCAAGCGCTCTGTGGTGGGCCAGTCGGGCAGGTGTGAGCCGGTCAGAGTGCCGGTGATCACAGCGGGGGTAAGGCCGGTGAGTGTGCTGAGTTGTGCCGGTTCGGGGCAGGCGGCTGCCAGGTGTAGGCCGCGCAGCGCGGTACGCAGGCGGGTAGCAGCGTCAGTAACCGCCTGTCCGGAGGGGCGTCTCCTGCCCTGTGCAGCCTCCCAGATGACGCGCATTTCTTCAGGGTTGCCGTTCAGGATGGTGGTCAGCATGTGGATGACCGGCCAGGAGGGCACCTGGGTTCCGGCGAGGATCTGGTAGAGGTCTGCGGGAGGCAAGTCGGCCTGCAAGGCGGCTTCGCTCAGGGGGATTCCGCTCCGGCGCTGCAGCGTGGCAAGCGCTGTTGCAAGTGCACGAGGGGCGACCAGTGGCTCGGGGCTCTTGTGCGGTCCGCTGACTTCAGGGTTCGGCTCGTGGCGTTCGCTGGCAGGCTGGGGTACGTCCGGTGGCGGGTGTGTGCCAGGGTGTTCCGCCAGCAGCTGCTCGATCTTTGTCTCGTTCCAGCGGACCCGGGCTGTGGTTTCGCTCAGCCCGGTCTGGGCCGCGATGTCCTGCCAGGAGGTTCCGGCGGCACGGGCATCGTGCACCGCGGCGGCGATGTAGCGGCGCAGCTCGCTCTCCACCCGTTCCGTGATGTCGAGCAGGGTCCGAAGCCGCGCCCCGGACTCCTCGGCGGCTACCAGATTCCAGGTGAGGACCTGCAGACCTCCGGCGACAACTGCCCCCGAGGGCAGTGCGGAGGTCCCGGGACCCTGGCGTCGGCGGCGGTCCCTGTTGCGCTGAGCGCGCCGCCTGCACTTCGCGTCGCAATATGCCCGAGGCCGTCCGGGCCGGCACTCGTGCCCCAGACGCTCACCGCAAGATCCGCAGGTCCCCTTACGTGGTAAGACGCTCATGCGGGGGTCTCCGTCTCCGCCCGCGCGGAAGGCGAGGTTACTTCCCGCAGGCCAGTCGGGCGTGGGGCGGCAGACGCCTGGGCTGCCGCCCCACGCGCGCGTCAGCTTCGGCGGATACGCAGAAGACGGACCGAGCAGCAGCCAGCGGCTGCCGAGAGGGACCCGAGCAGCGGCACCAGCTCACTCAGGGGCAGCGATTCCCGCACAACTACCCAGATGAAGATGATCACCACCAGGACGATTCCGAGACCGATCCTGATATCCCACACGCTCACCGAGGTTTTCGGCCCTGCGGGATGAGGCATGCTTTGCTTGCAGGATGCCGAGGACGTCAGCGAACGCCCTCGGCCCTTTCGAATGGTCATGCTCTTTCCTTTCACGCATGATGACCTTCGGATGCAGCCCCGGGGTGCCACCCGGGGCTGCTGCATGTAGGCGTCACATCAAGCACGCCCTGCATTTCCAGGATGACCATACAGCTAATCGCAGAATATTTGCGCCGATGACGGAAGGGCGAGATTCCTCCTCCCGCCATGCAAATCTGCGTCTCACGCAAGCGCTGCACGCAGAGGTTGACGCCCCAAATCAAGAATCGAATGAAAATTCAGCACAAGAGGCCAAAACCATCCCTCACGTGCAATATTCTGATCACTTATTTACCGAGTGAGCGTCCTTCCGGATCACATATGACACTTGGCCGTAAATATGCCGGGAGTGTCTCCTTCCTTCCTGGAGTCAACCTCGGCTCCGGCGCAGCGCCAGGTTCACTCTTTGGGGTTCACTCGCCACAATCGGAATGTCAATTCCGCTCCTCATGCACGAGCAAATGCAAAAAATAGCAATTCGCTTGAGCGAATCAAGGAGTGGAAGAACATTTTCTCCCCCTGTCTCTCCACCTCTCCTCGGCGCACCACGTCGGCACAGCTCAGCTGTCCAGCCCTCCGGCGGCACGTCCACCGATGACGCGGTAAGCACCGTCCAGGGGTCCCTTTGCGCAGCCCGAAACCATGTAGCGCTCCCCCTGCCATGGGAACGGGGACGGCTTCGACCGCTGGCGAGCAGCAACGCCTGCTGTAGCCCGCACCGCTCCCCCGCCGGGCACCGCGGAGGTGGTGATGCAACCCGGCTACGGCTTCGCCAAGGACCTAGCCGTCGCACTTCACCGGCCGGCTCTGACGACGCAGGAGCAGGCGGACGTGACAGCTGATCGGGTACTGGCCGAGGCCGGCCTGTAAGGTCTCGCGCCTCAGATCAGTTTGTGGCGGTGAGCTGCTCGATCCGCTGAGGAAATCCTGGCTCGGGGAGGGGCAGGTCGACGTCGTCGACGTCGTCCAGGGCGTCGGGGACGTAGGCGATCACGGCGCTGGCGGCTGCGGAGAAAGCGCCGTCGCTGTCGCGCAGGGCCTCGAGCATGCGCAGCGCGGCGTTGAGGTCGGTGCGGTTGAGGTTCTCGGGGGTTTTGGGGACGAGGTTCTCCAGGCCGGCCTGGTGGTGCCAGAGGCCAGCTTCGCGGCGTTCGCCGAGGGCCATGTGGTGGAGGTAGAGGCAGCAGGCGGCGGCGCGGTTGCCGGCGCCTGCGGCGAACTGCCACCAGAACTGTGCGGAGTCCTCGCGCTCGGCGAGCTGCAGCACGCAGCCCAGGACGAGGGCGCCGTCGGGTTCCAGGATGCGGCGGGCGAGGAATTCGCCGAGCTTGTGGAGGTCCTGGGTCACCACCGTGCGGCACAGGGCGCGCAGTTGGCGGCGGAAGGCGCGGTGGGGCAGCCAGCTTCGTTCCGCGGCGCGGATGGCGGCGCTGCGGGCCGGGGCCATCTGGTCGTCGAAGTTCAGGGCGCCGTGCCACATGCGGGCGGTGATCCGGGCGGCGAGGCGGGTCTCGGCGTCCGCGGTGTCGGAGCACGTGTACGGGCGGTGTTCCAGTCGTACGCGGGCCAGCGCCTCGTTGAGCAGGTGGTCAGTCATGTGTGTTCCCCCCTTCCCGGGCGGAGGTGTCGCGGTCGAATCCGAGGGACTGGCGCAGGCGGTGGCGGGCGAACCGGGCGGCGGAGCGCACCCCGCCGGCAGTGATGCCCATGATGTCGGCGACTTCGTGGGTGGTGTGGCCTAGGCAGTGGAGCAGCACGATGACGTCGTGCTGGCGCTCAGGCAGGGACCGGATGGCTTCGAAGACGGACAGACTGTGTTCGAGTTCGCCGATCGGGTCGACTGCGTTGCGCAGGGCTGTGGTCTCGAACGCGGCGGTGTCGATGACGGTGGGGCGGCGTTTGCGGGCGCGGGCGCAGTCGATGGTGCGGTGGCGGACCACGGCCCAGGCGTAGGCGCGGGGTGATTCCTGGGACAGGACGGTGTTCCAGGCAATGTAGAGCTCTTCGAAGGCCTGGTCGACGGCTTCCTCGGCGTCGTGGCGGTTGCCGAGGAACAGCTCGGCCCAGTGGACGTAGGTGCCTCGGTAGAGCTCGTGGAAGGCGCGGTAGTCGGCGGGGAGTCCGGTCATGGGAGCAACGCCGGTGCGGCGGGGCGAAGCAGAAGTCACCTGCTCCCTCCCCGCTGCCCGTGCCGCCGTGTCCGAAGACGGCGGTGCAGCTCCCTCCGGCTTGTCCGGGAGCCGGCCAGGGCGGCGCGGGCGCCTTTGCGGGACGCATGTGCGCTCACCGCTGTGGCGAGCGGGACGCCTGTGAGATGTGTATTCACGGAACCGCAAATCCCTCCAGTCGTGACGATCAACGGCTTCAGGCGCAAGACGGTGCACGCTCCCCCGAGCACTCCTGCTGCCCCTGGAGGCCCTGTTGTCCTCCTCCGCCAATAAAGGCGACCGCCGCCCCTGGATCGTGCAAGACCTGAAGGTAAAAACATTCGGAGCGCACCCGTCCGGATGCCCTTCAACGTCCCCGCTCCTCCCCCACTGCAACGCCAGGGGCGGCAAACCTCCGACGGGCCACAGCCAAGGCCTACGATTTGCAGGCCAGCGTCAAGCCCTGCCCCTCCTTGCTTCGCTCGCGTTGGTCTTGCTGCTCCGCGTCCCAGGTCAGGGCCAGGACACGCATTCGTCGACCCCCGCTCCGTGGCGATCGTCAGGCGGCCAGGCTCCATCCGAGCTGAGCCCGCGAACGCCTTACGCGAACAGCTACCTGGCATCCGGGGGGCCACGGAGAACCGCAGGCGCCAGCGTCAGGGGTTCGGGCTGTTTCAACAGGTGACACTCCGGGTGCCCCTTCACGCACCGTTGAGCCCACCGGCCTTGGCCAGCCGGCCCCATTCCCTGGGCGGGGGCGTGTGCCTGGCAACAGGGCATCTGCGCTGCTCGGCGCATACCACGGGATACGGGTTGCCGGTGAGAGGCGTGCGACTAATGGTGTGCGCTGAGGCGTGAACGCTGGGCGCTGTCGGGTGGTGTGAATGTTCGCCTCGTGTAACACGTGCTGGGACTTTCAACTGTGGGCTTGGGGTTGGGCGCACAGTGATGACCCTCGGCACTTCGCCGGGATCACCAACAACTGGCACGGCCCGTCGGGCTATGCCTGAAAGCAAGGTTGTTATGTCTTCAGCTGCTATTGCACGTGTTGCCGCCACCGCCGTCGCGTGCGGCGCGGTCCTTGCCACCACGGTCCTCCCCGCGGCCGCGGCCACCCATGCCAGCCCGGGACGTGTGACCTCGCCCATCGTGATCGGGAAGGTCCAGTACGACAGCTCCGGGAAGGACGACCGCAGCGCCTGGAGCCTCAACGCCGAGTGGGTCGACATCGTCAACACCGGCCGCCACGTGGGCAACCTGAGGAACTGGACCCTGAAGGACGCCGACCGGCACACCTACCGCTTCGGTCACCTGCGCCTGGCCGCCCACCAGAAGGTCCGCGTTCACACCGGCAGCGGCCGTGACACCGTCCGCGACGTCTACCAGAACCGCCGCGCCTACGTCTGGGACAACTACCGCGACACCGCCACCCTCCGCGATGACCACGGCCGCGTCGTCGACACCGAGTCCTGGGGCCACCGAGGGCGCTGACCGGTAAACGGGGGCCGCTCACTACTCAATGTGTCAGCAGCTCCTCAACCTGGTGCGCCCCGGTCCACACGGCCCGGGGCGCACGGCGTGCACCACCCGGGCAGCAGCCGCCTCCGGCCGCGGTTGCTTGCTACCAGGGGAGCAACGCCATTCCAGACGCCTACCCTGGCCTTGGCAGCGGCCGGGGCTGGCGGCGCGGCCAGGTCAGGTTGCCCATCGCAGAGTGCCAGCCTGTGCCGGCGGCAGCAGCCCGGCAGCGATGAGCGCGGCCCGCCTGCTGTCCAGCGATCTCGTAAGCACGCTCACAGGAGTCCACGTCGTGGAAGGGCCATCCGTGAGCAAGACCGCGCCCGCCACTCCCCTGAGGCCCTTCCAACAGGCCCGCCCTCAACGCCGGTAGGTACTCGGCGGGCAGCCGATTCTGCGGCACGGTGTCGAGGAGCTCCAGCCCATCATCGGTGCCTGGTGGATCGAAGTCCGTAACGATGTGCACGCACGGCCCGCAGGCACCGACGTCCAGCTTCACACGCACGCACACACTGGGCACGGGAACGGGTAGGACGGTCATCGATCTCACCCACCCATTACCGGCCTACCAGCGCATTACAGCGCCAGGCTCTCGTCCTTCCAACGTACGTGCAGTGGGAGCTCCTTCGCCCCGATCGTGTGGCGGGGGTCCTCGAGGCGGACTCCTTCCCCCACCGTGAATCCGCTCCACCGCCGGAGCATTGCCTGCAGGGCGATCCTCAGCTCCAGCCGAGCGAGCGGCGCGCCGAGGCAATAGTGGATTCCCCGGCCGAGCGCGAGGTGGTGGTTGGGAGTGCGCGCGATGTCGAAGCGGTCTGCCGTAGGGAAGAACCGTTCATCGAGGTTGGCCGAGGTGAGCCACACGAGGACGATTTCGTCCGGTGGTATCGAGACGCCGCGAAGGTGTGTCCGCTGCCGGGTGCGGCGCGGCGCCGCCGGTAGCTGTCCCCGGTAGCGGAGGACTTCTTCCACCGCCGCCGGCACTGCTGAGGGGGCCGCGCGCAGCGTGGCTGTGTGCTCGGGGTGGTCGCCGAGGAGCAGGACGGCGTTGCTCAACATCATCGTCGTCGTGATGTGGCCGGCGACGAGCAGGAAGCCGCAGACGCCGAGGATCTCCTCGTCCGCCAGCCGCTCGCCGTTGCTCTCCACTGTGACGAGTTTGCTGATCAGGTCTGTGCCGGGCCGTGAGCGACGTTTGCGGATGATGTCGAGGAAGTAGCCGTTCATCTCCCCGATTGCGGGCTCGATGGACTGCAGCATCTCCGGGGTCGCGACGATCACAGGTTCGTCCGTGCGTCCTTGGAAGAACAAGGCGTTGGACCACTTTTTAAACCGGAAGCGGTCGACGGTCGGGATTTCCAGGAGCTCGACGATGACGGTGAGCGGAAGGGGATAGGCCAACTGGTCGATCAGCTCGATCTTCTCTGACCGCCCCATGGCGTCGAGCAGTTCTTCGGCGATCTTCTCGATCCGGGGCTCAAGTTCCGCTGTCACACGCGGTGTGAACGCCTTGCTGACCAAGTTCCGGAGCTTCTTGTGCTGCGGCGGGTCGAAGCCCAGGAAGGCACCCTTGGCGACCGTGGCGAACTGTTCGGGCTGCGGGATGAGATCACGCATGTCCGAGGAGAACACCGTGTGGTCGTTGAGGATCGTGGCGGCGTCCTCGTACCGGAATACGTGCCAGTAGCCGAGCTTCTCGTCATAGTGCACGGGGGCGAACTCCCGCATATGGGCCCACCAGGCGACCAGTGCCTCGTAGTCGGGCGGCTGGTCGGCCAGGCTTAGCCCGGAAATGGCCTTGCCGGTCATTGCTGTCCCCTTCTCACTGAAGCGTGGGCCGAGTTCTCCCTACGATCCGCGCGCACGATCTCCGCCAAGGCGTGGACCGCGCGGTCGATGTCGGCAACCGAGTTGAGAATGCCGGGCGCGAACCGCACCGCGCTGCTGCGATAGGGGGTCTGACCGGCCATGACGCGGACGTTCTCCAGAGCGGCCACGATCTGCGCGGGGTCCTGGCCCGTGACGTCGAAGCAGGTCATGCCTGACCGCATTGTCTGGTCTGCCGGGGTGCGCAGGGAGACGCCGTCGATCTCCGTGAGCCGCCTGTGGCAGTAAGCGTTGAGATCGGCGATGCGGGCCGCGACCTTGTCCTTCCCCAGGGCAAGTTGGAAGTCGAAGGCTTCCGCCAGCGCCCAACGGTGTTCGTATGCGGGGAAACCACCCGGCGTGCACAGCCGGGCGCGGGGCGCCTCCGAGTCGGGCGTGCGGCCCAGATACCACGGCCAGAATACCTCGACGTCGAACGATGTCATGATCGGCTCTATCGCGTTCCATCCCTTCTCGCTGCCCCAGACCAGTCCGGTACCGCGCGGGCCGAAGAACCACTTGTGACAGCCGGTCATGAAGAAATCACAGCCGAGTTCCTCGACAGCGAAGTCCTCCACTCCGAAACCGTGCACGGCGTCGACGCAGACGAGCACCTGACGGTCCTCGGGCCGCCCGGCGTTGATCTCCGCGATCACCCGGCCTATGCGCGCCAGCGGCAGTTTCACACCCGTTCCGGAATGCACCCACGTCAGTGCCAGCACACGGGTGCGGTCACGGATCTCCCGCGTGATCGCCGCGACGATCTCCTCGCTCGTCGCGGTTGGAGCGTGCTCGTACAGGCGGATTCGACGATGGGAGGAACCGCTGGCCGCCTCCTTGAAGCGCAACAGCTCGGAGGCCGCGTAATGCTCGTGCTCCGTGCTGAGGATCTCGTCGCCCGGCCGGAGCCGCATGCCCGTATACACCACGGCCATTCCGGCCGTCGTGCTTTCCGTGAGGGCGATCGCGTCCGGCCGCGTCTCCAGATAGATACCCGCCCGTTCGAGTACCCGCCGCACCCGTTCGTCGCGCTGCTGGAAGTGGAGGGCGGGGTTACGGTCCAGTCGCGTCCGGTGGTAGGCGATGGCCTCGCGCACCGGGCGTGGGTGAGGAGCCAGCATCGACAGGGCGAGGTGCACATAGGAGGGGTCGAGATCGAACTGATCGCGGGCCCATTCCCAGAGTCGGGACGCGGCTGCCGGCTCCACCGGGGCGGTGGCCGGCGGGTTGGCACTCACGTTCGTCATCGTGTCCTTCCGTCACATCACAGAGGTCGGTCCGGGGGTGGGCGGCGACGCGGCGCTGGTGGGGAGGTATGGCGGATCAGGCGCGCGGTAGATCAGGCATCCGGCCGTGAGGCGACGACGTACATGACCGGAGTCGGCAGCACAATGCGGTCTGTACGCTTGCTGCGGGCGCGTGCCTCGGCCTTGATGTCGTCTTCCGCGGCGGCCCGTTCCCGGTCGCTTACCCGTTCCCAGAGCCTCCGCATTCCATGAGTCCACGTCCAGAGCAGAAAGCTCTCTGGGGAGTCTGCGGTGATGAAGGCTGGCTCCTCCCGTGCCGTGGCCTCCGTGAAACATGCCGCCCGGAGGTCGGGCAGGGCCTGCCGTGCTCCGCCGAACGCCTCGGCGTAGGGATAGATGCCGCTGCCCGCGTTATGGGCGGCGCAGAGGCGGGCGATGGACCGCAGTCCGAAGACTTCCGGCGCGGGGTCGTCGACCGTGACGGGGGCGGAAAGGGCCAGGCGCCCGCCCGGGCGGAGCAGCCGGTAGTACGCCCGGAACACCTTGGGGATGTCGGCCAGCATGTGCACACTCATCCCGCCGGTGATGACGTCGAAGCTCTCAGGTGGGAACGCAGGTTCCGCTCCCTCCATCACCACGGCGTTGACCTGTTGCAGGCCCTTGTCCCGCGCTTCGGCGAGCACGCTCTCCACCATGGCACGGGACAGGTCGATCCCCGTAACTTTTCCGCCTTCCCCCACGGCGTGGGCCGCGGGGAACAGTACGGCTCCCCGGCCGCAGCCGACGTCCAGAACGGCGTCTCCGGGAGCGACTCTCGCATGGGCGACGAGCCGCGCACCGATCGGACCGAAGAACTCCACGTCCGACCGGTCGTACTGCGGGGCCAGCTGATCGAAGACCAGCTGTGCCTTGCGCCGTGCGTCCGTCGCCTCAGGCCTGCCCATGAGCCGGTCATCCACGATGGGTGTCCATCGTCAGGAACAGGTCGTGGTGCAGGTTCCGCAGGAGCGTGTTGTCTCCGCTGTCGCTCCGGTCGACGAGCCCCAGCCGGGCGGCCTTCGCGAGCAGGTCCTCGGTTTCCTCAAGCCCGTAGTGCTCCAGGACGGCCACGACGGAGTCCGGGTACCGACTCTTGTCGATTTTATGGGAGCCACTGCCCGGGGAGCCGGTGGAACGGGTTTCCGCCATGGCCTGCAGCAGCCTGGGGAGGATCTTCATGGTGCCTTCGTAGGTGGCCCATTCCGGGATCCTGTAATCGAGCGGGTCGGTCCGTCGGAGAACCCTTCGGCACACCTCCACGAAGTGCGTTTCCGACATGCGGGCGAATTCGTACGGGTTCCCGTTGCTGTGATCGAGGTACTCGACGTCGACGAGTCCGCCGTTCGCGTCGTCGATGTAGTACGGAAAACCGTCGAAGCGGGGCACCACTGCCGGGACCCCACATGCCAGGGCCTCGAGCGGGGACTTGCCGTAGGTTTCGAAGATGCTCGTCGCGCCGGAGACGAAGATATCCGCCGCGTTATAGAGGGTGGCCGTCCGTTCCTTCTCCAGCCGGTGGAAGAGGACCACGTCCGTCATCTGCGGCGCCAGCCGGTTGTAGTAGGGCGGGTCGATGTGGGTCACGGACATGACGAGAAGAGCGTCGGGCTCGTGCTCGCGCAGTCTGCGGTACCCGCCAAGGAGGTGCGCCAGGCCCTTGTCGTTCATGAATCGGCCGGTGTACAGCAGGATCCGGCGGTCCTGGGGCAGTCCCAGCCGCTCCCGGCACTCCCGCTTGTCCTGCTTGCGGTAGACGTTTTTGATGCCGAAGGTGCAAATGTTCTTGGCTGGTATCCGGGTGATGTGCGCGTAGGCGCGCGCAGCGTTCTGCGAACCGCAGATGACCAGGTCCTCGGGGTGGGGGTGCTCTGCGACGAGCAGGAAGAAGAGGAGAGCGTCGAACGGGTAGGGGTTGGTGTGCGGGATCATAAGGGCGGGGCAGTGGTAGCCGTCGCGCCGCATGAAGTACAGCAGCGGTATCGATTCGACGTACTCCGCGACCACGACGTCGACCGTGGAGAGATCGCAGGAGGCCTTGAGCCTGCGGTACGTCTGCGCGAAAGCATCGTACGTGTGCTCCGCTGCCGGCAGCGGACGGAGCGCGAAGAAGAGGGTGTCCGCCTCCTCGCAGAAATTCTTGATGTCCTCTGCCGAATCAGTGAGGGCGAGAACCTTGGGCACGGCGTCTTCTCCTCCTGCCATCGTGCCGGACAACAGCACGGGTGCCCCCGGAACAGACCGCGCTCCGGGGCACCCGTCGGCCTCAACTGGTGGGCAGCGTCTCGAAGTACATCTGTGCGCTGCTCAGCCCCGCCCACTTCCGTGTCGCCTGCACACTCCGAGTGGCCTTGATCACTCGACGGATGCCTTCCCGTACGTCGACTTCGTGCCGGAATCCGAGTACATCGACGGCGCGGGTGACATCAGCGAGCAGCCGTTGGGCGTAGATGGCAATCGGGACGTCGACGAACTTGGGCTCGACCTCCTTGCCCAGTTCCTCGGCGATCAGGATCAGCACCTCGTTGAAGGAGGTCTCGATGCCAGTGCCCACGTTGAACTCCTGGGTGGCGAGGTCCTTTTCCAACGCCGTCCGGAAGGCGAGACCGGCATCTTCCACATAGATGAAGTCTCGTGTCTGCCGGCCATCACCCCAGACCACCGGGGTCACATCGTTGAGAACAGCCCAGACGAAGAGGGAGATGACGTTCGCGTAGCCACCCTTACTGAACTCGTCATGGCCGTAGACACTGAAGGGCCGCATGCCGATGGCCGTGATCCCATACCTCTCCGAGTACTGGGCGGCCACCTCCTCGTTCCATTTCTTGGAGAGCGCCTTGAGGTCCGGCGGATTGAGCTCCATGCCCTCGACGTAAGGGACGGGATTTCCCTCGTACACGGCGCTGGTGCTCGCGTACACAAGCTTGCCGACATCGCGACGGCGCATGGCCTCAAGGAGGTTGACGAAGCCGTGGGTGGTCACCGAGGCTCCACCGACCGGGTCCTCCTCGTACATGAGGAAGGAGGAGGGAGCGGCCAGGTGAATGACGGAGTCCTTGCCCTTCATGAGCTGCATCAGTAAATCGAGGTTCCGGGTGTCGCCCTGGATCCATTCGACGTGGTCGCGGATGTCGTCGGGTATGTGCTCCCAGCCGCCGATCTTGAAATTGTCCAGTGACGTGATGCGATAACCGTCGCCGAGCATGGCCCTGATCATGTTGCGGCCGATGAATCCCGCTCCACCAGTGACCAGAACGTCTTTGAACGTCATTGTTCCCCTCAGCTCTCGGTGATGGTGTCTGACAGAGCGCAGCCGCCGCTGGACGGCGGCTGCGCGATGTGCAGTGGTGCGTTTCCTCGCTGCGGGACGACTGTCAAGCGAGGGTGCGTTCGGGCATCCACGCGGTTCCGGCGGGAGCCCATTCGGTGCGTTCGGGCATCCACGCCGTTCCGGCGGGAGCCCATTCGGTGCGTTCGGGCATCCACGCCGTTCCGGCGGGAGCCCATTCTGTCCGTTCGGGCATCCACGCCGTTCCGGCGGGAGCCCATTCTGTCCGTTCGCTTCGCATGCTGCTTCTCCAATCTCAAGGGAAGCGGAGACCGTTCTTCCGCCCTCGTCGGGTTGGATCCGCTGAAATTGCCCGCCGGGGTGGATGGACGCCCCGCATCGGGCCGAGAGGGAGGGGTCGAGGTGCGGATGTCAGGCATCCAGGTGTCTCCGCCATCTCGCATCGAATTTCCTCGACCTTTGGCAGTTTGCAGTCCGGGCGAAGGCCGGGTCAATGATGCGCGGGTGTTCTTTTGAGTCAGTGACCACGTTACGGATGTGACTGGTGTTGCCCCTGTTAGCTGATGAGGCCCTTCCGGACCAAGTCCACTCCAGGGCGTCCCACGCAGCCAGTCCCGTAAAGACCGACGTCAGCCGCAGGATCGAGTGTTGTCGCCCCCTCAGTTCGGGCCCGAGGGGCCTGATTTCCCCGCCCGGCCGACTTTGAGTGCGGCTAAGCTCCCGCGTTAAGAACTCGTTCATGGGGCATCAAGTGGTGGAACGGGGGTATCAGTGGCCCATGCAACCGCATCTGAGAACGGGCACACAGGAGTCGGCAGGGTCGCCTTCGCCGGCCTGGTGGGGACGACCAGTCAGTACTTCGGCTTCTTCAGTTACGCCCTTGCTGCGGTGCTCGTCTTCCCCAGCGTCTTCTTCCCCGGGGCGAATGGCGCCACTGCTGCCTTGACGACGTTCGCGTCGATCGGGGTCGCCTTTGTCGTACGACCGCTGGGGGCCCTCATCTTTGGGCACTTCGGCGACCGCTCCGGACGCACGCAGGTGCTCATCTACTCTTTGCTGACGATGGGATCGGCGACCGTCTCCATTGGTCTGCTGCCGGGGTACGCGGACATCGGTGTCGCTGCGCCCGTACTTCTCGTGCTGCTCCGGATGATGCAGGGGGCCGCCCTCGGTGGTGAGGGCATGGGTGCCGTGGTGCTGGCTGTCGAACATGCCCCGCCCCGCCATCGGGGGTTGTACTCGGCATTCCCCGGAGCCGGTGCCTCTCTCGGAGCGTTGCTGGCCAACGGCGTTTTCCTCCTGCTGTCGATGGGGATGACGCCTGATCAGTTCCGGGCATGGGGCTGGCGCGTACCGTTCCTCGCCAGTTGTGTGCTGGCTGGCGTCGCGGTCTTCGCGCGGGTTTCGATATCCGAGACACCTGCCTTCAAGGCCTCTGCGCGAAGGCATGGGAAGGTTCGGGTTCCTCTCACTTACGTTGTCCGACGTAAGCTGCGGGTGTTGACGCTCTCCACCGGCGCACTGGTGGTCGGCAACGTTCTCTATTTCGTGACGCAGACTTTCGCGCTGTCCTATGGGACAACCGTTCTCGACGTCTCACACCGGACTATGCTTCGCGTTACCTTGACCTCCATCGCCGTGCAGTCGGTCGCCGGCTTCGCATCGGCGGTGTTCTCCGACCGCCTCGGGCGGCGTAGGGTCTGCATGGCCGGGGCGCTGCTCTGTGCAGTGTGGGCGGTTCCGCTGATCTGGTTGCTGCGGACCCGATCGCCCTGGTTGATCACGGTTGGATTTTCTGTCTCCATGCTCGTCTACGCGATTTACTCAGGACCGTTGAGCGCGTACCTGGCCGGCATGTTCGAGACCCGCATCCGTTTCACCGCCGTCGCCCTGGTCTTCAACACTGGGGTCATGGTGGGCGGCGCTTTGGCGCCCACCATGTCCGACCGTCTCGTCGCGCTGACGGGATCGGTGTGGGCGGTGTCGGGTTTCGTCATCGCCACCGCTGTGCTCAGCCTGTTCTCGCTGTGGCGCCTTTCCGAGTCCTACCCGGAGGGCCTCGGCCCCGAAACGGAGGAGCCCACTCGGCCTCAGCGCATCTGCCCACCGCGTTCGGGACGGACCACACTGATGCGTCCCTCAGTCGCACGAAGCCTCAGTCCGGACATTAGCTGCAGCCTCATGAAGGGAAGACGCGATGAGCGCCGCAACCTCTGATGGTACGACGGCCCCCTCCGCTGTGGAGCGGGTCACTTGCATGGGAACGCTCTTCACTCCCTGGGCGATACGCGCCGCCGTCACCTTGCGCATCCCCGACCTGGTCGCCCAAGGCTTCACCGAGCCCGGCCCGTTGGCCGCGTGTACCCAGACGGACCCACATGCCCTACTCCGGCTCCTGCGCCACTTGGCGAACCTGGGCCTGCTGCAGAGGCAGGGGGCTACGGGCTTCGGGTTGACCGGATTGGGGCAAGTACTGTGCCGCGACCACCCGGCGGGGATCGCGGGCTTTTACGACCAGGGCGACGCCTGGGCCCGGGCCGGCGACCAAGTCATACCTGGCCTGCTCCACTCCGTCCGTACCGGACAGCCCGCCTGGGAAGATGTCCACGGAAAACCATTCTGGAAGGCCCTCGCGGCCGACCAGGAACTGGCGGAAGCGTTCGACCGTGCAATGTCCGCCCACATCTCCGGTATCGGCCCGTGGCTCGCTGCCAACCGGGACTGGAGGACCGTCCGAGATGTGGTGGACGTGGGCGGCGGAACTGGAATGCTGCTGGTCGCCCTGCTGCGCGGACACGCGCATCTGCGCGGCACCGTCGTCGAACAGGCAGCGACGGCAAAACGTGCTTCCGCGCTATTCGCTGAGGAAGGGCTGTCGGAACGGGCGACCGCGCTCAGCGGCAGCTTCTTCGACGCACTGCCGCCAGGCGGTGACGTTTACCTCCTGGCCCACATCCTTCACGACTGGCCGGACAAGGACGCGGTCACCGTGCTGCACCGCTGTGCCGATGCCCTCAACGGGCAAGGCCGGGTTTTCGTCGTGGATCGCATTCGCACCGAGTCGGGCGACACCGAATCGGAGGAGACGGCTGCTCAACTAGCGGTGAGCCAGAGGGACATGGCCATGTTGGTGGTGCTGGGCGGGGTGGAACGGACCGAGGAGGAATTCCAGCAGGTAGGGAAGAGGGCCGGGCTGCGGCTCGTGTCCACCGTCCCTACAGAGGAGAA
This sequence comes from Streptomyces sp. NPDC042259, assembly GCF_055582085.1. Taxonomy (NCBI): domain Bacteria; kingdom Bacillati; phylum Actinomycetota; class Actinomycetes; order Kitasatosporales; family Streptomycetaceae; genus Streptomyces; species Streptomyces sp. NPDC042259. Next base: position 65,489 of record NZ_JBVJDW010000017.1, on the reverse strand, counting down.
GGGGCTGTTCCTGATGGAATTCGCCCCGGAGCGGTGACGGTGGCTATGTCCCGAACACAGGCCGGCTAGGTCGTCGTCTCATGTTTCCGTTCCGTCATGACGGCCCCGTGTGCCGCCCCGTCGGCACGGCTCCGCATGACGGGCACAAGGACCACGAGGCCGAGGAACGCCAGGACCGCAGCGACGACCGGAATCAGGCCCATGTCTGCGGCGATGACGCCCCCACCGACTGCTCCTCCGAGCGCGGCCCCGATGTAGACGGAGCTGCTGTGGACCGCCATCGCCTGCCCCGCGGCCTCCCTGCCCGCACGGGCGAGCATCAGGGACTGAAGGCTGGGCGGCACCGCCCACGCGGCAGCCGACCAGCACACCAGCAGCGCGGCGGCAAACGCCACCGGGACCGGCCGGACGAGCCAGAACCCAGCGAATGCCAGCATGGCCCCGCAGAACACCGAGCTCGCCAGCGCGAAGACCCGTCCCGGGCTGTACCGGTCGATGAGACGACCGGACACCTGCGTACCGAGCAGGCCCCCGGCGCCGGAGCAGACCAGCAGAACGCCGAGCACCGTCGGCGTCACACCGGAGACCCCCGACAGGAACGGCGCGATGTACGTCTGGAACGCCAGATTGCCGGCGACGGTCAGCACGGTGACCAGCAGGATCACCGTAACGGTGCCGTTGAGGAGAGGCCGGACCATGAACCCGAGCGTCTTTCGCTCCTCGACAGCGTGCGCCTCCGCTCGGGGAAGGGTGCGGACGAGCATGAGGAGCGCGCAGATGCCGAGGAGCCCGCCGAACACGAAGGTCGCCCTCCATCCGAGGGCCGCGCCGATCCAGGTGCCGACGGGGACCCCCAGCAGCACCGCCCCGGTCAGGCCGGTCATGACGGTCGCCAGGTACCGGCCCTGCCGCTCCGGTGGGGCCTCCGCGCTGGCCGCGGCGAGCGCGGAGGGCAGCACCATGGCGGCAGCCAGGGCGGCGACGACCCTGAGCGCCATGAGCACTGCGTACCCGTCCACGAGCAGCACCGCGAAGTTCGCGGCGCCGAATACGGCGAGTGCCCCGCACAGCGCTCGCTTCCGGGCGATTCTCACCGGCAGCAGCGCCCATACGGGGGCGGCGACGGCGTAAGTCAGCGAGTAGACCGTGACCAGTTGACCCGTGGCGGTCTCGGACAAGTGCACGGTGTCCGAGATCGCGGGGAGGACTCCGATGATGATGTAGTCGTCCGTCTGAACAGCGAAGGCGGCAAGTGTGAGAGCAAGCAGCCACACCGGGCGGGCGCGGGATAACGGCGTCATACCGTAAGGGTAACAAACGTTTCCTTAACCTTGTGTCAGAGTATGACTGTGCACGACATGGAGGTGTGTTCGAGTGCCCAGACCCGCCAGCCCGGAGCGCCGTCGTGAGGTCACCGACGCGGCGATCGAGCAGCTCGCCGCCACAGGAATCGGGAATTTCTCACTGCGCACACTGGCGGAGGGGATCGGGCAGACCACCCGCGTGCTCACCCACCACTTCGCCGACAAGAACGCCCTCCTCACCGCGGTCCTCCTGCGACTGGACGAGCGCCAGCACGCGGCGCTGCAGTCGACGCCCGGCTGGAACGACCCGGATGTCGAGGTCGGCCCCATCGTCCGCTCGGCGTGGGACCGCACCCTCGGCCCCCGCGAACTTGCCATGACTCGGCTGATCAGAGAGATCGAAGGGCTCGCCGCAGCAGGACGACTCCCGCTGCCCGGCGCCGGATTCGTCCGCGGACGCGCCGAGTTCGTCGCCTCTTGCCTTATGCGACGCGGCATGCCCGAGAGCAGCGCCCTACCCACGGCCACCCTGCTCAACAGCGCCTTCTCCGGCCTGCAGGGCGACTACCTCATCACCGGGGACAGGGAGCGGGCCGAAACCGCCCTCGACGAGCTCTGCGCGTGGATCGACTCCTGCGTACGGGCAGCCCGCCACACTGACGGAACACCCGCCACACCGAACTGACACCGCGCCCGGCCGCCTCCGACTGCCCCCTGCCCCTTCGGTCAAAGAGGCCGCTCAGTCGAACGGCCACCCGTCCGCCGCCTCGCACGACGGGGAGACCCCCGGCGGTACGGGGAACAGCGCAAAGCAACCACGGACAGCAGGCCGTCGAGGCGAGCGAACCCCGGGAGCTCCGGACGCGATCGGCTCACGTCCGCCTGCGCAGAGAGCACCGTTCCCCGAGTACGCCGGGGTCTGCACCCACTTTTCCCCGCTGCCCGGGTGCCGACCGCCCCGTTGGGACGCCGATCGCGGCCAGTACTGGGACTCGCCACCTGGCGCATATGCTCTCTGACGCGGCACTAGGTCTGCGTTCGGCTGGCTGCCGAGCAGAGTGTTCAGGTCAGCTGAGCGGTACTTCCCCTTGTTCCGGAGTAGGTGGCAGGAGTGCTTGAAGGTAGCTCTGCGTTTCCTGGTCGGTGGAGTAAAGGCGGGTCCCCTTGGCGCCGCGGCTGGCGAGGACGCGGTAGGTGTTCAGGCCGTAGGAGAGGTAGCGGTGCGGGGCCAGGTGGCGGAGTGCATCGTCATGGCTGGCGTCGGGGACGGCTATCCAGCGCCCGTCGCGGCGGATAAGGTCGTTGCCCATGATGACGACGTTGTAGTCGTATTCCATGCCTTGTGCTGTGTAGACGCAGCCGACTAGTCGGTGGCCACCGGGATCGGTTGCCCAGTAGGGGCGAGCAGGTATGTCGGGGTGGTCGATGTCGGTCACGTCGGCGCGTGAGTTCCACGGGTGGGACCAGGTGCGGGGGCCGTCTGTTCCTGCCCAGGAGATGTGAACTTCCGGCAGCAGGGGCGGAGTGGGCGGAGAGTCCCAGGGCCAGCAGAAGCCGGCGGTGATCCTGGCGATGCTGCCGTTGTCGGTGTGCGCGGTGATCCAGTTCTCGCATTCCTGCGGATCCTGTGCTACGGCCAGGTCGTAGTCGGTGGCGATCCATGCCGGCGGGGGACCTTCGGGTTGCAGGAGTTGGTTGATCCAGTCGAGATAGGCGCCTGAGCCGTTGCACCGGAACTGTGCGGTGAGATTGATGTGCCAGAGGCTGTGGCCCTGGCTCGTAGCGTGCTGGGTGATCTCGTCGAGCGTGATTCCTTCGGTCGGCCGGACAGTCTGCTGCTCGTCTAGAAACAGCACGGTCACGCCGGCCCTGTCGATGAGCTTTCCCAAGGTCGTGGGGAAGGTGCCGCGGCGGTGGTCTGTGTAGGTCCGTGCACGGTGTGCTTCGTCGACCAGTACAACGCTGCTGGGCTGCACACCTGCAGGGATTCTATCGACGAAGGTGCTGATGAGTCCGCGGGAGACGGAGCCGACCGTGCGCTGCAACTGCCTGGTGAGGGTTCCGCTGGGGGTGACAAGACGTGGGTTCGCGGCGGGCTGCTGGCATAGGTCGCCCAGGACTCGGCAGGCGATGGCGGTCTTCCCGGTGCCGGGCCCGCCGGTCACGACGATGATGCTCTTCTTGGACTGGGAGGGGCTGACAGCGACGGTGTGCAAAATTTCCTGGCGCGCGAGGTCTTGGTCACCGATGAGGGCGAAAGCGTCGTGGCCGTCGATCACCTTGCCGGCTCGTGCGAGCAGGTTGGGCGAGGGGCGGTGCCGTGCCCGCAGGAATGCCCCCAGTTGGTCCGGGTTCACGGGGCCAAGGTCAGCGCAGGTGAGCCGGTGGGCAAGGGCGCTGGCATTCGGGTGGGGCGTGAGGTCATCGCGGCCCAGGACGGGGAATCTGGAGGATGGTCCGGTGCCGGAGAGCGCTCGCAGGGTTGCGACCAGGGTGCTGGGAGCGTCATGTAGGACGGCGATGCCCCGTACGTCCAGGGGGATTTCGTCGTGGGATACCCAGTCGGTGAGGTAGGTGGCGTATCCGCCGACCTGTCGGGCGGGATGTTGCACTGTGCGCTCGCCGACCTTGAGCATGCCCGGACGCGCCTGGTTGGTGCGGGCGTTGGTCCATTGCTTGAGTTCGACGACGACCGTGCCGAACCGGCCGTCGGGCGTCTGGCCGGCCAGGAGGGCGTCGACGCGTTCCCCGGTAGCAGGCAGCGCGTACTCGAGCAGGATGTGAAGGTGGCTCAGGCCTGCGGCGAGGAGTACGTCCACCAGGTGAGGCCAGCTGCGGCGCCAGCTGCGCAGTTCTTGTGGACTGGGGGTGGTCCCGAAATGATGCGTGAATCGGCTTTCGGTCGTCGTGATGAACGCCGGTTTGTCTAATTCCGTGGCCAGGTCGGCGACGGTGCCCTCGTAGACATGCATGGCTTGACCTATACCAGGGGTGGCTGACAGCCTCAGCGCGCGGGTCCGCCGGGGGGTGTGTCAGTGGCTTCTGGTACTTCTTGGTCATGACCATCAGATCGCTTCAGCAGGCGCTTGCCGACTTCGCTGCCGAACGGGAGTGGGAACAGTTCCACACACCCAAGAACCTGGCCATGGCGTTGGCCGGTGAGAGTGGCGAACTCCTGGAGGTCTTCCAGTGGCTGACTGCCCCTGAGTCCGCCACCGTGATGAGCGAGGCGTCCAAAGCCGCTCGGGTGCGTGAGGAGATGGCGGACGTCTTCGCGTACCTTTTGAGGATGGCCGACGTCCTGGACGTCGACCTGGAGCAGGCGTTGCTGGAAAAGATCGAGGTCAACGGCCGTAAGTACCCGGTCGAGCAGGCGCGAGGCCGGGCGGACAAGTACACGCAACTGGGGGGTTGATTCATCCGATGCGCATCGTGATGCAGCCGGCACGCCGGTCCGAGAAGGTCGTCAACAAGCACTACGAAGACACCATCGCAAGCCCGGTCAGCTTCGAGGACTACGCCCATCTGCTCGAGCCTGGGGTCGTCGACCAGCTCAAGCAGCTGTTTCCGTCCGGCGCGGCGCAGATGTGGGGTGTCGTCCCGGGCAAGCAGAACGTCAACGTCTCCCGTATCAAGAAGATGAGCCCTGGGGACTGGGTGTTCTTCACTGGCGACAAGAAGCTCTACTTCGGCGGCACCATCGCACTGATGTGGCGCAGCCAGCCCTTGGCCGAGGAGCTGTGGGGGACCGACGCTGACGGCAATACCTGGGAGTACATGTACGCCCTCTCTGGTACCCGGGGGTTTGACATTCCCGTCAGCGAGATCCGCGAGCTCCTCAGTTGGAACCCGCAGCGCAACATCATGGGCATCTCTGTCCTCAACGAGGACGAAAGTGACACTCTCCAGACTTACCTCACCCTTGACCCCTCCCCCGCAGCCGCCCTGGCCGTGGATCCGGAGCAGGAAGAGAAGGCCATCGCTGCCTTCGACGGTGAGCTGGAGCGCACAGCCCAACGTGCCCAGCGGGGTGAGCAGGTGGCCCTCAAGCGTCGCCTCCTGCCCGGCAGTACGGGGCAGTGCGCTCTGTGTGGGCGGGAACTGCCCGGCACCTTCTTGATAGGAGCGCACATCAAGAAGCGGGCGATGTGCACCGATGACGAGAAGCGTGACCTGGCCAATATCGCTATGCTCGCTTGCACTTTTGGCTGCGATGCTTTGTATGAGCACGGGTACATCACGGTCGCCGAGGGAGGAGCCATCCAGGTCAGCCCCCTTGCGGAGGGCATCTTCGAGGTCGCCGAGCATATCCAGCAGCGACTGGCCGGTCGCACGGTCACGTGGTGGACTCCACAGCGCGAAGCGTACTACCAGTGGCACCGCACCCATACTTTCAAGGAACTCCCCTCGTCCTGAAACCTCAGCGCTGACTCCGGGGCTGGTCAGGGGAGTGAGACCGGCACCGGTGGAGATTTCAGCTCTGCTCCTGCAGGAAAAGTCTGCGAGCATCTTAAAGCTGCGCAGGCCAGGGGGACTCGTGTATAGCATGCGCCGTCGAAGAGTGGCCGCGTGGTGTTGGTGAGTGGAGGTGTGGGGGCCGGAGGAACGTAGCCGGGCCTTCGCGGGTGGTCAGGGGTTCAAGGGTGCCCGTGAGTGGTCAGGTTGGATGCCACCACAGCCAGATGATGCGATGTTGCCCATGCCCTCCATTCCTTACCACCACCGGCCTTCGGCCGCTGCCGGTGTGCGCATTCATGAAGTCGTGCATCACCCCATGAGGTTTGCGCGCCAGTTGGCGGCCAGTAGGAAGAGGAGACCAGGTCGCGGCTCAGGGTGAAGAAGTCGTCATTCCCGGAGCGAACACGGGGATAGACGAAGACTTGCCATTCGTCAGTCGTGGTATAGCGCATATTGGGATCTGGTGTGCCACGGCTTTGAACCGGCATACGCGGGTGAGTGACACCGAAGTCCCCGAAGTCAGGTGGCTTCCTACCCCAGTGACCCACGACCCGCTTCCATAGCTGTGCATCCCATCTGGCTACGGGTGTCGCCTGCCCCCGGGGGAAGCCTGTCAGGTTGACGGGGAATGCACCGGAAGCCACACACTCATTGCGCCATGGCCAGCGCGAAAGACTACGGAGCGCTTCTATGGCCCTCCCAGCAAGCGTGTCCCTGTCGGCGCGGGATCGCACGGGCCCGGCATCTATAAGGAGGTCAACTTCCTCCGGCTCCGCCTGGAGGGCGCAAAGAAGCCTCCGGATCAGTCTTTCATCTGGTGGCTTGTCCAGGCCAGGAGTCACAGAGACACGTAGGCATGCCCCCTGCCGATGGCCCTCGGTCACGTACGCCGCCTCGGCCAGCACGTCGTCGGTGTCAGTGGCTCGGACGACAGGGCACATACGTACATCCCTCAGCCCCAGCGACTCACCGAGCCGCATCACAGGTCCGCCGGAATCCCCTTCCAAAACCCGCTCTACTGGCAGAGCACCGCAATCGACCGTAAGCACCATGCCTTCCGGGACACGGTCCATGGCGTGATCGCAGAATGTCTCCAACAGATCCCGAAGGCCGGGATCGGGTACGAGCTCCATCACCGGACGGATACAGGACCGAACTTCCGGCGTTGTGTGCTCAAGTGCCAGGAACTGCCTTGCCCTTAAGGATCGGAACGTAGACCACCGGCTCCCCCAAGCGCTCGTCGCACTCAGCCAGTTGACTTCTCAGTCACTTCCGACAGGGTGGCTCGGTACCCCTCGGTTCGGATAGAACGCTAAATGAGCCAATGAGGCTGAGAGCAGATGCCGGGCGGGGGTACGCCTCCAGCTGCTCAGTGGCCCCTGGTCGAATACGCAGTGACGCACCATCGCCCTGGCGGTCCATGCGTGGAGGCCTCTGGCCAGCTGCGGACGACCTGATCAACCGCAGCCCGCACATCCCCGCCGTCGCCGAACGCGCCCGGCCGGTCCGGATCAGCCGGCCGATCTCCTCCCGCACCCCCTCCGGGGTCCGGTCGTGGAAGAGACCGTTCTCCCGGAACAGGTGGGCGGCCTCGTCCAGCATCAGCACGACCCGGTCGGACAGGCCTCCGGTGCGCTCCGGCTGGGCGGCCAGCACGGCGGCAAGCAGGTTCGCAGGCGACTTGCCGGGCATCGTGCGCTCCTCCTCACGCAGGGACAGGACTTGCATGTGTGAGTGCCCGAGCTTCTCGGTAGCCCAGGCGCGGGCGGTCTCGGCCTCGATGTCCTCCTCTGCGTCGCGGTGGTAGCGCACGGCGACGGCGGCGCAGGTTTCGGCGTCGCACAGCACGCGCGCCACCGCCTCGGCCCCGTCGGGGTGCTGGACAACGGCGATGTCGGCGTCTGCCAGCTCGGCGGCGATGCACTCGGAGACCATGCGCAGGCCTGCGGGCGGCGTCCATCAGGGCTGCGAAGCCCCGGGTGCCGTGCTCGGCGAGCCGGGCGTCCTCCCAGCGGACGCGGTGGGTATGCACGGTATAGGAGCGGTCCGGTTCGCCCGGGACCAGCAGCAGGGGGACGCTCAGCGGCATGAGGCGGTAAGCCCTTTAGTGGCGGAACTCGGGTGGGTAGGGCGTAGGCGATCTGGCTGAACTGCGTGCGGCGTACAGGCGCCTGCGTGGCGTGGAGGATACTCCTGGGCCCGGCGTCAGCGTCGTCCCGGTGACGTGGAGGTGACGGTCGTCGGCCACGTGGACGCGGTAGTGGGTGATGTACCCGTCCCGGGCGGTACCGAAGGTGGTCCGGCGCGGTCAAGTGCCGAGGCCGCCACGCGCTGGCCCCGCCGGGGACTGGGTCCCGGCCTCGCGCGACGTGCGAGGACCGCGAGGCCGGGATAAACGCCCGTCCTGTCAAGGCGCCTGTGCCGACGGTACGTCACGATCCATCGGCGGGCGCGGTAGACGGCGCGCAGAGGTGAGGGCCAGTCGGCCAGTGTGGGATCGGGGAGGAGGAGCGGGGCGCACTCCCGGTAGTCGGCGGTGACCGCGGGGGTGTGGGTGTCCGGCAGGTAGTACTCGACGTTCTCGCCGATGAGACGGGCCGGATCAGCCAGTCGGGCGGGCAGGGTGCGGGGGTGGTCGAACAGCGCGCCTTCGCCGGCTGTGCGTCAGCGGCGCAGCAGGCCGGGGGTGCCGCTACGGGGAGCTCAGGCACGTCCCCACCGGCCGGGGCCAGGCAACAGGGTGATCGGGTGCGTGAGACGATTCCGGCCATGGAATCCGCTGCGCGGAAAAAGGCGAAGACGGGGCTGAATTGCCCTTCATGGTGCGTCCAGGAGCACGCCCATGAGAACCCTGAGAACGGTGACTCTCTCCTGCACGAGTCGGCGCCCATCACCCTGCCGCTACCCACCGGAGATCACATTCCCAAAGGCCTCGGCGTGCAGATCACGACGTTCAGCGTCGATGATTGGGAGATAGGGGCCTCGCCTGTCCGGCTGGATCTGGGACTGATGGAGGGCGACCAGGCCCTCCATGAGTTCGTGCACATCAAGACGAAGGCCGAGCTGGACCAATTCGCAGCAGGCCTGCGGCAGACCGCCACCGCACTGGAGGAGTGGAAGGACCGGTTGGCAACGTAGCCGCTCCCTCTTCTCCGTCATAGGCCATCACCAGCGCTGGACTGGGGCCATGCACGCCAGCCACATCGCGCCGTGCTTCTTCTTGCCTGGCTCGGCCTCGATGACCCTCTGCCGAATGACGGCATCCGGGCACTCGCTCAAGGCGGCCCCAGGCCGCCTGCGCAATGCGCAGCGCGGGCGGCTGGCGTCAGCGGCTGTTGCGGTGGTCGTAGACGGTGAGGGCCAGGGCCCGCATTGCGGCCTGGGCACGTGCGGCGTCCAGGCCCTGGTCGACCACTTCGAGGACTTTGGCCGCGGAGACCCGTACGGCCAGGGGCAGGCCGTCGTAGGCGGAGGCCCGGTAGGCGACGGTACGGCGGGCCTGCCGCTCCTCTTCGCTGACCCCGCCGGGGATGAGGGGGAAGACCGCGGCCTGGTACGTCGCGATACTCACCAGGACCGCGTCGGCGAGCCCCTCCGCATAGCCATCGGCCCGTACGGCGTCGTACTCGGGCTGGAAGAGGGCGACGACGCGGCGGCGGGCGAGGACCGAGCCGATCCCGGCGCCCAGGCCGGCCGTGCACCCGGCGATCAGAGCTGCCGTCCGGCCGCCCAGGAGCAGACCGACGCAGAGACCGCCGAGCGCCGCGCACGTCACCAGCACGAAGGTGATCAGCAGGTGTATACGGGCGGCGAGCGGGGGCGTAAGCGTCATGCCCAGCAGTATGCACAGCACCCCCTCCGGTGGTGCGCAGGCGTCGGTGCCTCGTCAGTGTGTGCTCTTGCCCGCGCCGGCGATGCCTTCCAGGGCCAGCAGCATGGGCGTGCCCTTCAGTCCTTCTCGGCGATGAGCCAGCTGATGAACTTCGCGACCCGGCCGCTGATCACCGGCTCGGTGCCGTGGGCGAGTTGGGAGCCGTACAGCAGGGCGGTACCGAGCGCCGGGTGGACGGTCCACCGGGTGCGGGGCATCGCGGTGAACCAGTCGGCGGAGTGGTCGGCGCCGTCGTGGGCGAGCCACATGCCGTCCGCGTAGCCGCTGTGGGGGTCGTGTTCCAGGCGGGTGTTCCAAAGGCGGTCTCTGGAGGAGCTCTCGACGTAGAAGGCGCCGCCGGCCTCCGCCTGGCGGATCACCACGCTGATCCCGGCGATCTGCCGCGGCCAGGTGAGCGGGTCGGGGGCGATGCCGCCGAGGTGGCTGGTGATGTGTTGGTCGGGTCCGTACTCGACGTAGGTCCAGGGCCGGCAGGTGGTGATGGAGGGCATGACGCGGGACAGCGCCGGACGGGCCCGGGCGAAGGCTTCCTGGAGCAGGTCCTCGGCCTCGGCCGTTGAGATCTTCGGTATCTCCACCCGCCCGGCTGGCTCGTACACGGCCATGGCCTGCTGAGGGGGGTGGCCGGTGGATGGAGTGGGTGCGCTGCTCGCCGAAGCGACCGCGCCCGTCGGAGGTGAGGAAGGTGCGCATCACATCGGTGAGCCGGTCGCGCTCCTCGGGGGGGGGGGGAGGAAGCCCTCGATGCTGCCCGGTGCTGACGGTCTCGGCGACGTGAATCACGTGGTGCTCCGTTTCGAGTCGAGCACGCGGCGCACGTCGGCGAGGCCGGTGCAGTGGTTGAGCCAGCTGGCCACGGGGTGGCGGGTGGTGGCGGCCGGGTCCGCCCACAGGGCCAGCAGCTCCCCCGTGAGCGGGAAGGTGTCCGGGCCAGGCAGTACCTGCGGCGCCACCGCGCTGCGGGCCCTCTTAGGTCGAAGGTGAAAGCATGGGGCACCATTCTCGGAACGGGCCAAGGGGCGACCGCTGGGTGCTCGGATCACGGCGCGCAGGCTGAACGCGCAGAGCCGCCAGCTACGCCGGGAGCGCGCAGAAAGAACAATGACATAGCCAATTACGGCCAAGCTGATGGGCGACCGGAAGCATACGGTCGCCCATCGATTCGATGCTGGCCAATCCATTAGGGAGGGCCCCAGCGAGTGCAACTGTGATTCTCCCGGCATACTCTGAATTGAAGGATATGCTTGTTGGTGCCAATATAGCTTCTCTGCCCGCAGGGACTTTTACTGCCGTTGGTGTCCCATATGGCGTTGACGCTTCCGTCGTTGAGCTTGTATTCAGTGTAGAACGTGGTGTTGTCGCCTTTTCGATCGCACGCCCCGACCACCTGGTGATCGATCTTCCCCAGAACGTAGCCGAAACCGCGTGCCCAATCCGGCGAATTGTAAGCATCGTGGGCCATTGCTGGCGAGGCAGAGAGCCCCACCGCAGCAGCAATGGTGGCCGCCATTACGATCACACGCCGCACATGACCTCCCAGGTATTCTTGACAATCGAGCACGCTACTTGGTGACGAGTTGCGGGTCAATGCAGCGGCGGGATAAAAAATGAGTAAACGCCGAGATGGCGGAATGCTGGATTCCAGCCCCGCCTTGAAAAGCGAAACCATCGACGCGACTAGGTCAGTCGGCAGAAGCCTCAGCGCGGTGCCGACTCGCCCTCGTAAGGGGAGCCCGAGAGGAGCTGGCGCTGTCGAGCTGGGCTTCAGCTGATGATGTTGTCCGGGGTGTCGAGCCAGACGTGCTGCCCTTGGGAGGTGACGGTCAGACCGGCCCGGTCGCGTTCTGGCCGGCCGCGGTCCTCCCAGAGCCGGAATGCCGCTTCGACCTCGTCCCACAGCCCCCGGGGCCCGTACTGCTCGATGGCGAAGGTGTCGTGTCCAGGCACGTAGTCCACCGACGCCCAGGACTTCTGGTCATCGGCGAGGATCCACAGGGTGGCCTCGTCGCTCCCGTCGTCTGCCTCTGCCATCAGGGACCAGGCGTCGGGGAGTGCGAGGCCGATGAAGAACCGCGCCTCGTACTCAGCTTCCAGATCCCGGGGCGAGAGAGTGGTCTTACTACGGGTCACCTCGTCGCGGTGGTGGAGGAAGTCGCGCAGGTACCCGCGAGGAGGGCGGTTCGTGCGCGTGCGCATGAAGGCCGGGTAGCCAGCGAACCGACCCTCGGCCACGCCGTTGCGGATGTCAAGGACGGCGAACGAGTAGGCGTGGTAACTCCCACCCCACGGGGCGACGATGCGGCCGGCCGGGGTCTGCTCGACCCAGGCGTACGGAATCTCGGGGACGGTGAACGTGGCGAGCCACCGGTCGTACGGGGCGCCGTCCGGGTACCCCTTCTCGGCGTCCCCGCAGATGACCTGCGGGCTGTACCCGGCCGCCCGCAGGTTCTTGATCGCCTGCTCCACGAGCACGGGGTCGGTGTCCATGCCGAAGACGTTCTTGGAGCCGAGCCGGTGCGAGAGCCAGGCCAGGTTGTACCCCGTGCCAGCGCCGGCGTCCATGACACGGTGGCCCTCCTGCACGTCCGCCAGCGCAAACATCTCCAGCATGACCGACGGCATGGAAGAAGAGGACGTCGGCAACCGGTACGCGCCCTCGCCCAGGTCCTTGCCGTCGTTGATCTGGGTGACGAGCGGCAGGTCGCCGTAGACCACGGTCAGCCACCGCTGCGGGCGTTCGCTGCGCGAGAGCGGCCGGTCGTCGACCTCGATGGTGTCGGGCACGAAGAGCTCGCGCCGGACCGTGGCCACGGCGTCCTTCCACTCCGGGAGAATCACGCCCTTGTTGGTGAGGATCTCCAGGAGCCGTTCCGGTGAACTCACGCCCGCCTCACTTCTTCTTCGGAGGGTCGGTCACCGGCTTGTTCCACTGGCCGTCCTTCTCCTTGTTGGACTGGTTCTTGTCGCCGTCCTCGCCGTCCTTGCCGTCCCCATGCTTTCCCATCGCCAGTGCTCCCTTCGGGCCAATCGGTGCTGCGTGGGCCAGGAAGCTACAGAACGCAGTTGGCCGGCGCCAGGGCGCGTCCGGGCGATGCGGACAGGTGTGCGTCAGCCCACCGCCGTCCAATGCCACGGGCGGGGACCGTTGCGGCCACGGACGCAGTCGATGCGGTACTGGGCTTGGCCGGCAGCGGTGGGGTCGTCTTCGGCTGTTTGGAGCGCGAAGGTGACGAGGCGAAGCTCGCGGATCGCGCGAAGGACGGGGTAGCCCTGCCACAGGGTGACGTCGTGGCCGTATGCCTCACAGAAGCCCTGGTAGGAGTGCGGGGGGAGCGTGCCGAAGGTGTCGGTGGTGATCGCGGTGGAGGTCAGGTCCCATTCGGGCGGTCCGAGGGATGTCCGTTCGAAGTCCATGAGGTAGGCCGTCGTTGGGGTGACGGCGACGTTGCCGGTCCAGGCGTCGGCATGGATCACGCACCGGGGCAGTCCGTCCGGCAGCTCCGCCCAGGCCGACTGGAGATCTGCGAAGTGGTGCAGGAGCCAGTCCCTGTCGTCGGCCCGTACCGATGTGGCGGCCGTCAGTCGCTGTTCGATCCTGACGAAGGGGTCGAGCTGACCAAGGTCGATGTCCGGTATGGGCAGGGCGTGCAGGCGTTGCAATAGGGGTGCCATCTCGTCGGGGGTCCCGTGCCGGTGCGGTGGGAGCTCTTCCCAGAAGGTGACGGCGCGTCCCTTGGCGTGCAGCGGCTGGCGGATAGGCAGGGGTCGCACGGCCGGCACCTGGTGGGTGGTGAGCCAGCGGGTGACAGCAACTTCCCGGGCTGCGGCGTGGTGCTGGCCGGGGCGGGCGATGCGGGCGACGATGCCGTCCGGCAGGCGCCACAGGTCGTTCTCAGCGAGGCGAATGACCGTCGCGCCGCGGCTGTCGATTCCGGCGATGGCGCACGCGGCCTCGAGAACCCGGCGGGAGCAGTCCTCCCGGGTGCTGGTCACGTCAGGGCCGCGGTGATGCGGCGTCGCAGGTCGGCCACGTCTGGGCGCTTGGTGTGGTGGGTGCTGTGGCGCAGGAGTTCGCGCATGTCCTGGGCCGCGCGGCGGGAGCGGAGGCGGCCGACTTCGTCCAGGGCCTTGTTGGCGATGGCGGTGGCTTCTTGCGGGTCGCCGGTGACCATGGTGAGGGAGGAGAGCTTGGTGCGGGAGAACGCCCGGCTTCGCACGAAGGCGGCGCTGTGGCCCTTGATCGCGGTGACAAGCCGTTCGGCAGCCGGCCGTGGTGGGTGGAGACCTGCCAGCGCCAGGTCGTAGAGGGCGTGTCCGGTGTCGCCGTGGTGCTGGGCGTGGTCGTAGAAGGCCATCCAGGGGGAGTCCTGGCCGGGCTTGGACCTGGCGAAGACACTGTCGGAATGATCGATGGCGGACAGGGCTTCGGTGCGGCGGCCCATGCGGGCCAGGGCCCGGGCGCGGGCGTTGTGCAAGGTGGCCTGTTCGCGGAGGGTGAGGCGGTCGGCGCGGACGAGGCCGTTCTCGGCGTGGGTCAGGCCGGCGTCGGGTGAGCCGGTCCAGATTTCTTGTCGGGCGCGCCAGTTGAAGGAGGCGGCTCGCAGGTGCCAGTCGTCTCCTTCTTCCGCGCATGCGGTGCCGAAGGCGAGGAGGCGGCGGGCGTCGTCGTGGGCGTGGGCGTCGAAGGCGGAGGCACCCATGACGATGGCCAGGCGGCCGACGGCGGAGAAGAGACCGGGCCGGAGTTTCGCGGGGCATGGGGCGTCGAGCAGGCTGGTGGCCCACTGGAGTTCGCCGATGGAAGCTTCCCGGACGATGCCACCGCCCCCGTAGAGGTTGTCCCACTTGGCGAGGGCAGCCGATGCTTCGCTGACCTGCGCGATGTCCTCGCGGTTCACGGAACTGGGGAGGGAGGATCGGCCGGGGGCGGGGATGAGGTTGGACCAGGAACCGGCGCTCAGGGCGGCTATGCCGCCGCCGGCCATGAAGTTTCGGCGTAGCACGGGGTGCAGGCTCCGTTCCAGCAGTGCGGGCGGGTCTGCAACTAGCATGCCCGCTTCCGTCTTTCGTGGATCGGAGCCGCTGGGTGGGGCTAACTGGCTGTCCGCTTCACCTGTCCGCTTGTCCGCATCGGCGTGATCACGGATGTCCGATTCTTCGACTCTGCGCCACAGCCTCAGCAGCGCCCCGCCGGCGCCCACAGCCTCATCGAGGGCCGGCACCAGGTCCTTGGGGCACCGGCGGTCGGCCTTCTCGATTTTACCGATGAGATCCCCGCTGACCTGGAGCTTTTCGCCGAGTTCGCGAAGGCTGAGGCGGCGGACCGTGCGCCAGTTGCGGACTTCCTTGCCGAACCAGTGCTGCATCGACAGCGAGTCGTCTAACGGCTTGGGTGGCTGCGGCACGGTGCTTCCTCCTTCGCGGCTGATGCGGACAGATCTACCGCTGGAGAACCGTCCGCATCAGGAGCCAAGTCACTGGTGATGTGCGCCCGGGGGCGCACACGGGGTAGCCGGCAGCCGTCCTGCCCGACCGCCTGCAAGGAACCGGGCCGGGCAGGCGTGCGCACCGACTAGCGGTCGAGGGCCGTGGAGGAGCTGCTCTTCAGGGATGCCGTAAAGGCTGTCCATGCGGGCCCTGTGTATGACAGGAGCTCTCCGTCGGGGTCCTTGGAATCCCGGACCCTCACACCTCCCGATGTGGGGAAGGCCGTCTCGACGCAGTCTTGGTTGGGCACGGAGCTGTAGGAGCTCTTGAACCAGTTGAGTTCGTCGGTCACGTGTGTTTCCTCGCTAGTGCTTACGGTGTGCTTTGCTGGCCTCGCAGATGCGATCTGCCGAGGCGTCTGGGCCGAGGGCCACTTCACTGAGATGCTGAAATGCCTCGGAGCACTTTCTTCGTTCATGCGGTTGTTCAAGGAACAGCGCCCCGCTGACCTGCTCGCTGTAGACGATGTCCAGGTCGGGATCATCGCCACCGAGTATCAGGAAACTGCTGTTGGCGGCGCTGAACACTCCAAGATCCAAAGGGAGCACCTGAACGGTGAGGTTAGGGGCCGTTGCTCGGTCCAGCAGGTGGTCGAGCTGGTCGGCCATGACGTCAGGGCCGCCGACCGCCCGCAGGAGCACTGATTCATCAAGAATCACGTGGAATTGCGGCGCACCCGGTTGGAAGAGAATCTCCTGCCGCTTCTCCCGCACGTCGAGATACCTGTCATTATCTTGCGGACTGAGCCTTTGACCGGGCGGCACGGCGATCGCCTGTCCGTAGGCCCGGGTCTGGAGGAGGCCGGGAATGAAAACGGCCTGAAATTGAAGGATGCGTGTCGCCTCGTTCTCCAGGGCGATCAGGAGCCGCATGTTGTTGTCGAGCGGATCACCCTTGGAAATCCACCAGGCCCCGGCATCGCTGGACGCTTTGGCGAGGTCTACCAGCGCGGTGCGCTCACTATCGGATGCCCCATAGGCCCGGCACAGCGCCTCTACCTGGTTCCACTTGACCGTGCCGACACCTCGTTCGTACCGGCTGACGGTGGCCTTGGAGACGCCCGCCCGTTCGCCGGCGTCCTCCGCCGTCAGCTTGCACCGATCGCGCAGTTCCTTCAGGCGGAAGCCGAGCTGACGTCGGCGTGTAGTCGGCCCTCCGGCCATCGATGCCCTCCGTGCCTCATTGTCGGTGTCGTACGGCGCGGTGCTCCGCTGAGGAAGTTACAGGGTCACCGAAGGGCCGTGGCCGCCCTTGTCCCATACCCCTGGCGGCCCATGCGGACACTTCCGCTGTGAGCGTTACATGGCGAGCGAACCCGCTGCCATACTCCAACGCCTCGCAGCCGCCGCGACGTTGAACTGCCGCTTCGGCGCGATCCCCGCTCTGCTCCACCGCTCCAGGAGAGTGATGCCGCTATGCCTGCATCAAGAGCACCCGCGTCACGCGGACACGTCAACGGGTCACAACCGCTCGTAGTCGTCCAGGTCGGCCCGGCGGCTGTTCCAGGTGGCGATGGATGCCTTGTACCCCTCGGGCATGGGCAGGGCCGGTACCTGGCCGGGGGTGAACAGGCCGATTTTCGTGTGCTCGTGGCTGAGGACGGGCGCGAGGTCCGGGGTGTGGACGGTGCAGCCGTAGGTGATGATCACGACGCGGCAGCCGGGGATCGGTTCGTAGATCCACACGTCGAGCAGCGGCCCGGCGGTGACGTGCCACCCGGTCTCTTCCGCGATCTCCCGCTCGACGGTGGCTTCCGGGCTGGGGTCACCGGGTTCGAGCCGGCCACCTGGCAGCTCCCACTCGCCGCGTTCATTGTGGAGCAGCAAGACACGGCCCTGGGAGTCCAGGGCGACGCCCTTGACGGAGACGGGCCAGGTAGGCGGCACGGGGGGCATGCGATTCCTCGCGGTACTGGGTGCGGCTGGGCCGCCCGGACCGTAGCACGCACCCGCCCTCCTCGGGCCCGGCCGGACGAGGGCCAGGGGCCGCCGATCTATCGCTCTACCGACCCGACCGTCCTCGCCGCCGTGGCCCCCACCAGGCTGACACCTCACGGGAGTTCGTCGATGCGCAGCACCGCCGAGCCGGATGCTGATCCTTTCGCCCGCTACTACGTGGACGTGACGCTGCCGGGTGCCGTGCGCGCGGTCGCCGGGTGCCTGGCCGGGTCGGGCCTGGCCACGTTCAGCGGCCTGACCACCCGAGCGGAGGTGCTGGCCTTCGCCGCGCGGGTGATGTGGATCGAGCAGCACCGCGACAGCGGCCGGGACGGGCTGACGGCGATCTACGACAGCGGCCGGTGTGACGAGCGACCCGTCTCCGTGGGGCTCACCCGCGATGAGCTGGCCTTTCACACTGAGGGCACGGCGCTGAAGAGCCCTCTCCGGCTGATGCTGATGGTGTGCACGCTCCCCGCGTCTCGGGGTGGCTACCACCTGCTCGTCGACGGCCGGACGGTGTACGCGGAGCTGGGAGCCCGGCACCCGGACGCGGTGGCCGTGTTGTCCCATCCGCGGGCCGGGCACTTTGGCCGCAGTGGCGGGATCTTCGCCGCAGCGTTCGCCGAGCACAACGGCGGGCGGGTCTCGGTGCGCTACCGGCAGGACAGCTTCGTGCAGTGGAACCCGCTGGCGGCGATGCATCTGCACGCCTTCCGCATGGCCCTCACGCGGAACCAGCTGATGCTGCGGTTACAGGCCGGCCAGGGCTACCTCCTCGACAACCACCGATGGCTGCACGCCCGCACCGCTTTCGACGGCGCCCGGCGCTGCTACCGGGCCCTGGGCAACCCCCACGACCCCGCCTCGCCCGGCTTCCTTCCCAAAAGCCTCGGCGGTGCGGCATGAGCGTCGCGACCGCCCCACGTGCCGCATCGCCCCAGACCGTTCCCGCGCTGCGTAAACGCCCCCGGCTCCAGGCAGAGCACCTGCAAGCGATGGGTGTGCCCCGGCAGAAGGAAGCAGTCAGCGAAGCCCGCCGCACGGTGCGGCAGCTGTTGCTCCGGTGGGGTTTGGGTGTGGAGGAGGCGTTCCGGGCAGAGCTGTTCGCCGCCGAGCTGCTGACCAATGCCTACTGCCACAGCCGGACCGACACCCCGGAGACGGAGATCGGGTTGTGCATCGCCGAAGGCGGCGGCGCGGTCCTGATCGAGGTCGAGGACGCCGGAGGCGAGGGAAGGCCGACCACCCGGGGGCAGACCGACGATGCGGCCGAGCACGGCCGCGGACTGGACCTGGTGGAGGCCCTGGGCCGCTGGGGCTGGCGCATCCTGCCCGACGGCCACCTGTCCACCTGGGCCTACGTCCCCCCGGCACCTCCAGGGAACGCGCGGTGAGCCCCCCGCGTGTCACGGCGGGAGGACCACGCGACCCGTCCAACGGGTACGACGAAGCACCTCTGATGCCGCAGGCGCCGCTGCCAGCAGCCCCTGTGCGAGCCCGCGTCCCGGGCGGGCGGCAGACCGGTCGGCACGCTGGTGAGCGTCGCCGTGGCGCGCACCGCGTGGCCGGCCCGAAGCGCGCCACCCGTTGTCCGGTACTGGCCGTCGTGCTGCTGGAGGCCATCGTGCCCATGGGGTGGGTGGTGGCCCGTATCGCCCCTCTCCTGCTGTGAGCAGGCCCTGTTCCGGCTCCCTGGCGGCGGCCGCCCCCGAGTCCCGCCCCCAGGGAGCCCTCCACTCCCCCGTCCACCGGCTGGCCGAGGCCCCGCCCAACCCACCTGGCCGCTCGTCCGTTCTGCCGTGCCCGAAGGACACCACCCCGATGACTCCTCGCGCCCGCCCGCCTCTCCGCCTGGACCTGCTCTGCACGCTGTGCCGCCTGCACCGCGAAGGGGTCGCCGCCCGCATGACGCAAAGCCTGGTCCCCAACCGGCCAGAGCTGCTCGAGATAGTGCGATGGGAGAGCAGGGCTGCCCGGGAGCTGGAGTTGATCCTCGATGCGTACGGCTGGCCCGGGCCCGCTCTGGTCGGTGAGGTCGGAGCGGAGGCCGCCTGGTGGGTGGCCCTGCTGTGCGACCGGCAGTCGGTCGTCCAGCAACACGCCCACCAGTACCTGCTGGAGGCGGTCACCCGCGAGGACGCCCCGCCCCGGCACCTCGCCTACCTCACCGACCGCCTACTGATGCACGAGGACCGACCGCAGCTGTACGGCACCCAGTACGTACTTGGTCCCGACGGGGCGATCACCCGGCACCCCGTCACCGATCCCGGTCTGCTGGGACTGCGCCGCTACCGGGTGGGCCTGCCCAAGAGCGCGGAAGCCCGCCCGGCCGACCTGCGCCTGATGGCCCTCACCCGCGGCCCGCTCGGGGCCGCATGCCTGAGCTCCATCCGATAACCCTCCTCCGCCCCGCATGCCCGAAGGGAACACCGTCTTGAGCACCCCCGTACGCGCCGTCACCGCTTCCCCGGCCCGGCCCCGCTTACTGGCCGCCTGCCGGGACGAGGGCCCGGTCAACGAGCACGTCGTCTCTGATGCGACCGGCTGGCTGGTCACCACCGACCACACCACCGCCGAGACTCGACACCAGGTGTCGGACACGGCCCGGCTGGTCACCTACAACACCCTCACCGGCGGCATCGACTCCGACGGCGGCGAATGGCGGCTCCAGCAACAGGTCGAGTTTCTGGCCTCGCTGGACGCCGACGTCATCGCTCTGCAAGAGCTGCGCCGGTGGGACGAGGGCGGTTGGTGGCGGCTGTGGCATGCGGCCAACGCCCTGGGCATGGCGCCCCTGCCCCCGGTGCTCTCCCGACGCGGGCGCGGCAACCACCTCGCGCTGCTCTACCGGCCGAGCACCGTACGGGTCGAGGACTACGAGGCGGACGCCGCCCGCGGGGCGTTCTATCACGGGCTCGGCCGCGCCCGGCTCTCCATCAAAGAACAGCCGCTGCTGACTGTCCTGTTCACTCACCTGTGCTTCCTCGGCGGCGACGAACGCTACGCCGAGGCGCGGTGGCTCACTGGCTACGGGGGCACCTACGAGGGGGATCCACAGCGGGTGGTGCTGGCCGGTGACCTGAACACGATCGGTCCGCACGACCCCGAACCGGACTGGGTCCGGATCCCGGCGAACCTCCGCTCGCGCCACTGCCACCTCACTGCGGGGGGCCAGTTCGGCGACACCGACCGGCGGGCCATCCAGATGCTGGAGCGGGCAGGGTTCCACGACCCGTTCGACGTGCTCGGCGAGCCTCCGCACCGCGCGTCGGGCTACTGGAGCCCGGCGGAGGCGGTGGATCACCGGTCCGACTTCATCCTGGCCAACTTCACGCCGTCGACCAGATCGCCGCAGCCACCGTCCACGACACCGAGACAACCCGAGCCCTATCGGATCACCTGCCCGTCGTTCTCGACCTCGCCCCACCCACACCCTGAGCCGGCCCACTCCCCCGCACCTGCCAGGACCCGCCCCGCCCCCGCCCACGCCCCGGCCCTGTAAAGCCCCCGGGCCTGCCCTCGCCGCGTTCGGAAAGCCGACTCCATGCCTCCTGCCTCCACTCCCAGCACGCCGGCCCCGTCTTCCCCGGCCCCCTACGGCTTTGTTCTCGCGCCTCTTCTGCCCGCTTCCGAGTACCAGGCACTGGTCGCCTCGGATTTCCTCAACCCTCACCTGCTGACCGCGATCACCCTGATCGCCCTCGGCCGCACGAGGAAGCAGGCAGCCGAAGCCATGGGGATCAAGCAGACGACGCTGACGTCCTACTTCGCCTCCGCCGCCAGCGCGCTCGGCTGCGCGCCACGGATGTCCCTCCTGGTCCACCGCGCCTACAGCCACCGGGCTTTCCCCACGCCCGCAAAGGTCAGCGCCCCCGCGCCGGTGCTCGACTCGAACGAGTGGATGGTGCTCCTCGCCCACACCGGCGGCATCACCCTCCAGCACCTGAGCGGGTCCCGGATGCTCTCCCTGGACAGCCTCACCCGCATCAACCGCAGCCTGATGGCCAAGCTGAATGCCGAAACCCCCGCCCACAACGTGCGCCGTGCCTGGCAGTACACCCTGCTGCCCGGGACCGGCACCCCCTCCACCGCGCCCGCAGACGGGCGGGCATCGTGACCTGCCCGGAACCCGTCACCGTCGTGGTGGCCGTGCGCGGCACCGCCCAGGCACTGCCCAGGCTCTTCGCAAACCTGGCCGTGCAGACCTACCTCGGTGAGATCGATGTCGTCGTGGTGGACCACGGGCCCCGACCGGTCATCGACGCCACGGCGCTGCGGAGGTGGTGGGTGCCGACGCGGGTGGTGCACGAGCCCCGGCCTGGCCTGTCGTACGCCCACAACACCGGCATCGAGGCCGCCACCGGCCGCTGGATCCTCCTCACCAGCCCGGAGGCCCTCCCGGCCGCCGGCTGGGTCCGCGGCCTGGTACACGCCCTGACGCACAGCGGGGCGAGTCTGGCCGGCGGACGGGTCCTCCCCCGGTTCACCACCGCCCGCACCCCGGTGCTCTCCCCCGACGCTCTGTCCCTGTTCATGCCGACGCACTGGCCCGAGAGCCCGTGCGAGCTCGAGCCTCCCTACGAGCTGTCGGGCTGCAACCTCGGCATGCCCCGAGCCGAAGAACTGAGGTTCGACCACCAGGCCGCAGCCCCCGGCCCGCGCCACCCCAGCCACGGGGCGCGAGAACTGGTCTCACGGATCCAGAAGGACGGGCGGCTGGTGACCGTGGTGCCAGAAACGGTGGTCTACCGGAGCATCCGCTCCCAGGATCTGACCATCAGGGCCCTGTGGAAGCGCGCCCGGTGGCACCAGGTCCCGGTCAGCCGTGTTCTGCGCCCTTACCCGTACAACCCCGCCGGGCTCCGGGCCCGCCTGAGGTGTGGCCGGTGAACACACCTCTCTTCGGCACCGCTGCCCCCTCATTGGCCTCCTCGGCGGGCCCGGCAACGTCCTGGCCGTCACCCGTACCCCCAGGGAGGGCGGGTGCATGCCGCTCTCGCTAAGCCCGGCGGGCCGTTCACAGCCTCACCGCGACCGACAACGGCTTCGACCTCGCCGTGGACCGACCCAACTGCGCGGCCCTGACTCTTTCCCTGCTCGCCTCAGCCACCATCCGCCGGAGCTGACATGACCACGCCTCTCACCCAATGGACCGCCGTATCGCTCGACCCGTACGGGGTCCCGGCCAAACCCAGACACGGTCACCGGCGAGGGCAGCCGCCCCTGGCCGGCGTCCACCGCGCTCGGTGCGGTGAGGAGTGGGAGGCGATAAGGGTCCTCGCGGTCGACGGACAGCGAGCCCTGCCCCAACTCGGTAAGAACATCGGCCCCGTTGTAGCCAGCATCTATCACGGAAGCTGGACGTTCCTCATCGACAAGCAGCCCGCGCTGGGATGGAACCTGCACGGTGTGCGGCTGCTGCGTAGAGGCACCGTGATCGAGCTGCCGTTGCCCGGCGCCCGCCGCGGCGGCCGGGACGTTCGCTGGGTCATCCCGCCCGGCGGCCTGACCGACCCCGCCCTGCTCCACCAAGCCCTGTCCGGCGACGCCCCCGTACCGCCGGCCAGATCCGGCAGCGCAAAGCCGCGCCGGGCGCCCGCAGGCGCGAGACCCCGCCAGGCCGGGAAGACCGTCACCTTCGCCGCACCATAGGCCACCGACGGGGTGGTGAGGCTCCTTCCGGGGCGTCACCCGGCCAGCTGCAAAGCAACGCCACCCGCCAAGCCGAGGCGACCGGCCGACGAGCGGCGGGGTGCCGTTTCCGGGAGCAACGCAACCCCCGAATCGGGTGAGCGGCCACGGCCGGGTGAATCGCACACCGCCCTCCGAGCCGCCTGCCCAGCTGCCACACGGCCGTTGACGGCCGCTCGAATTCCTGCACGACGAAACGCCCTCGGCAGGCCGTGACCGCACCCGTCCGGGGGCCGTTCTTCCGATCACTCGTCCGACCCGACCGTCAACGAGGAGGCGTAGTGCATCACCACCAGGACCGACCCGCGAATGCCACGGGGGTGCGTTTGAGGTTCGAACACGACCCAGCCAGGCACGGCCGCCGCGCCGGGACCATCACGGGGAGGCAGGTGTGAGGCAGCCGCCGCGCTACCGGCTCGTTGTCGACGTCATGGTGCTGATGGTCCGCGACGACGGGCGGGTCCTTCTCCTGCGCCGTGCGGGCGCGGTGTATGCCTCCGGGCTGCTCTGCCCGCCCGGCGGACACCTGGAGGAGGGCGAGAGCGTCACCGCCGGCGCGCTGCGTGAGGTCGCCGAAGAAGTCGGGGTGACGGTCCGGCGCCGGGATCTGGAGTTCTGCCATGCCATCCACCACCGCAGTCCCGAAGGCGAGGGCCGCATGGGGATGGTGTTCACCACCCAGCGGTGGGCGGGCCAGCCGAGTATTCGGGAGCCGGAGAAGTGCTCGCAGCTGGTGTGGGCGGACCCCGCCCGGCCGCCGGCTGACTGCGTGCCGTACACCGCCGCCGCCCTGAAGCAATTCTGCGCCGGAGCCCTGCTGTCCGAGCACGGCTGGCCGACGGGAGGGGCCACATGAAGACGACCGCGCAGGACCGCAGTCGACTGCCGTATCCGGAGCCGGTGGACATCGAGCGCAAGGCGCAATGGACGAAGTCGGCGTTCGACCGGTACGGCCTCTGGCAGTTGGTAACGACGATCCCGGCCGTGCTGGCGCAGGTGTTCCGCATGGCGTGGCGGATCGACCGCCGCGACGTGCTGGTCATGGTCGGCGCGCAGGTCGTCTACGGGATCGGATCGGCGGTGGCACTGGCCGCGACGGCGCGCGCGATGGTGCCGATCCTCGGGTCCGGTTCGGTCTCGCACCGGGTGCATCAGGCGCTGCCGGCGCTCGTGGTGATCGCGGTGGCGGCCGGTGTGGGGCGGGTTGCGTACGGGCTGGCGTCGTGGTCGGTGGCCCGGCTGAAGCCGCGGTTGATGACGGCGGCGGACGTCGCGGTGGTCGAGGCAATGCTGCGGGTGGAGCTGGCCGCGTTCTTGCGGCCGGAGTTCTCCGAGGAGCACGAGGCGGCCGAGACCGGGTCGGTGCGCTGTGACCGGCTGATCTACGACGTGCAGTCGTTCATGTCGGCAATGATCAAGCTGATCGCCGCCTTCGGCGTGCTGACCGTGCTGCACCCCCTGATGCTTCCCGTGCTGGTCCTAGCGGTGCTGCCGTCGGGCGTGGGGGCGATGGCGGAGGCACGGATCGAGCACCAGGTGCACACCGCGAACAGCACGAACCGCAACGTGCGCGGCATGATGCGCTGGTTCGTCACCGCGAGCAAGCTCGCCGACGAAGTCCGCGGGATGAGCATGGCCGGGTACCTGTCGTACTGGTACCGGACCCTCTCAAAGCGCCTGGACGAGCGGAGCCTGGCCGGGGCGGGCCGGCAGCTGCGCGCGAACCTGATCGCGGCCGTCTTCGGTGGCCTGTGCCTGTCGCTGGCGTGGGGCACACTGCTGTGGCTCACCGTCTCCGGCCGCATGTCCCTGGCCATCGCGGCCACCGCAGTCCTCGCCGTGCGGACCGCCCTGGGGAACCTGACCAACGTCGTGCACTACGCCGCATCCCTGTTCCACTCGTCGCTGTTCCTCGGGGACTGGAAGCAGTTCATCGAACGGTCCAAGGCCCTCATGCCCGCGCCCGGCACCGTCCCAGCACCGCAAGGACCGGAGACGATCCAGATCCGGGACGCGGTCTTCACCTACCCGAACAAGAACCGGCCCGCCGTCGACGGGCTCTCGCTGACACTGCGCCGGGGCGAACTGATCGCGGTCCTCGGCGAGAACGGGTCGGGCAAGTCCACCCTCACCCGACTGATGACCGGCCTCTACACCCCCGACAAGGGACAAGTCCTGTGGGACGGCGCCGATCTGTCCCGCGTCGATGCCGAGCAGATCCGGGAGCAGACGGGCTTCGTCACCCAGCAGTTCGGCTACTGGCCCGTCTCCGCGCGCGACAACATCACCCTGGGCCAGCCGGTCGCCTCCGGCGACGAGCGGGTGTGGGAGGCCGTCGACGCGGTGGGGATGCGGGACGCCTTCGAGGAACTGCCCCACGGCCTGGACACCCTCCTCGCGGCGGAGCTGTGGGGCGGAGTGTCGCTGTCGGGCGGGCAGTGGCAGCGCATCGCCTGCGCCCGCGTCCTGTACCGGCGGCCGGCCGTCGTCGTCATGGACGAGCCGACCTCGGACATGGACCCGCGTGGTGAGCACCAGATGTTCCAGCTGCTGCGCGAGATCGCCCCGGGCCGGATCACGGTGGTGGTCACGCACCGGCTGGCCAACACGAAGGTCGCGGACCGGATCGTCGTCATGGACAAGGGCCGCATCGTCGAGCACGGCACCTTCGACCAGCTCGCCAAGGCAGGCGGGCTCTTCCAGGAGCTGCACGAACTCAGCCTTGACCGAGGGGGTAGCCAGTGACGGCCACGAATCGGGCGCCGTTGTCGGAGAGCGAGAAGCTGCTGTTCTCCGGCGCGCTGCGGCACGACAAGGCATGGGCGAAGTACTCCGACCCGTTGCTCCGCATGAGCTTTTGGGCGATGGCCCGGCAGTTCCCCGGCATGCTCGGCATGGTCGGCCGAATCGCGTGGCGCGAAGACCCCCGCGCCCTGATCGTGCTCGTGGCCGCGCAGCTGGCCTCCGGCGTCATGTCCGCGTTCCTGCTCGTAGCCACCAACCAGGTGCTGGTGCACCTCTTCGCCGACGGCCCCACCCCGGCCAAGCTGCGCGAGGCCCTGCCCGCGCTGCTGCTCGGCGGCGCCTCCTCGGCCGGGTCGGTGCTCCTGGGATGCCTGATCACCCAGATCGAGGGGCGCCTGTATCCGAAGATCGAGCTGTCGTGCCGGACGGCGTACTACGGCATGATGACGCGGGTCGAGATGTCCGCGATGGAAGACAAGGACATCCACCGCCAGCTCGCCCTCGGGCAGTACGGCACCAACTCCGTCCAGCGCATGCTGTCTCACTCGGTATGGATTATCAGCGGCCTGATGAGCCTGGGGGCCGCCGGCATCGTCCTGGCCACCCTGCACCCCCTGCTGCTCGCCGCGCTGTTGCTCATCGCGGCGCCGCGATGGTGGGGCGCCGTCGTCGTCATGCGCCGCGCCTACGCCTCCCAGCACGCGTGGATTGACCACCGCCGGGCCACCGACGTCCTGCTCTGGCCGATTACCCGGGCCGGCGCGACCCCGGAACTACGTGTCCACGGCGCCGGACGGCTGCTGATCCACGCGCAACAGGACATGGGCCGCACCGCGGCGGCGGAGAAGGCTCGCCTGGCGCGCGCGGAAGCCAAGACGGAGATCGTCACGGCGGCGATGTCCGGCACCGCCCGCATCGTCGCCTACGGACTGCTGTGGTGGCTGCTGGTCGCCGGCGGCATGCCGCTGGCCGCGGCCGGGACAGCGGTGCTGGCGATCCGCAATGCCACCGGCTACCTCAACCAGATCGTCTCCCAGCTCAACCGCATGTGTGAGGAGTCGCTGTACCTGACCGACATGAACCACTCCATCCGGCTCGGCGCCCAGCACGCCATCCCCGACCACGGCGCCCGCGTGGAGGGCGAGGGCGTCGACGTCGTCCTTCAGGACGTCGCCTTCCGCTACCCGGGCGCTGAGCGTGACGCGCTCCAAGGGGTGTCGCTCACCATCCCCAAGGGCAAGGTGGTGGCCCTGGTCGGCGAGAACGGGTCCGGCAAGACCACGCTCGCCAGCCTCATCGCCGGCCTCTACCTGCCTACCACGGGAACCGTCTCCTACAACGGCGTCGACGTCCGGGAAGCCGACCGCGAAAGCGTCTTCGACCGCATCGCCCTGCTCCCGCAGGACGTCGACTGCTGGCCGATGACCGTCCGTGCCAACGTCCACATCGGCGACGCCGACCGGCCGCTGGACCAGGAGAAGATCGAAGCCGCGGCCGAGCGGGCCGACATCCGCACCGTGGTCGAGGACCTGCCCCACGGGTGGGACTCCATCGCCGTCAAGGACTTCGAACGCGGAGTGCGCCTGTCGGGCGGGCAGTGGCAGCGCATCGGCGTCTCACGGGCCGTCTACAGGGAACGCGACCTGCTGATCGTCGACGAGCCGACGGCCGCGCTCGATCCGAAGGCGGAGATCGAGATGTTCGACTCGCTGCGCTCCTTCACCGATGACGGCGTCACCACCGTGCTGCTCATCACCCACCGCCTCGCCGCCACGGCCAACGCGGACATCATCTACGTCCTCCACCAAGGACGGCTCCTCGAATCGGGCTCGCACGCCGAGCTGACGGCCCTCACCGGCGGCCACTACCGGGAGCTGTACGAACTCCAGGCCGCCCAGTACGGGAACGGGACCGTGCCTGCTCCCCGGAAAGGGGAATCCGCAGACGCCTGACCCCAGGAGGGGCGGAGGGAAGACCGTGCGCTGCGGGCGACGAGCGCCCCTCCCCCCTCCCGACACAAGGTTCCGCGAACTCGACAGAACCGATAGGAGAGCGCATCTTGACCGTGATCGTCGGGCTCATCGAAGAAGACCGGGTCCACCTCGGCGGGGACTCCGCCGGCATCTCCGGATGCAGACTCACCATCCGCAAAGACCCGAAGGTCTTCCGCAACGGCCCCTACGCCCTGGGCTTTTGCGGCAGCTTCCGCATGGGCCAGCTCCTGCACCACGCCTTCAAAGCCCCCAACCCTAAGGGCGACCTCGACGCTTTCATGACGACCCGGTTCGTCAACAAGCTGCGCACCTGCCTGAAAGAAGCGGGCTGGGCGCGCAAGGAATCCGAACAGGAGAAGGCCGGCACGTTCCTCGTCGGTATTCACGGCCGCCTCTTCATCGTCTACGCGGACTACCAGGTAGCCGAGCCCGCCGACGGATACGCCGCCGTCGGCTGCGGCAACGAATTCGCCCTCGGCGCCCTCCACGCCACAGCCACCGCCAACCTGCCAGCACGCGACCGCCTCACCGCCGCCCTCACCGCAGCCAGCCACCACAGCACCGACGTCTGCGAACCGTTCACCTACACCACCGCCCCCTCCCTCAGCAAGCTGTACGAGATGCAGGTCCGCCAGTACCAGGACGCCACCGTGCCCGGCCCGCGCGGGCCGGCCGACGCAGTGAAGAAGGGCGCGCAGCGGTGAGCGACGCCCCGGCGGGAGAGGGGAGCCTCTGGCGGCACCAGGACTTCGCCCGGTACTTCGGCGCCAACGCGGTCGACCTCGTGGGCAGCGGCGTCACCTCGGTGGCCCTGCCGCTGATCGCCGTGGTCTCACTGCACGCCTCGGTGTGGCAGGTATCCCTCCTGGCGTTCGCCGAGCGGCTGCCGCCGCTGCTGTTCGCTCTTCCCGCCGGGGCCCTGGCCGACCGCCACCGCAAACGCCCCGTGATGATCGGCACCACCCTCGTCTCCGGCCTGGTCCTCGCCGTCGTCCCGCTGGCCGATGCCGTCGGCCGTCTGTCGCTGGAGGTGCTGTACGCGGTGGCGCTGCTGAGCACGACGGCCACCGTGTTCGGGTCCACCGCCCGCATCAGCTACCTCCCCTCCCTGCTGCCCCGCCACCGGCTGCTCGAGGCAAACGCCAAGGTCGGCGCCATCTCGTCGCTGGCCGACAGCGCCGGCGCCCAGCTCGGCGGCGCCGTCGTGGCCGTCCTGGGGGCCGCCCGCTCCCTCTACCTCGACGTCGCCTCCTACCTCGCCTGCGCCCTGCTCCTCGGCAGCATCCGCACCCCCGAACCCAAGCCGCACCGGCCCGCGCAGACGACCATGCGGCACGAGATGAAGGAGGGCGTGGTCTACGTGGTGCGGCACCCCACGATCCGGCCGCTGCTGCTGACTGGCACCGCCTTCACCGGTGCCTTCGCCGTGATCACCACGATCTGGTCGGTGTACCTGCTGCGCGACCTGCATTACTCGGCGACCGCGCTGGGCACCCTGCTGAGCGTGGCCGCGCTCGGCGGCGTGGCCGGCGCGCTCGTCGTCCGCCCACTCGTGGGCCGGTAGCCCGGCCCGGGTCATGCTCACCGCCCTGGCCCTCCTCCCCCTCACCGAACTACCGATCTTGCTGGTCGGGCCCGGCCGACCCGGTCAGGTGGCCGTCGCCGTGGGGCTGTTCGTCCAGCTGGCCGCCGCCACCGCGCAGGGCTCCACCCAGCGCAGCATCCGCCAGGCCGTGTGCGAGCCGGGCATGCAGGGCCGGATGCTCGCCACCGGGCAGTGGATCACCTACGGCACCCGCCCGCTCGCCGCCCTCGCCGCCGGGGCGGCCGGCACCTGGGTCGGCGTGTGGAACACCCTCGCCCTCGGCACCGCCGCCCTCACCATCCCGTTCGGCGTGCTCTTCGCCTCCTCGATCCGGACCATGCACCACGTCCCCGACACAGCTCCCGTCTCTCAGCCCCGCCCGGAAGGAGAACCGGCGTGACCACCGACGAGATCGACAACCCAGCCGCCTACTGGGGGAGATTGTGGGCATCGGGCCGCCGCTACAGCCCGCTCACCGACGCCGAAACCGCGCTCCTGGCTCAGTACACGGGCCCTGGCCGTGGGCGCCTCGCGCTGGACATCGGGTGCGGCGACGGCGCGCTGACCCGTCACCTCGCCCATCTCGGCTATCAGGTCACGGGCTTGGACTGCACTCCGGTTGCCCCCCCTCTCGCCGAGCCGACCGCCGGGCCGGTGCAGTACTGCTGCGCGGACATCGAAGCCGTGCAGCCTCCGCCCCTGCCGCAGCGCGCCTTCGCGCTGATCACCGCGCGCCTGCTCTTCGCGTTCATCAAGGACAAACCGGCCTTCCTCGACCGCGTGCGCAGCCTTCTGGACTTCGGCGGCGTCTTTTGGGTGGTCACCCCGATGGCCGACCGCCTTCCCCCCGAGCACGCGTCGGTTGGGATCACGGGTCTGGACGAGGAGTTGTTGACCAGCCGGTGGGGCACGGTCCGTGCCACGGACCTGGGGACGCTGCGCTGCTACGCCCTCCGGGCTACGAGCGCCGACGACACGGAGACAAGGGGGCACGGATGAGCGACACGGCCGATCACGAGGTGTGGACGGACTTCGGGCGCTATCACCTCGATCGCGGAACCAACCCGCCCGAACCCCAGCGCGCCAACTGGACGTTCTGGGACGGAGGGCCCGGTGACGAAGTGCTCGGCGACCTGGCCGGCCGCCGGGTCCTCGACATCGGCAGCGGCACCGGCCGCTATGCCGTGCACCTCGCCCGCGCCCACGGCGCGGTCATCGACGCGGTCGACGGCTCCCCCACCCAGCACCAGCGGGCACTCGACCGCTACAGCAAGGACGAGCCGGGCGTGCGCTTCATCCTGGCCGACATCCTCGAGCACCTCCGCCAAGAGACGGAGCCCTACGACGTCGCGTACGCCATGCACTCCTTCGGCTTCGTCGACCCCCACCAGCTCCTGCCGGCGCTCGCGCCCCGGATCCGGCCCGGCGGACGCCTGGTCCTCTCCGTTCTGCACACCAACCGGGACGGTGTCGGCCCCTCCTCAACCGTCCACCCACGCCCCGAAGGCGTACGCCTGGGCGATGACGGCATGCTGACGACCTCGATGTGGGTCCTCACCCCGGCCCTGTGGGAGGACCTGCTGGTGGAGGCCGGGTTCCTCGTCGAGGACGTCGCCGTTCTGCCGTCGCCCGCGGATGACGATCCGGTGCGCTGCCAGCTCATCAGCGCCCGCCGGTGCGCTCGGGTGGCCAGCCGGCCGCGCACGACGGCCCCGCCCGTCGCCCAGACCGCTCTGGGGGTGTGCGTGATCGTCACCGATGCCGAGGGGCGGGTTCTTCTGGGTCTGCACCGGTCCGGGGTGTGGGAGTGCCCCGGCGGGAAGGTCGAGCCCGGGGAATCCCTTGAGGAGACCGCGGTCCGTGAGCTGCGCGAGGAGACATCGCTGTCCGCTCAGACGGACAAGGTCGAGGTGATCGCACTGCTGCTCGACGAGGTCGGCGGCACCAACCGGGCAACCGCCGTCGCCGTGGTCGCCGTGCACGCGGGGAGCCCGACGGCGGTGGAACCGGAGCTGGTGAGCCGGTGGGAGTGGGCGAGGACGGACGCGCTGCCGGGGCCGCTCTTCGTGCCGTCCGCGCAGGCCCTTCGGGCGTGGCAGCCGGCACTGGGCATTGATCACCCGCCCGCCCGTGTGTACCGACTGGCCCACGGGGATCGGTAGCGGAAAGCGCAGCTTCCGCTGCGGGAGGGGCAGTGTCCGCTCCGTCCGTACCCGCAAGGCGGTCTCCCGCATGCGCGGCGACCTCGCACGCTTCCGGGCCCGTGGCCTGCGGTGCGTGGCCGAACTCGACGAACGAGGACGCGACTTCCTCTCCAGCGTCTGACGTCAGCGGCACCCGCAGAAACGGCGGACGACCGGCTCCAGGTAGTCCGCGTGCGGACCGGCCAGAACGGCCAGTTCGTCCGGTGAGCGCACCAGGGCAATGCCGTCGAGTTCAGATTCACGGCCCTGGGCACGCTCGGCTGCCGCAACAGCGGTAAAGGCCGCGCGCAGAGTTGCCTCGGGAAGGGCCGGCGCCAGGTAGGTCAGGCCGACACTGCCGTTATCGCCGCGGGTAACCACCCACAGCTTCAGGTCCTCGAAAGCCGCGCCGATCCCCAACTCCTCCACCAGCTCCCGCGCGGCCTGGCTGGCCGGCGCCGACTCGTCCAGCACCGCCCCGCCCTGGGGAGGCTCAAGGGACCCCCCTGGCAGCTGCCAGCGCCCCGGGGCGGCCGTAGAGGGCGACATCCTCGCCACCAGCACACGGCCGTCGTCGGTCGGCTGGACAACGTTGACGAACACCGAGGGCAGCGCGGTGGCGCCGGGAACGCGACGCAAAGCGTAGTGCCGGTACGTCACACGCACCCACGACAGACGCAGGACGCGCGGGCCCGTCCACTCCAGCCCCCCACACGCCACCACAGGCCCGTCGAAGAGAGTGGGGTTGGCCCGCACCGCCATGTCCCACACCCGGTCCCGGGCCTCAGCATCCCAGGACGGCACCGGCGGCTCCGCAGCTTCGGCCAGTAAGACCCGTTCAGCCTCGAAGAGGTCAATGCCCACAGGGGGCAGTGTCTCGGTCACCGGCCCATCGTAGAACCCACCCCCGGCTCGCGTCCCTCACCGTCCAGCGCGACTGGTCGACCACCTGGGAGAATGCCAGGTACCCCGCAGCCTCGCCCCTTCAAGGATGTCCGAAAGACCAGGTCAGTGTCGTCGATAGCGTGTGGTCGCGGGCCCGGGTTGCCGGCCCCGGAGCCAACCACCGCGTAAGCAAGGCCGGCCTGCCCGGCGACCCGCTCAAGGGCTAGGGAAGAAACCCGCGGGGTCACGGTTGCTGTTTGCGGTGGACATACAGGTTCTCCGTCGCTGGAGCGCTTCTGGTGTGGGCTGGGTCATGCACCGAGGGTGACCGGGCCGAGGCCGGAGGGCAGCGCGCGTACGGCCGCTGCCACGGCCTCGCGCGCTGTGGCGAACCGGCCGAGGTCGCCGGTGAAGTCCCGGCCCACCACATACGTGCCGTCGCTGTTCGCGATCAGGCACGGACCGACAACGGTCAGGCACGGGCGGGTGGTGCTCGAGAAACGCAGCGCCCAGTGGCTCGTGAACGGGTAGAGGGCGCGCAGCGCCGCTTCGGCGTGCGCCGCCTCGATCAGGGCCTGGTACGAGTCCTTCCAGACGTACTCCAGTTCGCCCGCCTCGAGGCGCATGCTCTGCCACTCAGATTTCGCCAAGCGCGCTGGATCGTGGTCGGGTACCTCGAACCGGCCGGTCAGGTGCACGAACGGTACCGCTTGACGGATGCCAGCCAGCGACGTTCCGTCGTGCCACGCCCGGGCGGCCTTGGCGAGCTCCGCCAGGTCGTCCGTGCTGCCCTCGACGAGGGGCATGCCCTGGAACGCTTCCGCGCCGCGGATCGACCACCGCCGTTCGTGTGACCGTGCGTTGATCTCCAGCGGCCCGCGGTGAGGAAGGGTGCTGCCAGCGGTCGCGCGGAGCAGTGGAGTGGAGTCCGGGGAGGTGACGGGGACGGCGCCGAGGCAGCCGTCCGCCTCGGCCCGGAGCGCTGTGGCGAGGCTGCCGCAGGCCGCGACCTCGGGGTACAGGACGGAGGGATCAGTATGTGTGGGCACGGCTCCGAGTGTGCCCGGGCCGCCGGCTCCCGGGGCGGGCGGCCCCGGCGCTATTCGTTGCTCATCCGGATGTGCGTGCCGTACTCATTGGGCTCGTAGGTGCCTTCTCGGCCTGGTGCAACCGCCGGATCTCGGCCCAGTCCTCCACGCTCACCCATCTTCCCGGTCTGGTTCAACGACCAGCCCGCCGGAGGGGCCGGAGCTCGCCGTCGACGACGATCAGGAGCTGGACCTCGAGGGCCTGGCTCGCGAGCACGGCGTCAGCCGCAGCGCCATTCAATTGCGTGTTGTCGCTGGTCGGGGCTACGCAGGGCTTCCGCTGGCGGTACGTGCCGCAGAGGTGGGTCACCGTGTCGTCGGCTACGACGTGGACCCGCACCGCAAACCTCGCGATCGAGCGTGCCTACTTCGCCTTTCTCGACAGCGACGCATGTGGCTCCCGGAGAAGACCGAGAAACAGCTCGCCTTCGCTGCCCAGGGCGGCTGGTCGAAACGCTGCAGCCGCCGTCCGGTAACGTGCGTTTCTTCGGGCACCGTTGGGGCCTGGAGACTAAAAGGTGAATGCCGATGGCGCTTGGCGAACTGCCTGTCGTGTGGAGCTTGCCCCTTGAGGATGCCCGAGCTGG
Source organism: Streptomyces sp. NPDC042259 (assembly GCF_055582085.1). NCBI lineage: Bacteria > Bacillati > Actinomycetota > Actinomycetes > Kitasatosporales > Streptomycetaceae > Streptomyces > Streptomyces sp. NPDC042259. The sequence goes on along the minus strand of NZ_JBVJDW010000017.1, from coordinate 31,650 downwards.
ATGGCGGGCTCTGTGGTGGAGCGTCGGGCCGAGTAGCGAACTCGCGGTGATGCTGGTCCAGAAACGACACCTGAGCCCTTCCCCGTACATCAAGGGATGGGTCGGATGGAGCGTGACGGCTCCGTGCAACGGCGTACTGGTCGTGATCTCGGGCGGGACGGAACACCGCACCCCCGTAACCGGCATAGCCGCGTGGACCAGCCACCTGGCCCTGCTCTCGGGAGCGCGGTTCCTGCTGGCACCAGGGCGTGTAGGCCGGGACCGGAACGGGATCTGGGAAAGGAACGCGGCGGTGAACTCCCCCGGGGGACACCCGGTGAGTCACTTCTGCATCGGCGACGACATCGACTACATCGTCACCGACCGCGACGACGGCATCTGGACCTCGTACGGCGATGAGGGCATCTATGGAGACCACCCGGAGACCAGTGCCGGCCTGGCCCGCTGGGACACCGACGGCATCCACACCTGGAGCCCTCAAGGACGGCTCCCCGTATGGCCCCTCGGCGGAAGCGCGGGGGCCACCGAGGACGCCGTGGTCTGGCTCGCCTGGTACAGCCACAAGGGTGCCTTCCTGTCCCGAGTCGATCCCGCCACCGGTGGCATCAGCAGCTACCGCAACCCCTTGAAGGACACCGACGGCATCGCCGTCCGCGGTACCCGAATGCTCCTCACCCACCGGTTCCACAACAGCCCCGGCGTCGAGCTGAGCCGCGCGGAGCTCGTCGACGATGCCTGGGTGATCACCGCCCAGGAAAGGCTGCGGCTACCCGGTCCGGTTGTCATGCGCTGCGCCCAAGGCCGCGACGGCATCCTCTGGCTCCGCGCCGGCGACACCTGGATACGGATCGAAGCCTGAGCCAGCAAGGCTCCCCCGTCTAGGGCCTGTTGTGGAAATGGCAGTTGGTGCATCGGTAGTACGGGAGATTCAGGTCTTGGATGGGAGCTTTCGACGGCGGCGTCAGACGAACCGCTGGGCGCGCTTTGCCGAGGTCAGCGTGCGCGTGGTCCCGGCGACGAGTGCTGGGGTCGTGGTTCGTGCGGATGTACTCCGCTGGAATCACCCGGCAGCCGTTGATGGCGCGGGAGACACTGGTGCCGAGGCGGAAGCACGCGATGGCGCCTGGTACGCGCTGAGGGAACTGCCTACCGGCGTCCGCAGCCTACTGGTGGAGGTCACCGGGATCGCCATCGCTCCTACAGATACCGGTCCGGGCGACGTGAAGTTCGCTGCCGCCCACGCTGTCTGGCAAGCGTTAGGGCACCTGCCGTCCCGTCCGCCGTTCACGGGTGAGGACGGGAACCCGTTGTTTCCGGCGGAGGAGACTCCTGATCAAAACCTGTGATGATCTCGGGGTGGGACGCGGAGACCTGACGAACGGACAGTGGGCCCGGCTGGAACCGTTGCTGCCGGTAGGCAAGAAGCCAGGGCGGCCTCAGGTCTGGCCCCGGCGGCAGTTGATAGACGACATACGGTGGCGAGCCCTCACTGGGCCTCCGTGGCGTGATCTGCCTGAATCGCTTCGGCCCATGGGACCGGGCCTGTGACCTGTTCCGGCGCTGGCAGCGGGACGGGACGTGGGCCAGGACCCTGACCCGGCTCCACACCGACGCGGACGCCGAGGGCCTGATCACCTGGGACGCCAACGTCGACTCCACAGTCTGCCATGCTCATCAGCACGCCGCCGAGGCGGCAAAAAGGAGGACCTCCAAAAAGGAGCCGCCCGGTGGGATCGCCGTCGAGCCGGCCGATCAAACCTGGGCACAGTCCTGCTCCCCCACCCCGTCACTGCGCCTTCAGCCGGACGAGATCCGCGACGCCGCCTGGGTCGCCCCGGCCGACCTTCCCGCCTACATGGGCCCCCTCCGCATCTCCCGTCTCCGGGCCGCCCTGGCGGCAGGGTCCGCGTTCTCTCGGCCAACCGCGCCGAGCTGGACGCGGACGCGGCGGCCCAGCCGGACGGTGGCGTCGTCGATGGTGCGCCTCCCCGTGTCCAGGGCGGAGATGTAGGTCTTGTCGTAGCCGAGCTGGTCGCCGAGGGCGGTCTGGTTCTGGCCGTGTACGTGGCGGTGGAAGGCGGCGACCGCGGTGGTGCCCTGCGCCGGGTCCGCGCGGCGCGTGCTGCCGAAGAGTGGCGGCACCGGCCGCCCGTAGGGTGGTCACCGATGTCAGCGGCCGGGTAGTTTGCGGGAGAACAGAGAGAAGAGTTCACATGGACTCCCGAGTCACCCGCATCCGGCGCAAGCTGGCCAAAGTCCCCTATGCCGCGGTTCGAAGCCACTCCTTCGGCGAGGAGAAGCACCGGTTCCGCCTCGATCCACCGCTGACCGAAGCCCTAGTGGCAAGGTTTGAGGCCGACCGTGGTGTCGAACTGCCTACCTCCTACCGCACCTTCCTGACCACCCTCGGCGGCAGTGGGGCATCCCCCTTCTACGGTCTCCTGCCGCTGAAGTCCTGCCGGCTGTACACGATGGATCCCCCGGGAGAGACCGGATCCCCTCGGGGATTCACTGCCGCGGGCCTCCCGCCTCACCGGGGCGATCTTTTTCTGCACATCATCGAGGCCGGGTGCACTGATCTGGTGCTCCTGGGGGTCACCGGTCCGCTGGGCGGCCGTGTCGTCACCGGAAACGCCGATGGCTTCTGGGGCCCCAACGTCTCCTCGGCCATTGACTTCCTGGCCTGGTACGAACGCTGGCTCGATCACATGCTCGACGGCCGCAACAACCGCGACCTGGAACTGACCTCACCCGCCTTGCGAGCGCCCGCCGACCGCATCCTCAGGCAGCACCGCGACCACACAGATCTCTCACAAACCTGAGAATCCGCAGTCAGCCACCCCTCCTCGCCGAACCATGCGGCCAGGCCGCGCCAGAGCAGGTAGCTGGATAGCGCACAGCGGTGCGTCCCGGGCCTCGAGCCTCGGGACGCACCGCTGTGCGGGGTGTGAGGGGCGGCTTCTGCCTATCGGTCAGCGTCCGCGGTAGCCCCAGGACTCGGCGTCGATGGTGCGGCCGTTGGCGTTGCGGAGGGTGGCGGTGTCACGGTAGTTGTCCCAGACGTAGGCGCGGCGGTTCTGGTAGACGTCGCGGACGGTGTCACGGCCGGTGCCGGTGTGGACGCGGACCTTGTGGTGGGGGGCCAGGCGCAGGTGGCCGAAGCGGTAGGTGTGCCGGTCGGCGTCCTTCAGGGTCCAGCCCTTCAGGTTCACCGCGTGGCGGCCGGTGTTGACGATGTCGACCCACTCGGCGTTGAGGCTCCAGTTGCTGCGGTCGTCCTTGCCGGGGCTGTCGTACTGGATCTTCCCGATCACGACCGGCGAGGTCGCTCGGCCCGGGCTGGCATGGGTGACCGCGGTCGCGGGGAGGACCGTTGTGGCGAGGACCGCGCCGCACGCGACGGCGGTAGCAGCAACACGGGCGATAGCAGCTGAAATCATAGCAAAACCTTGCTTTCGGGCACAGCCCAGCGGGCCGTGCCAGTTGATGAAGATCCCGGCGAAACGCCGAGAAACATCACTGTGCGCCACCTGACGCCCCAAGGTTGAAGGTTCCAGCACGTGTTACACGAGGCGGACATTCGCACCACCCGACGACGCCCCGCGCTCACGCCCCAGCGCACACCACCCGCCCTGCGCCGCTCCTGACGCCTCTGGCGCATCTCAGGGCGCATAGGTGGCTGATCTGCTGCTGGGTAACGTGAAGGGCTCTCATCCCGCCACGGGCAACACGGCCATCGGGCACTGCGCCGGCTGCCACCCTTCCGCCCAGGTATAAGCGGTGTACGACGGCGTGGTGCGCCGCACCAGTCGGCCATCGACGGGGCCGGGGCGGGTCGGGCACGGCTTCTCCGGTGTCAGGCCTCGTCCGTGGTGCCGATGCCAGAGGCTATGAGTTCGTAGATCCGCTGATGGTCGCCTCGGACCTCGTCCGGAATGGGCGTCCAGAGACTTCGGCGCCCCCTGCGGTGGGCCGGCCCTGCCGGTCAGCCGGTGATCGAGAAGAAGATGGAGCCGTCCTCTGCCCACCACCAGGAACCCTGGCGCTGATGCCATTCTGCGTACCAGCTGTCGAGAGCCTCGATCAGCTCCTCCAGCTCGTACCGCAGGTCGGTGTCGATCCGGTCCAGTACCGCGCGGTAAGCGTTGATCGCGGGCCCGGCCTTCGCCAGCGGCCAGCACCCGATCTCCGGTGAGCCCTCCAGCGGGCGGGGAATGTAGAAACCGATCTCCGAGGGCGGGCCGCTGAAAATGTACTGGCTGGGCAGCAGGTCCACCGACACGCCCGCGGCCTTCAACGCCTCGTCCAGAGACGCAAAGACGGTCGCTGGGCTCCGGTAGGTCGCCAGGGTGGAGGGGTCGCTCGCGTTGTGGTCGATGATGACCTGGAGAGCCGTGAAGTAGGCGCTGCCGGCGTACTCGGCGGTGGAGTCTGCCCGACCGGCGATCAGTTCCTCCAGGGCGTCCTGCACCGACAGCCCCCAGTCCACGCCCTGGGCATCGAGGTCGTCCTGATGCGCCCGCGCGTCCTCCCTCATGCCGCCCAGGCGCAGTTTTTCGTCGTCGGTCAGGTCCCGTGCGGGGAGGAATCGCGCGACCGCACCGCGGTTCGCCATGCTGTAATTCACTATCTTGCTCATGTGATCAGGCTGCCAAAGGGCACTGACATTCACGGCGTCCCCGACCGTCTCACAGACGATTCCGGGGTGGGAGGGGTGCGCCGGACGACGAAGCCCGGCGGGCTGTTCGAGTGGTGGTGGCCGTGCGGGTGCCGAGAGGATGCCTACTCACAGCCCGCCCCCGTGAGACTCTGGTGGGACCGGGGGCGTCTCAGCGCCGCGCCGGCCGTTACCGCGAGCGGGCTACCGCAGGGGGCGGAGGTCTCCGTAGCTTTCGCCGAGAAAGCAACCCGAAGCCGCTGTTGAGGTCCTGAACTGGTGGTTCTCACGCGTGCGCGTTGCCGATCCTGCCTGGGCTGGTTGGGCCGGTGAGGTTCTCGGTGCGAGGGAGCGCGGGGTGGCGACGCGGGTGTTCTCCGATGAGGAGTTGGAGGGCCTGCAGTCGTTCCCGGCGATCGGCAAGGGCGAGCTGATCCGCTACTTCACCCTCACCCCGGCGATGAGGCGTTCTTGCCGAAGTTCCGGCGTCCGGTGAACGTGCTCGGTGCGGCGGTGCAGTTGTCCACGCTGCCATGGCCTCCCCGTGAGGGCCGCTGTCCGTCGCGGCGACCCCCGCTTCCTGAGCGCGATCCCCGACCTGGCCGCCGCGCTCGCCGCGGCCGACGACGACGGCCGCGACGTGTTCGAGCACATCCCCACCGAGTGGAAGGAGACCCGCACATGGGCCGGCCACCTGCTCCCCCGGCGAAGCCGTCGCCGTCCTCACCGGACACACCGGCGAGCCCACCGCGATCCAGGTCCTGAGCGACCGGCGCGGCTCCCGGCCCTGGAAGATCCAGGGCACCAAGCGTGCCGTCGCGCTGAAGGCCAACAGTCCCGACGGTGACGACGCCCGCGACAAGGCCGCCGGGTTGGTCAGGAGGGCGACCACCTCCTTCGCCTCACCGCCGTTGGCGCCCTCAGCCCCGACTACCGGGTGAGCGCTGGGACATGGGACGGTGGCCGGTGGTTGGCCGTCGGCCGTGGCGCTTCCTCGAGTTCGAGGGCGCCATCACCGCGGGCCTGGCCCCCGACCCCGCCGACTGGCCCACCGCGAAGGAGCTGACCGCCGCATGGTGACCCTGCGCGTCCTGGCCCTCGACGACGCTCCCGCGCTCACCCGCGTCTACAGCGGGGCCTCCATCCGGCACACCACCGGCAGGCCCCTCACTCTCGACCAGGCCCATGAAAAGATCCGCAAGGCCCTCGCCCGAGCTGCCGAAACTCCGCGCGTGCAGTGGAGCTGGGGCATCGTCGCCGAGGACGAGCTGGTCGGCCTGATTTCGCTGCGGCGACGAACGCCGTCCATGGGCACCATCAGCTACATCCTCCGGGAAGACAGCTGGGGCAACGGCTACGCCACCCAGGCCGCCACCCAGGTCGTCTACGTCGCATTCACCACCGCCGGCCTCAACCAGCTGGAGGCCATGCATCACCCCGACAATCCCGCCTCCGGCCGCGTCCTGGTCAAAGCAGGGTTCACCCACGTCGGCACGGCCGACCGACACACCAACGACGGAACCGTCCCCTACGAGCTGTACGCGCTGGAGAGGGGTGCCTGACATGAAGCTCAACGACCTCGGCCCGCTGATGGCCCTCCGCCGGGACGGGGGCCTCAGCTTCGGCTTCGACCGCTTCCGCGCCAACCCGGCACTGGCGTTGCCCTGCACTGGCCGGACGACGTCCTGCGGGACTTCCTCCTCGACCACGGCGACAACGGCCACTTCGTGGACGACTACGGAGACGTCGATCTGTGCGCCATCACCCGGGAGCTGGAGGCGATCCCAGCCGCGGCCTTCCGCACCATGACGACCGGCGAGAGCGACGCCGGCTGCATCGAGAGCTACGACGCCGACCCGGTGTCGGCTGACCGAGGCCGCGCACGGCACCGTGGGGACCAGCGACACCGCCTGATCGTGCTCCGAGGCAACAGCGCCTCGGGCAAGTCCTCCCTCACGGCCGGCCTGCGCGAGAAGTCCGGCCGCAACCTCGCCATCGTCGCCCAGGACAACCTCCGCCGCATCGTGCTGGGCGGTCGTAGGGGTCGTGCCCGGCGGTCGGGAGGCCCGGCGCGAGGGTGGTTGTGGGGTGGTTTACCAGGTGATGACGGCGTAGCCGGGGCGTCCGGGGTATGCCTTGGTGGCGGTGTCCGGGTTCTCCCTTGTCGCCGGCGGAGCGGTCGTGGCTGCGGCCGCCGTGGCCTCCGCTGCCGCCTGGGCGGCCGAGGCTGCCGGTCGCGGTGCCTGCGGGAAGGGGCTGGCCGTCGGGGAGGGTCTGCTGCCGTGGCTTGCCGCCGAGCCCGGGCCGGAGGCCGTCGCGGGTCGCGCAGCGGTCACCTCCGTCAGGGCCGGTGTTCTTCCCTCCGCCTCGGCCGGCCCATGACAACCGGTCAACCCGTCGCTCACATCGGCGACATGTGTGTGCGCGGCGCCGCCAGAAAGGACTAGGGTCTCGGCCCATGGCCTCAGCAGTGCCGCCACGGCTCCCCAATACCCTCGGCTACCCCGAGGTCCCGGGGTGCCAGGGCCAGCAGCGCCTGGAGTCCCAGCTCATGGAAGGGCTGAGGAGCGGCGAGGAGCACGTAGATCTGGCCCGGATCTCCGCGGTCCATCTCGGAACGACCTGTCTGCACCTGGCCCCCGATCCCCTCGGCTTCGCCTTGGTGATGGCGCTGCTCCTTCCAGCTGTCCATTGGGTGCCGGGCCAGGCGCCGTATGTGACGGGGGCCGCTGGCCTGCGGCTGGTCGGCGTCTAGGAGAGCCGGGTCGTCTTAGGGATGTGGGACGGGCACGGCCGCCTCGTCCTGCACACCGGTGCCGAGGGGCTGACCGCCTGGCGGGAATGGGAGGAGGAACAGCAGGCCGATTACCAGCAGGACGGCGAGTCCCGGCTCTCCCTCCGTCGGCTGGAGCACCTTCACCCGCTGGAACACGCCGAACTCACCAGGACCGCGGATCTCCTGGACAGTGTGGGCAGTTGGACACTGCGCCACCACCTGGCCGACCAGCCCCCGCTCGCCCCCGACCATTGCGCCCATACCCGGCTGCTGCTCCCCTTTCCCTGCCGCCGGCCGGACCCCCGCCCACCGCGGTCCACGCGGCGCGGCCCCCAGCAGGCACAGGAACCCGTCCCGCCGACGCTGCTGGCCCACGCCGGGCTGGCCGACCCGCGGCCGGCCGACCTCGGCGAGGCCCTCGCCCGCCAGCTCGCCGCCCTCATCACCACCGGCCGCATCCACACCGGCGACGTCCTCACCGACCCCATCGGCATCGTCACCCAGATCGGCGGACGCAACGCCGCCGCCCGCTGGACACAACAGATCATCGGGTACGTCGCCAACCGCTACGGCCTGCTGCGCTACCGGCCGCTGCGCCCCGGGGACCCGGCGCCGCCACGGCAGGCCAGAACGCACGTGTGGGCCGTGAGTGAAGCGGCGGCCGCCATGGCGAGTGCAATGCGTGACGAAGCCCTCGGAACGGGTGCCGAGTAGGCGACGCTTCTCCTCCGGGGACGAGCGGGGCCCGCCGACCGCAGCGAACGGACAGGGCCGACACGCAGTACGGCCGGGCCACGTAGGGCGTGCGTGCGACAGCGTGGGCACCGGGCCGAACAGCGGTCCTAGCCGGAGGCCGAGGTCGGTGTCGGGTGCCGGGCCCGCCGGTGGGGCGATGGGGCGGGCCCGGGCTGAGCGGCCCGGCGGAGAGGTTATCCGGCGCTGGCGGGCAGCAGCTGGGCGCGGGTATAGGTGGAAGGGCTGGTCCTTGGGAGCGGTGCGGACCAGATGGAACAGGCCGACAGGCGGTTCGAGCTGGCTGGTGGTGAGCAGGCGCTGGGGCACGAGGGTGTGGAGAGCGTCGGGGTCGTCTTCGTCGCCGTCGGTGCTCGAAGTCAGCGGACTGTATGGAGCGCTGGGAGGACTACGACCGCAAGGTGCAGCTTCTGAACGCCGGGCAAGCTCCCTTAGCTTGAAGCCGCGCGCGGCCGGTGCATGGGCGCTTCCCGCGCCAGAAGACTCCAGGCACCTGGGCAGCCCCCTCACCTTCCGGGCAGGACCGCTACCAGGCGACGAAGGCCAGCCGGGGACCAGGGCGGCTCGTAACGGGGCTTGTAGGGAACCTTGTCGAAAACCCGGTAGCCGGGCAGCCGAGCCGGTTCGTCAAACCCGCAGGTCGGGCAGCTTGCAAAAACTGCGCTTGATGGGTCGAGCGCGGACTTGCAGGGGGTGCTGACCGACGAGTGACAGGGTAGCGGATCCCGGGTTGCGAGGTCCTCCCCTGGCGGCCAGCGTGTGCCGGGGCGGGCTGTGACCTGGCGCTTTGCGGTGGCGGACACTGGGAGAGAGCCCTGGCATCGAGGAAAGGGGGAGGGTAATTGTCCGTTTCGGTTGTTCGGTGGAAGCTTGAGCGGGTGTCGAGCGCCGCTGAGCGGTTTCGCCGTCGCCGGGCTCACGCCTGGTGGCTCGGCGTGACAGCGCCGTATCGCTCGGGGTATCCCACCAGGGGTATCCAGGCAGGGGATGTCCGCCACCAGGTCTCCGGGCAGCGCGGGGTCCGCGCGCCGGGCGGCGCTCGCAACAGGAGGCCGGGAACAACCCCGGCCTGACCTGCGAAAACATCGGCCTGTCCCCCGAGACGGACCCGGCCTGGCACCAGCCCAAGGCCAGCGCCCCCGGACTTCAGCGCCGGTCCTCACCACCTGCTGTGAGGACCTCCGACATCGAGCCGACCGCGCGGGCGAGTTCCTGGCACCACACCAACGCGGCCCACGGGTCCTTCTCCGCCTCCGGGGCGCCATAGTCGATCACGCGGCGGACATACAGCAGCCCATAACTCACCAGCTGCGGACATCCGGCGCCGAGCGTCCGGTGGCGGGAGTCGTTCCAGGTCTTCGTCAGCGGCAGCAGCCGCTCGGCATGCGCGGTCAAGCGATGCTTCAGTCCCGCTACCTCCTGCACGCTCGGCGCGACCTCGCCCGGACGGACCGCCAGGGCCGCAGCCACCGTCGAGCGCACGCTCTCCACTTCGTTGCTGCTGAGAGTCGTCATCTCGCGCACGCTAGCGCCCGCCCCTCACCTATCCAGCGGTTTCCTCAAGCGTTCACCCGACCGCGACTACGAAGCGTCAACCCCACGTTGCAAAAACGTTGGCAGAGGAGCGTTTTCACCTTGCGGGGCCACGGCGGAGGCTTCAGCCCCATGACCGTCCAACTGCACCTGGTGTCCGCCGAGAACTCCGCCGGCGACCCCTCCGCCGCACTCGCCGCGGCCAAGGCGGTGGGACCCGGGAGCCTGCCGAGCACGGAGAGGCGGGCCCGCTACTACACCGACATCGCCACCGCCTCCGCCCGCTCGGGCCGCCGGGACGACTGCATCCGCGCACTCCTGGCCGCCGCACACCAACCCCCGAGGAAACTCACGCTCGCCCGGCGGTGAAGTCGCTGGTCTGCGGACTGCTGGGCTCCGGGAGAACGACCACCGAGCTACGCGCTCTCGCCGCTCGCGTTGGTGTCCTCGTCTGACGGTCCGCTCACCGTGCATGAGGGGTCATCATCGCCGTACGGTCCGAAGGGGCCTTCCTCGCCCGGCTTCGCGCCCAGGTGCGGGGCACCGTCCTTGGTCTGTGGCAGCCGGGGATCACCGTGCGCCAGCTTCGAGCTGGGCGGGTATGCGGCTGGCCCGCAGCTCGCGCAGGTCGGGAATGTGGTTGTAGACGGTGCCCCGGGGAGACGCCGAGCATCTTGGCGATCGCGGTGATGGAGTGCCCGGAGTTGGGCAGCAGGTCGCGGGCCATGTGCAGGATCTTTTCGTCGACCACGGTGGGCCGGCCGCCGACCTTGCCGCGGGCGCGGGCGGCGGCCAGAGCCTCGCGGGTGCCTGAAGTGGAGACCACGCATGGCGAAGGGGCGGTGCCGCTGCCCTCGACGCGGACCCTCTACAAGCTGATCGACGCGCTGTCGACGGGGCGGCACACCTTCGGGTCGGCCCTCACGCGGCGACAGACGGCCAACCGGCCGACGGGTCCGTTCACCCCGACGTTCGCGGACCGCCCGGGCGAGCAGGTGCGGAGCGACTCCACCCCGCTGGATGTGATCGTGTTCCGGACTCGGGGTGACCGCGCGGGCTGATTTGACGATCGCGGTCGGTATCGCCTCCCGCACGATCGCGTTTTCCTGTGAGGGGGCGTTACCGATCAGATGATCAGCTCGTTAGCGTGCAAGGGGGTGCTCCCAGCGCACGGTCCGGTGGCTCTTCCGGGCTCTTGCAGGCGTGCGCTTCTTTCACGACATGACGACTGGAGTGTGCGCGTGCGGCGATCATCCATTAGCGGCAGGTGCCTGAAGGTGGCTGGAATCTCGGTTGCTGTTGCGGCGGTGATGGCGGTGGCACCGGCGCCGGGTCATGCGGCCGCGAGTCATGGCTACAAGGTCTTCACCGAGGAGAGGAGTGAGTGGTACCCGCCTGACGGAGTGGAGAGCGTCACCGTCTATCTGTGGACCGCCGGCGGGGGCGGAGGCGGAGGCGGGGGCGCCGGAGGCGGTGGTGGCGGAGAGGGCTCGAGTGGCAGCCCGACAGGCAACAACCGCGGTGGAGGCAAGGGGGCCAGAGGCGCGAGCGGCTCAGGCGGTGCGGGCGGCGGTGCCGGTTCTCTCTTCTCGTGCCCCATCCAGCTGGACCCCTCCCGTTCTCCGGTGCTGTGGATTTCCAACGGACCGGGCGGTAGCGGCGGTCCGCAGGGCAGGGGCGGCACAGGCGGGAAGGCCGGTACCAACCTTTTCGCCGGCAACGGCTCTGCGGGAACACGCGGTACACCGGGCCCCATCGCCGCAAGCGGTGGCGAGTCCCGTATCGAGGTGGACCACACCGAGGACCGGGAGGCCTCGGGATGGTACAAAGCGGTCAACGGCGGGACAGGTGGGGGCGGGGGCCTGGCCGGTGACGGGGGAAGAGGCGGCGACGAGACGGTCCGCGACCCCGCGGATACGCCTTCCAAGGGCGCGCAGTGGTCGGTCGGGCAGCCCGGGACGAGCCGTACCGCGATCTGCAGGCTCCTGAAGGCAGGTACGGCCGGACACCCCGGTAAGGCCGGGACCTATTACGGCGGCCAAGGCGGTGAGGGAGGAACTCTGACCGGTGCCGCCATCACCCTGCCCGGTGGTGCCCGGTACGCGCCCCCCGCCGGAACCGGCAACGGTGGCCACGGCGGACAAGGAGGCTTCCCGGGACACGGAGGCGCAGGAGGTGTCTCCGGCAACGGCAGCCACCCCGGCGGGAACGGACAAGACGGCGCCCCCGGCTCGCCTGGCCGACCCGGCATGGCCGTTGTCACCTGGTAGCCCGCACCACCCCCAGGCAGCCAGGTGACAGCTGTTCCGGTCCCACGTGCGCCCGTACGGCGATGTGAACCTCGACATGGGAACCCGCCGCGACCTCGTCGCGGCCACCGTTCCCGGGCCGCAGACAGCGCCGCTGCCCGATCCTCCATGGAGAACGACCCTGCCCCACTACAGGCCCGGGGCCGCGTACGCCGTCCGGAGGCATGGCACGGGCAGCAGCCGCTCGGCTTCCTGGCCTCCGGATGACCGGCCCGCCGGGCGCGCGCGTATGCCGAGGTGGTCGGTGATGGCGGCGACCAGGCCCGGCCGCTGGCGGGCAAGGGCGGTTGACCAGGTGGCAGATCCGCAGGGGCGAGGAGGCTTGGAAAGCCGGCAGTTCGGCTGTCGCGCAGGCGGTCAACTCGCCCGGCAGCAGGTTGGTCCATGCGGGTGGGAGTCACCGGGAAGACCGATGGTTCCCAGTGCTCGGCCAGTGTGGGCCGCAGCGAGAGGGGGGCTGAGCGCTCGGGCGTAGGTCTGCAGGTCAGGCCGTTCGAGGCCGCAGGGCAGTGGGTGGTCAGATCGCTGGGGCGGATGATCACGCGCGGCCGTCCTGCTCGTTTAGCCAGCGGCTTGCCAGTCGTATTGGACGGCGAATCTGTCCACCGCCCCCCGGCACCGCCCTGATGGCACTGGGGCGTGTGTTGCGGGGTCCGTAGGGGGACGGTGTCTCGGGCGTGCAAGTCCGAGCGGCAGCTGTGCGCGAGGTGTCCTTCAAAGCCAAGGGCCGCGCGAAATCGCGGGCCGGAAGGGCCCGCACGCTGCTGCCGGCCGCCGCGCGCCTTCCCATACCCTTCACGCGCCGCCCGGTGCGGAGTTGTGGGCCGGCGGCGAGGTGCCGTGCACTGGAGATGTCCGCGGAAAGGGAGGGCGGGGAAGCACCCGCCGCCACGGTGAGGGTGGACCGTATCGCCGGTTGCGGCACAGGTCGTGCGCGGGGAGGGTCTGTGAGTGGTGGCCGCACACGGCACGTCTCCCGTGTGGTGGGGCGGCTGCTGGCCGAGCAGGTCCGCGTCCGCCGGGCGAAACCGGGGGAAGGCGCCGAGGGCCAGGCGCGGGCCGTCCGGGAGGCGCTGCAGGAGCTGGGCCCGTTCTACATCAAGGTGGGGCAGATGCTCTCCACCCGGCCGGACTTCGTACCGCGGGCCGTGCTGGAGGAGCTGGGCCAGCTGCACGACCAGGTCACCCCCGCGTCCTTCGCCACGTTCGAGCCGGTGCTCGCGGCGGAGCTCGGACCGCGGTGGCGGCGGCTGTTCCGGGAGATCGACACCTCGGCGCCGTTGGGCGCCGCCTCGCTGGCACAGGTCTACCGGGCGCGGCTGGCCGACGGGGCGCTCGCCGCGGTCAAGATCCAACGTCCGGGCGTGGAACAGGTGATGGCCGAGGACATCCGGCTGCTGCGGCGGGCCGCCCGCCTCCTGGCGCGGGCCGCTCCCCGGTTCACGGCCGTGGTGGACGGACGCGGCGGTCACCCCCCCCCCGGTCGTCAACCTCGGTCTGCCCGGCGCGTTCGTCGAACACGGTGCGCGCTCGGTGCTGCTGGCGCAGGCCGGTCTGGACGCGGACGGCGTCATCGCCGCCATCCTGCGGGCCCGCGCGGATCTGACCACCTACGACGTGACTCCCCTCGTCAAACCGAGCAACGGAATGAGGCGGCCGCGATGACCACCCACCTCGGGATGCCCGCCTTGCCCCCCCACCACGCCGGAGCGCCGCCGTACCCGGCAACTCCATGTCGGCGATGTCCCTGTCGGGGGCGGCGCTCCGGTCTCCGTCCAGACCATGACGACCACTCTCACCGCCGATGTCGACGCCACCTTGCAGCAGATCGCCGAGGTCACCGCCGCCGGGTGCGATATCGTCCGCGTCGCCGTCCCCTCCCAGGACGGCGCCCGGGCCCTGCCCGCCATCGTCGCGAAGTCGCCGATCCCGGTGATCGCGGACATCCACTTCCAGCCCCGTTACGTCTTCGCCGCCATCGACGCCGGCTGCGCCGGCGTGCGGGTCAACCCGGGCAACATCAAGCGCTTCGACGACCGCGTCGCCGACATCGCCAAGGCCGCCTCGGCCGCGAAGGTGCCGATCCGCGTCGGCGTCAACGCCGGCTCCCTCGACCCACGGTTGCTGGCCAAACACGGGGCCGCGACGCCGGAGGCTCTGGTGGAGTCGGCGTTGTGGGAGTGCTCCCTCTTCGAGGAGCACGGCTTCCGGGACATCAAGATCGCGGTGAAGCACCACGACCCGATGACCGTCGTCGCCGCCAACCGCCTCCTCGCCGCCGCCTGCGACTACCCCCTCCACCTCGGCGTCACCGAAGCCGGACCGGCTTTCCAGGGCGCGATCAAATCCGCCGTCGCCTTCGGCATCCTCCTCGGCGAAGGCATCGGCGACCATCCGCGTCTCCCTCTCCGCACCACCCGTCGAGCAGGTCACAGCCGGCATCCACATCCTCCAGTCCCTCGGCCTGCGCCCCCGTCAGTTGGAGATCGTCTCCTGCCCCGGCTGCGGCCGCCTCCAAGTCGACATCCACAAGCTCGCCACCGAAGTCCAGGCCGCCTTCGACGGCTTTCCCCATCCCCTGCGCGTCGCCGTGATGGGCTGCGTCGTCAACGGGGCCCGGCGAAGCACGCGAAGCCGACCTCGGCGTCTCCTGCGGCAACGGCAAAGGCCAGATCTTCGTCCATGGCGAAGTCGTACGCAAGGTTCCCGAACGCCGCATGGTCGAAGCGCTGTTGGAGGAAGCCCTCCGCCTCACCGAACCGCCTCCCCCCGAAACGGGTGACCCGACATGAACCCGTCCCCCACCCTGACCACCGAACCCCCCGACCTCACCCACCTCCGCCACCAAATCGAAGAGGCCCTGACAAGCTTCGTCAACGCCAAACGCGACGCCACACACGCGGCCGGCATGCCCGCGGAAGCAGTCGAGACCCTGGCCGAGTTCGTCCTCGACGACGGCAAACGCCTGCGCCCCCTGCTGTGCCTGCTCGGCTGGCACACCGCCACCGAAGCACCCCCGCCACCACCGGTCGTCCGCACGGCCGCCGCCCTGGAGATCTTCCACGACTTCTGCCTCATCCACGACGACGTCATGGACCACTCCGCCCTGCGCCGCGGCCACCCCACCGTCCACCGCATCCTGGCCGCCCGCCACCGGCCGGCCCGCCCTCCGGCCGACTCCGACGAACTCGGCGCCCACGCCGCCGTCCTCGTCGGCGACCTCGCCTTCGTCTGGTCCGACGAACTCCTCCACACCGCCGGCCTGACCACCGCTCAGGCAGAGGCCGCCTGGCCTCTCGTCGACGCCATGCGCGCCGAGGTCGTCCAAGGCCAGTACCTCGATCTCGTCCGGGACCACGCGTCCGACACCGACCTCGACGCCCCGCTGCGCGTCATCCTCTACAAGACCGCCAAATACACCGTCGAACGCCCCCTGCACATCGGCGCCGCCCTCGCCGGGGCCGGCCCCGCCCTCCGCCAGGCCCTCAGCGCCTACGCCCTCCCGCTCGGCGAGGCCTTCCAGCTCCGCGACGACCTCCTCGGCGTCTTCGGCGACCCCGCCCACACTGGCAAACCCAACCTCGACGACCTCCGTGAAGGCAAACACACCGTTCTCATCGCCCACGCCCTCCGCCACGCCGGCCCCGGCCAACGCGAACTGCTCCGCCACGCCCTGGGCGACCCCGGCCTGACGGAAGACACCGCCGCCCGCGTCCGCGCGGTCCTCGTCTCCACCGGCGCCCGCGCCACCGTGGAACAACTCATCCGCGACCGTCGTGAGCAGGCCCTCCATGCCCTCGACGACCTCCCCGCCCCGCCCGCCACCCGCCTCGTTCTGCAGGACGTCGCCTTGGCGGCCACCGTGAGGCAGTCATGAGCACCGACCCGCCCCGCCGCCGCATCCTGCTGGCCTCACCACGCGGAGTCTGCGCAGGAGTCGACCGCGCCATCGAGACCGTTCGGAAGGCCCTGGAGCAGTACGGTGCGCCGGTCTATGTGCGCCATGAGATCGTGCACAACAAATACGTGGTGAAGACGCTGGAGAAGAAGGGCGCGATCTTCGTCGACGAGACGTTCGAGGTGCCCGAGGGCAACATCGTCATCTTCTCCGCGCACGGCGTCGCCCCGGTCGTCCACGAGGAGGCCGCGCGCGGCAAGCTGGCCACCATCGACGCGACGTGCCCGCTGGTGACCAAGGTCCACAAGGAGGCCGTGCGCTACGCGCGCGAGGACTACGACATCCTCCTGATCGGCCACGAGGGCCACGAGGGCCACGAGTAGGTCATCGGCACCAGCGGCGAGGCCCCGGACCATATGCAGCTCGTCGACGGCCCCGAGGACGTGGCGAACGTCGAGGTCCGCGACCCCGACAAGGTCGTCTGGCTCTCCCAGACCACCCTCTCCGTCGACGAGACGATGGAGACCGTCGGCGCCCTGAAGAACAAGTTCCCCAACCTGCTCTCCCCGCCCTCGGACGACATCTGCTACGCGACGCAGAACCGGCAGACGGCCGTGAAGCAGATATGGGCGCCGAGGCCGAGTTGGTCATCGTCGTCGGCTCGAAGAACTCCTCCAACTCCGTGCGCCTGGTCGAGGTCGCCCTCGGCGCCGGCGCCCGCGCCGCGCACCTGGTCGACTACGCCGAGGAGATCGACGAGGCCTGGCTGGAGGGCGTGTCCACCGTCGGCCTCACCTCCGGAGCCTCCGTCCCGGAGATCCTCGTCGAGGGCGTCCTGGAATGGCTCGCCGCCCGCGGCTACGAGGACGTGGAGACGGTCAAGGCCGCCGAGGAGTCCATCACCTTCTCGCTTCCCAAGGAGCTCCGCCGCGACACCACAAGTCCAGTACATAGCAGCGGCTCTTCGGCCAGCGTCGGACACGGCCGCCGGGCAAGCCCCCCGAAGCTGGTATCGGGGACCTATTGGGTATGGGCTGTATTCGGGGGTCGAGCAGGAACCGCGCAGGGAGTGCAGTTCGGATCACATGATTTGACACCCTCGCTCACGCGGTCGTGTCCTGCTCGGCTCCGGACAGGGCGGCCAGCACTCCGAAGAGGATGGCGCCTTGGTCGTGGCGGTCGCCCGGGTCGTACAGCCCTGTGATGGGCCCGGTGAGGAGCTCCAGGGCGATGCCGGCCTTGCGTAGCTCCTCGGCGGCACGTCGCAGGTCGGGCAGGGGTGGCGCTCGATGGCGGTGGGGCCTTCGTCGGAACCGAACGGGTTGCTGCGGGGCTGACTTCAGAACGTGCTGCCGCGGGGGCTTGCTCAGGTCGCTGCGCGGTCGTGCACGGTGACGGCTTCGTACCGGTTCGATCGGGGTCCGTAGTCGCGCGTGCCGGCGATGATGTCATGGATGCCTGTGATGTAACGCTCCACGTGCTTGCGTTCGTCGCGGCTGAGGCCGAGCCGGTCGAAGGTGTGCGGCAGGTCCGCGGTCAACTGAAGATAGCGGTCTTTGAGGCGGCTGATCTCGGCCAGGGCGGCCGTGACGGCGTCGGCACGGGGGCACTGGCGCTGGTGTTCGAGGATCAGGACCAGGTTATGGCGGTCCCCGCGGGCCTTTTCGGTGTCGGCGGAGTGCACGTCCTGGATGAAACCGATGATCTCGTCGGCGGCGTGATGGACGGCGTCCGCGTAGGGGTGGCCGAAGAACACGGAGGAAACTTCGAAGCCGCCGGCTGCTTCGATGAGGGGGAAGAAGTATCGGTCCCCGATGGTCTCCCGACGTAGGAACCGGTAGGTGTGCAGGCTCAGGAATGCGTCCACGGTCCGCAGATGCGCCGCGTCCAAACTGGCCCAGAGCCAGCCACACAGCCCCTCGGCGAAGCGAACCCGCCACGCCGGGGACGCCGTGCGGCCGAGCCGGTCCAGGAGGTCTCCCAACGCGCCGGTCAGGGGCTCGTGGCCAGCGGGCAGGGGCCGCTGTTCGGTCCAAGCGTCCAGGATGGCGAAGCACGCCTGGCGGAACGTCTCGGCGCGGCGCATCGCCTGCGGGTCGCGGGCGTCGAGTTCGTCCACGAAGTCGTCGGCGACGGCGATCCAGGCCACTGCGTCGGTGACCAGGTCCAGGCGTTCGCCTGTGGCGTCGGGGTAGGCGAAGGCTGCCGTCTCGGCCAATGCCGACGAGAGGAAGCGTTCTTCGTCGAGGGTGTGGTTCAGCAAGCGGTGGAAGCGCAGCCAGCCAAGGGTGTGGGCGCGTGCGGCGTCCAGATCGGGACTGCACCGGTGAGGGAATGGGATGTCGAAGTCGATGGCACTCGCCATGAGCGTCTCCCGCGGGTTTGAGGTAGGTCATCGGCCGTAGCGGCGGCCGCGATGCCGGTACCAGGCCAGGGCCCGGCGGAACTCGGTGTAGTCGAAGTCGGGCCACAAAGTGGAGGTGAAGTACAGCTCGGCGTAGGCGTTCTGCCACAACATCAGTCCGGACAGCCGTTGCTCGCCCGATGTGCGGATCACCAGGTCCGGATTGGGCTGCCCTGCGGTGTCGAGATATTCGTCGATGAGGTCCGGATCCAGGCGTTCCGCGAGGCGCTCCAGGGTGCCGGCTTCCTGGTGGGCCTGGAGGAGATTCCGGATGCCGCGTGCGATCTCGTCGCGGCCGCCGTAGGCCATGGCGATGTTGACGGTCATGCCATTCACCGGGGCGCTGCGTTGCTCACACTGCCGCGCTGCCCGGACGATGTCGGCCGGCAGCTGTTCGATATCCCCGATCAGATGGAGCCGCCAGCGCTCAGTAGCCGCGAGTTGCTCCGTAACGTGCATGATGACGCCCAGCAATCCGGCGAGTTCCTCCTGGGGCCGTCCCAGGTTCTCGGTGGACAACGGCCACAGAGTGACGACTTCGACGCCCGCGTCCTCGCACCAGGGCAGTACCTGCAGCACCTGCTCCCCGCCCTTGCGGTAGCCCATGACCGACGGCAGCCCGTGATCATGTGCCCACCGGCGATTGCCGTCCAGGATGAACGCCACATGGCGGGCGAGGGCGTGGCCGGCAAGCTCGGCAGCGTGACCCGCGGCAGTCCTGACGGCAAGCCTGGTCATCCCGCTCCTCCTACCTCGTCTCGTAACCCGCTGCCACATTCCGGACAGGTCTGGGTTATGGCAGCGGGACCTCAGACCTCCCCTTTAAAGTGGCCACTGGATTGAGCGACAACCCTTTCCCAGGGCGGCGCACGGAGCGGTCAGGAGCAGTCGGCCACAGATGCGCATGCCAATCGAATGTGCCGCCCCCTGGCGTGCGCCGTGTGCACGGGCCCAGCCCTCCAGCATCGCCTCGAAGATTGCCGGCTCAGGGTCCAGCAGCACCACGTGCTTGACCGGCACCAAATGCGACGCACCGGCAGGCCGACTTGCCGTTCCACGGATGCATCTAACGCAACATTGAGGCGTCATGGACACTGATCAGGCGAAAGGCCACCTCGACGCCGTAACCGCTATATGGTCGACCCGCCGTGACCAGGCGTTCACCGAACTCCTCGAATTTCGGCACTTGCATCGGATGATCTCCGCCCCCGAATGAGCGGGGCGGACCGGGTCACGGCAAACCACCGCGGTCGTGGTGTCGGCCTGTTCCCCCACCGGGCACGCCGACGCCTGCGTTTTGCACTTCCCATGCCGCCCAGCGCCTTGCCGCCCTCGCCCAGCACCCGCGGCACCACCGGCGATGGAGGGCGTACGACTGTCAGCGGGCCTCGAACGTGCACAGCAGCCGCTCGCGGCTCCGCGGCAGGCGCAGGAGCCTTCCAAGCGTCAGCGCGTCGCCGGCCCGGCCCGCCCGTATGCCTACAGCGGGCCGCGTTTCCACGAGACGCCCTCTCCCGGTGAAGGTCACCACCTCCACCAGCCGCTCGACCCGTTTACCGGACGAACACGCCGACCTCCGGCACCCGCCCGAGGGCCGTCCGCGAGCCCGTGCCCGGTGATGGCGTTCGCCTGGTCACGTTCAACATCCGCACTGGCGGCATCGACAGCACGCTGGGCGAACAGCGGCGCCGGGAGCAGATCGAGTGGGCATCAGGGTGCTGCCACGATCAGCGTCACGCGCAAGTGCCGCGTCGACGCCGGGCACATCTGCCCTCTGATCGTCGTGCCGTGGAAGGTCAAGGTCGAGGTTAAGTGACGGCGGAACCTTCTCTGACCGGGGAGAACGGGTCACCTTTTCGAGAGGGACCACCGCCGGCCGCGGCTCACCGGCCGCGGCGAAGGCCCTGCGAGCCGCGATGGAGCGAATCCTCTCGGGCCGACCCACGAACGGCGAGCAGCGGCCAAGGAACTGGTGGTGCACGGCGGGGACGGCGCTGACACGCAGGGTGTCCTGTTGGTCGAGCCGTACGGTCACCCCTTGGCCGACCACGGCACGCCCGGCGGGCTCCAGCTCGGCGTCACGGAGGATGTCGGCGAGCTTGCCCCGGCATGTCGAGCGCGTAAGCAAGGCCGGCCTGCCCGACGACCTCTCAAGGTCTGGGGATAAACCCGCGGGGTCACGGGTGATGTTTGCCGTGGACGAGTACGAGTTCTCCGTCGCTGGAGCACTTCCGGTGTGTGCTGGTCAGGCGACGCCGAGCCTGACCGAGCCGAGGCCGGACGGCAGCGCGCGTACGGCCGCTGCCACGGCCTCGTGTGCTGTGGTGAACCGGCCGAGGTCGCCGGTGAAGTCCCGGCCCACCACATACGTGCCGTCGCTGTCCGCGATCAGGCACGGCCCGACAACGGTCAGGCACGGGCGGGTGGTGCTCGAGAAACGCAGCGCCCAGTGGCTCGTGAACGGGTAGAGGGCGCGCAGCGCCGCTTCGGCGTGCGCCATCTCGATCAGGGCCTGGTATGAGTCCTTCCAGGTGTAATCCAGTTCGCCCGCTTCGAGGCGCATGCTCTGCCACTCGGATTCTGCCTGGCGCGCGGGATCGTGGTCGGGTACCTCGAACCGGCCGGTCAGGTGCACAAAGGGGGCCGCTTGGCGGATGCCGGCCAGCGATGTTCCCTCGTGCCACGCCCGGGCGGCCCTGGCGACCTCCGCCAGGTCGTCCGTGCCGCCGTCGATGAGGGGCATGTCCTGGAACGGCTCCGTGCCGCGGATCGACCACCGGCGTTCATGTGAGTGTGCGTTGATCTCCAGCGGCCCGCGGTGGGGCAGGGTACTTCCGGCGGTCGCGCGGAGCAGTGGAGCGAAATCCGGCGAGGTGACGGGGACGGCGCCAAGGCAGCCGTTCGCCTCGGCCTGGAGTGCTGCGGCGAGGCTGCCGCAGGCCGCGACCTCGGGGTATAGGACGGAGGGATCAGTATGTGTGGGCACGGCTCCGAGTGTGCCCGAGCCGTCGGCTCCCGGGGCGGGCGGCCCCGGCGCTATTCGTTGCTCACCCGGATGTGCGTGCCGTGCTCATTGCGCTCGTAGGTGCGCTTTGTGTTCTTCTCGATCTTCCGTGTGACCTCGTGCTCGAGATCGATGCCGTTCATCTCGGCCAGTGCGGTGAGGTAGAGGAAGGCGTCGGCCAGTTCTTCGCCGAAGTCCGCCAGGCCTTTGCGCCAGGCGGTGAAGGCCTCGCCGATTTCGGCGGTGAGCAGGCCGAATTCAAGGGCCGTGTTGGTGGTGTTGAATCCCTTTTCGGTCTTGTTCTCCCAGGCGAGTTTCTGGGCGGATCGGATGTCCAAGGCTCCTCCGGCGCGCGGTGCGGTAGTGGCACCGGCAGCCTAACGAGGAGCGCGGTGCCCGCGTGGAGGTTCGTGCGGACACTCATCCTTGTGCGGGAGGTGCGGGTTCCATGGCGCGGATAGTAACAACCGGTGTGTGGGCGGCCAGGGAGTCGAACACGCGCTGGTAGGCGGTGAGGAGTTCCTTGATCTTGTCCAAGGTGGGAGCGTGGCCGTCCCGGGCTGTCAGGCGTTGGCTCACGATGTCCGGCGGTGAGGTGAGATGCAGGAAGAGCCCATGACGGGCGGCCAGAGTCTCAGCGAGATCGATCGCCTGAGCGAAGGTGATACGGGAGCGGCCCCGAAAGAGCGGGCCGTAGACGAGTTCGCTGATGAAACACCGGTCCAGCAGGAGCCGTCCCGGCCGGTCCAAAAGCGTGCGGTATCGGTTTGTCAGATCCTGATGGTCGGGTGTGCGCGGTGAGTGCACGACGGTGAAACCGAATTTCATGGAAAGGTGAGCGGCCAGGGTGCTCTTGCCGACGCCGTCGCAGCCGTCGAGGGCAAGGGTCTGCCGGTCGGCTGCTATCGCATCGATGTTCATGGGCGAAGCCATGAAGCGAGGGCCTGGGGGCTGTCGAGGCGGGTGTCGCAGGCGTACTGGATCATGAGGTTGCGCCAGTTCGGCTCCCGTCCGTCGGCATGTGTGAACGCTGTGTGCGTTTGGTAGGCGCCCACGTGTGCCCCGCGGGCCGCTGCTGCCCCGATCAGCAAGGCGGCTCCCGGCGGGGTTTCCGGGCCCGAGATGTCCGCCAGTAGGACGCTGGCGCGGCTGGCGTTGGACAGGTCTCGTTGTGCGGCTGTGACGGGGTCCGCGGCGGTGAAGCGTTCCGCTGTGTGGACTAGGTAGCCGCTCGCCTGGGCCACCTCCGCCAGGGCGTGGGGGAAGGGGAGGTAGGGGGATGGCTCGATGAAGAGGGTGCGCTCGCCCGAGGGTCGGCAATCGCTCTGCCCGGTGTCTGGGGCGGGTGCATCGCCGAGGACTTGGAGAGCGGCGTCCAGGGCCGCGTGCGTTTGGAGGCGGTTGCGCTCGTGGAAGGCGGCGAACCGGGCTGCGGGCGGCGCGCCCTGGGCCTGCTGTGCGGGAGCCATGCGGGGTGTGCGGATGATGCGGCTTGCCATGGTCTGGACGAGCGGGTCGGGGAATTCCAGGCGTGGTCCGTCTCCGGTGAGGGAGTAGGTCTGGAAGTCGGTGCTGATCACGGTCACCGGGATGCCCAGGGTGTGGGCGTAGCCGATTTCCATGCAGACGCCGTCGTCGAGGCTGGGTCCGTGGAGGAGGGCGATCATTGCGTCGAGGCTGTGGAGTCGCTCGCGGTCCAGTTGGAACAGGCGGTGTCCTTTGAGGTCGGCGACCAGGTCTTCCTCGTCGGTGTCGCAGAAGGGGAGAAAGACGTTGTCCGGGCCGGTTTTGGCGGCGAGGCGTTGGGCGAGTTGGGCGGCGAGGGCGCGGTCGTGGGCGGCGAACAGCCGGTGGGCGATGTAGTACACCAATGGGCTCCCGTCGAGAGGGCTCAGGGGTGACGCGGTCCGGGGTCCGGCAGCGGCGGGGTGCTGACGTGGTGTGCGGCCGCCTGCGTGGCGCTGGCCAGAGCCATCCCCGGTGCGGCGCTGCGGGCTTGGAGGGCGAGGAAGGTGCCGGCGAAGGTGTCACCGGCGCCGGACACTTCTGCGGCTGCGGTCCTGGGCGGTCTGCACGTTGCGCTCTGTCGGCCGTAATGAAGGATCCGGGCGATGCCTGGGCCGTCCGTCACGACGATTTCCTTCAGGTCGGACGGGCGGGTCGCATGGGTGAGCAGCTGGTACTCGGCGGCGTTGACGAACACGGTGGCGGCCCGGGAGAGCCAGGGGCGGGCGGCGTGGATCATCTCGGGGGCGCTGGGCAGGAAGAAGTCGATGCTGAAGTCCGTGTTGCCCGCGGTCAGGGCGGTCAGGAGGGCGGGCACGTCGAGCGGGCGGCGGCAGCACAGGTGATAGGCGCTGCCCGGGTGGCGTGCGATGTCGCCGAGGGCGTGGCGGGTCAGGTGCTCGGCGACGCCGTAGTGAGCTGTCAGGCCCGTCAGCTGGCCGTGGGCGTCGTAGTCGATGGTGAAGGCGGTGGACGGGCCGTCTTCTTGGCGTAGTGCCGACCAGTCGAGGTCGCCGAGTTCGGGCATGTGCGGGATCTGGGCGAGGTCGGTGCCGATGACAGAGACGGGGATGGCGGGGCGGCCTGCCCGGGCGGCGGCGCGGGAGAGCAGGAGGGCCGCGCCTCCGAGCTGGCGGCCGCCGCGGTGGCCTGGGTAGCGGGTGTAGTCCCGGGAGATATTGCCGATGACGCGGAGCGGTCGCATCCATCACCCCTGGCAGGTCAGGGCCGGGTGTGCGGGCAGTCGACGGTCTGGAGACAGACCGGGCGGTTGCGGCAGAGCCGGTGGGAGGGTCTGTTGAGGTGGAGGCGTTTGAGGTAGATGAGTACCAGGTGCAGCCACCACGTCGGGGATGCGCTTTCGGGGATCTTCACGTCGAAGTGGTGTTTGCTGACCAGTGCCCGGAGGTCGTCGGCGCGGGTGTGAGCGGTGGCTTCGAGGAGGTGGCGCAGCTGTTCGTGCGCGACGGGGCCTTGGGGCAGGGGGACGCCGAGGGCGGGGGCGAGTTTGGTGACCATGCCGGAGTCGACGGGGATGATTCCGCAGTGGTAGCCGCGTGCGTAGAGCAGGGCGCATTGGGCGACTTTGTAGGAGGCACCGCGGACGTGGGTGGCGAAGGCGTGGATGAGTTCGTCGGTGTCCGCGTCGGCTGCTGTGGGGCTGACCGCTTCTTTGTCCCAGTGCTGGAGCAGGTCGGCCAGGGAGCGCAGGTAGCCGATGCGTGCCCGCGGTAGGCCGAGGGGCTGGACAAGCCGGGTGAGCTCGGTGTCGGTGCTCGCGGCGAGGGCGTCGAAGCCCCGCGTGTCAGCCGAGCTGATCACACCGGCGTAGGTAGTGATCATTCGGTAGGAGACGCGGGTGGACCAGCCGGCGGCCAGCATCCGCATGCGGGTGTCCGTGATGGAGGTGGGCCACCACCGGTTGTTGTCGTGGTTGGCCTCCACTTCGGCCTTCACGTCGGGCAGGGACGCCGCCCGCTGGGCGAGGCGGAAGACGCGGCTGGTCTCGACGGGGCTGGGTCTGGAGCGCTCCGCACGCTTCACCGGCGGGCTCCCCGGGAGAGAGCGGCGTACATGCCCATGGCGAGGTTGGAGGAGATCACTGGCTTGCCCCATCGGGTCTGCAGGTTGTCCAGGACAGGCAGAGTGTGCCAGCCGGTGCAGGAGAGCACCACGGCGTCGGCGGCGCGGATGGCAGGGGTGGGGAGGCTGTTCACCAGGTCCTCGATCTGGTCGGGCGTGATCTGCGGGTAGCCGTCGGCCAGGTCCAGGCTCGCTTCGGCCAGGACCGCCCGGCCGGCGGCCTGAAGGGCGAGCGTTTCGGCCCGGGTCACCTGGAAGGGGTAGGGGGTGGCCAGGACGACGCGCTCCGCGCCGACGGCGGCCAGGGTGCTGAGCAGGGCATCGAAGGCGGTGACCACGCGGGGCGGGAGCGGAGGTCCGCCGGTGAAAGCGGCGGAGGTGCAGGCCAGGATGACCGCGTCCAGCGGCAGGTGTGTCATCGAATCCAGCGCGGCGGCCGCTGCCCCGCGCAGACCATGCCAGAAGGATGTATCGACGGCCGTGGTCCGGGATGCCGGTACGAGGCGGGCGTAGTGGAAGACGGCGTTCCGCAGGTCGAGGCGGGGCAGTTCGGCCTCCACCGCCACATTCGCCCAGGGCAGCAGAACGCCCACCCGGACAGGAACCGCGGACAGGCCAGCGCGGAAGGAGGGGAGTCGGCGGGCGTCAGCAGGCATCAGCGGTGCGCTCTCCAAAGATCATCCGTGGGGCGTGTCCGGTGACCGTGAGGGCCCCGCGCGTGCCCACGGGCGCCGCGGCGCCTTGCTCGACGATCTGGATGGAGTACGAGCCGAGCCTGCGCCACCAGGTTCCTTGCTGGTCGACGAAGTAGGAGTGCAGGGCGGGGATCTTCAGGCCGGTGGGGTAGACGCGCTCTTTCATCGGCTGGTCCCAGCCGTGGTCGATGTCCGCCTTCCACGACGCGAAGTGCTCGGCCGACGGCAGGGCCTTCTCCGAGGCCCGGGTGGCGAGCGGTGTTCCGGGGAAGGCGCGTGCCTTGCGGACGTTGGTGCGGTGGCACAGCAGGCCGGCGTCCAGGATGTGCGCCAGGCCGCGGAGGTTGGCGATGTGCGTGGCGTGGGTCTCTCCGGGCAGGCCGTAGATGAGGTTGAGGCCGGGCAGCAGCCTGGGCAGACCGCCGGGGCCGCGGTCGGCGCCGGCCTCGTTCACGTGGCTTATGGCGCGGTAGAGGATTTCGGGGGTGCAGGTGAGGGTGTTGCGTTCGATGACGGCGGGGTCGAAGGACTCGATGCCCATCGGGGCGCAGTTGCCCTCGGTGCCGTACTCGGCGACCAGTTTGGCGATGCGCAGTCCCACGGGGGCGGCGACGGCCAGGGGGTCGGCGTTGTCGATGTGGAGGACTTCCAGTTCCGGGCACCGCTCGCGGATGCCGGCGAGGAGAGCACGGATGGCCTCTTCGTCACGGTTGCGGTAGGAGAAGAAGCAGGTCTGCTGGCCGAGCCGGAAGTTGCGGACGCCAGCGTCGTAGAGCTGTCCGGCTTCTTCGATCACGTCGTCCACGCCACGGAAGGTGACGAGCGGGGATTTGACCGGCTCGTTGCAGAAGGTGCAGAAGGTGCGCCGGGTGCAGCCGCGGTACAGCTCGAGTTCGGCGATGGGCCGCCAGAGCATCTGCTTCACCAGGCCCGCGAAGGAGGAGCGGTCCTCGCGCAGCCTCCCGTACGCCGCGGGGGCCTGGCTGCCGGAGGCGAAGACGGTGGAGGTGAGGGTGTGGGTGTGCAGGGTGTCGAAGAGGCCGGCCCAGGGGGCGGGTTCGGTGAGTGCGTAGGTGGCCATGGGGCCCAGGAGGTAGCGGTTGCCGCGGACGCAGGCCACGGCGCGGGCGATTTCCTCGAGTCCGGCGTTGACCGCGTGCAGGTGAACGGAGGGAACCTTGTCCCCGGCCACGACCACGACGGCGCGGGCGTCGCGCAGCAGCTGGAGTGCGCTGTCGCGGTTGCGGGTGGCGGAGTAGGTGAGCCGGTCGCTCAGCGGCGGCTGGACGGCAGGCTGGCCGCCGGTCAGGCACCAGCGCACGTCGTCGATCGTCAGGTAGCGCACGTCCGCGCCGGGCGCCGCCGTCGTGAGGGCCGACCAGGCCTGCCGGACGTAGGTGGACAGGTACGGTGGCACGCCGAGTCCGCTGGGCTCGACGGTGTAGCAGTCCAAGATCACGGCGGGTTTGCTCATCGCTGTCCCTCCCTGTGCCGGCCGCGAGTGCCGGCGGCTGCCCGGGGCGGCGAGACGGGGGTCAGTGGTGGTCACCGCCCCGGGTGGTCTCAGTGTCGGCGCTTGCGGGCCGCCAGGGACAGGGTGCACGGACGTTGTCCGGTTGCACGCGCGTTGTTCTCGCAAGACGGTGTGCCGAAAGGCTGGAAAGCCCGGTGATCGTCGCGGCATTATCAGCGCATGAGCGCGGACGAGGGATCGGGCCAGGCGAACTCGGCGCTGGCGTCGGCGATCGAGGAGGCGGGGTGTACCCAGGGCGCTCTCGCCCGGCGGGTGAACGAACTGGGGCGTTGCCAGGGCGTCGTCTCGCGGTACGACAGGGCTTCGGTGACCCGGTGGATCCAGGGGATGACGCCCCGAGGCCGGGCTCCTGAGTTTATCGCGGCTGCTCTGGCCGGATACTTGCGCCGCCCTGTCACTCCAGCAGCCCTCGGCTTCGCGGTCGAGGCCCAAAGGCCGGTCGCGGCCCGGGCGTTGGCTTACCGTGAAGATGTGAGTGAGACGCTGCACACGCTCGCGGAGCTGGGCTCCACTGACATCTCGCGGCGCAGCCTGCTCGGGGCTGTCCCGTTCGTGGCTGCGGGTTTGCTGGATCCGCAGCGTCAGTGGCTGCTGTGGCTTCTGGAGGAAGAGCAGGCATCGCGCCTGGAGGCGGTGGCCGACGCCGGTCCGGTGGAGGAGGTGCGGGCCATGATCGGCATGTTCGACGAGATGGACAACCGGTTCGGCGGCGGCGGTGTCCGGGCGAGCGTCGTCCATTACCTGAGCGCCCAGGTCGCGCCCATGCTGCAGCAGCAGGGCATGCCCGCCTCCCAGCGGCGGCAGTTGTTCACCTCGGCCGCGAAGCTCGCGGCGATGGCGGGCTGGAGCACGTACGACTCCGCCGACTACGGGCTCGCCCAGCGCTACATGATCCAAGGGCTCCGGCTGTGCGCGGAAGGCGGTGACCGGGTCCTCGGCGGGCAGATCCTGGCCGGTCTGTCCCATTTGGCCACCAGTCTCGGCAGCCCGGAGGAGGGAGCGGCTCTGGCCAGGGCGGGCATCGCCACAGCCAAGGCCGCGGGCAGCCCGATGGGCATGATGCGGCTGCACGCGATGGCCGCGCGCGCCTTCGCCGCGCGGGGAGATTCCCGTCAGGCCACCGCCTCCCTGCACGCGGCCACCACAGCTCTGGAGGCCAGCCACGGCACTGCGCAGGAATCGGTGTGGGTCCGGTTCCTGGACCACCACTACCTCGAGGCCGAAGCCGCGCTCGTCCACCGCGACCTGGGCGAGGCCGTCCAGTCCGAACGCCTCGCCGACGCCTCGGTGCACGCGAACGCCGACCGCCGTCGGCGCCAGGCCATCAGCCGCTCGGTCCTGGCCACCGCCTACCTCCAGCAGCAGCGCCTGGATGAGGCGGTCCATGCCGCGAGCCAGGCACTGGACCTGCTCGGCGGCATCCACAGCGAACGCTCCGTGCAGGCCCTGCGGGACTTCCGCACCCGCCTCGCGCCCCGGCGCACCGAGCCGATCGTGCGCGAGTTCGAACGCAAAGCGCGCCCTGTCCTCGGCACAGCGGCCTGACCCGGCCTCAGTACCCGTCCGGTGAGGGGGCGTTCTGCCCGCGGTCGACGGGGATGTTCGCTCCGGTCACGCCGCTCGACCGCTCCGAGAGCAAGAAGGCCACGACTTCGGCCACTTCTTGGGGGGAGACGAGTTCGCAGCCGGGAAACTCTGTCCTGAAACGGTCGAAAGCCGCAGGATCCTGGCGCCGCATCCTGTCCCACCGCTTGCCGGGAATGAGCATCGAGCCGGGTGAGACCGCGTTGATCCGGATGTTGTCCGGGCCGAGCTCGCGGGCCAGGGAACTGACCATGTGGATCTGGGCGGCCTTCGCGGCACCGTACTGGGCCTGAGGCCCGGGCTTCCATCCCGAGATCGACGCGATGACGACCACCGATCCGCCGCCGGCAGCGCGCAGGTGAGGCGCGGCAGCGGCCGTCAGACGCGCCGTGTAGCCGGCGTTCATCTCCCAGGTGGCGGACCAGTCCTGGGCAGAGGCCTCCTCCAGTCCCCGGCCGCGCGCCCCGCCGGCACACGCGACGACGCCGTCCAGCCCGCCCAGTTCCGCCGCCGCATCCTCAACGAACCTCTCCAGAGGCCCGCTCTCCGCCACATCCACCGCCCGGGTGAGCAGGCGCGCCGACGGCCACTCTCCCCGCAGGGAGGAACTCAGTGCCTCAAGCCCCTCCCCTCCCCGCGCGCACACCGCTACCTGGGCACCCTGCGCCAGCAGCAGCCGCACGATCTGCTCCCCCAGCCCCCGCGAACCGCCGGCCACCACGATCCGCCGCCCGGTGAACGCCTGCACATCTCCCGCGCCGAGCCCGACCTCAGCCATCGGGCACCTCCCTCGCTGTACAACCTCTGCACCCTCGCGTACACGAATACAGCCGCGATGCGCACTTCTCGGCCTCTGGAAACAACGGTTTCCTGGACGCCGTGCCCTCACCACCAGGGCACCGGGCGTTTACCCCGTCGAGCACCCGCCATGGCGTAAGGGAGTATGCAGTGATTCCGCCGGGCTGTCGTTCAGATGGCGCCAGGAGCGCCTCGACGGCCAGCACGGGTCAAGGGCGGGAGACGGGCGGTAGCCGTACACCGACGGCCCATGACACGAGGGCAGCTGCGCGTCATCAGCCACCGGGCGGTCGCCCGTCAAGCGATCTTTGACCAGATGCCATGGCCGGGAGAGGCACCACGCATGCAGAGCGACTACGACTCGCGCGGCCCGCGGCGCCGTGCGTCGGCCCTGATCCGCGACGACAGCGGCCGGGTGCTCACCGTCTGCCATACCGAGCGTGACCGGTACTGGCTGCCCGGCGGCGACGTGCGCCCCAGGGAGACGCCGAGGGACGCCGTGGAGTACGAGGTGCGCAGGCTGACCGGCCGCACGATGAAACCGCGCGGGCTGCTCGTCCTTGAACACCGGTACGGGGACGAGGAGGAGCCGACCACAGAGTTCGTCTACGCGGTCCGGCCTGTCCCCCAGGACATCAAGATCGTGTTGCCGGGGCGTGACGGTCGGAGTCCTGAGATCTGGGCCTACCGGTGGCTCATGCTCGACGAGGCCGTCGAGGTGTGTGTCCTCGACGCCGACGTGCGTCTCCTGAAGGAGCTGGAGCCCCGGGTCAGGCAGGCGAGTATCGGCAGTCACTGCTCCGCGCTGCTGGCGCTCCAGATCCGCGCGGCGGTCGAAGCGGAGGCCACCGGCACCTTCATCGAGCTCACCAACGGGCTTCCGGCCGGCGACACCGAGCCCCGGCGGCAACCGGCCGTTAAGGACGAGGCGGACGGTATGCCGGACCAGGCTCTGCGGCCGCCTGCCCGGCCTGACGCGGGTCGCTCCTGGACGGCCCCTCCCCCACGGCCGGCCATGGCGGACGGGACGGGCCCGGTCGTCTCCGGCCCGGCGCCCCTGCCCACCTGCGCCAAGGCGGAGGAGCGGTGAACGGGGTGCGCAGCATGGCTGACTGGGACCGGGCGTATGCCGAGGGCGAGGGGACTGGTCTGCGGATGGTCAGCAACGCGGAGATGGTCGAGTTCCGTCGGTTGGTGCGGCCGGTTCGGGGGCAGGTGGCGGTCGACGCCGGGTGCGGGCTGGGCATCTTCAGCCGTCAGCTGTGGCAGCTCGGGTACGACGTGACCGGTCTCGACTGGTCCCGTCAGGCGCTGATCCGTGCGCGCACGGCCACGGGAGAGCGGCGGTTGCGGTATCGGGAGCATGACCTGGAGGCAGGAAGTCCCCCGGGGCTGGAGCCGTCGTCGGTCGACCTGGTGGTGTGCCGCCACTCTCTGGCGTACCTCATCGACCGGGAGGCGTTCATCGACCGGGTGCGGGACTGGCTGAGGCCAGGGGGATCGATGTATGTGCTGACGAGCGTGCGGGAGAAAGTGCCCGAGCGATGGTGGCCCGCGGGGCTGACGAGGGCGGAGATCGACGGTCTTGGCCGTGGCTGGGATTCCGTGGCGCGTTGTGAACCGAGCCGCGTAGGGCGTACCGCTGGCATCGTGCTCCGTAAGGACGGCGCTCCCGCCCCGTAGATCTGTGTCCGGGAGGTCGGCCAGCCGGTGCCCCTGGTGAAGAGGCCACGATCTGCTGCGTGCGTGGGCGTGTTGTCCCCGGCGCCCGCTCGAGCCGGCCCTGCCGCGCGCATCCCGAAGCTGAACAGCGACGACGAGCTGCCCAGGTCTACTTCCCGCCAGGGGCCTCTGAAGGCATGACGACTGCCGGGCTCGGGGCCCGGCTGAAGCTCAAAGCGCCCGCACGGGCCAGCGCTGGCTTGCTCCCACCAGGCCCATCCAGGCCACACCGCTTTCCCATGAGAAAGGAGATGTCATGCCGGGTATCAACGGATACCGCCGGGTGAAGGACTTCACCCAGCTGACCGCCACAGAGGTCCGCGTCCTTGAGGCTGTCGCGGAGGGGCTCACGACCGAGGAAGGGGCCAAGGCACTGTCCATGCAGAAGCGCACCT
>NZ_JBVJDW010000016.1:0-111931 GCF_055582085.1 Streptomyces sp. NPDC042259 | reverse complement strand
GGCCCTTCGCGATCAACGCCACCTGGTTCTCGTGCTGGGCGGCGTCGACCAGCTGGTAGAGCAGCGGCCGGGCCACCGACACCAGCAACGGGGCCACCGGTGCAGGCAGCGAGACGTCGGGGCCCGCGGCGTCTGCCGTTCCCGTGGCAGACGCCGGAGCGGGAGCAGCCCCGGAACCCGGGCGGACGGTGGCAGGGGCGGCAGGGCGGACGGTGGCAGCCGAGGCGGAGACGGCGGCACCGGGCGCACCCTCCGCCCTGGCAGCCGCGGCGTCCGGGCCGGGCACAGCACCGGGCGCAGTGCCTGGGACGGCAGCGTCCGGGGTAACGGCGTCCGGGCCGGGCACAACGGCATCAGCGGGTTGTGGCGACGTGGGCGGCATCAACGGCTCCGTGAGGACAGTGGCGGCGGGAGCAGAGACAGGCGCGGAGGGCAGCCCACCAGCGGCAGGCAGGCGGTGCCAGAGGCACACAGGCACCAGACTCGCCAGCGCGGGGCGCTTCAGAACACGGTCGAGACGCTCATCACCAGCCAGAACCAGCGCGAAGCAGTCGGGGGCCCGGTGCGCCCACATCCCGTACAGCAGCTCAAGAGCGTCGGTGCGCAGCCGGTGGGCGTCGGGCACGACCACCAGGCGGGCAGAGCGCCTCAGTTCACCGGCGATCATCTCCTCGGCGTCGGCCAGGATCCGCGGCCGGGGCCGGCGCTGGTCGAGCCCGAGGGCGGTGTAGAGGGCCCGGCTCATGGCCGAGCGGTCTCGCTGCGCGCCCACGCGCACCCACACGGCCGTCAGGCCCGGGTCGGTCGTCTGGCGTGCTGTGACGGCCCCCTCCACAGCAGCGGTGGCGGCGGGGCCGGTCACGCACAAGATCTCCCGGTCGGCGACAACGTCGACCAGCGCCCCGGCCAAGGCCCCGGCCAGGGCGCTGCCCCCGGCCAGGGCCGCGGGGGCAGCGGAGGAGCCAGAGGCGGCACGGGGCGCAGCACCGGCAGCGGCGGGGGATGCGGCGCGGTCCGGCGACGATGCGGCAGACATCAACAAGCTCCAACAGGGGTGGCAGGGGCGGGCGGTCAACGACGAGCGGCAGAGCGGCGGGGCGGCGGGTATCAGCCGTCATAGGCGAGGCGGGCGTGCCAGGCGACACCGGGACCGGACGGGCCCGGAAGGGGGGTCAGTACGGGCGCGTGGTGCACCTGCAGGTGAGCGGCGAGCATGGTCAGCTCGGACATCACCAGGGCGTGGTGGATATCGCGCAGCTCCCGCTCCACGGCTTCGCCGTCCTCGTCGTCCTGGTGGTGGTTCTGGGGCGGTGACCAGGTGCCGGAGGTGAGCGCGGCGCTATCGGGCGCGGTCACGGCGGGGCCGTACGGGGAGAGCGTGAGCAACTGGCCCGGCCCGGTGGCGACATCCGCCGGGTCCACCCGGCGGCCGGCCGCCCGGCGAGGCACCGGCGGCGGCACCAGGCAGCACGGCCTGCTTTCCCCGGCACCGGGGCCAGGGGCGGACACCGGGCGCGTCACCGGCACCGGGGCGCGGACCACGCCCGGCCGGCTGGCAGCAGGACCGGCCGCAGCGGCGGGACCGTAGGTGAGCCACAGGACGACCGCGCCGTTACCATCCGGCCCGTTGTCCTCGTCCAGCGGCAGGCACGGATCGGGCCGGTGGGGCGGGAAGACCTGACGACCGCGGTAGGTGAACCACTCCCCTACCTCGTGGACCAGGAGCGTGGCGAGCCCGTAGTGGGCCTGCGCCACCGCCAGGGCCAACACCTCGGCGTCACTCGCGCCGTGCGCGCACGCGGCGATCAGCTCATCGTCCGCCCAGTGCTCAAACCAGTGCATGGCGAGCACCGGGCCGGACGGGTCGAGGACGTCCGGGGCGGTGAACCGCACACGCGCGGTGAAGCACTCCGGATCCGTACCCGGCCCGGACCAGTGCAGGCGGATGCCCCGGTGGTCGAACGTGACCGCGGCCAGCAGAGCGGCCAGACGCTCCCCGTGCTCGGCGACCGCCTGCCCGCGGCACGGACGACACAACGACTCCCCGGCCGTCGGCCCGTACCGGCCACACACACAACGGAGGCTGTCACGGGCCAAAGGCGGTGCGTACGCCACCAGAGACGGCAACAGCGACAGCGAGGCAGCCGGGAACGGCTGAGCGCTGGCGACACCGGCCGGGACACCGGCGGGCAGACCGGCGGGCAGCAGATCCGGCAGCGGGCGCGGGGCGGAGCCCAAGGCGGGCGCGATCGCAGCCGGGGCACCGGCCCAGGCGGCAACCGGAGCACCACCGCCGGGGGCACCAGCCGCGATCGCATCCGGGCTACCGCCGGAGGCACCAGCCAAGCCGACAGCGGGCACGGCAGGCGGCGTACTGAAGGGCACACCAGACACGACCGGGCACGCCGGCGCCGAGGGACCCGGCGCTCCCACACCCACGGGCACGGGCACGGGCAGCCCGGCAGGGCCGGACACAGCCGAGGGGCGCGGCATGGAGCACTCCGACCCCAGCACGACCCGAGCCGGACCGCACACAGGGGCGGGGACAGGCGACATCAACGGCTCCAGGCAGACGACGAGAAGCGGGACACCAGGACAGAGAAAACAGCGGGCAGAAGCCTCACCAGGCACCAACAGCCCAGCAGCACAAGAGAGTTCACACACACCCCACCAGACACGTAACACCCTACCCGACCCGTAACAGCAGACGCCAACAGGAACACAGAAGACACGTAACAAACTGGGGACGAGAGGAAGGAGAGGCGGAGAACAGCGGCGGCGGAGGCGAGCGGGCACGGGGCAAGGCCCGGGCGCCCCCGCCCGGGCGGGGGCGAGGCACAGCGAGAGCAGCGGGGCGGGGCCAGGCAGGAGCGAAGAGGAAGGAAGAGGCGCAGACGCGCAGAGGCGGACAGGCAGGGCACGACAGACAACGGCGGGCAGGACCGACACAGAGGGCACATCCCCCGCGGTGGAGACCGGAGCGGATGGCCCCCGTGCGAGCTGCGGACAAAGGCTTCACGCTGGAAATGAGCGCGCCCTGCTGCGGAGGAAAGATCATGACGACGCCGGAGAACCGACGCATCTTCATCGCGTACCCATGGGCGCTCTACCAGGACCGTGCTGCCTACAAGCGGACATACACCACAATGCAGAGGGCCCTTAAGGTGCAGTTCGTCTTCGCCGAACAGCGGGTCGAAACTGGCACTGTGCTCGAGAAGATCATCAGAATGATCGAGTCTGCGTCCTTCGGCATCTATGACGTCTCGGGCTGGAACGCCAACGTCACACTCGAGTACGGGATCGCCCGAGGCCTTGGAAGCAGGGCCTTTATCGCCTTCAACCCGGAGAAGACAGACCCAAACGATGTCCCGAGCGACGTACGCGGCTACGACAGATTGCAGTACCAGAGCCTTGAAGACCTGAGGGATGCAGTCGAAGACCTCGTTGTTGCCGAACTCGGAACAGGGGCGCCAGCGCCTGACCCGCTTGAGGAACACCGCCGCGCAATCATGGCACTGCTCCGTGAGAACCCCGGTCAGACCGTCCGCCAACTCGCCGAGAGCAGCGGGCACAAGAAGGACTACGTGCAACTACTCCTCGGCCGCAGTACAGGGGAGCTCAGAACCGAGGGCGCCACAAAAGGCACGAAGTACTATCCGGCGCCGTAGGCAACTTCTTCTCCATACGGAGAGATCCACGGCACCCTCACGCTGCTAATGCGCCAGCCCGCACACAGCGAAGCATGGTGAACAACCCAACCCGCACTGCGGGCGACCGGCAGAGGACGCGGGCGGACGACGGGACGGCCGGAAGCGGCGCGGACAAGCCGGGGCGGACACGGAGGGCACGACAGCGGACGGCCGGCCGCAGGGCCGAGGCGAGACGGCATGCGGACCGACGGGAGCCCGGTTCGTCTGGCAGGGGCTGAGGGTCCCTCTGGGGCAAGTTCTGGCGAGGCCCAGGACTGGAGCTGGCTGTGCCGGTAGCGTGGGCCCGAGCGGATATCGAGGAGGAGCCATGGCAGAGGTGATTCCATACGACCGGGACGAGGAAGCCCTCGTACGGCGGATCAAGGCCCAGGAGGCTGCGTTCGCCGAGCTGGATCGTGAGCCCCGTACGATCAGCATCAGTGGGCCGGTCAAGGTCAGCTTTGGCGGCGAAGACTTCGAGGTACCGCTCACGGTGAAGGACCTCCAGGCCGTCCTTGCGGAGCAGGATCGTGTCGCCTTTGAGGAAGAGATCGCCATTGCCGCGCCGGGCACGGCAGGCAAGGTCATTCGCAAGTGGGCGCTCCACGTGATCCCGGGAGACGACCTGGACCGTGTTGACGTGCTCCTTCTGGCCGAGCGGCAAGCATCGGTCTCCGCGGTGGCCGCTGCATGAGCTACCGCGTCGCCTTCGCCCCTCCGGCCTCAGAAGCTCTGGGGAAGCTGCCAGACCCGGCCGCCTTCAGAGCCAAGGTCGAAGGCACTATCGGCATGGCCCCCTACGGACACGGCTCAACTGCGGTCGGCAATGACCGGGACCGGCGGGAGGCCGTGGTAGAGAGCGTCATCCTGCGCTACATGGTCTCGACGAGCATCCTGACTGTGACCGTGGTCCGGCTTGTCGGACCACCGTGAACTCCCCTATGCCCGCTCCCGAGGCCCCCGCAACGAGCCAGATGCGAGGGGCCTCCGTCATGCCGAGGGGCAGAAACGAGGACAGGGCAGTGGCACAGGGCAGTGGCAGCGGGCCCGCGGGCGGGAAGAAACCGGGAAACGGCGAAGCGGGACGGGGTCGTCAACCAGCGGCAAACGCAGGCCGGGCACCAGGCATCCGGCGGCGAACGCCGGTTAGGCCGGAGCGAGGGCGGCCGCGAGAACGGCAGACCGAGAAGCGGATGTCCCGAGCGAAGTCCACTTGTGGGTCGACGCCCACCAACACCTGGCCTACTGGGCCACCGACCCCGCCACCGGCCGGCCTACCGCCATCACTTGGCAGCGGCACCACGTCGTCCACCACCCGGACCCCGGCCCCGCCCGCGCGCCAAGGCCGATGTCGGCTCCGCGGCTACCGCTGCTGAAGCCAGGTGATCTCTGCTGTCGGCTGTGGGCCGGCTCCCGGCTTCTGCCAGCGGCGAGCCAGCAGGCCGTAGAGGAGGGTGTCGGTCCACATGCCGGTGTTGATATTCAAGGTGAACTCGGGGCGTAGGCCTTCGAGATCGAAGCCCACGCGTTCCAGCAGGCGGGCCGAGGGAGTGTTGCGGACGTCGCATTCGGCACAGACCCGGTGCAGCCCCCGGCCGAAGAGGTGACCGAGCACGGCGCGAACGGCCTCGGTGGCGTATCCCTGGCCGTGTAGGGCCGGGGCGAGGGTGTAGCCGAGGTCGGCCTGCAGGCGGTTGTCGTGGAGGTTCACGCCGAGGTCGCCCGCCAGGCTCCGATCGGCCTTCAGTTCGATGGCGTACTGGAACCAACCGGGCTGTTCGGGATCTTGTTCGCTGTAGACACGGGCCTGGTCGGTAGCGGCTCCGGGCGTGAGGGGCGAGGGCCATGCCTGGTAGCGAGCTATGTCCGGGTCGTTGCGGTAGGCCGCCATGGGGGCCGCGTCCTGGCTCCGGAAACGGCGCAGGACCAGGCGCGGGGTCTCAATCTCGGTCATCGGCGCAGTGTCACACGGCATGGTCGAACCAGCTGCGCTTTCGGGAGGACTCCCGGGGGGGGCACCGTTAGCAACAGCGCGAGGCATCCCCCTCCATACACACCGCCTGCGCGCCGTCGCAGCCGTCGCAGCCGTCGCAGCCGTCGCAG
Source organism: Streptomyces sp. NPDC042259 (assembly GCF_055582085.1). NCBI lineage: Bacteria > Bacillati > Actinomycetota > Actinomycetes > Kitasatosporales > Streptomycetaceae > Streptomyces > Streptomyces sp. NPDC042259. The sequence goes on along the minus strand of NZ_JBVJDW010000016.1, from coordinate 106,139 downwards.
CCGTCGCAGCCGTCGACGACGCGTGCCGTTCCGGACCTGTTGGAGCCGTGCCTGGCACGGCGCGAGCAGGACATAGCCATGTAGAGGCCGGGACGGTCGGTGTGACTGCCTTGGTAGATCACCAGGGGCACCGGGGGGAACGGGGTCGTCCACCACGACTTCTCTACGGCTTGGCGTAAGTCGCGGCGTGGTCGGCCAGCGCCAAGCGGGCGTGCGCGCTCGGCGACCTCCGACTCGGCCGCCACGAGGGTCCGACACCAGCACGGTGCCGCATCCCCTTGAGCCGAGCCAGTCCCTTGCACTGCGCGTCATCGAGCGCTCAAGGCGCTCGCAAGTGAAATTCGAAGCGGGTTGCACGTAACGGGAGTTTGCTCCGCGCGGGCGGGCCCCGGCCTTCACCGGGGACCCGCCGCTTACGCGTGATGGGCGCGTCACCTCAGTGTGGCGCGGATGCGGACCGTCCTGGCTGATGCGGTACCCAGTGGGCGTGTCAGCGATCGCACTCGGCAGCCCTGCCGAGAGGGGGCTTTGCCGGGATTGTCAGTGGCACCATTTACAGTCATTCAAGACATTTATCGCTTATCGGATGGGCGGTCTCTGTGTGACTGAGGAACACGAGGAAGAAGAGGTGGCGCAGCTGTGGTTGCGCCTGGGCGTCCCGGTCGGAGACCCGTTGAGGCCTCTGGGCTACCTGCACTCGAAGCTTAGGGATGACTATCTGGCGGTCATGGCGGTGCTGGAGGATTCCGTCGTCGACCTGACTCCGCATGAGGTCGCCTGCAAGCTGGCTCAAGGACGTGCTCCCCTGCCAGAGGCCGTGGTGGCTGTGCGGCTGAGGTCCTTGCACAAGACCTACGAGGCAGTCTTGCCTCAGCCAGACTCGGAAGTCAGCCGGTACGAGGAGCTCAACGGATCCAGGTGGCGTTATGCGGCGACGCCGCTCGGCCGGCAGGTACAGCGCTTCTGGGCGCAGCTGGTGTGTGAAGGGGCCGTGCAGCGGGAGGTTCCGGTGTCGGCGCTGGACCGTATGGTCAAGGCGCTGGAGGAGCTATCACAGGGGCCTTCTACCGTAGGGGGCCGGACGGCCGAGATCGTGGACGGGCTGTTTTCTGATCATGAGCATCTGGACAGTGCGCTGGTGGGGCAGGCCGACCTGTTGTCGGAGCTGGCCCGTCGTTTCGATCTCGACGCAGAAGGTGCTGCGGAGCTGAAGACCCTGCTGGTGGGATATGCCACGCACGTGGCGTGGTCGCTAGACCGGTCGGTGGCCCGGGTTCATGCCTGTCTCATGAGTTTGCGTCCGTCGTTCGGCACGCTGGCGGAGGCAGCGAAATCTGCTTCGAGGGCGGGACGCCTAATCGAACGGGGCGTGCTGGCCGCGTCGCGAGGCTCCCGGGCCGAGGACTGGGAACAGCTGGTGTCCTGGTTCAGTCCCTCCAGCGGACGGGCTGCTCGTTTTGCTCAGCAGTTGGTGCGGTCGGTTCCGGTGATGCACAGCAACCTGCAGCGATTGCACGGGGCCGGGGGCACGACATTTCGCGCCAGGGCACTGTCGCTAGCGGTCGCGTGCCGCCATCCCGTCTACGGACGCAGAGTGATGACCGCGGCGCTGGGAGACAGATCGTGGCGCAAGCTGCACAGCATCGCGCCGGACGAGGACGATTCCGCGCCGTCGTGGCATGACGGCCCCAAGGTAGGCGTGGCTCGGTTGCTGCGCCAGACCGGCCGATCGCAGCCGCGCGGAGGTGTGGCGGCCGGTCCACGGCGCGAGGCTGCTGCCGCAGTGCAGGCGGAACGGCGGGCCGTTCGGGAAGCTGAGCGGCGCAGGGTTGTGGGTGAGGTGCTGTCGGGGAGGCGTCCGCTGTCGGATACGGCGGTGCGGGCGGCGCTTCGAGCGGCGATGGCAGCTGCTCAGGCCGTGGCGCGGCAGGGACGCCGTACGGGGGTGTGTGAGGGCTTGGCGTGCACCTTGGTGAGCGTCGATGGGACAACGACGGGGACGGTGGAAGGGGTCTCGTGGCGGATCGTTCTTCCGGGCCGGCTCGCCTTCTTTCATCCGCCAGGGCAGCTGCCATGTGACCTACCGGCCCCTGTCCTGGCCGATGCCGGCGACATGGTGACGCTGCAGGTGGTCCGTTGAACGGGCAGGAGGCTGCGGTGGCGGCATCGGCCGACGAGCAGGCGGACGTCCTTGAGGCGGAGCGTATTGCCGAGATCGTGCAGTTGCTCGAGCGCCGATGCTGGCTTGTGGCTGGCCGGGATGATGCCGCGATCGAGGTCGTTCAGCGCCGGGCGCGGCAGGTGCGTGAGGTGGTGGCCCGGGCGGGACGCGTGATGGTGATCAGTCGGGATCTGGTGCGTCTGCGCAAGCCCCCTCCGCACCCCAAGGATGTGTCCGTACCGCGGGAGGCCGCCCCGGAAGGTACTTGGTACTTCTTGCTGCTGGCGGGCATGTCCAGCTTGCCGCGCTGGGTGGGACTGGGGGATCTCGTGAGCGCGGCACGCAGCGCAGCGAGCGAGAGGGGGATCCCTGTCACGGGAGCAACCGCAGAGTTGCGGCTGATGCTGCAGGGGCTGGCCATGCTGCGGGAACGAGGGCTGATCGAGGAGGTCCAGGGCCGGGTCGAGATGGTGCTGCGCGACGAGAAGCCGGCGGTGCTGCTGGATCTTCGGCACGATCGGCTGCGCCATGTGATCGCCAACGGTCCCCCGCTGGAGGAGGACGGCCAGTGGCAGGACGACCCCGCCGACAGTCCCGCGCAGTGGCTCGCCGCCCTTGAGCGGCCCGGCGATCCCGGTACACGCGTGTGCCAGTTGCTCCTCGACAGTGCTGTCGTGCACACCGTGGATCTCGACGAGGACGAGGCGTCCTGGATGAGCCGCCAGCTGGGCTCTCAAGGGGCTGCTGTCGCAGCAGCCTACGGTCTGGGACTCGAGCGGCGGGCTGAGGGCGGGGCATTCGTCATGCCCGCCGAACGCCTGACCCGTGACGAGCAGCTCGGTCCCGGCGCGTTCCCCGGCCGGTCAGGCGGCACCGTGGCACATGCCTGTCTGCGCTTGCGCGACGTCCTGCTCGCGGATGGCACAAGCACGGCGAATGCCCCGGGGCCCAGGTGGAGCGGCATGGCATTCACTGACGTTCTCACAGTCCTGACCCGTCTGGCCGGCGAGCCCGAGCAGTCGTGGTGGGCCGGGGAACTGCGCGGCAATCCGCTCCTCCTTGCGCAGCGGATCCGCACAGTCTTCGAACACTTGAACCTGCTGCGCATCACCTGTGCCTACGAGGACGTGTGGTGGCTCTCCCCCGCCGCCGCCCGCTGGGACGGCACCGCATCCGCCCTGCCCAGCAATGAGACGCCGGCCCTGCGAACGTAACGGAGACGTGATGGATCACTCGCCCATGGACCACGGTCAGTCCCCCGCCGAGCGGGCCACGGTGCCCGATCAAGCCGCCGGGGAACCGCCGATGGTGGCGCCCGCCGCGCCGACACGCTTCGGCAATCGGTGGCGCCTGGTAGCCGCCGGCGTGGACAACGTCTGGAGGTACCCACGGGAGATCCTGGCCGTCCTGACCGGCCGGCTACTGCTTCGCGGGTCGAACGGCACGGGGAAGACAACTCTGCTTGAAGCCCTCTTTCCCTTCCTGCTCACGCTCGACTCGCGTCTGCTGCGATCCGGCCGCAACCGCTACACCACCCTGACGCAGTTGATGGCTGACGGAGCATTGGGCAAGCGGCGTTTCGGATACCTGTGGCTGGCCTTCGCAAGCCCCAGCACACAGGATCCCCGGCCGGAGCCCGGAGAGGTGCACAGCTATGGCGTGCGTCTGGAGTTCAACGACGGCGCCACTACGCCCGTCACCCTGGTGCCCTTTCGCGCCACCGGTACGGCACCCGCCGTGCTCACCGCGCATGGCGCGTTCGGCGAACCCGTCGCCCGGGACACCTTCACCGCCGAAATCGAAGCGGCTGGCGGGGAGGTGTACGAGGATGTGGACTCCTACGTCGAGGACTTGGCACAGCGCGTGTATGGATGCACCGCTGCCGAACTTCGGAAGATGGCCGACCGTATCCACCGCGTCCGCAACCCGCACCTTCTGGCCGTACTGTCCGCGCACGACGCTGAGAAGGAACTGCTCGGCAGCCTCCCTTCGGTGAGCGAGGAGGTCATCAGCGCCACCGGGCAGGCCCTTGCCTCCGCCGAGCAGACCCGTCTGCGCTACGCGTACGAGGCCACCACAGCCGACCGGCTCGACGAACTTGCCCGGGCGTGGACAGCAGTGGTGGTCGGCCGCGTCGCCGCGTGCCTGAAGACGGAACGAGCCGCCGCCGAGGACCTGGCCGCCAGCGAGCAACAGCTCACTGCCACTGCGGCTGCTGCGGCCGCAGCCCGGACCCGCGCCGAGGACAGCGCAGTGGACATGGAGCGACTGTGTGCTGAACGAGCCGTGGCCCAGGCTACGGTGACAGCTTTGAGTCAGGATGGCGACCTGTCGGCGGCGGACCGGCTGCAGCGGGCCCGGGAAGCACGCGCAGCCTGTGCAGCGGCGTACGAGGTCCGCTGCGACAACGTCGCGCTGACCCTCTCGGTGCGCCTCCAGCAATCCACCCGAGTGCGGGAAATGGCGCGCGCGCTGCAGGAGGACCTGCAGGCCGCCCTCGAAGGGGCACCGCACACACCGTACGCGTCGGGCGGTGTGCCTGTTCGTCTCGCGACCCGGAGCCTGCCGGGCCTAAAGATCGGCGATCGCTGCTTCCCCGCCGACGAGCTGGTGGACGTGACCGCTGACCCTGCCGCGGCCGAGGCGCTGGCCGCTGAACTGGAGGCCGGCGCCCAGGCGCAGGAATCGCGGTGCCAGCGGGCCGCGGCCGCGAAGATCGACTATGAACCGGTGGATGAGGCACATACGCAGGCACAGGATGCTCTTGGGGAGGCGGCCAAGGACGCCCACCTGGCCGACACCCAGCGCGAGCAATACCAGCAAGCCGCTCACACGGCTATGACAGCGGCAGCTGGTGCGCTCGACGAGATCATCGCCTGGGGCAAGGGCCATCTGCCCGCCCGGGTACTGCGTGCCCAGCAGGACACCGAGGTCTGGTGCGCACCGTCACTGGCCCTGCAGCTGGAAGACTGGCGGGGGCTGGAACCCGCACTGGTCGCGGAGCACCTCGACGGCCTGCACCAGCAGACGGGCGCCCGCGCCGACAAGGAACGCAGCCGGGCCCGGAGCCGTTGCGCATGGCACACCGGGCAAGCCGCTACCGCCGACGAGCTGGCCGAGGCGGCCGAGGCCGAGGCAGACGCGTGGCGAGACGGCAAACTACCGCCGTTCCCTGGCCCGGCATGGCAATCGGACGTACCCGCCGCCGAGGAGATGTTCGGAGAGCTGGTGCAGTGGCGCCCCGGACGCGCTCCCGCAGAGGGCCCGGAAAGGGACCTGCTGGAAGCGGTCATCGCCGCGACCGGCCTGCTCTCGGCTACATTGCGCGACGGGGAGCTGCATGCCGGCGTTCGCTGGACGGTGACGCCTCATGGGTCGGCCTTCCCCCGCACTCTGGCCGACGTCCTTCAACCTGCCGCTGACCATCCACTCGATCAACAGATCCGCGCTGTCCTGGTCCGGATCGCTCTCCTGCCCACCGCGATCGCAACCGCCGGCGACCCGCACGGCGCACTGGTGATCGGACGCGACGGCACCTACCGTGCCGGGGTACTCAGTGCCCGCATCCCCGCAGCTGACCAGCCCGCCCTGCTTGAGCCGGCCCAGTACATCGGCACGCAGGCCCGTCAACGCGGTGCCCGCCGCCGGGAAGAGACAGCGCGCCGACACGCCACCCACCGGCACGCACAAGCCCGACGCCACCGGGCGGCAGCGCTCCGCCTGAACGACCACGCCGACACCACTACCCGCATCCTCTCGTGGTTTCCCGCCCAGAAGATCTTGTGCGTGCACGTGACGGAACAGGCCCGCGCCGCTGCGGCCCAAGCCGACGCCGCCGCCCGTGCCGCGGCACGTGCCAGCACGGAGAAAGCCCAGCAGCTCGAGGAGGCCCACCGAAAGGCGTGGTCGGTGTGGCGGGCCAACACTGAGCGCATGGGACTGCCGACCGACATCGCCCAGCTGATCCAGGTCATCGCTGACGGCACCCAGCAGCGTGATGTGCTGCTGCGCGCCTGCGCAGGAGTCCGGCGGCTCCTCCCTCGCATGACGGACCTCAGCCGCTCGGTCACCGAGTTGCCCGACACGAACGCCGACCTTGAACGCGCCGTCGTCGAGGCACGCTCCAGCCACCACGAGCTCCTCGCGGCCGAAGCCGAAGTCATCGCCCGCGAACGGCAGTGCACCCCGCAGGTGCTGCAGGCCCAGCAGCGGCTCGACGACGCCACGCTGGAGTCCCAGCGCCTGGAGGAGGCAGTGAAACAGGCACAGAAAGCCGACGAGCGAGCCCGCGAAGAGCAGACCAGAACCGATGAGCGTCTGCGCGCAGCGCGCGATCGACATCACCAAGCCCGTCCTGCCCTCGACACTGCGCGCCGGCTCCTCCAGCAGCTTCTCGTCGCACCCGGAGTTCGCACAGCTCTGGACGCAGAACAAGTCCCCGAGGTCTTGGACGAAACCGCTGTGTGCCACTTGGGCGAACTGCTCGCACGGTGCACGGCCCCCGCATCCGTGGCTGCCGCGGTCGCCGAAGCGGAGAGGTGCTGGGACAAAGTGCGTGATCACCTTTCCGCACAAGGTGAGGAGGAATGGCACCGCAGCCACGGCATCACCCATGAGGACCTCCCCGCCTACCAACTCAGCCGAGATGGCCGGCACTACGCCCCACCACAGGCCGTGCTCGCCGCACGATCGCTCCAAGAACGCGCCCTCGCCTCCTTCAACGCCGTCGAGGACAAGGTCATCGAGCAATTCGTCGTGGGCTGTCTCCCTTCGGCGATCGGCAGGGCCTGGCAGGAACTCGAAGAGTGGACGAAGAAGGTCAACACGAACATGGCACTCGCCGCCGCTTCCTCAGGGCTCCACGTCAGGGTCGACCTGCCGCTGCGCGGGGACCTTCCGGACTCCCTGCGCACCATTCACGAACTGTGCTGCAAGACCTCGGACGCCGTACGCACCCCGGAACAGCAAGAGCGCGTCGGCCAGGAAGTGCTGACCGAGCTACGCCTGGGCGATCGCGACAGCGCGACCACCGACGACGACTGTGAAGGCATCGCGCAGCGCCTGCGGCACATCGTGGACATCCGCAGCTGGATCACCGTCCGCTACATGATCACCCGAGACGGGGGGAAACCCGAGCGGTGGGGTAGCAGGACGACCTTGTCGAAGGGCGAGAGCCGGCTGGTGGCCCTCGCGCCGATGCTCGCTGCCCTGGCCACCGCCCACACTGAACTCTCCCCCACCGCGCCCCGCATCATGGCGCTGGATGAGGTGCCCGCCGAGGTCGACGACCAAGGACGAGACGGCCTGGCCCGCTTCCTGGCCAGCCTCGACCTGGACATCATCTGCACCAGCCACCAGTGGGACGGCTCCCCCGATGCCTGGGACGGCATCGACGGCTACGACCTCGAACGCATCGGCGATCTCGTCCTTTCCGCACCGATGAGCACCCACAGCACCTCCGTCGCTCTCATGCCCGGCAACCTCCCCAAGGCCGGCGGCACACCAGAGCGGCTCTCGTGAGCGGCTGTGGCCTGTGCAACGGCGCGTGTGCGGAAGCGGATCTGGGACCGCTCCTCGTGCCCGATCTGACCTGGCTGTGGCGCCAGGTCGCCCGCCGGGCGGACCGTACCGGTAACACCGACCAAACCCGCGGGCGGCTGAAGGTCGACGCTCCGGCCAGCGCGGCCGAACGCTACAGTGCCCGCGGCCTGATCGGCGACGCCCCTCTGCACCCCGGCCAGACCCGCTCCGTCAACCTCGCCGACTTGCACACCCGCCTCCAGATCCACGGCCCCCACCTCACCCCCGGCGCGGTCGCCGCGCACGCACTCGACCGTCCTCTGGGCACCGCCGTACAAAGCCGCCGCACCTCCGCGGCACGTACCCGAGATCTCGCCCAGTACGGCCAGGACCTGCTCGCGAAACTGCCCACAGCAGCCCCGCATCGCCCCGATCCCGCAGCGTGCTGGCAATCCCTTCGCAGCGCCGGCTGGGAAGCCCGGGTAGGGAAAGCACCGGACCCCGAACGCCTGCTGGAGCGGGCGGCGGCCGTCCTGGCCACATTGCGCTCGAGCACCCGCATCGACCGACGGGTTCTGGCCCGCACCATCACCGGCGACCCCCACGGCCTGGACCGCGGGACCGACCTGGGCGGACTCGTCCTGGCCATACTGGCCGGCGACACACCCCCGGACACCCGCGGAGACAACCGCGCGGCCTGGTCCAGGCTCAACGTCGACTGCGACAACCTCACCAACGGCCTGATCAGCATCAACGTCCACCCGGCAGGATGGGAGGTACCAGATCCCCTCCTCATCCTTGCTCCACATCACCTGGCATCCTGCACCTGGCCCGCTCCCCATGACGAAGAGTCCGGCTGGATCTTCATCACCGAAAACCCGTCCGTGGCCACCGCGGCACTCAAGAGCGCGAACCCCGAGCGCATCCGGCTGCTGTGCACCAACGGCACCCCCTCAACCACTGCCATCGCCACCCTCACCTGCCTCAGCACTGCCGGATGGAAGATCGCGGTGCGTGCGGACTTCGACATCGCGGGGCTGCGGCACGTCAACACCATGCTCCAAGCCCTGCCCGACGCGGTCCCCTGGCGCATGCACAGCACCGACTACCAGTTCAGCCTGCACCCCGATCCCTACACGCCCCACACGCTCGACGTCGGCAACCTCCCCGACACCCCGTGGGACCCACCTCTGAGCCGCATGATGCGGGACACCGGCCAACCGGCCTACGAGGAGGCCCTCATCGACGACCTGTGCGCCGAGCTCCTCCTCGGCTCCCCAAGCCCCTACGCCACGCCCCTCGCAACCACCCTCGTACACTCCGGCTGTCCCGCCGCTGGCCTATCACATATGGATGGAGAGCACCTCCATGCCCGGCTCCGATCTGCCAGCGTCTGACGACCCGTGACTGCCGAGACATGCATTGCACCGCTGGCCGAGCGACGTCCACCGAACCGAGCTCATCCATGGGACTCTGCTCTTCAGCGGGCGCGTCGACGAGCGCGACGTCGCCCAACTCGCCTACCCGTGCTGACGGGTACTGCTGAACTCCAGCGGCAGCATCGAGGGCCATCCGGGCGTGGATGAACCCGTATCCCTCCTTGACCAGTAGGCGCGAACGCCATCGAAACGGTGCGACGCCGCAAGAGTCCAGCTACAGGCGCAGCGCACGGCTGCTCCGTGCCCCGCCAGCCGGTCAGGTCACCCGGGTACCGGCCAGCTGCTGGATCCTGCTCAAAAGAATCCGGCAGTTCTTCACCGCGTCGTACACCCCGTGCAGGCGCTGATACCGGTACGCCGCACGCTTGGCCGACCACAGCCCCTTCCACACGGCCACGGGCACTATTGCGTCCTCCCACCGACAGGCACCCAGCCACATCCGCACGGGCAGAGAGGCCGTGTAATGGCGCTGGAGTTCCCGCTCGATGACCCCGCGGTCGAACGGCAGGTTGTAGGACACACACCGTCTTCCGCGAAAGATGACGGTGAGGCGGGGGAGAATCGCGCTGAACGTGGCGGCGCCCGCGGTGCGGTCGGCGGTAATGCCGTGCAGAGAACTGGCCGCTGGGTCGATCTCCGCGAGCGGGTTGACGTACTCGTTCAATAGCACATGCCCGGCGCCGTCCACGGCACCGATCTGGACCGCCCATGCCTCCTGCAGCCCAGTGGTCTGGACATCGACGAAGAGCAATGCCGGGTCGGCGAGAAGGCGTCCAGCCCAGCGTTGGACCTGCTCGCGTTGCTCTTCCCACACCGACGGCCGGCGCAGAGCCCGGACCGCATCGTCGAGTTCCACGTAGCGCTCGCACAAGGTCTGCACGTGCCACAGGCCGTCGATATGGGTTTGTGCGTGCAGAGTCCCGAGATAGTCGTGCTGTTGGTAGGCGACCCATGTAGGGCGTTCCGTGTCAATCGGCCGAACGAACTGAACGGGTGTGCCATCGACCGGGCGGCTGAACGTGTCACCCCACTCATCCGGACCGACCGAGACCCCGAATGGGCCAGGACTTCGCTGCGCGGGCGAGCACAACAGGTCCTGAGCCGGTGCAGGACGCTGATGCGCTGAACCATCCATATGCAGATCATGCGATATTCGGCGCGGAAAGGATCAAAGCCGCCTGCGTCGACACGCCATACAGCCACCAATGGATCACCTGCAACCAGGACGCCTCACGGCACTGCGCGGGATTCGCGTTGCTGCCTGGCTCCTTCAGCACAGCACGGCAGCCGTCCGTGGCGCTGGTTTCCCGGGCGGGGGGGGACCAGCCATCCGGTATGCGGGTGACCTTCCAGTGTCGTGCATTCTCGAGCATGAACGTGTGACGTTCTAAACATTATTTCTATCGCATGGCGGTATTTCTCCTGCACGCGAGAGACTAGAGGGTTCCATGTCAGCCCCGGCTGACCCAACACTCGTTCACACCGAACATATGCGACTGGCAGGGCAGGTATGCGCAGCGGCCTTTCGGCGCGATGTTCCGCTAGTTCCCAGGCACTGGGACGAGAAAGGTATTTGCCGCCTCAGCCCAAAGATAGTTCGCCCGGCATGCGAGCGCCGACATGACGTTGTGCCACAGAGCGGTGAAAGTATGGACGTGAGCCTTCATCAACACTGGGCCGCGCGCCCGATCGGACCGCAGCCGATACGGGTTGCGGGAACGAGGGCGGAGCTTGCTCTTCGATCCGGGCTCCGGTCGTCTGCCTTACGCAGCCGCCCCTCCCGCTCGGCCAGCAACAAACTGAGGATCATTGGCCCATCAACGTCTAGAAAACCGCGCGACAAGCCCGCTGAACTTCCGCTCCTGCACCAAGTGGCGATTCAGGCGCGACAGTAAGGCGCTTTCCATCAAGTGAATCTGAGTCGCCCATGCCCTGCTCGAACACTTCACATACAGCCGCCGCTGCGCGTCCACACCCTCAGGCGTGACATGACAGGCGATGTCCTCGCCCACTGCCGGCACCCACCACGCGCCCAGGTCGCCAAACCATGTCGGCCGCTCCAGCATCGTGATCATTTTCCTTTGTATCGAACGCAAGACGGGTACAGGTCCCAGGATAATTCCCGAACACTTTATCCGGCCGAAGGATGACCGGGAAGAACGGAAGTGAGTGCGCAGGGGCCGTGAGCGATGTTCTGCGGCCTCCCGTGCCGGTGGCTCTAGCTACGTCCGCTCCCGCTGTGCCCAAGGGGATGCCGGGCCACTGGTGGTACGAGCCGAAGTTCGACGGCTGAAGGCTGGTCATCCTGCGTATCGAGGATTCGGTGGTGCTCCAGACCCGCTCTGAGCGCCTGGTGACACACGCTTTCCCCGACCTCGCGGCCGCCGCGTGGCCCTTCCCGCCGGTACGGTGATTGACGGGGAGGCTGTGATCTGGTCCAGCGGCCGGATCGACTTCACCGCCGTCCAGGAGCGGGGCCTGTCCTCGCCCGCCCGCGCCGCCGCGCTCGCCCGCACCAGGCCTGCCTCGTACGCGGCCTTCGACGTCCTCGCCGTGCGCGGCGAGGACGTACGGGCCCTGGCCTACCGGGAGCGGCGCCGGCTGCTGGAGGAAGTCCTGGCGTCGCTCGGCCCACCGCTCCAGCCCGTACCGGCCACGGACGACCGCACGCTCGCGATGCACTGGTACGACACCCTGCCCGCCGCTGGTCTCGAGGGCCTGCTCGCGAAAAAATCCACCTCTCCCTATCGCGCGGGGCGCAGCAGGGCGTGGCTGAAGATCCGCCATTCCGAGACGCGGGAAGCGGTGGTGGTGGGAGTCGTCGGAAGCCGGGCCCAGCCTCACGCCCTGGTGGTGATGCTGCCCGGCCGGGACACCCCCGTCATCACCAGCCGGCTGTCCGCTCTCGTCGGCAGCCTGATCGCCGAAGAGCTTGCGCTACTGCCCGACGACGATCGCCCGTCGACCACAGTCGGGGATGAGCGGTACATGCCGGTGCCACCGCGCCTGGTTGTCGAGGTCGTACACGGCACCACCGCCCGGCACGCGACGACCACCGTCGTCCGGCTGAGGCTGCTGGACTGAACAGCGCGGCGCACTCGGGCAAGGAGATGCGGCGCGCCGTGGAAGAGGAAGCAGGGGCCCGGCAGCGAGGCGCATCGTCATGTCGATGATGTTGCTGCCGGGCCCGCGCATTGTCTCCAGCCCCACGCGCCACGACAAGAGGTACCTGGGCGCGCCAAGGGGAGACGACCAGCCCCGGTGACGTTGCAGGGCAGGCAGCCGTGGCACTCCGCGGTGGTTCACAGATCTGCTGCGTCCAGCAGGCGCAGCAGGGCCTTCTTCGTGTGGTGCTGGTGGCGCAGCTGTTGGCAGCGTTGGGTGAAGGTGTCGGTGGTGCCGTTCCGTTCGGCCAGCACGGCAAGGTCGCCGAGGATCTGGATGGCGGCCGGGTAGTTGCGGCCGGTCCGGTTCGCGATCAGCTGGGTGGCGCGACTCCAGGCTGCCTCCGGGGCGTCTTCCATGGCGGCCAGGCGTTGCTCCTGGGCGATCGCGGCCGCACGGCGTGCGACCTCTTGTCGGCCCGCTTCCTCCTTCTGTTCGCGTTCGGTGCGCAGGGCGGTCTGGGCCGGGGTGGCGGAGCGCAGCTGGGCCACAGTGCGTTCGGGGACCGAGCACTGGGTGGGCGGGTGGGCGGCGCGGAAGCGGCGGTGTAGTTCGGCAACGGCGTGGGGGTCCTCGCCTTCGAGGAGGCGCAGGAGGATGTCGTCCTTCTCTGTAGCGGGGAGGGCGCGCACCCAGGCCTGGTGTGCATCGTGGGTGGGTTTGGGGACGAGGCTGGGGTTGGGGTGAAGGGTGGCTGCGGCGGCGATCAAGTCGGGGTTGATGCGCAGGAAGGCAGCCAGGTCGTTGAGGGAGTCGGGCAGGTGCGCCAGGCCAGCGGGGAGCGGAGGCTCGATGTCGTCTTCGGCCAGGTCGTCGTTGTTCAGCGCCAGGAGCCAGGCGAGATAGAGCAGGCGCAAGTCTCCGGCTGCGACGTCGGAACGTGCCCGGGCGATCGAGGGGAGCCACTGCTCCTCCCGGCCGGGGCCAGGGCCATAGTCACCGGTGTCGAAGAGGTCTGCGAAGTCCCCGTACGCGTCTTCCGGGTCGGATGTCAACGTGAGGAGGACGTGGCTGCCGTGCTGCCGGGCCCGGGCCGATGCGCCGGAGCAGTAGCGGGCGGCGACCCGGAGCGGGAGCTGCTCGGCCGGCCAGCGCAGCATCACTTCCCGGGTGCCCCAGTTCGCGAAGTACAAGAACGCGTCGTACTGGTCCTCCATCAGCCGCTGCGGGCTGCCCTTGAACGCCCCCCACTGATAGGTGTTGACGAAACTCGTACGGGTGAGAACAGCCCGGGTACTCAGACTGCGGACCGCGGCGAGCTGCTGATCGCTCAGAGGCCGGTCAACAGCGCCAGCCACCGGCGTACGGCCGACCGCCGTGTCGGGCTGGGAGGCCCGGCCGGGGGCACGGCTGGTGGGTAGGCGGGCGGTGGCGGGAAGGATGAGCTGTTCGGCTGTGGGGTGCGTTCCGGTGCGCGAGCGGGCGGGAGGTCCCCGGCCCGTTCGTCCGCGTCATCGGCGATGCTCGTGACCGGGCTGGGAGCGGGTGCGGTGCACGCCGCCGCGTGGGGTGAGGCGTCATCGGCCTGCTCCGCGGGCGCGTCGTGCAGCGCAGGCGGCTCCGGTGGGTTGGGCGGAGCGGGTGTGGGGGCGCGTTCGGGATCCTGGGGAGAGGACGTGGGCGGCGGGCTGGGCAGGAGTTCGGCTGAGCGTCGTGGAGGTGATGGTCTGCGGGTGCGTGCCGGGGTGGGGGTGACGCCCTCGGCGGCGGTGTCGAGGTCCCAGCGTTCCACCTGCCAGGGCTGGTCCGCCCACAGTTGCAGCTCGATCCAGCCGCGGTCACGGGCCCGGGACAGGTCTGCGGGGAAGAGTCTCCAGTAGCCGTAGCCGAGGAATTTCCCCGAGCGGGTGCCCGCCCCGATCCAGTCAGGGTCGGCGCAGCGCAGGGCAACACGGAGCTGGAGGCGCTTGCCGTCGATGGTGACAGGGTGGCGGGCGGCGTACTGCACCACGTACGTCTCGCCGGTCTTCCCCGCGACGGCGTCCGCCATACTGACCGGCCCCCAGACCGCGTGGGGGATCGCGGGGGCTGTGCCGTCGATGAGCGCCTGGGCCAGGATGTGGGCGTTCGCACGCGAGTAGCAGAACGCGTCCCAGGGAATGTCGCGCTGCCCGTTCGGCGCGGTGGCGGCGAACTCGGCGACGGTGTCGGGATCGTGCTGGAAGTCCTCCAGCAGTTGGACGATGCGCCGCGCTGAGGCGATCGCAGGGCCGGCGCGCTTGCTCGTCGCCCGCGGGCCCGCGCCGCTGGCGCGCGCCCCGGGCCGGGCGGGTCCTGGCGGCCGCTTGGTACTGCCGCTGCCCGTGCGCTCCAGGGGCGGGCAGGTCAGCCGCCACTGACCGCCCCGCCGCACGACCGTGCCCAGGGATCCGTCGACCAGGAGCCTCCCGCGCTGCTCCAGGTCGAACGCGCAGTGCGGCTTGTGGTCCTCGAGCTTGAAGTAGTGGGACGAGCGCGATCCGGGGTCTTCGGCGTTCCCATGCCGGGCACCCACCCGTGACCCGCACCCGTCGCACGTGAGCGGCGGCACGTACGGCGACTTCGGTTTCACGTCGATCGCGAAGCGGTCGTAGCGATCGCCGAGGGCGTCCCGGACGAACGGTATGCGCACCCCACGCTTCGCCTTCGCCACGAGTCCCTCCCCAGACCGACAGCTCACCAACACCCCCTATCCTCACCGACCCGGGCTACCGGGAGCCCCAGCTCTGCTCGACGGTGAGCCTGTTCACACCCGCCCACGGGTACACGCAGCCGGTCGTCGCCTGGACCAAAGAGGAGCAGCAGTACGAGATCGTCGACGGGTTTCACCGGCACCGCGTCGGAAAGGAGAACGACGCGATCCGCCAGAACGTGCGCGGGCGCCTGCCCATCACCGTGATCAACTCCGACCGGACGCACGAACACGACCGCATGGCCGCCACGATCCGGCACAACAGGCCCCGCGGGCTGCACACGGTGGACGGGATGTCCGAGAGCGTGCTCAAGTTCCACAGGGACAGCAAGAGCGAGGCATGGATCGGCGCAGAGGGCGGCATGGAGCCTGCCGAGGTCCGCAAGCTCTGCCAGAACCTCGGACTGGCCGAGTCCTTCGCCCACGAGGAGTTCAGCGAAGCCTGGGACGTCAAGTCCCCCTGGGAGCTGGAAGACGACGCCCACCTCATCGGACCGGGGGCCCAATGACCAGCACGACCGGCCCGCTGCGAACGCCGGCCGGACCCCTCCGCCCGACTTCCCCCTACCGGTCGCCCGCATCGCCCGCGAACTCGGCGTCGACCGCCGTACCCTCCACCGCGCCAGGCTTCGCTATTTCGTCTGCGTACGGATGAATGCCCCCAGAATCGCGTACATCGCTTTGGCTTCTGCGAGGCTTGCCTCTTCGCGGCAGTCACACCCGCTGATGAAGAGTTTGCCGCGCTCCACAGCAAGGCCGTGGCTGGTGCCAGCAATTTCGACCTGTACCGCCTTCCCTTGGAAGACGGCTTCCTTGAGCTTCTTAGGGGAGGACGGCATGAGAAGCCTTCTGTGAAGTCGCGGCATAGACCGCGAGCCGAAGCAGAATATGTAGGAGCCCGGGCAGACGGCCTGGGAGCAGCGGTACCGGAGAACCCGGCCAACAGGCGGCGGCCAGCCCGGCATGAGGCGGGGGCGGCCCCCGCGGCGCCTCGTATGGGTAGGGCCCTCGGGCCTCAGGGGAGCAGCAGGCTGGCTGCTCCCCTGAGGTGGCGGCCCGAGGGTCCGGCATCACTGGTTGGAGGGATCAGGCCCGGCGGACGTCGTAGGCGCAGAGCCAGTCCTCGTTGCCCTCGAAGTCGATGATCTTGTAAGTCAGGTGGGGCTCGGGCCGGGCCGGGTCGACCTCACACGGGCCGGTGTCGAGCACGGTCATGGTGAAGTGAGGCAGGAGATGGTGGTAGATCCTGACACCCACGTCATAGTTGTCGATCAAAGGGATTTCCCTTTCGTGAAGCGGTCTTGGTCAATTGCTCAGATGCCGAGTTTCCACGCCAGCGCGTTCCGGTCGATGGTTCGCTTTGTGTAGGCGATCGCGATCAGCTTCGCGGCGAAGTCCTCCGCCTCCATGTTGTTGCGGGCGGCGTCGGCGTTGATGCGGTCACTGATCCCCTTCGGGACCTGGGCGCGAATGGTCTCTTTAGGGGAGTGGTGCTCGCCTTGGGTGTTACCGAAGTACCGTAGTGTCGCGTCATGCTGGTCGTTCCGCTCAAGCCAATTGCGGGCCTGAGCGGGCGTGATCAGCTCATAGACCAGTTGGACATCGGTACCGGTATGGTGGTCGCCCAGATCCACTCGCCCGTGTCCGTCCGGAAGAGGTGATTGACGCCGGGAATCGGGTTGTCATCCCCCTGCCCCAGGCCCTCGAAGTGCTCAGTACCCGGATAGTCGGGCTGAAAGACGCCATGCTGAGTGAATCCATCCTCGGCCTTGACGACATACGGAACCTGAATCACGTTTCTCCTTCAATGGAAGTAATGCTGCGCGAGTCACAACCGTCCACCCACGGCCCAGGAGGTTCGACTGGTCGCTGTGGTGGGCGTGTTGACGGGCAGGGTTTCGCTGGTGGCAGGGGGCTGACGAAGGCGGTCGACAGCCCAGGCGCTGGGCAATGTCGATCGGGGGCAATGGCTGCGCCTCCGTTTTACTGGAGGTCGCCGCTGCGATGACACCAAGATACCACCCTCAAAACATTTAAGCAATCTTCTTGCCCTGTGCTTGGCTCGGTGCACAGGCACGGAGGGTGCAGGCCGCCACGTCGGCTCCCACGGGCGAGCGCGACGGGCACCGCGACGGAGCGGCTTCGACGCCTGCCCGACGGTAGTGCCCGCGCAGCCCGACAGCATTCCCCCTGCGGGGGCGCACTCTGCGGCGGTCGGTGACAGCCTGGCGCGGCTACCGGACCCCGTTCGTAAGGAAGTTGGCACGATGAACCCCGCCCCTGAAGAGGTGCCACCCCCACCGCGTGGTTCATGTGCAGATTCGCCGCGGACGCGCCCAACGGAGCGGTAGGGTCCTGGATCAGGCGCACCGTGTGTGCGCTCCCCTCCACGAGGAGCCTCCCCTGGGATCGGGCTTCTCGCCCAGGGGGTCCGATCCGGGCCTCCTCCGGCGCGGCCGCCGGCAACGGCCGCAACCCGCTGGAGGGGAGCGCGCGATGGCGCGTCACCGCAGGAAGCCTCTATACGAGCGGATCGCCGCGGTAGTCCGTGAGTTCTGGAGGTGGATGCGGGGCCGGTGACGGCCGCCCTCCGAGAGACTGAGGGCGGCCATTGAAGCACCGGTTCGGTCCTCGCCCGTGATTTTTGCCGGTCCCGGGCGCGTCGGCCCTGCGGCGACGGCTCGGGGCTCCTGCTCCGCCGTCAGAGTTGTCGGTCAGTCCGGCCTGCGGGTGGCGAGCCACACGGTCACGACCGCCGCGATAGCTCCGATCGCTTTGTGAAGCGCTGCGTCCAGCTCCATCCATGCGCTGCCGGGACCGAATTTCTCCGCGACCACGTTGCCGTCCTGGTCGAAGCGCAGGGGCTGGCAGTGGTCGATGAAGCCTGTGTTGCCCGTCTTGTCCGCGAGCCACTCGAAGGCAGCGCCGCGGTCGATCGCCGCGTGTGTCCCGGCGTTGATGGCGGCTCCGGCCAGCAGGGCTGCGACGGGCACCCGGTAGCCCAGGGCCCTCGTGGCCACGACGGTCGTCGCAGCCTGGATCCCGGTGTAGCTGGCGACGTGTCGCCAGACCGCGCGACGACCGAGCGAGGTGGCTGTCATGACCTCACGGCCGGCTTCGGCGTCTTCCGGTGCGGCCGGTTTGCCGTCGGCGTAGACCAGATGGTCCCCGTACAGGCGCTTGGCCTTGGCGTCAACGCTGCGCTGCGGCCACAGGTCCCCAAATGAATGTACGGCCTCGAAGAGCCCGAGGAGGGCTCCGAGCAGGGCGAGCCGCTCGATGACGCCGCGCTGCGTCGGGCGCCCTGCACTAGGGAGCGGCGTAGCAATCGAGCGGGGGTGGCGGCGCCCGGCAGGTCGCCGGCGGGGGATCGCCGCGTCGAGGCGGCGGGAGGCGATCCGCAGGACTCGTCGGGCGGCAAGCGTCGCAGACATGGACGTCCTCGTTTCCGGTAGGCATGCGTCACCACGGACGCTTGGGTGCTCGTTCGAATGGTCTGGTGCGCGGTCCCGCGAGGCTGCCCACGGCTGGGCAGCCTGGGGGTGAGTCCGGTCACCAGGTGGTGACCTCTCCCATCGTGGTGCGACTCGCGGAGCGCGTGTGCACCCGAGGCGCACATAGAGGTTGATCTGCCTCACACCAGCGCGGCGTCCCGGGGCTCCGGTCCTGCTGGGCGCGGGGGCGGGACTCGGTGCCTGCGGGGCGTCGCGTCGTCGCCTGCGTCGCGGCGCGGCCGGGCCTCAGCGTCCCGGGGCCCGGGGGGCATGGGGTTGTCTCGGGCTCCCTGCGCTCAGGCGGCCACGGCTGGGGCACTGGCCGCGTTCGGGTCCCGCTGCGAACGCCAGCCGGACCCCTCCGCCCGACTGTCCCCTACCGGTCGCCCGGAGCGCCCGCGAGCTCGGCGTCGACCGCCGCAACCTCCACCGCGCGCTGGTATCCGACCCCGCCGCACCTGGTCCGGCTGACCACGACGACAAGGGGCGGGCCTTGTACCAGTTCCAGCCGGTCACCGACTGGTGGCCCAAACAGCGCGGCCGCGGGCAGCGAGGCCCTGACCGTCAAGCACGACGGCCTCGCACACATCTGCGCAGAATTTCCCTCTGCCGGACCCCGCGTCAGCGGATGTTTCGGCAGAGGATGTCTGAAGGACGCCTTCGCCCGTCAGAGAGGCGCCCGTCGTCCTCCCGTGCCAACGCCGACCACGAGGTTCCCCCATGTACGAGCCCTGCCGGGCCCGCCGTCCCGTCATGACGCAGGTGCTGGTTCCGCTGCTGCGCGCCAGCTGCCCGCCGGACGCGGGCGGTTACGGCGGCGGCATCGAGCTACGCCTGACCGAAGACGAAGCCGAAGCGCTCGGTGGCGTCGCACTGGTACGCGCCGCGCTGCGCGCGGCGGCCCGAGAACTCGGCTGGAAGACGGAGACCTTCGGCTGGACCGAAACGATCCACGGAACGATGGTGGGCGTCACGGACCGCCGTACGCCTCCTTCGCCGTTCGACTCGGTTGTCGACGCCGACCGGCAGCGCCGGATGCGCAAGGCCGTCGAGCGGGTCGGCTCTCCCGGCGCGCCCTCCCCTCCGCGCTCCGACGAGCCCTCGGTCCGGCTACCCACGCAGAAGTTCCTCACCGCCTATGCAGCGGCGCAAAGCGCGGTGGACTGGTGACGCGGCGAGGCCGCGTCACAGGTCGACGCCGCTACTTCTGCTCAGCTTTCCCAGGGCCAGCGGGCGTCCCGACCCGCCTCCAGCAGCGGCACCATGCGGAACGCCGCATCGGTCAGGCCACCGAACGTGTGCCGGTTGGCGGACCCGGAGGGGCCGTGGCCAGGCCGGTAGCCGGCGAGGTTCCACGTGTAGACCGGAATGTCGGCCGGGACCTGCTCAGTCGGGTCGCCCGCGTAGTGATACGAGGCCTGCTCGTCGGTGACGATCAGGACCCGGTCGTGCCCGCGGTAGTGCCTGCGCACCGCCTCGGTGGTGTCCGTACCGCCCAGGCTCCCGAAACGCTCCAGCACCTTCAGGACCGACTCGCCCTGGCGGTACGCGACCGCCGCGCTGGTGGTGCCGAACTCGACGAGGTCGGCGTCCGCGGCGCGCAGTGCCACGGCGGTGCCGAAGATGGCGGCGGCGTCCGCGCGGTTGAGCTGGGACCGGTCGGACAGTGGCGACCACATCGAGCCGGAGCGGTCGACCAGGATCAGCGTCCGGCCCGGAAGTGCCGGCACGTTCGCGAGCGAGTGTCCGAGGGCCTTCTCCAGCGGGTAGGCCCAGCGCAGGGAGGGAGCGTGCTGGTAGGCGGCCAGGTACCGGAAGGGGAACTGCCGCGACCGGGCGACCTCGGCCGGGTCGGCGATCCGAACAGCCACCTGCTGGGCGACCTCGTCGCAGACCCCGGCCTCATCGAAGTTCCGCAGGTTGCGGACGAGCGCCATGGTGCCCATGGAGGGGATGACCGCCTCCCACGCCGCCGCGTCCATCGGGCCCTGGAGCCAGCCCGCCAGCGCCTCCCACGTGATGCCGGCCTCCGCAAGATGCTCGGCGCCGCCCGGACCGGTGACCAGGGCGCGCCGTTCGGCGACGGGTACGGACATCAGCGCACAGTGCGCGGTGAGAGTGCGGTCCGTGGTGGGCGGGGTGGCTGTGTCGGGGTTGTGGCGCCGGTCGAGTGCGTACTGAAACAGCTCGCCCTGCCACGGCTTATCCGGGTGGGGCGTGGGGTGGACGATGTTGAGGACGTCACCGAAGCGGTAGCCCTTGGATGCCGTGTCGTACTTCAGCAGGTTCCGGCCGGTGTACAGGCGCCGTACGGCGTCGGCGATGCCGCGCTTGACCGGCTTGGGCACGTGCCGCCCGTGGACGGACGTCCAGTAGGCCAGCATCTCGCCGGGCTCGTCGGCACGGCGCAGCACCGAGTCGACAACCTGGCGGTTGGCCGGGCCGTTGGTGGCGCCGGCGTCGAGGCGGGCCTTGACGTACTCGGCGGCGCCGACGAGGGCGGCGGTGCGCATCTGGCCCTCGCCCCGCAGCCACCCGAGCAGGCCCGCGGTCCAGGCGGCGTCCTCGACAGCGAGCTTGTGCACCAGCGCGCCGAAGCGGTCATCGCGAGCCGCGCCGTTCTCGTGGAAGGTCTGCTGGGAGACGAAGTTGGCGACCGCGAGCAGGAACAGCTCCGAGCGGTCGTCGCGCACGTACCCCTTGCCGCCGAGGTGGGTGCGGGTGTGCCCGGTCGTGGTCACGGGCGAGGTCGGCCGGGCCGCCTTGGGCGCGCGGGCGTTGAAGCGTGCCATGTGAAATCCCCCGAATTCATCCGGGGAAGCACGGCGAAGGGGCGTCCGAGATCAATGAGGTCGGCGACGGTACAAGACAGCTGCTCTTCCTGACTGAGCTACACCAGCCCGAAGCTGGGACGGGATTTGAACCCGCGGCCGGCTGTTCCGAGAAGTAACCGTCACCTGCGCACCGGACGCCCCAGTGCCGCGCCTCCCGAGTTCAAATGTGGTCACGGCGTGGGATTCGATCACAACGAAGTAGCCGTGGCCCGCGCACCGGGAGGTGCGTGAAGCGTAGCGTCCAGAGATCGAAGCGGCGGAACCGACAAGGTGCTCTGCCAACTGAGCTACACCGGCCTGTGTGCCGGTGGCGGGACTCGAACCCGCGGCCTCCCCATTAAGAGTGGAAGTAGGTCCTGCCTTCGCACCTGGACGCTGGTCACTGTAGGGGGCCGGTGAACCGGCGCGCCAAGGGTTTTTCGCGTCCCCCGCACATGCTCACCCTCTCGAACGGTTGTGGCATGGTCTGGTCACCGGCGCGGTGTTCGGCTGCGCTGTTCGATGACAAGGGGTTTGTTCATGGCGCACGAGGCTCTGGTGATCGAGACGGACGGCACCGTTCGCCCCGTGGAGCTGCCGTCGGTCCCTCAGGAGCGCAGCTCGGCGTTGCACGTCGCTGTGGGCGGGTTGGCGGAATCGGCGCGCTATCACCCCATGGCGGTGCTGTATGTGAATGCCGACGGTGCGGAGGTGCCGAACGTGGCCGCGTGGGCTCTGGCGTGCGCGTGGCGTGGGCTGGACCTCGACTACAGCCTCTACGGACCGGTCGTGGTCACCGCCCCTTCGCCTGGCGATTCTTTGCCGGAGGCTCTGGCTGGTCAGGTTCACGCCGCGGCGGAGGGTGTGGTGGAGGTCCTGGCCGAGTGGCGCGGCCGCCGGCCGGTCTCCTCGGAGGCCGGGATCCGGGAGTTGCTTGCCCAGGTCCGCTTGCGCGTACCCGCAGGGGTGTGAGTGCTCAGGTTCGGGGACTGGGCTCGGGAGGGTCGAGCAGCTGGGGCCCGTTGTTGCGCACGCTATTTACGGCCCGGGACACGGCGCGGGCGTCGAGGTGGCCGGCGGCGGGAGCAGCCAGCAGGTCGCGGAGCTCGCCCGGGTCCTGGTGGCCGGGGTCGAGCCAGTTGTCCCAGTCGTCCGGGGCGATGGCCAGGGGCATGCGGGGGTGGATCCGCCCGGCGTCGTCGGTGGCCTCGGTGGTCAGGACGGTGCAGCTTGCCACCCATGCGGCCGGGTCATCGTCCTCGGCCACCGTCGAGTCCCGCCAGAACTCGTAGAGCCCGGCCATCGCCATGACCTGCCCCTCGCGTGGGCTGATGAAGTATGGCTGCTTGTGGGGCTTCTTGCCCTCCGCGGCTGGCACGGGGACCCATTCGTAGAAGCCGTCCGCGGGCAGGAGGCAGCGGCGTCTGACGAAGGCACGGCGATAGGCCGGCCTCTCCGTCACCGTTTCGGCCCTGGCGTTGATCATCTTCGCGCCGGTGGCGAGGCTCTTCGCCCACGACGGCACCAGGCCCCAGCGCAGCGTCCGCAGGCGCCGGAGGACCTCGCCGGTTTCCGGGTCGGGGCCGTCGAGTACGGCCCACACGTTGTTGGTGGGTGCGACGTTCCAGTTCGGGGCGAGGCTCTCTCGCGGATCCCAGGAAGTGACCTGGAAGAGGTCGGCCAGGTCCTGCTGGCCACGGGTGGAGACGTATCGGCCGCACACGCGCCCCACCCTACGGGTCTGGCGATGGCTGCAAGGGTGTTCTGTTGATGTCGCCACGCCGCGGGTGCCCGCCAGCGCACCATCAGTCGGCGGTGGCGGCTGAGCCTGCCTACTCGAGGTCGTAGACGGTTACGGGGACCCCTTGCTCGATGAGCCGGTGGATGATGAGCGGTTCGATCTCCTCCCACGTCCCGCCGGCGAGCCCGCAGCCGATCCGCGGCATATGGACGGAGGCCCGTCGTTCCGTCGCGTGTGCCGCCAGGGCGGTCAGGGCCTGGTCGATGGCCTCGTAGCGCACAGGGCGGGCGGTGGAGGTGCGGCTGCGGATTCCGTGCTGGCCGATCAGGTTGGCCACCCACAGGTCGGCGTCGACCTGGACGAGTTGTGCCGCGCCCAGGGCGAAGTCGTTGGTGGCGCGGTCGCGATGCCATTGACGGTAGGCGGCTTCGGGCTGCTGCCACCGGCGGGAGAGAGCAACAACGAACCCCTTGCCCCAACCACCCGCGTCGTTGCAGACATGGGCGATGATCTTCGGTCCCGTTCCGGCAGGCCTGGTCGCGTCGCCACGGACGTATGCGAGCTCTGTGTTCATCCACGGACCGTACGGGCAGGGACTGACAATCGGCCCGGCCGACCGGTGGCGGATGTCCGTCCTGCGGGCCGGGCGGCAGGTGGGGTTCCGGGGGCTGCTGCCGGGGCCGGGTCGTGGAGTGCGTGCTTGGGCGTCGGCCGGCGTGCTGGGTGCGGTCGGGCGAGGGCTGCCGGTTTGATGGCTCCGGGGCCGAACCGTGCCCGCGCACGGTCGGACACGGCCTCGATGGCCTGTTGCCGCTCGTCGTCCGGTCCGAAGGCGAGTTGATAAGCGGTCTGGTGGGCCGGGCGGATGGCTTCCGCGCGCAGTCCGAGTGTTCGAACACGGGCTCGCTGGAGTCCGAGCAGCCGGTACAGGTCGTATGCGGTGGTGACCAGGGGCGCGGTGTGGTGGGTGGGCTCCGTAAGGGTTCTGGAACGAGTGGTGGTGGTGTGGTCGGCGTAGCGGGAGATGAGAGACAGGCCGCCGGCCGCCGCCTGGTCGTCTCTCAGGTGGGCGCCGAGCTGATGGGCGAGGTCGAGCAGGGCGCGGCGGTGCTGGTGGGGGTCGAGGCAGTCGGTGCTGAAGTGGTGTTCGCGGCTGAGGGATTTGGGTGCGGGCTGGGTCTGAACGGGGCGTGGGTCGTGGCCCTGAGCGCGGGCGTGCAGGGAGCGCCCGGTGGCGGTGCCAAGGAGCCGGGTGAGGGCGGGCAGCGGGGCGTCGGCGAGATTCCCGATCGTGTGCAGCCCGTGCTTGGTGAGGGTCGTGGCCGTGGCGGGCCCGACACCGTGAAGGAAAGCGGCGGGGCGGGGGCGGAGCCAGGCGGTGACTTCGTGTTCGGCAAGGAGCGTCGTGGTCCCGGGCGGGGTGACGGCGCCGGCCATCCTGGCGAGCATCGGGTTGGGTGCGACGGCGCACGTCGTGAGCACGTCGGTCAGCGCCAGAGTCCGGATGCGCAGGATGTCGCAGATGCCGCGGGCGTCGCGGTCCCAGTACCGGGTGGCGCCGCCGACGTCGAGGAGCGCGGCGTCCGGGGGGAGGGGTTGGACGTTCGGAGTGATGTTGGTGGCGATCGCGAGGAGTTGCTCGTAGAGCTCGGGCCCGGCGGCGGGCGGGAGGGCGAAGTGGGCATGGAGGATCTGGCGGGTCATGGCGATCATCCCGGGGAGCCGGGACTGGCGTGGCCGAGGGAGCGGAGGTTCGCGGAGCGGTCGCCGGCGGGCTGGAGGTCGGCCCAGGGATGGAGCTGGGCGCCGCCGGTGCCGATGGGGAGGGTGCGGTGGGGCTGGGCGGGGGTGGGGTGCGGGTGGGTCTGGCCGAGGAGGCGGAGGGCGGCATCGGGGCCGTGGTCGCGGCGTGCTTGGGCGATGGCGTCGAGGTCCCAGGCCATGTCGCCGGTGACGGTGGTGCGTGGGCCGCGGCGCTGGACGGTGCCGCGGACCAGCAGCAGGCCGGAGTGGAAGATCGTGTGGGCGCAGGCTTCGTGGGTGTTGTCGAAGAAGGCGAGGTCGACCATGCCGGAGCCGTCTTCGAGGGTGACGAAGATGATGCGGCGGCCGGAGCGGATGGGCGGGGTCTGGGTGGAGGCGCGGACGCCGGCGACCAGGACGCGCTGGCCGGGGCGCAGTGCTCGCAGGTGGGCGGCGTCGGTGGCGCCGAGTTCGCGCAGGAGCCGGTGGTGGTGGTCCATCAGGTGCTGGGAGACGTCGATGCCCAGGACGGTGAGTTCGGCGGTCATGGCTTCGCGGCCGGTCATTTCCGGCAGGCCGCTGGGCTCGGCGGCCAGCAGCTGGTCGTCGAGGGGGAGCTGTCCGTCGTCCTGGCGGGCGCGGGCCTGGTGGTGGAGTTCGGCGATCTGCAGGAGGAGGTCGCGGCGGGTGAGGGTGCCGCGGACGGGTTCGAGGGCGCCGATTTCGGCGAGGCGTTCGGCGGTGGGGCGGGAGGGGCGGGCGCGGTGCCACAGGTCCTGGAGGGAGACGTAGGGCTGGCCGGTGGCCAGACGCTGCACTTCGTCGGCGTGGATGCCCTTGACCGCGGAGAACGCCAGGCGCACACCCCAAGCACCGCCGGAGGTCTGTTCGATGACGTGCTGGGTGCGGGAGGCGTTGATGTCGACGCCGAGGACGGGGACGTTGTGGCGGCGGGCGTCGGCGACGATGACGCGCTTGGGCCACATGCCGGGGTCGTGTTCGAGGAGGCCGGCGTAGAGGGCGGCGGGGTGGTGGGCCTTGAGGTAGGCGGACTGCAGGGCGGGCACGGCGAAGGCGACGGCGTGGGCCCGGCAGAAGCCGTAGGAGCCGAAGGCCTCGCAGATGCTCCACACCTCCTCCAGGACGGCGGGCCGGTAGCCGCGGGCGGCGCCTTCGCGGTGGAACCAGGTACGCAGGGCGGGCAGGCGGGCGCTGTCGCCGAGGGCGCGGCGGGCGACTTCGGCCAGGGCGCGGTCGCAGCCGGTCATGGTGGCGAGGATGTCGATGATCTGTTCGTGCCAGATAGTGACGCCGTAGGTGTCCCGCAGGACCGGCTCGAGGTCGGGGTGGGGGTAGCGGGGGGCTTGGCCGTGGCGTGCGGCGATGTACTGCTCCGGCATGCCTCCGGCGACCGGGCCCGGGCGGAACAAGGAGATGTCGGCGATGACGTCCTGGACGTCGCGGGGCTGGAGGCGGCCGAGGAGGTCTTGCTGGCCGGGGCTTTCGAGCTGGAACATGCCGATGGTGTCGCTGTTCTGGATCATCTTGAAGGCGAAGAAGTCGTCCAGCGGTACCTCGTCCAGGACG
Source organism: Streptomyces sp. NPDC042259 (assembly GCF_055582085.1). Classification (NCBI taxonomy): domain Bacteria; kingdom Bacillati; phylum Actinomycetota; class Actinomycetes; order Kitasatosporales; family Streptomycetaceae; genus Streptomyces; species Streptomyces sp. NPDC042259. Next base: position 79,805 of record NZ_JBVJDW010000016.1, on the reverse strand, counting down.
ACGTCCGCGCCAGTGGCGCGTTTGATCTCGTGGACGGCGTGGGCCATCGCCGACTGCATCCGCACCCCAAGCACGTCGAGCTTGAGCAGGCCGAGCTCCTCCACGTCGTCCTTGTCGGCCTGGACCATCGGGTACTGGCCGCCCGGGGTGGGCTGGACGGGCAGCCGGTCCAGCAGGGTGCGGTTGCTGAGAATCACCCCGCACGGGTGCATGGCGTAGCCGCGGGGCAGGGCGTCGAGCCCTGCGGCGAGCTCCCATAGCGGGCCGAACCGCGCGGCGTCGGCGGCCAGGGCGCGCAGTTCGGGGAGCTCGGTGAGGGCGGAGGGGATGTCGCAGGCCCGGATGTGCGGGAAGCTTTTGGCGATCTTGTCGACGGTGCGGGGTTCGATGCCCAGGGCGAGGCCGGTGTCGCGGAGGGCGTGGCGGGCGCGGTAGGTCTCCGGCATGCCGGTGACCGCTACCCTGTCGTGACCGAATCTCTCGAAGATGCGGTCGTAGACCTCCAGACGGCGGGCGGATTCGACGTCGATGTCGATGTCGGGCAGGCTCTTGCGCCGCTCGGACAGGAACCTCTCAAAGAGCAGCCGGTGGGACAGCGGGTTGGCCGTGGCGATGCCGAGCGCGTGGCAGGCCATGCTGCCGGCGCCCGAGCCTCGGGCGGCGACCCGGATGCCCATCTCGCGGATGTCTTCGACGACCTGGGCGACGGTGAGGAAGTAGGAGTCGAAGCCGAGCCGGCCGATGACGGCGAGCTCTTCCTCCAGGCGCGTGACGGCGTCGGTGTCGCGGTCCAGGCCGCGGCGGATCATGCCGGACTCGCAGCGTTCCCGGAGCAGACGCGCCGCACCGCCCGGGCCGGGTGCGGCGCCGACGGCTTCGGCCTCGGGGAAGTGCGGGATGCCCATGCCGAGATCGACGACGGGGTCGAGGGTGCACTGCTCGGCGGTCCGTACGGTCTCCGCCATCAGGCGCAGTGCCCGGTCCTTCCCGGCGCCGGCGGCCTCCGCGATGTGCTCGGCGGCCGCGGCCATGGAGGCTGGGTCCTTCAGCCACCGCTCGCCCGCATCGAGGTGGCGGCGGTCGACGGGGCGCAGCAGCCGCGCGGCGTCCAGGACGTCGGCGAGGCGGTGCTGGGCGGGGTCGGCGTAGCGGACGGCGTTGGTCAGGACGGCCGGGATGCCGAGGTGGTCGGCCAGGCCGAGGGTGCGTGCGGCCAGGCGGAGCGAGCCCGGGCCGGTACCCGGCAGCCCCCACCACAGGGTCTCCAGGCGCAGGTTCGGTCCGGCGAGGTCGCGCCATGGGGTGAGCAGTTGCTCGGCGCGGTCGGCCCGGCCGGCGGACAGGGCCCGGGCAGATTCGGAGACGGGGCCGAGCAGCACGGTCAGGTCCTGGCCGGCGTGCTGGTGCAGCATGGGCCAGCTGACGACGGGATGGCTGCCGGCGGCTTCGGCGTGAGCGGCGGAGACCAGGCGGCACAGCCGCGCCCAGCCGGTCTTGTTCTGGGCGAGGAGGGTCACGCGCAGGGGCGGCTCGCTCACGTGGGCGCCACCGCGGACGGGGGTGCGCTGCCGTTCCACTCCTGTCGTGGAGGGCTCGGCCGGGGCAACCGCGACGTCGACGCCGAAGATCGGGCGGGTCCCGGCGGCGCGGGCCGCTTCGGCGAAGCGGACGGCGCCGGCGACGGTGTCGCGGTCGGTCAGAGCGACCGTGCCGATGCCCCGCTCTGCGGCCCGTTCCACCAGGTCGCGGGGGTGCGAGGCGCCGTATCGGGCGGAGTAGCCGCTGGCGACGTGGAGGTGCACTCCTTTACTCATCGCTGTCTCCCGCCGTGGCCGCCCTCCCCTTCCAGCCACCTTGGCCGGTTCCCTTACCCCACAGTATCGAACTAGAATTCGAACACGCATCTTGGCGCGCACTCGGCGCGGGCGCGGAGTATCGGCCCGAAGTCCGGCGGTGGCTCCCTCGCCCGCAGAGCCGCCGGTCGGTCGGCAAGGGGCGCGTCAGACGACACGACCTTGCGGGAATGCGCAGGGCGAGCCTTTTGTCCTGTGATGAGAGTGAGAGGAACCCCGAACGTGAGCACGCCCGCGCCGATCAAGGCAACCGTCCTTACCTGTCCCCGGTCCCAGATCGGGCCCTGTGCCCGCTGCCAGCAGGACTGCCGGCGTTACGGGCCTGGCGCCCGCACGCTCTGTGACACCTGCTGGGAAATCGCTGAGGCCGCCCGGAAGACGCCGAAGACCGGCTGACCAGTGACAGCGAAGCCGCGACGGTTGGCACCGAAGTCGGGACGTCGCGGTTCTGTTGGGCCTGGCCAGTCAAAGAGGTCAGCGGGTGAGCGGTACCTCGGTGATGGTCAGTGCGTCGGTGTCGAGCACGTACTCGGCCTCGCCGCGACCCATGTGGTAGGCGCGCAGTGCGAAGGGCGGCGGGACGACGCGGTACACCCTGCCCGTGGTCGGCCAGCGGGCGCCGCCCGTCCCGGCGGCGTAGCCCTCGGCGACGGCGCGGCAGGTGGACGACGCCCAGTCGGCCCGGCGCTCGGGCGCGCCGCCGCACGGCACCATCCTGCGCGGGTGTTCAGCCAGCGCTCAGTGGCTCGATGTCGGCGGGGGTGAGGTCATGGCGGAGGCGCAGGTACCTCACGGGGTGCCGGTGCCGGCCGTGTTCTGCCGCTGTGTCGGCGCGATACTCGGCGACGATGGCCGGCTGGACAGTGTCGTACCGCAGGTCCTCCCTGCTGTTCCACCCGGCGCTGATCCGGATCCCTGCCCAAGGGTGCTCGGGCCCGCCCGGGACCAGCTCCGTTCCCAGTTCGCGGCGGGCGGCGGCGGAGAGCGGTGTCGTACGGCCGATGAAGCGCAGCCGTCCCGTCGTGTCGTACCGACCCAGGAGCAGGCTGTAGGGCGAGCGTAACGGCCCGGTGACGCCGGCGATGATGCCCTCGGTCGTCTGGAAGGTGCGGACCTTCCACCAGCTGCCCCTCTGCCCCGGGCGGTAGGTCCCGGCGCCCGCCTTGACCAGAACCCCTTCGACGCCGACGCGGCCCCACGCCGGATCCAGCCACTCCTCGGCGGTCGCCCTGTCATCCGTGGAGGCCGCCAGCGTCCAGGGCGACCGAAGAATGCCGGAGGAGAACAGCGCCTCCACGCGCGCCCAGCGCTCCCGGTACGGACGGGAGAACAGCACCTCCCCGCCGGGCGCCTCCAGCAGGTCGAACACCACCAGCAGGGCCGGCACCGCACGAGCGGCCTCCGCCGCGCCCCGGCCGCGCCGCCGAGCCCGCTGCTGGAGCGCCGCAAAATCCAGGCGGCCGCCGTGGAATGCCACCAGCTCGCCGTCGACGACCAGATCCTCCTCGATGCCAGCAGCGGCCTCGACGAACTCCGGGAAGGCGGCCGTGAGATCGGCGCCGCGCCTGGACTGGAGCAGCACCGTGCCCGAGCGGATGAACGCCAGGCACCGGTAGCCGTCCGCCTTCTGCTGCCAGATCGCATCCGTCACCTCGCCCGGGCGTGGGAGCGTGTCACGGGCCTGCGCCAGTATCGGCTCGATCGGTGGAGTCAGCACAGCCACAACCTCGCCCAAAAATGCCGTGAGCGCCCGGCGAGTGACCCAATCGTGCAGTGCATACGAGCCCGCACGCGCGCATGCCCTCCACTCCAGGGGCGCGAAGTCCTATCCGCCTTCGCGCTGGCAGACCCGTAGCTGCTGGGCACCGGCTGATGTAACCGGCGGCGCGTACAGCCACAGGTCCTCGTCCGCGCGCTCCGGTCGGCGCCCGCAGACGATGGGGATCAGCCGGATCATCCGCCGCGAGACCAGGGGTTCGGCCTGCGCGCGGTACGTGAGGTCCGCCCGCACGAGCCGGTGCTGTCCCATGCCGGCGAGCGGACCGGGCCTGCGGCCGAGACCCGTTATCGTGCGGGAATGCCCGAGATGATCAGTGCCGTCCCTGCGCGATCCGTCCCAGCGGAGCGATTTCTCCTCGCCCGGCTCCGGCGCGCCAGCACCGGTCGGGAAGTCCGAATGAGTGTGCACACGGCGGTGTGTCCCGTGGTGCCTCGGCACGGCAAGTTGGTGATCAGCAGCGGCTCGTGGGAGGTCGTCGAAGCCGCGGGCACGGCCGTGCCCGGTCTCGTGGACGAGGCGGAGCAGCGCGGGGTGGCGGTGCTCACTTCTTGCCGGCGCTGCGGCGGCTGGCCGCCCGCCTAGGTACACGGGCGTCCCCGGGGGAGCCAGCGCCTCCTGATTCCGTCCACCGTGCGGGCTACCGCTTAGGGTTCGATCATCCGTTCCCGACCAGGGGCGGCACAGGCCGGTAGCTCACCGGAACGGGTCCTTGCGGCCCGGTGACCTGAAGGGGGAGGGACAGTGTCGTTGCCGCTGCCCGACATCTTTGAAGCGCGGCAGGCGCGGGAGATCCTGGCCGCCTATCAGGCGCAGGACTTCGAACGCGCCGCCAAGCTGGAAGAACACCTGATCACCGAGGGCTCCACCAGCGCCGAGGAGCGCGAGCGGCTCAAGGACCAGTTGCGCTGCGCACTGCTCTTTCGCGCCCAGAGCGACGCCAGCGCGGCCGGTGACAGCGCCGGCGCAGAGATTCTGAGCCGGGTCATCAAGATGGTGTGCTCGGAGCGCTCGATCAAGACGACCCTTGTCGCCGCGTGGATCCATGCCGGGAGCGAGCTGGGGCTGTCCGGCCATCACTACGACCAGCTGATCGCCTTCGTCGACGAGCTCGGTGCCGGGCCTGAGATCAGGGCGGCGGTCGCCAAGATCCAGCGCCTGGACTAAGCGCTCTCGCACACCAGCAGGTGTGCGGCCCGCACGATCGCTTCTGCGCCCGCTGCCACGGCATATGCTTCGCCGCCGGGCTGTTTGCGCGTGAGGTCTTCCCCGCATGTGGCAGGCCGGTCTGTGACGCAGGCGGCGCGGCTGGGAACCGGCCTCGTGTCAGTGGCCACCCTCATCATGAGTACCGTCGGATCGCCCTTCGGAAGACGGGTGGGGACCGACAGCGGTGAGCAGAGATCACTGATCGCATCCACGGCCCCCGGGCCGGAGGCGTAGCAGCGGGGCCCCTCTCGGGGGCGCGCACCGGCAGGCGGACTAATCCACACACATTGGGCAGGAGTCATGAACCGTAGTTGGCAGAGCACCGTTGACACCCTCGCTGACCGCGCCGAGCAGGCTGCCCGTTCGAGCGTGCGGGTGAGCGAGGCCAAGGGTGAGCTGGTCCGGATCCGCCCGGCGCACCTGGCGGAGCTGTCCGAGAGCGACCCGAACGCATACCGGCGCCAGGCTGAGATCCACGTCCGCTCAGACAGCTTCGCGGAAGCGCAGCGTGCCTTGCTCGGTGCGGTCGCGCTAAGCAAGGCCCACGACGCAGCGTTGCTGAAGGCGGCCGGCATGGTGCTGCGGCGCCGGGCGGAGGGCCGGCTGGCGCCTCGGCGTCTTCCTCGGCCCCGTGTTCTGCCGGGCGAGGCGACGCCGCAGTGGTGGATCGACTCGGTCAACAATTCCGCCGCCGGTATCTGGCGCGTGATCCCTGAGCCCGGGCCTGAATCGACGCTCGGCCCGCGGGATGACCGCCTGGTGCAGAACGTCGCTCAGCAGGCGCGGCGGTTGCAGGCCAGCCTCACCGGTCACCGCGCCCGCGGTTCCTACTACGAGGCGTACGAGCCCGATCCCACCGCGGCCGACGGCCACGGCACCCGCCCGGTACCCGCCCTTCCCGGCCTCAGCCAGCGCACCAGCCGGCGAGTGAACCTGTGGTTCAGCCACGGCCACCGGGTACCGGCCGAACGACTCGACGAGTTCCGGCAGGCCGGCCATGACGCGTTCGCCGTGTGGGAGCGCGCACGGGGCTACGGCGACGCTGTCCTCGCGCTGCTGCGCAGCGCCACCTGAGACGACTGTTTGCGAACCCGTGGGCGCAGGTCAAGGGTGTGTCCGGCAAGCGGTAGGGCAGTGGAGCCGTTCGTGGAGCCGTCACGGTGACGGCCCCGCAGATGCATCTCAGCGGTCTGCTGAGGTAGCTCCAGGCCGTTTCGCGGGCGCCCAAGTCGTGAGGCTTTGCTGCGGATCGGTGTCCATGAGGAGGCCCTCATCGGAAACACTGAGGCCCAGGGCGCTGCCCATGAGTGTCTGCCACTCGCGGTCGTTCGGTTCGGGGCTCATGGCGTCATCTTTCCACGCCCGGAGTTGGGAATCAGGTGGTGGCCGCCTTTCGGCCACCAGCAAGCGGGTTCGCAGCCCCTGCGCACGACGGTCCCGGTGCTCCGGGCGGGGCGGGGGCTGGGGGACACTGTGCGGATGAGCACCGACCTGTCCCGCAGCCCCGCAGACTCCAAGAACCGTGAGCGCCGCCCGCTGCACTCCCTCATTCCGTCGGCGCCGGCGCCGCATGCCGACACCGTCGCCCGGACCGTTCCGGCCTCCGGCGATGTGGCGAAGGTCAGGGCCATGGCCGCGCAGGCAACCCCCGCCGCCGGGCAGGCGCTGGCCGCCCTCGCGGCAGTGCAGACCGCCTCCGTCCACGTCGGCGTGCTCCAGGCCGCTGTCGTGCTCCTCGAAGACCGGACCCGCGCCGGCAACGACACGGCGCAGGCCCAGGCCATGACCGCGACCGCCGCGGTGCTCCGCGAGGCGGGCGCCGGGCTTCAGGCCGTCTCGGCGAGTGCCTCGCCCGCCGAGCGGGCCATGGCCACGCTCGCGGTAGTGCGGACTGCCCCCGTGCACGTGGGGGTCCTCCAGGCCGCCGTGGTCCTCCTGGAGGGCCAGCCCCGCCCCGACGACCTGACAACCGACGAGGCCGTCGCCGCGACGGTTGCTGCGCTCCGTGAGGTCATCGAACGCGCTCGTAGCTGACGAGGCGTGACCGTCTCATCCTCACGCCAGCGCGCGCATCTGGTCACGGGAACCGGCCGGGGACAACGGGCCGGGTGCTGGATCGCCGCGGGCGTTGACCGTAAGGGCACGGCGTGGCCGGGCGCGACTGCCGATCGTATGCGGGCGGACGTCAGAGCGCAGCCTGTAGGGGCAGGGCCGTGGTCGCTGAAAGACGCCTGATGGCCGCCGGGAACCATCCCGGTGGCCATCGCCCTATCCAGCCGCGTCCGGCCGACCAGCCAGCTGGCGCCTGCGCGCCTACGCCGCGGCGGCCTTGGCTAGGGCAGCGAGTGGGGAGCTCCCCACTCGGACCCTTCACCGCCTGCACGCCCCTTGGGCCGCAGGGCCGGCGGGCAGCAGTCGCGGGCGGCTCCCGGCCTCCCCCTCACCGGCATGAACCCGGACGCCTCTCACATCAGGCAGATATTGCTTAACTGTTTTCATGAGGGTAGAATTAGAGTCGTAGCCGGGCATGGAGCCCACCGGCGCTCAGCCGCCTCCGGCCCATTCCTGTACGGCACTTGGATGCCGCCGAATCCACCCCTCCCGCGCCTCACCGCGCCGTCCACGGCATTGGTCACCCCCTCATCGGGGCCAGTGGCGCCGGACGTGCAGCGCCGAAGGCGCCTTGAACCACCGGCTCTTGTGACGGGCTGGCTTGAGGAGAGCTCATGAGCATGCGATACGAGGTAGACGACGCCGACTGCAACCTGGGGATCGTCACGTCGAACAACGCCGATGACTACCGGTTTGAGCTTGACGAGGGGAACTACGCGCTCGTGATCGGGGACCCGTGGGCGACGGCCTTCGCGGTTGAGGACACCCCCGAGAAGCTGCGGGCGTTCGCGCAGCGGGTATCGGAGCTGACCGACCGGGAGATCCCCGAGCCGAACCCGGCGCCGGACGCCGCCCCGAACATCAAGGCCCTGACGCACCCGGGCAAGTCCCCGCTGGCCGCCGATCCGCACGGCTTCCTGGCGGCTCTGGACGATGTCTCGCTGAAGCGCGTCGCCCGCGCGCTGCACACGGCGCGGGCGGAGCGGCTCGCCCAGCGCGTCGCCGAGGCGACGCTGGGCGCGCTGCCCCGCCTCGGTGCGCGGGCGCCCTTCGCCGGTCGGGGCGCGATCGGCCGCGTGATCTTCACTGCGGAGGCGGGCGCCGAGGGCGGCTCTGCCTACTGGCCGTCCTTCGCCACCGTGCACCTTCGCGACGGCGGCGTGGTCGAGGAGGTGACCTTCGAGCGCTACGTGGGGGCGTTCCAGATGGCGCTGACCGAGCTGATGCCGCCGTCGGAGGGGATGCAGCGCGTCATCCCGGTGCCTGGGGTGGCCATGCTGAAGGACCCGTGCACCGTGTGCCATGACGTGGCCTGCCGCAGCCGGAACAGCGGCACGCGGGCTCTGTGCGCGGCCTGCCCAGAGCCGTGGACGGTGGCGCACCGCTCCCACCCGCGCCGGGACTGTGACGGGTTCACGCCCGTCCCGCCCGCCGCTTCTCAAGGCCAGCTGGCCGCCTAGCCTGCCCACCCGGGGGCACACGCTAGCGCCCCCGGGCCCCTTCACCGTGTCGTTCCCAGCAATGGAGATGCACCATTCTCGACATCGGAGCCAACGCCCCGCTCAGCTCCCGTGATGCCGCTCATGCCGTGCGGCTGCTCGGCCTGGCCGGATCCCTCGGCATCAAGGAGACCGATCTCGACATGGCCGTGCACGAGGGGGCCGCGTCCTACGCCAGCGCCGCGTGCAACGCCACGGGTGCCGTTGACGACGAGGCCACCGCCGACGCGCTCTACGGTGAGGCCGGCCGCCAAGCTGCCGACGACGTCAACAATCGCGGCCTCGCGCACCAAGTGTCTTATCTGGTCGCGCAGTACGGGGCGGCGGAGGCGGAACACCTCATCCGCGAGGCCGCCTCGACCCCCTGACACGCCGGCATCAGGCGCAGCATCTGGTCCCGGGCTACCGCAGCGCGCTGCCCGGTTCTCGGCCACCTTGTGTGGTGAGCGCAGGGAACTGCCCGCTCCGGGCGTTGCCAGGGTGTGGCCGTCGTGTCGGTGTTCGGATGGCGCCGCAGTCTGGCGGCCGGCTCTCCCGTACCTGCCGACCCTTTGCTCGGCGAGAGCGCCGAGGACAACCTACGCGGCAGCCCTCAAGGGGTGCTCCGGGTGCACGGCCCAGACTGCGGCACGGTCGGCGAGTCCCTCCCGGTGCCGAGCGGCCTCGTCCTCGTCGCCGGCGCTCTGAGCGTCCAGCATCGCGGTGTGCAGCGCCATTGCCTTCCGGCGCCGGTCCCCGTACCAGTCAACGGCGTCGGAGCCCTCCTGTGCGTACCGCTGACGCATCTCCTCGTCGAGCCGGTCAGCGATGAACGCGTAGAGCTCGGTACCTCGCGCGCTCACGATTGGGGATCCTCCTTGAGTCGGCCTGGCGGCGTTTCGCCTGGGTTGACGTCCTGCACATCATGGCGGACCGGGGACATGTTGATGGCAACGAGGCCCCTTGGATGATGTTGTCGCAGGTCTGCGACCACGCCTCTGAAGCACTGATCGGCGAGCAAAATTCGACTTGCTTAACTGTTTTTCTATTGGTATATTTAGAGACATGGGGACGACAGGCCCCGACCAAGAACCACTGCGAAGGGGCCCGCGCTGACGCGGGCTCGCCCTCACCGCTCGTCCCCCCTGGTGGTGAGGGCCAGGGCCCGGACCGGCTTCCCCTCCCACCCGGCCGGTCCGGGCCCCCTCCCCCTCTCTCTTCTTCCGCCCCGTCGGCATTCCGCTGGAGGACGACGTGCGTCACGCATCCGAACTTGCCGCTCTGGAGACCCTGGCCCGCCGCGCGGCGGTGGTCCGTGCCCGGACGGGGCACGCCCGTGCCGTGCGCCCGGCCCCCGGGGTTCACCTGGCGGAGTCGGAGGCCGCGGGCCTTGCGAACGTGCTGCGCCACCGGCTCGGCCTGTCCCGGCACGTGCCGGTCACGGTGGCCCGCGACCTCCACCACCCTCTGTTTCCCGGCAGCTCCCGGCTGCGTGCGGAGCGGCTCCAGTTGGCCGACGGCTGCGCGAGGCGTCGCGGCCGGGTGTTCCTGGCCGCCTACGACGACCACGCCCAGTTGGTGCTCAGCGTCGTAGGCCGGTGCGCGGGCTGTGGCAGCCCGGTGCCGACCATGCGTATCGACGCGCTGGAGGACTTCGGGGACTGGCTCTTAGGCCACCCCGGCCAGAAGGTCTCGCCCCTCTTCGCCGCCTCCCCTCTACACACGAGCGTCTGTTCCCACACCCACTGACGAAAGGCATTCCGTGACCGAGCAGCCCACCCGCCTAACCCGGGCCGAGACCTACCAGCGCAACCGGCACCTGTGGGAGAACCTCCGCGGCGCCCTGGCCGCCCTCGACGCGGCGGGCGAGGAGATCGAGCTGGACCCCGGCGAGCTCTTCGTCGAGGACCCGGCGCTCGTCGGGTATTCCGGCCGCGTCTACTTCGCAAACGGCTGGTCCGCCGAGCAGAACTGACCCGCCCGGACCCGTTCCCCCGCTCCACAGCACACACCACCCGCACACGGCTCACCCTTCCGCCGCGCACCGGGGCGCTGCGCCCCAACTCCACGCGCTCCGGCGACGAACGACCCCAGGACTGTCCATGAACAGCGACCTCACCACGGTCACCGTGCACACGAAGGCGATGCACACCGCATTCCACGACATCACGCTCATCCTGACCCTCCCAGCCGCGATCGCGGCCAGCCCGGCGGCCGTGCTGGCCCACCTCGACGAGTTCAACCCCGGCGTGCTCGAGGCCGCCTGCACCGAGGACACGGTGGACCGGATCTCCGACGTCCAGGTCCTGGACGTCCTGTCGGTGCACACCGCCCGGCGCCCCACCGCCCAGCGGAAGGAGCGTCATGACGGTGCGTAAGAAACATGGCCCGTTCGGCTGTGTCGTGCAGGATCCCGACTGGCCCCGGCCGTCCCGGTCGCGGCGCGGTGGCCGGGATAACGATTTCGACGGGCGGGTGCAGCTGTACCTGATCGGGGTGGTTCCGCTGGTGATCGCGGAGCTCCGGAATGCCGGTCCCGGGGAAGTGGAGCGGCTGCGGGTGGAGGCCGTGCGCGAGCTCGGCTCCCATGGGGACGACCTTCAGTACGGGGGGCGTCATCAGGAGTCATCCCGTAGGGCGCTGGCCACCGCGATCGGCATCCTGGCCCATGCGGACGGGGGTGTGACGGCGTTCGGGGTGCACGCCTGTACCGGCCCGCATGAGGAGTGCCCCGGCGCCCGTCTCCCAGTCGGTTCCCCGGCCGCCAGCGGTGACGGAGGGCCGATATGACCACGCCCTTCCCGGGCGCCGCTGCGGGCCTGGGGCAGCAGCGCCAGGAACAGCTCTTTGTCTGGCCGGGTGCGCCGGCGCCAGACGGTCCCGCGCCGGAGCGGCCGGGGCAGGACCGGGCGGCCCGGCGTGGTGCGGAGCCGGGCTCGTTGCGGCTGGTGCCCGTGCGGTCCCGGGAGGCGAAGGACTTCGTCCGGGCGTGGCACCGGCACCACCCGAACCCGCCCGCGGGGCAGGTCTTCGCCGTCGGGGTCGCGGACAGCCTCGACGTCCTGCGCGCGGTGGCCATCGTGGGCCGCCCTCTCGCCCGGCACTTCGACGACGGCCTGACCCTAGAGATCACCCGCACGGCCAGTGACGGGGTGCGCAACGCGAACTCGATGCTCTACGGCGCGGCGTGGCGAGCGGCCGCGGCGCTCGGCTACCGCCGGCTGATCACGTACACGCAGGGCGGGGAGAGCGGGGCGTCCCTGCGCGGCGCCGGCTGGCTCGTCCTGGCGCACCGTCCGCCCCGGGGCGGCTGGCACGCCCCGTCCCGGCCGCGCGCCAGCAGCGGCGCCGAGCACATCGCCCGGACCGTCTGGCACGCACGCTGACCGACGGCCGTCGCCCACCGCTCTTTCCCTTCCTTTTTCGCCCGCACTCGCCTGCCCTTGACCTTGGAGAACCGGCCCTGATGCCCGAGAGCACCACCACCGCCACGCCTGCGCCGTCCCGCAGCCGCAAGTGGCTCTTGACCCAGAACCGGCAGCTGCGCGCTGAGGGGATCTTCAACTGGCCGCTTCCGGCGTGGGCGGGCCGGCTCGACGACGGCCGCACGTACAACACGTGCCCGGAGGCCGGCGCCTGCGCCCGGCTGTGCTATGCGAGGACGGGCACATACCGGTTCAGCAACGTGCTGGCGGCCCACGAGCGCAACTTGAAGATGATCCTGGACACGCCTGGGGAGTGGGAGGAGGCGATGGCCGCCGAGCTCGCCCACAAGCGGTACCAGGGCAAGTGGGTGCGGCTGCACGATTCCGGAGATTTCTTCAGCGACTCGTACGTGCTCGCATGGATGCGTCTGATGCGGGGCGCGCCGCAGGTCCGGTTCTACGCCTATACGAAGGCGGTCTCCCGGGTACGTCGGCTGGTCGAGCCCAGCCCGCCCGCCAACTTCTCGTGGTGCTACAGCCTCGGGGGTACCGAGGACCATCTCCTGGACCTCGCGGCCGAGCGGCACGCGGAGGTCTTCCCGGATGTCGCTGGCCTCGAGGAGGCCGGGTATCACGACCAGAGCTCCTCCGACCTGCTCGCCGTGCTGGGGCCCGAGCGCGTCGGGATCCCCGCCAACCCCATCCCCCATCTGCTCCGGCGTCAGGGACGGGAGACCTTCGGCAGCCTCCAGCGCGCTATGGATGCCCGTCGGGCGCAGAAGAACCGGCGGGCGGCAGCCCGCGAGGGGATGAACCACACCCCGACTATTGCTTAACTGTTTTGTTGGGTGTATATTTAGTGCTGTCGGGCCGGGTCAAACCTCTCCCCCGGCCCCAGCGGGAACCGCACCGAGTTCCAGCCATCCTCCCCAGCGCCCCGGTATCTCCGGCCCGCCCTCCTCGCCTCTTTGCGCCTCCCTCGCGACCGGGCTCCGTGGCCCCGCTCAGCTCAACACCCAGTTTTGGAGACACTCTTGAACCTGATCGTCGATGCACGAGCGCACGCCCGTCTGCTCTTCGACCGCCGTGCGGCCCGCCAGGAGCTGATCCCCGCTCTGGAGGGCCTAGCCCAGTACGTCGAGCACGCTGTCGCCGCCATCGGCGACCGCGGCTTCCTTGAGCATGTGCTGATCGCCGACATCGCGCGGCTGGAGCAGGCCGTCATCGCCATGCGCCGACTCCAGGCCCACGCCCTGATCGACGCCCGGGTCAAGGAGACCCTTGCCCAGCCCGAGGCGCAGCACCTGATGGACGGCGGTGTCACGCAGTCCATCGCGACGAGGCGGGCGACGATCGTCGCTGCCCGTGAGGTGGCCGCCGGGCTCGCCCGCGACGGCGATGAGATCGCGTTGCTGCCCGGCGCCTACATTGCCGCGCTCGACGGCATCACGCGGGCCCTCGCCGCTCATGCCCGGGAGGAGCGGGCCGCGCGGTGACGGCTGGGCCCGTCCGCCGCGCGGCGCGCTGCGCCCGCTGACCAAGCCTGACCACGCCCGCCGGTCCCATCATCCTGCGGCCGCCGCCCGCCACCGCCTGTCGTCTGCACGCGGCGGCATGTCGGCTCACCGGGTGCCGGTCCCCGCGCCACAGGAGACGTACCCATCCGGCGCGCCGCTGCGGCCGGATGCGCCTCCCTCTCACGTTCTTCCGTGCCGGTTCGGCCACAACGTCCGCCGCCAGCTCCGCACCGTCGCCGAGGGCCGCCACACCCGAGTACTACCGACGGCTGCCCCGCTGCCCCGGCCTCATCTTCTGGGAGACCCTCATGCCTCATGCGATCCAGCACGTCGTCCTCCACCACGTCACTACGAAGAACAACCGGTTAGACGGCTGGTCCACCGAGAAGACGATCTATCGTGCCGCCGTTCCGGGTGCGATCGGTGACCTGGCCCGTGAGTGGATCCATCAGGAGGCCAAACGGCTTGGCCTGGACGGCATGCAGGTCCATTCCGGCTCCCTGATCTGGGCCTTCGCCGTCATCGACACGATCACCGACCACACCGAGGTCGCGGGCGCGCCGGGGACGCTCGTGCTCACCGTCAGCGCACGCGAGGCCCAGGTGGCCACCTCGTGGGAGCTGGACCTGAACGCGGGCCAGAAGGAGCGCGCGAGCGCACCGGCGCCGTTCACCGATGCCCTGGCCGCCGCCATCCTCGGCACCGGCGGGCTGGCCGCCCGGCACAAGGAGGCCAACGGCCTGGCCACGCTGCGGGGCTGGCGCCTTCACCGCGGCGAGATGTCGCCCCTCCCAGGCCACGCGATGCGCGATGCGGCGCTTGTCGATCCGGCCACCGGCCGCTGGTTGGGACCCGAGCCGGGCGTTGCGTACATGGACGCCTTCCCGGTCGCCCTCTGAGCCACGCAGTCGCCCCGCAGAGCCGCGCGGCATCGCGCCCGCACCACGGCACGGACGCACAGCCGAGCCGGGGCACCGCGCCGGACCGGCTGATCTCCAGCGCACCCGCACCACGCATGACCCGCACAGACGAGTTACAGAAGGATCCTCCCCAGTGACCACCCCCTCCTCCCGGTCCGACATCCGCATCCGCACCGCGACGGCCGCAGACGGCGACACCGTCGTCGAGCTGGCCTCGCTCGTCGACCTTCACCTGCCCGCCGACAAGGTCCCCGGCGCCCTCGCCCCGATGCGGCACGCCCTCGCCGATTTCAGCGACGGCCCGCTGTCCCACGGGTACAACCACTTCCTGCTCGCCGAGAACTGCGAGGGGTTTGCGGTGGGGGTCATCGTCTGCGGGCCGCCCAACTGGATGTCCCTTCCGGGCCGGGCGCCCGGCCTGGTGCGGCGTCGGCTCGTGCCCCGGCTCTCCACTGTCCACGCTCTCGCCGTCCGGTCTGACCACCGTGGCCGCGGCATCGCGCGCAATCTTCTCCAGCAGGCCGAGGAGACCTTCCGGAGCGAGGGCTACGCGGCGCTGACACTGCGCCACAATCGCGAGCTGACCGCCTTCTACCAACGCCTCGGATACACCAGCGCGAACCGGCTGTCGCTGATGCTGCCGTCGCTGGGGCTGCTGTCACTGACCGACCGGCCCTGGAAGCACGCGTTCAAGATCCTCGACCCCGACGTGTGCGTCACCACCATCCAGGGGCTTCCCACGATCACCGGCGTCCTGCCCGACTGACGCCCGCGCACCGTGCCCTGCTCCGCACGGCCGCCTCCTCATGCACCCTTCCCCTTCCCGGTGCCGCGCTGAGCGCGCCTCGGCGCGGCACCGGGACGTCAGGCCGGGAGCCGAAGCTTCCGGCCCCGGTCCCGACCCCGCCGGCGCTCGCGCCGTACCTGCCGGCCGCAGCCGTCTTCCCCCCCTCCTCCTCACCCCTGTGGTGAGACCAGCACTGCCAGGCCCGTGCCTTTCAGGGCCACGGCGGAGCACCCCTCGAGACCACGCGGACGCCAACAAAAGGACGACGAGACATGACGCACGACCATGTGAGCTTCAGCGGCCGGAACGTCATGCAGGACTTCACCGCCCGTGACCCGGACGCCCGCTGGTGGGCCCGGTACCCGGACGCCCCGGTGGAATGGCTCGCGGACAACCCCCTGTGCGAGACCATGTCCCGCCGTCTGGCCACCGCTTTCCAGGAGGCGGGGTTCACCGCCAGGCTCGTACTGCTGCGCGACCACCCTGACGACGACGTGCTGGCCGAGGATTTCGGCATCCACTGGATCGTCGCCGTGAAGGACCATGACGGGGCCTGGTACGGCGCGGACCCCACCGGGCGTCAGCTCCACGACCTCAGGCGCCGTGACGGGCGGCCCTTCTTCGGCAGCGACGACCCCGACGAGTACCCCGCCCCGCCACAGTGGCCGCTGGGCGCGACCGACCTGAACACCTGGAACGGCACCAACCACCCCTTCCTGGCCACGAATGCGATCCGCGGTAGCGAGCTGTGCCCCCGCTGCCGTTCCCTCTACGAAGGGGAGCTCTGCCTGCCGTGGGGACACAGCTGCCCTGCCTGCACCGGCTCCGCCCGATGAGGCACGGCCGGACAGTTGCCTCACGCCGTGCCGATCCGAACCGCCCTCGCGGCCCGCGGCCGTGGCCGCAGGCCGCGTCGCGCCTCGGCCATCCCCTCCACGGCGGCGCGCGCCCCGCCCCAGTCCCGGCCCACATCCGCTGGCCACGGCCCGTGCATCCCAGCCGGTGCCACCGGCTCGCGCGGTCCACGCCCCCTTGCTCTCTGCTCTGCCCCAGTCCGGGTGCCCGTGCGGCGTCCGTGCCCGTGAAAGGCAACGTCCTATGTCCCTCTCCCCCACCGGCGCCCGCATCCTCGCCGACCACACCGACGGCCATGTCCGCGGACATGCCGCCGCCATGGCCGCCCTGGCGGCCCGCCGCCTCGTCACCTTGCGAACGCCGTCGAAGGGGCTCATGACCGCTGAGGGCCATGCCGCGCTGGCGGCCTGGCGCGCCGAGCACCGCGACGCGCCCCAGAGAGCAGACGGAGTGTGGGTGGCGCCCAAGCTGCCCGGCAAGGCGCACGAGGCGGTGCTCGCCGCCGCGCGCCGCCCCGACCATCTCGTCGCCGGCCGTGGTGACCGCGCGGCCGACCGGGGCGGCGAGCCCTGGTTCCGCCGCACCACGCTGCGCGCCGTCCACGAGGCCGGGTACGCCGACATCCGCCGCGAGCCGGGCGAGAGCGGCTCGACGACGTGGGAGTCCACCGGCCGCTCCCTCTACCTCACGACGGCGGGCCGGGCCTACGCGCGCCAGCGCGGCGGAATCGACGTCGGTCGGCGGCGGGTCGTCATCATCGCCTGCGGCCAGGACAAGCAGCCGGACCGCGGCCGCCAGGGCTACCCGGCCGGTGAGCTCTACACCGGCCAGTACCACCGTTCTCTGCGGCGCGCGGCCGACGCCCTGACCGACCCGTCGCTGATCCGGATCGTCTCGGCGCTGCACGGGCTGGTCCCGCTCGACCGCCCGCTCCACCCCTACGACGTCACCCTCGGTTCCGAGCGGGCCATCACGGCGGAGAAGATGTTCCACCACGCCGCGGTGGAGGGGCTGGACGACGCGGAGGTGATTTTCCTGGGCGGCCGGGAGTACGCGGAGCTGCTGCTGCCGTCGGTCCCGCACCTGCTCTTCCCTCTCGCTGGCGGCATGGGCGATCACCGCGGGCTGTGCCGGCAGGTGTGCGAGGACCCGGCGCGAGGCGACGCGTGGTGGGCCCGGGCCTCCGCGCTCTTCACCACCCTCCACCCGTCCTCCTGACGACGCCGAAGCTCCTCCGGGACCGGTCGACCTCTCGCGTTGGAGGTGGCCAGTCCCCTCCAGGGGTCGGCTACCAGAGCCGGAACAGGACCTGCCCCCACGCCCATGCCCGCAGTTGAACCAGTGTGCCCTTGGTTCCCGGTTCTGCCGGGACACCCCCGCTCGGGGCGGGGCAAAGACACTCACCCGCCGATCGGGCGGATAAGACCAGGGAGAAGCGCACCCCATGACCGAGATCAAGCTGGGAACCTTTATCGTCCGCGGCGACGGTCGTCTCGACCGTGTGCGCGGCACCGTTCACCGTGCTGACGAGCCGGGCAGGCTTATCGTGACCGACCGAAGTGAGTGGGTGGCCGACGAATGCCGCCCCGCCGCGTTGGACGACTTCGCGCCCTCCGGCGGCTGCGCCGAGCGTCACGGTGCCGCCGCAGGCCGGAAGGGGTTCACCATCGCGTGCTCCTGCACCCGTCTGTGGGGCGGCTCGAACTGGGTCCGGACGCCGTGCTGCCGTGGGGGCCGTCGCGGGGTCGAGTCCGGCGACACAGTCATCTGCCCGGACTGCGGCTGGTACTGGGGCGTGTTCATCGTCCCGGGCGGAACGCGCTGGGTGTCCGAGGGGTTCGGGGAGAGCCCGCGCCAAGGGCGCCCACGGATCCGGTAGGTGAAGCCGCGACGGCGTGGCTCGCACGGCCACGCGCCGCGCCGTCCGGCCGCCCCGACGAACGCCCGCTGACACGCTGCGGCGTCGCAGTGGCGCGGGCCTGGCTGACAGAGCCGGGACCGCGTCGCATTGCGTTGTCTGTCCGATGCAGGCCCCCTCCCATCCATGGGGCTTTACGCGCCTTGCCCGTGCCGAGGCGCGCCCGCGCGACGGGGCCCGATGAGATCTACCCGGCGCTGGCCGGCTTCGGTCCGCCCACGGCTGAAGGCTCAATGGGACCGGGGTAGCGAGGGGAACGGGGCACGGAGGTCGTGGACCACACGCTCGGCCAGGACGGCCGGGTCCTGGGATGTCCACTGGTACCGGGCGCCCGCTCCACGCGCGGCAGGCGAGCCCGGCCGGGCGTCCTTCGAGAATAGCCCGGTCTTGAGGCTGGCCCACCAGGTCGGTGACGCTGGCTGCCGGGTCACCAGCACCGGAGAATCCTCGGCGGCACTGAACCTCCGCAGTCTCTCCCCACCGCGCGAACTCCAGAACGCGGCGTCGGCGACCAGAGCGACGTTCAGGACCAGCCACGACCCAGTGGTGGGGTCGGGATCCGAGCACAGCCACAGGGCGTAGGTGCCCGATGTCGGTTCGTCGACGGCCCACGTCTGGACCTGCGGTTCCAGTGCCTCGGCGCCCGAGGCACCGCCCGGCGTCGGCCGGCCCTTCTTGACTGGGCAGCGCCAGCGGAGGCCAGGGCCGGCCAGGCCGGCGGCAGGTGACCGGAGAGGTCAGGCCGGGCCGGTTGTCACTGATGCCCGTGGGCTGCACGCGCAGACCGCGCCCGTTCAGGCCGCTGCCGCGAGGTAGCCGACGGCTTGCTGCCGGGCGTCCACCTGCTCGAGCAGCGCCTGCTGCACTTCCTGCGCCGTCAGCTGCCGGGCCGCCTGGTCCAGCGGCAGGCCGCACGTCGCGGCGTCGCCGCGCCACTGCGGCCGCTGGGCATCGAGCCCGCTGTAGTCGCCGGCGATCACCAGCATGTTGTCGGCCACGGCGGCCGCAGTGCGCAGCGTGGCCCGGTAGTAGCGGTCGACGGCCTCGGGGACCTGGTGCGCGTGGCACTCGCCGCACACCAGCGACCGCGCCCCGTCCGTACGGGCACCCCAGACGTAGAGCCGGCGGTCGTGCTCGACCAGCACTCCGCAGAACAGACAGGGGCGCGGTTCGGTCGTCTCCAGGAAGGCGATGTCAAACAGCACGACTTCGACGGACATCACCGGTCTCCTCACAATGCACTGGTGCTGTGCTCGCTCTTCACGCAGGCCGCCGGGCCTTCCCGCGTACTGCCCCGCAGGCGGCCGTCGGCGGTCCGGCCAGGAGACGCTCACGCGGTGGCCGCAGAGGGCAAGCTCCGCAGAACGGCGGACAGAGCCCGGGCATCGTGCGGGGCAATGCGGACCAGGACGTGCGCCAGGGCGTAGCCGTGGGTGTCCACCTGGTGTCCGGTGCGGGCGTGGAGCCAGGCGGCCACGGCGTTGTTCAGCGCCCGCTTGGTCTCCTTGGACGGTGCGGACAGACGGTGCCGGGCCTCGGCCACCAGCAGGTGGAGACGGACCACCGTCGGCCAGTCGCACGCGCGGAGCGCGAAGTACGCCTCGAGCTGGGCCGTCAGGACGGTGTGGGGGTGGTCGTCGCCGAGTTCGGCGCGAACTTGCGCGGCCAGCCGGCCCGCGGCCGACTGCGCGGCGTACCAGGCCTCCTCGCGGTGAGCGGTGCGGACCATGTCGAGAAGCGGGTGCTGATCTAGCCCATCACCCAGCCACCGGGAATCGGCAGGGTCGGTCGCAGGCGGCTGCGGGTGAGCTGCAACCGGGTCCAGGCGTCCGTCCGGGCGGGCAAGGTAAGCCGCGACCGTGCCGTCCTGGTGCCCGACGCTCACCCGTACCGGCCGGCCCAGTTCCTCCGCCTCGGCCTGGGCCAGCCGCCAGGCCCCGTGCACCGAACCCCACAGACCCCCGGTATCGGGCAGCAGGCCGCCGATGGCGTGGACAGTCCCGTCCGCCAGCACGACGAGCGTGAGATGCGGTTCATCCGGTATGCCCGTGTCCGCGGACAGGGAAGACGAGGCCATGGTGGGGGCTCCTTGACTCAACGGGGGTGCTACACCCATAGAGGTGTTGCCAGGGGTGACGGTGTGACATGAGACGTCGCACGAAGTTCCGAGCCCCCTGGACGGATGCCCGCGCGCCAGCCTGACGGGCCGCCAGTCCCCTGCCGACCCAGGCGTCGAGAGCCCTTTCCCAGGCCGCCCGCGTCCACAGGCCTGGGGGCCTGGGGCCACCACCGGCTGCCGGGGACGGTCGTTGTGCTGTCGTGGATTCTCAGACGATGTACACCGCCGACCTGTCCGGAACGCCAGCCCCGCTCGGGATGCAGGCCTGGAGCGATGACCGCAGCAGCATGCCGGCGGTCATCTTCGCGGCCTCCCACCGCATCGAAACATTCGCCACGCACGGCGGGCCGGGACCGGATCCGCATCTGCGCAGCCTCCAGGCGGGCGGCTGGGGGAAGTTCGGCGACCTCGCGGGATGGTCCGAGCCCGCGCCCGGCTGGAGCGCCGTCCTCAACGTGTCGGCCGACGTGTTCACCGTGACCGGCCCGGGCAACGTGCCCTTTTACGACGGCTCTCTCAACAGCTCGAAAGCCTGGCGACGCGGGGCCTGCAAGCACGGCCTGTTCCTCGCACTTGCCGGGGACATCGCGAGCCCCGCCGACATCCAGCAGGCTCAAGAGCGCGGCCGCATGTATGCCATGTTCTGCCCCGTCACCCTGGTGGTGCCGGGGTGACCGGGCGGAACGGCGTGCCAAGGCAGCGGTTGCTGCTGGGGTTGAGCGACGGGCAGCGCTCCATGGCTCTGCCCGGCCGCGGATCTGGAGGCCAGAGGACCTGTGGTGCTGGTGGTCCTGCACCTTCCTGCTGGGGAAGGCGCCTCTACGGGCGGGGAGCCGGGTGCTCCGCCGCTGGAGAGGCTCCAAGGAGTCGCTGGCCGCAGTGTTCGGTGGCCTGGATCTCCTCGAAGAACACCCGCCCGTCGTGCAGGTCGGTGAGAGTGGCGCCGTACATGCCATTCACGGCGATGCTCCGGAAGCGCCCCAGCTCCCGGAGCACGGCGTCCCGCAGGACGTCATCGGCGCCGTGATCGTCGAGGTAGGTGACGATCCGGTCCCGTAGATCGCTGTGCTCGAGCTCGTTGGCGATCAGCACGGCGCACGCCACACGGCCGATCCGGCGTCGCGCGGCCCATTTCCTGAGGATGCTCATTGCTGTCCCCTCCACGTAGTTCTGACAGGGCAGAGCCGTGCCCCGGGGCTCGACGCCCCGCCCCCCGGGTGAGCCAGAAGGAGGACGTGCGTCGGGCTGGAAATCGGGCAGTCAGCGCAGGGGTACCTCCGCGATCGGGGTCCAGGTGATGTGCCGCCGGTCATGGGACTGGGCTACCAGGCACAGGCGATCGGCCCGCAGACGGACCGGTTCGCCCGGGTGATCAGACAGGAGCACCTTCAGCGCGCGCCGGTCGGCACGGACCTGGTCGGCGGTGCCGTACGCCAGCGAGACGTGCGGGTAGTAGACCGCGGGGATCAAGGGGTACCGGTGGCCGGTTACCTCTGCATCGACTCGTGCAGTGATCTCCCACAACCGGCGCGCGGGCTCGCCGGGGCGTCCGGCACACTCGACGGCGACGGTCCCCACGCTGGGCCGGTCGAAGACGAGATCGAACGCGCCGATGTCCTTGCACTCCTTGGTGACCCGCTCGACGACGTCGGCGATCTGCTGCTGCCGGTAGTCGACGGCCGGGCCGGCGTGCAAGATCGTGCAGTGCAGCCAGTGCGCAGCCACCGGCGCCAGTCCGGGCTGGTGGGTTATCTCCCGATACGGCTCCACCAGCGTCCTGTGTACGGCTGCGGCGTCGAACAGGAGGTGCCAGTGCAGGTCGGCACGGCCCGCGGGCCAGGCATTCCGGCGCGATTCGACGCCGGCGAAGAAGTCCTCTACGGGGGTTCCGCTCACCGGACCCTCCCGGCAGCCGCGAGTTCGGAGATCAGATGCACGGGGGCAAAGCCCTCGCTGCGCAGCTGTCCGGCGGTAGGGAGCTGCGGGTGGAGGTTGAGCAGCATGCTCACGGGCACGACGCGGTCCCGCCCGGCATAGCGGGCCTGGGCCGTCTTCAGCGGGACGTCGGACAGGACGGCCGAGGCGGGGCGCCGCCAGTAGCGGGCGTGGGCCAGCAGGTCGGCGGGCACGCGGGGGTTGATGGTGACGGCGTCGACGAGGGTGGTCCGGCGGCGGGCGAGGCGGGTGTCCAGGAGCAGGGTCTGTACCTGGGCGGCTACAGGTGTGGCGGACTGGTCCGTCATCTCGTCCGTCGCCGCCGGACGGTACTCCTCCAAGCACACCCGCCAGCTGCGCGGGCAGGAGGAGGCGAAGGCCGTCTTGCCAGAGCCGGGCATGCCCACCACGACCTCGCGTGAGGCGAGAGGGACTGGTGCGGCAGAGGGCGGGCTCGAGTTGGTCACTGTGTCCAGCATGGGCACGGGCGGTAAACCTCCTTGAAGGTCATGGGATGCGTGCGCCGCCGTCAACGCGCGGCGTCGGAGGCGGGGGCAATCAGAGCCATCTGCCAGCGGCCTCGGGGCCCGTGCGCTACAGGCACCTCCCGCCACGTGGCCGACGTGCGGGCATCGGTCGCGGCATGAGTTGCCGTCAGCAGAGTGATGGCCTCTGCAGTGGCAGCGGTCGACCGAGCGTGTTCAGGAACTGGTCCGGCGACGGGACCCTGGCTGCCGGTGACGCCGCGTTGATAGGCAGCCCATCCCTCGTCCTCGACAAAGGCGATGCTGCGGGCCATCTGCTCCACTTCTTCCGCAGGCCTGCGCCATGGGGCGACGGTGGCCGTCGTTGAGGATGGTGAGCGCGAGGCAGTCATGGGTGGCTCCAAGGTCAGATAGACGGATCACCCATAGAGGTGTCGGGGAGAACGGCCGTGTGACATCAGAGGGCAAGAAATGCGCAACAGCCCGGCGAACCAGCACCGCATCCTTCCTGGCTCCAGCACTCACCCAGGGCTCCACAAACCATCGCCGCCGACCCTGATGATCGGCCGGGCACCTGCTGTGCTTGCAGTGGCGCCCCAGGGCCGGTTACTTCAGCAACCGTCCGACGGCGCCGCGTAGCCGCACCCCCGGATCGTGGATGCCCCTCGGCTGGGAGCAGGACGTCTGGCCCCGAACCACGAGACAAACGGCGCCCGCAGCCGCCGCCCGTCGGCTGCGGAGTCCCCACCCCCAGGTCCTCGTCATATGCCGGAGACATGGTCACGTTAAGGTGACATGACAAGCAGGAGGGCGAACGGCCCTCCGGTTCGCCAAGGAGGGGGACAGATGTCCATACGCCGGAAGGCCAGCACAGCCCTGGCCGCGGCCATCGTGGCACTCAGCGGAGCCGTAGCGATGGCACCCACGGCATCGGCGGCCGGCGGCCCCGGCCGCGAGGCTTGCGACGGCCGCTCATTCGACCGTGTGGAATCGGTGAGCACGGACAGCGGTGTCAATTTCCGCACCGGCCCGGGCACCGGCTACGAGTCCCGCGGCCTGTTGTACGACGGCACGCGGATCTACGTTGGCTGTTTCTCCAACAGGGGATACGCCTACGTCAAGGTGTACTCCGGCGGACACTCGGGCCAGTACGGCTGGGTTTCGACCTCCTACATCACCGGGCTCTACAACATGTAATGCCCCGAGCCCGCTGACACCCCTGGGGCAGTGACGCCCTCTGCTCCAACCGTCCTTGAGAAGCGGGGGAGCCGGCAGGTCTGCCGGCTCCCCCGCTTCTCAAGGACGAACCTGAGCCATATGCGACTGACCATGCGTCCGGTCGGCCCGACCGGACGCATGGATGGAATCGGTGGGGTCGCACAGTCGTCGGCGCGCGCAATGGCACGGGCGCCGAGCCCGCGGCAACCCAGGCCGGCCAGAGGGCAGAGTAGTGCACGACGCGCGGATGGCCCCGGCCGAAGCTGCGGGTCTCGGCAGCGGCTGACCGCTGGACCTGGCTCGTTCTGGCCGCACACGCTCAGCTCCGCCTCGCCCGTCCACTCGCGCGAGATCTCCGCCGGCCGTGGGAGAGGCCAGCGAACCGAACAGACTCATCCCTTCCCGGGTGCGTCGCAGGTTCAGGAACCTGCGGGCGGAGACGGGCACGCCGACTCGTGCACCGAAACCCACCCGGCCCGCGAGCGGCCTGACGCGGCCGCGGACCGGGAGGACCGTTGCAGCTTGGCGGCCACCGGCGCAAGCAGAACAGACTTCTTCCGCCGGCGCGCCCGGGTCAGTCGTTGCTGGGCGTGCGCCACGTGAGCCACTTGGCGTCGGGGCCGTCGCCTTTGTAGTTGATGATGGCAGGGCGGTCGCCCTTGGGCAGCATGTGGATGGAGCATTGTTTCACGGTGGCGTTCGGCTTCACCATCGTGTTGGGTTCGCGGTCCGGGCATTTTTCGACCTTGGCGTAGAGGTCGAGCAGCACCAGCGGCCGTACCTGCTCTCCGCCGGCGCTCGCCAGCACCACGTCGTCCTGCATGCTGGGGAGGAGGTCGTACGCGCCGGTATTGCGGTACTCGATCGTCACGTAATAGGGGACGAGATCCTTGCTGTCGCTCAGCTTGAAGTCTTTGAGGTCTTCCGGATCCCCCTCGCGCACGTTCTGCGGCGTGACCTTGATCTTGAGCATGTGGCCGTGGTTGTCATCGACGGTGGCCTCAGCAGTCTTTCCCATCGCCAGCACGTCACCGGCCCCGCCGTTCCGGCTGCTCCCAACCTCCCAAAGCGCCGTGCCACTCCCGTCGTCGGAATAGGAGACAGTCGCCGGCTCCTGCCCCTTGGCCAGCATGACCAGCGTGCACACCTCCGCTGTGCCCCCCGCAGCAAGTGCCCCGGGGTTGCCCCGGCTGCACTCCTTCGGCAGTCCCGAACCTGCCGCCAGGGCATTGCTGAACAGCATGACCCCTTTGCCCCGAACACCATCCGTCCCCACGACGGAAAGCTGGCCCGCCAGGTCCGGCTGGCTCAGCGCCTCCTTGTCCGCATTGGAGAAGGAGACGGTGAGGTAGTAAGGCGTCATCCCCTTCAACTCGTCGTCGAGCCGAACATGGTCAAGATCCGATATCGAACCGCGCATCAGGCTTTTCGGAGCAACCCGAAGCTGGTGCGCCTTCTCCGCACGGTCGGTCCACGTGGCCTTCTGGGGCGTGGTGGTCCGCAAAGCGATGTTGGTGGCTTTCGACTTGGAAGCGGTCGACTCCTTCGCCCCCTTCGCCGGTGCTTGGGCACTGGACGGCTCACGCCCACCGCACGCTGTGGCGAGCACGAGGAATACCCCCACCCCCGCGAGAGCCGCTGCCTGCCTCAAAACTCGCACGCTGCCTCCATCAGTCCCTGATCCAACCGGAAAGTCAGACTAATGGCGCGGGCAGTCGCGTCCGGACCAGATCGGGCTGCACCCATACCCGGCAGACCGTGGACTGCGGGCCCCTGGTCGCGCGTTCGGCAGTGTGATCCGGCCCATGCCCGCGGCGTGCCCTGCACTGGGCACCCCCCGGCCCCATACTTTGATACAGACGCCAGCGAACGACGCGTCTGCCCTCATACGAGCCGGATTCGGGCCTTCCGGGCGTAGATTCGAAAGACGCCCAATCTGAGCGACTCCTGCACTCCACTGGGAAGCCGAACGTGGACCCAAGAATTGACGACATCTCTTATACGGAATGATCGGTGGGGTGAACAACTACCAGCAGGACCCGTCCCAGAACCCCTACCTCTACGGAGCGCCGCAACAGTTCGATCCGCGTCCGTCAGCATTCACGCCACTCATGCCCGGTCCGCCCGAGCAGGCGCTCGCCAACCCGGGGGCACGCCTGGGCGCCCGTCTCCTGGACATCGTGTTCCTCGTCGTAGGCATCATGATTCTGGGCCTGCTCGCGGGCATATCCATAAGCGCGCTGACCGGTAGTGAATCGGCGGGCAATAGCGCCTTCGCCACGGCGGCAATGGGTGCACTTCTTCTCTACGACCCCCTGATGACGTACGCCTACGGTGCCACGTTCGGCAAGCGCATCTGCGGACTCCGGGTCGCGCGGCTTACAGACGCGGAGAAGCTGTCCTTCGGGGCGGCCCTGGGTCGCTGGCTCGTCTACATGTTGTGCGGTCTCATCCCCCTCGGAGGCGTTGTCA
Organism: Streptomyces sp. NPDC042259; assembly: GCF_055582085.1. NCBI lineage: Bacteria > Bacillati > Actinomycetota > Actinomycetes > Kitasatosporales > Streptomycetaceae > Streptomyces > Streptomyces sp. NPDC042259. Next base: position 53,725 of record NZ_JBVJDW010000016.1, on the reverse strand, counting down.
ACGCGCTCTCCTGCCTCTGGGACAAGCCCTACCGCCAGTGCTTCCATGACAAGGCGGCCGGCAGCGTGGTCGTCAACCGCAACGCCTGACCTACCGAGTCAACGTCTCCGGGACGTGCAGGTGATCGGGTGCCCCCGCGGCGGGTTCCTACGGCACCCCGGAGTCCGGGATCTCGTCGGTCATCCTCCCCTCTTCGCGCTCTCACAGCGTTATGCCTTACCGTTGACGAGCCGATGCTGACGGGCCGTACGGTCCGCAGTACGACGATGGGCCCCGGATTTCCTGGGGCCCATCGTCGTAGCGAGAGGTGATCGCTTCGGCGCGCAGGGCGTGCATGTCGCGGAGCACATCGGTGACGGCTCCTTCCGGGCCCCGGTGCCCTGGCTCAGGCACCAGCCGCAACGTAGGTCGCGGGTAGTCGAACGCGCCCCGTTTCCCGGTCTTGGGCGCCGTCGGGCGCCGGGGTGATGGTTCGCCATGCCCCGTCTATCGCCTCGGATATGGAGCGTTTCGCACGGACGGGGTGCCGGATCCGCCGTGGGGACCTCTGGCTCCCCACCGGCTACGCCGTGTGACACTGCGCCGATGACTGAGATTGAGACCCCGCGCTTGATCCTGCGCCGCTTCCGTATCCGGGACGCGGTTCCCATGGCGGCCTACCGCAACGACCCGGACATCGCTCGTTACCAGGCGTGGCCCTCGCCCCTCACCCCCGAGGCCGCCACCGCCCAGGCCCGCCTCTACAGCGAACAGGACCCCGAACAGCCCGGCTGGTTCCAGTACGCGATCGAACTTAAAGCCGGCCGGAGCCTGGCGGGCGACCTCGGCGTGAACCTCCACGACAACCGCCTGCAGGCCGACCTCGGCTACACCCTCGCGCCAGCCCTGCACGGCCAGGGATACGCCACCGAGGCCGTCCGCGCCGTGCTCGGCCACCTCTTCCGTCAGGGACTGCACCGGGTCTCCGCCGAATGCGACGCCCACAACACCCCCTCGGCCCGCCTGCTGGAACGCGTCGGCTTCGCTCTCGAAGGACGACGCCCCCAGTTCACCTTGAACATCAACACCGGCAGGTGGACCGACACCCTCCTCTACGGCCTGCTGGCCCACCACTGGCCGAAGCTGGCAGCCGACCCAGAGCCGACAGCAAACGTCACCAACCTCCAGTAGCGGTCGACCGGACGGGACACCGAGATTTCTGCCCGCTCAGCGGGAGCGGGCCGGTCAGGACGTCGGCCTGCTCCCGCCCGGAGGCCCCGGCCCCGGCACGGGACGCCTGAACGTCCGGCCGTTCGCCGCCGTCGACCGCCAGGCCGTCCGGCACGCGCAGCGCCGCTGACGGAGCCTGGCCGGCGGAGTGCCGTGCCTTTCAACTCGCGGCCGGTACTACTAGTTGGCGGGGACCTCCGCGCCAGAGAAATTTGGTGACCTGTGTCACAGTGCGTCGATGGGGTCGGGTTATCCACAGAGTGGGTCCTGACCTGCCCTTATCTCTGAAGCCAGATCAGCCCGTCTCCGTCGCGCGCGTGTTAGGCGGACGGGAAAGTGCTAGGCGGGTGGATGCGAAAACGGCGGTGTACGACGCGACGCTGGGACTGAGCATCAGACCGCCCCCAGTAACGTGGTTGGGCACCAAACGCCCTTCGAAACGACGAAGGGAGACCCCGTTGCGGAGCCGATGCTTGCCGGCCTGGCTCCGCTGGGATCTCCCACTCGCCTGATGTCGTCGGGTGCCCGTTCACTGTGAGGAGACCGGAACCCGTGACAGCCATCGACCGTACCCCAAACGACCTCCCGCGCCACCCCCACCTTCTCGCGTGGGTGACCACCCTCACGGCGCTGATATCCATCGTGGCCGTGGTCGTGCTGGCGCTGACGCACAACACGGAGGCCGCGACCGCCGTCGGCACGATCGGCGGCGCGGTGACCGCCCTCGGCGGCACGGCGAACCTCCGCAGCGCCCGCCGGTAGCCCTGGCGGCCGCGAGGAGCACGCCCCGGCCCGGCCGCAGCGCGCGGCCGGGGCCAGAACGGCCGACTACGCCGTATCCAGGGGGTGGCAATCCATAGCCACCCCCGTATCCACCCGCAGGATCGCTTTCACACAAGACGAGCAGCGATGTGCGGGGCGTACGGGGCGGCGAAGCGGGTACCCCCGGTACCCGGTGCGATCATCGTTCTCCCGGGGAGACGGCTGTCCGGATCCGCCCTCGGTGTCAGGGAGCGTCCGGCCGGCCTTCGAGTCGGGGCTCGGCGTACCCGCCGCCTCGAGCGGAGTTGTGCGCACACGGCCCGGCTACCGGAAAGCCGGTGCCCATGCTGGCGCTCAGGGCCGGGAAGAACTGCCGCCCGTCCTCGAACTGCGGTGTGGTGGTCCAGGCGTAAGACTCGCACCCGCGCATCGCCCGCAGCATCATCCGGGTGCCGAACCCCTGGCGCTGCCACTCATCCGTCACCCGGATCTTCATGACGTGGCCACGGCGGCACTCGGCGCAGGTCTGCCAGGTGAGCCGGGCGAAGTCGTAGCCGCTGCGCTCGCAGACCCGGAGCTGCTGGGGGCCCGCCCCGTTCCTCGGCGCGTAGTACACCCAGAAGTCCTCGGTGCGCGGCCGCAGGAGCGTCGCGAGCTTCCACTGCCGCTCGGTGAAGCCGGACGGCGGCGGCGCCCACTGGCCAGCCGGAGTCATGCGATCCCCCTTCAGGGCGCGACCGTCGCGCGCCGGTTGATTCTCTCGCCCGATCCAGCCATCGCCAAGGGCGCCCCGTTGGCTCAGATATCTGCTCTGTTATCTGGGGAACAACTTCACCCTCCCCCCCCGTAGCGAGGACGAGACGATCGCCGAGCTGGAGATGATCGTGGGGTTCGACGACGACCTGGCCGGCGAAGCGACCCGGGTCGCGAACCGACTGCACGGCCTGCTGACCCAGATCCACCCGTCGCTGGAACGGGTGCTGGGGCCGCGGTTGCAGCACCCAGCCGTCCTGACGCTGCTGGAACGGTTCGGGTCCCCGGCCCTGATACCCAAGGCCGGACGGCGGCGACTGGTCACCCCCCTGCTCTGCCTCGCCCGCCGCCGGGCCGACGTCCTCTTCGCCATGCTCCGCGACGGCACCTTCTACGAGCCCCCGGCTACGGCCAGGTGAGGAGCCCCAGACCGCTCGATCAGTCCTCCGGCCGAAGCCGCTGACGAGCGGCCTCAAGCCGCTGGTCATAGTTAGGCGCGAACAGCTCGGGAAGCGACTTGTCGAGTGTTCCGGCGATCCGATGGATCGGTGCCCAGACCGCCGGATCGTCGACAACCCGGCTGAGGTCCGTCATCTGGAGCTTCTCCAGCCAGTGCGACAGCACCAGTGCCTCATCACTCGTGAGCTTGATCGTGACCTGGCTATCACCCATGCACACCCCTACGGCTCGGCCCGCCCCTGACCGCACGAACCTACTGGCCTTGGACCTTGACCAAACACATAGGGGGCTCCCCCCCGCCCGGGTGTCCCGGCTGCTGGCCCTTCGTTGACACGAGCATGGACGTCATCGCGCTAGCCCTACGCCGGAACGTCATCCGGGCCGGTCCGCTGTGGTGGGCTCGTCCCTGGTGCGAGGCGGTTGCGATCGTGCCTGTACGTTGGCGGGCGCTGTGGAGAGCAACGAAAGGGAAACAGTGCGCAAGGCAGTGTGGATAGCGGCCGCGTCGTTCTTCGTCGCGGTGACGGTCGGCGGGTGCGGCAGCGACGGCAGCACGGGAGAGCAGGAGCCGGAGGGGAAAGCGAGCCCAGCAGGCTCCGCCTCTGCCGGGAAGCCGGCCAAGGGCCCGGGGAAGGGCACGCTCATCGAGCGGGCCACCGGATCCTGGAAGTACATCGCTACCCCCGGCGACGACACCCTCGACACGCTCACGGTGACCGACGGCAAGGTCACTGCTAAGGGCGCCAAGCTTTCCTGCACGGGCGCGTTCGCGCCGGGCGAGAAGGACGGCCGCGAGTCGGCCACCATCACCTACACGTGCGAGGGCGGCAAGGACGGCGGACGCGGGCTCGGCCACCTGGAGGTGGAGCCGGACGGCTCAGCTCTCGTGATCGACTTCGACGGTCCGGAGGGCGGCTGGGGCGGTCCCGTCGACAGCTACCGCCGAGCCGCCTGACGCCGCGCTCCTCGGGGTGGGTTACTGCTTTCCGCCCTTGGGCGCCATGTCCGCGGCGGTGGCCGTGGCCCGCGCCCCGTCCTGGGCCTGCTGCAGGCGCTTGAGCGTGGCGGCGAGCATGTCCTGGGCGCCGGTGTTGCCGCCACCGGCGTTACCGGCTCCTGCACCACTGCGACGTCGTGTCTATCAACGGTCCGAGCTACCGGCTGAAGAACCGGCTCGCTGCCATCGAACGTGACACCAACGTCGCTTGATCAATTGCCCAGCCCGGGCGCTCAGGCCGCTGCCCACGGCTCAGCACGCCAGCCCGGCAGTTCCTTGTCCAGCCATTCCTCGACGGTCCGCCGCCAAGGGTCGGTGGGGTCACTGCCCACGACATCGGCCCAGGTGTCTTCAGCGACGTCCGGATCGACGACGAGGCTGTCGAGGTAGGTGTCGAAGTCGTGAGCGACTTTGGTGAAGACCCCCTTCGACAGGTATCCCGGGTGAGGGATGCCATGAACGAAGGCATGGAGCTGGCCATGCGTCGCCGGGTTCAGGTCCAGGAACAGGGTGTCGCTCCCGCCGTTGCGGGCGATCGGAAGAAGGCCGGACAGTGGGAACTCATGGGCGAGCCACCCCTCACGGCTGCGGCGGTACTCGCCCAGAAGGGTGCCCCAGCCGTATTCGCCAGCGTCGTCACGGCCGAGCTGATAGAGGTCGTCGAAACTGTGGAACGGCTCCGGGGCACAAGCCGGCAATCGGACCGAGTACGTGAGGCTCTCCCCGCCCGCCGCCTCCAGGAACGAGCGATAGGAAAGCGGCAGTGGCAGCCCGATCTCCCGTTCGAGACATTCCACTTCACCGACCTCGAACGGCCTGAACGGCCCCACGACCAGGCGGCCTCGATACCAGCGCGACAACTCCTCAGACACGGCCAGATTCTCGCACTCCGTGGCATCCCGACATCCTCCAGGCCCCCGCGTTACCGAACGTCGAGCTGAGCACGTTCATCCGTACCTGCCTGAGCACTCCGACGAGTACGCGGACAGGGGGTGTCGTACAGGCAGATGTCCACGAACATCATGTTGTTGGTGGAGCCGTTGTAGATACACCAGGAGCTGCCTGCCTGCACTCAGCCCTTGGGAGCGGTCGCGTCCTGCCTCCGACGTCACGCGCTTGCCGCGTTACGGCTCCCAGCTGCCGAGCACCTCGCCTGTGCCCGCAGGGCCTGCATGATGTCGCCCTGGCTGACTTGAGGAAGCGACGGGAACATCAACAGGCGTTCGGCCCGCCGGTCGGCAACGTCATCGCCTCGAAGAACGCGCGCGCCCGTCACCCACGTCAGGCAACTTGGCGTTCTGCATTCCCCTCACCGCCGTGCAACGAAACCGTCCGAGTTCCGCACCCACCGCGTCGGCACCCCACTTGGTAACGCAGGCACGGATCCGCTCTTCCAAGTCCCCTTGCTCAAGCTCGTTGGCGAGCAGGACCGCGACCGCAATCCGCCCGACCAGGCGCCGCGCGGCCCACCTGCTGATGAAGTTCATGAGCGTCCCTCTCCGCACGGCGAGACGATGTGACCCCCCGTGGGGGCAACCAAAGCCTGACCGGACCCGTTGCCCGGATCCCGGGGGCAGACTGACGCCGGGGCTGCCAGCTCCGACGTGGACGGCCGACGGGAGCGGCGCACCATGGGGGGGCGATCAGGCACACGTCGCAGGCAGCCTTCCGCATCCTGCTGCGCTCAGCAGCAGCACTCGGGTTACCTAAGCTGCGCGCCACCGAAGCAACCCGCTTCGGTGGCCCGCAGCCGAAGGTCACCGGGGCGCCGCCCCGGCTCTGCTAGCCGTTGATCCAGCGCGCCCAGATCCAGCCCCGGGTCCCGTTCGTCAGGTCGCCGTAGTACCACCGGTTCCCCGAGTCGTTGACGGCGCTGCAGATCACGTAGAACGCGTGGACGCCCTCCAGGGTCCCCGTCTGGCGGTACTGGTTACCCGGCCCCTGACGCAGTGGGGCGTCCGAGAGGTCAACCGAGTATGCCCAGTGGTTCTTGTCGTCCCGGGTGCACGCAGAGCTGTTGACCGCCGATGCTGCTGAGGCCGTCGCCATGACTGCGCCGACAGCCACGGCGCTCGCAGCCATCCCGAGAATCGCCTTCCGAGCTATTGAGGACTTCATATGACCGTTCCTAACGATTGATGAGACGGGCGCTACACCCATAGAGGTGTCGCCGACGCGCCCCGTGTGACATCTCCCGCGGAGGAACTTGGCCAGCCAGTCGGCTCACGGCGGGCTACTGCTCGGCAGAACGGGGCTCCGCGCCTAGCCGTGATCTGCGAACGGCGCCACCGCTCATGCGGCGACGCCGTTGCATCGGGGAAGGTCCTCGTCGCGCCGAAGCGGCACAACGGGCACGTCGTTCGCGATCTGGATCAGGCGGCCTACACCCGTCTGATGGTGGTGGTCCGCGAGATCGCTCTGGGCCCGGACGGCGCTCGAGAGCTGTCGGGCTGCGCGGGAGCGAGGGGGTGACCGGTGATGGCTCTCACTGCGGTGCAGCCTCCGGTCCGGTGGGTGGCCACCAAATCGCGCCAGTGGCCGACGTCGATGTTCAGGCGGTAGGCCGTCGTGGTGTCGATGCCGGGTATGGCAGCGGCCATGTGGACGGCGTCAAGGAGCACGGTCTCGGGCAGCGGCTCGCCGTCCAGGAGCCGGCGTGCACGGTCGGCTGCCGCCTGCGTGATGTTCTGCAGCGCTGACAGGCTCGGCAGGTCATGCGGAGGTGGGGGGAGGTGCTGGTCGCGCAGTAGCCGGGGCCCTGGATCCACGGCCGTGTTCGTGCCGGGAGGGGGGCTGAGAGTGATGTGGTCGATCTTCCAGCGGTTCAGTGCTGCCAGGAAGGTCGTCCGGCCGGCCGGCTCGGTGTCCGCCACTTGTTCGGGCCGCACAGCCTGTTCACCTGCCGCGGCACGTGGGCCGGGAAGGCGGGGAGCTGTGGTCATCGGGCGGCTCCCAGGGCGATGAGGTCGTGGAGTTCGTCGTTGGTCAGGGCCGCCGGGTCTGTGACGGCTGTGGCGTCCAGGGCGTCGAGCAGGCCGAGTTTGCGGGTCAGCAGCCGGTCGATCTTGTCTTCCACGGTGCCGGCCACGCTTAGGTGGTGGGCGTGGACGGGGGAGTTCTGCCCGGGCCGGTGAAGCCGGTCGATGGCCTGTGCGGTGCGTGCGGGGTTGAAGGGGCGGTCTACGAGGACGGCGTGGCTGGCCACGGTGAGGTCCAGTCCGGTCCCGCCGGAGCCGTAGGTGACGATCAGCAGGCGGCTGGTGCCGCGGCGGAAGTGGGTCAGGGCCGTGTCCTGTTCGCCGGAGGTCATCGCTCCGGTGTGCAGGAGTGGTTTCACCCCCCACGCAGCGGCGTGGCGGTGCAGCAGCATCGCCATGGTGCGGAACTCGCTGAACATCACCACAGATTCCCGGGCGTCGATGATGGTGGGCACCAGGTCGTCCAGGGCGGCGAGTTTGCATGCCTCGCGGCTCGCCTGTGCCGGGTCGTAGCCGTCGAGGACCGCGCCGAGCCGGCCGGAGTCGGCTGCGCCGACTTTCAGGTGCAGCGGGCTGTTGCACACCTGTCTCAGGTGGGCCAGGAGCCGCAGGACGAGACCGGAGCGCTCCGGTCCTGCCGCCTGGCGGACGGCGTCCATCGCTATCTGCGCGGTGCGGGTGTACAGGCCCATCTGCGCCGGGGCCAGCTCCAGGACGTGGGACGTCTCGATTTTGGCCGGGAGCTGGAGCGATACGGCGGGGTCGGTTTTGCGCCTCCGCAGCAGGACGCGGCCCACGACGCGGTTCATGGCGGCGGCGACGCCGGGGGCGGGCCCGGCTTCCAAGGCCCCGAACGCGCGCATGAAACGGGGCAGCGACGCGAACAGCTGCGGGTTGGTCCAGTTCAGCAGCGCCCACAGATCCCCCAGTCCGTTCTCCACGGGGGTCCCGGTCAGTGCCACCCGGGTCAGGGCAGGCATCCGGGCCAGCGCCTGGGACCGCTTGGACGCGGGGTTTTTCACCTGCTGGGCCTCGTCGGCGATCACCAGGGAGTACGTCTGGCCCGCGAGGAGGTGCTGGTCGTACAGCAGGGTGCCGTAGCTGGTGACCACCACCGTGTCCGCCTCGAGGGCCTCCAGGGTCCGTCCGGGGCCGTGGTAGGTCCGCACCGGGAGCGCGGGGGCGAACTTCTCCACCTGCCGCACCCAGGTCAGCACCATCGACGCCGGGGCGACCAGTAGCACCGGCAGTCCTTGTGATGCCCCGCTCTGGCGGCGGTGCATCATCAGCGCGATCGCCTGGACGCTCTTGCCCAGTCCCATGTCATCGCCCAGCACCGCGCCGAATCGGGAGGTCACGTTCGCCAGCCACGTCAGGCCCTCGCGCTGGTAGGGCCACAGCTGCCCCGCGAGTTCCTCGGGTGTCTCGACGGGGGTGAAGGTGTCACCGGAGAGCAGCGCTGCCAGCTCGCCCAGCCCGCCCTCCGCCACCAGGTCCGCGCTTTCCCCCGGCCCGTATCCGTTGCCGTCGCCGGTCTCGACCGTTCCCAGCAGGACCGCCGCCAGGGCCTCGCCCGCGGGGACCGCCGTGCGGATCCGGCCGCCTTGCGCCCGCTGTGCCGTGTCGGCGTCGACCAGGACCCACCGGTCCCGCAGCCACACCAGCTGGCCCGCGGCCTCGGCGATTTGGAGGCATTCCTCAGTGCTCAGTACCGTTCCGTCCAGCCGCATCTGCCACCGGTAGTCCACCAGTTGGTCCAGTGACAGGTCAGTGCCGGACTGCGAGCCGGCCACCACCACGGGCCGCAGCCGCTGGGCCCACTGCTGCGGCCACTGCACCTCCACCCCGGCCCGCGTGAGCGAGCGGCCCAGCTGTCCCAGTAGCAACGCGGCCTCCCCCGGCGATACCCGGACCTGCTCCGACCGCTCGTCGGCCGCCTGGCGGAGCGCCGGCCAGCACGCGGCGGCCTTGCGCAGCGCCCGTAGCGCCCGCAGTACCGCCGGGTGTTCGGCGCCCCATTGGGCCTGCATCGCAGGCAGGGTCATCAGCTGCCCGGCTCTGCCGGGCGGGCGCAGACGGATGTGGACGCGCAGGGTGTTCACCTCGCGCCGGGGCTGCGGCGGGGGCAGCACCGAGAGCACCACCCCCGGCGGTGGAAGTGCGTCGGCGATCTCCTCGACCGCGTCCAGCCACTGCGCCACCGTTCCTGCGACCGGGCCGCCCGTCCGGCCGGTCAGTGCCGAAGTGCCCCAGACGGCGGTGACGCCAGGGCCGCGGACCAGCCCGTCCGCCAGGGCCACCAGAACCCGTTCGATGGTCGACTGCGCCGACGCGATGGCGCCCTTGCCACCCCCGGCTGCCTCGCTGTGGGCCCACGGCGGGAGCGCCCGCGCCAGCGCCCGCAGCGCGCCCGTTTGCCCGTCACTGAACGGGCCCGCACGCCACACCGCGCATCCGCCGGCACTCACGCCCGGCCATACCTGACCGGCGGCCACCGCCTCACAGCCGAACCGCAGTACCTCCCGCCACCCGACCACCGATGCGTCCCATCCGGGCTCCGGGCCATGCCCTACCAGAGCCTCGGCCACGGTCAACGCCCCCAGCGACGGCCCGTGCACCTGAACGGCTCCGTGCTCGGACCACAGACGCCAGCACGGGTCCCCCGGCTCCCTCCCGCCCGCCCTGGCCTGCGGCACGACCACGAAGGCGGCCAGGCCGCCGTCCAGAGTGACCGCGCACAGGCGCGCCCCGGCGCGCAGCGCCCTACGCAGCCTCTCCGGCTCCGGAACGTCCGGCTCCGGCACGTTCCCGTCATCCGCAACCGGGTCCGGCCGGGGCACCGGCCAGTCGGGGTGCGGTGCTCCCACGTCGGATGCCTGGGCCACCCGCGGGGCGAGCGTCCAGCAGCGCACCGCTGCCAGCACCTCACGGGCCGCACGGTCGGCATCGCCGCCAGCAGCCCACAGCCGCCGTTCGCCGACCACGACGGTGGCGAGGACCGTCTCAGCTCCGCCCGGCCCCTCACGGACCTCTACCTCCTCCAGCACACCGTGCTCCCGCAGTGCCACGAGGGCGCCCGCCGCATCGTCCGGCTGCGGGTCCAGCATCCGGCCCGGGTCCCGGAGCCCGCACCCCAGACGCTGGACAAGCAGCCACGCGGCGGCCCGTTCGGCAGCCTGCTCCTGGGCGGCCACCGCCTCCGCCCGCAGGACTGAGTCACCAACGAGGCAGGACAGCTCTACCCAGCGCCCGTCCCTACCGCGCAACGCGCGCGACTTGCGCTTCAGCGACTCAAGCCACGGCTCCCGCAAGAGGTGCCCAAGACGCTCCTTGGCCTCCTGCGGCGTCCACGGGACGCTGCCGAACCCCACTTCTCCCACCAGCACGCCCAGCAGCTGCCGCGCACCCTGCTCCCGCGCCTCGGCCTGCGACGCACCCGCCCCTTCGGCGGCCACGCGCGCCCCGCCTGCCTGGCACGACAGCTCGGCCGTGAACGGCCCCGTCCCCCGCTCGCAGGCCTGGAAGTGTGGCAGCGCACCGCTGTCCGCCAGGTCGGCGACCACGGGCCATGCGTGCTGCGGAAGCAGCACGTGCGGCCAGGGATGCGAGAAGCGTGGATCGGGAACCGGCGTCTTGAGGACGTCGCTCCCGGCGACCCGGGCCGCGGCGTCCAGGGCGTCGTCCGGCGACAGCCGCACTGGGCCCTGCCACACGCACCCGCCGCCGGCCTGCCCCGGCGCCCCGTCCTCGCCCGCCTGCCGTGCCCGGATCTCAGCCGCCCACAACAACCGCCCCTCCACCGTGCCCACGGGCCGTGCCACGCCCTCGAACCCGGCAAGCCCCCCGCATGGGGGCGGTACCTTCTCCAGGTGCTGCCACGCGGCGCCGGGGACGGCCAGCGTCTGCGCGTACGAGGCCACCATGGCAGCCCCGGCTTCGCGAAGCCGGGCCGCGCGCGCCGCACCGGCGGCTTCCCGCTCGGCCTCCGGCAGGTCGCTGGCTTCCACCTCCTGAGCCATCTCCCAGCCGGCCCGGCACTGCTCGATCCTGTCGAGTTCCTGACGCGTCCGCTCGAGAGCCGCCTCAAGCTCCGACTTGCGCGCCTGGGCCCTGGAGACATCATGCTGCGCGCGCCGCTCTTCCTCCTCGATGACACCGAGGAGGAGCCTGGCTCCGGCCTCCTCGGAGCTGCCGATGTTCCCGGCCAGCAGATCGGGGGCCGACCGCGGCCCGGGGGCCCCTGCCCTCTCCACCAACCCCGCCGCGGCCGACCACCCTTCCAGCCCGGGCCACTGCGCCAGGTCTGCCCACCGCAAGGGGCAGACCATGCCCGGCCGTGTCAGTGCCTCCAGCAGGGCGAGCACCACCTGATGCAGAGCAAGCCGCTGGCTGGCACCGACCCCCGCCGGGCCCACCAGGGCTGTCTCCGGGCCCCGCAAGGCCACTTGGAAGACCTCACCCCCGGCTTCCATCCGACTGCTGCGGCACACCAGCTGCGCGCCGGCGAAGCCCGCGAAGTCCTCCAGCGCCGTCCAGGCCATCCCCAGGTCGGCTGTGAAGACGGCCCACGCCCTGCGGCAGGACTGCGGCAACTCACGAGGGAAGTGGATAAGGGCGAGCAGCTCCGCCGGGAAGGCGCCGCCGCTGCGCAGCACACGGCAGGCCTCCTTGTCCGTCCGCGCCAGGTCCTTCGCACCGGCCCGCAGCGTCCCCGTCCCGTCCAGCACTTTCGTCACGAGGGCGGACACTCCGCGGCGCGCCAGCTGACCTGATGCTGCCCAGGCCAGCAGATTTCCAGGCCAGTTCAGCTCGCCTGCCGACGCCGGGAGCCTAGGCACACCGTTCTCCACCCGCAGTCGGCATGCCCAGCACGATCAGCACGATCGCCCCCCGCAAGCGCCCGCGCCCCGGCAGAAGGGCCTGCGGCACGGTCACTTCACAACTCCCGACATCTGCACTGAACCCATCCGGGGAAGGTATGAGCGAGCAAGCCAAGGCCGCTCCTCCACCGCCCTGCCGCGACCGCACCACCTGGTCCGTCACCACCGAGCCGCAGAGCCCTCCGCCGGGGGGACGCTAGCCGGTCGGGAGATACCGCCTCTGTCGTTTGCCGTCGCTTCACTCGAACGAGCAACGCACCTCCCCTCATCCACGAGGCTGACAAGCCCCGAAGTCTCAACGCCGCACGTGGCGAGCACGCCCGCGAAGAGCCAGCCCCCGGTGCCCGGTCTGTCCGGGGAGGCCGCGGACGGGTGAGCCAGGCCTCGCTCACCGGCCTCTGAAGCCACTGCCCTGCCGGTGACAAGGGAGAAGACGGTCGCTCGGCCACCACGGCACAACCCGGACGCCTCCGCTACGCCGACATCACCTGATATCCCACCACCGCCGTGCCAGCCGACGTGACAGGGCTTTCCGGCTGGGGAGCCGCAGTCTGCAGCAGGCGGGAGCGTGCCCGGAGGCTCAGCAGCCGGGTACCCACCGCGCTGGTTCGATGAGGCTGGCGCCGGGCGGCGCGGTCGCGGCCGCGCGCGTTGCGGTGGACGCTGCACCGGCGGCGGCTCCGCAGTGTGCTTCGCCGCGCAGGCGACTGTCCACCAGCCTGGCGCCACCCGGCACGAGCGGGGTGCGCCGCCCTGAGAGCAGGAGGTCGACCCAACTTCCGGCAGGCGGTGCACTGCGCCGTCGGAGCGGTCACGGTCCTTACGGGTCCGCTCGTGGTGTCCCTACTTCGCGGAGCTGCGCTGGAACCGGGACAGTTCCACCGCCCACTGGGCCAGGGCTGCCAGGTGACCGTGTGCCAGCGGGCGGCCCAGGACTCCCGCGATGCGGGGATAGGCCGGGTGCATGTCATGGTCGGCGCCGGTAACCAGCGCGGACAGCAGCGGGGCGGCGCTGTCGCGGCTGCGGTCGATGCGTATCAGCAGCGCCGTCTGCTCGCTGCGCTCCGGAGCCGGCAGCCCGGCTGGTAGCTGCTGGCGGATCTCGCTCCAGGTGAGAGTGGTTCCCGTGGATGCGGCCTTTTGCAAGATCACCCGGACCGCGTCCGCCAGCGGATCGAGCGGCGCGCGGGCGGGGCGGTCCTGGTTTTGGGCTGAGCGTGTCCTGTCCGCGTGTGACGGGGCGCGATTGCCCACGGCCCGGTGCTGCCGTTGCGTCTTGCGCTCCCAGGACACAACCGACAGACGGTCCTTGGGATCAAGGGCGTCCCCCGCGGACTGCGCCGCGCGCGACAGCTTGCCGACCAGCCTCTTCAGCTCGGCGGGGGACAGGAGACGCTCTTCCCGGCGAAGACGCTTGAGCAGGCTGCGTGCCTCCGCGGCCGCCTCCCGGCGCCGCTGCGACTTCTTCCTCTGCTGAGACGCCGACCGCGTCTTCTTCGCGGCCGGCGCCGCCGACCTGTGGTGCGGTTCCCCCCGGTACGCCGCTGTGACACGGGGTCCATCGACGTAGTCCTGCCCCCGCAGGTAGGCGCGCGCGGCCGCCAGCACACGCTGCTCCGAGACGCTGGCGCCGCGCCGGGTCAATGCGGCGGCCTGCTGCAGGCGGGAGCGCACGTCCCAGGCGCGGCGCTCGCGGACAGCCGCCTCGAGGTCGGCGAACAGGCGCCGTTGGTACTCCTCATGCGTGGCCAGCCATGCACGCGCCTCTGCCAGGGCCTTCTCCGCCTCGGCTCGCACCAGCGGAGTGAGATGGTGCAGCAAGGCGCCGCTGCCGGCGCACAGACGGCGCACGTGCTCGACCGTTCCGGTCCGCTGCGCGGCTTCCAGGCCGCGGATGAAAGTGATCACGCTCTGCGGCAGCGCCCGGGGGTGAGTGGCCGGCCCGGTGGGCGCGTCGGCATGGCTCGGGCCGGTGGGACGGGTGCGCTGGAGACGGGCTGCGGCCGGTGTGAGCAGGCCCTCGTCGGTCCAGGTGCACTCGCTGAGCGGGATCCAGTCGGTCGGGTGTGCCAGGCTCTGGGTTCCGATCCAGACCCGGCGGGTGGCTCCGTCGCTGTCGCACCGCACTCGGTAGACGTGCGGGCAGCGCGCAAGTCTGCCGGGGTCCGGCACCACGCCGGGCCCGAGAACGACCGTCCGCTCGGTGTCGTCCCAGTCGGGTCGCACGGTGCCGTCCATGTGGATGCGCAACGAGGTGCCGTCCTCCACGTCGACTTCGACCAGCGAACCGATCGGCGGCGGGAAGGCGAAGCGTGCGGCGCGGCCGTGATCCAGCAGCGACCGGGACATCGCCGACTTGACGTACAGGTGGTCCGCACTGGATTCGCCGACAGCCGGCCTGTGGCAGGTGTTCGGCATGCCGTCCGGCTGAGGGAAGTGCTGGAAATGGCACTGACGATCGACGTAGAGCTTGGTCGCGAGCTGGGCACCACAGCCGCCCAGCAGAACACCGCACCAAAAAGTGTCCTGTTCGTGGTTTCGGCGGAAGGCGTCGAGCTCGATCGCCTCGGGCGGCAGCACGACGGGCACATCGGAGTGCTCATCACCGATGACCGCCGTCTGCACCAGCCGGGTATCACGCACCACGCCGCCCCCCTTCGCCTGCTCTCACCACGATAGAGGGCAGAGTGCCAGCGTCACGTAGTCCGGGAGCACACAGGCCGAGGGCCGCTCGTTCCTGGCTGGATGCCAGCGGGTGGTAGCGGGACCGGCACTGGCCCGGCTTACGTTGCCGGGCCGTCAGGTCGGGGCTTCCAGCGGCTTGTTCGGTCAGTCACTGAGGGCTTGGGGAAGGGGTTCGCGGCAGTCGAAGGACGGCGTCGACGCCGATGATGCTCAGAGTGCGCGTCACCCTCTCGGTGGGGCGGCCAGGCACAGCCAGCCGTCGGCCTGGCCCCGGGGGCGTGGTGCGCGGCGATGATGTTGAGGCGGCTGGAAGCCATGGAGGTCACCCACCGCGTGTCCACCACGACGCGGCGGTGGAGCACACCGGTGGCGTCCAGGGCCGGTGGAGGATGGTGCCGGTGTGGTGGTCGGTCTTCCCCGGCCGCAGCACGCCCCGCAGGCCACGTGCTTTCCCCCTCCCTCTCCCCGAGTCCGCCGCCTTCCTGGCCCCAGACCGATCCGCCTCCGGCACCATGCTGAGCGAGCGGTGATCTCACACTGCCGCCGCGGGGAAGCCCCCGCGCAGGCCCCCGTGGGCTGCCTCATGGCGGCAGTACCCGGGGGCGGGGACAGCTGCATTTGTCTCAGGCCAAGGGGCGGCGGCACTGGGACCGGGGTGAGTCTGTCAGCTGAGGTTCCCTGGCCGGCGCAGCCAGTGCGGGATGCGGCTGGTGTTGGAGCGGGCGCTGGTGAGCATTTCTTCTGCCTCGCCGAGGACTTTGGTGAGGCGGCCGAGGTGAGCGGCCGAGAGATTCAGTCGGGCTTCCAGCAGGATCATCAGTGCGCGGGCGGTGTCCGCCGCGGCCTTGATCAGGGGGTCCGTTTCGGGAGCTTCTTCCCGGATAGAGCGCAGGGCGATGGCGATCTCGGAGACCTGGCCGTACCAGACCAGGGGCAGGGCCTCGAGCCGGTCGTCGCCTTCCTCGACGGCCGCCGTGAGTAGCTGGTTCATCGCGGGTAGTTCCTGGCGGGCGGAGGAGCCGGCCAGGTCGGCCTGTGCCTTGTAGGCGACTTTCGCTGCTCGCCCGTGCGCTGCAGTAGCCAGGGCTGCCTTGGAAAGCGTCTCGTTGGCGGGCCCTTCGGGGAGGTAGTGGCGGGGGGTGCCCCCGAGGACCTTCACCACCTGGGCGAGCTCCATGACGCTGGGCACGACGGTCGGATCAGGGGACGAGTCAGGCGAAACAGTCATAGAAGCCGACGGTACTGAATGAGAATGCCTGCCAGGCGCAGGCGCGGCGCCGCAGCCCGCGGCCGCGCGCTGCTCCAGCCACCGGTTCAGATACGGCAAGGGAGGATGAAGTTACGTTACGCCAAGGCTCTCATGTGACTGACTGGACGGCTTCGTCTCCAAGCTGCTCCGCCACGTCGTCGTGGACATCCTGCGAAACGCGACCGACGCCCCTGCGGCCCGTTGGCAGCACGGAGCGCGGGTCAGGCCACTGCGGACCGGCCTGTGACGGGGTCGAGTACCCGAACGTCATAACCCTCACCTTCGGCGCTGGCGCGGACTACCGCCGCGATGCCCCGCTCCATGCGCCCCATCTCGTCTACCAGGCCCGCCTGGGAGGCTCTGGTCTGGGAGGTGCGCGGCAGGGTGAAGGCGTCATCACGGGCGAGGGCAACGACGTCGGCGAAGGCCAGCATGCCGGTCACGCCGCCTTCCAGCAGGCGCCGCAGCGCAGAAGAGACGATGAGCAGCACCGGTTCAGCGGTCACTTCGCCGGTGTGCAGGCGGACCGTGCCTTCCGAGGAGTCATCATTCATGCCAATGAACATAGCGTCGGCCCACTGTCCCATGGGGCCGATCGCTTCATGCTGTGGGACCGGACAGACGCCTTTCGGGGTGGCGCCCTGCCAGAGCCCAGCGGGCATGGCCAGGGTGTCACTCAGCTCCCGCACGGCTCGGACGGTGCCGGAGAGCCCGTACGCCTGATCAAACTGAGGCCACGTACCTGCCCCGTCCGCGGCAACTGCCGGCTGGTGCAGCGCGGGCGTAACGGGGGCGCGCCCCCGGCGACCGTTGGAAGTGTGTGACAAAGACCAATGGTCGCGTCGAGGACGCTTGCCCGCTTGTCTATGGGTGCTGTCTGACGCTGTCCGCGCGCACCGTCGGCCGTGCGTGGTGGCTGTCTGGGCCCGGTTACGATCCGACCATGACCAGTGATCTCGGTTTCACTTGCTCGTGCTGTGGGGCGCAGCACCCGGAGTTCCCGATGAACTATTCAGCCACCGCCCCTTACGTGTGGGACGAGAGTTTTGCGGGTCGTTCGGACTGCCTGCTCAGTTCGGATCAGTGCGTCGTCCAGGACCAGCATTACTTCGTCAAGGGCCTGATCGAGATACCGGTCATCGGCAGCGACGACGTGTTCTCCTGGGCGGTCTGGGTTTCCTTGAGCCGTGAAAGCTTCGCTCGTGCTGCGGACAGGTGGGACACTCCGGGCCGTGAGACCGAGCAGCCGTACTTCGGCTGGCTGAGCACCGATCTTGGCCTTTACTCGCCCACCACCATCAACCTGAAGACCCGCGTCCACACCCGCCCTGTTGGCCAGCGTCCTCTCATCGAGCTGGAGCCCACAGACCACCCCCTCGCGGTCGAACAACGAGCGGGTATCACCGTGGACCGGGTCCATGAGATCGCCGAAACCGTTTTCCACCCCCAGGGCGACGACGTCTGATCCAGCCATCCAGCCAGGAAGAGGAGGGCCTGATGAAGCAGCTCTCGGAGATGACCGAGCGCGAGTACTTCGTCCGGGTCGGCCAGCGACCTGGCACGTTCGTCGGAAGAACGTTTTTCCACTCCCTTACGGCGTTCTTGACTGGCTACGACCAGCACGTGATCCGCCTTGGCGGCTCTGGGCTCGCCGGCTAGCGCGAGGAGGTGACGGTCGTCGGCCACGCGGACGCGGTAGTGGGTGACGTACCCGCCCCGGGCAGTGCCGAAGGCCACGCGATGCCCCGTCGATGACGGGGTACCCGGCCCCGCGCGACGTGCGAGGACCGCGAGGCCGGGATAAACGCCCGTCCTGTCAAGGCGCCTGTGCCGACGGTACGTCACGATCCATCGGCGGGCGCGGTAGACGGCGCACAGAGGTGAGGGCCTGTCGGCCAATGCGGGGTCGGCGAGGAGGAGCGGGGCGCACTCCCGGTAGCCGGCGGCGACCTCGGGGGTGTGGGTGTCCGGCGGGTAGCACTCGACGTCCTCGCCGATGAGACGGGCCAGATCAGCAGTCGGACGGCAAGGCGCAGGGGTGGTCGACCAGCGCGCCTTCGCCGGCTGTGCGTCAGCGGCGCAGCAGGCCGGGGGTGCCGCTACGGGGAGCCCAGGCACGTCCCCACCGGCTGGGGCCAGGCAACAGGGTGATCGGGTGCGTGAGACGATTCCGGCCATGGAATCCGCTGCGTGGAAAAAGTCGAAGACCGGGGTGAATTGCCCGTCCTGGTGCGTCCAGGAGCACGCCCATGAGAACCCTGAGAACGGTGACTCCCTCTTGCACGAGTCGGCGCCCATCACCTTGCCGCTACCCACCGGAGATCACATTCCCAAAGGCCTCGGCGTGCAGGTAACGACGTTCAGCGTCGATGATTGGGAGATAGGGGCCTCGCCTGTCCGGCTGGATCTGGGACTGATGGAGGGCGACGAGGCCCTCCATGAGTTCGTGCCGCTTCGCATTGCGCAGGCGGCCTGGGGCCGCCTTGAGCGAGTGCCCGGATGCCGTCATTCGGCAGAGGGTCATCGAGGCCGAGCCAGGCAAGAAGAAGCACGGCGCGATGTGGCTGGCGCGCATGGCCCCAGCCCAGCGCTGGTGATGGGCGGCTGGCGTCAGCGGCTGTTGCGGTGGTCGTAGACGGTGAGGGCCAGGGCCCGCATCGCGGCCTGGGCACGTGCGTCGTCCAGGCCCTGGTCGACCACTTCGAGGACTTTGGCCGCCGAGACCCGTACGGCCAGGGGCAGGCCGTCGTAGGCGGAGGCCCGGTAGGCGACGGTACGGCGGGCCTGCTGCTCCTCTTCGCTGACCCCGCCGGGGATGAGGGGGAAGACCGCGGCCTGGTACGTCGCGATACTCACCAGGACCGCGTCGGCGAGCCCCTCCGCATAGCCATCGGCCCGTACGGCGTCGTACTCGGGCTGGAAGAGGGCGACGACGCGGCGGCGGGCGAGGACCGAGCCGATCCCGGCGCCCAGGCCGGCCGCGCACCCGGCGATCAGAGCTGCCGTCCGGCCGCCTAGAAGCAGACCGACGCAGAGACCGCCGAGCGCCGCGCACGTCACCAGCACGAAGGTGATCAGCAGGTGTATACGGGCGGCGAGCGGGGGCGTAAGCGTCATGCCCAGCAGTATGCACAGCACCCCCGCCGATGTTGCGCAGGCGTCGGTGCATCGTCAGGTGGTAGACCGAGCCGTCGTAGCGCAGAGCCGCGGCGTCTTGCAGGACGAGGATGCCGGCGGACGGCGGCGTCCAGGCCGCGGTACAGCTGCTCGATCTCGATCGATCCGCGCTGTTCGGTGGTGCGGTGCATCGGCTGCCTCCTGCGGTAGGCCGTGACCGGATGGGCTTCAGTCGAACAGGCGCCCCAGCAGGGCACCCTGGCCCGACTGCAGCACGTGGGCCGCCTCGTGAGCAGTCCACGCGGCGGCACGGTCGGCGTCCCTGGTCCACTGCTGCGTCATCGGTCCCCCAGCCCGCTCCCGGTTACGTGACCATCGTGGCAGAGTCGGCTCCGTACCGGCGCCCCGTTGCGAGTTGGTGCAAGTTCTGTGCGCGATACGGGTGGCCGGTGCGAAGCTCTTGTCCGGAGACGGCGGGTGGTCCAGTTCTTCCTGGAGGTGCGGGGTGCCGAAGGTTCCGACGTTTGAGGAGTTGCTGGCCTCGGCTAGGCACTCTGCTGTGCATCTGGAGATGCGGGACGGGTACATGACCTCAGATCCCGCGTTCGTCGCCTGGCAGAACGGCACCCTGAACGATCCCGTGGGGGGTGACGTCGACTTCCAGCAGTGGCTGAAGTGGGTGTCCCAGGCCGTCGATCGCGGTGTTGCCTTCCGGCGGGCGCGGGTGTTCTCCGTTCCTGAGTCGGACTACATCCGCTTCGAGCACTACGTGTCACAGGCCAACGTGGACGCCGGTGAGGACATCCGCTGGCTGCCGCGCCGACAAGCCACAGACATTCCGTTCCCGGGCAACGACTTCTGGGTTTTCGACAACGAGCTGGTCCTGGTCCTGCACTTCGCGGGGGACGGAGAGCTGTCCCCGGAGGGGCTGGAGATCACGCGGGACAAGCGGATTCTCAGCCTGTGCATGAGTTCATTCGAAGCGGTGTGGGAGCGGGCAGTACCGCACGCGCAGTACCAGCCCTCCTGATCGGCCAGCGTGAAGGATCACGCACCGAGAGGCTCGTGACGCGGCTCCGAAGGCGCCGACGCTGGTTCTCCCCGGTACTCCGGGGAGAACCAGGCGCCGCGTTTAGGGCTCAGCGGATGATGTTGTCCGGGGTGTCGAGCCAGACGTGCTGTCCTTCGGAGGTGACGGTCAGACCGGCCCGGTCGCGTTCTGGCCGGCCGCGGTCCTCCCAGAGCCGGAATGCCGCTTCGACCTCGTCCCACAGCCCCCGGGGCCCGTACTGCTCGACGGCGAAGGTGTCGTGTCCGGGTACGTAGTCCACCGACGCCCAGGACTTTTGGTCATCGGCCAGGATCCACAGGGTGGCTTCGTCGCTCCCGTCGTCCGCTTCTGCCATCAGGGACCAGGCGTCGGGGAGTGCGAGGCCGATGAAGAACCGCGCCTCGTACTCGGCTTCCAGGTCCCGGGGCGAGAGAGTGGTCTTGCTGCGGGTGACCTCGTCGCGGTGGTGGAGGAAGTCGCGCAGGTACCCGCGAGGAGGGCGGTTGGTGCGCGTGCGCATGAAGGCCGGGTAGCCGGCGAACCGGCCCTCGGCGACGCCGTTGCGGGTGTCGAGGACGGCGAAGTTGTAGGCGTGGTAGCTCCCGCCCCACGGGGCGACGATGCGGCCGGCCGGGGTCTGCTCGACCCAGGCGTACGGGATCTCGGGGACGGTGAACGTCGCGAGCCACCGGTCGTACGGGGCGCCGTCCGGGTACCCCTTCTCGGCGTCGCCGCAGATGACCTGCGGGCTGTACCCGGCCGCCCGCAGGTTCTTGATCGCCTGCTCCACGATCGCGCGGTCAGTGTCCATGCCGAAGACGTTCTTGGAGCCGAGCCGGTGCGAGAGCCAGGCCAGGTTGAACCCCGTGCCAGCGCCGGCGTCCATGACCCGATGCCCCTCCTGCACGTCCGCCAGCTGAAGCATCTCCAGCATGACCGACGGCATGGAAGAGGAGGACGTCGGCAACCGGTACGCGCGCTCACCCAGGTCCTTGCCGTCGTTGATCTGGGTAACGATCGGCAGGTCGCCGTAGACCACGGTCAGCCACCGCTGCGGGCGTTCGCTGCGCGAGAGCGGCCGGTCGTCGACCTCGATGGTGTCGGGCACGAAGAGCTCGCGCCGGACCGAGGCCACGGCGTCCTTCCACTCCGGGAGAACCACGCCCTTGTTGGTGAGGATCTCCAGGAGCCGTTCCGGTGAACTCACGCCCGCCTCACTTCTTTTTCGGCGGGTCGGTCACCGGTTTGTTCCACTGGCCGTCCTTCTCCTTGTTCGACTGGTTCTTGTCGCCGTCCTCGCCGTCCTTGCCGTCCCCGTGCTTCCCCATCGTCGGTGCTCCCTTCGGCCGGATCGGTGCTGTGTGCCAGGAAGCTACAGAACGTGGGTGGCTAGCGCCAGAGCGCGACGGGTGATGCGGACTTGTGGAGAGGACGTCATCCCCGGGCCACGCGTACGGCCGCTTGTCGCGTCCGTCCTCCACAGGCATCGTTCCGATCCCTGTCTCAGGATCGGCCGGAATCACCGAACCCCGCCATCGGCGCCCCGTTGGCCGGACACGCATTTGCGGCAAGCCGGCACGCTCCAGGCTTCGATGGAGGAGTCTTGTTCCACACGCATGACCGGGGAGGGATGCTGGTGCGGAACTCGCGGGTTTGCCGGGCCACTTGTGGGCCGGCGTCAAATGACACAGGGTCCAACGTGACTCTGGTGGCGTCATCGACGGCGGCCATCCGGTGAACGCCGAACTGAGCCCGCCCGTGAAGGCTGCCGCGTCAGCGTCCGCCTCCCTGCTGGCTGAGGCGAGGACACTGCTGCCTGGTCTTGCGAGGGTGCGCCAGGAGATCCACCGCGCACCGGAGCGGGGGCTGGCCCTGCCTCGGACTCAGCAGACGGTTTCGCGGGCGCTCGCCGGAGCCTGTCCGGCACCACCGCGTGCGGCAACCTCGAAGGCCCAGCGCCCCGTAGCCCGAGAATCGCCAGGCACGGCACGCCTCGCACCACGCCTCACCCCCGGTGGGCCGCCAGCCGGAGTGGGGTCGACACCGGCGTACTGCCGAATGAACGCTTCTGTCACAGGATGTTCCACTGCAGGCCCGCGTCTTCGTTCTGGAGCCCGGCGATGCGGCGTTCGACTTCTGCCAGAGTTGCGGGCGCCTGGGCGGACTTCCTGGCGTTGGTGGTGATCATCCGAAGCTCTCGCAGATCGCGCAGGATGCTGTAGCCCTCCCAGGCTGTGACGTCGAAGCCGTAGCTGTCCGCGAAGGCTTGGTAGTGCTCGTGTCCATACCCGAACCGGCGGCAGTGGATCTCGATCGTGACCAGGTCCCATTCCGGTTGTCCCTCTGCCACTGTGTCCCAGTCGCACAGGACAGCCCGCCCGCCGTGGTGCAGCGCGTTTCGGTGCTGTGGGTCCCCTTGAACGATGGCTCGCGGCAGGGCGAAGGGCACATTGGCCAAGCGGGCTTCGAGCGCGTCCAGCCGCCGGGTGAGGAAGTTCAAGGTGGCTGGCGGCAGGGATGTCGTGGCCCTGAGGGAAGCCCGGATGGCGGCGACGTTGTCGAGTTCCCGAAGGGATTCCGGTGGCTCGGAGAGCTGGTGAAGGGCGTGGAGCGGTGGGGCGATCTGTTCGGCGGCCACCGGGTGCTGCGGTTGGGGCAGGTAGGTCCAGAAGGTGACCGAGTGGCCGTCGATCACCGTTGGCTGCTCCGGCACGGGGTGTAGGGGGGCGGTGGGGAAACCGAGCTCCATCAGCCAGGACACGAAGCGGACGGTTCGCTCGACGCCGGCCCGGCTGGAGCCCCGGCGGGCGATCTTCACCACGACTGGATCACTGGCGAGACGGACGACGGCGTTCGTGTGACCGCGCAAGAGCTGTGCGTCTGTGCTGTCGAGCCCCGCAGCCGCACAGGCGCGGCGCAGAACGTCGTTCATTTCCTGCGTGTCGAACCCGCCATGGACCATTGCTGGTGCAGTCATGGGCCCAGGCTGGCCGAAGCGCAGCCCTGTTGTCATATCGGCCCTGCGGGCAGAGCGAGAATGTCACTCAGTTCGCGGACGGCTCGGGCCGATCGCGCGGAGGTCGGCAGTACGTCGATGACCTGCTGTGCTCGGGCCCCGAGGATGGTGGTGCGGTGCTCCACGGGCACCTGGAGATATGTCTCGCTGGCCATCTGGCAGGCTTCCCCGGGGCTGCGCTCGTGTGCGAGGCAGATCGCGGCCTCCAGGCGGAGCAGCGCGGGGTCGATGCCCGTGCGGGCCGGGTAGAGGGCGAGCGCCTCCTGTTGGACTCGGCGCGCCTGGATGCTGCGGCCGAGGGCCGTGTAGGCGCCGGAGAGGTAGAGCAGCAGGCGCCGGGCGGGGAAGGCGAAGGCGTCGTTGCCCGTACCAGGGTCACATTGTTCGAAGACCCGTTGGGCGCTGTCGATGGCGTGCTCGGCCGCCGCTGAATCGCCGAGTTGGGCGAGTGCGCGGGCTTCGGCTGCGGCGGCGAAGGCCGCGGTTGCCGTCGGGCGTGCGCGCGTCATCAGGCGGGCTTCCCGGGTCAGCGAAACGGCGGCTTCGATGGGGCCGTAGTAGTAGGGCAGCATGGCGGCTTGGGCCCGGACACGGGCGCGGAGTTCGAGGTTGCCGCTGTCGTCCGCTGCTGTGCGGGCGGTGTCGTACCAGGCATGTGATCTGCGCAGGTTGCCGAGTTTCATCAGAGCGTCCGCGATCAGGGTCGCGAGGACGGCCGTCATTTCCGACAAGCGGGTCTGCACGCTGGCCGGCTGCCGCTCGGCGGCCAGGGCCTGGACGTCGGACAACTCCTCGAGGAGTTCCTTGAGTATGTCGGTGGGCGGGGCGTACAGGTACCGCTGGCGCGACCACAGCAATCGTTCTTCGATCAGGTCCAGCTGCCCGGAGCTGACACTGCCCGCAGCTAGCGTGCGGTCCACGGAACGCCGGATCTGCTCGATCTGCATGTCGAATTCGTGGGCGGAAGCAGACGAGGGCGGTAAGGCGGAACGCTTCACCACTGCGTGGCCTGGGGAGATGTCTCCTGGTATCGAGCCCACTGTCGAAGGGGCCCGGTGTGGGCGGTAGTCGCTGGCGCCTGCCAGTCCCAAGCTGTGAGCGTCGGTCCGGTACAGCCGGCATAACCGGTCGACCGTCGTTGCTCGGGGCGTGTGAGCGTTGCTCTCCCAGCGCCCCAGCTGGTCGGCGTCGATCTTCGGCGCGGTGATGCCTTCTTCCGCGCACAGATTCAGCAGTCGCTCCACCGCCTCGCGCAAGGTCCACCCCTGCGCGAGGCGGTGTGCTCGAAGCCTGCTGAGCCCGCAGCACTGGTGAATCGCTGAGGCCGTTTGCTCAGTCGCCCATCCTTCTTGCTCTGCGCGCTCACGAAGCCGCGTGGCGCATTCGCGTGCGTGCGTGGGCTCCTCCATCTGTTCACCTCGCCAGCTCGTGCGTGGGTGCTTTCACGATCATAGGAACCAGGCACCGCATCACGTGACGGGAAACAGTGAACTTCTCACTGCCTGTCTCTCGCCCGGACCTCAATTCCTGATGGCTGGCAACGACCCGCCAAATAATGCCGGTTGTTGGCTCGTCGCGCCGTGACGATCCTGCGTCACCCGGGCCCGACTCCTTTGCAGCGCAGATGTTGTGACGTGAGGAGTCCGGGTTCATGGCTGGTGCTTGCGGGGGGACGAAGGGAGAGGTCCGTGCGCGCATCTGCACGTGCGGTGAGATCCGCAAACGCGACTGGCGTCGCGAGCTCACATTCGGCTTTCCGTTCACGCGGCCATCTCATGGCGAAGCCGATGCAGGTGTCCCGTGGCCGTCTCCTCGACGTCCGGCAGTTGCTGTCCAGCGGTTCGGATGATGCGTTGGAGCTGGTGCGGCAGCCGTTGGGCCGCGGCCTCGGCTGTCGCCTGGCCCAGGGACTGCTCGGCTCCGGGCCGGTCGCCGCCAAGGAGCTGCACGTGGCCCACGGTGACCAGCTCGATCACGCGCCACTGGGGCGCCACGGGCGTGGTGGGCACTGGTGTGGCGTCGATCAGCCTTATGGCATCCCGGATCCGACCGGTTGTGACGAGTCCCCGGACGCTGACCTCGTGCAGGGCAAAGGGGTTGAACAGGCTGGTGTGCTGGACTCCGTCGTCGAGCAGCTGCCCGCACTCCTCGACGACCGTGTCGAAGAGGTGGCCGTTGCCGAGCGTGCCGGCCGCACGGGCGAGCAGCGGCAGGACGGCGGCGCGTGCATCGGCGTCGGGCGCAAGGGATGCGGCGTGCCGGAGGCGAGTGACGGCGGCGCCCCTGAGTCCGGCCTTCCTGAGTTCGTTGCCGTGCATCCGCAGGGCGTACGAGCGAAAGCCGGGGTCGCCGAAGTAGTCGGCGATGGTCAGACTCTTGGCGGTCCAGCGGGCTGCCGTGGCCAGGCGTTCCTCGGGCAGGATGTTGCCGAGGGCGACACCGAGGCCGACGCGGGCGCGCGCCAGGAGGTGCAGACCGTCACGCTCGGCGTACCCGTCGTCGACGCGGGCTTCGAGGCGGGCGACCAGTGGCCAGAGTTCTTCGACAGCTTCGGAGGCGTGGCCGGACTGGCGGGCGATCTCGGCGAGGCGGACGGTGGACTCGCCGAACTGGATCATGACCTGGTGGTCGAGGTCGGCTGCGTCGGTGATGCCGAGGACGTGTGGGGGCAGACGCAAGGTAGTGGCGATGCGGCGCAGGGAGCCGACGTCGTCGATGGTGCGCTTCCCCGTTTCCAGGGCAGAGATGTACGTCTTGTCGTAGCCGAGCTGATCGCCGAGGGCCGTCTGGTTCTGGGCATGGACGTGGCGGTGGAACCGCAAGATGGCCCCCAGGTCACGGCATGCGAGGACAGCCTCCGCCTGCGGGGTGGCCCAGCGCCACAGAGCATGGCGCGTGGCGGCGGCCCGGCCGCTGGTCGCAGCCATCGCCGGTCACATCCGCTCGTACGTGTCGAGTTCGCTGAGCCGGTCGTGCCAGGCGGTGATGGACTTCTTGTACCCGTCGGGCATCGTCAGGCCCGATACCTGATCGGCGCCGAAGAGTCCGATCTTCTTGTGCTCGTGGCTGAGGACGGGCTCAGCATCAGGGGTCAGGACGGTGCAGCCGTAGGTGATGATCACGACACGGCGGCCGGGGATCGGCTCGTAGATCCACACGTCCAGCAGGTCAGCGGCGGTGACAGTGACCTGCCACCCGGTCTCCTCGACGATCTCCCGCTCGAGGGCCACTTCCGGCCCCAGGTCGCCCGGTTCGAGCCTGCCGCCCGGCAGTTCCCACTCATTGCGTTCGTTGTGGAGCAGCAGGGCGCGGCCCTGCGAGTCCAGGGCGACGCCCTTGACGGAGACGGGCCAGGTCGGCGGCACGTAGGGCATGCGATTCCTCGCGGTTCTGGGTGCGGCTGGGCCGCTCGGACCGTAGCACGCACCCACCCCTCCAGGGCCCGGGAGAGCGGGGGTGGCAGGTCGACAATCTGTCGCTTTACCGGCCCGGCCCGGGTCTCCAGAGTGATCCCCACCGGACTTACATCTCACGGGAGTTCACCGATGAGTGCCACGTCGCCCGCGACGGATCTGTTCGCCCGCCACTACGTAGACCTGCAACTCCCCGGGGCGGTGGAGAAGGTAGCCGGAGGGTTGAGCGCGGCAGGTCTGGTCACCTTCGACAGGCTGACCACGCGCAGTCGCGTGCTGGGTTTCGCCACCCAGGTCATGCGCGTGGTGCACCACCGCGACAGCGGGGCGGACGGGCTGACCGCGATCTACAACACCGGTCGGCACGACGAGCGTCCTGGCTTCGCCGGGCTGACCAACGGTGAGCTGGCCTTGCACACCGAGGGCACGGCCTTGAAGAGCCCGCCCCGCCTGATGCTGATGGTGTGCACCCAGCCCGCACCCCAGGGCGGGCATTCCCTCCTGGTGGACGGGCGCACCCTCCACGCTGAGCTTGAGCAGCGGTGCCCGGACGTGGTAGCCGTTCTCTCCGGCCCACGCGCGGGGTTCTTCGGCCCGAGCACCGGGATCTTCGCCCCCGTGTTCGCCCGGCACGAAGGCGGCCGGGTCGCGGTGCGCTACCGGCAGGACGGTCTCGTCCGCTGGAGCCCTCTGGCACAGATGCACCTGCATGGCTTCTGGATGGCGGCCAAGCGAAACCAGCAGATGCTCACCCTGGAAGCCGGCCAGGGCTACCTCCTCGACAACCACCGGTGGCTCCACGGCCGCACCGCCTTCGACGGTGCACGGCGCTGCTACCGGGCCTTGGGCAACCCGCACGATCCCACCCCTCCTGGATTCCTCCCCAGAACCGCGGGCGGGGGTGCGGCATGAGCGTCGTAACCGCCCCGCGCGCCTCCGCGCCCCAGACGGTTCCCGCGCTGCGGAAACGCCCCCGACTCCGGGCCGAGCACCTCCAGGCGATGGGCGTGCCCCGTCAACGGGAAGCGGTCAGCGAAGCCCGTCGCACCGTACGGCGGCTCCTGCTCCGATGGGGGGTAGGTCCGGAGGAGGCGTTCGAGGCGGAGCTGTTCGCCGCCGAGCTGCTGAGCAACGCCTACCGTCACAGCCGGCCCGGAATCCCGGGGACGGAGATCGGGCTGTGTATCGCCGAGGGCGGCGGCGCGGTCCTGATCGAGGTCGAGGACGTCGCAGGAGAAGGCAGGCCGACCGCCCGGGGGCAGACCGACGATGCGGCCGAGCACGGCCGCGGACTCGACCTCGTGGAGAATCTGGGCCGCTGGGGCTACCGCACCCTGCCCGACGGCCACCTGTCCACCTGGGCCTACGTACGCCCCGCAGCGCAAGGCCGCACGCGGTGAGCGCCTACCGGGGCCCGGCCGGCGAAGCCCCGCTCATGCCCCCGGCGCCCCCGTCGAGACGCGCCTTCGCCGGAGCTCCGGCAGGGCGGCACACCGGAAGACGCTGCCGTGGTGCCCACCGCGTAGACGGTCCGCGGCGGGCAGCCCGCTTCCCGTGGGGCGCCGTGTTTCTGCTGCTGATCACCGCGCCCACGGGGTGGGCGGTGGCCCATCTCGCTCCTTTCCTGCTGTGAGCAGCAGACCTTGATCCGGCTCCCTGGCGGCGGTCGCCCCCGAGCCCCGCCCCCAGGGAGCCCTCCACTCCCCCCACCCGAGCGCATTGGCCGCTTTCGCCCGGACACCGTTCCGCTCTTCCGTTCTGCCGCGCCCCGAAGGACACCCCGCGCATGAGGCTCATCACCCGTCCGCCACTGCGACTGGATCTGCTGCTCACGCTGTGCCGCCTGCACCGCGAAGGGGTCGCCGCCCGCATGACGCGCGCCGTGACCCCCACGCGGCCGGAGCTGCTCGAGATAGTGCAATGGGAAAGCCGCGCTGCCCGGGAACTGGGAGCGATCTTCGATGCGCACGGCTGGCCGGGCCCCGATTTGGTCGGTGAGGTCGGGGCGGAGGTCGCATGGTGGGTAGCCCTGCTGTGCGACCGGCAGTCGGTCTTCCAGCACCAGGCCCACCAACACCTGCTGGAAGCGGTCACCAGCGAGGCCGCCCCGCCCCGGCACCTCGCCTACCTCACCGACCGGCTGCTCATGCACGACGGACAACCCCAGATCTACGGCACCCAGTACGTGCTCGGCCCCGACGGGGTGATCACCCAGCATCCCGTCGCCGATGCCAGTCTGCTGGGGCTGCGCCGCCACCGGGTGGGCCTTCCCAAAAGCACGGACGCCCGCCCGGCCGATCTGCGGCTGATGGCCCTCACCCGCCTCCCGAGGGGAACCGCCCTCCCGCACTCCGTCCGATGACCCCAACCCCGAACGCCTGAAGGGAACACCGTCTTGAGCACCCCCGTCCGCGCCGTCACCGCTTCCCCGGTCCGGCCCCGCTTACTGGCCGCCTGCCGGGACGAGGGCCCGGTCAACGAGCACGTCGTCTCTGATGCGACCGGCTGGCTGGTCACCACCGGCCGCACCACCGCCGAGACTCGACACCAGGTGTCGGACACGGCCCGGCTGGTCACCTACAACACCCTCACCGGCGGCATCGACTCCGACGGCGGCGAGTGGCGCCGCCAGCAACAGGTCGAGTTCCTGGCGTCGCTGGACTCCGACGTCATCGCTCTGCAGGAGCTGCGCCGGTGGGAGGAGGGCGGTTGGTGGCGGCTGTGGCATGCGGCCAACGCCCTGGGCATGGCGCCCCTGCCTCCGGTGCTCTCCCGACGCGGGCGCGGCAACCACCTCGCGCTGCTCTACCGGCCGAGCACCGTACGGGTCGAGGACTACGAGGCGGACGCCGCCCGCGGGGCTTTCTACCACGGGCTCGGCCGGGCCCGGCTCAGCATTCGGGAACAGCCGCTGCTGACTGTCCTGTTCACTCACCTGTGCTTCCTCGGCGGCGACGAACGCTACGCCGAGGCGCGGTGGCTCACTGGCTACGGGGGCACCTACGAGGGAAATCCGCAGCGGGTGGTGCTGGCCGGCGACCTGAACACGATCGGCCCGCACGACCCCGAACCGGACTGGGGCCGGATCCCGGCGAACCTCCGCTCGCGCCACTGCCACCTCACTGCGGGTGGCCAGTTCGGCGACGCCGACCGGCGGGCCATCCAGATGCTGGAGCGGGCAGGGTTCCATGACCCGTTCGACGTGCTCGGCGAGCCGCCGCACCGCACGGCGGGCTACTGGAGCCCGGCGGAGGCAGTGGATCACCGGTCCGACTTCATCCTGGCCAACGGGCACGTGGCCGACCAGATCGCCGCAGCCACCGTCCACGACACCGAGACAACCCGGGCCCTGTCAGATCACCTGCCCGTCGTCCTCGACCTCGCCCCGCCCGCACCCTGAGCCGGCCCACTCCCCCGCACCTGCCAGGACCCGCCCCGCCCCAGGAGATCCCCATGCCCCGTCGCCTTCGTATCGGCGCGCGCTCCAACCCCATGGCCCTCGCCCAGGCCGAACAGATACAGGCCGCGCTCGCCGCCTATCACCCGGGTCTCACCACCGAGATCATCTCCCCGGAAGGCGCCGGCGGCATCGAGTCCTCCCTCCTGCAGGGTGACTGCGATGTAGCCGTGCGCTGCATGAAGGACGTACCCGGTGTGCCGCTTGTGCCCCAGGGTGGGCGGTTCGCCGCCTACCTGCCGCGCGGGGACCGCCGGGACGCGCTCGTCCTGCGGGCCGGGCTCCCCCTGGACCGGCTGCCGGCCGGTACCCGCATCGGCACCTCCTCGGTCCGGCGCGCCGCTCATCTCGCCCGTATCCACCCCCGCGTGCGGGTCGAGGCGATCCGGGGCAGTACCGAGGCTCGGCTGGAGGCGGTGAAGGCCGGCGTTGTCGCGGGTCTGATCGTCTCGGTGTGCGCCCTTGACCGGCTGGGGCTCAGGCACGAGGCCGCCGAGATTCTGGGTGTGGAGCGGATGTGCCCGGCCCTGGGCGCGGCCGTCATTGGTTTGCAGTGCCGCGCCGAGGACGACGAGACCAGTGCCCTGCTGGCCCCGCTCGATGATGACCGCACACGCCGGGAGGTCACCGCCGAGCGGATCTTGCTACGCGTGCTGCGGGGCAACTGCGAGACCCCGGTGGCCGGTTACTGCGCCACGCGACCCGACGGACGGCTGTCCCTGCGGGGCACCGCCTTCGCCGCCGACGGCAGCCGCTTCCTGCACTCCCACCAGATCGGCACCGACCCCGCCGCGCTGGGAACCCAGGTCGCCCACGAGCTGCTGAGCAGCGGCGCCCGCGACCTCCTGCCCGCCCACGCCCCGGCCCTGTAAAGCAACCCGCCCCGGGCATGCCCCCGCCACGTTCGGAAAGCCGACTCCATGCCTCCTGCCTCCACCCCCAGCACGCCGGCCCCGTCTTCCCCGGCCCCCTACGGCTTTGTGCTCGCCCCGCTTCTGCCCGCTCCCGAGTACCAGGCACTGGTCGCCTCGGATTTCCTCAACCCTCACCTGCTGACCGCGATCACCCTGATCGCCCTCGGCCGCACGAGGAAGCAGACAGCCGAAGCCATGAGGATCAAGCAGACGACGCTGACGTCCTACTTCGCCTCCGCCGCCAGCGCGCTCGGCTGCGCGCCACGGATGTCCCTCCTGGTCCACCGCGCCTACAGCCACCGGGCTTTCCCCACGCCCGCAAGAGTCAGCGCCCCCGCGCCGGTGCTCGTCCCGAACGAGTGGATGGTGCTCCTCGCCCACACCGGCGGCATCACCCTCCAGCACCTGAGCAATGCCCGGATGCTCTCCCTGGACAGCCTCACCCGCATCAACCGCAGCCTGATGGCCAAGCTGAAAGCCGAGACCCCCGCCCACAGCGTGCGCCGGGCCTGGCAGTACACCCTGCTGCCCGGGACCGGCACCCCCTCCACCGCGCCCGCAGACGGGCGGGCATCGTGACCTGCCCGGACCCCGTCACCGTCGTGGTGGCCGTGCGCGGCACCGCCCAGGCACTGCCCGGGCTCTTCGCGAACCTGGCCGTGCAGACCTACCTCGGTGAGATCAACGTCGTCGTGGTGGACCACGGCCCCCGACCAGTCATCGACGCCACCGCCCTGCGGAGGTGGTGGGTGCCGACGCGGGTGGTGCACGAGCCCCGGCCGGGCCTGTCGTACGCCCACAACACCGGCATCGAGGCCGCCACCGGCCGCTGGATCCTCCTCACCAGCCCAGAGGCCATCCCGGCCGCCGGCTGGGTCCGCAGCATGGTCAGCGCACTGACCCACAGCGGAGCGAGCCTGGCCGGCGGACGGGTCCTCCCCCGGTTCACCGCCGCCCGCGCCCCGGTGCTCTCCCCCGAGGCCCTGTCCCTGTTCATGCCGACGAACTGGCCCGAGAGCCCGTGCGAGCTGGAGCCTCCCTACGAGCTGTCGGGTTGCAACCTCGGCATGCCCCGAGCCGAAGAACTGAGGTTCGACCACCAGGCCGCAGCCCCCGGCCCGCGCCACCCCAGCCACGGGGCGCGAGAACTGGCCTCACGGATCCAGAAGGACGGGCGGCTGGTGACCGTGGTGCCAGAAGCGGTGGTCTACCGGAGCATCCGCCCCCAGGACCTGACCATCAGGGCTCTGTGGAAGCGCGCCCGGTGGCACCAGGTCCCGGTCAGCCAAGTTCTGCGCCCCCACCCGCACAGCCCCTCTGGGGTCCGGGCCCGTCTGAGGTGTGGCCGGTGAACGAACTTCTCTTCGGCACCGCTGACACCCTCGTCGACCTGCTCGGCGGGCCCGGCAACATCCTCAGCATCACCCATAGCCCCGGGGAGGGGCGGGTCCGCGTGGCTCTCGCCGACCTGGCCGCCGCACAGCCCGCCGAACTGGAGGGCCACCGGGCCATCGGCCACCTCACCGCGACCGGCAACGGCTTCGACCTCGACGTCGGCCAGCGGCACTGCGCGCCCCTGGCCCTTGCCCTGCTCGCCGCAGCCAACATCCTCCCGGAGCTGACATGACGCCCCCGCCGCCCACCTGGACCCAGGTAGCACTCGACCCGTACAGCCCGTGCGCCGAACCCCGGCACCGCAGCAGCCGACGGAC
Source organism: Streptomyces sp. NPDC042259 (assembly GCF_055582085.1). Classification (NCBI taxonomy): domain Bacteria; kingdom Bacillati; phylum Actinomycetota; class Actinomycetes; order Kitasatosporales; family Streptomycetaceae; genus Streptomyces; species Streptomyces sp. NPDC042259. The sequence goes on along the minus strand of NZ_JBVJDW010000016.1, from coordinate 21,073 downwards.
CTACCTGAGGGAGGAACCGCTCTCCGGTGTCCGCCGGGTCCTGGCCGGGCGGGAGTGGGACGCGGTCACGGTCCTGGCCGCCGACGGCCGACGGGCCCTCGACCAGCTCGGCACCGGCATCGGGCCCGTCCTGGCGAGCACGTACACCGGCCGCTTCACCTTCTTCATCGACCTCGGAAGCGTGCAGGAGTGGAACCGGCGGGGCATGCGGCTGCTGCGCAAGGGCACAGTCGTCGAAGTTCCCCTGGACGCCAGGCCGGGGGGTGGCCGGGACATACGGTGGATCGTCCCGCCCGGCGGGACGACGGACCCCGCCCGGCTGTATCAGGCCCTGTCCGGCCAAGCCCCCGCACCGCCGGGGACGTACGGGCTGGGCGTCATGGCAACGCTGGGCCTGCTCGGGCAGATGGTGCACGACGAGCATGCGCAGCACCCGGTACCGCAGCCTTCGCCGCCCGCTTCCCAGCCCGACCTGCCGGCCGGGGAGTGATCAGTTGTGGGCAGCTCGCGTTCGCGCGGCGTATTCGGTGAGGCCCGGAAGGTTCACAGGGGAGTACAGGAGATCAGCGGTCAGCGCACGGACCGATGGCCGGCGCGCCTCCTCCGGGGCTTGCTGCTCGACTGCTCGCAGTGCGGCGAAGGTCCGTTCGTGGTCGCCGAGTCGGGCCCACATGCGGGCTGTGTCGGTCCAGTAGCGGGCGCGGCGTTCGGGTGTGGTGAAGACGGATGGGTTGATGCGGCGGGCGTAGGTGATGCCCTCGTCGGGGGTGCCCAGGACGTTGTGGATGCTGATGTGGAAGGCGTCGCACTGGGCTCGGGTCGCGTGGATGGTGAACGAGTCCGTGTCAGGGCCTTGGGCGAGACGTCGGCCGATCTCCTCAGCCTCACCAGCAAGGTCCAGAGCGCGGGAGCGGTCGCCGGTGTGCGCTGCGGTGTAAGCGGCGGTGAGAAGCGATGCGGCGCGAACGTCCTGGGCCGCCGGGCGGGCATCTTCAGCAAGCGTCGCGCAGGCACCGGCCAGGACGTCGAGGGCGGCGTGGGAGCGGCCGGCCTGCCGCATGGTGACAGCCAGGACGCGGGCAGCTTCGCCCAGCGGCGCGGCTTGTCCCGAGGCGCGAGCGGCGGTCAGCGCGCGGTCCGCGGCAACCCACGCTGTGCCCGACCTGGTCTTGATGGCGAGCTCACCCGCCATGGCGTAGGCGCGGGCGAGGGCTGCCTGGGCGTTCTCGCGGTGGTGGCCAGTGAGGTTGTCGCAGGTGGCTGTGGCCGTCGCCAGCAGCTTGGGCAGGTCTTCGCTGAGCGCCGCGTAGCGGGCCTGCCGGAAGTCCTCGCGTGCCGCCCGCAGTGCGAGGAGGAGGCGGTCGAGCGGGAGCGGGTCGGCCTGGGGCGGCTGGAACAGCGCGGCTTCCAGGGCAGCAGAGGGGTCGGTGAATACTGGCTGCCGTCCGTTGGCTGCTGCTGCCGTTCCGGTGATCACAACGGTACTGACGCCGACCGCCGCCCGGAGAAGTTTCCTGCGCAGCACGACGTCCTCCTGGTCCTCGGTGACCTGATGAATTGCCACCCTAGCGGCCGGACCCGATACCCGACCGTCGCTTTCGGCGCCTGGTACCTCTTCTGGCTCGTGCGGGTGAAGGGCCTGGGCCAGGTCCTCCACCGTGATGTGCAGGAGGGCTGCGATCTTGAGGAGGGTCGCCCAGGGCGGGGTGATCTGGCCCTTCTCGACGCGGGAGACCCACGACTCGGAGTATCCGATCAGGGCACCGAGTTGCGCCTGTGTCACACGAGGGCGCCGGGCGTTACGGGCGCTGCGAATGATCACGCCAATGTCCGCGACGGGGACCAGGGAGTGCGTGGCCGTGGCGTGGAAGGTCATCGCGCCTCCTCGTCGCGCCCTATTCGGGCGGGCCCCACAGTAGCCGTGTCCCCTCCTTCATGGCAGGGGCGCATGCACAGAACTTGCGGATAACGCAAGGAACTTGCGGCATTGCGCCCGCCGCTTTCCACACAAGGCCCTGGTGCCTGAACCTGGCGCGGTCCGGGTTATACGTCGCTGGCCCGCACCGCTTACGCGGTGCTCGCCACCACGGAAAGCACCTGGACAAGCAGCCTCCCGGACTTCTACGACAACCGGAGGAATTCCCCGTGAGTACCCTTGCCCCCTCGTCGATCGCGTCCACCACCGGATTACAGCTGCACCATCTGGAGCGCAGCGCCCTGGCCCACGGCGTCCCGGTCGAGGACGCCCTACTGATCGCCGTGAACCTGTTCGGCATCACCTCCGAGCACACCGAACGCCATCGGGCACGCGTCAATCTCCGGCTGACACGCCACCCGCAGCAGCCGTGGCAGATCATCGTGCCGCTGAACCGGCCCGCCAGTCCGTTCCGGCTTCAAAGGGAGGAGCTGTTCCTCGGCGGACGGCTCGTGGCGCAGGTGGAGCGGATCGCTGCGGACGAAGCGGTCGGTGGCTACTTCCGCAATGAGGGCCGGGCGGCGACCCTCAATCCCAACGCCCGGAGCCGGTGCGTGGGCTGTGCCTTCTGCCCGAACACCCTGGAGGCCGCCGCCGACCCGCGCATGGGCGAGGAACGAGCCCTGGCAGACCTGCTCGCCGCACTCGCCGAGCAGCACCCGCGCAAGGATCTCGCCGAGGTGACCGAGGTGACCGTCTCCACCGGGTGCTTCGAGCGGGAGCAAGCAGCGGTAGACCACTTGGTGGCCCTGCGCGCGGCTCTGGGTCAGGCGGGAATGCGGGCGCGGATCGGGTTCCTGACCTCGGTGCTGCGCAGCGACGAGGCATTCGAGATCGTGGCCGACCGCGTGGCGCCGTTCGTCCTGCGGCTGACGGCGGAGTGCTTCACCCGGCGTGCGACGATGCTGAAGTCCACCAAGGCCGACCTGACGCCGCGGGACATGCCCGCCCTCCTGGCGCGGGCTCGTGAGCGGGGGCTGGGCACGTCCTACACCTACATCGTCGGTCTGGATCCGCTGGCCAGCATGGTGCGGGGCGTGGAAGCCCTGGCCGGGCAGGTGACGGCGTTCCCGAACTTCCAGGTCTTCCAGGCCCACAACGTGCTGATGGCCGGCCTGCGGGTGCCGGGGGCGGAGGTGCTCGACTTCTATCTGGCTGCCCGGACGGCGATCGAGAAGGTGATGCGGCCGACGGGGCTGTTGCCGGTGGGCTGGGAGTGCTACCGGCCGCTGTGGTACTTCACCTACGCCGGACAGGCGCTGCTCGATGCCGACCGGTGACGCGGTGATCGAGCGCGTCGACGTCATTCCCGTCGCCACGCTGGGCCCGTATGAGGAGGGGGATTCCCGGCACGCGGTTCTCGTGCGTGCCGGTGGCGCGGTGGGGTGCTTCGGGCCGCTGGATGACCTTCCGGCCGCCGTGGTGGCGGCGCTGCTGGGGCGGGCGGCCACCGGGTGGCCGGTTGCTGACCACGAGGGGCTGGTGCGGCATCTCTTCGCGCAGCTCGGCGCCCACCGGCCGGGGCTGGGCAGCTGGGCGGTGGGAGCCGTGGACTGCGCGGTGTGGGATCTGCACGGCGTGCTCGAGGACGCGCCGGTCGCTGCCCTGCTGTCCCCGGGCGCGATGGCGGGCCGGGTGCCGGTGTACGCATCGTGGCTGTCGCTGGACCTGCGCACGGCCGAGGCCGCGGAGGCGGTGCGCCGGGTGGCCGGCCAGGGGTTCTCCTTCACTAAGTGGTCGCTGCGTGCCGGGGAGAGCGCCCGGTCGATGGCCGCTCTGGCCGGTCAGGCAGCCGTGTGGGCCGGGCATCCGGTGGCGGTGGACGCGCTGGGCACGTGGGATGCGGCCCTGAGCCGTGCGGTGGCGCGGGCGCTGCCCGCTGGTGCGGTGCGGTGGGTGGAGGACCCGCTGCCGGAGACGGACTGTGAGGAGTACCGCGCGCTGCGGCAGGCGGGTTCACCCCTTCCGGTGGCGTTCGGCGAGCGCGTCGCCAGCACCGCGCAGGCGCATCGGCTGCTCGCGCGGTGCCGCCCGGCCGCTTTCACCTTTGATGTGGCGTGGTGCGGCGGCCTCACCGAAGCAGTGCGGCTGCTGTCCTTGGCCCGGGCCCACGCGGTGCCGGTCCACCTGCACGGCCGTAGCTTCCTTCCCGCGGTACACCTGGCAGCCGCCTTCCCCGGCAGTGCGGGGGCGGTGGAGTACCAGGTGGTGTGGGAGCCCCGCCGACAGCGCGCCCTCACGCACATCTATCAGCCCCAGAGCGGGCACATTGCCCTGTCCGACCGTCCCGGCCTGGGACTGACCGTGAGGCGGCCGTGATGCCCCCAGGGCGAACCGAGGTTGACGTGGCCGGACGGCGCCTGGAGAGCGGTCAGCTCGTGCTCGACGCCCGGCTGAGCGGTCACGATACGTTCCTCACCGGCACCTTGCTGCTGGAGGGGCAGGAGGTTCAGGTGCGCATTTTGACCTTCGACGACGTCACGGTCCTGGACCCCGCCAGCCCACAGGAGCTTCCCCCTGTCGGCCCGGTGTGGTCCGGGGTGCTGCGCCTGCCGCGCGGCTGGCGGCCACCGGAGATCCCGGTCGATCTCGCGAAGGCCGCCGCCGAGGCGGGAATCGATCCGGGACGGTGGGATGCGGCCAGCGCCCGGCACCTGCTGACGTACCTGTCCGAAGCCCGGGAGGGACCGGTGCGCACCCAGCGGATCCAGGTGATCATCACGGCGTTGCGGGCGGAGCCATGAGTGTGCCCGCCCGGGTGGAGCTGGTGAGCCTGGATGTCGGCTACACCCTGGGCGAGCCGGCCGGGACGACCCTGACGCAACGGCTCGTCGCTCTCTCCCCGCTCCCGTCGGAGCAGGCCAAGCGCCTTGCCCAGGAGCATCTGCACACCGCGCTGCCCGGCGACACGGACGCGGTCACGCTCGCCTGCGAGGCCCTGCGCATCTCGCCGGAGAACTTCCCACATGAGCACCAGCCGCCGGACTTCACCTGGTGGCCGGGCGCGGTGGAGTGCGTGGCCGTGATCTCCCGCGCCGTGCCGGTGGTGACGATGTCGAACGTGACGAGCTGGGACGACCAGAGGGGGGATATCGCGCGGCACCTGGGTCCGTGCTTGACGGCGCACTATCCGTCGTGGCGCCTGGGCTTCGCCAAGCCCGATCCCCGCGCGCTGCGGGCCGTCGCGGCCCGCCACGGCGTGCCGGTGAGCGGGCTGGTTCATGTGGGCGACAGCCTCGACTACGACGTGCTCGGAGCCCTGGCAGCGGGCGCCCAAGCCATCTGGATCACCACCGGCCACCGCGCAGCCCAGGCAGCCGGACTGCTGAAGGCGCACCGCGGACGGATCGCTGTTGCTCCGGACTTTCGCACGGCCACCGGCCATCTCCGCGCTGCGACCGCAGCACCTCCCATCCTCACCTGAAGGAGCACATCGTGAGCCACTTCGAAGGCACCGCCCGCTACTACCGCACCTTCCGGCCCGGCATCCCCGCCGAAGCCGTCTCCCTCCTCACCCAGACGGTGAGCGGCGTCGCCTCGCCGGTGCTGCTGGACCTCGGATCCGGCACCGGCCAGGTCCCGCTCGCGCTCCACGAGGCGTTCGCCGAGTTCGACATCGTCGAAGCCGACGGCGGCATGATCGCCGAAGCCGAAGCCGCCCTGACCGCCACTGTGCCGGGCAAGACGGTGCGGCTGCACCACGTCCGGGCGGAGGACTTCACCCCGCCCAGCGACCAGTGGAAGGCGGACCTGGTGACGATCTGCCGCGCCTTCCACTGGATGGACCAGGGCAAGGTCCTGGCCCTGCTCGACGGCTGCACCGCCCCTACCGGCACCGTGGCGGTGATGGGCGACGGGAGCCTGTGGACCGCTCGCACCGCATGGACCGACGCTCTGCGCACCCTGATCCAGACCTACCTGGGCAGCGAGCGGCGCGCCGGGCAGAGCACCTACAACGCCCACGACCGGCCCTACGCCGAGATCCTCAGCGAATCGGCCTTCGGCCACGTCGAGGAGCACCGCTACGAGGTCCGCAGGCAGTGGAGCCCGGGGAACGTGCTGGGCTATCTCGGCTCCACCTCGTTCGCCTCCCGGCCCCTGTTCGGGGACCGCTGGGAGAAGTTCGAGGCCCAAGCTCTGGCCCTCCTTGGCGAGCATGCCGAGGACGGCCAGCTCATCGAGGACGCCGTCTTCACCGTCCTGCTCGGCCGCCGCTGACCACACCCGCCCGTGCCGGTTCACTCCCGCACCGGCACGGGCGGCCACCCCTCACGGAGCCCGCCATGAGCGCACACATAGCCCTGACCGACAGTGACCGGCACGACTTCGTCCGCGACGGCGTCCTCATCCGCCGCCGCTTCGTCCAAGGCGCCCGCCTGCAGCAGGCGGCCGCACTGGTCCAGGACTGGTACCGCACCGGCTTCCAGCCACGGGAGATGCGGGCGTACACCAACCGGACCTTCGCGCCCGAACTCGCCGACCACCCCGACCTGCTGGACCTCTACCAGGGCAGCGGGCTGGCCGAAGTCGTCGGCCAGCTGCTGCACCCCGCGCTGCCCGCACCGGTGAACACCGTCCAGGTCCAGATCCGCGTCCCCGACGCGGCCGAGCAGCCGGCCAAGGAGATGCATGTCGACGGCGTGGCCTGCCCGCACCTGGATGCGACGGAACTGCGCACCTTCACCCTCATCGCCGGGGTGATGCTCACCGGCCTGCCGGCCGCCGCAGCCGGCGCCCTGCACTACCTGCCGGCGGGCCACTGGCGCATGGCCGAGTGGTTCTCCGGCGGCTGGTCCCCCGGCGACCGGGCCCAGACTCCGCCCGATGTCGCCTCCCAGCCCGGCACCCCGTTCCTGGCCGAACCCGGCGACGTCATCGTGATGCACCACCTCGTCCCGCACCGGGTGGGCGCCAACTCCAGCCCACTTCCCCGGACGATGGCCTACTTCCGCATCCGGCACTCGGCGCACGGCGCACAGGCACTGGAGGCGCTGCGTGATCCCTGGCTGGAGTACCCCGGCCTGCGCGCCATCGCCGCACGCCACACCAGGGCCTCCTTCTGACCACCCTGCCGGACGTTCAGGAGCCACGATGAACATCCTTGCCCCCGGTGACGTCGGCACCGCCGCCCAGGCCATGGCGGCCGGCCAGCTCGTCGCTGTCCCGACCGCCCGCTGGTACATGCTGTGCGCCCGCGCGAGCGATACGCGAGCCACGGCCGCGATCTACGCGGCCAAGAGGCGCCCGGCCCACAAACCGCTGCTGCTGGTCATCGGCGCTCCCGCCACCGCCCGTCAGCTCTTCGACCTAACCGACGACGCACACGCCCTGATAGGCGGGCTGTGGCCCGGCGACCTCGCCCTGCGACTGCCCTGGCTCCCCGGCCACCCCGCGCCCGGGGCGATCGGCGCACCGGCGCTGGTCGGCTGCCCCGACGGTGTACTCGGCCAGCTCGCCCGGAGGGTCGGCGAGCCGCTGGCGGCATCGGCAGTCAGCCTCTCCCCGCCCCATGCAGGCCCAACCGATCATCCCGCCCTGACGGTCGCCGACGTCGCCGCGTTCGACACCGACCGGTCGGCGCGCATCGCTGCGGTGATCGACGGCGGCATCTGCCCGCAGGGGCAGCACATGACCATCGTCGACTGCCCCGCCAACGGGCCCACAGCCGTACGCCGCGAAGGCACCGTCCACACCCGCGCCGTCCACGCAGCACTCGGCGGCGCGCCCATTGCAGGAGGACAGCATGTGGAGTGACCTCGCCCAACACACTCAACGCACCGTGCCCGACGAGGCGGTGGAGGCCGTAGCCGACGCCCTGGACTACCTGTGCCTCGCACAGCTGTACCTGCGCGCCAACCCCCTCCTCGAAAGCCCCCCCGTCCGTGCCCACATCAAGCCGAAGCCGGGCGGCCACTGGGGGGTGTGCCCTCCGGTCAACCGCATGCTCGCCGTGCTCGGCCCGCTCCAGCGCGCCGTGCCCGCCACAGCAGACCTCCAGGTCATTCATGGTGCCGGCCATGCCGGGCCCTCTGCCCTGGCCCACGCCTACCTCACCGGCCGTCTCGGCGCCGCCCACCCGTGGCTGGAGCGCACCGCGAACGGCCTACGGGCGTTGGTCACCGGCTTCCCGCATCCGGCGACCGGCTCCGAGATCACCCCGCTGATCCCCGGCCACCTGCACACCGGCGGCCAGCTCGGCCCGGCCCTCGCCGTCGCCCAGGGCACCGCCTTGGACGCACCGCACCGCCTGACCGTCGCCCTGATCGGAGACGGCGAGTGCGAGACCGGCACCACCGCGGCCGCGTGGCTCGGCGCCCGCGCCCTGCACGCCACCGGCTCCCACGGCACCGTGCTCCCCGTCGTCCTCCTCAACGGACAGCGCATGGGCGGCCCCAGCCTCCTCGCCGGCCTCACCCGCCGCGAGCTGACCGCCTACTTCACCGGCCTGGGCCACCGCCCCGTCTACAGCGACGGCACCCGCATCGGACAGCTCCGCGCCGCCCTGACCGAAGCCCTGCAATCCTCCAAGCCCCTGGGCTCCCCCGGGCCGGGCAGCGTCCTTGTCCTGACCCTGCCGAAAGGGCACGGAGCCCCAGCCACCGTCGCGGGCCGCCCGATCGCCGGTACGGCAGCCGTCCACAAGACACCATTGGCCAACCCTGCCGGAAACCGGGAGGAGTTCACGGCGCTGGCGGCCTGGCTCTCCGCCTACCGGCCCCAGCAGCTCCTTACCGCCGACGGCCGCCCGCGCCCACACCTTCTCCCGGCACTGCCCGAAAGCCCTCCCGCCCCGGCCGGGCCCGAACCGCCGCGCGGCTGCATCGCCGCGTCATCCGCCGTGGCCACCAGGACAGGCACCGCCTCGTTCGCCCAGGCCGTCCCGTCGGTGCTGCGCGCCCGTGCCGCCGAAGGCTCCTTCCGCCTCTTCAGCCCCGACGAACTCACCTCGAACCGTCTCGACCTGCGCGACCCCAACGGCACCGTCCCACCCTGGGTGGTGGAAGTCCTCAACGAGGAGCTCTGCCACGCCTGGGCCCAGGGGTATACCGAGACAGGCCGCCGCGCCCTCGTCGCCGGCTACGAGGCGTTCGCCCCGCTGGCCACCAGCCTCATCGAACAGCAGCTCAAACACCGCGCGGCCCGCCGCCACGCCGGACTGCCCCCGCTGCCCAGCATCGTCTACCTGCTCACCAGCCTCGGCTGGCACAACACCTACACCCACCAGAACCCCGGCCTGGTCTCCTCGCTCCTGTCCACCGGCGACCCCACCGTCCACTGCCTCACCCCCGCCGACCCCGCCCGCACCGCCGCAGCCCTGACCTTCGCCCTGCGCAAACTCGACCGGTGCACCGTCATCACCGCCAGCAAGCACCCCCTGTCACACCACCCCCAGGACACCCTCGACGAAGAGATCCGGCACGGCATCGCCCCCTGGCCGCACCTGAGCCACCCGGCCGGCGGGGAACCCGACCTCGTCCTCGTCTCCGCCGGAGACCTCCCCGCCCGCCAGCTCACCAGCGTGGCCCGCCGACTGCGCACCACCCGGCCCGAACTACGGCTGCGCTACCTGCACATCCACGACCTGACCGTCCTCGCCGAACCCGGCACCCGCCCCCTGGCCCTCACCGACGAGGCATTCACCCGCCACTTCGGCAACCGCGCCCCGATCCTCGCGGCCACCACCGGCTACCCCGCAGACATTCACGCCCTCCTCGGCCGCCGCCACCCCGGCCACCGCCTGACCGCCCTCGGCTACCGCGACCCCGGCCAGCCCGTCACCAGCGAGCGACTACTCCACCACTGCCGCCTCGACACGGCATCCCTGTGGGAGCAGGCGACCGCGCTCGCCCCCCACCCCTCACGGAGGAGGGCCTCATGACCACCACCACGCCTCACCAGCCGGACCAGGCCGCCATAGCCGACTTCGACCGCAACGGCTTCACCATCATCCGCAACGCCCTCGACGAAGAAGTCCGCAGCCGGCTGCTCCTCCGTGCGCAGCGCCTCCTGGCCTCAGACATCACCCTCGGTCGCGACCGAGGCGGAGACGGCAAGGACGGCTTCCGCGGATGCCTCGCCCACGACCGCGCCTTCCTGCCCCTGCTCGCCAACCCGCGCACCCTGCCCACGGCGACCGGCCTGCTGAGCCCCAACATCCACCTGCTGTCCGCCCACCTCATCGCCCTGCCCTCGGGCCCGCCGCGCACCATCCGCACCCCAGAGCGACCGGGCTGGCACCGCGACATGTACGGCGTCACCGCCGACCTCGGCCTCGAACACACCCCACGCATGGCCATCAAGGTCGCCCACTACCTCACCCCCATCACCCAGGACTGCGGCCTGACGATGTTCCTGCCCGCCAGCCACCAGAGCACCGCCCCACCGAACATCGCCGAAGGCGCCGTCGACCCCGAAGGCGCCCTCACTCCGGACATCACCAACAGCGACGCCGTGCTCTTCGAGAACCGCACCTGGCACGCGAGCGGCATCAACCTCTCCGGCCGGCCCCGGATCTCCGTGATGATGCAGTACGGCTACCGCTGGCTCCAACCCGTCGACGACCCGTACACCAGCCTCCGAGAAGACCCAGCACTGTCGCCCGTCGAGCACCAGCTCCTCGGAGCACCCGACCGCAACCCGGACGGATCCCTAGCCAAAGGCAAAGGCGCCATACCGCTACGAACCTGGTCACGGCACGCTTGACGACCCAAGTGCGACGAGACGACCTCCCCCGCGCCCCCGGCGTTCCAACGCCAACGGGCGGCCGACGCCGCCTCCCCAGCGCGGCGTCGCCCTCCGCAGGGCCTTTCGAGAAGAGCCACAGGCGTTGGAGCAGGGTTCAATGGCGAGGTCAGTCGTTCAACATCGCGTCACGTACCGGGATCCAGTCCAGCGAGGACCGGATCCCCTCCTCCAGGGAGAGCCGCGGCGTCCACCCCAGGAGCCGCTGGGCCCGGTCGCTCTTGGTGTAGCCGCCAGCGATGTCACCGGGCCGCGGCTCCGCATCGACCGTGGCGAGTGGCGTGCCGACGACCCGGTTGAAGGCTGCGCACAATTCCCGCACGGTGGTACCCGAGCCCGTGCCCAGGTTGATCACCATCGATGGCTCCGACTCCGTGAGCAGGGAGTCGAAACGGCTGATCGCCGCCATGTGGGCCGCAGCCAGGTCCCAGACGTGCACGTAGTCCCGGATTCCCGACCCGTCCCGCGTGGGGTAGCCGGTCCCGGTGACGGCGAAAGCCGTACCCTCCTGGTGCGCCTGGATCATCTTGCCCAGGGCATGGCTGGGCCGCTTGAGCTGAAGCCCGGTCCGCATCTTGGGGTCCGCCCCGATGGGGTTGAAGTAGCGCAGCGACAGCACACGCATCTGGCCGGCCGCAGCAATATCCGCGAACATGCCCTCGCACACAGCTTTGGTGCGCGCGTAGGGGCTCTGCGGGCGGAGCGGAGAGTCTTCGTTGACAGGGGAGCCTTCGTCGGCCTGGTAGATGGAGGCCGAGGAGCTGAAGATGAGGCGGTCGCGGCCATTCCTGCGGAGGTGGCCGACGAAACTCAGGCTCTTGGTGACGTTCGCTTCGTAGTAGCCGATCGGGTCCTCGACAGACTCCGGCACGACGATCAACGCCGCGCAGTGCACCACCGTGGAGATGTCCGGGTGCTCGGAGAAGATCCGGTCGACCAGGGCGCCGTCGGAGATGTCGCCCTCGTAGAAGATCCGGCCGTCGGTGAACTCCCTGCGGCCTCGGACGAGGCTGTCGAGGATCACCGGGGTGATCCCCTCGTCCAGGCAGGCCGACGCCACGGTACTTCCGATGTAACCGGCGCCCCCGGCAATAAGAACAGACACGATCTTCTCTTCCCGGACCTTCGAGGACGGCAGGTAAGCAGCAGCCAGGCTAGCGCAGGCGCCCAGAGAGGACCGGCGGAACAGACCACTCGGATCATTCGAACATCACGGCTGAATAGGGAAGCTTCGCGCTGAGGCCAGGAACTCTTCCTGCCAGGGGGCGCGATGGACCGGTGCGGCAACATCACCGGCGCTGAAGTGGGCCGACACCAGACCGTGACTATCCGAGGTCAAGGCAGTTAGGCACTGGGTGCCTTCAACCGGGCGCCCTAACTAAGGGGAGGAGAACGGAAGGTGGAAGACTTATCAGGCGGTAAACAGGCCCGGACGCTGAACAGGCCACCGATGCCGGATCCGGTGGAGCCTCGGCAGAAGCGTGCGGAGCTGCGGTCGGCGTTCGAGGACACGTCGTTCTGGGCGCTGTGCCGGAAGATCCCGGCGCTTCTTGCGCAGATCGCGCGGATGGCGTGGGCGATCGATCGGCGGGATGTGCTGCTGCTGATCGGCTGCCAGGTCGCCTCCGGCGTCGCGGCCGGCGTGGTGCTTGCGGCCACCGCGAAGGCGATGGTGCCGATCCTGGGTGGCGGCTTGGTCCCTGACCGCGTGCGTGAAGCCCTGCCGGCGCTCGCGGTGGTTGCGGTGGCGGCGGCTGTAGGGCGCGTCGCGTTCGGGCTGGCGGCCTGGGCGGTGGCCCGGCTCAAGCCGCGGGTGATGACGGCGGCGGACACCGCGCTGGTGCAGGCGATGCTGTCGGTGGAGCTGGCGGCGTTCAACCGGGCCTCCTTCTCGGAGGAGCACGAGCACGCCGAGACCGGCGTGATGCGCTGCGAGCGGATGCTGTACGACGCACAGTCCTTCATGGCCGCGCTGATCCGGCTGGCCGCCGCCTTTGGTGTGGTAACGGTGCTGCACCCGCTGATGCTGCCGGTCCTGTTTCTGGCCGTGCTGCCGTCGGGGTTCGGGGCGGTGGCGGAGGCGCGGATCGAGCACCGCACACACTACGAGAACGCCGCGAACCGCAACCTCAAGGGGATGATGCGCTGGCACATCACCACCTCCAGCCTCGCCAACGAGGTCCGCGCGAACAGCATGCGCGGCTACCTGACGTTCTGGTACCAGACCCTCAGCCGCCGCATCGACGAGCGCACCGTCGCCGCAGCCGGCCAGCAGGTGCGCATCAACCTCATCGGGGCAGCGGCCGGCGGGATCTGCCTGACCGGGGCCTGGGCCACGCTCGTGTGGCTGACCGTCTCCGGCCAGGTCTCCCTGGCGGTCTCGGCAACAGCGGTCGTGGCGGTGCGGACCGCGCTCGGGAACCTGACGAACGTCGTGCACTACTGCGCCTCGCTGTTCCACTCCTCCCTCTTCCTGGGGGACTGGAAGCGATTCGTCGAAACGACTACCGCAGAGGTGGCCTTGGCCCGGGGCGGCGAGCAGGCGCCGGTGTGTCCGGAGACGATCCGGCTCGACAACGTCACCTACCGCTACCCCAACAAGCCCCGCCCGGCCGTGGACGGCCTCTCCCTCACGCTGCGCCGGGGCGAGGTGGTGGCGGTGGTCGGCGAGAACGGCTCGGGGAAGTCCAGCCTCATCAAGCTGATCACCGGGCTGTATCTCGCGGAGAAGGGCGCGGTCCTGTGGGACGGCGTCGATCTGGCGACCGTGGACCCCGACACCCTGTGGGCGCAAACGGGCCTGGTGCCGCAGTTCTTCGCCTGCTGGCCACTGCCGTGCCGGGAGAACATCACCCTCGGCCAGCCAGCCACCTGGGACGACGAAGCCGTCTGGGACGTCGTCGAGACGGTCGGCATGCGCGAAGTCGTCGAAGAACTGCCCGAGGGCCTGGACATGCTGCTCGCCCGCGAGGTCTGGGGCGGCGTGACGCTCTCGGGCGGGCAGTGGCAGCGCCTCGCCTGCGGCCGTGCGATCTACCGCAAACCCGCCCTGTTGGTCCTGGACGAGCCCACCAGCGAGATGGACGCCCGCGGCGAACACCTCATCTTCCAGACTGTCAAGGCCATGGCCGCCGACCGGATCTCGATCGTCGTCACACACCGGCTGGAGAACACCAAGATCGCCGACCGGATCATCGTCATGGAACACGGCCGGATCACCGAACAGGGCACATTCGACCAGCTCGTCACCGCCGGCGGATTGTTCCAGGAGCTCTACGAACTGAGCCAGGACCGATGACATCCCCCATGCGGAAGACGGCCAGCATGAGCAACTCGTCTTCAGAGAGGACGGCACGTTGACCACGCATCCCAAGCTTCCCCGGGCCGAATGGCTCGCGGGCCGCGCACGAATCCTCGGATGTGCCGCGTCCCTGGTACACGACGCCGACCAGCGCATCATGCTGCTGCACACCTCCTGGGGGGACGCGTGGCAGCTGCCCGGTGGAGGTCACGACGAAGGCGAGGACCTATGGCAGACCGCCGTACGAGAAACCTACGAGGAAACCGGCTTGGCCATGCCGGCTACGCCTGAGCTACTGGCCGTGGACTGGGGGATGCACCCCGAGGGCATCCCCGAGGTCTTCACCCTCTTCAAGGGCCCGCTCGTCGACGCAAACACAGTCGAGGTGAAGCTGTCCGACGAACACGACGACTGGCGCATGCTCACGGCCGCAGAGTGGGCATCACTGGTGCAGCCGGAACAGGCCCGTGTCCTGGCCGTCGCCACCGGTGTACTGCGTGGCGGGCAGTGTCCCTACCTGCGCGAAGCCAGTCACCTGGCGGACATCCGGTAACAGCGGCGGGACCGGGGCGGGCAGATCGGGCACCCGGCTTCTCCGGTGTCAGGCAGCGTCACTCCCGCGCAGCCTTGAGAACACGCTCTTCCTGCCTTGCCCGCTTACTCACCCATACACAACTTTCATCCTATATTGCAGTTATGGGCCGAGAAATCGAGTACGCCACGGTCACCGCGCTGAAGACGCGGGGGTGGACGGACGCTGGAGTGCGCCGCTTCCTCGATCCGCCCGACGCGACCCGCTGTAACCCACGATTTCGAGGGGCTGCCCCGATGCACCTCTATGCCGTGGAGCGGGTCGCCTGCGTGGAAGCCTCACCCGAGTGGCAGGAGTGGCGGCGGGCCTCCCGCCTGCGTTCATCTGCCGTAAAAGCAGCCCAGGCACCCCGGCGTGCGGCCCGTGAGGCCATGGCAGGAGGGCATGCGGCTGCTCTGATGGAGCTGGTCACCGCCACTCCTATCTCGGTGCCCCGCTGGTCCTGGGGGGGGTGTGCCGCCGGGCCGTCCAGCACTACAACGAGCGGAACCCTTTGAGCCCGGTGACAATGGCGGCTGCCCGATCGGCGGGCGAAGCGCCCCTGAGCCGCTGGTGCGTCAACTACCTGCGCCACGTGCATACTCCCTACGACGTGGTCATGGACCAGCTGCGCGGGCCGGGGGCGCAGGCTGCCACCCTGCAGTGGCAGGAGCGCATCGCCGGTGCGATCGCAGCCGTCTACCCCCGCCTCCGAGAAGCGTCCGCTGATTTCGGACACGGTAAGAAGGAAATGGCCGACTTCGTCGAAGCTGCGCTTGCTCAGGATGAGATCTCGCGCGCGGCACACGCGACCGCCCTGTCGGCGGCGATCCAGGCTGCCGCAGAGGCAGTCCACGTCCCGGCTGACGTCCGCGAGGGCCGGTCAAGCGCCACCTGATCACGCCTGCAGCGAGCCCTCCGGCGGCGGTCGTGGGACCGTTGGCCCACACTCTGACCGGCACGAAGAGACACCGGCGTGTGCTCATGAAGGGGCAAGCAGCCGCGGACACCTGTTCGGCATGCCTGCACCGTGTTGCCGACTGAGACCGGGGTGTCAGAAAATGTCCCAGCGCGTTGTGGTGTCTCCGGAGCGGAGGGTGTCCAGGCGGTGTTGCAATTGCCTGGTGGCCTGGGTGTCTCCGGTGTCGGCTCGCCTGATAAATGAGCCCAGGGTGTGGAGGTCGCGTATGGCGATCAGGACAGGGAGCCCTTCCCAGGCGCGCGGGTCGTAGCCGTAGGCGCGGGTGAACGCGTCGA
Organism: Streptomyces sp. NPDC042259; assembly: GCF_055582085.1. Taxonomy (NCBI): domain Bacteria; kingdom Bacillati; phylum Actinomycetota; class Actinomycetes; order Kitasatosporales; family Streptomycetaceae; genus Streptomyces; species Streptomyces sp. NPDC042259. The sequence goes on along the minus strand of NZ_JBVJDW010000016.1, from coordinate 5,227 downwards.
GTTCTACGGGTGTCCGGCCGAAACGGGTTCCCTGGTAGGTGTTGGCGAGGTCGAGCTCTCGTGGCCCGGTGGCGGCTTCGTCCCAGTCTCCGAGGCGGACCAGGGTGCCGTCCCTGCCGTCCCACAGGGTGTTGCCCGGGTAGGCGTCTGCGTGTACGAGGCCGGTGCCGAGGGGGGATTCGAGGTCCTGGTAGGCGCGGAGCAGGTTGTCGCAGGTCTCGGTGAGCCACGTCCGTGTGGTCGGTGACAGACAGTTGCTGCCGGCGACTGCCTGCCGGAGCGTGGCCAGGGGCTGGTAGACCGGCAAGTCGAGGGGCGGTGGCGGGAGATCGTGGAGCTGTCGCAGTAGACCGCCGAGGTGCTCGGCCGGCGGCTGCTCACGCTGGCCTTGCGGGTAGTGGCGCCAGAAGCTGACGACGTGGTGCTCGTGGTGCACCGGCCGGTGCAGGGGCTCGACGCACGGGAAATCGTGGTCGGCGAGCCAGCGGGTCAGGGCTGTGGCCCTCTCGATGGCTTCGGCCCTGGACCCCGGGCTGACCCTGACGACCGTCTCCTGACCGGGGAGGAGGTAGACGGCGGTGGCATGGATGCGTAGCGGGGTGAGGCCGCGTGGGTCCATTCCCAGGGCCCGGCAGGCGGCCTGGGCCGCGTCCTTGGACTGTGCTGTGGTGGTGGTCACCGCACGGACGGTACCGGGTCGGCGCTTTCGATGACCTTGTAGGCGTGGGTGAGTTCGGCCAGGTGACGGGCGGCGGGGGTAGTGCGCAGTTGCGGCTGGCTGAGTACCGAATGGATGCGGTGGAGGCCGGTTCCCAGCTGGCGGATGCGCAGGGCGGCGGGAAGGTCGACGAGCTGTTGCAGGAGCCGGCCGGCGGATGTGAAGTCTGCGTGCGCCAGGCGGGCGGTGATGATGTCGGTGAGGGCGAGGGCTTCGTCGCCGTAGGAGCGTTCCTCGGCGGGCCCGGCGGCGTACTGCTGGAGGGCTCGGGTGGCGTGGTATTCGGCCCGGCTGTGGTCGCCCAGGAGGCTGTAGACGGTGCCGGTGTAGTAGTCCTGCTTCGCGCGGGGGAAGGTGAAGATCCCACCGGTCTCGGATAGTTCGTCCTCGACGGGCGTCTGGGCCTGGGCGGCGCGCATGGCTGTCAGGGCGGCCAGGGCCCGGTCCCGGTCGCCGAGGCGGGCGGCGGTGCGCGCGGCAATGGCGGCGATGCGGATACGGGAGTCACCCGGTGGAGCCAGGCGGGCGGCTTCTTCCGCGAAGGCGAGCGCCTGTCTCCGGCGTGGTGACCATTCGGCGAACAGGGCGTAGGTGCCGCGGGTCCAGGCGCGCAGGCCGGTGTGGTCGGCCTGTTCGGCGAAGGTCTTTGCGGTCCTGAGCTGTCCCAGGGCGGAGTGTTCGTCGCCGATGTTCTGCGATGCGTGGGCGAGCAGGAGGCAGGCCGTTCCGGCCAGGCGGTAGAGCACCCGGGTCTGGGCGGGGCCCTGGTGGTGCCGGAGGTGGTCGAAGATCCGGTCTCGGACCTTGATCAGGTCTTCGAAGAGGGGCAGCAGCGGGCTGTGGACGTAAGCGCTAGCGAGGCGGCTCAGCTGGAGGGACAGGTACTCGAGCTCGTCGGAGTCGACCGCGCTCGATGTGATCAGCTCGACGAACTGCAGGGAGGAGTCAGCGCCGGCTGCACTGAGGGCCGACAAGCTGGTCCCGCTGTCTGCAGCGGTGACCGAACCGCCAGGGCAGCGTTGCGCGCGGTGACAGGTGGCTGCGGGAGTTCTGGGGTCCGGGCCGGCGGGTAGCAGTGCCGTCGGCGCCCCGAGGGTACGCAGGAACCCTGCGGCCTTGGCCCAGGGCATTCCGCGCCTCCCGTGTTCGAGCTGCGACCAGTAGGCCTGGCGTACCCCGGCGAGGGCGGCCAGGTCTTGCTGGCGCCATCCGGAGTGCTGGCGCAGCGCCCGGCACAGGGCGCTGAAGTCCGTGGCGGCCAGGGCCTCGCGTACGTCGGGACGGGCCCAGATATCTGAGGGCAGGGCTGGTGCGGTCTGTGGGGGCTGCCCGCGCTCCGTGTCGAGCTGTCTGTCCTGGGGCTGCTGTGTGTGCGGCATACACCACTCCCGGCGGCGCGGTACGTATCTCTGCAATATTGCAGCGGTCTGCAATATTGCACACTTTGACGTGCGCAACAGCCCCTGGGGGCACGAGAGTTGCCCTCCCGGTCCGAACACTTCGCCACCCGATACACGGGAGCTGTACGCACATGCCCGCAGTCCTGGCTTGCCATGCACCCCGATCAGTGCACCGGTCCTACGTCACCAGATCGCGATGGGCGAGATGCGGGCCAGATACGCCCCGACGTGAAAGGGAACGTGATGAGTAGGTGCTCGCACACACCGCTGTGCCCCAGCGCGCACGCCTCCGACCGCGAGGCCGCGCACTGTACCGCCTGGTACCCCGAGCAGGGGTGGGCCCTGTTGTGCAACGGCCTTCTCTGCTTCGAGGACACCGGGGCGCTCCTGCCGGACGGCGGCATCGTCCCGCCCCACCGCCCGGTGGGCCAGCATGCGGCGGCGTCCGCGTGAGCGCGCCGTCCCACGGTGGCGTGCCGCTGTCCTTGGCGGACATCCCCGGTGCCTGGCACGGAGCCCGGAGCCCGTTGGGCCGGGGTACCGCGTACACGCTCGCGTGCACGCCTGGAACCCTGCGGGCCTTTGGCGCCGCGCACCGCATCGAACCCTGGATCAGCCGCCGCCTGGTGCTTCCCCTGCTCGCTGACAGTGCGACCAGCAGGTTGGCATGTTCCGGCTCCTGGTCTACGGCCCCGGGCAGGAAACGCTGTGCCAGGTCGTCACCCACTGGCGGTACACCCCCGGTCTGCCCGCCGCCCCGGCGGCTTGCCTGGCACCGTAGTCCCCTCTCGGTGAGCGGATTGCGTGGGCAACACGGGCCGGGCGGCGTGCGGGGAGGACGCGCTGTGGCTGGCCTGTTGAGCCGATCGACGCAGGCGTCGTCAGGTACGCAGTGGCCCGCACGGCTGCACGACATGCATGTCACCACCTCGTTGATCCGGAGCTCTCTCGCATGAAGAACACCGGCCACCGCACCGGCGCTGTACCCACCCCGCCCGGCCCCGTCCGGGCGCACGGGCGCGGGCATGCCGCGGTCTATGAGATGCAGCCGGCTACCGGGGCTGACCGACGGGCGGTCTCAGACCTGATCCGCGACCGGATTCTTCAGCTGGGCGAGGGAGCACGGGGCGGCATCGAGGCTCCTGGGGCCACGGTCGTGGACCTCCTGGGCCAAACCGAGGCGGGCCGCCCCATCGTGTGGCTGCTGCGCGAGGATTCCCGGCTCCTGGGATGCATCGCGCTGCTGGGCTCCACCCCAGGGCAGGGCTGGTCGGCGCAGCAGCTGGCCGAACCGGCGCTGAGTGTCATAGCCCTCTTCACCGACCCCCGGTGCCGCGGCCAGGGACTGAGCCGGTTCATGGTGTGGTGGGCCCTGGACTATGCGGCGCGCCTGGGTGGAGTGGACTGGCTGCGCGGCGTCACCCGCTCCGATCGGCTGATGCGCTACGTCCGTGACGACATGCACTGCAGCGGTGTGGAGACGGTGCTCCGCGGGGGCCGCCATGTCCATCTGCTCCAGCACTGTCCCCGGCGGGAGCCGTCGCTCGCCGCGCTCATCGCGGAGAGCACCCCGGCCGCCTGACCGGGACACCCCGCCGATACCTCGACATCCGGCGCGCAACGCTCACGGCACGAACCAGCAGCCTGTCCTGGAGGATCTCTTGTCGCCTCGCACGGTGTTCCCTGACATCAACCGGTATCAGCCGCAGTGCGCCATGCCGCGGTGGGACGACAGCTGTGTCCCGGCGCTGCCCTGGCGCGGCCTGGCCGAGCCGGACGGCGCCGGCGTCGGGGGGCTCGGGGGCGCCGCTCGGGCGGGAGCTGTGTACGAGGATCTCGAGGCGGTTCTCGGTGAACACGCCGTGCACCCCCCTCCGGGCGCAGACGAGATCCGTGAGCTCACCCGCCGTTTGGTCCCTGTCCTGCGTCAGCTGGCCGACACCGCCCGGCTCCTGGTGGCCGCAACTGCGGGCACCGAGGCACACCGGGCGCTCGGACGGGCCCGCGATCTGCTGATCGTGGCCCCGCCCTCAGATCCGTTACCGGCGCTCGTCTACCTCCGCCGTGTTGCGCTGGCCACTCTGGACCTCCTGGAGTTCACCGGAGACCCGCGATGAGCGCGAGCAGGCCCGCCTTACCTGGGCAGCGGGCGTGTCACCGCCGTCCCGCCGGACGGCACCAGACACGCCGGGCCCCAGCCAGCGGCCAGGCCAGCCAGTGGGCACCGGACTTCGCCGGACCGTTTCCAAAGGAGCCGTCACGCCCTGGGCGGAGGGGTACCGGTGAGCCCTGTGCGTGCACCGTGCGTTCCCCGGCTTCCTGTGGGAAGCACCTGCCCCTCGATATGGCGCTGGGGGTCATACGCACCGCAGGTCCACTGGACGAGGCCGCGGCGGCTTCGAGGGGACTGGATCTCGTTGAGAGGCTCCTGGCGGGGCTGTGTGGGTCCCGGGCCCTGGATGCCATGTATGACGACCTTGAGGCCGTGCTGGGTGAGCATGCCGATCCGGGCAGGTCCGACGTGGAGGTGCTCACCAGGCGGTTCCGCGAGCACCTGGCCCAACTGGTGGCCGTCAGCGGGCAATGCCACTTCCAGCATCGTCGCGGGGCGAAGGCGGCAGCGGGCCGGGCGCACATCCTGCTGGAAGACGTCGCGCCCACGGACTTCGGGCTGGCATGGACGTATCTACGCCGGCTCGCCTTGATCGCCCTGGGCCTGCTCGATGTGCTGGACGAGGACGAGGGATGACGCAACTGCCCGCCATCCGTCCGTGGCACAGCCCGCCCGCAGGCCTCGACCGGTGGCTGGAGCACGGGTGGCCGCAGGCCTGTCGAGGCCGCGCGGCGGCGGCAAGTCGGTCAATGGCCCCGCCCGCACAACTGGTCCTGGGGTCCGGCCCTCCAGGGTTCGTTGCGGCAACAGCACATCACGCCGCAAAAGGTTTTTGGTCTCTATTTGAGAGGAATGTCATGCCGGGTATCAGCGGATACCGCCGGGTGGAGGACTTCACCCGGCTGACCGCCACAGAGGTCCGCGTCCTTGAGGCTGTCGCGGAGGGGCTCACGACCGAGGAAGGGGCCAAGGCACTGTCCATGCAGAAGCGCACCT
>NZ_JBVJDW010000015.1:0-134506 GCF_055582085.1 Streptomyces sp. NPDC042259 | reverse complement strand
GAGGAGCAGCCGATGCCGGAGACGAAGACGATGTTTTCCTTGGCGAGGCCGAGTTCGGGCATGAAGCCCTGTACGGCGGCGAGGATGGCGTAGTCACCGCAGCCGGGGCACCAGCGCACTTCCTGATCCGACTTGAAGTCCTTCATGGACTGCTTGGCGTCGGCCTTCGGCACCAGGGAAAGCGCCTCGATCGAGGAAGGACCCCCCGAGATCGTCTCAGTCATTGATGGCCTCCTTGAACACATCGGCGAGCTGCTCGGCCTTGAACGGCATTCCGCTCACCTGGGTGTAGGAGCGGATGTCCGTCAGATACTTCGCTCGCAGCAGGGTCGCGAGCTGACCGAGGTTCATCTCCGGTACGACCACCTTGTCGTAACGCCTCAGCGTTTCGCCGAGATTCCCGGGGAAGGGGTTGAGGTGACGCAGATGGGCCTGGGCGATGTGGTGGCCCTCGGAGCGGGTGCGCCGCACGGCGGCGGTGATGGGCCCGTAGGTCGAACCCCAGCCGAGGACGAGGGTGTCGGCCTCGCCGCTCGGGTCGTCCACCTCCAGGTCGGGGACGGTGATGCCGTCGATCTTGGCCTGGCGGGTGCGGACCATGAAGTCGTGGTTGGCGGGGTCGTAGGAGATGTTGCCGGTGCCGTCCTGTTTCTCGATGCCGCCGATGCGGTGTTCGAGTCCGGGGGTGCCGGGCACCGCCCACGGCCGGGCCAGCGTCTCCGGATCACGCTTGTAAGGCCAGAAGACCTCGGTCCCGTCCGCCAGCTCGTGATTGGGGCCGGAGGCGAACTGCACGCGCAGATCCGGGAGTTCGTCGGTATCGGGGACGCGCCAGGGCTCGGAGCCGTTGGCAAGATAGCCGTCCGACAGCAGGAACACCGGCGTCCGGTACGTCAGCGCGATGCGCGCCGCGTCGATGGCCGCGGCGAAGCAGTCCGCCGAGGTCCGGGGCGCGACGATGGGCACCGGGGCCTCGCCGTTGCGCCCGTACATCGCCTGCAACAGGTCGGCCTGCTCGGTCTTGGTCGGCAGACCGGTGGAGGGGCCGCCCCGCTGGATGTCGACGATGAGCAGGGGGAGTTCGAGGCTGACGGCGAGTCCGATGGTTTCGGATTTGAGGGCGACGCCGGGGCCGGAGGTGGTGGTGACGGCGAGGGAGCCGCCGAAGGCGGCTCCGAGGGCGGCGCCGATGCCGGCGATCTCGTCTTCGGCCTGGAAGGTGCGGACGCCGAAGTTCTTGTGTTTGGAGAGTTCGTGGAGGATGTCGGAGGCGGGGGTGATGGGGTAGGAGCCGAGGTAGAGGGGCAGGTCGGCCTGGTGGGCTGCGGCGATGAGGCCGTAGGACAGGGCGAGGTTGCCGGAGATGTTGCGGTAGGTGCCGGCGGGGAAGGCGGAGGTCGCGGGGGCGACCTCGTAGGAGACGGCGAAGTCCTCGGTGGTCTCACCGAAGTTCCACCCCGCCCGGAACGCCGCGACGTTGGCCTCCGCGATCCGGGGGTTCTTCGCGAACTTGGTACGGAGGAATTTCTCGGTGTTCTCCGTGGGCCGGTGGTACATCCAGGAGAGCAGGCCGAGGGCGAACATGTTCTTGCTCCGCTCGGCCTCCTTCCGGGAGAGCCCGAAGTCCTTCAGCGCCTCGATCGTCAGCGTCGTGAGCGGCACCGGATGGACGCGGTAGGCGTCCAGCGAACCGTCCTCCAACGGGCTCGTGGCGAAACCGACCTTGGTCATCGGACGCTTGGTGAACTCGTCGGTGTTGACGATGATCTCCGCGCCGCGCGGCACGTCCGCCAGATTCGCCTTCAGTGCCGCCGGGTTCATCGCCACCAGCACGTCCGGCGCGTCACCGGGCGTCAGGATGTCGTGATCCGCGAAATGCAGCTGGAACGACGAAACCCCCGGCAGGGTGCCTGCGGGGGCTCGGATCTCGGCGGGGAAGTTCGGCAGCGTCGACAGGTCGTTGCCGAACGACGCGGTCTCGGAGGTGAACCGGTCACCGGTGAGCTGCATGCCGTCACCGGAGTCACCCGCGAAACGAATGATCACCCGGTCCAGTCGGCGCACCTCCTTGGTGCCGCCTGGATCCCCGGTGGGAATGCGCTGTCCGGCGAGGTGTGACGGCTCGCCTCGCTGCTCGGCTGGATCGGCCTGCTCGGCCGGGCTACTGACCTGGCTGGTCACTGCTTCGGACCTCCCTCATGGCGGCGGTCCGCACATGGTGGTGCCGACCGGCGTTCCCACGGCCATCGTACGTGGGGAAGGGTTTCCTCCTCTGGAGGGACCACAGGTTGAACCCACGGATATGGCCCCCTTATGTCCTTGTATGTCATGGTCATCCGGCGTCGCGGCCGCTTATTTACTAGGCGTGCCGCTAGGACTTTGGTTCTAGGGCCATGTATCCGACGCGGCCCGTGCCGCACGCCCGACCGGGGTACGGCAGCCGCGCGACCGGGTCCCGCCGGGCGGATGACAGCACGTCAGCGCACCGGGCCGGGCCGGAGTGAGGGAATCCGGATGAATGCGGACGGAGCGGCGGACCGCGGTCAGGACCGCAGATACGTCAGGACCGCCAGAACCCGACGGTGATCCCCGTCACTCGGCGACAGCCCCAGCTTCGCGAAGATGTTGCTGACGTGCTTCTCGACCGCCCCGTCACTCACCACCAACTGCTTGGCGACCGCGGAATTCGTCCTTCCCTCGGCCATCAGACCGAGGACCTCCCGCTCCCGGGGGGTCAGCCCGGCCAGCACGTCCTGCTTGCGGCTGCGGCCCAGCAGCTGGGCGACGACCTCGGGGTCCAGCGCGGTGCCGCCCCGGGCGACCCGCACGACCGCGTCCACGAATTCGCGCACGTCGGCGACCCGGTCCTTGAGCAGGTAGCCCACGCCCCGGCTGCTGCCGGCCAGCAGCTCCGTCGCGTACTGCTCCTCCACGTACTGCGACAGCACCAGCACCCCGAGGCCCGGGTGGTCGCGACGCAGCCGCACCGCGGCCCGGACGCCTTCGTCGGTGTGGGTGGGCGGCATCCGGACGTCCGCGACGACCACGTCCGGCAGGGCGTCCTCGGCGGCGAGTTCGGTGATGGTCTTGATCAGTGCCTCGGCGTCACCGACACCGGCCACGACGTCGTGGCCCCGGTCGGTCAGCAGCCGGGTCAGTCCCTCCCGGAGCAGCACCGAATCCTCGGCGATGACCACCCGCACCCTGTCCTCCACGATTTACGGCCCCCCAGGCCCGGCACGCACGCCGGGCGGTATCACGCTGTAGACGATTGACATCGCCCAGCATGTCAGCATTCGGCCGCCCGGCGGGGCGCGCGATGCCGTCGGCGCCGGGACCGGTCGCCGACGGCCCCGCGCGTGCCCGCCTCCCGCCCGGCAGCGGCCCGCCCCGCCGGACGGACCGGCGGGGCGGGTGCCCGGGCGGGGGAGGGGAACCCCGGGGCGGTGCGGGTCAGGCGCGCCAGGGCAGCTCCGCCGTGATCGTCGTCGGACCGCCCACGGGCGAGTTCACCACCAGCAGCCCGTCCACCGCGTCCAGTCGCTCGGACAGCCCCGCGAGACCGCTGCCGCCGGCGGTCGTCGAGGCGCCGCCGCGGCCGTCGTCGGAGACCTGGAGCATCAGCCGGTTCGCCGACCGCCACATGTCGACGCGGGCCGTACGGGCGGCGCTGTGCTTGCTGATGTTCTGCAGCAGCTCGGAGACGATGAAGTAGGCCGTGCCCTCGATCGCGGCAGCCGGCCGGACCGAGAGGTCCACCTCGACCCGCACGGGCACGGTGCACCGCGCGGCCAGCGCCGACAGGGCCGGGCCGAGCCCACGGTCGGTCAGGATCGCCGGGTGGATGCCGCGGGCGAGGTCCCGCAGTTCCTGGAGGGCGAGCTTCACCTCGCCGTGCGCCTCGTCCACCATCCTCGCGGCGGCCTCCGGGTCCTCCTCCAGCTTCTCCTTCGCGAGGCCCAGGTCCATGGCGAGGGCGACGAGCCGGGCCTGCGCGCCGTCGTGCAGATCGCGCTCGATGCGGCGCAGGTCGGCGGCGGCGGTGTCGACGACGACCCCGCGGTCCTCCTCCAGCTCCCACACCCGGGTCGCCAGCCGGGACGGCCCGAGCAGCCCCGTCACCAGCAGCCGGTCCACCTGCGTCAGCCCACGGATGATCCACGGGTTGACCAGCACCAGGAGCAGACCGGCGGCGCAGGTGACACCGGTCTCGAAGGGGTTGTCGAGGTAGACGGCGGTGCCGTCGGAGTCGCCGTAGAGCTGCATGCCCGGCTGGCCCCAGTGCGGGTACATCCACGAGTACGCCGGGTAGAGGAACAGCGCCCAGCCGACGAGCGTCAGCGTCAGCGACACGCAGAACGCGCCGACCGCCCACGGGAAGTGCAGCAGCCCGTACAGCATGTGCCGCCAGGACACCCCGTCCTTGAGCACCGCGCCCAGCCAGGCCATCGGCCCGCTGTGGCCCTTACGGGGCCGGATCGGCTCCGGGCCGGCGATCTCCAGCCCCAGCAGCCCCCGGGCCCGGGTCCGCTCGACGGCTCCCAGCCCCCGCGCCCCGACGAGCGCGGCGGCCAGCACCGGCAGCCCGATGAAGGTGATCAGCAGACCCACGCCGAGCGAGGCCATGGTGACCACGTAGCAGAAGAAGAGGACCGCCATCGGGAAACTGAGCATCAGGTAGAGGAACTCGCGCCATGTGCGGCCCGCCAACGGCGCGCGCAGCACGGCGGGCACGCGGTGGGGCCGGTGGGCCGTCTGCCGTCCGTAATCGATGGCCATTTCTCTTCCGATCTCCGAGTCTCCGGGGGATTCCGCCTGATGACTCGAGTCTCCTGGAACGCCGGGCCCGTGGACCATGCGGCGAGTGGGTGTCTTGGGGGTGGGGCCAGCCCTACCCTTTGCCTCCGGCGGGCGGGTGGACGACGGGCGGGCCCGGTCGGTGCGCCAGGCCGCCTGCGGCGGCGAGCGCCCTGCGGGCGTGTCCTCAAGCGCCGGACGGGCTTGAATCAAGCCCGTCCGGCGCTTGAGGACACGGCACAGCAGCCCGTCCGTCGCTTGAGGACACGGCACAGCAGCCCGTCCGTCGCTTGAGGACACGGCACAGCAGCCCGTCCGTCGCTTGAGGACACCGCCGCGCAGCGGTGGTGCTCCACGATCCGCCCGACGGGCTGAGGTCAGCCCGTCGAGCGGTCGCGCCACGGCAGTTCCGCGGTGACGACCGTCGGGCCGTCGGCCGGGGAGTCGACGACGAAGAGGCCGTCCACCGACCCCAGGCGTTCGGCCAGCCCCGCCAGTCCGCTTCCGGACGCCGTCGAGGCGCCGCCGCGGCCGTCGTCGCGCACCCGGATCAGCAGCCGGTCCTTCGCCCGCCACAGCTCGACGCCCGCCGTGCGGGCCCCGCTGTGCTTGCTGATGTTCTGCAGCAGCTCGGAGACGGTGAAGTAGGCGATGCCCTCGATCGCCGGCGCCGGGCGGGCGGCCAGCTCCACGGACACGCTCACCGGCACGGTGCAGCGTGCCGCCACCGACGACAGCGCCGCGTCCAGCCCCCGGTCCGTGAGCACCGCCGGGTGGATGCCGCGGGCGAGGTCCCGCAGTTCCTGGAGGGCGAGCTTCACCTCGCCGTGCGCCTCGTCCACCATCCTCGCGGCGGCCTCCGGGTCCTCCAGCACCTTCTCCTTCGCCAGCCCGAGCCCCATGGCGAGGGCGACGAGCCGGGCCTGCGCGCCGTCGTGCAGATCCCGCTCGATGCGGCGCAGGTCGGCGGCGGCGGTGTCGACGACGATCTCGCGGTCGTCCTCCAGCTCGGCGACCCGCCGTTCCAGCTCGTCGGACGGGCTCAGCAGCCCGCGCACCATCGCCCGGTCCACATTGGTCATGGCACGCGCGAGATGACCGAGCACCGGCCACAGCACGAACAGCGAACAGAGCGTGACCGCGAAGGTGAGAACGCCCCATGGCAATCTGATGAACGAATACAGGGTGCTCCGCCACGCCACCGGGTCCTTCAGCGTCATCCACAACCAGGGGAAGAATCCCCCGCCGTCACGGCGCCGGCGCGGCAGCGGGCTCGGCTCCTCGATCCGCACCCCCAGCAGCCGGCGCGCCCGCGCCCGTTCGACACGGCCCAGGTAGCGCGCGCCCGTCAGCCCGAGCGCCAGCAGCGGCAGCCCGATCACGGTGACCGACAGACCGACGCCCACCCACAGCCACAGCGAGACGTAGACGAAGCCCGCGATGCCCTCCGGCAGGTTCAGCAGGAGGTGCGCGATCTCCTTCCACGTCCGTCCGCCGAAGGGCAGCCGGGCGGGAGGGAGCCGCTCGTCGGGGCCGCCCTCGACGTCGTCGTGGGTGTCGGGGGCGGTGTGACCGGACCGACGAGGGGAGCCCGGGGCGGCCTCGGGGGCCGTACGGCTGGCGTTCATAGGGCCCAGACTGCCGGGCGGCCCGGGCGCGGCGCCATGGGGGCCGTGGGTGCGAAGGTGTAGGGATAACCCCACCCCCGGCCGGTAGCGCTGCTCACTCCAGGCGCGGCAGGGCCTAGACTCCCGTGCGTACAGATCGTCGAACGCGGGTGACCGGAACAAAACCGGAAGAACAGCCGCACAGGGAGCGAGGGGCGGACGTGCCGGAGGCGACCGTGCGCACCGCGAGTGCCGACGTCCGGCTCGCGGCCGACTACTTCGATGGCTATGCGACGGTCGGCCTGCTGGCCGTCGTCGGGGTGCTGTTCGTGGCCGTGGCCTTCGCGGCCGGGCGGCTGCTGCGGCCCGTGGTGCCGACCCCCGAGAAGCTGCTGACCTACGAATGCGGCGTGGACCCGGTCGGCGAGGGCTGGGCGCACACCCAGGTGCGCTACTACGTCTACGCCTTCCTCTACGTCGTCTTCGCGGTGGACTCGATCTTCCTGTTCCCCTGGGCGACGGTCTTCGCCGCGCCGGGCTTCGGCGGCGCGACGCTCGTCGAGATGTTCATCTTCCTCGGCTTCCTCGCCGTGGGCTTGTTGTACGCATGGAAGAAGGGCGTCCTCGAATGGACGTGACACCCCCGGTTGACCTTCCCGAGCCGCGCCGGCTCGGGGTGCTGTCCCGCCTCGCGCCCGAACCCATGAAGGTGGTCCTGAACTGGGGCCGCCGCTACAGCCTGTGGGTCTTCAACTTCGGCCTCGCCTGCTGCGCGATCGAGTTCATCGCCGCGTCGATGGCCCGGCACGACTTCATCCGCCTCGGCGTCATCCCCTTCGCCCCGGGCCCCCGCCAGGCGGACCTCATGATCGTCTCGGGCACGGTGACGGACAAGATGGCCCCGGCCGTGAAGCGGCTCTACGAGCAGATGCCCGAGCCGAAGTACGTGATCTCCTTCGGTGCCTGCTCCAACTGCGGCGGCCCCTACTGGGACTCGTACTCCGTCACCAAGGGCGTCGACCAGATCATCCCGGTCGACGTCTACGTCCCCGGCTGCCCGCCCCGGCCGGAGGCGCTGCTCCAGGGCATCCTCAAGCTTCAGGAGAAGATCGCGCAGGAGTCGCTGGGCGACCGCTACGCCTCCGGCGCGGATACGTCGGTCGCGGCGCTGCGCAGCGGTCTGGTGGCACCGCCGGGCGCCTCCGGCGGTGCGGAGGAGACGGACCGATGACGACCGATCCGACGAACCCGGCGGACGCCGCCAACGCGGGCGAGGCCGCCGAGGGGGCCCCTCGTGCCGCCCGCCCGGCCGGGGCGACCGCGCCGGAGCCCACCGGGGCCGACGCCGCGTCCACCGCACCGCCGGAGGCACCCGCTCCCGAGCCCGTCGTCGGGTGGCTGCCGGGTGGCGCCGCCGCGCTGTTCGGCGAAGGGGCGAGCGCCGAGGAGTCGTACGGGCTGCTCACCGTGGACGTACCCGCCGCCGCGTGGATCACCGCGCTGGAAACCGCGCGGGACACCCTCGGCTGCACCTACTTCGACTGGCTGAGCGCCGTCGACGAACCCGGCACGGGCTTCCGCGTCTGCGCGCACGTCGTCGCCCTGCCCGGTGCGGCTGACGCCGTGCGGCGGCTGGTCGTACGGACCACCGTGCCGCACGACGCGCCGGCGCTGCCCAGCGCGGTCGGCGTCTACGCCGGAGCGGCGTGGCACGAACGCGAGACGTTCGAGATGTTCGGCGTCGACTTCACCGGTCACCCGCACCTGGTGCCGCTGCTCCTGCCCGAGGGCTTCGAGGGGCACCCGCTGCGCAAGGACTTCGTGCTCGCCGCGCGGGTCGCGAAGGCGTGGCCCGGGGCCAAGGAACCGGGCGAGGCCGAGGGGGGCGGCCCCAAGCGCCGCCAGATGCTTCCGCCGGGCGTCCCCGACCCCAACGAGTGGGGCCCCCTCAAGGGCCAGCTCCCGCCCGCTCCCGCCCGCCCGGCCCGCGGCCCCCGCGCCGCGGGCGCCGCGGCCGCCGACCGCCCGGCCCGCCGCACGCGCAGCGTGGCCGCCGGCTCGGCGAGCCAGGCGGAACCGGCGGCGGCCGCCGGTACTCCGGCAGCGGTTCCCGAGCGGCCTGCCCGCCGTAGCCGCAGCGTGAGCGAGGGCTCCGCGAGCCAGGCGGCTCCCGCGGTCGAAGCGGCCGGTGCGGAAGCCCCGGCGCGCCCCGCCCGTCGCAGCCGCAGCGCGAGCGAGGGCTCCGCGAGCCAGCAGGAAGCGGCCGAGCCGCAGGCCGAACGCCCGCGCCCGGCACCGCGCTCGTCCGACGCCCCGTGGCACCACGCGCGCCCCGCGTTCGACGAGGCAACGGAAAAGCCTGCCCCCGAGACCGCCACCACCCCGACAACACCCGCCGAGGGCCCCCGGCCCGAGGCCCCCGGGCCTGCGGCCGGCGCAGCCGGAAGCGCTCCCGAGCCCGAGGCCAAGCCCGAGCCCGGCGCAGCCGAAAACGCTTCCGAGCCCGAGGCCGACCCCGAGCCCGGCGCAGCCGAAAGCGCTTCCGGGCCCCAGCCCAATCCCAAGCCCGACACAGACGACCCGGCGGGAGGCCGCCCCGCATGAGCGACATCCTCGACGTGGCCATCCGTCTGGCCGCCGTATTCGTCGCCTTCCTCGTGCTGCCGCTCGTCCTCGGGCAGACCGAGCACAAGGTGATGGCCCACATGCAGGGCCGGCTCGGGCCGATGTACGCCGGTGGGTTCCACGGGTGGGCGCAGCTCATGGCGGACGCCGTGAAGTTCGCGCAGAAGGAAGACATCGTGCCCGCGGGCGCGGACCGGCGGATCTTCCAGCTCGCGCCGGCCGTCGCCCTGCTGCCCTACCTGCTCGTGCTCGTCGTGATCCCGGTCGGGCCGGGCAACGCCGTCGGCGAGTTCATCGACGCCGGGATCTTCTTCGTCCTCGCCGTCATGGGCATCGGCGTGCTCGGCTCGCTGATGGCCGGCTGGGCGTCGGCCAACAAGTTCTCCCTGCTCGGCGGTCTGCGCACCGCCGCGCAGCTGATGGCGTACGAGCTGCCGATGCTGCTCGCCGCGGCCTCGGTCGCGATGGCGGCCGGGACGCTGTCGCTGCCCGGCATCCTGGAGGCCTTCCACTGGTGGTGGGTGCCCTGGCAGATCGTCGGCGGGCTCGTGTTCTTCACCGCGGGCCTCGCCGAACTCCAGCGGCCCCCGTTCGACATGCCCGTCGCCGACTCCGAGATCATCTTCGGCGCGTACACCGAGTACACCGGTCTGCGCTTCGCGCTCTTCCTGTTCGCGGAGTTCGTGGGCATCGTGGTGCTCTGCGCACTGACGACCGTCCTCTTCCTCGGCGGCTGGCACGGCCCCTTCGGGGCCGACGGCCTCGGCCCCCTGTGGACCCTGCTCAAGACGGCGCTGCTCGCCTTCGTCGTCATCTGGCTCCGGGTCAGCTACCCCCGGCTCCGCGAGGACCAGCTGCAGAAGCTGGCCTGGACCGTGCTCATTCCGCTCGCCCTCGCGCAGATCGCGCTGACCGGCGTCATCAAGGTGGTGATCCAGTAATGGCGATCCCCGGTTCCGGCCTCGCCAAGGGCCTCGCCGTCACCCTCCGCACGATGACGCGGCGCTCGATCACCGACCAGTACCCGGACGTACAGCCCGAGCTGCCGCCCCGCACCCGCGGAGTGATCGGCCTGTTCGAGGAGAACTGCACGGTCTGCATGCTGTGCGCCCGTGAGTGCCCCGACTGGTGCATCTACATCGACTCCCACAAGGAGACCGTGCCCCCGGCCGCGCCGGGCGGGCGCGAGCGCAGCCGCAACGTGCTCGACCGCTTCGCGATCGACTTCTCGCTCTGCATGTACTGCGGCATCTGCATCGAGGTGTGCCCCTTCGACGCGCTGTTCTGGTCGCCGGAGTTCGAGTACGCCGAGACCGACATCCACGAACTCACCCATGAGCGCGACAAGCTCCGCGAATGGATGTGGACCGTGCCCGAGCCGCCCGCGCTGGACCCGGCGGCCGAGGAGCCCAAGGAACTCGCGGCGGCCCGGAAGACGGCCGAGAAGCTGGCCGCGCAGCAGGCCGCCGAGACGGAGAAGAAGCAGGAGGGCGAGGCATGACCGGTACCGCCGACGTCACCGCGCTCGCCGCGCACGCCCACGGCTTCCTCTCCCCGACCGGCGTCGAGATCCTCTTCCTGCTGGTCGGCGTCGTGACGCTCGGCTCGGCCGTCGTCACCGTCACCACCAAGCAGCTGGTGCACGCCGCCCTCTGGCTGGTGGCCGCGCTCGGCGGGCTCGCCGTGGAGTACCTGCTGCTCACGGCGGAGTTCATCGCCTGGGTACAGGTGCTGATCTACGTCGGGTCCGTCGTCGTCCTCCTCCTCTTCGGGCTGATGCTCACCAAGGCCCCCATCGGCCGCTCCCCGGACGCCGACTCCGGCAACCGCTGGGCCGCCCTCGCGGTCGCGGCCGCCGCGGCCGCCGCGCTCGTCTGGGTGGTCGTGGACGCCTTCCGCGCCACCTGGATCGACCTCGACGGCGCCGTACAGGGCTCCACCAAGGTCTCCGGAGAGAGCCTCTTCCGGTACTGGGTGCTGCCCTTCGAGGCCCTGTCCGTCCTGCTGCTCGCCGCCCTCGTCGGCGCGATCGTCCTCTCCCGCCGCGACAGCGACGGTGACGCGGAGAAGCGGCCCGGCAAGCCCGGCACCGCCGGCAAGGGGGGCGAGCGCTGATGCACCTCGTCTACCCCGCCGTCCTCGCCGTGCTCCTCTTCGGCGTCGGCCTGTACGGCGTGCTCGCCCGGCGCAACGCCATCCTCGTCCTGATGGCCGTGGAGCTGATGCTCAACGCCGTCAACCTCAACCTCGTCGCCTTCGACGTGTGGCTGCGCGACACGCTCCACGCCGGGCAGGCGCTCACCCTCTTCACCATCGCCATCGCCGCCGCCGAGATCGGCATCGGTCTCGCGATCGTGCTGCTCGTGTACCGCAACCGCGGCACCGCCGACGTCGACCGGCTCCGTGACCTCAACGAGGGCGAGGACGCCGAGGCCTACGCGGCCGCGACGGACGTCGCCGCGGACCCGGCCGGCGCCGGCGGTGACCGGCCGAACGGCCCCGACCAGAAGGCAGAGGCCGTCGCGTGACGACCACGACCACCGCCGTCCTCGTCCCGCTGCTGCCCTTCCTCGGTGCCGTCGCGGGCATCCTGCTCGGCCGCCGCGCCCCCGGCTTCGTCCGGCCGCTGGCCGTCCTGCCGACGCTCGCCGCGGCCGTGCTCGCCGTCGTCGTCGCCTGGCGGCAGGGCGGCGGCGAGGACATCGACGCCGCGACCCGGCTCACCCCGACCGGGTCCGTCCCCATCGACCTCGCCCTGCACCTCGACGGCTTCGCCGTGCTCGTCGCCGTGCTCGTCGGCGTCGTCGCGTCCTGCGTGCAGCTCTACTCGACCGCCTATCTGCGCGACGACCCCCGCTACCCCTCCTACGCGGCCCTCGTCTCCCTCTTCACCTCCGCGATGCTGCTCGTCGTCTACTCCGGCGACCTGATGGTGCTGCTGGTCGGCTGGGAGATCATGGGCGTCTGCTCGTACTTCCTCGTCGGCCACTACTGGGAGACCGAGGCCGCCCGCGCCGCCTCCCTCAAGGCCTTCCTGGTCACCAAGCTCGGCGACGTCCCCTTCCTGATCGGCATCCTCGCGCTGGCCGCCGACGCCGGAACGTTCCGCGTCAACGGCATCCTGACCGCCGCCGTCTCCGGCGACGGGCTCGACCACCCCACCCTCATCGCGCTGCTGCTCCTCGCCGGCGTCGCGGGCAAGTCCGCGCAGTTCCCCCTGCACACCTGGCTGCCCGACGCGATGGCCGGCCCCACGCCCGTCTCCGCGCTGATCCACGCCGCGACGATGGTCGCCGCCGGTGTCTACTTCATCGCCCGGCTGCTGCCCGTCTTCGCCGCCTCCACCGCGGCGCTGGTCGTGCTCGCCGCGATGGCCGCGCTCACCATGGTCGGCTCGGCGCTCGCCGCCCTCGCCCAGGACGACATCAAACGCGTCCTCGCCTACTCCACCGTCGGCCAGCTCGGCTACATGACCGGCGCGCTCGCCGTCGGGGACCGCGGTGCCGCCGTCTTCCACCTGATCACCCACGGCGCGTTCAAGGCACTCCTCTTCCTCGGCGCAGGTGTGATCATCCACGCCGCCGGTACGAACTCGCTGGCCGCGATGGCCCGCATGGGGCACCTCGCCAAGCGCATCCCCGACGCCTACTGGACGATGACCGTCGCCCTCCTCGCCCTCGCCGCCATCCCCCCGTTCAGCGGCTTCTTCTCCAAGGAAGCCGTCCTCGGCGCGGCCGAGCACGCCGCCACCGGCGACGCGAGCGGCATCCCCGGCACAGCGGGCTGGATCGTCCTGGTCGCCGGACTGCTCACCGCCCTCCTCACCGCCGGGTACGCCACCCGGCTGTGGCTGCTGGCCTTCCGCGGCCGCGGCACCGAGGCCGCCGACCACGGCAAGCAGCCCGTCGTCATGAACGCCACCCTGTGGGTCCTGTTCGTCCCCGCCCTCGGGCTCGGCCTCGCCGCCTGGAAGCTCCCCGACTGGTTCGACGGGCACTCCCTCACCCCGACCCTCACCACCTCCGTCCTCGGCACCGGCTGCGCCCTCGTCGGCGCGCTCGTCATGTACGCGGCCTGGCGGCGGACCGCCGTGCTCGCCGCCGGCACGCCCATGGGCGCCGTCGCCGCCGACCCGGACGCCGCCCCCGCGGTCTCCGAGGAAGAGGCCGTCGCCAGCCACACGGCCGCCTACGGGAACATCGCCTCCGCCCAGGACCCGGCCGACCCCGGCCGGCTGCTCCTCGGCCCCCTGCACCGCCACGCCGCCGTCGGCTTCCACCTCGACGCCGCGTACGGCGCGCTGTTCGTCCGGCCCGTGCGCGTCGCGGGCCGTCTCGCGCACTTCCTCGACCGCGAGGTCGTCGACACCTACGTACGCGGCGCGGGCGCGGCCCCCCGTCTGCTGGGGTGGGCCGTCCGCCGGGCCCAGACCGGCAATGTGCAGACCTACCTCGGCGCCCTGCTCGCCGGCTCCGTCGTCCTGGCCGTCGCCGCCGTTCTCGTAGCCACCGGAGCCTGACCGTGAGTCATACCGTCATGCAGATCCTCCTCGCTGCGATCGTCGTCGTCCCCCTCCTCGGCGCCGTCGCCGCCCTGCTCCCGGCCCCGCCCGGGCTCAAGGGCACGAGCCCCGGCCAGGCCGTGCTCCGGCACGGCGTCACCGTCACGGGCGCCGTACTCGCGCTGTCCGTCGCCCTG
The DNA here is from genome assembly GCF_055582085.1 of Streptomyces sp. NPDC042259. Taxonomy (NCBI): domain Bacteria; kingdom Bacillati; phylum Actinomycetota; class Actinomycetes; order Kitasatosporales; family Streptomycetaceae; genus Streptomyces; species Streptomyces sp. NPDC042259. The sequence goes on along the minus strand of NZ_JBVJDW010000015.1, from coordinate 120,779 downwards.
GCCGCCGGCTTCGACCACGACGACCCCGCCCGGATGCAGGCCACCACCGACATCGGCTGGATCCCGGCCCTCGGCATCCGGATCCACCTCGGCGTGGACGGCGTCTCGCTCCCCCTGCTCGTGCTGACCGCGCTGCTGACCTTCCTCAGCGCGCTCTACAGCTACTTCAAAATGCCCGACGGCCCCTCGCCGAAGGCATTCGTCGCCCTGATCCTCGTCCTGGAGTCCGGCACCCTCGCGTCGTTCGCCGTCCTCGACCTGATGCTGTTCTTCCTCGCCTTCGAGATGGTGCTCATCCCGATGTACTTCCTCATCGCCCGCTGGGGCGGTGACGGCCGCGAGCGCGCGGCCTGGCGGTTCATCCTCTACACCCTGCTCGGCTCCGTCGTGATGCTGCTCGGCCTGCTCCTCATCGGCATCGAGGGCGGCACGTTCGACATGGTGGCCCTCGCCGACGACAACGGCTCCGGGCTCGGCCACACCACCCAGCTCGTCGCGGTCCTCGCCATCGGCGTCGGCCTCGCCGTCAAGGCCCCCATGTGGCCCCTGCACAGCTGGCTCCCCGACGCCCACACCGCCGCCCCGACCGTCGGCTCGGTGCTCCTCGCGGGCGTCCTGCTGAAGATGGGCACGTACGGGTTCGTCCGCATCCTGCTGCCCATCGCACCCGACGGCGTGCACACCTTCGCGCCCTACCTCGCCGCCTTCGCGGTCGTCGGCATCCTCTACGGCTCCCTGGTCTGCCTCGCCCTCGCCCGCAGCGGCTCCGGCGGCGACCTCAAGCGCCTGATCGCCTACTCCTCCGTGGGCCACATGGGCTTCGTGCTCCTGGGCATCGCCACCCTCACCCCCACCGGAGTGAACGGCGCGCTGTTCGCCAACGTCGCCCACGGCCTCATCACCGGCCTGCTGTTCTTCCTCGTCGGCGCCGTCAAGGACCGCTACGGCACCAGCGACCTCGACCGGCTCTCCGGAGCGAGCGGCGCCGCGCTCTACGGCAAGGCACCCCGCCTCGGCGGGCTCCTCGCCTTCGGCGCCGTCGCCTCGCTGGGCCTGCCCGGCCTCGCCGGGTTCTGGGGCGAGATGCTCGCGATGTTCGGCTCCTTCGAGCCCGCCGAGGGGCTCAGCCGCCCCGCCTACCTCACCTTCATGGCCATCGCCGGCTTCGGCACCCTGCTGACCGCCGCGTACATGCTGATCGTCGTGCGCCGGGTCTGCATGGGCGGCGACGGCGACGGCCACGGCGGTGACCACGCCGGTGGCCCCGCGCACGCGCCGACGTCGCTCCCCGACGTCCGGGGCTACGAGTTCGCCGCCTGGACCCCGCTCGTCGTCCTCACCGTCCTCGCCGGACTCTGGCCCGCGGCCCTCCTCGGCCTCACCGACCCGGCCGTGTCGCAGCTCCTCCGAGGAGGCAACTGATGGGCTCCCTGGTCCAGTCCGTCGACTGGCTCGCCATCGCCCCGCCCACCGTCACCGCCGTGGTGGCGCTCGTCATCCTGGTCGCCGACCTCTTCCTCCCCGAGGAGCGCAAGCCCCTCCTCGGCGGGATCGCGATCGGCGGGCTGCTGCTGGCCGGGCTGTCCCTGCTGCCCCTGCACGACGGTGACCGCTCCACGTTCTGCCTCAGCACCGGCACGCGCGCGTGCAGCTACACGGCGGACCACTTCACCCTCGTCATCCAGTTCCTCGTCCTCGGCGGCGCCCTGCTGACGGCGCTGCTGTCCGTCAGCACGCTCACCGACTTCGAGCTCCCCTCCGGCGAGTACTGGTTCCTGCTGCTGTCCTCCGCCGCCGGTGCCGCACTGCTGCCCGCCTCCCGGGACCTCGCGACCCTCGTCGTGGCCCTCGAAGTGGCCTCGCTGCCCGCCTTCGCCCTCGTCGGCCTGCGCCGCGGCGACCGCCGCTCCTCGGAGGCGGCGCTCAAGTTCTTCCTCTCCTCCGTCACCGCGACCGCCGTCATGCTGCTCGGCGTCAGCTTCGTCTACGCGGCCACCGGCACCCTGCACCTCACCGAGGTGGCCGAGGCCCTCACCGACGTCGACCCGCGCCTGGAAACCCTCGCCCAGGCGGGCGTGGCGCTGACCCTCGTCGGCTTCGCCTTCAAGACCGCGGCCGTGCCCTTCCACTTCTGGGTACCCGACACCTATGTGGGCGCCCCCCTGCCCATCGCCGCCTATCTGTCGGTCATCGGCAAGGCCGTCGGCTTCACCGGCCTCATCCTCGTGACCGTCGTCGGCTTCCCCTCGTACTCCGACGTCTGGGGCCCGGCCCTCGCCGTCCTCGCCGCCCTCACCATGACCGTGGGCAACGCCGCCGCGCTGCGCCAGCGCGTGGACCGCGCCCACAGCGCCGTGCGCCTGCTGGCCTGGTCCTCCGTCGGCCAGGCGGGCTACCTCCTGGTGCCCATCGCCGCCGCCGCGTACACCGACGACCCCGGCCACGCCATCGGCTCCACCGTCGCCTACGCCCTGATGTACGCCGTCGTGAACCTCGGTGCCTTCGCCGTGGCCGCGCTGGTGGCCCGCACGAGCCCCGCGAACCGCATCGCGGACTACCGGGGCCTCTACGCCCGCCGTCCGCTCGCCGCCCTGGCCATGGGCTTCTTCCTGCTCTGTCTGGCCGGCCTGCCGCCGGGGATCATCGGCCTGTTCGCCAAGGTCACCGTCTTCTCGGCGGCGGTCGACGCGGGCCTGGGCTGGCTGGCGGCCGTCATGGCGGTCAACGTCGTGATCGCCCTCTACTACTACCTCCAGTGGACGGCGGTCCTCTTCCGCGCGCCGGACGGGGCCGTGTCGTCGGACGGGATCGCGTCGCCCGGGGCCGAGGCCGCCGGAGACCACCCGCGCCCGCGCGTGCCCGCCCCCCTGGCGACGGCGATCGCCCTCGCCGCCGTCCTCGGCATCGCCCTCTCCGGCGCCCCGCAACTCGTCCTGCGCTTCGCCTCCGGCGCCCTGCTGTAACCAGCCCCCCGAACCGCCCGTGGACGCCCGCACGGTCACCCGTACGGCCTACGGGCGGTTCGGCGCGCGACCCGCCGTACGGCCGGTGTGCACAAGGGAACTAGCCACCTTCATCTGGCGTTGACCAGTTCGGAAGGTTCCACTGGAACGTGGAAGCGCGAGGTGGAAGCACCGAGCAAAGGGTTCCCCTGCCGCACCATTTGGAGGGCGTACCGTGCACCGCCGGCACAACGGGTTGAAGACCGCCGTACTCCTCGGTGGGCTGTCCGCGCTCATCATCGTCATCGGCAGCGTCTTCGGACGGACGGGCCTGATCGTCGCCGTCCTCGTGGCACTCGGCACCAATGCCTACGCCTACTGGAACAGCGACAAGCTCGCCCTGCGGGCCATGCGCGCCCGGCCCGTCAGCGAATTCGAGGCCCCGCGGCTCTACCGCATGGTCCGCGAACTCTCCACCGCCGCCCGCCAGCCGATGCCCCGCCTCTACATCTCCCCGACCGAGGCCCCCAACGCCTTCGCCACCGGCCGCAACCCGCGCAACGCCGCCGTCTGCTGCACCGACGGCATCCTGCGCCTCCTCGACGAGCGCGAGCTGCGCGGCGTCATCGGCCATGAACTCAGCCACGTCTACAACCGCGACATCCTCATCTCCTCGGTGGCGGGCGCGCTCGCCTCGGTGGTGATGTTCCTGGTCAACTTCGCCTGGCTGATCCCCTTCGGCCGCTCGGACGACGACGAGGGCCCCGGCCTCATCGGCATGGTCATGATCATGCTGCTGGGGCCGATCGCCGCGTCCGTCATCCAGCTCGCCGTCAGCCGCTCCCGCGAGTACGAGGCCGACGCCTCCGGCGCCCGCCTCACCGGCGACCCCCTCGCCCTCGCCGACGCCCTCCGCAAGCTCGACGCCGGCACCAAGCGGCTGCCCCTGCCGCCGGAGCCCCGGCTGGAGACCGCGAGCCACATGATGATCGCGAACCCGTTCCGCGCGGGCGAGGGCATGGCCAAGCTGTTCTCCACCCACCCGCCGATGGCGGAGCGCATCAGCAGGCTGGAGCGGATGGCGGGCCACCGGGGGTAGGGGGCGGGGTCTGCCGCCCCCTGCGGGAGCGTCCGCCGCCGACCCGCCGGACACTCCCTGGGTAGGCTGGGCGCGGCCCCATCGTGAACCGGAACAAGGAGCAGACGTGAGCGAGTCGGCGTCCACCGCCCTGCAGCAGGAGATCGCCCGGGAACTCCAGGTCGCCGAGGCCTTCGAGGCCGAGCGGGAGATCGAACGCCGGGTGGCCTTCCTCGCCGAGCGGCTGACCTCCACCGGACTGCGCTCCCTGGTGCTCGGCATCAGCGGCGGCGTCGACTCCACCACCGCCGGCCGGCTGTGCCAGCTCGCCGTGGAGCGGGCCCGGGCCGCCGGCCACGAGGCGCGCTTCTACGCGATGCGCCTGCCCTACGGGGTCCAGGCCGACGAGCACGACGCCCAGCTCGCACTGTCCTTCATCCGTGCCGATCACGTACTGACCGTCGACATCAAGCCCGCCAGCGACGCCGCGCTCGCGGCCGCGCTGGCCGCCGACGTGAGCTTCCGCGACGACTCCCACCAGGACTTCGTCCTCGGCAACATCAAGGCCCGGCAGCGCATGATCGCCCAGTACGCGGTGGCCGGCGCGCACAACGGCCTGGTGGTCGGCACCGACCACGCCGCCGAGGCGGTCTCCGGCTTCTTCACCAAGTACGGCGACGGCGCCGCCGACCTGGTCCCGCTGACCGGCCTCACCAAGCGCCGGGTGCGCGCCGTCGCGGACGCGCTGGGCGCACCCGCCGAGCTGGTGTGGAAGGTCCCGACGGCCGACCTGGAGACCCTCGACCCGGGCAAGGCCGACGAGGACGCGCTGGGGGTCACCTACGACGACATCGACGACTTCCTGGAGGGCAAGCCGGTGGACGAGCGCGTCTTCGAAACGATCGTCACCCGCTACCGCCTCACCGAGCACAAGCGGCAGCTGCCGATCGCTCCCTGAGGGACATCGGTGCCCGACGAGGGCGGCGCCGGCTACGGCGCGTGGGAACGGCGCTCCTTGCGTTCCACCACGAGCGACGCCGTCCCCGCGACGCTCCGGTGGTCGCCGCCCGTGAAGACGAGCACGATGTCACCCCGCCCGTTCCGGCGCACGGCCTTCACCTCACGCGCACGCCCCCTCTCGGTCACGACGTCGCCGCGCTCCACTCGCTGTGACCACACTCGGAACCCCATGTCCGCCACCTTCCGTCCAGGCGTCCCAGCGCCCTGTCAACCCGTGGGTCGAGCGCGGCCCTTCCGCGGGAAGGTCCGCGCTCTGCCGGACCGGGTGGTCAGTCCCTGTCCGACACGGGTCGCCCCCCCCACCTCCCCAATCGCGTGATGAACAGTGAACGACGTGCCGAGCGCGACCGGGAGCGTTCACCTTGGGGCCCACATGAACACCGAGGCCCTGTCAGGGGGTTCACCGATGAACCCCTGACAGGGGGCGCGGTGCCAGCATGAACCCCAGGCGTCGACTGGGGGCCGGGGGAGCATGGGACGCGAGCCGAACGAACAGTTGATCTCTCTCATGGGAGAAGCCAATGGTGCTCACCGACCACCGCTGGGGACTACGTCTGGGAGGTCGTACCCGCGGGTACGCGCAACCGTAGCTGGGCCTCTGGACGTCTCAGTCGCCAGTGAACCAAATGCGTGGAAGGCTGAAATTTATGAAGTTCATCCTGAATATTGTTTGGCTGGTCCTCTGCGGATTTTGGATGGCACTCGGTTACGTCGTCGCGGGCCTGATCTGCTGCGTCCTCATCATCACCATCCCGTGGGGTATCGCCTCGTTCCGCATCGCGGCCTTCGCCCTGTGGCCCTTCGGCCGGACGACGGTGGAGCGGCGGGATGCCGGGGCGGGGTCGCTGATCGGCAACGTCATCTGGTTCGTCTTCGCCGGATGGTGGCTGGCGCTCGGTCACATCATCACGGGCATCGCCCTGTGCGTCTCGATCATCGGCATCCCGCTCGGCATCGCCAACTTCAAGCTGATCCCGATCTCGCTGATGCCGCTCGGCCGTGAAATCGTCCCCACGGACCGGCCGTTCGCGACGCGCTGACGGGGTTGGCGGACTCTTGGGCGCAAGCCGACGGCTTGTGGAAGGGTCGTGCCTGTTCGATCGGTGCGGCTCAGGGGGGCACGGTGCCCAAGAAGAAGGCTCGGAAGAAGGCGGAGGCCGCGGAGGCGGCCCGCTGGGCCGAGCGCCGCCGGCTCGTGCGGCAAGAGGCATTGCGCAAGGTACGGAAGGGGCTTTCCCGGTCGCCAGGAGAGGGAAGTCACGAGATATCCCGGGCACTGGACAGCCGGTTGGCCGCCTTCCGGGAGAAATTCGACGAGGCGGCGGACGGGCACGCCGCCGGGGGCGACGACGCCGGTAAAACCCCGCAAGCCGACGCCGCGGATCTCCTGGAGCCGCTGGTCGGCGCGATTGTCGAGCGCAAGAATCCGCGCATCGCCCTGAACGTGGACGTCGGGCTGCAACGCATAAGCGACCTGGAGGGCCCGGAGGCGGCGGGCTATTTCGGGGCGACCCTCCTGGCCGTCGTCTTCGGCTGGCTCGTCGGTGCGCGTGATGCCGGGCTCGCGCCACGAGAGGCCGAGCAGGCCATGGAATGGATCCGGGACGGCCTCGGCGCCGACGCCGAGCGGGCGGCGCAAAGCCTCGGCGGGCTCATCGGCCACCCCGAGGCCGGGGACGGCACGCTCGACGACGCCATGGACGAGCTGGGCGACGAGTTCATCCCCGCGGCCATCTGGTTGGTCGCCGGAGTCACGGCCACGGCCGGCGGCGGGGACACGGCCTGGCTGCGTCAGTTCGACCTGGCCCCGGCCGGCTGAGAGGCCGCGATGACGACACACAACGACTTCGGCGGGCGCGCCGAGCATGTGATCCAGGGCCGGGACATCGGCGTCACGTTCAACCTTCCGGACCGGCCGTCGTCGGCGCTCGCGGGACTGCCGCCGTGTTCCACCACCTTCGTGGGGCGCGGCATGCAAGTCAGCGCCCTCATCGGGGGTTTGGCGCCGGCCGCGGAAGGCCGGGCGCCGGTGGCGGTCGTGACGGGACCGGCCGGCGTGGGCAAGACCGAGCTGGTGCTCCAGGCCGCGGATCACGCCTTGCGGCAACCCGGCTGGTTTCCCGGCGGGGTCCTGTTCGTCGACCTCTTCGGCTACGACAGCGCGCGGCGGGTCACACCATCCCAGGCGCTCGTCACCCTGCTGCACGCCCTCGGGGTGCCGAGCGAACACGTCCCACCCGATCTGCCCGAACGCTCACAGCTCTTCCGTACCGTGCTCGCCACACGCGCCGAAGCCGGTCGACGAGTGCTGATGGTGTTGGACAACGCCGCGAGCGAAGAGGACGTACGGCACCTCCTGCCGAGCGACAAAGGCACCGCCGTCCTCATCTCGTCACGCCACACACTGGCCGGGCTGGATGCCCGGCCACACAGGCTCGGGCTGCTTCCCGCCGACGCCGGCGTCACGCTACTCCGGGACGTCCTCGGGCAGGCATGCGAGAGCGATACCAGAGTGAGCGAAGCCCCGCAGGACGCCAAGCGAATCGTTGAGCTGTGCGACGGTTTGCCCTTGGCGCTGCGCATCGTGGCCTCACTCCTGGTGGACAGGCCCAACCGGCCGTTGTCGTCCCTTCGCGAGGCCTTGGAGGACGGTCGCTCGCGGCTGGACACTCTGAGCCGGGAGGACCGTGCCGTACGGGCGGCCTTCGATCTCTCCTACGAACAGCTCTCCCCGGGCCAGGCCCGGTTGTTCCGGTTGCTCTGCCTGAACCCCGGCCCGGACTTCTCGACAGAGGCCGCGGCCCAGTTGAACGGTTCCGGCATCCCGGAGGCCGAACGGCTCTTGGGCGACCTCGCCCGCATGCACTTGGTCGCGCTCGGCCGCGCGGACGGTCGCTGGCGCCTGCACGACCTTGTCCACTTGTACGCCGCCCATCGCCTCCGGACGGAGGGCGACGAGAGTGACGGGGGAGACAGCCTGCGTCGCCTCTGGCTCCACTACTGCGGGGTCAGCCTCGACGCGAAAGACCGCGCGTTCGTCCACAGAGACGACGCGCAGCCTGCGGGGAACCGCTTCAAGAGCCGGGCCGACGCGTTGAATTGGCTGGAGGCCGAGCGCCATTCGCTCATGGCCGTGGCGCTGACGACACACCGGGGCGGTGACGACGTGGTGTGCATGGCGATCGCCTTGCACATTTCGCCGTTCCTGGGGGACTTTCGCTACCTTGATGACGCCGTCGCCATCCTCCGCGCCGCTGTCAAGTCGAGCCGGAAACTCAAGGAGCCGGGCGATGAGGTCATCCTCCTGACCAGGCTCGGTGTCATTTACCGCGACCTTCGGAAGTTCAAGAAATCCGTGCGCGCACATGCCAGGGCGATCACGTTGTCGCGGAAGCACAAAGACCCGCGCGGCCGGGCCAGTGCCCTGAACAATCTCGGCCTGACGCTGTACGACCTGCGGCGGTTCGAGGAAGCGATCGACGCTCACGCGAAAGCGGAAAAGGCATTCCGGCGTCTGGGTGACGAGCACGGGGCCGCCCAGGCACTGTCGAACATCGCGGAAACACTGACCGCGGTGGGAAGGACGGCGGAAGCGGCCGCGATGCACCGTCGCGCGGCGAAGATCTACCGCGCTTCGGGTGACCGGCTCGGCTATGCCCAGGCGCTGGGCAGCCTGGGGATGGCGTTGCGTAACGACGGAAAGCTGAAGAAGGCCGTCGCCGCCCATACCAAGGCGGTCTCCCTCATGCGGGAGCTGGATGCCCCGCAGCCGCTGGCGATCGAGCTGGGCAACCTCGGGGTCGGGCTCCTCATGGTCGCGAAGCACGGGAAGTCGCGGGCCGCCCAAGAGGCGGCTCTGGAGATATTCGAGCGCATGGGTGACCGTCACAGCCAGGCGAAGGTCAAGGGAAACATCGGCCTGGTCCGGCAGAAACAGGAGAAGTGGGCCAAGGCCGCGGTGGCTCACACCGAGGCGGCCGAGCTGTTCGCGGAGACCGGAGACGATCACGGCCTCGCCATGGAACTGGAGCACCTGGCCCAGGCGCTGGCACACCAAGGCCTGCTGGCCGAGGCCTTCGAGACTTTCCTGCTGGCCGCCGGACTGTTCGAGCAGGTGGGGGATACGGCGTCGGCACGAACGGCCGCCAAGTGGGCGGATGTCGTCTGCGAGGTAGCCGAAGAGCTGGACACCGTCCCCGGCTGAGCCCGCACTTCCGGCCCGGCGCCGAGCCGCTACGCCCCGCCGCCCGCCAGGGCCCGCATGCTCGACTCCGCCTTCGGGGTCAGCTCCAGCGGGCCTCGGCCGTTCGTCCACACGGCCTGGACGGTCAGACGCCGGAAGCGCCAGCCCTGGTCCGTGCGCACCACCTCGCCCGTGAACGTGCCGCCCACGTCGAAGTGGCCGCCCGGCTCCGCGCCCCGGGCCCGCTGGGTCGTCGCCAGGTGCACATGCGTCATGACCGCGTTCCACCGCACCGTGGCCCGGTCGCCGTCGAGGGCGATCATGTAGTTCGTGCCGACGTGCTGGGTCCGCTCGAACTTCGCGAACGCCGCCTGCTCGGACTCGGCCAGGCCCGCTATCCCCTCGTGGTCACCGATCGGTGTCGTGAGCCGTATGTCCTCGGTGAACAGCCCGCGCGCCCAGGCGTCGTCGAAGCGGCCGCCCCCTGCGGGCACCGTGTCGAGGCTCAGCAGGTAGCGGTCGATGAGACCGGTGACGTCGGCGCGGTCGGCGAGCACCCGCACTCGCGCTTCGAGGGCGGCGAACTCTGCGGCGGTGACGGTCATAGCGGAGCGCTCCCGGTATCTGGGCGACGGCCGTCGGACGGATCGGCCGTTCACCGAGAACGCTAAAAGCTCAACATTGCTTGAGGTCAAGGCCACCGAGGGAAGCATGGGGCTTCACACCTGCGCAGCTCGACCGACGCCGATGCTCGAAGGGGCGGGGCGGTCGGATTCGAACCGACGTCCTCCTCCATGACGTGTAGGCGCACTACCTCTGTGCTACGACCCCGCCTTGCGGTGATCATAACCCGGCCGTGCGCTCAACGCGCCGCCGCCGTCATCCCGTTGGGCCCCCGCACGTGCGGGGGAGGGCACCGCCGAGGCGGTCGTCGAGGCGGGCCCGACGGTGCCCCTCGCTGTGAACTGCCAGGTGGCTACCGGTAGTTCACGAACTGGATCGCGAAGTCCAGGTCCTTGCCCTTGAGGAGCGCCTGGACGGCCTGGAGGTCGTCACGGCTCTTGGAGCTGACCCGCAGCTCGTCGCCCTGGACCTGCGCCTTGACGCCCTTCGGGCCCTCGTCGCGGATGATCTTCGCGACCTTCTTCGCGTTCTCCTGCGAGATCCCCTCCTCGATGGAGGCGAAGATCTTGTACTCCTTGCCGGAGGCCTGCGGCTCGCCCGCGTCCAGCGACTTCAGTGAGATACCGCGCTTGACCAGCTTGGTCTCGAAGATGTCGAGAACCGCCTTGACCCGCTCCTCGGCGTTGGCGCGCATCTCGATCTTCTCGCCGGACCAGGCGATCGAGGCGCCGACGCCCTTGAAGTCATAGCGCTGCGAGATCTCCTTGGCGGCCTGGTTGAGGGCGTTGTCGACCTCCTGCCGCTCGACCTTCGAGACGATGTCGAAACTGGAGTCGGCCATATTGAGTTGGCTCCTCGTACGTAGATCCATCAGGGGTACGGCCCCGGAGGGCCGCTGCCAGCCTAGTCACCCGGGGCCCGATCGAGGGGCCGCGAATCGAGTGGCGGACCACCCCTGGTCATCGGGTATGGTTTACGTCGTTGCCACGGACAACCGCCGCGAGGCGGGAATCCCGGCAGCAACCCTTGGCGGTGTGCCCGAGTGGCCAAAGGGAGCAGACTGTAAATCTGCCGGCTCAGCCTACCCAGGTTCGAACCCTGGCGCCGCCACGGAACGAGACCCCCGACCTTCTGGTCGGGGGTCTCTTTCGTTGCCCGGCTTCTCCGCCCGGCTATCCCGTTCGCCCGGCTACCCCGACACGACCGTCTTCACCGCCTCCTCCACCGGGCTGTCGCCGCCGATCAGCTCCAGCGTGCGGCCCGCCGTGCCCGGTTCGTCCAGGAGCGCCGCCAGGACCGCCGCCACGTCGTCCCGGGTCACCTCGCCCCGGCCCGTCGACTCCGCCAGCGTCACCCGGCCCGTGCCGGGCTCGTCGGTGAGCCGGCCCGGGCGCAGCACGGTCCAGTCCAGACCGGCCCGGGAGCGCACGTCGTCGTCCGCCGCGCCCTTCGCCCGCAGATACGCCGCGAAGACCGGGTCGGTGCCCTCGGGCGGCTCGCGGTCGGCCCCCATGGACGAGACGATCACGAAGCGGCGGACCCCGGCCGCCTCCGCCGCGTCGGCGAAGAGGGCCGCCGCGCCCCGGTCCACGCTGTCCTTGCGGTCCGTGCCGCTGCCCGGCCCCGCCCCGGCCGCGAAGACGGCGGCGTCCGCGCCCTCCAGATGCCGGACGAGGTCCGCGACCGACGCCGACTCCAGATCACACAGAACCGGCTCGGCGCCCGCCGCGAGGAGATCACCCGCCTGCTCCGGCTTGCGGATCACACCCGCTACCTCGTCACCGCGCCCGGCGAGCAAACGCTCCAGCCGCAGCGCGATCTGACCATGTCCACCAGCGATGACAATGCGCATGTCTTCGACCGTACGCCCCGTGCGCCGGGCCGCCATCGGACGCACGGACAAGATCGGCCACCCCGGTCGTGGCCGGTCGTCGCCGGTCGCGACCGGCCGGCTCAGCCCGGTTCGCCGCCGCCCCGAGAGGACTGCCGGGGCAGGTCCAGGGCCACCACCGCCCGGGAGTCCCGGAACTCCCGCACCGCGCTCGTACGGGCCACCACGCGCCCCTCGTGGACCACCAGGCGGCTGTACGCGAGCGAGAGCATCCCCGCGACCCCGTCGCCCCGCACGGCCAGCAGCTCCGCCGGGAAGCCCGCCTCGACCCGCACCTCCGGCAGGCCCATCGCCGCCCGCGCCCGGTCGCTGACGGCCGCGTACGCCTCCTCGGGCCGCAGCTCACCACGCGACGCCAGCAGGAACGCGGCCTCGATGGGATCCCCCCGCCCCACCGGATTGGCCGCGTCCCGCAGCGCGCCGCTGCCCGCCGCCACCGCGACGCCCGCCGCCCGCAACAGCCGCACCGGCGCACACGCCGAGACCCGCCCCCGCTGCGACCCCGACGCACAGCAGTCGCCCTGGGGCAGGCAGATGACGGTCACCCCCGCCGCCGCGAGCTGCTCCGCCGCCCGCGCCGCCGGCTCGCGGGGAAGCCGGGCCAGCCCCCCGCAGGGGCCGAGGGCGACGCCGGGCCGCAGGCCACCGGCCATGGCGGCCAGCCGGGCGAGCCGGGCCGGGTCGTCACCGTCCGTGTGCAGATCGACGGCGCAGCCGTGCTCGGCGGCGATGTCCAGGACCGCTTCGGCGTAGCCCGTCGGGTCGGGATCGAGGTCGGGGCAGCCGCCGACGACGGACGCGCCCATCTTCACGGCGTCCCGCAGCATGGCCAGCCCGTCGGCCCCGGCGGCACCGGTCAGCAGCCGGGGCACGGCCACGGCGGTCAGATCGATGAGGCCGCGCAGCGCCCGGCGCGCCTGCAGCACCGCCTCCAGCGACCGCAGCCCCTGGACGTCGCCGATCCGGACGTGGGAGCGCAGCGCGGTCGCCCCGTGGCCGAGTTGCAGCAGCGCGGCCTCCGTGGTGCGCCGCTGCACGTCCTCGAGCCCGTACGAGACGGGGCCGCCGATGTCGGCGGTCAGCGCGGTGTCGCAGTGCGCGTGCGGCTCGGCGGGGGCGGGCAGCAGCAGATAGCCGCCGAGGTCGACGCGGGGCCCGGGGACGAGGCTGCCGGCCGTCCCCACGGCCTCGATGCGGCCGTTGCTGAGCCGTACGTCCACGGTCCGGCCGTCGGCGAGCCGGGCGCCGCAGAGCACCAGGGCGCCCCCGCCGTGCGGGGGCGGGCCGACGGCGTCGCCGTCGGGCTTCCTCGGCGGCTGCGGCTGGCTGTCGGGCATGGCGCTCCTCCGGGCCGGTGGCGAACATGATCACGCAGCTGGACCGAGCCTAGGGCGCGGGTGGGGCGGCTTCGAGGAGGCGGCCAATAGTCGTACCGGTGTGGCCCGTGAGGCCCTCGGGAAGGGGCGCGCAGAGACCCGCCGGAAGGCCCCGCGTAGGGCGGCCGGATACGGATTTCACCTTCGGCCGCAGACCGTGTAATGTCTTCCTCGCTCGCCCCAATAGCTCAGTCGGCAGAGCGTCTCCATGGTAAGGAGAAGGTCTACGGTTCGATTCCGTATTGGGGCTCTGGTGTGTGAGGTTCCTCGCCTGTGAGGGCGAGGAACTCTCTCGCATCAAAGCGGTGTAGCTCAGTCGGTAGAGCAAGCGGCTCATAATCGCTGTGTCACCGGTTCAAGTCCGGTCACCGCTACACACAGTAGCCGATTGTGGGGTCGGTCCTCCGATCGGCTACTCTTTTATGCGTTCATCCGTCCATTCCGTCAAGGAGCACTCACGTGGCTGCCACCGACGTCCGCCCGAAGATCACGCTGGCCTGCGTGGAGTGCAAGGAGCGGAACTACATCACCAAGAAGAACCGGCGTAACGACCCGGACCGACTGGAGATGAAGAAGCACTGCCCGCGTTGCAAGGCGCACACCGCGCACCGCGAAACGCGATAACACTCAGGCTCGTTCGTGAGGCCGTCCCCATTTTTTGGGGGCGGCCTCACGGCGTATCCCGACCCAGTCACTCTGGAGGTGCCGAGCCGATGGCGCTCGACCAGTCCTTCGTCGGACGGACCTACCCGGCCACCGACCCGTATGAGGTCGGCCGGGAGAAGATCCGCGAATTCGCCGAGGCCGTCGGCGATGCCAATCCGGCGTACCTCGACCCCGAGGCCGCCAAGGCGCTCGGTCATTCGGACGTGATCGCCCCGCCGACTTTCGTGTTCGCGATCACATTCAAGGCGGCCGGTCAGGTCATCCAGGACCCGCAGCTGGGCCTGGACTACGACCGCGTGGTGCACGGCGATCAGAAGTTCGCCTACACCCGCCCGGTCCGCGCGGGTGACCGGCTGTCGGTCACCTCCACGATCGAATCGATCAAGTCCCTGGCGGGCAACGACGTGCTGTCGGTGCGTGGCGACGTCCACGACGAGAGCGGCGAGCACGTGGTGACCGCGCACACGATGCTGGTGGCCCGCGCCGCCGAGGAGGCGTGATGACCGCCCGGATGACCTACGACGAGGTAGCGGTCGGCACCGAGCTGCCCGCCCAGAGCTTCCCCGTGACGCGCGCCACGCTCGTGCGGTACGCGGGCGCCTCCGGCGACTTCAACCCGATCCACTGGGACGAGAAGTTCGCCAAGGAGGTCGGACTGCCGGACGTCATCGCGCACGGCATGTTCACCATGGCCGAGGCGATCCGCGTGGTGACCGACTGGACCGGCGACCCGTCCTCCGTGGTCGAGTACGGGGTGCGCTTCACCAAGCCGGTCGTCGTGCCGAACGACGGCAAGGGCGCGCTCATCGAGGTCAGCGCCAAGGTCGCCGCCAAGGACGACGAGGCCCGCACGGTCCGCGTGGACCTGGTGGCCAAGAGCGACGGCCAGAAGGTCCTGGGCATGTCCCGCGCCACGGTCCGCCTGCCCTGAGCCACAGCCGGCAAGTAATGGGGCACCCGACAACGGCGGGTGCCCCTTACGCATGCCTGACGGTGACGGAGGGTGACGGGTTCCCAGGTGGCGTCCCGGAATGCTGCCGGATATTTGTGGGCGGCAGTTCGGGGCACCGTCGCGCCCCAGGGCTCCCCGCCCGTAAATATCCGATTCCGGGACGCCCCCTGCGACCCCGGCGCCCGGCCCAGGACCACCGGCCCGCACCGAGCCCCGCACCGAGGTCCCGGCCAGGGAACCGCACCCCCACAAGCCCAGCGCAGCGCCCCCGTACTCTTGTGCACGTGCAGGAACTCCACGACGCCCCCCTCGCCCCCTTGACCACCTTCCGCCTCGGTGGCCCCGCGACCCGGCTGGTCACGGCCACCACCGACGACGAGGTCATCGCGGTCGTCCGCGAGGCCGACGCGAGCGGCACCCCGCTGCTGATCATCGGCGGCGGCAGCAACCTGGTCATCTCCGACAAGGGCTTCGAGGGCACCGCCCTGCGCATCGCCACCAGCGGCTTCCGCCTCGACGGCACCCGCCTGGAGCTGGCCGCCGGCGAGAACTGGTCCGACGCCGTGGCCCGCACCGTCGAGGCCGGTCTGGCCGGCATCGAGTGCATGGCCGGCGTGCCGGGCTCCGCCGGTGCCACCCCGATCCAGAACGTCGGGGCGTACGGCCAGGAGGTCTCCGCGACCATCACCGAGGTCGTCGCCTACGACCGCCGTGCCGACGAGATCGTCACCATCCCCAACGCCGACTGCGGCTTCTCCTACCGCCACAGCCGCTTCAAGCAGGACCCCACGCGCCACGTCGTGCTGCGCGTCCGCTTCGAGCTGGAGGACGCGGGCGGGCTGTCCGCCCCCCTGAAGTACCCCGAGACGGCCCGCGCCCTCGGCGTCCGGGCCGGCGAGCGGGTCCCCGCCGCCACGGCCCGCGAGACGGTGCTGAAGCTGCGCGCGGGCAAGGGCATGGTCCTCGACGCCGAGGACCACGACACGTGGTCCGCCGGATCCTTCTTCACCAACCCGATACTCACCGAGGCCGAGTACACGGCCTTCCTGGCCCGCGCGGCCGAGCGGCTGGGGCCGGACGTCACACCGCCCGCCTACCCGGCGGGGGACGGACACACGAAGACGTCGGCGGCGTGGCTCATCGACAAGGCGGGCTTCACGAAGGGGTACGGCTCCGGCCCGGCCCGGATCTCGACGAAGCACACGCTCGCGCTGACCAACCGGGGCGAGGCCACGACCGAGGACCTGCTCGCGCTCGCGCGGGAGGTCCGGGACGGGGTGTTCGCGGCGTTCGGGGTGACGCTGGTGAACGAACCGGTGACCGTAGGCGTGACTCTCTGACCTCGGCCTGACCTCGGCCTCAAGCGCCGGACGGGCTCGATCGGGCCGGTCTCACTTTCCAGCGGTCCGGCGCTTGAGGAAACAACACCGTCAGAACAACGCCGTCAAGACACCAGCCACTTGTCGATACCCGTGAGCAGCGTCTCGCGGACATCCGTCGGCGCCGCCGACCCCCGTACCGACTGCCTCGCCAGTTCCGCCAGCTCCGCGTCCGTGAAGCCGTGGTGCTCGCGGGCCAGCTCGTACTGGGCCGCCAGGCGGGAACCGAAGAGCAACGGGTCGTCCGCGCCCAGAGCCATCGGCACGCCCGCCTCGAACAAGGTGCGCAGCGGTACGTCCGCCGGCTTCTCGTAGACGCCCAGGGCCACGTTCGACGAGGGGCAGACCTCGCACGTCACACCGCGCTCGGCGAGCTTGCGCAGCAGATGCGGGTCCTCGGCGGCGCGCACGCCGTGGCCCACCCGGCCCGCGTGCAGGTCGTCCAGGCAGTCGCGCACGCTGCTGGGCCCCGACAGCTCGCCGCCGTGCGGGGCGGCCAGCAGACCGCCCTCGCGGGCGATCTCGAAGGCCCGGTCGAAGTCGCGGGCGAGACCGCGCCGCTCGTCGTTGGAGAGTCCGAAGCCGACCACGCCCCGGTCGGCGTAACGCACCGCGAGGCGGGCGAGGGTACGGGCGTCCAGCGGGTGCTTCATGCGGTTCGCGGCGACGAGCACCCGCATGCCCAGCCCGGTCTCCCGCGAGGCGCTCTCCACCGCGTCCAGGATGATCTCCAGCGCGGGGATCAGCCCGCCCAGCCGGGGCGCGTACGACGTGGGGTCGACCTGGATCTCCAGCCAGCCCGAGCCGTCGCGGACGTCCTCCTCGGCGGCTTCGCGCACCAGGCGCCGGATGTCGTCGGGGGAGCGCAGACAGGACCGGGCGATGTCGTACAGCCGCTGGAAGCGGAACCAGCCGCGCTCGTCCGTGGCGCGCAGCCGGGGCGGTTCGCCGCCGCTCAGCGCCTCCGGCAGGTGCACGCCGTACTTGTCCGCCAGCTCGATCAAGGTCGAGGGCCGCATCGAGCCCGTGAAGTGCAGATGCAGATGGGCCTTCGGCAGCAGACGGACGTCACGGACGGTTTCGCTGGGGTACGGGGGCTGCTCCCCGGAAGACTGCCGCATCCCAAGATCTTGCCGTATACGTGTGGCAAGCGGTAGGGGAAATACCTGAACGAGGGCCGGGGCGAAAGCAAAGACGAACGCACGGCGGAGACGGACGCACGGCGGTGAGGCCGCAGGCGCCGGAACGGGAAGCGGGCCCCCGGCCGCAGCCGGGGACCCGCGTTCACCACACAGCCGTCAGGCGTTACGCCTTCGCCTCGGCGAGCAGCTTCTGGATCCGCGAGACGCCCTCGACCAGGTCCTCGTCGCCCAGGGCGTACGACAGACGCAGGTAGCCCGGTGTGCCGAAGGCCTCACCGGGGACGACCGCGACCTCGGCCTCGTCGAGGATCAGCGCGGCCAGCTCCACGGAGGTGGCGGGCCGCTTGCCGCGGATCTCCTTGCCGAGCAGCTCCTTCACCGACGGGTAGGCGTAGAACGCGCCCTCCGGCTCGGGGCAGAGCACGCCGTCGATCTCGTTGAGCATCCGGACGATCGTGCGGCGGCGGCGGTCGAAGGAGACCTTCATCTCCTCCACGGCCGTCAGGTCGCCCGAGACGGCGGCCAGGGCGGCCATCTGCGCCACGTTGGAGACGTTGGACGTGGCGTGCGACTGGAGGTTCGTGGCGGCCTTCACGACGTCCTTGGGGCCGATGATCCACCCCACTCGCCAGCCGGTCATCGCGTACGTCTTGGCAACACCGTTGACCACGACGCACTTGTCGCGCAGCTCGGGCACCACGACGGGCAGCGAGGAGAACTCGGCGTCGCCGTAGACCAGGTGCTCGTAGATCTCGTCGGTCAGCACCCACAGGCCGTGCTCGGCGGCCCAGCGGCCGATCTCCTCGACCTGCGCGCGGGTGTAGACCGCACCGGTGGGGTTCGACGGGGAGACGAAGAGCAGCACCTTGGTGTTCGGCGTACGGGCCGCCTCGAGCTGCTCGACCGACACGCGGTAACCGGTCGTCTCGTCCGCGACGACGTCCACCGGGACGCCGCCCGCGAGGCGGATCGACTCGGGGTAGGTGGTCCAGTACGGGGCGGGGACGATGACCTCGTCACCCGGGTCGAGGATCGCGGCGAAGGCCTCGTAGATGGCCTGCTTGCCGCCGTTGGTGACGAGCACCTGGGAGGCGTCGACCTCGTAGCCCGAGTCGCGCAGCGTCTTCGCGGCGATCGCGGCCTTGAGCTCGGGGAGCCCGCCGGCCGGGGTGTAGCGGTGGAACTTCGGGTTGCGGCAGGCCTCCACGGCGGCCTCGACGATGTAGTCGGGCGTGGGGAAGTCCGGCTCGCCCGCGCCGAAGCCGATCACCGGACGCCCGGCGGCCTTGAGGGCCTTCGCCTTGGCGTCCACGGCGAGGGTCGCGGACTCGGAGATCGACCCGATGCGGGCCGATACCCGACGGTCGGTGGGGGACTGTGCGGGAGGAGTGGCAGCGGTCATGAGGGCATCGTCCCAGACCCGGAACGAACCGGGCGCACGGGTTTCACGGACGGCCGCGGCGACGGGCCGGGCCCTCCCGCTCACCTCCCTCCCACGCCGCTCCCACGTCCTTCTCACGGCTCCATCCAGGCGCCCCGAACCCCGGCTGTTCGACGCTGGGCTCCGGAGCACGTACACTCATGCGTCGTTGGCCCCTCACAGGCGACTCCGCTCCGTGCACACCGTGCACCCGAGTGGATGCGGTACGTTGGGGGAACCACAAAGGGTCGTAGCTCAATTGGTAGAGCACTGGTCTCCAAAACCAGCGGTTGGGGGTTCAAGTCCCTTCGGCCCTGCTACACGCATCGTCACCAGGGTGCGTGCATGCGTACGTACTGAAATGCACCGCCGTGCGGCTCAACCGGGCGCGGCACGGCCACGACCCGGATTCAGGTGAGGACGTAGTGACGGAAGCCCTTGGCTCCACCGCGACGCCTGAGAGCGGTCGTCCCGAGGACGAGGTGGCCTCCAAGAAGGGCCGCCGCGGTGGGAAGCGCGGGAAGAAGGGCCCCATCGGGCGCCTCGCACTCTTTTACCGTCAGGTAGTCGCGGAACTCCGCAAGGTCGTCTGGCCCACCAGGAGCCAGCTCTCGACGTACACCACCGTGGTGATCGTCTTTGTCCTCATCGTCATCGGTCTGGTGACCGTGATTGACTATGGGTTCGAGAACGCCGTCAAGTACGTCTTCGGCTGAACCCGCGCGTAGGGCGGCTGCTCTCAGGAGAGCCGCCCCTTCGCACGTTCCACCCCTTGAAGCCAGGAAGAAGCAGCCACGTGTCTGACCCGAACCTGAACGACGCCGTCGAGCCCGTCGAGGCGGCAGCGGCCGACGTGGACGCGCCGGCTGCCTCGGACGAGGTCGGCGACGACACCGAGCTTCAGATCGTCGAGAACGCCGACGGCGTCGACGAGCTCGACGCCGAGGACGACGCCGCCGGCGAGCCGGCCGAGCAGGCCGCCGTCCACGTCGAGGACGAGGACGTCGCGCTCTCCGAGGAGGACGCGGCCGAGGCCGAGGCCGCCGTCGAGGCCGAGCTGCCCGACGAGGCGGAGCTGTCCGACGAGGCCGGGGACGAGGTCGAGGAGCCCGCCGAGGAGCAGGCCCCCGTCGACCCGGTCGCCGCCCTCCGCGACGAGCTGCGCGGTCTGCCCGGCGAGTGGTACGTCATCCACACCTACGCGGGTTACGAGAACCGTGTGAAGACCAACCTCGAGCAGCGCGCCGTCTCGCTCAACGTCGAGGACTTCATCTTCCAGGCCGAGGTGCCGCAGGAAGAGGTCGCGCAGATCAAGAACGGTGAGCGCAAGACCGTCCGCCAGAACAAGCTCCCCGGCTACGTGCTGGTGCGCATGGACCTGACGAACGAGTCCTGGGGCGTCGTCCGCAACACCCCCGGCGTCACCGGCTTCGTGGGCAACGCCTACGACCCGTACCCGCTGACCCTGGACGAGATCGTCAAGATGCTCGCCCCGGAGGCCGAGGAGAAGGCCGCCCGCGAGGCCGCCGAGGCCGAGGGCAAGCCCGCCCCCTCCCGCAAGGTCGAGGTCCAGGTGCTGGACTTCGAGGTGGGCGACTCGGTCACCGTCACCGACGGCCCGTTCGCGACGCTGCAGGCGACGATCAACGAGATCAACGCCGACTCGAAGAAGGTCAAGGGCCTCGTCGAGATCTTCGGTCGCGAGACCCCGGTCGAGCTGAGCTTCGACCAGATCCAGAAGAACTAGTTTCTTCCGGGACACAAGCCTCCGAACAGGTCAGACGGGCTGCTTGCAGCCTGTCTGACCTGCTCGGTTTTTGGCCGCAGCATGTTACCCGTTATCGTGGTGCGGTATGCCTGCGCGCTCTGTGCGCAGGCAAAAAAACTCTCACTAGGACCCGGAGAGAGCAATGCCTCCCAAGAAGAAGAAGATCACGGGGCTTATCAAGCTCCAGATCAGCGCCGGTGCCGCCAACCCGGCCCCGCCGGTCGGCCCCGCGCTGGGCCAGCACGGCGTCAACATCATGGAGTTCTGCAAGGCCTACAACGCCGCGACCGAGTCGCAGCGTGGCATGGTCGTGCCGGTGGAGATCACGGTCTACGAAGACCGCTCCTTCACCTTCGTGACGAAGACCCCGCCGGCCGCGAAGCTGATCCTCAAGGCCGCGGGCGTGGAGAAGGGCTCCGGCGAGCCGCACGTCAAGAAGGTCGCCAAGATCACCCGCGACCAGGTTCGTGACATCGCCACCACGAAGATGCCCGACCTGAACGCGAACGACCTGGACGCCGCCGAGAAGATCATCGCCGGCACCGCCCGTTCCATGGGCATCACCGTCGAAGGCTGATCAGCCCCGTCGCAGTACCCGTGGGAGGACCAGCGCTGGTCCGCACCACGACTCCATAACCACTGAGGAGAAGCAGTGAAGCGCAGCAAGACTCTCCGCGCTGCGGACGCCAAGGTCGAGGCGGAGCGCCTGTACGCCCCCCTCGAGGCCGTCCGTCTCGCGAAGGACACCTCCGCCACCAAGTTCGACGGCACCGTCGAGGTCGCCATGCGTCTGGGCGTCGACCCGCGCAAGGCCGACCAGATGGTCCGTGGCACCGTGAACCTTCCGCACGGCACCGGTAAGACCGCCCGGGTCCTGGTCTTCGCGACCGGTGACCGTGCTGCGGCCGCGGAAGCCGCCGGCGCCGACATCGTCGGCTCCGACGAACTGATCGACGAGGTTGCGAAGGGCCGTCTGGACTTCGACGCCGTCGTCGCCACCCCGGACCTCATGGGCAAGGTCGGCCGCCTCGGCCGCGTGCTCGGTCCGCGTGGTCTGATGCCGAACCCGAAGACCGGCACGGTCACCCCGGACGTGGCGAAGGCTGTCACGGACATCAAGGGCGGCAAGATCGAGTTCCGCGTCGACAAGCACTCGAACCTGCACTTCATCATCGGCAAGGTCTCCTTCGACGAGACGAAGCTGGTCGAGAACTACGCCGCGGCGCTGGACGAGATCCTTCGTCTGAAGCCGTCCGCCGCCAAGGGCCGCTACATCAAGAAGGCGACCCTCACCACGACGATGGGCCCCGGCATCCCGCTGGACTCCAACCGCACCCGCAACCTCCTCGCGGAGGACGAGACCGTCTGATAGACGCGTTCTCGTAGCGAGCGATCGTTACCGGGCCGGGCCCCGCACCCCTTCGGGAGTGCGGGGCCCGGCCTTTTCGTATGCGTGCGCAAAGGCGCCTGGCGGGCCTTCTGGGCGCCTGGCGGCGGCCGACCGCCCGAAGGGAAGGGCCGCTCGCGGGAGACCCTCACACCCCCGCCGAGCAGGGCTCAAACCACCCCGCGGGAGGCGATTTGCTTCCGGCCGCCCCCTTCACGTACCTTGAGCCAGAAGCCAAAGACCGCTGGTCGTTGCTGTGCCTTCGCAAGAAGGTGTGGTGGCCGAAGGATCCGCTAGCTGCGGGCGACCTGCGCAGGTGATTTGAGGATGAACTCCCGTGAGGACCCCTGGTCCGGACGGTCGAGTACACGCCCCGAGCGCCTGCGCCGGGGCGTTTCGTTTTGCCCAGGTCCCTTCGCGTGTCTATGCGGTCCGAATCACCCGGAAGGAGGCCGAGGCTCATGGCGAGGCCCGACAAGTCTGCCGCGGTTGCCGAGCTGACGGACCAGTTCCGCAGCTCGAACGCCGCCGTGCTGACCGAGTACCGCGGTCTCACCGTGGCACAGCTCAAGGAGCTGCGCCGTTCGCTCGGTGAGAACGCCCAGTACGCCGTGGTGAAGAACACGCTGACCAAGATTGCGGCCAACGAGGCCGGGATCACCACGCTCGACGACCACTTCACTGGTCCGACGGCGGTTGCCTTCATCACCGGTGACCCGGTGGAGTCGGCGAAGGGTCTTCGTGACTTCGCCAAGGAAAACCCGAACCTGATCATCAAGGGCGGTGTCCTTGATGGCAAGGCGCTGTCCGCCGATGAGATCAAGAAGCTTGCGGACCTCGAGTCCCGCGAGGTTCTGCTCGCCAAGCTGGCGGGTGCCATGAAGGGCAAGCAGTCCCAGACTGCCGCGCTCTTCCAGGCCCTGCCGTCGAAGTTCATCCGCACCGCGGAGGCGCTTCGCGCGAAGGTCGAGCAGGGCGGTGCCGGTACGCCGGCTCCCGTCGAGGCCGAGGCCGCCGAGTAATCACGCGCAAGCGTGTGACCTCGCGTCCGTCACGGTCGCAGCGGGCCCGTAGTACGCCCGCCGAAATGTACATCCGGCACCAGCCGATTTAGTGGAAGGACCGCCATCATGGCGAAGCTCAGCCAGGACGACCTGCTCGCCCAGTTCGAGGAGATGACCCTCATCGAGCTCTCCGAGTTCGTGAAGGCCTTCGAGGAGAAGTTCGACGTCACCGCCGCCGCCCCGGTCGCCGTTGCCGCCGCCGGTGGTGCCGCTGGTGGCGCCGCCGAGGCCGTCGAGGAGCAGGACGAGTTCGACGTCATCCTCACCGCCGCCGGTGACAAGAAGATCCAGGTCATCAAGGTCGTGCGTGAGCTGACCTCCCTGGGCCTGAAGGAGGCCAAGGACCTCGTCGACGGCACCCCGAAGCCGGTCCTCGAGAAGGTCGCCAAGGACGCCGCGGAGAAGGCCGCCGAGGCCCTCAAGGGCGCCGGCGCCTCCGTCGAGGTCAAGTGACCTTCGGAGTCTGCTGACTCTCCTGTGCCGTCGGACACGTTCCGGCGGCGCGAACTCAAGGGCGATCACCCATGCGGGTGGTCGCCCTTGGGCGTTCCCCCGGCAGGTGCCTTGCCCTCGGCCCGAGGACGAGTATGGTGATCTTCGTTGTTCCCGCCGTGCGGCCCGCGGGCGGCCGCCGCGGAGGGGTCGTGGGGGCCACAGACGGGCTTTTGGAAGGCCGCCCGGGGCCGAGGGGCCTTGACGAACGGCACGTCGCGCGCAATTCTCAGGACGCGCGTCACATCGATCCAAAGGCCGAGGCATGGATCGAAGACGAAGAGGGAAGCCTTGCGTCAGGCGATGTGCCAGACGCGAGGAACAACAGGATCCCGGAGGGAGAGGTTGGTATCGAACCGGTCTCCGGAAATCCGCTCTGGACATCAGTGGGCCAAGTGGCTACACTGACCCTTTGCGCTGCCTGTTAGCTGCTCCCTGCCCGTCACCAGGGGCATGCCCGCTGTCGAGCACTGCTGATGGAAACCCCCGAGCTGGGATTTCTCTCGTATGCACGGAGCGGGACCGGTACGCGCGTAGTGAGTCCGAGCCCTCGGAAGGACCCCCTCTTGGCCGCCTCGCGCAACGCCTCGACTGCCAATACGAACACCGGCGCCAGCACCGCCCCGCTGCGCATCTCTTTTGCGAAGATCAAGGAGCCCCTCGAGGTTCCGAACCTCCTTGCGCTGCAGACCGAGAGCTTCGACTGGCTGCTCGGCAACGCCGCCTGGAAGGCTCGCGTCGAGGCTGCGCTGGACAGTGGTCAAGACGTCCCCACCAAGTCCGGTCTGGAGGAGATCTTCGAAGAGATCTCCCCGATCGAGGACTTCTCCGGGTCGATGTCGCTGACCTTCCGCGACCACCGTTTCGAGCCGCCGAAGAACTCCATCGACGAGTGCAAGGAGCGCGACTTCACGTACGCGGCCCCGCTCTTCGTCACCGCGGAGTTCACCAACAACGAGACCGGTGAGATCAAGTCTCAGACGGTCTTCATGGGCGACTTCCCGCTCATGACCAACAAGGGCACCTTCTGCATCAACGGCACCGAGCGTGTCGTCGTGTCGCAGCTGGTCCGCTCGCCGGGTGTCTACTTCGACTCCTCCATCGACAAGACGTCCGACAAGGACATCTTCTCCGCCCGGGTGATCCCCTCCCGTGGTGCCTGGCTGGAGCTCGAGGTCGACAAGCGCGACCTGGTCGGTGTCCGCATCGACCGCAAGCGCAAGCAGTCCGTGACCGTTCTCCTGAAGGCTCTCGGTTGGACGACCGAGCAGATCCTCGAGGAGTTCGGCGAGTACGAGTCGATGCGCGCCACCCTGGAGAAGGACCACACCCAGGGCCAGGACGACGCGCTGCTCGACATCTACCGCAAGCTGCGTCCGGGCGAGCCGCCGACCCGTGAGGCCGCGCAGACGCTGCTCGAGAACCTCTACTTCAACCCCAAGCGCTACGACCTCGCGAAGGTCGGCCGCTACAAGGCCAACAAGAAGCTCGGTGCGGACCAGCCGCTCGATGCCGGTGTGCTGACCGTCGACGACATCATCGCGACGATCAAGTACCTGGTGAAGCTGCACGCCGGCGAGACGGAGACCGTGGGCCAGAACGGCACCACGATCGTCGTCGAGACCGACGACATCGACCACTTCGGCAACCGTCGTCTGCGCAACGTCGGCGAGCTCATCCAGAACCAGGTCCGCACGGGTCTGGCTCGTATGGAGCGCGTCGTCCGCGAGCGGATGACCACCCAGGACGTCGAGGCGATCACGCCGCAGACCCTGATCAACATCCGGCCGGTCGTCGCCTCCATCAAGGAGTTCTTCGGCACCAGCCAGCTGTCCCAGTTCATGGACCAGACGAACCCGCTGTCGGGCCTGACCCACAAGCGTCGTCTGTCCGCGCTGGGCCCCGGTGGTCTCTCCCGTGAGCGGGCCGGCTTCGAGGTCCGAGACGTTCACCCGTCGCACTACGGCCGCATGTGCCCGATCGAGACGCCCGAAGGCCCGAACATCGGTCTGATCGGCTCGCTCGCCTCGTACGGCCGCGTCAACGCGTTCGGTTTCGTCGAGACCCCGTACCGCAAGGTCGTCGACGGTGTCGTCACCGACCAGGTGGACTTCCTCACCGCCGACGAGGAGGACCGCTTCGTCATCGCGCAGGCGAACGCCCCGCTGACGGACGAGAACACCTACGCCGAGGACCGCGTCCTGGTCCGTCGTCGTGGCGGCGAGATCGACTACGTGCCCGGCACGGACATCGACTACATGGACGTCTCCCCGCGCCAGATGGTGTCGGTCGCGACCGCCATGATCCCGTTCCTCGAGCACGACGACGCCAACCGCGCGCTCATGGGATCGAACATGATGCGCCAGGCCGTTCCGCTGATCAAGGCGGAGGCCCCGCTGGTCGGCACCGGCATGGAGTACCGCTGTGCGGTCGACGCCGGTGACGTCATCAAGGCCGAGAAGGACGGTGTGGTCCAGGAGGTCTCCGCGGACTACGTCACCGTCGCCAACGACGACGGCACGTACAACACGTACCGGATCGCCAAGTTCTCCCGCTCGAACCAGGGCACGTCCTTCAACCAGAAGGTCGTCGTGGACGAGGGCGCCCGCGTGATCACCGGCCAGGTGCTCGCCGACGGCCCGTCCACGGACGAGGGCGAGATGGCGCTCGGCAAGAACCTCCTCGTGGCGTTCATGCCGTGGGAAGGCCACAACTACGAGGACGCGATCATCCTGTCGCAGCGCCTCGTACAGGACGACGTCCTCTCCTCGATCCACATCGAGGAGCACGAGGTCGACGCCCGTGACACCAAGCTGGGCCCCGAGGAGATCACCCGGGACATCCCGAACGTCTCCGAGGAGGTCCTCGCCGACCTCGACGAGCGCGGCATCATCCGCATCGGTGCCGAGGTCGTCGCCGGCGACATCCTGGTCGGCAAGGTCACGCCCAAGGGCGAGACCGAGCTGACCCCGGAGGAGCGCCTGCTCCGCGCGATCTTCGGTGAGAAGGCCCGCGAGGTGCGTGACACCTCGCTCAAGGTCCCGCACGGTGAGATCGGCAAGGTCATCGGCGTCCGCGTCTTCGACCGCGAAGAGGGCGACGAACTGCCCCCGGGCGTGAACCAGCTGGTCCGCGTCTACGTGGCGCAGAAGCGCAAGATCACCGATGGTGACAAGCTCGCCGGCCGTCACGGCAACAAGGGCGTCATCTCGAAGATCCTGCCGGTCGAGGACATGCCGTTCCTCGAGGACGGCACCCCGGTCGACATCATCCTCAACCCCCTCGGTGTCCCGTCCCGAATGAACCCGGGCCAGGTCCTCGAGATCCACCTCGGCTGGCTCGCCAGCCGCGGCTGGAAGGTCGAGGGCGACGAGGACTGGATGAAGCGTCTGCAGGCGATCGGCGCCGACGATGTCGCCGCCGGCACCAACGTCGCGACCCCGGTCTTCGACGGCGCCCGCGAGGACGAGATCGCCGGTCTCTTCGAGTCCACGATCCCCAACCGCGACGGTGACCGGCTGGTCCTGCCCTCCGGTAAGGCCCGGATGTTCGACGGCCGCTCCGGCGAGCCGTTCCCGGACCCGATCTCGGTCGGCTACATGTACATCCTCAAGCTGCACCACCTGGTCGACGACAAGCTGCATGCCCGTTCGACCGGTCCGTACTCGATGATCACCCAGCAGCCGCTGGGTGGTAAGGCTCAGTTCGGTGGCCAGCGCTTCGGTGAGATGGAGGTGTGGGCGCTGGAGGCATACGGCGCCGCGTACGCCCTCCAGGAGCTGCTGACCATCAAGTCCGACGACGTCACCGGCCGCGTGAAGGTCTACGAGGCCATCGTCAAGGGCGAGAACATCCCCGAGCCCGGCATTCCCGAGTCCTTCAAGGTGCTCATCAAGGAAATGCAGTCCCTGTGCCTCAACGTGGAGGTGCTGTCCTCGGACGGCATGTCCATCGAGATGCGCGACACGGACGAGGACGTCTTCCGCGCTGCGGAAGAGCTCGGTATCGACCTGTCCCGGCGCGAGCCGAGCAGCGTCGAAGAGGTCTGACGGGTCTGGTCGGGGCTCCCTAGCGGAGCCCCGGCCGTCCCCGGACCCCCAGACCATGATGTAGAGCCCACTAACTCGCTGGCGCGAGGGGGCACAAACCCTGAAAGAGGGATTGACGAACAGTGCTCGACGTCAACTTCTTCGACGAGCTGCGGATCGGCCTGGCGACCGCGGACGACATCCGAACCTGGTCCCACGGCGAGGTCAAGAAGCCGGAGACCATCAACTACCGCACCCTGAAGCCCGAAAAGGACGGACTCTTCTGCGAGAAGATCTTCGGTCCGACCCGGGACTGGGAGTGCTACTGCGGCAAGTACAAGCGTGTCCGCTTCAAGGGCATCATCTGTGAGCGCTGCGGCGTCGAGGTCACTCGCGCCAAGGTGCGTCGTGAGCGGATGGGCCACATCGAGCTTGCCGCTCCCGTCACCCACATCTGGTACTTCAAGGGCGTTCCGTCGCGGCTGGGCTACCTGCTCGACCTCGCCCCGAAGGACCTCGAGAAGGTCATCTACTTCGCCGCCTACATGATCACGTGGGTGGACGAGGAGCGCCGCACGCGCGACCTGCCCTCGCTGGAGGCGCACGTCTCCGTCGAGCGTCAGCAGATCGAGCAGCGCCGCGACGCCGACCTCGAGGCCCGTGCCAAGAAGCTCGAGTCCGACCTGGCCGAGCTCGAGGCCGAGGGTGCCAAGGCCGACGTGCGCCGCAAGGTGCGCGAGGGTGCCGAGCGTGAGATGAAGCAGCTGCGCGACCGCGCGCAGCGCGAGATCGACCGCCTCGACGAGGTGTGGAGCCGCTTCAAGAACCTCAAGGTCCAGGACCTCGAGGGCGACGAGCTGCTCTACCGCGAGCTGCGCGACCGCTTCGGCACCTACTTCATGGGTGCGATGGGCGCCGCCGCGCTGCAGAAGCGTCTGGAGTCCTTCGACCTCGACGAGGAGGCCGAGCGCCTCCGCGAGATCATCCGGACCGGCAAGGGCCAGAAGAAGACCCGTGCGCTCAAGCGCCTCAAGGTCGTCTCCGCCTTCCTGCAGACCCGCAACAGCCCCAGCGGCATGGTGCTCGACTGCATCCCCGTGATTCCGCCGGACCTGCGTCCGATGGTGCAGCTGGACGGTGGCCGCTTCGCGACCTCCGACCTGAACGACCTGTACCGCCGTGTGATCAACCGCAACAACCGCCTCAAGCGTCTCCTTGACCTCGGTGCCCCCGAGATCATCGTGAACAACGAGAAGCGGATGCTGCAGGAGGCCGTCGACGCGCTGTTCGACAACGGCCGTCGTGGCCGTCCGGTCACCGGTCCGGGCAACCGCCCGCTGAAGTCCCTGAGCGACATGCTCAAGGGCAAGCAGGGTCGTTTCCGTCAGAACCTGCTCGGTAAGCGTGTGGACTACTCCGCGCGTTCCGTCATCGTCGTCGGTCCGCAGCTGAAGCTGCACCAGTGTGGTCTGCCCAAGGCCATGGCGCTGGAGCTCTTCAAGCCGTTCGTGATGAAGCGCCTGGTCGACCTGAACCACGCGCAGAACATCAAGTCGGCGAAGCGCATGGTCGAGCGCGGCCGCACGGTCGTGTACGACGTGCTCGAAGAGGTCATCGCCGAGCACCCGGTGCTGCTGAACCGTGCGCCCACGCTGCACCGTCTCGGCATCCAGGCCTTCGAGCCGCAGCTGGTCGAGGGCAAGGCCATCCAGATCCACCCGCTCGTCTGCACCGCGTTCAACGCGGACTTCGACGGTGACCAGATGGCCGTGCACCTGCCGCTCTCCGCGGAGGCGCAGGCCGAGGCCCGCATCCTGATGCTGTCCTCGAACAACATCCTCAAGCCGGCCGACGGCCGTCCGGTCACCATGCCGACCCAGGACATGGTGCTGGGTCTGTTCTTCCTCACCACCGACGAGGAAGAGCGCAAGGTCATCGGCGAGGGCCGGTCCTTCGGCTCGGTCGCCGAGGCGATCATGGCGTTCGACGCCCGGGAGCTCTCGCTCCAGGCGAAGGTCGACATCCGCTTCCCGATCGGCACCGTCCCGCCGCGTGGCTGGACCCCGCCGGTCGCGGAGGAGGGCGAGCCGGAGTGGCAGCAGGGGGACACCTTCCGCCTGCGCACCACCCTGGGCCGCGCGCTCTTCAACGAGCTGCTGCCCGAGGACTACCCGTTCGTCGACTACTCGGTGGGCAAGAAGCAGCTCTCCGAGATCGTCAACGACCTGGCCGAGCGCTACCCCAAGGTCATCGTGGCGGCGACGCTCGACAACCTGAAGGCCGCGGGCTTCCACTGGGCGACCCGTTCCGGCGTCACCGTCGCCGTCACGGACATCGTCGTCCCGGAGGCCAAGAAGGCCATCGTCAAGGGCTACGAGGCCCAGGACGAGAAGGTCCAGAAGCAGTACGAGCGCGGTCTGATCACCAAGGACGAGCGCACGCAGGAACTCATCGCGATCTGGACCAAGGCGACCAACGAGGTCGCCGAGGCGATGAACGCGAACTTCCCCAAGACGAACCCCATCTTCATGATGGTTGACTCGGGTGCCCGAGGAAACATGATGCAGATGCGACAGATCGCCGGTATGCGTGGTCTGGTGTCGAACGCGAAGAACGAGACCATCCCGCGACCCATTAAGGCGTCGTTCCGTGAGGGTCTCTCCGTGCTGGAGTACTTCATCTCCACCCACGGTGCCCGTAAGGGTCTCGCGGACACCGCGCTCCGTACCGCCGACTCGGGTTACCTGACCCGTCGTCTGGTGGACGTCTCGCAGGACGTGATCATCCGCGAGGAGGACTGCGGCACCGAGCGCGGCCTCAAGCTGGCGATCGCGACCAAGGGCGCCGACGGTGTCCTGCGCAAGACGGACGACGTCGAGACCAGCGTGTACGCCCGTATGCTCGCCGAGGACGTCGTCGTCGACGGCAAGGTCATCGCGCCTGCCAACGTCGACCTCGGTGACGTGCTCATCGAGCAGCTCGTCGCGCACGGCGTGGAGACGGTCAAGACCCGCTCGGTCCTGACCTGCGAGTCCGCGGTCGGCACCTGTGCCTTCTGCTACGGCCGCTCGCTGGCGACCGGCAAGCTCGTCGACATCGGTGAGGCCGTCGGTATCATCGCGGCCCAGTCGATCGGTGAGCCCGGTACCCAGCTGACGATGCGTACCTTCCACACCGGTGGTGTGGCCGGTGACGACATCACCCAGGGTCTGCCCCGAGTCGTCGAGCTCTTCGAAGCCCGTACGCCCAAGGGTGTCGCCCCGATCTCGGAGGCGGCCGGCCGCATCCGTATCGAGGAGACCGAGAAGACCAAGAAGATCGTCGTCACTCCGGACGACGGCAGCGACGAGACGGCGTTCCCGATCTCGAAGCGTGCCCGTCTGCTGGTCAGCGAGGGCGAGCACGTCGAGGTGGGCCAGAAGCTCACCGTGGGTGCCACCAACCCGCACGACGTGCTGCGCATCCTCGGCCAGCGCGCGGTCCAGGTCCACCTGGTCGGCGAAGTCCAGAAGGTCTACAACTCGCAGGGCGTGTCGATCCACGACAAGCACATCGAGATCATCATCCGGCAGATGCTGCGCCGCGTGACGATCATCGAGTCCGGCGACGCGGAGCTGCTGCCGGGCGAGCTCGTGGAGCGCACGCGCTTCGAGGGCGAGAACCGTCGTGTGGTCACCGAGGGCGGTCACCCCGCCTCCGGCCGTCCGCAGCTGATGGGTATCACCAAGGCCTCGCTCGCCACCGAGTCCTGGCTGTCGGCGGCGTCCTTCCAGGAGACGACCCGGGTGCTCACCGACGCGGCGATCAACGCCAAGTCGGACTCCCTGATCGGCCTCAAGGAGAACGTCATCATCGGTAAGCTCATCCCGGCCGGTACGGGTCTGTCCCGCTACCGCAACATCCGGGTCGAGCCGACCGAGGAAGCCAAGGCCGCGATGTACTCGGCCGTCGGCTACGACGACATCGACTACTCGCCCTTCGGGACGGGTTCGGGTCAGGCCGTGCCGCTGGAGGACTACGACTACGGTCCGTACAACCAGTAGGTCTGTACAACACGCTCGCAGGGCGGCCACCTCGAAAGAGGTGGCCGCCCTGCGGCGTTCCCTGCCGGGATGGGCACGTCGGCCCCCTGCGGGCCGTGGTGTCCTCAAGCGCCGGACGGGCTGGGCGCCGGGCTCAGCCGATCGCTATCGGGCGGCCAGCCCCCAGGCGGAGAGCAGCAGCCCGGCGAGGGCCGTGAGCGCGGCGATGCTGGCCAGCGGCCAGCGGGCCCGTTCCAGGGCGTAGAGCCGCGCCTCGTGGTCGGCCAGCTGCTTGTCGGTCTGGTCACTGCGCTGGACGAGCAGCGCGAGGGCGCCGTCGACCCGGGCGAACCCGGCCTCCATCGTGCCGCGGAGCCGTTCCAGCTCCAGGGCGACGATGGCGGTGGTGCCGGGCGCCTCCGTGCCGGAGTCGTTCATGCGCGGCCCCGGTCGTCCTCGACGGCGAGGGCGCGCAGGGCGGCGTCCCCGTTGGGCGGGGGCGCCGCCTCGGTGCGGAGCCAGCCCGGGAGCAGGGCCTGGACGGCCGGCAGCGCCATGACGCGGGCGAGGGCGCCCGCGGCGGCCAGCGCCCCGGCGACCCAGGGGAGGGTCGCGGGGACGCCGGAGGCGTCGACGATCGCGGGCAGGACGACCGCGAGACCGACGGCGGTCTGGAGAACGGTGCGGAGGGTCCGCTTGATGGCGTCGGACAAGGGACGGCCTTTCCGGTGTTCCCGGTGTTCCGGGGTGGGGCGGGTGATCAGGAGGAGCGCGGGACCTTGAGCGCGTCCCAGGAGCTGCGGCCCGGCCAGCCGTCGGCGTCCGGGCCGTCGAAGCCGAGCTTGCGCTGCCACTTCGCGTAGGAGTCGCGGTCGGCGTCGGTCCACCGGGGGCCGGGGCCCTCGGTGTACGCGGAGCAGCCCTCGGCGACGAGCCGGCGGCCCATGGCGGTGACGACGGGGGAGCTGGGCCCGGCCCGGAAGAAGTCGGCACCGGGGAAGGGCTCGTAGGCGTTGCCCGCTGCGGGCACCTTCAGCTCCTGGCCGGGGTGCAGGACGTCGGGGTCCTTGAGGCCGTTGAGCGTGGCCAGCTCGGGCGCGGTGGTCGCGTGGGACTCGGCGATGCCGGTCAGGGTGTCACCGGCCCGGACGGTGTAGGGCTGGGTGGCCTTGGCGGGGTCGTCCTTCGGCGGCGTGGTCGGCTTCGCCGGCGCGGCCCCGAGGCGGCTCGCGATCTTGCCGCGCATGCCGTCCATGGAGAAACCGACCGGGTCGATCTTGGTGTCGGTCCACTCCTTGTGTCCGATGACGGACGCGGAGCCCCAGCCGTGCGCGCGGCAGAGCGCGGCGGAGACCCGCTCGATGGCGTCGAGCTGGGCGGCCGGCCAGGGGTCGGCGCCGTCACCGAGGTTCACGCACTCGAAGCCGTAGAAGCGCGCGTTGCCGTCGACGTCCATCGAGGTGGGCCGGGGAAGGGCGGACTCGGCGACGACGGCCTGGAGAACATCGCCGTCGCCGCTGCCGGCGTGGTTGGCGCGGCCGTTGCCGACGAGGTGGACGGTGCCGGCCTTGTCGATGACGCCGTGGCACAGCGGGCCGGGCAGCTCGTCGTAGCCGTCGTAGCAGAGGTCGACGCTTTCCTGCGTGCCGCTGGTCACGGTGTGGTGGATGATCACGCCGTTGACCGGGCCCCAGGCGCCCTTGTGATTGCGGTTGTGCTCACGCCAGTCGCCGACCTCGACGACGCGCACGCCCTCGGCGCGGAGGGCGGCGACGAACTGGTCGGCGGAGAGGGGAGTAGCCATGTGCTTCGCTCCAGAGGTGTGAGGGGGTACGCGAACGCCCCGGGCCGCGTGGCGGTCTGGGGCGTTCGCGTGGGTGGGGAGGGGTCAGGCGGGGACGGCGTAGGTGACGGTGATGGCCACGTCGGCCTTCCACCCGGCGCCGGGTTCGGTGCCGCGGACGGTGAAGGAGTCGGGAAGGGTGACGTCCCAGCCCTGACCGTCGGTAGTCGGCTGACCGTCTAGGCGGTGGTCGCCGTCGAAGTACGCCCCGGCCGTCAGCATCGTGAGGCGCTGGCCCGCGCCGAGCAGCATTCCCCCTTCGGGGATGCGCACGGTGAACGGGCCGCGCTCGAAGTGGCTGGTGATGGTGAACGTGCGCGTGAGCGACTCGATGGTCTTGATGGCGCCGGTGAACATGGCTCGCGTGGTCATGGTTTCCTCTTTTTCGGCATGGGGGCCGCCCTAGGCGACGGCCGCCCAGATGGCGTTGGCGTCGTCGATGACGGACGACGGGGTGAAGGAGGCGGGCAGCGAGGTCTGGCCGGTCGCGGGGAGGCGGCCGTGCCGCAGGAAGAAGCCGGGCATCCGGGCGGCGCAGGACGGGCGCAGGCCGAAGTTCGAACCGACGGCGAAGCCGGGGCCGTCCGTCTTGGCGGTCGGGCCGTTGAACACGAAGGCGACCCAGTAGGTCCCGGGCTGGGCGACGTACGGCGCGGTGAGCGGGAACGCGACGGTGGCGCCCTCGTGTACCGCCGGGAAGATGTCCTTCAGGGACGGGGTCACGGCCACCCGGGTGCCCTCGGCGTTGTACAGACCCGCGTACGACGCGTTGCTGAGCGTGTTGCCCACGTAGCCGTGGACGTAGAACGCCAGCTTGTTGATCTGCGTGGGCGTACGGATCACGACGCCCATGAGGTACACGTTGCCGGTCGAGCAGTACTGCGGTGACTGTTCCTTCGCGGTGGACGTCGACATCGACGCGGTGGCCGGGTCGAACGTCCACGCCTTGAAGCCGAGGTCGCCCGGGCCCCATGTGCCGGGCGTGGAGAGCGCGTCCACATAGTCCTTCCGGACCAGATGACCGGCGTTGGTCGGCGTGCCGAGCGAGAGGGGCGGCGTCATGAACGTCTTGCTGCCGTCGACCGCCTGCGAGCCGGTCAGCAGCACCGCGGTGTCCGCCGGCACGGCGCCGATGTCACCGGCGGTCAGGACGACCTTGCCCTTCCGGTCGTTCACCGACTGGACCGGCGCGTCGCCCGGCCGCACGTACCGCAGGTCACCCGCCGCCTGGTCGAGCGCGCCCACATCGGCGGCGGTCAGGGCGACCGCGCCCTTCTTGCCGTTGACGGACGACACCGGGGCGACCGCCCCCGGCGGCAGCTGGGCGGCCGGGACCTTGCCGGTCGCGTCCAGGCCCGCCACGCCGTTCGCCGCACCGACCGACTCGGCCGGGACGGCCTTGACGTCGGCGGCCGCGAGGGTGATGTCGGCCGTGCTCTTGCCGTTGACGGACCGGACGAGGCCCGGTGCCCCCGCCGGGCCCGCCGGGCCGGGCGCACCGGCCGGGCCGGGCGGCCCGGGGACGGCGACGTACTCGGGGGCCTCGGGGTTGACCGGGGCGATGTCGGCGAGGTCGACGGTCGGCTGGGCGGCCGGGAGCACGATGTTGTACGTGCGGTTCACCGGCAGCCCGGACAGCTGCTCGGTGACGGTGTACTGCCACTTGACCGGGTTCATGCCCGGCGCGTCCGTGGCGGGCAGGACGGCCTTGATCCGGCCGTCCGCGTCCAGCGGGGCGACGATCGGGCCGCCGAGGATGACGTCGCTGCCGGTGTGCGTCAGCAAGGTGGGCGTCTGGAAGATGACGTTGCCGGTGAGGGCGAGACCGTCCGGGGTGAGGTAGCGGGCGGTGACGGTCACCGTGGGGATGTTGTTGGGCAACACGTGGGTGGCTCCTGGTGTGTTGAGGAGGCGGTGGCGGTCAGGACTGGACGCCGTACAGCGCGCGCGGGCTGCACGAGACGGCGCTCCCGGCGGTGGTCGCGCGGGCCTGGACCTTGAAGGTCACGCGGCTGTCGAACGGGACCCCGACGGGCGCCGTGAACTCCAGCGGCCCCGGGCCGGCCGGGCCGACCTGGAGGTCGTTGGCCAGCAGCCGGACCTCGCCGCCGGCCGTGGCGGCGAGGCGGCAGTAGACGTTCGGGTGCTGGGCGATGGCTTCGGCGCTGTAGAGCGTCGTCCACTCGGTGGAGCCGGTGGACTCCCAGTGGGCGGTGCTCTCCGGCGTGGGCGTCGGGTACGGGATGTACGGGCGGGCGAGCCCCTCTCCCGTGGTGTCGTCCGCGAAGAGGGCGTTGCCCTTGCGGTCGAAGACCTTCACCGACTGGCTCGGCTGGAGGTCGGGGGCCTCGGCGTGCACGGTCAGCGCCTTCGAACCGTCGTCGCGGCGGACGAAGAAGCCCTGCTGCTCACCGTCGGGGCGGGCGGGGGAGACCTGGCCGATGTAGAGGAGTTCCGCGCCCTTCTGCTCGTCGCGGTTGCGGACGGCGAGCTGGCCGCCGTCGCTGATGACGACGTTGCCGCCGCTGACGCGGTCCATGGCGGGCCGGGTGTTCGCACTGCCCATGAGCGCCCGTACCTGCCGCTCCAGGGAGCGGATGCGGTCGAGGAGATCGGTGGGGATCGCGGCCATCTATGCCTCTTCCAGATAGAGCTTCGCGGTCTCGCTCTTGCCGCGCGCGGGCGGGGTGACGGTCAGCCCGACGACGCGGTAGCGCAGGTCCGGGCCGTCCACGTGCCACCCGTCGCGGATGCGCAGCCGCACGGACGCGCCGATGAGCGCGGGGGTGATGCGGCCGTCCACGCGGATGGTCACCTCGGGGATGATCTGCGGCCTGCGGGCGCGGGCCAGCTCGGCCCGCGCCGCGCCGTCCAGGACCGCCTTGTCCGAGATCCCGCTGTGGTCCGAGGTGCTCTCCAGGCGCGGCCAGCCCGCGTCGAGGTCCTCGGTGGAGACGGCGGGCGCCGACGTCTCCGGGAGCGAGTCGGAGGCCTGGTTGCGGTTGGCGGTCTCGCCCCGGGCGACCCACACGTTGGCCTGCACGGTCGAGTCGGCCGGCAGGCTGTAGGTGAGGACCTGGCCGGGCCGGTCGAGGACGATGTCCGCGTCACCGGTCGTGATCTTCGGGTGGCCGAGCTGGAGCTTCTTGACCCGCGCACCCGTCTCGGGGTCGCGGTAGCACTGGATGCGCCACTCGAACCCGTCCTGCATGGCGGCCAGTTGGTCGATCAGCTCCCGTACCCGGGCCAGGTCCGTGTAGGCATAACGGAGGTTCCACACCACGCCGGAGAAGTCGTCCCCGTAGGTGATGCCGATGTCGCCGCCCGGCTGTGACTGCACGTGCCGGACGAGGGCGCGGACGATCTCGAACTGGTCGACGGTCGAGAAGCTCCGGTCCCGGCCCAGGATGCGGTGGTCGAGGTAGGAGTCGAAGGTGCCCGCCTGGATCTGTACGTCCAGCCGGCCCCGCTCGTCCCCCGACGGGGTGCACGTCCACAGGATGCCGCCCCACCAGATGTCGGAGCCGCGCTCCAGCCAGACCGCGGTGCGGCCGGGCTGGAGCGCCGCGCGGGCCCGCTGCGCGAGGGCCGTGTCGGGGAGCGGGACCGTGGCGCGCAACTGCCCGGGCTTGCCGATGAAGTCGTCGAACTCGACCTCGGTGAGGGGCAGGGAGTCGATGACCCGGTCGGTACGGAGATCGCAGAACAGGGCGCGGTAGGTGACGTCCGCCGACGGCGTCGTCCGCGTCATACGGCGGCCTCGTAGGTGCCGTACACCTCGTACCAGTTCTTGGCGACGGGCGGCATCGGGTCGTCACCGTCGACCCAGAAGCCGGTGGGCTTGCCGGAGGCCTGCACGGCGGACCAGTTGCGGGCGATGCCCTTCTCCTCGTACGAGGCGCTGATCTCGGCGCCGCCGTGGAAGTAGCCGTTGGCCTCGCCGCCGATGCGGGCCCGGAAGTTGACCGTGTGGACCGGCTTGGCGACCGGACGGACCGGGAGGCTGAGGTACCAGTTGCCGTTGCTGCCGGGGCCGCCCCACGTGGTCGTGGTGCCGATGGTCAGCTCGGCGCGGAAGTGGACGATGGGGCCGTCCTGGATGTAGCGGCCGGACACGGAGCCGTTGCCCAGGTTCACCTGCGGGCCCTGCGTCGCCTTCCAGACCGGCGTGTAGTCCTGCCAGGACGGGCGCTGCGGGTAGGGCATCCACTTCTGGCCGTCCCAGCGCTCCAGGCCCGCACCGGTGTCGCGGTACTGGCCGGGGTAGGCGCCGTCGAAGCCCAGGCCCCAGCCGAGCGGGATGATGCCGCCGACCGCGACGGTCGCCCGGCGCCGGTCCTTCACGGCGGTGGCCCAGTTGATGCCGCCGGTTCCGGACGAGGCGGCCTTGGCCACCGTCACCTCGGCCAGCGCCAGCGAACCGAGCGGCGTCTTGGGCGCGACGGGGTTGGCCGCCGGTACGCCCTGGACGATCTCGACGACCGCGGTGGTCTGGTTGGAGGAGTCCTGCTGGGCGTCGTACACGCGCAGCACCACGAGGTCGACGCGGGGGTAGCCCGGGTCGCCGTCCGCGAAGGTGATGCTGGTGTGCTCGGTGGTGAAGACGGGGTAGGCGCCGGCGACCTCGGTGCTCTGCACGATCGCGCGGCCGGGGGCCACCTTGGCGCTCATGCCCGCGGTGTCACCGAAGACACGCAGGCCGGAGATGGCCTCGGTGCCGCCGGCCGAACCGGGGATCACCCCGTCGCGCGAGGACAGGACGCCGTTCGGGGTCATGGTGCCGAGCGGGGCGAGCCGGGTGTCGACCCGGGTCTGGCCGCCGTCGGCGTCGGTGGAGTTGAGCAGCCAAGCACTGCGGATGTTCATACCGTTCTCCAGGTGGTGTGCGGATGGTGCGGGGGCGCGGCGTCGGGGCGCGGCGGGGCCTACCAGTGCGCGTTGCGCCAGGTGACGGTCACCGAGGCGCCGGGGTCGACCACCCCGGGCGCGGCCCGGAACGCCAACGCCGTTGATCCGGGCTCCAGTTGGAAGAGCTGCTCGGGCGTCGACCAGGGGGTGGCGGTGTGGATGCGGGAGGCGGACGCGTTGAGCGTGACCGTGCCCGCGCTGGTGTCGATCGTCAGCACGTCGGAGGCGGCCAGCCGGATGTCGTATTCGATCCGCAGGCCGTCACTGAGCCGGGTCAGGGACGGGCGGCGCACCGGGCCGCGGAACTCGATCACGGGGTTCGCCGGGGCATCGCCGCCGTTGAGGGCGGTGACCATGCCGGTGGAGTTGATGTCTCCCCAGTTCAGCGGCCAGTTCAGGCCCCGCTCCTGGTCCCAGGACAGGCCCCGCTCGGGGGTGGGCAGCCCGGTCTGTTCGGTCTGCTCGTCGACGGCGAAGCGGCGGGGATCGGCGCAGACCCACTGCACGGTCGCCTTCGCGGCGCCGTGGGTGACGAACATCCGGTCCTGGGGGATGGCCCGCTGGCTGACCCGGGCCCGGCAGGCGAGGGTCTCGCCGTGCAGCCGCACGGCGAGCCACTGCTCGCCGCCGTGCACGGCGGTGGCGGCCCGGAACTGCGCGGCGACGGCCGCCGCCCGGGACGGGTGGTCGGGCAGCAGCCAGATGGGCGCGGTCACGGTACGGGCCTGCGACCACTGCGAGCCCGGCCAGGCGCCGTGCTGGTCGGGGCGCAGGACGTCGCCGCTGTCGAGGCCGGGCAGGTCGGCCCAGCCGGTGAGGCCGCTGTCGGCGATCTCGTAGTCGGTGCCGGGGCCGAAAAGCAGTCCGGCCCACTGGATCTGCCCATCACGGGTGATCAGTGAGCCGGGGGGTGCGGTGGCGGTGTTCATTTGTGTCGGGGGCATGGGTGGGGTGGCCCTCACCTTCTCGTGTACGTCGTGGGCGTCGTGTGCGCTACGTCGTGTGCGCCAGGAACAGCAGGTCCTCGGCGATGCCGTGAGCGCCGCGGTGCTCGGGCTCGTAGTAGTTCTCGATGCGTGCCGCCCGCCGGGGAGCGCCCGTGGCCCGGGCCGCCTCCGCCGTACGCGCGAGCATCCGGTCGAGGGCGGAGAGCGGCAGAACGGCCTCGGCCTCGCCGGCCTCGGCGAGGATCACGGGCACACCACCGTCGCGGGGGGTGACCACGCCGCCCTGGGCGAGCATCGGGATCTTCGACAGATGCACCCCGAACTTCTTGCCGAACAGGCTGAAGCTGAGGCTGTTGAGGCCGTCGATCACCCAGTTGGCGAAGGCGATGAGCCCGTTGAGGGGGCCCTTGACGACGCCGACGACCATCTGGAATCCGGTCTGGAGGAAGTCCCCCATGCCGTGCAGGGCCTTCTCCATCGCGGAGTTGACCTTGTGGAACCCGTCGGGGACGGACTTGGTGACCCACTTGACGACGGGCTTGACGGCGTTGCTCACGCCCTTCCAGAACCCGGTCACCACCGTCAGATACGCCGAGATCACCGGGATGACGACGGTCATGGCCGACTCGATCAACGTCCCGACGGCACTGAAGACCGTCTCCATGAGCTGCTGCCCGAGTTCCGACTCCAGCGCGAACTCGATGAGCTGCTCGGCGAACGGGGCGAGCAGCGTGAGGACCAGGACGAACGGGTTGGTCTTCATGACCAGGTTGACGGCCGTCATGATCTTGGACGCGATGTTGAGCTTGCCGCCGAGGACACCGGTGATGCGCCCGATGACGCCCGCGCCCTTGCCCTGCAGGGCGATGGACTTGCCGGCGCCGTCCGACTGCCGCTTGATGTTCTTCAGCAGCCGGTTGGCCTGCTGGGTGCCGGTCCGCGACTTCAGGATGCCGGTATTGGCGGTGGTCGCCTGCTTGCCGAGCGCGGTGGCGGCGCGGCCGGCGGCGGTGGCCCCGGTGCCGAACTGCTTGAGGTCCTTGCCGGCCTGGCCGGTGGAGGACTTGATGCGGTCGGCGGCGCGGGCGGCGTTGCGGATGCCGGTCTGGCTCGTCCGGACGGCGCGGGCGGCCTGGGCGAGCGCGGTGCCGAAGTTACGGAAGGCTCCGGCGGAGTTGGCGAGTGGGTTTCCGGGGGCTCGGGCGAGCGCTGTGGCCGCTGCCATGGCGGGCTTCCCTCCCCTCTGGCGTGGGGGACATCAGGTCTCTCATCCGCGGGCCTTGGCGAGGAACATCAGCGCCCTGGCCGTGTCCTGCGGGTCGCTGGACGACGTGGCGTAGTAGTTCTCGATGTGGAACCCGTCGCCGTTGCCCCGGCTCCCGAGCGCTCCGGCGGAGGCGAGGCGGGACTGCACGGCGGTACGGGTCAGCAGCCGGTCGAGCTTCGACAGCGGCATGACCGCCTCGGACTCACCGGCCTCCGCGACGATCGCGGGCACGCCGCCGCTGCGCGGGGC
The DNA here is from genome assembly GCF_055582085.1 of Streptomyces sp. NPDC042259. NCBI lineage: Bacteria > Bacillati > Actinomycetota > Actinomycetes > Kitasatosporales > Streptomycetaceae > Streptomyces > Streptomyces sp. NPDC042259. The sequence continues at coordinate 80,131 of NZ_JBVJDW010000015.1, read as the reverse complement.
GACGATGCCGCCCTCGGCGAGCATCGGGATCCGCGGAATGCTGACGCCGAAGGTCTTCCCCCCGACGAGAGGCACCCAGCCGGGGATCGAGACCTTGATCCCGTTCAGCGCGCCGATGGCGCTGTTGATCAGGCTGATCACCCCGTTGAGCGGGGACTTCACCGCCGACATGATCCCGTCGAACACCCCGCCCGCGAACCGGGACAGCCCGCCCCAGGCGCTGGAGAGCGCGTCCTTGACGGTGTTGAACGCCCCGGGGATGGCGGAGCCGATCCACAGGGCGATGGGCAGGATCGCGGCCTTGATGCCGTTCCACACACTGGAGATGATCTTGCCGGTGGTCCGCATGAGGGGCCCGATGGCCTTCATGACGGACGAGACGACCTTGCCGATGACGTCGAACGCCACCTTCATGATCTTCTGCATCGCCTTCGACTTGGACGCCATGGTGACGACCTTCTCGATGAGCGGTGCGAAGAGTTCGAGCAACATCCCGATGACGTTGCCCTTCATGGACTTGTTGAGCCCCTTGAACCCACCGTCGGCCTTCTTGAGCCCGCCCTGGAACTTCCCCATGGACTGGCCGCCCTTGCCGGCCTCCTTGCCGACCTTGGCGACCGACTTGGCGGCCTGGTCGGCGGCGGTCTTCATGCCCTTGAGTTCGCGGGTGGACTGCTTGGCGGAGTTCTTTATCCTGCCGACGTTGGTATGGGCGGTGCCGGCTTGCTTGCCGAGGGTTCCGGCGGAGCGGCCGGCGCCGTCTAGGCTGGTTTTGAAACCTCGGGCTGCGCCGGAGGCTCTGGTGAGGGATTGGACCAGTGACATGTTTTACCCAATCCGCCTAGTTATCCACCCAGTTCGGTGCGGACGGCCCTTACGCTCCTGGCGAGGCCGTTCAAATTTCCCTGCACTTGCTTATAGTTGGTTCCCACGTCTTTCTTTACCTTATCCGCCTCGCTGGCTGCCTTCTTCAACTTGGCCAGTGTTATCTCGGTTTTCTTCGCTTCGCTATTGGCCTTGAGTGCACTCTTAAATGCACTCTCCGTATACACCTTGTGCATACGCAGCCGTCGTGTCGCCTTTTCGACCCCCTTTTCCGCCCTCTTGGCTTCCTGCTCCAGCCTGAGCATCTCACTGAGGGATCCGGGCGCCTTGGTTCGCCTCCATCTGTCCTTGGCTGCGCCCGCAGCATTCCGTGCCGACTCGGCTCTATCTCCTGCCGTGCTTTTCCTGGCGGTGGCGGTCTCGAGCTTGGCCATTCGCCGCTCCGCCTTGCCGAGCTTCTGGGCGAATCTCCTCTGTTGGCGATTTATTTTGGCCTCGAAATGCTTCTTGGCATCCGAACTCTTGGTCGCGTAAAGCTGTTTGCCTCGGTAATGAACCCCCTTCTCATCAATCTTGAGGAAGGTGTAGTCGAACTTAAACAGGCTCATTCCGATCGCAATGGCTGCGAGCTCGCCCTTGGCCGCGGTGAGGTCTGCCTTGAGTGCAGTGGCCGAGTGCATCGCCCCATAGGCGACCCGCTTGGTCTCTATGTACTCGTCCTCATTGAACCAAGTCGGTACACCTGCTACGTGCAGAGTCCCGGAAGGTCCGCCGCTGTTTGGGTCGGCCATATTCTCCTCCATGCCTGTCCGTCAAATCGAGATCAGAATGCGCAGGCCATTTGTCCGGAGTGTCTTGTGAAGTGATCACTGCTCTGGATAGAATGGCGGAAGATGTTTTGTCCGCTTCATTATGCTCGGTTTGGGACATTTTGTGTGGTTTATAGTCGCCCTGCTCCTTGTTGCCCCGGCCGCTCTCCTCGGATTCGCCGGACGCCCCTTCTATGTGCGCTATCGCCTGCGGCGTCATGGTGTCGCGGTGATGGGTACGTGCACGGGATATGAGAACCCCGAAGGGACCCTGTTCTGTTGCTACGAGTACGTGGACAAAGAAGCCGGGCAGAAGTGGGTCAAGCGGGGGGACCCGGTTGACATACCGGAGGTTTTCGCCGGGGACAGCGTTGAGGTCCTCTACGAGGAGGGAAAGCCTTGGCGTTCGCGCATGCGGCAAGAGATGACGGTGCCGTCCTGGGCCTGGGGGGTCCTCGCTGTCGCTACCATTGTCGCCGTCATATGTGTGGCCGTTGCCTCGCATTTCGCGGGACAAATGTAGTTCCGGCCCGCCTTGCACGCGCGAAGCCTGGAAATCAGGGAAACAGGCGGGGCGCCGCAGGCCACTATGCGAAGAAGGCGGATAGATCGCTAGGGCTCGGGTTATGGACCCGTTCGCCCAAGGGATCCCCGGCGGGCTCGTCGTCATCTGGTTCAGACGAATCGAGGCCCGGCCTGGGCACCGGCTCCGGATAGTCCAGCGGTTCGGCTTCTTCGTCGCTGTTGAGCGTGCCTGTCATCCAGTTGGCCACCGCCAGGTGATCAACCGCCGCCGCAAGCAAATGCGTCGAGGCATCCCACTCCACGGCTTCCCCGTGCAAGTCACGATTCACGGCACTATCCCGTGGCATGTGCTTGACCAGCACCGAGAGCCGTCGCGTCGACAGCGACCCCCGGTGCCAGTCCAGCAAGTCCACGCCGTAATGCCGCAGCAGATCGGCTTCGAGAGCCTCGGCGTGTTCTTCTACGAACGCGTCGAGGCTCAGTCTTCCCCCAGGCCGAGCCCGGTCTCCTTGCCGTACGCCTCCAGGATCGCGGCGATGTCCTGCATCGTCACGTCGTGCTCCAGGAAGAGCTTGAACTGCTTCTCACCCAGCAGCAGCCCCAGCAGCCCGTCGACGTCGTTGTCGTCGAGGTCGCGCAGAGCACGTGCCGTGCGGTGGCCGATCTCGGTGGGGAGTTCGAAGGTGTCGCCGTCGAGCTGGAAGGACCACGCCTTGCCGTGGGCCTCCATGCGCTGGGCACGGGCCGCGTTGACGTCGAATCCGGACATGTTGCTGCTCCTTGGGTGAAGAGAAGTGGAGAGAGGGGCTGCCGCCCCGCACCGGGGAAGGCGCGGGGCGGCAGCCCTGTTCAGGTGGCGCGAGAGGAGAGGCTCAACGAGGCCTTACTTGGCCGCGAACGCCTTGTCCTTCATCAGCCAGGTCGCCAGCGGGGCGCCGGCCTTCGAGGCCATCGCCGTGAAGGTGACACCCAGCTTGACCGCGCCCTTGCGGTTGAGGTCCATGTCATCGCTGACCGTGACCAGACCGCGCGGCACGACGAACCGGTAGCGGACGTCCGCGCCGTCGGTGAACTCCAGACCCAGGGCGCGCTCGTCCTCGCCCTGGTCGCTCTGGATCTCGTACTTGTAGATGCCCGAGTTCGGGGCGGTCTCGGCGACGTCGCCACCACCGAAGAAGAACGGCAGGGTGTCCTCGTTGAGCTGGAGCATGCCGAACTTCAGGGTCAGCTCACGCTCGGTGTAGATCGTGCGGGCCGGGGTCAGCGACTGCCAGGTGTCGATGTTGGCGGTCTTGCCCTTACGGCCGAACTTCACACCGTCGGTGCTGGTGTAGCCCAGGTCGTGCCAGGCCGGGCTCCACTCGGTGGTGGTGTCGAGGGGGGCGTCCGTGCCGACCTTGGCGACGAGGATGCGGCCGGTGCCGGCAACGCGGATCTCGCTCGGGTTCATACCGGGCATGGGGTTCTCCTTGATGAGAGTGATGTGTGAGGTGGTGCGGGGTACGACAAAGGCACCGCCGGAGTGCGGCAGGGCCTGTGGGGAAGGCGCGGGTACTCGGTCCGGTCAGGCCGGACGGAGTGAGAACCGCACCGTGGTGAGGTAGCGATTGCCGGCGGGCCGGTTGTAGTCCGGCAGCCAGCGCACGGCCTCGGTCTCGACGACGTCGGTGACGACCGCGGTGCCGTAGACGACGCCGCGGAGCTGGAGGAGCGCGGCGCGGACGGACAGCGACACGGTGTGTGCCGTCGTCTTGTCCGGTCCGTAGACCTCCAACTCGACGAGAGGCTGGTCGAGATGGAGATCGTCGACCCAGGCGCCGCCGGTCCGGGAGACCAGCACGGCCTTCTGCGTACCGTCGAAGTCGTTGGGCGGACGGTTGTCGACCACCACCCCGGCCAGTTCCGGCCGGTACTTCAGGTTGTCGACGATGAGGCGTTCCACATTGGGGAACGAGAGCAGTGCCTCATTCACATGCGGTCTCCTTTCGAGAGACGCTCCCGACGCCGACCGCGAGAGCGGACGGCGTGTGCGTTGGGCGCCCGGCGCGTGCGGCACGGCGCGGTGGGGAGCGGGTGCGGTAGGGAGAGCGGGCTGCCCTCGCGGCCCGTACGTACCGGCCGCCCAACGCGAAGCGGCGGTAGCCGCCGCCCTGTTGTGGGCGCAGCTCCGCCGCTGCACTTATTGTGAACGAGGTCGCGCGGGCGCGCAACTAGAAGTTTCGAGCCCGCAATCAGGAGGGCTCAGGGGGCGAGGTCGAGTACACGCACCGACTGCCCTTTCCATCGGTCGGGCTCGGTGGTGGCGACGACCGCACCGTCCGGGCGGTCGAGGGTCGGCTGAGCCGAGTAGAGGGTGTGTGAGGCGGCCCAGGCGGTGTCGCGCGCGAGAGCGAGGGCGGCCGGCAAGTCTAGGTCGAGGACGGTGATCCCGGGGAGGGCGGCGATGTGCTCGGCCGTGCCGCGGTGGGATCGGTCGGCCTCCACCAGGGCGCACACCGGCGCGTACAGATACCAGCCTGGCGCCGCGTGCGCGCGGTGGATCAGGCGGGACGCCAGGATGTTGCCGCGTCCTGCGGCGGTCATCGCGGTGTCGTCCAGGATGATGTGCAGACTGTCGGTCACCGGGCGACTGCCTTGGCTAGGCGCATGTCGAGTTCGGCGTCCAGGTCCGCCTGCTCGGCGTCGGTGGGGTCGTAGCCGTTCCATTCCCGCAGGGCGGCGCGCGCCTGCTCAGCCCGCTCGGCACGCTCCGCCGGGGTGAGGAGGTTGTCGGCGAGCCGGGCGAGGTAGGCCCGCAGGGACAAACCTTCGGCGGCAGCTATCTCGGCGAGCCGGTCGCGCGCGTCCGTGGGGATGCGGATGTTGGCATCGGGCATGGTGAACTCCTTCCGCTGGCGACTCCAGGGTACGGGTACGCACCCGTACCCGTCCAGGCTGGGCGGTGTCTCCGGCCTCCGCTTTGGTCTTGATGCGTGCCGTTATTTCTGGCGCCATGACGCTGAACGTTCGGAATCGCGGCTGTCGTCCACTGAGGCCCGATGGGAAAAGAAGTGCGGTGGGCTGGGGCTCGGTGTCTGAGTGCCGTACCGGTCCGGCCGAGCCGTACCACTGCCCGGCCCGGCAGCCGCCGGGGTCACGGCTCGCTGGTCGTCGCTTCCAGCGCGCGGCGCGTGTTCGGGCCGTAGACGCCCGCGGGGTCGCCCTTGATGTCGTTGGCCCGTTGGAAGTCCGCCACCGCGTGGCTGTCCTCGCCGCTGTAGTGACCGTCCTCCCGGACGACGTCCGGATCCAGGAGCCAGCCGCCCTCCTCGTTCAGTCGCTGCTGCATCTCCAGGACCTCCGGGCCCCGCATGCCCTGCTTCAGCGTGCCCGCCGTGTCGCCCGACGGCGGAGCGGTGCGTGCGGTGGAACCGGGCGGTGTCGTGACACGGGCCGAGGCGTCGGCGCGGACGGGCGTCTTCGCCGACGCCGGGTGGGCTCCCGAGGCCGAGGGTGACGCGCTCGTCCTCGCGCCGGCGCTCTTGCCCGCCGACGGTGACGCGGAGGCCGATGCCTTCGCGGTCGTTGTGGCGGCGGAGCCAGACGGCGCCGGGCCGCCGGTCGCGTCCCCGGTCGGTGCGGTCGCCGTGGGGCCGCCCGCGAGGTCGTCGGGGCGGGCTCGGTCGCCGTCGTTGACGCCACCGAACAGGCTGACGGCGAGCAGACCACCGCAGACGGCGACCACCGCCACCGCCGTCCCGGCCACCGCGGCCACCGGGCGCTTCCGGCCGCGTCGGCGGCCGCGCGGGCTGTCGGCGCGCCGCGGCCCCGTCTCGCCGGTGACGGGGGTGACGGGGTGGGCGAACAGGCCCAGGTCCTCCGGGGCGGCCCCGGACCCGTGATCCGGCGCGACGCCCACGGCCGGTGCGGCGACAGGTGCCGTGCGAGGACCGTCCTCGTACGGGGCGGCCTCCGGCCGCGCGACGTACGGCCGGATCCGCAGCGGATCGAAGCCCCCGGTCACGGCGCCGGAGTCCGCGCCGTCGTCCGCGCGCGGCGCGCACCCGCAGCCGGGGCCGCCGTCCGCGCCCCGTTCCGTACCGCAGTCAGGGCAGCGCTGTGCCGTCACTGTCGTCCCTCCGTCGAATGGCAGCGATTATGCAGACCGGATTCCGTTCTGCACAGGCCTGACCTGCGACAAAGCGCTTCGACGGCCTTTTCTGCCGGGCATAACACGGCAAACCCACCGGGGCGGTGTGAGCCGCCCACAAGGCCGGCACGCACGCGATCTCGGCGCCCGCTCCCATATCGCGTACCGCGGTCCACGGGACCAGACTGGAAGGAGAAGTCTTCTCAGGCCCCCTCCTGGGCCGGGAAGGGAGGAGTCATGACGTCCACGACGCGGGACGACGCTCCCATCGCCTTCGAAGGCGACGGTACGGAGCTGCGCCTACAGGACCTCGGCGGCGATATGGGCGCCGCCTTCATCCGTTTCCCCCAAGGGGCGGATTTGGAGCCGGCCCTCAAGGGGCTGCCGGACGACCTCTGTCACTGTCCCCACTGGGGCTACATGCTCAAGGGGCGGCTGAAGCTGAAGACGAAGCACGGGGACGAGGTCTACGAGGCGGGCCAGGCCTTCTACTGGGCCCCCGGGCACGCGCCGGAAGCACTTGAGGACTGCGAGTTCGTCGATTTCTCGCCCACGGAGACGTTCAACGAGGTGATCACCCACTTGAAGTCGCAGTGAGGGTGAGTCGGTACGAGTGGGCTTGCCATCACATTCAGAGCCCCCCGGCCCCGCCCTGGTCAGCCCGGCAGGAGCGGCGCCAGGACCAAGAACAGCGGTAGGGCCAACGACAAGGTCATGAGCGTGCCGAAGAAGGCCAGGAGTACACCCCGCACCATGCCTCCGGCTCGCCCCACGCCCCGGGCTCGTTGGGGCTCTTCCGGGTCGTATGTCACGTCCAGGCGCGGGGACTTGAAGTACTGGGTCACCAGGACGTTGGACGGGGCCACGACGTTGCGGCCCTCCACGGTCCGGAACTCATAGATCGGGCGGTACTCCTCCTCCGAGCTGACCCATTCGTACCTGACGACGCGACCGGGGACGGTGATGCCCCTGCGCCGCAGAATCGACGCGTCACGAAACACCTCGCGCCATGACTGGGCGACCAGCGAGGCTCCGATGGGGCCGAGCCAGAGCACCATGTGGACCGGCGGTACGACCTCTTCCTGACCTGCCCGGTACAACGCCGCGGCGGCGAAGGCCAGGTAGCCCGCTGCCAAGAGGCCGTATTTCAGCAGGCCCGGCCGGTCCAGCCACCGCAGCCAAGAAGGACGCCGCACTTGGGTGGTCACCAGGGACGGCCCATGCGGCACCCGCCGCACGTCGATCAGGGCTGATCGCAGGGATTGGACGAACGTGTCGGCGGCTGTGAAGTTTCGGGTGGTCAACGACATCGCGTCGGTTGTGCCGCCACCGGACAACCGGATGCGCACCGCAGTGCCGTCGCGCACGACGTCGGCGATCGCTTCCGGCGGCACGGTCCACGTCGTGCGGCCGCGTACGACCGTCACCATGGCGTTCTCCAGCCGAAATTCGACGCCCCGCCCCCGTAACACCACACCACTCGGTATCTGCGTCATGGCGTGATCATAAGAGCCGAAAATTCGTGGAGGATCCGCGTGATGTCAGCAGGCAGCCGCCGGATCTTCGCGTGTTCGGCGGGCTTCGCATGCACCGTCTTCGTCGGGCAGGCCGTCCCCCGGCCCAGCAGATCCCCGCCCTCGCGCTGCATGTCGTCGAAGAAGCCGAGCGTCTCGCCCCACCCATGCCGTACGCGTCATCCGCCATGCGGAAGAGGTCGCGGCCCTACATGGTGCCTTCGGATCCACCGATACGGGTCAGTACGTCAGTCGCACTATCCCGTCGCGGATTTCCGCGATCTCTGCCTCCACGTCGCGGTACCAGTCGGTGACCTTACGGTTGGGGTCTGGCTCCACGCGTCCTGCGTCCAGATCGCTCAGTCGATCACTGACCGCGTTGATTCGCGCTGTCAGTGCGAACTTCCCTTGGACGGAAACTGCGTGTTCGAGTTCGCTTCTGGCGGCGGCCAGGGAGGTGTGTGCCCGGTCACGGATCGGGGCCACTTTTTCGCGCAGCTCCACCAACTTGCTCCGCAGCTCAAGGAAGCTGTTGATGGCGCCGTCCAGCTCGGCGATATGAGACGCGCAGTGGTCGCAGTGCTCCGAGAAGTACTCCGATGCCGCTGCCACAGCCTCGAGGTCCCCACCGCTGTCCAGGTCGCTCCAGAGGCCGCGCATCCGCTCGTACAGCGCTGTGCTCTCGTGGAACCAGTTCCAAAGTTCCCCGGCTTCCCGCAGCTGTGCCCGTACGGCCCTCGCGGGCAGCCCATCCCCGCGGCCGAGAACGGACTCGACCTCCCCTCGCACCTCGTCGAATCGTTCGAAGCCCTGCTGCAGCCTCAGCTGGGCTTCGCTCGCTGCGCGCATCCGATCCGCGAGGTGCTGCTCCGCATCCACCTGGCTCCTCGTGCGCCGCCGTCCCCACATGTCCGCCCCCTACCCTTCCGTGCCCCTTGCACGCATGAAACGATCTTACGTTCGAGAAGGGGCCGTGCGGGCGATGTCGCGGACTGTCCCCCTGACGAGACGGAGTGTCAGACCGCCGGGTTAGATTAATGGGCGATCGCGCACACTCCCGGGTATCTCACGACAGATGCACTGGAGGCGTCACGGAGGGGCATATGAGTCGGCCAATAGCACCTGGGGGTGGCATGAGCGAGTCGGTCGTGGGGTGCGGAGGAATCACGCGGTGAGTGTCCACAGCGAGCGGCTCGCGGAGGTCGTGGCCGCCACCGTGGAGGTGGCCGCCGAATCCGGGTCCGCCGGAGTGTTCACCGACGAGGTTGCCCAGGCGCTGGCCGCCGTCGTCGGCAAGGTGGCGGACCGGGCCGTCGACGCCGCCGCGCTCAGTGGCTTCGTCAGCGGGTGGCAGGAGGCCATCGAGGCGGTGGGGGAGGACGCCTCGGCGGGTGCTCAGGTGGTGCGGATGTCCTCGTGGGGCGTCATGAGCGGAGGCGGCTCCTCCAGCGGGAACGCCAACGGGAACTCCGGCGGAAACGCCAGCGGAAACACCGGCGGGAACGATTCTTCGCCGCCCCGGGTCCGTTAGGGGCCGGCCCGGAGCCGTACGCGGAGCCGTACGCGGAGTAGTACGTAAGGAGCGCCCCGCGGCCTTCTCGGCCGCGGGGCGCTCCTTTATATAGACGTCCTGCGTATGTGCCCGCGTATATAGGGGACAGGGATCACGCCCGCGCGCGGCGCTCGTGCGCCCTGCGTGTCGCGCGCTCCGCCGCGAAGACGTCCTCCAGGCGGAACAGATGGGACCGGCCCCGCCGGCCCGCCGGGGTCAGATGGTTGAGCTGGACCCACTTGCGGATGGTGTCCGGGACCACCGCCGCCTCTTCCGCCGCCATCGCCGTCGTCACCAGAGCGGACGCCGGTACGTACGTAGGTGGTGCTGTGGTCATCGGGAACCCCCCTGGTTCTCGGCCTGGTCCTCGGCGTCGTCCTGGGCCGCCGTCAGTTCCGACAGATCGCCGTCCGTCGCCTCCGCGAGCTGCCGCCACTCCGCGCGGACCCAGGAGTGCCGGTGGCGGTGGTCGGTGCGGCAGGTGCAGGCCGGGTCGGCGCAGCGGCAGCCGGGGTTGACGCACAGGACCGTCTCGCGGTGCGGGAAGACGCGCAGGGAGACCGAGTCGCAGTGCAGACAGCGGCCGCTGACGCGGACCGGTGTCTCGGCGTCGCCCAGGGCCAGGGAGCAGCGGCGGGCCATGCGGCGCGCCTCGCCCCGTACGTGCTCGGCGAGGACCGGCTGGGCCGAGACGCGGTCCAGCAGGCCCAGCAGACGGGTCAGCCGCTGCTCCACCGTGCCGCGCTGCGGGCGTGGGACGCGCAGCTTCTCGCAGACCGCTTCCTCCAGCTCCACCACACCGTCGGTGATGTCGCGGATGGTGTCCGAGATGAACAGGCGGATGGGGGCGCCGGGGGCCGACGGCCTTCCGCCCCGGCCACCGCCGGTAAGGGAGGGGCGCGCGGTGCGGCTGGGGGCGAGTTCCTGGCTCAGTTCGGGGAACTGGCGGAGCAGGATGCCCAGCCAGACACCCGCCGGGTCGGGCCGGCCAGCCCGGCCAGCCCGGCCAGCCCGGCCATCACGGCCATCACGGCCATCACGGCCGGTCCGGCGATCACGGTCGTCACGGCCGGACTCGCCGGGCCGGTCCGGCCGGCCCGGCCCGGCGGGCGGGGGAGTGTCGTCGGAGCGGTCTGGGCGGTGGGTCATGGCTGCTCCCTGTGAGTGATTCCTACGAACGGTGGATGGTCGGGCCCGGCCCGGAGCGCTACCGCTCCGGATCCAGCTCGGCCGGGATCCGCACTTCCCTGCCGTTGCGCCACAGGCGCCCGCCGCTCACTCCGTCGAACCAGTTCTCCGCCGGGGCGACGGTCTCCAGGCAACGGCGGCGTACGGGGCAGACGGCACAGGCGCGCAGGGCGGGAAGGGCGGGCTTGGGGCGGCGGGCGAAGACGGCCTCGTCCGGGAGGCCGGCGCAGGCGGCGTGGGTGCGCCAGTCGGCTGGGCGGGCGGGGGCGGGGTAGGCGTCCCCGTGGAAGGTGGTGTGGACGAGTGCGGAAGCGGGCATGGCGAGTGGTCCCTCTCAGGGCACGGGAGGGGTTGCGGAGGCCCTTGTGACCCTTGTTGCGGTTGCGCAATCAACAGTAGCGAGCTTGCGTGCGAGAGCGCAACAAACGATCGAGGTGTGCCGCTCGCCACGGATCCGGAGGGGCATTTACTAGTCAAGTGGCGCGAATTTGACGCTATGGGGTAGCGAGTTGCGCGCGCGCACCGCATTCTGGTTATTGCGCGCGCGATCGGACGGTAGGGTCTGTTGTTGCGGAGGGAGAGCGTGTTATGGGCGAAAAAGGCTCGGATATGGAGCGTTTCGCGAGCTGGGTCGAGGGTCTGATGCGGGAGCGCGGATACGACATCGACAGCCCGCGGGGTGGCGGCAGATCCCGCCTGGCGGAGGACGCCGGTGTGCACCGGGCCGCGGTGACGCGGTTGTTGCAGCGGCAGAGCCTGCCGGACCTGGAGACGATGCGCGCCCTGGCGCGCGTGCTCGGCGTGGGGCTGCGCGACATGCTGATCGAGTCCGGCAGGGTGACGGCGGAGGACCTGCCGCTGCCCGGCGCCGGCCGGAGCGGCGCGGCGGCCTCGGGCCCCGGTGCCGGCCGGGTGACGCCCGCGGAGGCGGCCGACCTGCTCGGCATCCCCGACAGTCACCGGCGGCAGTTCGTCGAAATGACCGAGATGATCATCGCGGTGGGCGGGGTGCGCCCGGCCGGAGCGCAGGGCATCCAGCGGGGCGTCTCGGCCAGCCGCTGAGCGGCGCTCCGATCGGCCGGGTCAGCCGTTGGGCGTAGTCGTTTGTCACGATTGACCGATTCCGGGTGACGAACCCGCCCGGTGGCGCCGTCTCGCGTGACCATCCCCGTGTGTCACCCGTAGCGCCCGGTGCCCGCCGTTCCCGGGGTCATCCGTGAGCGCCGCCGCCCGCTTGGGCGCGCGCCGCTGTGAGCCGTGTCGCGTGGCCGCCCGGCCGGTGCGGCCGACGGCCCGTCGCCGGGGCGGCACGCCGCCCCTGACCGGAGCCGGTCCGTCCGCTACCGGTCGGCCGGAACCCTTGGGGCGCCTGGGCGGCGGCGGTACGGTGGGGCGGGGCGGACCGGAGCCGCGCGGGCTCCCTGACCGGCGACATACGCCGCACATCAGGGTGGCCTCCGCGTGTGCATTTGTTTTGACCGCAGCCCATGCGGTAGGTACGCTCTGACCTTGTGCCTGGGGTGTCCCTGGGCTCTCGTGCGTGCCTTTTGACCGTACGAGGGGCCCAGACCGTAGCGGTCAGAGACACCGAAATCTGCACCATCCCGTCGTCCGGCGGGGGCCTGCAGTCTTCGACACACCCGACCGCGTGGGTCGGCGAAACCCCAGGTTAGTTTTATCGTGATCGGCACACAGAAACCGGAGAAACGGTGCCTACGATCCAGCAGCTGGTCCGAAAGGGCCGGCAGGACAAGGTCGAGAAGAACAAGACGCCCGCACTCGAGGGTTCGCCCCAGCGTCGCGGCGTCTGCACGCGCGTTTTCACGACCACCCCGAAGAAGCCGAACTCGGCGCTCCGTAAGGTCGCGCGTGTGCGTCTGACCAGCGGCATCGAGGTCACCGCTTACATTCCGGGTGAGGGCCACAACCTCCAGGAGCACTCCATCGTGCTCGTGCGTGGCGGTCGTGTGAAGGACCTGCCGGGCGTTCGCTACAAGATCATCCGTGGCTCGCTCGACACCCAGGGCGTCAAGAACCGCAAGCAGGCTCGCAGCCGCTACGGCGCCAAGAAGGAGAAGTAAGAATGCCTCGTAAGGGCCCCGCCCCGAAGCGCCCGGTCATCATCGACCCGGTCTACAGCTCTCCTCTTGTCACCTCGCTGATCAACAAGATCCTGTTGAACGGCAAGCGTTCCACCGCCGAGCGCATTGTGTACGGCGCCATGGAAGGTCTGCGCGAGAAGACCGGCAACGACCCGGTCATCACCCTCAAGCGCGCGCTTGAGAACGTGAAGCCGGCCCTCGAGGTCAAGTCCCGCCGTGTCGGTGGCGCCACCTACCAGGTGCCGGTCGAGGTCCGTCCGGGCCGCGCCTCCACCCTGGCGCTGCGCTGGCTCGTCGGTTACTCCCGCGCCCGTCGCGAGAAGACCATGACCGAGCGCCTCATGAACGAGCTCCTGGACGCCTCCAACGGTCTCGGCGCTTCGGTCAAGAAGCGTGAGGACACGCACAAGATGGCCGAGTCCAACAAGGCCTTCGCGCACTACCGCTGGTAGTCGCTACCCACATCGAGACCGAGAGAAGACTGAGCCATATGGCCACCACTTCGCTTGACCTGGCCAAGGTCCGCAACATCGGGATCATGGCCCACATCGACGCGGGCAAGACGACCACCACCGAGCGGATCCTGTTCTACACCGGTGTCTCGTACAAGATCGGTGAAGTCCACGACGGCGCTGCCACGATGGACTGGATGGAGCAGGAGCAGGAGCGCGGCATCACGATCACGTCTGCCGCGACGACCTGCCACTGGCCGCTGAACGACGTCGATCACACGATCAACATCATCGACACGCCGGGCCACGTCGACTTCACCGTCGAGGTGGAGCGTTCGCTGCGCGTCCTCGACGGTGCCGTGACGGTGTTCGACGGCGTCGCCGGTGTTGAGCCGCAGTCCGAGACCGTTTGGCGTCAGGCGGACCGCTACGGCGTGCCGCGTATCTGCTTCGTCAACAAGCTCGACCGCACCGGCGCCGAGTTCCACCGCTGCGTCGACATGATCGTCGACCGCCTCGGTGCGGTGCCGCTGGTCATGCAGCTGCCGATCGGTGCCGAAGCCGACTTCAAGGGCGTGGTCGACCTCGTCCAGATGAAGGCTCTGGTCTGGTCCGCCGAGGCCGCCAAGGGCGAGATGTACGACGTCGTCGACATCCCGGCCACGCACACCGAGGCCGCCGAGGAATGGCGCGGCAAGCTCCTCGAGGGTGTCGCCGAGCACGACGACGCCATGATGGAGCTCTTCCTCGAGGGCCAGGAGCCCACCGAGGAGCAGCTGATGGCGGCCATCCGCCGCATCACGCTGGCCTCGCGTGGCAGCGCCGACTCCGTCACCGTCACCCCGGTGTTCTGTGGCACCGCGTTCAAGAACAAGGGCGTCCAGCCCCTGCTCGACGCGGTCGTGCGCTACCTGCCGTCGCCGCTCGACATCGAGGCTGTTGAGGGCCACGCCGTCAACAACCCCGACGAGGTCGTGAAGCGCAAGCCTTCCGACGACGAGCCGTTCGCCGGTCTTGCCTTCAAGATCATGAGCGACCCGCACCTCGGCAAGCTCACCTTCGTCCGGGTTTACTCGGGCCGCATGGAGACCGGCACCCAGGTGCAGAACTCCGTGAAGGGCAAGAAGGAGCGCATCGGCAAGATCTACCGCATGCACGCGAACAAGCGTGAGGAGATCGAGTCGGTGGGTGCCGGTGACATCGTCGCCGTCATGGGTCTGAAGCAGACCACCACCGGTGAGACCCTCTGTGACGCGAGCAAGCCGGTCATCCTCGAGTCCATGGACTTCCCGGCCCCGGTGATCCAGGTCGCCATCGAGCCGAAGTCCAAGGGCGACCAGGAGAAGCTGGGTGTCGCCATCCAGCGTCTCGCCGAGGAGGACCCGTCCTTCCAGGTCCACACGGACGAGGAGACGGGCCAGACCATCATCGCGGGTATGGGCGAGCTGCACCTCGACGTGCTGGTCGACCGTATGCGCCGTGAGTTCCGCGTCGAGGCGAACGTCGGCAAGCCGCAGGTCGCGTACCGCGAGACGATCCGCAAGGCCGTCGAGCGTATCGACTACACGCACAAGAAGCAGACTGGTGGTTCCGGCCAGTTCGCGAAGGTGCAGATGGCCATCGAGCCCCTCGAGGGCGACGGCTACGAGTTCGAGAACAAGGTCACCGGTGGCCGTATCCCGCGGGAGTACATCCCGTCCGTGGACGCGGGTTGCCAGGAGGCCATGGAGTTCGGCGTGCTGGCCGGCTACCCGCTGACCGGTGTCAAGGTGACGCTGCTCGACGGCGCCTACCACGACGTCGACTCGTCCGAACTCGCCTTCAAGATCGCCGGTTCCATGGCGTTCAAGGAGGGTGCTCGCAAGGCGTCCCCGGCTCTTCTCGAGCCGATGATGTCGGTCGAGGTCACCACCCCCGAGGACTACATGGGTGACGTCATCGGTGACATCAACTCCCGCCGTGGCCAGATCCAGGCCATGGAGGACCGTCACGGCGCCAAGCTCGTCAAGGGCCTGGTTCCGCTGTCGGAGATGTTCGGCTACGTCGGAGACCTCCGCAGCAAGACCTCGGGTCGCGCAAGCTACTCGATGCAGTTCGACTCCTACGCCGAGGTTCCGCGGAACGTCGCCGAGGAGATCATCGCGAAGGCCAAGGGCGAGTAACTCCGCGTCTTCGCACGCGAAGCCCACGCTTTAGGCTTTACACCGACTGTCGGGGCATACCGAAGCAATCCGAAAGGAACGCGGCGGATGCCCCGGCGGACGGCACCCCAGCAAAGATCACCTGGCGCCGTTGAAGTAAGGCGTACAGAACCACTCCGTAGGAGGAACAGTGGCGAAGGCGAAGTTCGAGCGGACTAAGCCGCACGTCAACATCGGCACCATCGGTCACGTCGACCACGGTAAGACGACTCTTACCGCGGCGATCACCAAGGTGCTGCACGACGCGTACCCGGACCTGAACCCCTTCACGCCGTTCGACGAGATCGACAAGGCGCCGGAAGAGCGTCAGCGCGGTATCACGATCTCGATCGCTCACGTTGAGTACCAGACCGAGTCGCGTCACTACGCCCACGTCGACTGCCCGGGTCACGCGGACTACATCAAGAACATGATCACCGGTGCCGCCCAGATGGACGGCGCGATCCTCGTGGTCGCCGCGACCGACGGTCCGATGCCGCAGACCAAGGAGCACGTGCTCCTGGCCCGCCAGTCCGGCGTTCCGTACATCGTCGTCGCCCTGAACAAGGCCGACATGGTGGACGACGAGGAGATCATGGAGCTCGTCGAGCTCGAGGTCCGTGAGCTCCTCTCCGAGTACGAGTTCGACGGCGACAACTGCCCCGTCGTCCAGGTCTCGGCTCTCAAGGCGCTCGAGGGCGACAAGGAGTGGGGCGAGAAGCTCCTCGGCCTCATGAAGGCCGTGGACGAGAACATCCCGCAGCCCGAGCGTGACGTCGACAAGCCGTTCCTCATGCCGATCGAGGACGTCTTCACGATCACCGGTCGTGGCACCGTCGTCACCGGTCGTATCGAGCGTGGTGTCCTGAAGGTCAACGAGACCGTCGACATCATCGGCATCAAGACCGAGAAGACCACCACCACGGTCACCGGTATCGAGATGTTCCGCAAGCTGCTCGACGAGGGCCAGGCCGGTGAGAACGTCGGTCTGCTCCTCCGTGGCATCAAGCGCGAGGACGTCGAGCGCGGCCAGTGCATCATCAAGCCCGGTACGGTCACGCCGCACACCGAGTTCGAGGCCACGGCGTACATCCTGTCGAAGGACGAGGGTGGCCGTCACACCCCGTTCTTCAACAACTACCGTCCGCAGTTCTACTTCCGTACGACTGACGTGACCGGTGTTGTGACCCTCAAGGAGGGCACGGAGATGGTCATGCCCGGCGACAACGCCGAGATGACCGTCAACCTGATCCAGCCCGTCGCGATGGAGGAGGGCCTGCGCTTCACCATCCGTGAGGGTGGCCGCACCGTCGGCGCCGGCCAGGTCGTCAAGATCAACAAGTAATCACGCGGCCTCCGGGCCGAGTGTTGCCGAAGGATCGGGGCGGGCCCCGCACATCATTCCGATGTGCGGGGCCCGCCTTTTTTCGTGTCCGGGCCCAGGGCCCGTCCGGCGGATCACGGGAGCACCGGAATCAAGGGATTCACCGGGTGTCTTCTCTGGTCGAATGCGACCGGGAGGCCCGGCGTGGCGCGGGCCCCCACGAGCGCGGTGACAGGCATTCAAGGGGGAAACGTGGGTTTCAGGAACGTGCGTCGCGCGCCGGCGCGCCCGCGCGGGGAGCACCCCGGTGAGTTCACCTACACCGGCACCTGGCAGCCCGCCCCCCTGACGGGCGCGGCCACCGGCACCCCGGCCGGTCCGGTGCTCATCCTGTACGCCCCCGCCGGGCGCCCCCTGGCCGACGCGATCGCCGCGCGGCACCGCTCCGACGACGTCGTCCGCGTCGAACTGGGCACGGTCACCCGGCCGACGGCCCCCGGCCGCTGGGAACTCGACGCCACCGCCCCCGACGCACCGGCCGCCCTGCGCGAGGCGCTCCCCAGGCCGCGCACCGTGTACTTCCTCGGCGGGCTGCGTGACGCCGCACCGGACTCCCCGGCGGAGCTGGAGCGGGCCGAGGAGAACGGCGTACGGGCCCTGTTCCGCTGTGCCAGGCACCTGGTGATCCCCTCGGCCGCCACCCGGGAGACCGACTGGAAGATCGTCACCAATGACGCCTGGCCGGTCGCGGGCGGCCGGGTCACGAACCCGTACGCGGCGGCCCTGACGGGCCTGGCCCGGGTGCTGGAGAACGAGCACCGGCGCTGGAGCGTCCCCGTCATCGACCTCCCCGGCCCCCTCCCCGGCCCCGACGACCCCCGCCGGCACGCACTCGCCGCCCTCGTCGTCGCCGAACCGGCCGGACGCGGCGCCCGGATCGCCCACCGCGACGGCGTCCGCTACCGGCAGGCGCTGCGCCCGCTCACCCTTCCGGCCGCCGACCCCGCCGTGATCCGCACCGGCGGCACCTACGCCGTCGTCGGCGGCGCGGGCGGTATCGGTCTGGAGATGGCCCGGTTCCTGGCCCGCGACCACGGTGCCCGGGTGGCGCTGATCGGGCGGTCCGCGCCGGACGCGGAACGCCGCCGCCGGATCGCCGGCGCCGACCCCGACGGCTCGCGGCTGCTCTACGTCCGGGCCGACGCCCGTGACGAGGACGCCCTGCGGGCCGGACTCGCCGTGATCCACGAGCGGCTCGGGCCGGTACGCGGCGTGTTCCACTCGGCGCTGGACCACTCCACCGCCCTGGTCCGCCACCTCGACGAGGGCGCGCTGCGCGCCGGGCTCGCGGCCAAGAGCGGGGTCAGTGTCGCGCTCGCCTCGGCCTTCCGCGCCGAACCGCTGGACTTCCTGCTGTTCTTCTCCTCCGCACAGTCCTTCCTCGGCGACCCCGGCCTCGCCGGTTACGCCGCCGGGTCGGCGTTCCAGGACGCCTACGCGCACGCCCTCGACCGGCGGCTGCCGTTCCCGGTGCGCAGCATCGACTGGGGGTACTGGGGCACGGTCGGCGCCGTCGCGGGCGAGGGCCACCGCGAACGGCTGACCCGGCAGGGCTACCGCTCCATCGCGCCGCGCGAAGGCTGGGACACCGTCCTGCGCACCCTGGCCGGAACAGAGACGCAGGTGCTCGCCCTGCCCGCCGAGGACGTCCTCCTGAACCGGCTGGGCCTCGGCGAGGAGCCGTCGGATCCCCGGGCCCGCCCCTCGGTGGCCGCGCCCCTGACGGGCACCGGCGCGGCCAGGTGACGGCCGGTGGCCCAACCGGGGTCAGCGGGCGAGCAGGGCCGGCAGTACCGCCGCCTGGTAGGGGGTCGGCTCGCTCCGGCGGGTGCGGGCGGGGCCCGGGCGCCCCAGGGCGCGCAGGGTGGCCCGTGAGACGCGCAGCGCGTCGCGTTCCGCGTCGCGGCGCATGGAGGGCAGGACCAGGCCCCGGCGGCCGGCGTGCTCCAGACACTGGCGGACCGCACCGGTCAGCACGGGGTGGGCGCTGATCTCCAGGAACACGCCGTGCCCGGCGAAGCCGAGCTGCCGGACCGCCGGGGCGAACCGCACCGGCTCGCGCAGGTTGTCGATCCAGTATCCGGCCGTCAGCTCCGGGCCCGCGATCCGGCGGAGGGTCACCGTGGAGTACATGGGCACGGCCGCCCGGCGGGGCCGGAGGCCGGCCAGTGCCGTCCCCAGTTCGTCGCGCAGCTCGTCGACGTAGGGGCTGTGCGAGGGCGCGGTGTCCCGGATCCACGCGGCGTGCACACCGGTGGCGGCCAGATGGCCGAGGACCGCCCGGAGGGTGCCGTGGTCGCCGGCCAGGACCGTCGTCGTGGGGCCGGCGTATCCGGCGACGACGGCCCTTTCGCCGGTGTCCGCGATCAGCGCGGCGGCCTCGGCGGCGGGCAGCTCCACCACGGCCATCGTGCCCTTGCCGGCGATCCGCTGGAGCAGCGCGCCGCGCCGGCACTGGACCGTCGCGGCGTCCTCCAGGGTCAGGGCGCCCGCCACGTGGGCCGCGGCGACCTCGCCCATGCTCTGGCCGACCACCGCGTCGGGCACCACGCCCCAGGAGCGCCAGAGCGCGGCGAGCGCCACCTGCACGGTGAACAGCGTGGGCTGGAGGACGTCGGTGCGGCGCGCCCGGGGCCCGGTGTCGTCGCGGGTGAGCCGGTCCACGACCGACCAGCCGGTGTGCGGGGCGATCGCGGCGTCACAGCGCTCCACGGCCGCCCGGAACACCGCCTCCGTGCGCAGCAGCTCCCGGCCCATGCCGGGCCACTGGTGCCCCTGCCCGGCGAAGACGAGGGCGAGCTTGCCGCCGGACCCGGCACCCTCGTGCCCGGCCCCCTCGTGCCCGGCCTCCTCGCGTCCCGGCGCGGGCGCGGCGGGAGCCGTGCCCACGGCCACCGGATCGAGCGACATGGTCATCTCCGGGCACCTCTCGTCCGGGGGCCCGGCGGGCCGGGCGCCGCCCGGTGCCCCGCCGGGCGGCGCGTACACGGACGAGAACCGCCGGCGGCCCCGGGAGGTCACTCCGGCCGGGGGAGCGCGGCCGTCAGCCGCCCGCGGCGGGGCCCGCGCGCCAGACCCAGGGGGTGGCGTCCGGGCCGAGGGCCACCGCGCACAGCCGCTGTTGCGAGTCCGTGAGCAGCGAGGGCGTGCCCACGGGCACGAGCCCGCCCGTCGCGCGCCGGGGCTCGGAGCCGGGGTCCGAGGCGTCCTGGAGCTGTATCTCGCCGCTCACGGCCCGGCCCAGGACCATCACGGTGTCCTTGCCGCGGGCGGCCACGGCCCGCGCGACGATCGGCCCGTAGCCCGCGAAGTTCTCCAGGCCGGTGCCGCTGACCTGCTCGGCCGAGACCTGCTGCCCCCCGCCGCCGCCGGGGACGAAGCGGTAGACGACCGGCTCCCGGGCCGCCGGGGTGCGGTAGACGACGTTCAGCCCGCCGTCGGGGCCGACGGCCGCGGCGGGCTGGTCGCCGGGCTGCGGCAGGCCCGTGAGCGGCTGGTGCCGCACCGGCCCGGAGGGCTCGTCCTGGGCCCAGTGGTGCACGGTGTCGCGGCCCGCGCCGAAGACGTGCACGCGGTGTTCCCGGTCCAGCACGACGGTCAGCCCGTCCTGGATCTCCTGGCCGTGCAGGCTCTGCCACTTCCCCCACCGGCCGTCGGCCTCACGGACCCGGCTGGAGAGGCCCTTGCCGGCGTTGCGGACGAAGAGGTGGACCCGTCCGTCGGGGGTGGCGACGGCGGCCGGCATGCCGACGCGGCGGCCCCGGTCGGGCTTGCGCTCGGGGTTGCCGAGGCCCGTCCACGCCTTGAAGGCCCCGCCGGGCTCACGCTGCTCCAGCAGGGCGATCTCGCGGGTGTTGGCCCGGCTGTCGAGGGCGGAGAACCGCAGGCCGAACAGCAGCCGGCGCCCAGCGGTGTCCTTGACCGAGGCCAGGGCGGGGGCGAGGGGGCCGCCGCCGAGGTTCTGCGGGGCGCCCCAGCGGCCGCTGCCGGGGGAGGTCTCCAGCCAGTGCACGGCCTGGGTGCCCAGCACGCCGTACGCCTCCAGACGCCCGGCCTTGTCGGTGTCGGCCACGGGCATCGCGCCGGGGTAGCGGTAGTGGGTGGAGCGGATCCAGCCCTTGCGGTTCTTCAGCGGGCGGTCGCCGCCCTGGCCGTAGTCACCGCAGCCGGCGGCGTTGGAGCACTCCCAGGACGGGTCCCCGCCGTACGCCTGGACCAGGCGGTGCTTGGTGTCCACGACGTCCTGCGGCAGATTGTGCGGCCAGCGCTGGTTGTAGTAGCCGCGGAAGGCGGTGGTGGTGAAACGGGGCGCCCGCCCGTCGCGCTTGGTCGCGTCGGCCGTCCACTGGGACATGGCCTTCCAGGAGAACAGCGCGGTCGGGGTGTGGTCGCGGTGGTCCGAGCACGCCCCGTAGTCGTTGTCCTTGGGGTGGGTGGCGTCGTGGACCTGGTAGTCGGGGTCCGGATCCAGGGTGTGGATCACCGTCGGCCGGAACCGGTCCATGATCGCGGCCAGTGCGTCCACCAGCGTGTCGTGCCGGTAGGTGCTGGTGGTGGTGCAGGGCGAGCCGGTGGAGACCAGGCTCTGCATGGCGGCGCGCGGGTCCTCCCACAGATGCGGGATGCGCACGTTGTTCGCGGACTGCATGGCGATGTTCAAGAAGATCAGCCGGACGTGGCGCTTGCCGTCACCCAGCTCGTTGGTCTCGGCCTTCACCCCGCCGGGGAGGTCCATGACGGACTTCTTCCAGGCCGAGAACTTGTCCATGCCGATCATCTCGGCGTACGCCTGGCGCAGCCCCTGGTGCCGGGCGGAGGCGTAGGCGGCCTTGTCCGGCTTGGTCTTCGGCATCCCCTCGATCCAGTTCCGCCCGACCGCCTCGCCGGCCGTCACATAGACGGAGACGACCGGGACACCGGCTCTCGCGATGTTCTCCGCGTCGGGGTTCATGAAATAGAGGTCGTCGTCGGGGTGCGCCATGATCTGCAGGAGCAGCGGCTGCTTGCCGTCGTCGAAGGACTGGGTGGCCCGGGGGTCGACGGCCCGGGTGGGCTTCCCCTCGGGCCTGTTCTTCCGGGAGTCGCCGGCGCTGCAGCCCACCGCGGTGACCAGCGTGGTGGCCGCCACACCGGTGAGCGCGGCCCTGCGGGAGATGGCCCAGCGCGGTGAGATCTTCAACTCCGTGACTCCGTCCCGTCGTGCAGCGCCTGGTCCCCGGCTGCCCCAGCGTGTTAGGGGACGGCGAGGGAATCGCGTCGGTTGCCCAAGTCCCGACAATGCCTGTTAACGGATTGGGCAAGGTTTCGGGTCGAGCGGCCGCGTCGGACGATACGGGCGAGCTGGACGAGGCAGCCGGGGCTACGGCAAACTCAAGCCCCATAGTGTCCCGTATGTCGGCGGGGTGGTTTGACAACTGCGCCGGTCGGGGTACCTTCTTCGGCTGCGATTGGCGTACCTTCCCGCACGTATGGCACACTGTTCAGGTTGCTCGGTTGAGTGCCAATGCTGCGCGCCTCCCGCCGGGAGGACTGGAAGCGAGTCCCGCAGTACTCGTCACCCCTCTTGAGGGGTGGAAGTACGGGAATCTTCCGGGAAGTGTCAGCGTGGCCCCGGCCAGGCGCTCGGTGGGTGCCCTTCCCCCACAGCCCCCTTCATCAGGGAATTTCCTTCGGGAGATTTTACTGGAAGGGGCGCGACACGCCCGACCGCGTGGGTCGGAGGAGGGCGGCGCTTGCAGCAGAGGCGCGACACACCGAGTCCCAGAGCGTTACGAGAGACAGGACTACGAAGTAGCCATGGCGGGACAGAAGATCCGCATCCGGCTCAAGGCCTACGACCACGAGGTCATCGACTCTTCGGCGAAGAAGATCGTCGAGACGGTGACTCGCACTGGTGCGTCGGTCGCGGGCCCGGTGCCGCTGCCCACTGAGAAGAACGTGTACTGCGTCATCAAGTCGCCGCACAAGTACAAGGACTCGCGCGAGCACTTCGAGATGCGCACGCACAAGCGCCTCATCGACATCCTCGACCCCACGCCGAAGACGGTTGACTCGCTCATGCGCCTCGACCTGCCGGCGGGCGTCGACATCGAGATCAAGCTCTGAGGTGACGCGCGAGATGGCTAAGAACATTAAGGGCGTCCTGGGCGAGAAGCTCGGCATGACCCAGGTCTGGGACGAGAACAACCGGGTTGTCCCGGTGACCGTCGTCAAGGCCGGGCCCTGCGTCGTCACCCAGGTCCGCACCAACGACAGCGACGGCTACGAGTCGGTCCAGATCGCCTTCGGCGAGATCGACCCGCGCAAGGTGAACAAGCCCCTCAAGGGTCACTTCGCCAAGGCCGACGTCACCCCGCGCCGCCACCTGGTGGAGCTGCGTACCGCTGACGCCAGCGAGTACACGCTCGGCCAGGAGATCACCGCTGCCGTGTTCGAGTCGGGCGTCAAGGTCGACGTCACCGGCAAGAGCAAGGGCAAGGGCTTCGCCGGTGTCATGAAGCGTCACAACTTCAAGGGCCTCGGCGCCGGTCACGGCACCCAGCGCAAGCACCGCTCGCCCGGTTCCATCGGTGGCTGCGCCACCCCGGGCCGCGTGTTCAAGGGCCTCCGCATGGCGGGCCGTATGGGCAACGAGCGGGTCACCACCCAGAACCTGACCGTCCACGCCGTTGACGCGGAGAAGGGCCTGCTCCTCATCAAGGGCGCGGTTCCTGGTCCGAACGGCGGCCTCGTCCTGGTCCGTACCGCGGCCAAGGGGGCCTGAGGTAACGATGAGCACCATTGACATCCTTTCGCCGGCAGGCGACAAGGCCGGGACCGTCGAGCTCCCCACGGAGATCTTCGACGCGAAGGTCAGCGTTCCGCTGATCCACCAGGTCGTCGTCGCACAGCTGGCCGCTGCCCGACAGGGCACGCACAAGACCAAGACTCGTGGCGAGGTCCGCGGCGGTGGCAGGAAGCCTTACCGCCAGAAGGGCACCGGCCGCGCGCGCCAGGGCTCGACCCGCGCCCCGCAGTTCGCCGGTGGTGGCGTCGTGCACGGTCCCGTGCCGCGTGACTACTCGCAGCGGACCCCGAAGAAGATGAAGGCCGCCGCCCTGCGCGGTGCCCTCACCGACCGGGCCCGCAACAGCCGTATCCACGTCGTCACCGGCGTGGTCGAGGGCGAGGTCTCCACCAAGGCCGCCAAGACGCTGTTCGGCAAGATCTCGGAGCGCAAGAACCTGCTCCTGGTCGTCGACCGCGCCGACGAGGCCGCGTGGCTGTCCGCCCGCAACCTGCCCCAGGTCCACATCCTGGAGCCGGGCCAGCTGAACACGTACGACGTGCTCGTCTCCGACGACGTGGTCTTCACGCAGGCTGCCTTCGAGCGCTTCGTGGCGGGTCCCGCCGCGGCCGCCAAGGCCACCGCTTCCGAGGCTGAGCTCGAAGGGAGCGACGCCTGATGAGCGAGCAGACTGCAGCGGTCATCACCAGCAAGACCTACACGGACCCCCGTGACATCCTGGTCAAGCCGGTGGTCTCCGAGAAGAGCTACGCGCTGCTGGACGAGAACAAGTACACGTTCATCGTCGACCCGCGCGCCAACAAGACCCAGATCAAGCAGGCCGTCGAGGCGGTCTTCTCGGTCAAGGTCACCGGGGTCAACACGATCAACCGTCAGGGCAAGCGCAAGCGCACCCGCACCGGTTTCGGCAAGCGCGCCAACACCAAGCGCGCCATCGTGACCCTCCGCGAGGGCGACCGAATCGACATCTTCGGCGGCCCGGTCTCCTAACGGAGTCCGAGTCGTCCGAGTATCGGACGAGGACTGAGAAATGGGTATCCGCAAGTACAAGCCGACGACCCCGGGCCGTCGTGGCTCCAGCGTCGCCGACTTTGTCGAGATCACGCGGTCCACGCCGGAGAAGTCGCTGGTCCGCCCCCTGCACAGCAAGGGCGGCCGTAACAACGCCGGTCGTGTGACCGTTCGCCACCAGGGCGGTGGCCACAAGCGCGCCTACCGAGTGATCGACTTCCGTCGTCACGACAAGGACGGCGTGCCGGCCAAGGTCGCGCACATCGAGTACGACCCCAACCGCACCGCGCGCATCGCGCTCCTGCACTACGCAGACGGCGAGAAGCGCTACATCATCGCTCCGGCCAAGCTGAGCCAGGGCGACCGGATTGAGAACGGCCCTGGCGCCGACATCAAGCCGGGCAACAACCTCCCGCTGCGCAACATCCCGGTCGGTACCACGATCCACGCGATCGAGCTCCGTCCCGGTGGTGGCGCCAAGTTCGCCCGCTCCGCCGGTTCGTCCGTGCAGCTGCTGGCGAAGGAGGGCGCTTACGCCCACCTGCGCATGCCGTCCGGCGAGGTCCGCCTGGTCGACGTCCGCTGCCGCGCCACGGTCGGCGAGGTCGGCAACGCCGAGCAGTCGAACATCAACTGGGGCAAGGCCGGCCGTATGCGCTGGAAGGGCGTTCGCCCGACCGTCCGCGGTGTCGCGATGAACCCGGTTGACCACCCGCACGGTGGTGGTGAAGGCAAGACTTCCGGTGGTCGCCACCCGGTCTCGCCGTGGGGTCAGAAGGAGGGTCGTACTCGTTCGCCGAAGAAGGCGTCCAACAAGTACATCGTCCGCCGCCGCAAGACGAACAAGAAGCGCTAGGAGCGGGTTTAGATGCCGCGTAGTCTCAAGAAGGGGCCCTTCGTCGACGACCACCTCATCAAGAAGGTGGACGCACAGAACGAAGCAGGTACCCACAACGTCATCAAGACCTGGTCCCGTCGCTCCATGATCGTGCCGGCCATGCTCGGCCACACGCTCGCGGTGCACAACGGCAAGACGCATGTCCCGGTGTTCGTCACCGAGTCCATGGTCGGCCACAAGCTCGGCGAGTTTGCGCCGACCCGCACCTTCCGCGGCCACGTCAAGGACGACCGCAAGTCGAAGCGCCGCTAAGGCGGGGTGCGAAGACTATGAACGACACCGAAGGGACAACCATGGAAGCCAGGGCCCAGGCGCGGTACATCCGCGTCACGCCCATGAAGGCCCGCCGCGTGGTGGACCTTATCCGTGGCATGGATGCCACGGAGGCTCAGGCGGTCCTGCGTTTCGCCCCGCAGGCCGCCAGCGTGCCGGTTGGCAAGGTGCTCGACAGCGCCATTGCCAACGCCGCGCACAACTACGACCACACTGACGCCTCCTCGCTGGTCATCAGCGAGGCGTACGTCGACGAGGGCCCGACCCTGAAGCGGTTCCGTCCGCGTGCCCAGGGCCGTGCCTACCGGATCCGCAAGCGGACCAGCCACATCACCGTGGTCGTCAGCAGCAAGGAAGGAACCCGGTAATGGGCCAGAAGGTAAACCCGCACGGGTTCCGGCTCGGCATCACCACCGACTTCAAGTCGCGCTGGTACGCCGACAAGCTGTACAAGGACTACGTCAAGGAAGACGTTGCCATTCGTCGCATGATGACGAAGGGCATGGAGCGCGCCGGTATCTCGAAGGTTGAGATCGAGCGCACCCGCGACCGCGTCCGCGTCGACATCCACACCGCTCGTCCGGGCATCGTCATCGGCCGCCGTGGCGCCGAGGCCGACCGCATCCGCGGCGAGCTGGAGAAGCTGACCGGCAAGCAGGTCCAGCTGAACATCCTCGAGGTCAAGAACCCCGAGGTGGACGCTCAGCTGGTGGCCCAGGCCGTCGCCGAGCAGCTCTCCTCCCGTGTCTCCTTCCGTCGCGCCATGCGTAAGAGCATGCAGTCGACCATGAAGGCCGGCGCCAAGGGCATCAAGATCCAGTGCGGTGGCCGTCTCGGCGGCGCCGAGATGTCCCGCTCGGAGTTCTACCGCGAGGGCCGTGTGCCCCTGCACACGCTCCGTGCGAACGTGGACTACGGCTTCTTCGAGGCCAAGACGACCTTCGGTCGTATTGGTGTGAAGGTCTGGATCTACAAGGGCGACGTCAAGAACATCGCCGAGGTCCGCGCCGAGAACGCTGCCGCTCGTGCGGGCAACCGCCCGTCGCGCGGTGGCGCCCAGGACCGTCCGGCCCGTGGTGGCCGTGGCGGCGAGCGTGGCGGCCGCGGCCGCAAGCCGCAGCAGAGCGCTGCCGCCGAGGCCCCCAAGGCCGACGCGACCGCCGCTGCTCCGGCAGAGACCACCGGAACGGAGGCCTGACCGACATGCTGATCCCTCGCAGGGTCAAGCACCGCAAGCAGCACCACCCGAAGCGGTCGGGTATGGCCAAGGGCGGCACGGAGCTGGCGTTCGGCGAGTACGGCATTCAGGCCGTCACGCCGGCGTACGTCACCAACCGCCAGATCGAGTCCGCTCGTATCGCCATGACCCGCCACATCAAGCGTGGCGGCAAGGTGTGGATCAACATCTACCCCGACCGTCCGCTGACGAAGAAGCCTGCCGAGACCCGCATGGGTTCCGGTAAGGGTTCGCCGGAGTGGTGGATCGCGAACGTCAAGCCCGGTCGGGTGATGTTCGAACTGTCCTACCCGAACGAGAAGACTGCTCGTGAGGCGCTCACCCGCGCTGCTCACAAGCTTCCGATGAAGTGCCGGATTGTTCGGCGCGAGGCAGGTGAGTCGTGATGGCCGCTGGTATCAAGGCGACCGAGCTGCGTGAGCTGAACGACGAGGACCTCGTCGCGAAGCTCCGTGAGGCCAAGGAAGAGCTGTTCAACCTCCGCTTCCAGGCGGCGACCGGGCAGCTCGAGAACCACGGTCGGCTCAAGTCCGTCCGTAAGGACATCGCCCGGATCTACACCCTGATGCGCGAGCGCGAGCTGGGCATCGAGACGGTGGAGAGCGCCTGATGAGCGAGAAGAATGTGACTGAGACGAACGAGCGCGGCTTCCGCAAGACCCGTGAGGGTCTCGTCGTCAGCGACAAGATGGACAAGACCGTCGTCGTCGCCGTCGAGGACCGCGTCAAGCACGCCCTGTACGGCAAGGTCATCCGCCGTACGAACAAGCTCAAGGCGCACGACGAGCAGAACGCTGCCGGTGTCGGCGACCGCGTCCTCATCATGGAGACGCGTCCGCTGTCGGCGAGCAAGCGCTGGCGCATCGTCGAGATCCTCGAGAAGGCCAAGTAGGTAATTCCCGCGAGGGAATTCCAAAAGACACGCCTGGGGGCACTAGTCCTCAGGCAAGTTCCGCCAGGCTCGGTGAGGGGCTTCGCAAAAAGCCCCTCACCGGGAACCGGCAGACGATCAGGAGATAGACGTGATCCAGCAGGAGTCGCGACTTCGCGTCGCCGACAACACTGGTGCCAAGGAGATCCTTTGCATCCGTGTTCTCGGTGGCTCGGGTCGCCGCTACGCGGGCATCGGTGACGTCATCGTCGCCACCGTCAAGGATGCGATCCCCGGTGGCAACGTGAAGAAGGGTGACGTCGTCAAGGCCGTCATCGTTCGCACCGTCAAGGAGCGCCGCCGTCCCGACGGCTCGTACATCCGTTTCGACGAGAACGCCGCTGTCGTTCTCAAGAACGACGGTGACCCCCGCGGCACCCGTATCTTCGGCCCGGTGGGCCGAGAGCTGCGCGAGAAGAAGTTCATGAAGATCGTCTCGCTCGCGCCGGAGGTGCTGTAACCGATGAAGATCAAGAAGGGCGACCTGGTTCAGGTCATCACCGGTAAGGACAAGGGCAAGCAGGGCAAGGTCATCGTGGCCATGCCCCGCGAGAACCGCGTCCTCGTCGAGGGTGTCAACCGGGTCAAGAAGCACACCAAGGCCGGCCAGACCGCTCGTGGTTCGCAGACCGGCGGCATCGTGACGACCGAGGCCCCGATCCACGTGAGCAACGTTCAGCTCGTCGTGGAGAAGGACGGCAAGAAGGTCGTCACTCGTGTCGGTTACCGCTTCGACGACGAGGGCAACAAGATCCGCGTTGCCAAGCGCACCGGTGAGGACATCTGATGACTGCCACCACCAACGCACCGCGTCTCAAGCAGCGCTACCGCGACGAGATCTCCGCGAAGCTCCGTGAGGAGTTCTCGTACGAGAACGTCATGCAGGTCCCCGGCCTGACCAAGATCGTGGTCAACATGGGTGTGGGCGACGCCGCCCGCGACTCCAAGCTGATCGACGGCGCGATTCGCGACCTCACCACGATCACGGGCCAGAAGCCGGCCGTGACCAAGGCCCGCAAGTCGATCGCGCAGTTCAAGCTGCGCGAGGGGCAGCCGATCGGCTGCCACGTCACCCTCCGCGGTGACCGCATGTGGGAGTTCCTGGACCGTACGCTGTCGCTCGCGCTGCCGCGCATCCGCGACTTCCGTGGTCTGTCCCCGAAGCAGTTCGACGGTCGGGGCAACTACACCTTCGGTCTCACGGAGCAGGTCATGTTCCACGAGATCGACCAGGACAAGATCGACCGCGTCCGGGGTATGGACATCACCGTGGTCACCACGGCGACCAACGACGACGAGGGCCGTGCCCTCCTTCGTCACCTCGGCTTCCCCTTCAAGGAGGCGTAAGCGAGATGGCGAAGAAGTCTCTTATTGCCAAGGCTGCCCGCAAGCCTAAGTTCGGTGTGCGCGCGTACACCCGCTGCCAGCGCTGCGGCCGTCCGCACTCCGTTTACCGCAAGTTCGGCCTGTGCCGCGTGTGCCTTCGTGAGATGGCTCACCGTGGCGAGCTGCCGGGCGTGACCAAGAGCTCCTGGTAACACCCCACTTGGGGTGACCAGGGCTCTCGGTAAGCATCCTGGATGGCGGTCGCCCGACCCGATCTTGTCGCGTCGCGTTTTCGCTCGCGTACAGTAGAAGGGTTGGGCGCCCGCCGCCCATGACCGCCCGCGGGCGCAAGCCCGCTTAAAGTCGCTTACTACGCCGTAGGTCCCCGCACCGCACCCGTCCCGACTCTGATCGGGGAGAGGGATGGCGCAGATAGG
This sequence comes from Streptomyces sp. NPDC042259, assembly GCF_055582085.1. Classification (NCBI taxonomy): domain Bacteria; kingdom Bacillati; phylum Actinomycetota; class Actinomycetes; order Kitasatosporales; family Streptomycetaceae; genus Streptomyces; species Streptomyces sp. NPDC042259. Next base: position 50,572 of record NZ_JBVJDW010000015.1, on the reverse strand, counting down.
AAACCACGGCGAGAGAGGCCGAAGGCCAAACATGACCATGACCGATCCGATCGCAGACATGCTGACCCGTCTGCGAAACGCGAACTCGGCATACCACGACTCCGTGTCGATGCCGCACAGCAAGATCAAGTCGCACATCGCGGAGATCCTCCAGCAGGAGGGCTACATCACCGGCTGGAAGGTCGAGGACGCCGAGGTCGGCAAGTCCCTGACCCTCGAGCTGAAGTTCGGCCCGAACCGCGAGCGCTCGATCGCCGGCATCAAGCGCATCTCGAAGCCGGGCCTGCGGGTCTACGCAAAGTCCACCAACCTGCCGAAGGTCCTCGGCGGCCTGGGCGTGGCGATCATCTCCACGTCCCACGGTCTCCTGACCGGCCAGCAGGCCAGCAAGAAGGGCGTGGGTGGGGAAGTCCTCGCCTACGTCTGGTAATCGGGAACGGAGGAATAGCCAATGTCGCGAATTGGACGGCTGCCCATCCAGGTTCCCGCTGGTGTGGACGTCACCATCGATGGCCGTACGGTGCATGTGAAGGGCCCCAAGGGTTCCCTCGCGCACGCCGTGTCCGCGCCCATCGAGATCGCTAAGGCCGAGGACGGCACTCTTGTCGTCACTCGTCCGAACGACGAGCGTCAGAACAAGGCCCTGCACGGCCTGTCCCGCACGCTGGTGGCGAACATGATCACCGGCGTGACCCAGGGCTACAGCAAGGCTCTTGAGATCAGCGGTGTCGGTTACCGCGTCCAGGCGAAGGGCTCCAACCTGGAGTTCGCCCTGGGCTACAGCCACCCGATCCTGATCGAGGCCCCCGAGGGCATCACCTTCAAGGTGGAGTCCCCGACCAAGCTCAGCGTCGAGGGCATCGACAAGCAGAAGGTCGGCGAGGTCGCCGCCAACATCCGCAAGCTTCGCAAGCCTGACCCTTACAAGGCCAAGGGCGTGAAGTATGCGGGTGAGGTCATCCGCCGCAAGGTCGGAAAGGCTGGTAAGTAAGCCATGGCATACGGTGTGAAGATCGCTAAGGGCGACGCCTACAAGCGTGCCGCCATCAAGCGTCGCCACATCCGCGTTCGTAAGCGGATTTCCGGCACGCCCGAGCGTCCCCGCCTCGTGGTGACGCGCTCGAACCGCCACATGGTGGCCCAGGTCATCGACGACATCGCGGGCCACACGCTCGCGTCGGCGTCGACCCTGGACACGTCCATCCGTGGCGGCGAGGGTGACAAGAGCGCCCTGGCCAAGCAGGTCGGCGCGCTTGTCGCCGAGCGTGCGAAGGCCGCCGGCGTCGAGGCCGTCGTGTTCGACCGCGGTGGCAACCAGTACGCCGGGCGCATTGCCGCTCTGGCGGACGCCGCCCGCGAAGCCGGGCTGAAGTTCTAAGCCCCGGTTCCGGAGCTAGCGGACGTAACAGAGAGAGGTAAATCCAATGGCTGGACCCCAGCGCCGCGGAAGCGGTGCCGGTGGCGGCGAGCGGCGGGACCGGAAGGGTCGCGACGGTGGCGCTGCCGCCGAGAAGACCGCCTACGTTGAGCGCGTTGTCGCGATCAACCGCGTCGCCAAGGTTGTCAAGGGTGGTCGCCGCTTCAGCTTCACCGCGCTGGTCGTGGTGGGCGACGGTGACGGCACCGTAGGTGTCGGTTACGGCAAGGCCAAGGAAGTTCCCGCGGCCATCGCCAAGGGCGTGGAAGAGGCCAAGAAGAACTTCTTCAAGGTCCCGCGTATCCAGGGCACCATCCCGCACCCGATCCAGGGCGAGAAGGCCGCGGGCGTCGTCCTGCTCAAGCCTGCTTCCCCCGGTACCGGTGTTATCGCCGGTGGCCCGGTGCGTGCGGTGCTCGAGTGCGCCGGCGTCCACGACATCCTGTCGAAGTCGCTCGGTTCTTCGAACCCGATCAACATCGTGCACGCCACGGTGACCGCGCTTCAGGGCCTTCAGCGCCCCGAGGAGATCGCGGCCCGTCGTGGCCTGCCGCTGGAAGACGTCGCCCCCGCCGCACTGCTGCGGGCGCGTGCCGGGGCGGGTGCGTAATGGCTCGCCTCAAGGTCACGCAGGTTAAGTCCTACATCGGTAGCAAGCAGAACCACCGCGACACCCTGCGTTCGCTCGGGCTCAAGCGCCTGAACGACGTGGTTGTCAAGGAGGACCGTCCCGAGATCCGCGGCATGGTGCAGACCGTCCGCCACCTCGTGACGGTTGAGGAGGTCGACTGACATGGCGGAGCAGAACCCGCTGAAGGTCCACAACCTCCGGCCCGCCCCGGGCGCCAAGACCGCCAAGACCCGTGTGGGTCGTGGTGAGGCGTCCAAGGGTAAGACCGCAGGTCGTGGTACCAAGGGCACCAAGGCCCGTTACCAGGTTCCGCAGCGCTTCGAGGGCGGGCAGATGCCCCTCCACATGCGTCTGCCGAAGCTCAAGGGCTTCAAGAACCCGTTCCGCGTCGAGTTCCAGGTCGTGAACCTGGACAAGCTGGCCGCGCTCTACCCGCAGGGTGGCGAGGTCACGGTGGCCGATCTGGTCGCCAAGGGCGCGGTTCGTAAGAACCAGCTCGTCAAGGTGCTCGGCACCGGCGAGATCTCCGTGGCGCTGCAGGTGACGGTTGACGCCGTCTCCGGCTCCGCCCAGGAGAAGATCGTCGCCGCTGGCGGCACCGTCACCGAGCTCGTCTGAGCTCGTTGATCCGACCACCGGGGATGTCCCAAAAGGGGCATCCCCGGTTGGTCGTTCCAAGGGGGGCACGGTCGCCGGTAAGGTGGCGTGCAACTGTTACAGTCCGCGCGGCATGAGTCCGTGCGGATTTTGACTGATATGTATTCGTCGATCCTCAAGACCGTCACCTCTCGCGCGGCTGCGTGAGGGGCGCAGGAGGCACCGTGCTCACCGCGTTCGCCCGGGCGTTCAAGACGCCCGACCTGCGCAAGAAGCTGCTGTTCACGCTGGGCATCATGGTGCTCTTCCGGCTCGGGGCGCACGTACCCGTTCCCGGCGTCGACTACCAGAACGTTCAGACGTGCATGGACCAGGCCAAGAGCGGTCAGGGCCTCTTCGGCCTCGTGAACATGTTCAGCGGTGGCGCGCTGCTGCAGATCACGATCTTCGCGCTCGGGATCATGCCGTACATCACGGCGAGCATCATCCTGCAGTTGCTCACTGTCGTCATTCCACGTCTGGAAGCCCTCAAGAAGGAGGGCCAGACCGGCCAGGCCAAGATCACGCAGTACACGCGTTATCTGACCGTCGCCCTCGCGATCCTGCAGGGCACCGGCCTGGTGGCCACCGCCAGCAATGGCGCGCTGTTCGGCAACTGCACCGTCGGCAACCAGATCGTGCCGGACAAGTCGATCTTCGCCACGGCCGTCATGGTCATCACCATGACCGCGGGCACCGCGCTGATCATGTGGCTCGGTGAGCTGATCACCGACCGCGGCATCGGCAACGGCATGTCCATCCTGATGTTCACGTCCATCGCCGCCGGCTTCCCGGGCGCCCTCTGGGCGATCAAGATGCAGGGCAAGCTGATGGGCGGCTGGCTGGAGTTCGGCCTGGTCATCCTCTGTGGTCTGGCGATGGTCGGCCTCGTGGTCTTCGTCGAGCAGGCCCAGCGCAGGATCCCCGTGCAGTACGCCAAGCGCATGATCGGCCGCCGTTCCTACGGCGGTACGTCCACCTACATCCCGCTCAAGGTCAACCAGGCGGGCGTGATTCCGGTCATCTTCGCCTCGTCGCTGCTCTACATCCCGGCCCTGCTGGTGCAGTTCACCAACTCCAAGGCGGGCTGGGCGAACTGGGTCCAGGCCAACCTGGTCAAGGGTGACCACCCGATCTACATGGCCACGTACTTCCTGCTGATCGTGTTCTTCGCCTTCTTCTATGTCGCCATCTCCTTCAACCCCGAAGAAGTTGCCGACAATATGAAGAAGTATGGTGGCTTCATCCCGGGTATCCGGGCGGGACGTCCCACCGCGGAGTACCTGAGCTACGTGCTGAATCGCATCACGTGGCCCGGCTCTCTCTACCTGGGCCTGATCGCCCTCGTGCCGACCGTGGCTCTGGTCACACTTAACGCGGACCAGAACTTCCCGTTCGGTGGAACCAGCATCCTGATCATCGTCGGTGTTGGCCTGGAGACTGTGAAGCAGATCGAGAGCCAGCTTCAGCAGCGCAATTACGAAGGGTTCCTCCGCTGATGCGAATCGTCCTCGTCGGGCCGCCCGGCGCCGGCAAGGGAACGCAGGCCGCGTACCTTGCCAAGAACCTCGCGATCCCGCACATCTCGACGGGCGACCTCTTCCGGGCGAACATCAGCCAGGGCACACCGCTCGGGCAGAAGGCCCAGGAGTACATGCGCGCCGGTCAGCTCGTGCCGGACGAGGTCACCATCGGTATGGCCAGGGACCGCATGCAGCAGCCCGACGCCGCCCACGGCTTCCTGCTGGACGGCTTCCCGCGCAACCTGGCCCAGGCCGAGGCGCTGGACGGGATCCTGAAGGGCGACGGGCTGGGGCTCGACGCCGTTCTGGACCTGGAGGTCCCGGAGGACGAGGTCGTCAAGCGGATCGCCGGACGTCGCATCTGCCGCAACGAGAGCAGCCACGTCTTCCACGCGATCTACAACCCGCCGAAGACCGAGGGCGTCTGCGATGCCTGCGGCGGCGAGCTGTACCAGCGCGAGGACGACAGCGAGGACACCGTCCGCAAGCGCCTCGAGGTCTACCACAGCGAGACCGAGCCGATCATCGACTACTACAAGGCCCAGGGCCTCGTGGTGACGATCTCGGCGCTCGGCAAGGTCGCCGAGGTCACCCAGCGGGCCATGGCCGCGCTGGAGCGCGACTGACCTCGCCGGTCACACCAGCACTCTCATACGGCCGCGATGCCCGCCCGGGCATCGCGGCCGTATGGTGTTGGGGCGGGCACACCCCGTGCCCATGCGGGCCGCCACGGCTTCGCCGAGCGGGATCCGGGCCCGCTTCCGCGCCCGCCGCGAGGCCGCGGGGCCCGGGCCGGTGCGGAGCCGGCAGAACGTTCCATCCGTCGTTGAGAAAGGCGCCAGCCGTCATGGTCGAGATCAAGACCCCGGAGCAGATCGCGAAGATGCGCGAGGCGGGGCTGGTCGTCGCCGCCATCCACGCCGCCACCCGGGAGGCGGCCGTACCGGGCGCCACGACCAAGGACCTGGACGAGGTCGCCCGCAAGGTGATCGCCGAGCACGGTGCGAAGTCGAACTTCCTGGGTTACGGCGGTTTCCCCGCCACGATCTGCACCTCGGTCAACGAGGTCGTCGTGCACGGCATCCCGGACGCCAAGACCGTCCTCAAGGACGGCGACATCATCTCCATCGACGCCGGCGCCATCATCGACGGCTGGCACGGCGACGCCGCCTTCACGGCCTTCGTGGGCACCGGGCACGCCCCGGAGCTGCTGGAGCTCTCCCGGGTGACCGAGGAGTCGATGTGGGCCGGCATCGCCGCCGTGCGCAACGGCAACCGCCTGGTGGACATCTCCCGGGCCATCGAGGGCTACATCCGCCGCCAGCCCCGCCCGGCCTCGGGGAAGTACGGGATCATCGAGGACTACGGCGGGCACGGCATCGGCAGCGAGATGCACATGGACCCGCACCTGCTGAACTACGTCGCCCGCAAGCGCGGCAAGGGCCCGAAGCTGGTCCCCGGCTTCTGCATCGCCATCGAGCCCATGGTCAGCCTCGGCACGGCCCGTACGCACGTCCTGGAGGACGAGTGGACGGTCCTGACGAACGACGGCACCTGGTCCTCGCACTGGGAGCACTCCGTCGCGCTCACCGAGCAGGGCCCGCTGGTCCTCACGGCGGTCGACGGCGGCAAGGCGAAGCTCGCGGAGTACGGCATCGAGACGGCGCCGGACCCGCTGGCCTGAGCCGGGCCCACCGTACGTCCGAGCGAGCCGCTCCGCCGGCTTAAGGATCTTTGCGGCGGGGCAATGGACCTGGATTAGTCTTTCCGGTTGCCCTGACGTAGACTGATGCGTCGGCTCTCGTGTATCCCCATGCCTGCGTCCGTATAGGTATGGACACAGGAGAGTCGATCAAGGTAGCCGATTCGAAAGGCGAAGCGTGGCCAAGAAGCAAGGTGCCATCGAGATCGAGGGCACCGTGATCGAGTCTCTGCCGAACGCGATGTTCAAGGTGGAGCTCCAGAACGGTCACAAGGTCCTCGCGCACATCAGCGGCAAGATGCGGATGCACTACATCCGCATCCTCCCGGATGACCGGGTCGTCGTGGAGCTCTCTCCCTACGACCTGACGCGTGGCCGGATCGTCTACCGCTACAAGTAGATCTTGTCGACGCCCCTCTTCGGTGGGGTGACGGCACTGACCCGGAGAACCTCACATCCCATGAAGGTCAAGCCGAGCGTCAAGAAGATCTGCGACAAGTGCAAGGTGATCCGCCGTCACGGCCGGGTCATGGTCATCTGCGACAACCTGCGCCACAAGCAGCGCCAGGGCTGACGCTAAAACCTGCACCTCGCAGTACTTCGCGCGACGCACAGCGAATTTCGTACATACGCAGACACCCGACCCCCGCGTGCTCACGCGAGGGGACGACACCCCCGGCGGAGGCCGGGGACCCGGCTCGTAACTCTTACGGGAACGGTGCTGCGGAAGACCTCCGACACACAGGAGCCAATCAATGGCACGCCTTTCCGGCGTTGACCTCCCGCGCGACAAGCGCGTCGAGGTCGCCCTCACCTACGTCTTCGGCATCGGGCGCACCCAGTCGCAGAAGGCACTGGAAGCGACCGGCGTCAACCCCAACACGCGCGTTCGTGACCTGGCCGAAGAGGACCTGGTCAAGCTCCGCGAGTACGTGGACGCCAACCTCAAGACCGAGGGTGACCTCCGTCGCGAGATCCAGGCCGACATCCGCCGCAAGGTAGAGATCGGCTGCTACCAGGGTCTGCGCCACCGTCGTGGCCTGCCCGTCCACGGTCAGCGCACCAGCACGAACGCTCGTACCCGTAAGGGCCCGCGTCGCGCGATCGCCGGCAAGAAGAAGCCGGGCAAGAAGTAGTCCTCAGCGGACGCTCATCAGCGGTCTTCGCTGTAGGACCGATCACCTCCACTCCACAGGAGTAAGACATGCCTCCTAAGGGCCGTCAGGGTGCAGCCAAGAAGGTGCGCCGCAAGGAAAAGAAGAACGTCGCTCACGGGCACGCCCACATCAAGAGCACGTTCAACAACACGATCGTCTCGATCACGGACCCCACGGGCAACGTGATCTCCTGGGCCTCCGCCGGCCACGTCGGCTTCAAGGGCTCGCGCAAGTCCACTCCGTTCGCCGCGCAGATGGCCGCCGAGTCGGCTGCCCGTCGCGCGCAGGAGCACGGCATGCGCAAGGTCGACGTCTTCGTCAAGGGTCCGGGTTCCGGTCGTGAGACCGCCATCCGTTCGCTGCAGGCGACCGGCCTCGAGGTTGGCTCCATCCAGGACGTCACCCCGACCCCGCACAACGGCTGCCGTCCCCCGAAGCGCCGCCGCGTCTGACCCGGTCGCGCGGGCTGTCTCTCCGCGTGAGCGGAGGTGACCCGCGCCGCCGCGTCTGATCCAACGGGTCCTCGACCCGCTTGGTTCTTCGCGCCGCTTCGCACGGCACACGGGCGGTACGGCTCCTCGGGGCCGTACCGCCCGTACCCTTGTAGTACCTCGGGGCATCAAATAGTGGGTGCCCATGACTGAAGGATTCCTCGCATGCTGATCGCTCAGCGCCCCTCGCTGACCGAAGAGGTCGTCGACGAGTTCCGCTCCCGGTTCGTGATCGAGCCGCTGGAGCCGGGCTTCGGCTACACCCTCGGCAACTCCCTGCGTCGTACGCTCCTCTCCTCGATCCCGGGTGCGGCGGTCACGTCCATCCGCATCGACGGTGTCCTGCACGAGTTCACCACCGTGCCGGGCGTCAAGGAGGACGTCACCGACCTCATCCTCAACATCAAGCAGCTGGTCGTCTCCTCGGAGCACGACGAGCCGGTCGTGATGTACCTGCGCAAGCAGGGCCCCGGCCTGGTCACCGCTGCCGACATCGCCCCCCCGGCCGGCGTCGAGGTGCACAACCCCGACCTGGTCCTGGCGACCCTGAACGCCAAGGGCAAGCTGGAGATGGAGCTGACCGTCGAGCGCGGTCGCGGCTACGTCTCCGCCGTCCAGAACAAGCAGGTGGGCCAGGAGATCGGCCGTATCCCGGTCGACTCCATCTACTCGCCGGTTCTCAAGGTCACCTACAAGGTCGAGGCGACCCGAGTCGAGCAGCGCACCGACTTCGACAAGCTGATCGTCGACGTCGAGACCAAGCAGGCCATGCGCCCGCGTGACGCCATGGCGTCCGCCGGTAAGACCCTGGTCGAGCTGTTCGGCCTGGCCCGCGAGCTCAACATCGACGCCGAGGGCATCGACATGGGCCCGTCCCCCACGGACGCCGCCCTCGCCGCCGATCTGGCGCTGCCGATCGAGGAGCTCGAGCTCACGGTCCGCTCGTACAACTGCCTCAAGCGTGAGGGCATCCACTCCGTGGGTGAGCTGGTCGCCCGCTCCGAGGCCGACCTGCTCGACATCCGCAACTTCGGTGCGAAGTCGATCGACGAGGTCAAGGCGAAGCTGGCCGGCATGGGCCTGGCCCTCAAGGACAGCCCGCCCGGATTCGACCCGACCGCCGCCGCGGATGCCTTTGGCGCCGACGACGACGCGGACGCCGGGTTCGTGGAGACCGAGCAGTACTGATCCCGCCCCGTCCGGAGGCTGAGGCTTTGTCCTCAATCGCCGGACGGGCTGGATTTTGCCGGGGCAGGTCCGCCTGCCCCGGCACACCAAGTCTTCTGGTGGGCGACCGCCCAGCCAGACCTGACACCGGTACCTGATACGGCCGGTGCAGAGAACAAGGAGAAACACCATGCCGCGTCCCGCAAAGGGTGCCCGTCTGGGCGGCAGCGCCGCGCACGAGAAGCTGCTCCTGGCGAACCTCGCCAAGTCGCTCTTCGAGCACGGCCGCATCACCACCACCGAGGCCAAGGCCCGTCGCCTTCGTCCGGTCGCCGAGCGTCTGATCACCAAGGCGAAGAAGGGCGACATCCACAACCGTCGCCAGGTGCTGCAGACGATCACGGACAAGAGCATCGTCCACGTGCTCTTCACCGAGATCGCCCCGCGTTTCGCCGAGCGTCCGGGTGGTTACACCCGTATCACGAAGATCGGCAACCGTCGTGGCGACAACGCCCCGATGGCCGTGATCGAGCTGGTCGAGGGCGAGATCGCCAAGAAGGCGACCGTCGCCGAGGCCGAGGCCGCCACCAAGCGCGCGGTCAAGGAGTCCGAGGCCGCTGCCGAGGCTCCGGCCGAGGAGTCCAAGGACGCCTGACGCATTTGATGCGTGTGTACGGACGGGTCCGCTCCCTCTTGCCAGGGGGCGGGCCCGTCCCGCATTTCTGAGAGGAACTCTGGTGAGTGACGAGGCGGAGCCCGGGTTCGTCCGGGTGCGGCTGGACCTGTCGTACGACGGCAAGGACTTCTCCGGCTGGGCCAAGCAGCGGTCGGGCCTGCGGACCGTGCAGGGCGAGATCGAGGACGCGCTCCGGACGGTGACCCGCTCCGACCGCACCTACGAGCTGACGGTCGCCGGGCGCACGGACTCGGGCGTGCACGCGCGCGGCCAGGTCGCGCACGTCGATCTGCCGGCCGAGGTGTGGGCCGAGCACGAGGAGAAGCTGCTGCGCCGGCTCGCCGGCCGGCTGTCGCACGATGTGCGGGTGTGGAAGGTCGCGGAGGCACCGGCCGGTTTCAACGCGCGGTTCTCGGCGATCTGGCGGCGGTACGCCTACCGGGTGGTCGACCACATCGGCGGCGTCGACCCGTTGTTGCGCGGTCATGTCCTGTGGCACGACTGGCCGTTGGACGTCGAGGCGATGAACGCCGCCTCGCGGGCGCTGCTCGGGGAGCACGACTTCGCCGCGTTCTGCAAGAAGCGCGAGGGTGCGACGACCATCCGTACGCTGCAGCAGCTGAGCTGGGAGCGCGACGCGTCCGGTGTCGTGACCGCGACCGTGCGGGCGGACGCCTTCTGTCACAACATGGTGCGTTCGCTGGTGGGCGCGCTGCTGTTCGTCGGCGACGGGCACCGGCCGGTGGAGTGGCCCGGCAAGGTCCTCGCCGCGCGGGTGCGGGATTCGGCGGTGCACGTGGTGCGGCCGCACGGGCTGACGCTGGAGGAGGTCGGGTATCCGGCGGACTCTGCGCTTGCCGCGCGTAACCGGGAAGCGCGCAATAAGCGGACGCTGCCTGGTGGGGGTTGCTGCTAGGGATTCGGGGCTCCGCCCCGGGCCCCGGTCCTCGATCGCCGGACGGGCTTCTTGTCGCAGCCCGTCCGGCCGATGCCGCTGAGGTGGTGTCAGGACCCGTCAGGGGCCGGGCAGTTGACCGCCAGGTCGCTGTTGACCGTGAAGTACGGGCGGACGCCGTCGACGGTCGGGTAGAGGTCCGTCTTGTTGCGGTCGACGATGTCGCCGACGAGCCGTGCGAGCTTGATGGGTTCGCCGTCCGGGGTCAGGCGCAGGGCCAGGTCCCAGACAGTGTTCTCGCCGACCGCCCGGGCGGCGCGCAGCCGTTCGTAGGGCAGGGCGACGCTGAAGGCCGCCTTGTCCACGACGATCACCTCCGCCGTGACCGGCTCGGCGCCCTCGACGCGCGGGGTGCCGACGACGACCGGGGTGCTCTCCGCGGTGAACTCCGCGCCGTGCAGGGTGCCTTCGACGAGGAGGGCCGCGCCGCTCTGGCGTACCGTGCGGGCCTCGGCGTGCCGGGTGCGGTGCCAGGCGCGCAGGGCGAGGAAGCCGTCGACGGTCGGGTAGGGGATCCACCAGGTGAACGGGGCGCCGGGCAGGGGCTCCAGTTCCACCAGGCCGCGGCCTTCGGCGAGGTGGGAGACGACGCGCCGGCGGGCGCCGTCCTCGCCCCGGACGACGTGCAGGTCCCAGCGGCCTTCTCCGAGGCGCAGTTCGCGGCGGTCCAGGACGGCCGTCCAGGGGCCGGTCGCGGTGGCCGGCCGGGTCAGCGGGACGCTGATGGGCTTGCCCTCCTTGCGGCGGGTGACCGTCAGGGAGAGGTTGTCGCCGGTCAGGCCCTTGCGGTCGACGAAGACGTGGATGTTGCCGTCGGCGTCGACGCGGCAGGAGGCGGTGCAGCGCAGCGGCTTGCGGACGATGTCCTTGAGGGCCGCCTTCACCGTGGGCTTGGCGGGCTTGGCCACCGTGCGGCGCAGCGGGCGGATGATTTTCCCGGCGGTGCGGCGCAGCACCTTGGCCAGGGGTACGGGGGCGGACGGGGTCGCGTCCGCGGTGGGGCCGCTCGCGGTGGTGGCGGCGGTGTCGCCGCCCAGGCTCGCGATCAGTTCCTCGTACTGGCGTGCGATGGAGTCGGGGTGGTAGCGCTCGGCGGAGACGCGGGCGGCGGCGCCCATGGCGCGGCGTAGTTCGTCGTCCTCGATGAGCTTGAGGAGGCCCTTGGCGATGCCGTCGGCGTCGCCGACGGGGACGAGGAGGCCGTCGGTGCCGTCGTCGATGATCTCGCCGGGGCCGTGCGGGCAGTCGGTGGCGACGACGGGCACACCGCAGTTCATCGCCTCGACGATCGTCATGCCGAAGGACTCCTCGCGGGAGGTCACGGCGGCGATGGAGCCCTTGGCCCACTCGGTCTCGATGGGGGAGTGGGCGCCCATGAGCGTGATGTGCTCGTTGAGGCCGAGGGTGTCGATCTGCTGGCGCAGCTTGGCCTGTTGGGGGCCGCGGCCGTAGATGCGCAGGCGCCAGTCGGGGTGGGCGGCCGCGACGGTGGCCCAGGCCTTGACCAGCAGGTCGTAGCGCTTGACGGGGATGAGACGGCCTGCGGCGACGACCAGTTTGGCGCTGCCGTCGGAGGGCTCGACCTCGGATGCCGGGACGCCGTTGGGCAGGGCGATCAGCTTGGTTTTGATGTCCGGGAACCGTTCGCGATGGGTGGTCGCGTCGGCCTCGGAGACGGCGGTGTGCGCGTCGAGGTGCGGGATGGCGCGGTCCTGGGCGGCGCGGATGTTCGGCTCGTGGGTGCCGTAGATCCGGTGCTCCTGGCCGATGCGCAGATAGCGGTCCTGGCCGAACTCGGCGAGGTACATCACCAGGCCGGGCCGGGTGGCGATCACGGCGTCGGCGTCGGTGCGGGCGAGGTGCTCGGCGACGCGCTTGTCGGTGAGGGCGCTGAAGTGGGCGCCCTTGGCCTCGACGGGCGGGACGTGCGCGCTGTCCTGCTGGAGCAGCGGGTTGTCCCGGTCGGCGCCGGTCTCGGCCCGGGTGTCGACGAGGTGGACCAGCTTGACCTTGTGGTGCAGGGGGAGCTTGGGCGTGCCACCGGTGCGGTGGATGGACACGATTTCCACGTCGTGCCGGGCGGCGAGCGCCCCGGCGACGTTGAAGGTGGAGCGGATGGTGCCGCCGATGCCGTAGGCGTTCTGCAAAAGGAAAGAGATTTTCATGGCGATGTGTGCGCGACACGTCGCGGCGTCGCGTCCGTCCTTCCCCCTGGCCTGGGTGTCCGAGTCGTCCCCTCTTGACCGGATCGCTTGGTGGCTGCGGTCCGATCCGCCGGTTAAGACCGTTGGGAGGGATATCGGTTGCCTGCGCAGCCTACATTGTGGCTTCCGTCACATCCCGTACGTCAAGGGTGAGGTCGTTCTCGGGGTCGAACACCGGTCGGACGGCGACCGGGCCGCGCTCGGGGTGGGTAAGGGTGCGGGCCGGGTGGACGTCGGTGCGCTTGCGGTCCACGCTGTCGCCGGCGAGCTGGCCCACGGGCACGAGCGGGGCGCCGGGGGCGGGGCGCAGCCGCAGCGGCCAGACGTCGCGGGCGGTGCCGCGCCGGGTCAGGAGCCGCTCGTAGGGGAGGGTGCAGCGCAGCCGCCGGCCGTCGAGGACGGTGACGGGGAGTTCGACGTCGTACGCGCTGTCCTCCGGTGACACGGCGACCAGGGTCGTGGAGTCCGCATCGAGGGTGGCGGCGTCGCCGTAGAGGGTGGCGGTGACGGTGAGGGAGTCCTCGCCGACCTCGATGCGCTCCAGCTCGGCGTGGGCCGGGCGCAGCCAGGTGCGCAGCGTCAGGGAGCCCCCGGCGGTGGTGTAGGGGACCCAGGCGGAGACCTGGCCGCCGTCGGTGTTCAGCGGCAGGGTCAGCAGCCGGGCCTGTTCGACGAGGGCGGCGCCGACGCGGGCGCGCTTGTCGTCGTCGGCCCGCTCGACGTGGAAGTCCCAGCGGCCCTCGGCGAGCCGGGTGCCGGCCCGGTCGAGGACGGCGGTCAGGGGGCCCTTGCCGTAGCCGGGGTGGGCGAGGGGGAGCACGACGCGCTCGCCGGCGCCGGTGCCGTCGGTGCCGCGCAGCCGGCCCACGAGGGTCAGCCACTCGCCGGTGACCCCGGCGCGGGGCAGTCGCACGGTGAGACCGCCGTCGGCGGTGGCACGGGCGGCCGCCTTGGGCCGCAGGGGCTTCAGCGGCGCGGGCGTGGGCGCGGCGACGGGGGCGGGGGCCTCGGGCGCGGCCTTGCGGCGCAGCGGGCGGACGAGCCGGGCGGCGGTGCGGCGCAGACCGCTCACCGGGCCGGCCGTCGTGGCGGCCTTGGCCGCCGGGGCCGCGGACGGAGCCGTCGGGGGCAGCAGTTCGGGGCGGAGCGTGCGGACGATCTCCTCGAACCGCTCGGCGATGCGGGCGGGCGCGTACCGCTGGGCGGAGACGCGGGCGGCGGCGCCCATGGCGCGGCGTAGTTCGTCGTCCTCGATGAGCTTGAGGAGGCCCTTGGCGATGCCGTCGGCGTCGCCGACGGGGACGAGGAGGCCGTCGGTGCCGTCGTCGATGATCTCGCCGGGGCCGTGCGGGCAGTCGGTGGCGACGACGGGCACACCGCAGTGCATGGCCTCGACGATCGTCATGCCGAACGATTCGTAGTCCGAGGTGACGGCGGCGATGGAGCCCTTGGCCCACTCGGTCTCGATGGGGGAGTGGGGGCCCATGAGCTGGATGCGCTCGTTCAGGCCGAGTTCGTCGATCCGTGTGCGGAGGGTGGCGCGTTCGGGGCCGCGGCCGTAGATGCGCAGGGTCCAGTCGGGGCGCTCGGCGGCCACCTTGGCGAAGGCCTCGACGAGCAGGTCGTAGCGCTTGACGGGGATGAGCCGCCCGGCGGCGACGACCAGCTTGGAATCGCCCGGGGAGGGCTCGACCGCGGTGGACGGCACGCCGTTGGGCAGCGCCACGATGTGCGTGCGGGCGTCCGGGAAGTGCTCCCGGTGGGTGGCGGCGTCGGCCTCGGAGACGGTGGTGTGCGCGTCGAGGCGGGGGATGGCCCGGTCCTGGGCGGCACGGACGGCCGGCGCGTGGGAGCCGTGGATGAGGTGCTCCTGGCCGATGCGCAGGAAGTCGCGGTCGGTGGCGCACTCGGTGAGGTAGACCAGCAGCCCGGGCCGGGTGGCTATCACGACGTCGGCGTCGGTGGCTTCCAGGTACTGGGAGACGCGCAGGTCGGCGAGGCGGGTGAACGCCTTGACCGAGCTTTCGGGGTGCGGCAGCAGGGCGCTCGGCTCCTGCTGGAGTTCGTTGTCGCTCTCGCAGCCGGCCGCGTCCTTGCGGATGTCGATCAGCGAGGTCAGCTTGACCTTGCCGCTGACGGGCAGCTGGGGCGTGTCGCCGCCGCGGTAGACCGAGACGATCTCGACGTCGTGGCGGGCGGCCAGGGCGCCCGCGAGGTTGGCGGTCGCGCGGATGGTGCCGCCGATGCCGTAGGCGTTGTGAATGAGAAACGCGATCTTCATGAGCGTACGGAAGCACGCCGCCCCCGGGGCGCCGCGCGGGCCCCTTCCCCTGGCGATCCCTGCGGAACTGGTCTACCGCTCGGTACGGTGCGCGTGGAGTACGCGCGTTAGTACGAGTGAACGATACGAGTGAACGAACTGTAGATGTCCAGGTAAAGGGCCTGCAAGCGCCGATAGGGGATATACGGCGCTTATCACCGCGAACGCAAGGGGTTGGGGATTGTGATGCGAACTGTGGTGCGTCTGATGGGGGCCGTGCTGGCGGTGGCGGTGCTGGGGGCGACGACCGCGTGCGGTGGTTCGGACGGCGGCGGGAGCGGCGGTGACAAGCCCGCGAAGGTCCTGGGCGACGACCGCACCACCACCAAGGGCCCCGGCTCCGGGGCCAAGGCACTCGGCACGTCGCGGGTGGCTTCGGCCGTCCTGGAATCGGCGGAGGTCAAGGGGTACGCCATCACCAGGATGTCGAGGGAGGAGTTCACCAGCGCCAAGGCCCCCAAGGCGAAGGACGCCGAGTGTCAGCCGCTCGCGGCCCTCCTCGGCTCCTCCCCGGACCCGGCGCCCACGGCCTGGGCCGTCAGCACCTTCGGCGTGCAGGACTCCAAGGCCGGGGCCATGGGCGGGATGGGCATGCTGGAAGTGTCCTCGTTCGAGGGCGACGGCGCCGCGAGAACGCTGCAGAACCTCGGCAAGGCCGTCCGGGACTGCGCGGACGGCTTCGAGATGACCACGGGCGCGGGCACCAAGCAGACCTTCGGCTCGGTCGAGCCCCTCGACGCGCCGAAGCTGGGCGACGAGGCCATCGCCTACCGCGCGGTGGACAAGGCCTCCGGCGCGCCGAGCCTCTACACCGTGGTGCGCAGCGGGGCCAACGTCTCGATGGTCTTCGCCGCGAACATGATGGACCCGGCCAAGGCCACGATGGACGCGAATCTGGTGAAGGCGCAGGTCGCCAAGGTGGAGAAGACCGCCAGGGCGACGGGCTGACCCCCGGGGGCCGCCGCCCGCGCGACGCCGCGCACCGCCGCCCGTCCGCCCCCGGCCGCGCGCCACGCGTGAGACCGTCTCATGGCGGGTAATCGAGCACCGGGCGTGGCGTCGTCGCGGGCCCCGCGGGCGCTGGGAGGCTGGGTGACGTGACAGCGAAGGTGGCGGCCTCCGTGGCCGCGGCGGTGGTTCTGACGGCACTGGCCATGACGGCCGGGTGCACCGAGGGTCCGGCCGACCGCGGCGACGACACCGAGGCCAAGGACCGGCAGGACG
The DNA here is from genome assembly GCF_055582085.1 of Streptomyces sp. NPDC042259. Lineage (NCBI taxonomy): Bacteria > Bacillati > Actinomycetota > Actinomycetes > Kitasatosporales > Streptomycetaceae > Streptomyces > Streptomyces sp. NPDC042259. The sequence continues at coordinate 34,469 of NZ_JBVJDW010000015.1, read as the reverse complement.
CCGGGCGGGTGCTCAGCACCGATCAGCTCCGACACGCCGAGCTGGGGCCGAGGGAGGTCCCCGGTTTCCAGATCGAGCGTGCCTCCATAGGGACGGCCGGGCACGGCATGCCCCGGACGGACAGCGCGCCCTGCCGGCCGCTGGTGGCCCTCCTCGGCTCCAGACCGCAGCCCGCGCCCGCCGCCTCGGTGGTCGACACCTTCGCCAAGGCGGGCGACGGCCGGCACTTCGACGGCCTGCTGGGCACGATCCGCGTCTCCGCCTACGACCGGGACGGCGCGGCCGCCACGCTCAAGCAGCTGCGGCTGGCCGCCGCGGCCTGCGCGGACGGCTTCGCGATGACGACCGGGGAGGGCCAGCCGCAGACCTTCAAGGCGGTCCAGACGCTCGCGCCGCCGAAGCTGGGCGACGAGGCCGTCGCCTACCGCCTGGCCAACGCGGCGGAGAAGGCACCCAGCCTCGTCACCGTCGTCCGGACCGGCGGCAATCTCTCCCTGTTCTTCGCGACGAGCCTGTCCGACCCCGAGGGCGTGGAAATCCCCCGGGAACTGGTCGAGGCGCAGGTCGGGAAGGTGGAGAGGCTGGCGAACGCGGAGCGGATGCCGACCGCGCCGCCCCCGCCCTCCACGCTCGTGGCGCCGGAGGGCGGCGAGGCGGGGGACAGCGCCGAATAGGCCGAATAGCGGGTCCGGCCCGGCTCCGGCCGGGCCCGGCCCGGATGTCAGGCGTTCTTGCTCGACTCGGTCGGCCTGGGCGACTTGGTCGACTTGGGGGACGGCGACTTCACCGAGTCCGCGGCCTGGGCGTTGGCCCGGGCCATGATGCGCCGGAAGGTGTACCCCGACACGTCCCGCCCGGCGGTGCGCGCCTTGGTGTCGTCCGAGTCGACGGCCTTGCCGCTGGTGTACCCGGCGACGGTGAAGTAGGCGTAGCGGCCCTCGGCGTTGGCCGTCAGCCGGCAGGCGGTGCCCTTGCAGAAGGCGGGACCGTCGTCGTCGGGCAGCGCGGCGATGTTGCCGGTGGACTGCGACTTCGCCTTGTCGGCCGCTTCCTTGGTGTCGAAGACGGCGACGCCGACGGTGACCGCGACCCCGTCCCGGACGTAGGTGGCGCGCAGCACCTTGCGGCAGCCGTTGTCGCCGAGCACCGAGCCCAGGCCGCCCTGGGCGGCGGAGGCGCAGTCGGTGGTGGTGTCGGTGGCCACCTTCTTGTACGTGCGCTTGTTGAGCGACGGCTTGGAGTGCGGGAAGAGCGACTTCGTGGTGAGCGGCGCCTTGTCCTTGTCGGCGCTGGCGATGAACTCCCGCGGGTTGGGCGGGGGCGGTGGCGCGACGGAGGAGAACGACGGCTCCGGCGAGGCGCCGGCGCTGGGCAGCTTCTCGGCGGCCGGCAGCTTCTTGTCCTGCTTGCCGGAACTAGCCACGGCCATCGCCACGATCCCGGCCACCGCGCCGGCGGCCAGCACACCGCCGCCGGCCAGCAGCCACTTGCGGCGGCGCCCGCGGGCCTCCGTGGTGGCGGCGAGCGCCGCCCAGTCCGGCGTCGGCGCGTCCGCGTGCGGGGGCGGCCCGCCGTACGGGCCGGGTATCTGCCCGCCCGGCGGCAACGGCCCGCCCGGTGGCCCTTGCGGTTCCGGGGTGAAGTTCGGCGGCGGCGGACCCCATCCAGGGGTCGGCGGCTGAGATCCCCCGGGGGCCTCGTGCGGCCCTCCCTGCCCAAAGCTCATGGCGTGCATCGTAAACCGGTTGGTCACCGCCCCGGGAGCGGCGAGAATTCGGGCATGGGACACGTGGAAGCGGGACATCTGGAGTACTACCTTCCGGACGGCAGGGTGCTGCTCGGCGATGTGTCGTTCCGGGTCGGGGAAGGCGCCGCGGTCGCCCTCGTCGGGGCGAACGGCGCGGGCAAGACCACACTGCTGCGGCTGATCGCGGGCGAGCTGCAGCCGCACGGCGGATCCGTGTCGGTCACCGGCGGGCTGGGCGTGATGCCGCAGTTCGTGGGGTCGGTGCGGGACGAGCGGACCGTCCGTGACCTGCTGGTCTCCGTGGCCGGACCGAGCATCCGACAGGCCGCCGCGGCCGTCGACGAGGCCGAGCACGCGATCATGACGCGCGACGACGAGGCCGCGCAGATGGCCTACGCCCAGGCCCTCTCCGACTGGGCCGAGGTGCGGGGCTACGAGGCCGAGACCACCTGGGACATGTGCACCATGGCCGCCCTCGGCGTCCCCTACGAGCAGGCGCAGTGGCGCCAGGTGCGCACCCTCTCCGGCGGCGAGCAGAAGCGGCTGGTCCTGGAGTCGCTGCTGCGCGGCAGCGACGAGGTGCTGCTGCTGGACGAGCCGGACAACTATCTGGACGTGCCCGGCAAGCGGTGGCTGGAGGAGAAGCTGCGCGAGACGAAGAAGACCGTGCTCTTCGTCAGCCACGACCGGGAGCTGCTGGCCCGCTCCGCCGAGAAGATCATCAGCGTCGAGCCGGGCCCGGCCGGGTCGGACGTATGGGTCCACGGCGGCGGATTCGGGACGTACCACGAGGCCCGCAAGGAGCGCTTCGCGCGCTTCGAGGAACTGCGCCGCCGCTGGGACGAGAAGCATGCCCAACTGAAGAAGCTGGTGCTCAGCCTCCGCCAGGCCGCCTCCATCAGCCATGAGCTGGCCTCCCGCTACGCCGCCGCGCAGACCCGGCTGCGCAAGTTCGAGGAGGCGGGGCCCCCGCCGGAGCCGCCGCGCGAGCAGGACATCCGGATGCGGCTGCGCGGCGGCCGTACCGGCGTGCGCGCGGTGACCTGCGAGCAGCTGGAGCTGACCGGCCTGATGAAACCGTTCGACCTGGAGGTCTTCTACGGCGAGCGGGTCGCGGTCCTCGGTTCCAACGGCTCCGGCAAGTCCCACTTCCTGCGGCTCCTGGCCGGGGAGCACGTGCAGCACACCGGCACCTGGAAGCTGGGCGCCCGCGTGGTGGCCGGCCACTTCGCCCAGACTCACGCCCACCCCGAGCTGCTCGGCCGCACACTCGTCGACATCCTGTGGACGGAGAACGCCAAGGACCGCGGCGCCGCGATGTCGGTGCTGCGCCGCTACGAGCTGGAGAAGCAGGGCGACCAGCTCTTCGAGCGCCTCTCCGGCGGCCAGCAGGCCCGCTTCCAGATCCTGCTGCTGGAGCTGTCCGGCACCACGGCCCTGCTGCTCGACGAGCCGACCGACAACCTCGACCTGGAGAGCGCGGAGGCCCTCCAGGAGGGCCTGGAGTCCTACGAGGGCACGGTGCTCTCCGTCACACACGACCGCTGGTTCGCCCGCTCCTTCGACCGCTTCCTGGTCTTCGGAGCGGACGGCGTCGTCCGCGAGGTCTCCGAGCCGGTCTGGGACGAGGGCCGCGTGGCACGCAAGCGTTGACTGTGCCTTGTCCTCAATCGCCGGACGGGCTGGTTCTGGCCAAGGTCGGCCACATCAAGCCCGTCCGGCGATTGAGGACGCGCCCGCAGGGCGCCCGCCGCCGCAGGCGGCACGACGGCCCGCAGTCGAAGATCCAACGGTCGGCGCTTAGCGTGCGGGCACCGCATACCGCAAGCCGCAGGCGCCACGTTTTGACCCGGATGGGGGCCGGACGGTAGTCTGCCAGTTCGTTATGCGTATTGGCTTGGTCGTTCTCACGCGAGGGGCCCTTACGCTTGTCCACCGGGCCGATGACCAGCGGCAGGTACTCGGGTTGCGTCCCCGGGTGCGGCCAAGGCTGTCGTGATCGTCCGGGTGGCCTTGTCAGGACCCACTCACACACGAAGCGAAGGCTACGACCGTGCGTACGTTCAGCCCCAAGCCCGGCGATGTCCAGCGCCAGTGGCACATCATTGACGCGCAGGACGTTGTCCTGGGTCGTCTGGCCGCTCAGGCCGCCAACCTCCTCCGCGGCAAGCACAAGCCCGTGTACGCGCCGCACATGGACATGGGTGACTTCGTCATCATCATCAACGCCGACAAGGTTCACCTGTCCGGCAACAAGAAGACCCAGAAGATGGCCTACCGCCACTCCGGTTTCCCGGGCGGTCTGCGTTCGGTTCGTTACGACGAGCTGCTCGACAAGAACCCCGAGAAGGCCGTCGAGAAGGCCATCAAGGGCATGGTTCCCAAGAACTCCCTCGGCCGTCAGATGCTCTCGAAGCTGAAGGTGTACTCGGGCAGCGAGCACCCGCACGCCGCGCAGCAGCCGGTTCCGTTCGAGATCACCCAGGTCAAGCAGGGCTAGTCCCGGCCACCGCCGCACCAGACAGAAAGCATCTGAGGAGAATCGTGGCTGAGACCACCGCCGAGACGCCCATCGAGGACATCACCGAGGAGTTCGCGGGCGACGCGACCTTCGAGTCCGAGGAGACCGAGTACACCAGCGAGTCCCTCGCGTCCCGCTTCGGCGACCCGCAGCCGGCCGCCGGCCTGGGCCGTCGCAAGAACGCCATCGCCCGCGTCCGGATCGTCCCGGGCACCGGCAAGTGGAAGATCAACGGTCGCACCCTTGAGGACTACTTCCCCAACAAGGTGCACCAGCAGGAAGTCAACGAGCCCTTCAAGGTGCTCGAGCTCGACGACCGCTACGACGTCATCGCCCGCATCTCGGGTGGCGGCGTGTCCGGCCAGGCCGGCGCCCTGCGCCTCGGTGTGGCCCGTGCGCTGAACGAGGCGGACGTGGACAACAACCGCGCCGCGCTCAAGAAGGCCGGCTTCCTCTCGCGTGACGACCGTGCGGTCGAGCGCAAGAAGGCCGGTCTCAAGAAGGCCCGCAAGGCTCCGCAGTACAGCAAGCGCTAAACAAGCGGCTTCGCTGCTTCTGCTCGAACGCCCCGGCGGCACGATCCGTGCCGCCGGGGCGTTCGGCTATCGGCGGCACGGGGCGTATACCTGGACGCAATGCCCCGGTCCCGGATCCGACACCTCATCTGCGGGGGCGACACCCCCTCCCCCCACCCGCGTTTTTACGGAGGACACCAGTGGGACGACTCTTCGGTACGGACGGTGTGCGCGGTGTCGCCAACGCCGACCTGACGGCGGAGCTGGCGCTCGGCCTGTCGGTCGCGGCGGCGCATGTGCTCGCCGAGGCGGGCACGTTCGAGGGCCATCGGCCGGTGGCCGTGGTCGGCCGTGATCCGCGCGCGTCCGGGGAGTTCCTGGAGGCCGCCGTGGTGGCCGGGCTCGCCAGCGCGGGCGTCGACGTCCTGCGGGTGGGCGTGCTGCCCACGCCGGCCGTCGCCTATCTGACCGGCGCGCTCGGCGCCGACCTCGGCGTGATGCTCTCCGCCAGCCACAACGCCATGCCCGACAACGGCATCAAGTTCTTCGCCCGCGGCGGCCACAAGCTCGCCGACGAGCTGGAGGACCGCATCGAGCGGACCTACCGCGCGCACGCCTCCGGCGAGCCCTGGGACCGCCCCACCGGTGCCGGCGTCGGCCGCGTCCGCGAGTACGACCAGGGCTTCGACAACTACGTCGCGCACCTGATCGGTGTGCTGCCCAACCGCATGGACGGCCTCAAGGTCGTCATCGACGGCGCCCACGGTGCCGCCTCCCGCGTCTCCCCCGAGGCCTTCGCGCGCGCCGGCGCCGAGGTGATCACCATCGGTACCGACCCCGACGGCCTCAACATCAACCACGAGTGCGGCTCCACGCACCTGGACAAGCTGCGCGCGGCCGTCGTCGAGCACGGCGCGGACCTGGGTGTGGCGCACGACGGTGACGCCGACCGCTGTCTCGCGGTCGACGCGGCCGGCGCGGAGGTCGACGGCGACCAGATCCTCGCCGTGCTCGCCCTCGCCATGCGCGAGGCCGGCACGCTGCGGAAGAACACCGTGGTCGCCACCGTCATGTCGAACCTGGGCTTCAAGCTGGCCATGGAGCGCGAGGGCGTCGACCTCGTGCAGACCTCGGTCGGCGACCGGTACGTCCTGGAGGAGATGAAGGCGAACGGCTTCGCCCTCGGCGGCGAGCAGTCCGGCCACGTCATCGTCCTCGACCACGCCACCACCGGTGACGGCACCCTGACCGGCCTGATGCTGGCCGCCCGGGTCGCCGCCACGGGGCGCTCGCTCGCGGAGCTGGCCGGGGTCATGGAGCGACTGCCGCAGATCCTGATCAACGTGCGCGACGTCGACAAGGCCCGGGTCGGTTCCTCGCCCGAGCTGGCCGCCGCCGTCAACGACGCCGAGCGTGAGCTGGGTGCCACGGGCCGGGTGCTGCTGCGTTCCTCCGGCACGGAGCCGCTGGTGCGGGTCATGGTCGAGGCCGCGGACATCGAGCAGGCACGGACGGTGGCCCAGCGGCTGGCCGACGTGGTCAAGTCGGCTCTGGGCTAGGTCCGGGCCAGGGCTCTGGGCCAGGGCGCGTCCTCAAGCGCCGGACGGGCTGCGAATGCAGCCCGTCCGGCGCTTGAGGACACCGCGCCGCCAAGGGTCACCCCGTCGCGGAGCGCGCGGCGGCGCGACGCCGCTGCGCCGACCAGAACGCCTTCTGGGCGACCAGCGTCAGCGTCCCGGCCGCGATGATCCCCAGGAGGTTCAGCGCCAGCTGCACCGCCGAGCCGCGGGTCTCCGACCAGTCGCCGTAGGAGAGGGCGACGGCGGCGTTGGCCGCCGCGGGCACGGTCGTCACCGAGATCGCCACTCCGATGAGCGCCCCCGACTTCGCGGAGGTCAGCGACAGGATCCCGGCGATGCCGGCCAGGAACGCCACCACGAACGAGAAGGCGTCCGGCTGCCAGATGAACGACGTCTGCGGGCGGTCCGCGAGGAACTTCGCCTCGTGGAAGAGCCCCACCCAGTCCATCAGCACACTGAAGCCGCCGGTCAGCGCCATCGCCACGGGGAAGCCCACCAGCAGCGCCAGCACCGAGCGCCAGGCCAGGCGCGGCGCCCGGCGGACGATCGCCGTGCACAGCCCGGCCAGCGGGCCGAACTCCGGGCCGACCGCCATCGCGCCCACGATCAGGATCGCGCTGTCCATGATCACGCCGCAGGCGGCGAGCATCGTCGCGACGGTCAGGAACGCCAGGAAGGTGACGCTGAGCGTCGACTCCTCGTGCGTCTCCTCGACCAGCGACTCCCAGACCACCGCGTCCGCGCCGTCCCCCGGTGCCGCCTCCTCGGCCTCCTCCGCGCGCCGGGAGAGCATCAGCCCCACGTCGTCGACGGAGATCGAGCCGACGTCCGGCAGCCCGGTCGCCCGCAGCCGGGCCAGCAGCCCGTCGGCCGCCTCGCGGGCCACGTCGCACAGCACGATGTCGCCCTTGGGGTGACGGGCCGCCCTGGCGAGTACGGCCACGTGGGTGACGCCGATGGTCCGCTCCAGCAGTCCCACGATCTCGTCGGTGCGGTCGGGCGGGGTGATCATCCGCAGGTGCAGCATGGGGATTCCTCGGGGTCGGGCCTGCCGGGCCACCCCGGGCCCCGGGGCTGTGAACGGCTGGGCCCAGCCTAATCAGGCCCGCCCGGCGATTGCGGGTGTGCCAGACTCTGGGCCGTCTCCGGCCGGTCATGTGCGAGCCATGCCGGCGGCAGGACCGGCCGGACGCGGCCTAGAGCTTGCGCAGCGACAGCCGCTGCACCTTGTGGTCGGGGCCCTTGCGCAGGATCAGGTTCGACCGGCCCCGGGTGGGGGCCACGTTCTCCAGCAGGTTGGGCTTGTTGATGGTGCGCCAGTTCCGCCGGGCGTAGTCCAGCGCCTCCTCCTCGGAGACCTGGGTGTACCTGCGGAAATAGGATTCGGGGTCCTGGAACGCCGTCGCGCGCAGCTTCCTGAAGCGCTCGTAGTACCAGCGCTCGATGTCGTCGGCCCGCGCGTCGACGTAGACGCTGAAGTCGAAGAAGTCGGCCAGACCGACGCGGGTGCGGCCGTCGCTGCCGGGCAGTGCGGGCTGGAGGACGTTGAGGCCCTCGATGATCAGGATGTCCGGGCGGTGCACGGTCAGCCGCTCTTCGGGCACGATGTCGTAGATCAGGTGGGAGTAGACCGGGGCGGACACCTCCGCCTTGCCGGCCTTCACGTCCGCGACGAAGCGGGTCAGGGCGCGCCGGTCGTAGGACTCGGGGAAGCCCTTGCGTGACATCAGGCCGCGCCGCTGCAACTCGGCGTTGGGCAGCAGGAAGCCGTCCGTGGTGACCAGCTCGACGCGCGGGTGCTCGGGCCAGCGGGCCAGCAGCGCCTGGAGCAGACGGGCGGTCGTCGACTTGCCGACCGCGACGCTGCCCGCGACGCCTATGACGAAGGGCGTCCCGGGCTGTGAGCCGTGGCCGCCCCCGACGTCGCCCAGGAAGGTGTTCAGGGCGCCGCGCAGTTCGCTGGTCGCGCCGACGTAGAGGTTGAGCAGCCGGGAGAGCGGGAGGTAGACGTCCCGGACCTCGTCCAGGTCGATGACGTCGCCGAGCCCGCGCAGCCGCTCGACCTCCTCGGCGGTCAGCGGCAGCGGGGTGTTCTCGCGCAGGGCGCTCCACTCCGCACGGGTCAGATCCACGTACGGGGAGGAGTCGGCGCGGCGTCGTTGCTGCGGCTGCTCTGTGGTGGTCGGCACGGGCCCATTCTGCGCGGGTGGCGGGCGGGGCTCACTTCGGGGGCTCCTTGGAGGGCGTACCGGCGGTTACCTCACCGGCGGAGGTGGGTGTGCGATTCGGGTGGTCTTTGTGGGGTTTATGGGGCGCGGGGGAGGGGCGGGGGGACACAAGCGAGTGACGTTCGGCCTCGCCCCCTGTACCTACCGGCGGGTCGCGACTACGTTCCCAGCCACTCCGGACCCCCACCGCCGCCGGAGCCCCCACCAGCAGAGGGACACCGTGTTCGCTCTCCGAGCCTTACGCCGCCGCCGGTCCCGCTCCGCCCCGGCGAGCCGCGCCGCGTTCGCCGACCGGGTGCGGAGCGAACTGACGGACGACCTGCCGGACGAGGACCTCGGGCAGGACCTGGAGGACTGCCTGGTCGGCTACGAGCTGGGCAGCAAGCCGCGCTGCGAGGAGGTCGAGTACCTCGAACTCGTCCAGGAGGCCATCGACCGGATCGACCGCGGGCGTTGAGTCCTGGGCCTTACGCTGCACTCCATGTGCGGAATCGTTGGCTATGTGGGAGGGCAGTGCGCCCTCGACGTCGTATTGGCGGGCCTGAAGCGCCTGGAGTACCGCGGCTATGACTCGGCCGGGGTCGCGGTGCCGGCCGACGGCGGTCTCGCCGCCGCGAAGAAGGCGGGCAAGCTCGCCAATCTGGAGAAGGAGCTGGCCGAGCGGCCGCTGCCGTCCGGCCCGACCGGCATCGGCCACACCCGGTGGGCCACCCACGGCGGTCCCACCGACGCCAACGCCCACCCGCACCTGGACAACGCCGGGCGCGTCGCGGTGGTCCACAACGGCATCATCGAGAACTTCGCCGGGCTCCGCGCCGAGCTGGCCGGGCGCGGCCACACCCTGGCCTCCGAGACCGACACCGAGGTCGTCGCCCATCTGCTCGCCGAGGCCTTCTCCTCCTGCGGCGACCTCGCCGAGTCCATGCGCCAGGTGTGCCGCCGCCTGGAGGGCGCGTTCACGCTCGTCGCGGTGCACGCGGACGACCCGGACGTGGTCGTCGGCGCCCGCCGCAACTCCCCCCTCGTCGTCGGCGTCGGCGACGGCGAGCACTTCCTCGCCTCCGACGTCGCCGCCTTCATCGCCCACACCCGCGAGGCGATCGAGCTGGGCCAGGACCAGGTCGTGGAGCTGCGGCGGGACGGCGTGACCGTCACGGACTTCGACGGCGCCCCCGCGGACGTGCGGACCTACCACGTGGACTGGGACGCCGCAGCGGCCGAGAAGGGCGGCTACGACTACTTCATGCTCAAGGAGATCGCCGAGCAGCCGAAGGCGGTCGCGGACACGCTGCTGGGCCGCATCGACGCGTCCGGGGCGCTGCTGCTGGACGAGGTCCGCATCCCCGCGTCCGTGCTGCGGGAGGTCGACAAGGTCGTCATCGTCGCGTGCGGCACGGCGTACCACGCCGGAATGATCGCCAAGTACGCCATCGAGCACTGGACGCGTGTGCCCTGCGAGACGGAGCTGGCGAGCGAGTTCCGCTACCGCGACCCGATCCTCGACCAGCGCACGCTGGTGATCGCCATCAGCCAGTCCGGCGAGACGATGGACACCCTGATGGCCCTGCGGCACGCGCGGGAGCAGGGTGCGAAGGTCCTGGCGATCTGCAACACCAACGGCTCGACGATCCCCCGCGAGTCCGACGCGGTGCTCTACACCCACGCGGGCCCGGAAGTCGCCGTCGCGTCCACGAAGGCGTTCCTGACGCAACTGGTGGCCTGCTACCTCGTCGCCCTCTACCTGGGCCAGGTGCGCGGCACCAAGTGGGGCGACGAGATCGTCTCCGTCGTCCACGAGCTGTCGGCCATCGCCACGCAGGTGGAGGAGGTGCTGGAGACCATGGAGCCGGTCCGTGAGCTGGCCCGCTCCCTGGCGGACAAGAACACGGTCCTCTTCCTCGGCCGGCACGTCGGCTATCCGGTGGCCCTGGAAGGCGCGCTGAAACTCAAGGAACTCGCCTACATGCACGCCGAGGGCTTCGCGGCGGGCGAGCTGAAACACGGCCCCATCGCGCTCATCGAGGACGATCTGCCGGTCGTCGTGGTCGTCCCGTCACCCCGCGGCCGGTCCGTCCTGCACGACAAGATCGTCTCCAATATCCAGGAGATCCGGGCCCGGGGCGCCCGCACGATCGTCATCGCCGAGCGGGGCGACGAGGCGGTGCGCCCGTACGCCGACCACCTCATCGAGATCCCCGCCACCCCGGTGCTCCTGCAGCCCCTGGTCGCCACCGTCCCGCTCCAGGTCTTCGCCTGCGAGCTGGCCACGGCCCGCGGCAACGAGGTCGACCAGCCGCGCAACCTGGCGAAGTCGGTGACGGTCGAATGATCGTGGGCGTCGGTATCGACGTGGCCGAGATCGACCGCTTCGACGCGGCCCTGCAACGCACACCGAGCCTCGCCGACCGTCTGTTCGTCGAAGCGGAGTTGTACCTGCCGAGCGGCGAACGCCGGGGCGTCGCCTCCCTGGCGGCCCGCTTCGCCGCGAAAGAAGCCCTGGCCAAGGCCCTGGGCGCCCCGGCGGGCCTGCTCTGGACGGACGCGGAGGTCACCACGGAGGACAGCGGCCGCCCGAGCCTGACGGTCACCGGCACGGTGGCCGCGTGCGCGGAGGCGTTGGGGGTGCGCTCCTGGCACATCTCCCTGAGCCACGACGCGGGGGTGGCGTCGGCGGTGGTGATCGCGGAGGGGTAGGGGCGGGGGCCGGTCGCGGGCGCCGCACGCCGACGGGCGCCCGCGGCGATTCCCGGACGGAGCGCCGGGCGCCCCGGCGTTGACTCTCCAGCGACGGGAGACACCAAGGTGGCGGACATGGACGACGACACCCTCCATTCCATCGGTGACCTGGCCCGGCTGACCGGGCTGCCGGTCAAGACCATCCGGTTCTGGTCCGATGCGGGAGTGGTGCCGCCGACCGACCGTACGCCCGCGGGCTACCGCCTCTACGGGCAGGATGCCCTGGCCCGACTCGGCCTCGTCCATACGCTGCGCGAACTCGGTGTCGGTCTCGCCGCCATCCAGCGGGTGCTGGAGCGCGAGATCACCGTCGCCGAGGTCGCCGCCGTACATGCCGAGGCGCTCGACGTGCAGATCCGCACGTTGCGGCTGCGCCAGGCCGTCCTGCGAGCGGTAGCCGGACGCGGGTCCACACCCGAGGAGATGGAACTCATGCACAAGCTCGCCAACCTCTCCGATCAGGAACGCCGCCGCCTGATCCACGACTTCATCGACCACGCCTTCGACGGCCTCGACGCCGACGACGCGTTCCTGGCCACGATGCGCGACGCGATGCCCGAGCTGCCGGAGGACCCGGCGCCCGAGCAGATCGACGCCTGGGTGGAACTGGCGGAGCTGGTCCAGGACGCCGACTTCCGTGCCGGAATGCGCAAGGCCGCGGTCGACCAGCTCCGGGCCCGTAAGGAGGCCGGGGCGCCCGCCCCGGAGGATGCCCGCCGTCTGGCGGAGCTGATCATGGAACGGACCGCCTCGGCGCGGGAAGCCGGTATCGACCCGGCCTCCGAGGCGGCCCGGCCGACGGTCGACGAGCTGGTGGCCCGGAGCGCGGAACTGTCGGGCCGCGAGGACGGCCCGGAGTTCCGGGCCTGGCTGCTGGAACGGATGGAGATCGGCCATGACTCGCGGTACGAGCGCTACTGGCGGCTCATCGCCGTGATCAACGGCTGGCCGGCCCCGAGCATGGGCCCGGCGGTGGAGTGGCTGATCGCGGGGCTTCGCGCGGGCCGCTGATTGCTGTGATCCGAGGAGGCGAACGGCCCTGCGGGGCAGGGCCGTTCGTCGTTCCCCCGCCACCGGGTGGACTACCGACGCGTGTGCGTCATTCCTTGCCCGTAGTGTGGTAACAGCTGTTACCGTGTGCGTATGGGAAAAACTCAACTCGGTGCACGGGTCGATGCGGAGGTCGCTGAGCTGGCCCGTCAGAGGGCGGCCGCTCGGAACCTGTCCCTCGGCGACTATCTGGCACAGCTCGTGATGGAGGACGCCAGCGGGATCCGGGAGCGTGCCATGGCCGCGGCGGCGCGGTTCATCGAGGATCACGGCGCGGTTTTCGACGAGGCCGAAGAGGGCCGACAGGCCGGTCCGGGGGCGCGCGCCGCCTAATGGAACTGCATATCGATGTGGCCTGGATTCTGCAGGTCGCCCAGATCGCCGGTGTCCGAGACCCTTCTCCGGATGATTACGGTGTTCCGGTCGCCGCCTGTGCCCGCCATCAGGCCGAGCTTCTCGACCGGCCGGTCTATGACGGCCCCTACGCCAGGGCTGCGGCCCTGGTTCATACGCTGGGCCGTTGTCGCTGGCTGGAGCGCTCGAACCTGACCGTCGCCGCCGCGAGCGGAGTGATGTACCTGGAAGCCTGTGGCGTCTCCGTCAAGCCCACACGCACCGATGCCACCGCTCTGCGAGACCTGCTCCTCAGCCCAGCCTGCACCGCCCCCCAGATCGCGACGCTCCTCCGCGCCTGGCCCACCGCGAGCTGACACCGTTTGCGCCACCGACCAGCGGGGGCCGTTCGTCGTTACCCCGCGACGGGGCGGCGGTACCGTTCAGATGTCCAGTCAGAACGGAGCTCACCATGCCCCCGTACATTGACGAGCACACCGGTACGCGCATCGCGCACGCGCGCAAGGTGCGTCGGCTGACGCAGCGCGAACTGGCCGACCTGTCCCACGTTTCGTACAGCGCCCTGACGAAAATCGAGCAGGGTGTGCTGCCCGCGAGCCCTTCCGTCATCGGGACCCTGGCGCGGACTCTTTCCGTTCCCGTCACGGAACTGACCGGTCAGCCGTATCTCGAAGAGCTGCGGAAGGATCAGTTCGACGGGCTGATCCAGCCCATTCGCGAGGCGCTGAATGTCTACGACCTCGGGCCGGATCCGGACGTAACGCCGCGCCCGATAACCGAGTTGGAGGAGCACGCGGACACGCTGTGTGCCCTGGTTCGCGCCACGAACATCAAGCAGGCCGCCACCGACCTGCCCGGCCTGATCCACGAGGCCACCACGACGGCCCACACCGCTCGGAGCGCTCGGAGCTGGCGGTTGCTCGCCAGCACGTACCGCACCGCTTACGACGTGACCACCAAGCTCAGCTATCCCGATCTGGGCATGGTCGCACTGGACCGAATGGGCTGGGCCGCCGAGCGGGCCTCGGACCCGATTCTCGGCGGGATCCGCCAGTACCTCCGTGGGGCGGCCTACCTTCGGGCGGGTGACTGCCGGACCGGGGAGAGACTGGTCCGCCTGGGCAGGTCCGCTCTGGAGCAGGCGGAGGCGGGCAGGGTTCGCGACGTCGCGACCGGGCAATTGCACCTGGGCTCCGCCGTGCTGGCGGGTCGGGCCAGGGATGCGGGCAAGGCCGAGGCGCACCTTGACGAGGCGCGGCGCATCGCCGAGCGGACGGGACCGGCGGAAGAGGTGCACTGGCTTTCGTTCGGTCCGACCAACGTCGATGTGCACCGCGTGAGCGTGCTCGCCGAACTCGGCCAGTACCCGGAGGCGGTGCGCACCGCACAGGAGACGACGATCCCCGAGGGGTGGGCCCCTTCCCGGCTGGCGCACCACTACACCGAGGTCGCGCAGGCCCTGATGTGGACCGGGAGCACGGACGCGGCCTTCAAGAACCTGCAGAAGGCGCGCAAGCTGGCGCCCCAGCAGACGCGCTACCACCCGACGGTACGGGAGACGTACGCAGGGCTGGAGTCGGCGAAGCGGAGGATGCCGGAGACGTTCGGCAACTATGGAGCGTGGCTGGGGATGTGACCGCCCGCCGCTGTGACCGCCGGCTATCCATTGGCCGGGGCTATCAGCGACCTCTGATAGTTCCGGCCTTGGTGTGTCGGCACTCTGTGATGGCCGAAGGACCCCCGCGACCGCTGCGAACGGCCCGGGGGCATGGCCAACGCTGAGCTGGAGCGTCAACATGCCTGACTTTATCCGTCGTTGGAGCCGCTGGGCGAGAGCCCTGCTTTCCCGTCGTACCGCCACCGCCACCGCCACGCGCGTGGTCACGCAACCACCGACACCCGCCCCGGCACACGCCGCCCCCTACGCCCTATGGGCGACAGCCCACGGCATCAACATCGTTCCCCGCCCACCGCACGGCGTGGAGGCGAACCGATGACCTACCGGCTCGTCGCCCCCGCCGTGCCGACCTCCGCCCGGCTGGCCAGGGAGTTCGTCTCGGCCGCTCTCGTCGCCGCCGAGCGGCGGCCGTTGATCGAGGACGCCCGGGTCTGCGTCTCGGACGCCGTGACGAACGTCGTGCGGCACGCGCGCGTGCCCGTGCTGGCCGTGGAGGTGACCGTCGGGGCGGAGCACGTCGTGGTGGCCGTCCGGGACGACGACCTGCGCAGGCTGCCGTGGCCGCGGCGGGCGCGGGTGGACGAGGAGGGCGGGAGGGGGCTGATGCTCGTGCGCCGCCTCTCGCACGCCTCCGGCGTCACATGGGTGTGGGACGGGCTGGAACTGGTCGGCAAACAAGTCTGGTTCGAGCTGAGAGAAGCGAGAGAAGTGAGAGAAGGCCGTCTGGCCGTGACGGCCTGACGGCCACGGCCACCGCGTCCGGCTCTCGCGGTGATTTCCCCATCCGCCCAACCCGCCTGCCGTATCGTCTGACCGGTCGTGGTTGGGGGCGGACGGGGGAAGGCTGTGCACCCGGCGAAGGAACGGATCGCGGCGGTGTTCGGGGCGCGCCAGGGGAGCGGGTATCTGCTGACGCCGCGCCTGGTGCTCACCGCCGGGCACGTGGTGCGGGGCGCGGACGAGGTGCGGGTGATCGTGCCGGGCGGGCTCGGGACCGTCACCTGCCGGGTGGTGTGGACGCGGGACGACCAGTGGGGCGAGGGCGATGCCGCCCTGCTCGTCGCCGACTCCCCGCTCGTGTCGGTGGACGTGGCGCATTCCTTCGAGCCGCTGGTCGTGGGGCTGGCCGCGGATCTGCGGGTCTGGCCGGGCGCCCTGGCCGTCGGGTTTCCCCACCTCGCGCGGGATGCCGACGGCGAACTCGACACCGAGCAGCTCGTGGGTACGTTCAAGCCGGGCAGTCAGATGCTCAGCGGCCGTCATGTGCTCGACATCGCGCACATCGCACCGCGGGCGCCGACGGAAGGGCAGTCGCCGTGGGCGGGCATGTCCGGCGCCGCCGTCTTCGTCAACGGCATGCTCGTCGGGGTCGTGTGCGAGGACCCGGCGGGCTGGCGGCACGGCCGGCTGACGACGACGCCCATGCGATCCCTGGTGCTCAACGGCGACTACTCCGCTCAGTGCGCCCAGGCGGGCCACCCCATCACCTGGGGCCCCCTCTCCTCGCCCCGGGAGCTGGAGACCGTGGCGTTCGAGAGCAGGCTGCGGGACTACCTCGTCAAGAAGGCCGGTGAGCTGACCATCGTCGGCCTCACGCTCTCCGACGCCGACGGTGAGGCCTGGCCGCTGGACGCCGCGTATCTCAGTCTCGAACTGACGGGCGCGACACCACGGGAGACGCGCGACCAGCGGAGCGTCGTGCCGCCGGTGACCGCCATGAGCTTCGAGAACCCCCTTGCGCCCGTCGGGCCCTCTCCGCAGCGCGTGGAAGAGGCGCTGGCCGGACAGAAGCGCGTCCTCCTCAGGGGCGCGGCCGGGTCCGGGAAGACCACGCTTCTGCAATGGCTCGCCACCATCACCGCGAAGACCGAACTGCCGCCCGGGCTCGGCCACCTCGAAGGGTGCGTACCGCTGACCCTGCCGCTGCGCACCCTCATCCGGGAGGGCACGCTGCCGCGGCCGGAGGAGTTCCTCGCCGTCGCCGCCGGCCCGCTGGCCGGGCTGCCCGGCACCGAGGGGTGGGTGACCGACCGGCTCACCGCGGGCACGGTGCTGCTGCTGATCGACGGCGTGGACGAGGTCCCCGAAGCCGACCGTCGGCGCACCCTGGTCTGGCTCAAGGACCTGCTGGCCGCCTACCCGGAGGCCCGTTACGTCGTGACCACCCGGCCCTCCGCCGTGCGGGAGGGATGGCTCGCGGACGCCGGGTTCACCGAGCTGGAACTCCTCCCGATGAGCCAGAGCGACGTCGCGACCTTCATCAAGCGGTGGCACACGGCGGCGGCACGCTGCGCCGACCCCCATGGCGGGCAGGAGAACGAGCGGCTGCGCTCCTTCCAACAGGCCCTGACCGCCGCGGTGGTCGCCAAGCCGGATCTGGGCCGGCTGGCCACCAATCCGCTGATGTGCGCGCTGATCTGCGCCCTCAACCGGGCCCGGCGCGGATATCTGCCCCATGGCCGGATGCAGCTGTACCGCGCCGCGCTGGAGCTGCTGCTCGTCCGCCGGGACCGGGAACGCGAGATCCTCATGGGCCCCGACCGGCCCGAGCTGGACCAGGCCCAGCAGGTGGCACTGCTCCAGAAGATCGCCTACTGGCTGATCCGCAACGGCCGTTCCGAGATCGAGTGGCGCAGGGCCGTGGAGATCGTCGAGCGGGCGCTGCCCGCCATGCCGTCGGTGGCGGCGCGCGGTGACGCCGAGGGGATCCTGCACCACCTCGTCCTGCGCAGCGGGCTGTTGCGCCGGCCCACCAGCGAGACCCTGGACTTCATCCACCGTACGTTCCAGGACTATCTGGGGGCTCAGGCCGCCATGGACGACTGGGACTTCGACCTGCTGGTCAACAACGCCCACGACGACCAGTGGGAGGACGTGCTGCGCATGGCCGTCGGCCACGCGCCGCCCCGCGCGCGTGCCGAGCTGCTCGGCATGCTGCTGGCCCGGGGCGCGCGCGAACCGGCGCACCGCAACCGGCTGCGTCTGCTGGCGGCGGCGTGTCTGGAGCACGCCACCGAGGTGGACCCGGCCGTGCGCGCCCGGGTGGAGGCGGCGACCGCCGAGCTGGTGCCGCCGGGCGACCTGGAGTCCGCGAAGAGCCTCGCGGCGGCGGGACAGGTGGTGATCGATCTGCTGCCGGGGCCCGAGGGGCTGGCCGACGAGGTGGCGCACGCCGTCGTCGTGGCGGCCACCACCGTCGCGGACGAGCGGGCCGTGCCCTTGCTGGCCGAGTACGCCACCCACCCGTACCTGGAGGTCAGGGCGCAACTCGTCTGGGCCTGGGACCGTTTCGACACCGACCGGTACGCGGACGCGGTGATCGGCAGGCTCCCCTACGCCGACGCCGACGGGGAGATGCTGGAGTTCGTGGTGAAGTCGCGGGCACACCTCGCCGCGCTCAAGAGACTCGGGGGGCGGCCCTGGGTGCAGTGCCGGGGGCCGCTGGCCGCCGACGACCTGGCGGACCTGCCCACTCCGGCCCTCACGGACCTGGCCTTCCAGGGAAATCCGGAGGTCGTCGACCTGCGCGCCCTGCGGGCGTGCCCGCCCCTGCGGACGCTGCGGGTCTCCCATTCCAAGGGCGTCGCCCACCTGGACGCGCTGGACAGCCGACGGCTGCACATGCTCAACCTGTCACTCGCCGACTGCCCCGGCGGGCTGGAGACGGTGCCGGGCATGGCCGAGCTGCGGATCCTGTCCCTCGACTGGTCCCCGCCGCTGGAAGGCCATCGGTCGGGGCTGTCCGACGCCCTGGTGGGGGTGCTGCCGCCGAAGCTCCAGTACCTCGGCCTCGGGCAGGGAATCGCCGCCGGCCCCTGGCTGGCGCGGGCGCGCCGCCACCCCTCGCTCCACACGCTGCTGTTCGACAGCATCGGTGTCCGGCGCTCGGAATGGCTCGCCGTGAGCAGCACACCCGGGCTGCGGACGCTGACCGTCCTGCACGACGACCTGTGGTCGCTGCGGACCCGGGAGCCGATGCCGCAAGTGACGACGCTGAACCTGCGCGATCCGGACGGGATCTGCGGGCTGACCCATGTGCCCAGGGCCTACCCGGGACTGCGGAAGATCCGGATCACCAATTCCCCGCTCGCCAAGGACCCCCTCGACCTGGCACCGCTGCGGGCCCTGGGAGCGGTGGCCGTCCGCGTCGAGCATTCCGGGCCGGTGGTGCACCGGGAGCTGCTCGCCCCCGGCTCCCGGCTGACCGTCGTGGCGCCGTCACCCTGACACCCCCCGCCACACCTCCGGCAGCTTCCCCGCCACCCCCATCGCCGTCAGCGGCGCCGCGCCCAGCGACCGGGCCGCCAGACCGTGCAGATACGCCCCCACCGACGCCGCGTCCCGCCCCGGCAGCCCCGCCGCCAGCAAGGACCCCGTCAGCCCCGACAGCACGTCCCCGCTGCCCGCCGTCGCCAGCCACGGTGTCCCCGTCGGGTTCACCCGCACCGCCTCGCCCGAGGCCGGGGCCACCACCGTCGTCGAGCCCTTGAGCAGGGCCGTCACCCCGAAGCGTTCGGCCAGGGCGCGGGCCGACTCCAGCCGGGCCGACTCCACGTCCTCGCGGGAGCAGCCGAGCAGTGCCGCCGCCTCGCCGGCGTGCGGGGTGAGGACGGTCGCGGCGGAGCGGGCCCGCAGCGCGTCGGCGGAGACCAGGTGCAGCCCGTCCGCGTCGACGAGCACCGGGACGTCCGAGGCCAGGACGTCGTCGACGGCCCGGCGGGCGCGCGCGTCGTCGCCGAGGCCCGGGCCGACCACCCACGCCTGGACCCGGCCCGCCTTCGACGGCGGGCCCGCCGAGACCAGGGTCTCGGGGAAGCGGGTGACGACCGCGTCGGCCGCGGGCCCGACATAGCGGACCGCGCCCGCGCCGCCGTGCAGGGCGCCCGCGACACAGAGGACCGCGGCGCCGGGGTAGCGGTCCGAGCCGGCCACCACCCCCACCACGCCCCGGCGGTACTTGTCGCTCTCGCCCGACGGGCTGGGCAGCAGCGCGGCGACGTCCGCGTGCTGGAGCGCCTCCACCTCGGGTACGCCCGGCAGGCGGAGGCCGATGTCGACCAGGCGCAGGGCGCCCGCGTGCTCCCGGGCCGGATCGACGAGCAGACCCGGCTTGTACGAGCCGAAGGTGACGGTCGCGTCCGCCCTGACCGCCGTGCCGCGTACCTCGCCGGTGTCCGCGTCGACGCCGCTGGGCAGGTCGACGGCGACCACCAGGGCCCCTGCCGCCGCCGCGACCAGGGACGCCGCGTCCGGGCGCAGCCCGCCCCGGCCGCCGATGCCGACGATCCCGTCGACGACGAGGTCCGCGCGCCGGACCACCCGGTCGCCCTCCTCCGCGGAGGCGACCTTGCCGCCCGCCGCCCGCAGCGCCGCCAGGCCGCCCGCGTGCGCGCGGTCCGGGGCGAGCAGCACCGCGCTCACCCCGGCGCCGCGCCGGGCCAGCCGGGCGCCCGCGTACAGGGCGTCGCCGCCGTTGTCGCCGCTGCCGACCAGCAGGGCCACCCGTGCCCCGTACACCTTCCCCAGCAGACCGGCGCAGGCGGCGGCGAGGCCGGCCGCCGCGCGGTGCATCAGGGCGCCCTCGGGCAGCTCGGCCATGAGCGCGCGTTCGGCGGCCCGTACGGTCTCGACACGGTAAGCAGTCCTCATGCCCACAGTGTGGCCGCCGTCGCGTCCGTCCGCCCGGAACATGACACCCTCGGCACCACCGCGCCCACCGCCTCCGGGGGGCCTGAGACACTGACGGGGATGAGTGAGACACCGATGCCGATGCGCGCCCGTGCCGTGATCGACCTGGCCGCCCTGCGGGCCAACGTGATGACGCTGCGCGCGCGTGCGCCCCGGGCGCAGCTGATGGCCGTGGTCAAGGCGGACGCCTATGGCCACGGCGCGGTGCGCTGCGCCCGTGCGGCGCGGCAGGCCGGGGCCGAGTGGCTCGGTACGGCCACGCCGCAGGAGGCGCTGGCGCTGCGGGACGCCGGGGACACCGGGCGGCTGATGTGCTGGCTGTGGACCCCGGGCGGGCCGTGGCGGGAGGCCGTCGAGGCCGACATCGACGTCTCGGTCAGCGGCCTGTGGGCGCTGGAGGAGCTGTCGGCGGCCATCCGCGACAGCGGTCTGCGGGCCCGCGTCCAGCTGAAGATCGACACCGGGCTCGGCCGCAACGGCTGCCAGCCCGGGGACTGGCCGGAACTGGTTCTCGCGGCCCGCGCGGCCGAGACCGAGGGCCTGATCCGGGTCACCGGCATCTGGTCGCACTTCGCCTGCGCGGACGAGCCCGGCCATCCTTCCATCCAGGCGCAGCTGCGGGTCTTCAAGGACGCCGTCGGCTATGCCGAGGGCCAGGGGATCGCCCCCGAGGTGCGGCACATCGCCAATTCCCCGGCGCTGCTCACGCTCCCCGAAGCCCACTTCGACCTCGTGCGCACCGGTGTCGCGATCTACGGCGTCTCCCCGAGCCCCGAGGTCGGCACGCCGGAGGACTTCGGCCTCAAGCCCGTGATGACGCTGTCCGCGTCCCTCGCCTCGGTCAAGCGGGTGCCGGGCGGACACGGTGTCTCGTACGGGCATCACTACACGACCCCCGGCGCGACTACCCTCGCCCTCGTCCCCGTCGGTTACGCCGACGGCATTCCGCGGGCCGCCTCCGGCACCGGGCCGGTGCTGGTGGGGGGCAAGTGGCGGACGGTCGCGGGCCGGGTGGCCATGGACCAGTTCGTCGTGGACCTGGGCGGCGACAGCGCCCGGGAGGGTGACGAGGCGGTGCTGTTCGGCCCGGGCGACCGGGGCGAGCCGACCGCCGAGGACTGGGCGCGTGCCACCGGCACGATCGCCTACGAGGTCGTCACGCGCATCTCGCACAGGGTGCCCCGCGTCTATGTCGGTGAGAACGGGAACGAGACCGCCGAGGACGTGGACCACAGCTAGGACACGGGGGACCGGAAATGCGCGAAGGGGAAACCACGGGCGTGGACGCCGCCGACTGGCGGCGGGGCGCCGGGTTCGCGGGCGCCGCGATCGGGGTCGTCGCCGCCGGGGCCGCGGTCGGGGTGGCGGTGGAACGCCTGACGGTGGGCCGTGGCATCCGCCGCAAGGCGCGGCTCGCCCTGGACGCCACGGCGCCGTTCGGGACGCTGCGCGGCACCGCGGGCACGGCCGTCGCCGAGGACGGCACCGAGCTGTACTACGAGGTCGACGAGGTCGACGTCCCGGCCGCGACGGACGCCCCGGCCCCGCGCCGGCGGCTCTTCAAGGGCCCGGCGCGGCCCCCGGCCCAGCCCGTCACCGTCGTTTTCAGCCATGGCTACTGCCTGGGGCAGGACGCCTGGCACTTCCAGCGGGCCGCGCTGCGCGGTGCGGTGCGGTGCGTCTTCTGGGACCAGCGCAGTCACGGCCGCTCCGGGCGCGGCGTCGCCCAGCGGGAGCGGCAGGCGCCCGTCAGCATCGACCTGCTGGGCCGCGACCTCAAGGCCGTCATCGACGCCGCCGCCCCCGAAGGGCCCCTGGTTCTGGTGGGGCACTCGATGGGCGGCATGACGATGATGGCGCTGGCCGCGCAGTACCCCGAGCTGGTCGCCGAGCGCGTGGTGGGCGCGGCCTTCGTCGGCACCTCGTCGGGGCGGCTCGCCGAACTCACCTACGGCCTTCCCGTCGTCGGCGGGCTGAACGTGGCCCGCCGGATCCTGCCGGGCGTCTTCCGGCTGATGAACGCGCAGGCCGAACTGGTCGAGCGGGGGCGGCGGGCCACCGCCGACCTGTTCGCGGGGCTCATCAAGCGCTATTCGTTCGGCTCACGGGACGTGGACCCGGCGGTGGCGCGGTTCGCCGAGCGGCTCATCGAGGCGACACCCGTCGAGATCGTCGCCGAGTTCTACCCGGCCTTCGCCGAGCACGACAAGGTGGAGGCGCTGTGCGCCTTCGACCACCTGCCGGTGCTCGTCCTCGCCGGGACGAAGGATCTGATGACGCCGAGCGAGCACAGCGAGGCCATCGCGGCGGCCCTGCCGGACGCCGAGCTGGTGCTCGTGCCGGACGCCGGGCACCTGGTGATGCTGGAGCACCCCGGGACGGTCGACGAGCACCTGGCCGGGATGCTGGCGGCGGCCGGGGCGGACGAGGCGGCCCGCGAGATCGCGCAGCGGCGGGCGGCCGGGGCGCGCCGGCACGGCTGAGGGCCGGGCGAGGGCTCGAACGGACGTCGGCACGGTTGAGCCCCGAAGGGGCCCGAGCCCGTACCATCGGCGGGTATGAGCGCCCCGCACGACACGGCCCACCAAGCCCCGGCCGACGCCGCCACCACCACCCACGTCACCGTCACGTCCGCCGAGGACATGCGAGGACTCGGCCGCAGACTGGCCACGTTCCTGCGCCCCGGTGACCTGGTGCTGCTCACCGGCGAGCTGGGCGCCGGGAAGACGACGCTGACCCGCGGCCTGGGGGAGGGCCTGGGCGTGCGCGGTGCCGTCACGTCCCCCACCTTCGTGATCGCCCGGGTGCACCCGCCGCTCGGCGACGGCCCCGCCCTGGTCCACGTCGACGCCTACCGGCTGCACGGCGGCCTGGACGAGATGGAGGACCTCGACCTCGACGTCTCGCTGCCCGAGTCGGTGATCGTCGTGGAGTGGGGTGACGGCAAGGTCGAGGAGCTGTCCGACGACCGGCTGCACGTCGTCATCGAACGGGCCCTGGGCGCCGACGCCCCCGGCCTCGCCGACCTCGACGGCGCCGAGGACGTCGACGACGAGCGCGGTGTGACGGTGACCGGGGTCGGCGCGCGCTGGGCGGGCGTGGACCTCGCGCCACTGGGGTAGAAGACGGCTGTCCGTACGTTCCGACAAGTCGTCGGCAACGTGTTGCGTCGGCGGTGCCGGGCATGGTCACATGGAGACAGAGACTCGGTTAGGTGTACCTAACTACCACCTGACCTTGCCCAGCTGCCCCAGGAGGCTTACATGTCGGCCCCAGAGCCCACAGCCGCCGTGGTGAACCGCTCCGACGAACGCCCCCCGTCGATGCGCGACCTCCTGGCGTCGTGCGCGGCGGCCGACGCGGTCTCGACTCCGCCGGCGGCGCCTTTGGCGCCTTTGGCGCCGGATGCGGATGGCGCCGCTGGCGCCGCTGGCGCCGAAGGCGCCGAAGGCGCCGGGGAGCGGGACGCGGCCTAGGCCGGTGCCGCCTGCACCCCCGCTGCGCGGTGGTGTCCTCAATCGCCGGGCAGGCTGGTTTTGGCTGAGGTGTGTCCTCGAAGCGCCGGGGGCTTGGTTTCGGCTGTGGTGTCCTCAATCGCCGGACGGGCTTGATGTGGCTGAGCTGTGCCCTCAATCGCCGGGCAGGCTGGTTTGAGGGGCTGGTTTTGGGGCCGAGGCCAGCCAAAACCAGCCCGTCCGGCGATTGAGGACGCGCCCGCAGGGCGCTCGCCGCCGCAGGCTGCAAAGACGGCCCGCGGTCGGAGAAGACGTCGGCCAGGCGAGAGGCGCTCGCCGCCGCAGGCGGCCAGGACGGCCCGTGGTCGAAGAAGGCGCCGGCCAGGCGAGAAGGCACCCGTACGAGTGACCCAAAGCCCGGCCAGGGCAGAGGCTACGGAACCACGACGACCTTCATCCCTCTGACCGCGAACGCCCACATCGCGTTGCCGTCCGCCCGGGTCTCCCGGATGCCGCCCGTTTTCTTCGCGGTCGCCGACGGAGCCGGCATCGAGCCGTCGACCGCCGCGCTGAATCCGAAGACGATGCCGGGCAGGCTGTGGAAGCGCACCACGTGCTCGACGGGGGTGCCGTCCGAGCCGACGACCTGCGGGCCGCGCGAGGTGACCGCGTAGGTCCCCGGCTTCAGGGTGGCCGTGCTGGGCGTGACCTCGAACGTCCGGGTGGCCTTGCCGTCGGCGCCGACCAGCCAGACCCGCTTCTGCCCGAGCGCGTAGACGACCCGCGCTCCGGTGCCCGAACCGGCCGGGACGGGGGCCGCCGCCTTCTCCCGGCCCGTCTCGCCCTTGCCGGACGCGTCCTGGCCGCCCTTGGCCTTCTCCCCGGTCTTGCCGGCGGAGTCCGAGGCGGTGGCCCGGGCGGGGCGGTCGGGTGCGGCCTGTGCCTGGAAGGCGAGGAAGCCGACCGCGGCCAGCGCCGCCGCCGTGAGCCCGGCCACCACTGCCCCCGCGCTGCTGCGTGCCACGCTGCGCACCCTTTCGTCCTACGTACGACTTTGCGGCTGACCGTAGCACCGCCCACGCCCCCGTCGTGCTCTCGGCGGAGGCGGCCGCGCGCGACGGACGCCCCCTCGCGCGCCGTAGGCTGTCCATGTGCTGCTGCTCGCTCTTGATACCGCCACCCCCGCCGTGACCGTCGCCCTGTACGACGGGGACACCGTCGTCGCCGAATCGAGCCAGGTGGACGCCCGCCGCCACGGCGAGCTTTTGCTGCCCGCCGTCGACCGGGTACTCGGCGAGGCGGGCCGCAAGCTGGACGCCGTGACCGGGATCGTCGTGGGCGTGGGCCCCGGACCGTACACCGGTCTGCGCGTCGGCATCGTCACCGCCGCGACCTTCGCCGCCGCGCTGTCCGTCCCCGTCCACAGCCTGTGCTCGCTCGACGGAATCGCGTACGCCGCCGGCCAGGCGGGCCTGGAGGGCGAGTTCGTGGTGGCGACGGACGCGCGCCGCAAGGAGGTCTACTGGGCCCGCTACGCGGACGCGCGCACCCGCGTGAGCGAGCCCGCCGTGGACCGCCCCGCCGACCTCACCGAGCCGCTCGCGGGCCTCACGGCCGTCGGCGCGGGCGCCGTGCTGTACCCCGACGCGTTCTCGGACGTACGGGCCGACCTGCCCCGGCACCAGTCGGCGGGCGCGCTGGCGGCCCTCGCGGCGGAGAAGCTGCGGACGGGCGGCGCGTTCCTGCCGGACCAGCCCCTGTACCTGCGCCGCCCGGACGCGCAGGTGCCGGCCAACTACAAGGTGGTCACCCCCAAGTGAGCCAGGCCGTGCGGATCCGTGAGATGCGCTGGTGGGACATCGCACCGGTGCTGGAGCTGGAGCGCGCGCTCTTCCCCGACGACGCCTGGTCCAAGGGGCTCTTCTGGTCCGAGCTGGCCCACGCGCGCGGGGCCAACGCCAACCGCCGCTACGTCGTCGCCGAGCTGCCCGTCGGCGCGGACCTTGCCGAGGACTCCCCGGGCGCCGGTGACGCCGGGGTGGCCGGGCGCCACGCCGGCGCGGCCGGCGGCCCGGGCGCGGGCGCCGGCACCACCCCCACCGGCGGCCGCATCGTCGGCTACGCGGGCCTCGCGGCCATCGACGGCACCGGCGACGTACAGACCATCGCCGTGGCCTACGACCACTGGAGCACCGGCCTGGGCGCCCGCCTCCTCACCGAGCTGCTCACCACCGCGACCGACTTCGAGTGCCGCGAAGTGCTCCTGGAGGTGCGGGTCGACAACACCCGCGCCCAGCGGCTGTACGAGCGCTTCGGCTTCGAACCGGTCGGGGTGCGGCGCGGCTACTACCAGCCGGGCAACATCGACGCGCTGGTCATGCGCCTCGCGACCGAAGCCCCGTCCGACCCTTCCGCTTCCGACAGCGGCCCCGCCGCGAAGAACACCGAGCAAGGAATGACCCATGGCTGACGAACCCCTCGTCCTCGGCATCGAGACCTCGTGCGACGAGACCGGCGTCGGCATCGTCCGCGGCCACACCCTCCTCGCCGACGCGGTCGCCTCCAGCGTCGACGAGCACGCCCGCTTCGGCGGCGTCGTCCCCGAGGTCGCCAGCCGCGCCCACCTCGAAGCCATGGTCCCGACCATCCAGCGGGCCCTGAAGGAAGCGGGCGTGAGCGCCCGGGACCTCGACGGCATCGCGGTCACCGCCGGCCCCGGCCTCGCGGGCGCCCTGCTCGTCGGCGTCTCGGCGGCCAAGGCGTACGCGTACGCGCTCGGCAAGCCCCTCTACGGCGTCAACCACCTCGCCTCGCACATCTGCGTCGACCAGCTCGAACACGGCGCGCTGCCCGAGCCGACGATGGCACTGCTGGTCAGCGGCGGCCACTCGTCCCTGCTGCTGGCACCCGACATCACCGCCGACGTCCGCCCGCTCGGCTCGACCATCGACGACGCGGCGGGCGAGGCCTTCGACAAGGTCGCCCGCGTCCTGAACCTCGGCTTCCCCGGCGGCCCGGTCATCGACCGCTACGCCCGGGAGGGCGACCCGGCCGCGATCAAGTTCCCGCGCGGTCTGACGGGCCCGCGCGACCCGATCTACGACTTCTCCTTCTCCGGCCTCAAGACCGCCGTGGCCCGCTGGATAGAGGCCAAGCGCGCGGCGGGCGAGGACGTGCCCGTCGCGGACGTGGCGGCGTCCTTCCAGGAGGCCGTCGTCGACGTCCTCACCCGCAAGGCCGTCCGCGCCTGCAAGGACAACGGCGTCGACCACCTCATGATCGGCGGCGGTGTCGCCGCCAACACCCGGCTGCGCGCCATGGCCCAGCGCCGCTGCGAGGACGCGGGCATCGTGCTGCGCGTACCCAATCCGAAGCTCTGCACGGACAACGGCGCGATGGTCGCGGCGCTCGGCGCGGAGATGGTGGCCCGGGGCCGCGCGGCGTCGTCGTGGGACCTCTCGGCCGACTCGTCGCTCCCGGTCACCGAGCCCCACGTGCCGGGCACACACGACGAGGACCACGACCACGGAGACGGCCATGGCCACGGTCATGGCCACGCGCACGACCACGACCACTTCCACGAGCTGAGCAAGGACAATCTGTACTAGCGGGACGCGGTGTGCTGCTTCCCTGATCCTGAGGAGCCGCGTCGGGTCAGGGGAGCAGCAGCACTGAGGTGTCCAGCGGGGGGTAGGGGTCCGGGAGGCCGACCTTGCCGCCCAGCTCGGTACTCGTGGTGGTGCGGTAGTGACTCTTGCCCGGGTCTTCCGGGTCGCCGACCGGCTCCGTGTGCACGTACACCCGGCCGTCCTTGCGGTTGACGAGCACATAGACCGGGATCCCGGCCGCCGCGTAGCTGCGGTACTTGGGCCCGGTGTCCGTCTCGTGGTTGCTGGACGTGACCTCTCCGACGAGAGCGAGGAGGTCGATCGAGTACCAGCCCTTGTGGGCCTTGCGGTACGCCTCGTCCAGCTCGGTGGGCCTGCGCCGCAGGACATAGAAGTCGGGGATGGCCAAGGAGCGGGTCTCGTCCACGCCCTCCTGGTTCACCCCGGTGCGGAACCCCATCCCCATACCGGCCAGCCGGACTCCGGCGGAGCGGAACTGGTGGTAGAGGTCCCCGGTAACGTCGCCATGATCGAAGTCCGGCTGCGGTGGCACGAACACCATCCCCTCGAAGTACTCCGGTCGAATCGGCACCTCGGATGCCTCTTCGAACGCGATCAGCAGATCGATGGGGTCCTGCTCGTGCGGCTTGTTCATCGGCTCGGTGATGGGATCGGCGGCCATTCTCGCTGTCCTCCCTTGTCGCTCATGCCAGGCTACGCCCGGACTGGATGCCCCAGCAGCATCGTCGGGGCACCCGCCACCCGGGTGAGCAGAATCGTGCAGGAGTTCACCCCTTCGAGTTTGAGCTTCTTGCGCAGCTCCTCCGGCTCGACCGCCGAGCCGCGCTTCTTCACCGTCACGACACCCACCTCGCGCTCGCGCAGCAGGGCCTTGAGCTTCTTCAGGTTGAAGGGCAGCACGTCCGTGATCTTGTAGGCCGCCGCGTACGGCGTCGGGCGCAGCTCGTCGCTCGTCACGTAGGCGATCGTCTCGTCGATCAGCCCACCGTCGAAATCCTCGGCCGCCTCCGCGACGAGGTGGGCGCGGATGACCGCGCCGTCCGGCTCGTAGAGATAGCGGCCCACGGGCCGTACGGCCGGGTCCGGCAGGCCCCGGCCCGCCAAGGACGCCGGCCCGGGCAGCAGCGTCGCCCGGCGCGCCCCCGGCTCCGTGCCGAACCACAGCACGGCCTCCTTCACATCACCGCCGTCCGAGATCCACTCGGCTTCCGCGTCGTCGGGGATCGCCTCGTGCGGCACCCCGGGTGCGATCTTGAGCGCGGCGCGCGGGGCCGTACGGGCCGCCCCGACCGCCCAGGACAGCGGTGGCGAGTACGCCTCGGGGTCGAAGATCCGGCCCCGGCCGCCGCGCCGCGCCGGGTCGACGAACACCGCGTCGTAGCCGGTGGTGTCGATCTCGGCGACATCCGCGCAGCGCACCTCGATGAGGTCGGACAGCCCCAGGGCGGCCGCGTTGGCGCGGGCGACGTCGCAGGTCAGCGGGTCGCGGTCGACGGCCAGTACGAATACCCCGGCCCGTGCGAGGGCGATGGCGTCACCGCCGATGCCGCAGCACAGGTCGGCGAGTCGGCGGACGCCGAGCGCGGCGAAGCGCCCGGCGCGGTACTCGGCCACCGATTTCCGGGTGGACTGCTCGACGCCGTTGGGGGTGAAGAACATGCGGTACGCGTCCTCGGCCCCGAACTTCGCCACCGCGCGCTGCCGCAGCCGCGCCTGGCCGAGCGCCGCCGACACCAGCTCGGCGGGGTGCTCGCGGCGCAGCCGGGTCGCGGTGGCGAGTTCCCGGGCGGGGTCGTAGTCGCGCAGGGAGTCGAGGAGCCGCCGCCCTTCGTCGGTCAGGAGGGCGGCGAAGGCGCTGTCGGGCGAGCCGGTGGATGAGTTCGGTGCGGGCACGTGTCTCATTCTCGCCGACACGTGCCGGGGCGTGCCGCCGCGGCATGGAGGGGGCGGACGGGGGGAGCGGGGGCGGGCGCGGCCGTCGCGGTGCCCGGTGCCGGTGCCCTCCGCTCCTGCTTTCGCGGACGGCGCATCCATTAAGCGCCCTATGGCATTGCTTTACTTTTGGATAAAAGTCTCGCCCTGAAATTGCACACGCATGTGAATGTAGGTAACCCGGTGGGTGATCTGCACCACAGTCACCATGAGTGATCTTGCTTGTGTGGATCTCTGCGCCTAGGTTTGCCCTATCGGGTAGAGCTGGCCAATGACCAATCTCAGGCAGTTCTGCCCCACGGGGAAGAGTTCGTAAGGTTTGAGGGGCGGGTTCCCCCTCGCCTTGCGCGCTATGGACATGACAAAAGATATGTGAATTTCCGGACGCGGAGGAAGCTTCGCGCGCGGCGGCGTATGCGACATGCGCCCGTGGTATTCGCATTCCATCGGGGGAGACATGGTTCGACCTATTTTGGCGACCAAGGTACGCGCACTGGTGCGCTAGCGGGAACGCGCATGCCCTCGCGGTTTCTCCATGCGAGACGCCGGGGGGACCGCGCCGGTTCCAGTGCTATGAGGATTCCCTCGAGAGAGCCCTTTCGGACGTCGACCGCTCCGCACCGCCGGCCGTGCCGCGCGGCGGGCCTTTGCGTCCCTCGGTCCTCGAGGTTTGGCAGTGTGATATAGGAGTTCCCGCTTGACCACCGAGACTCGGCGTGTTCGGATCGACAAACCCCGCCCCCTCGACAAGCCATGGCTGCCATGGGGTGGTTCTCCCTCGAAGAGGGACCTTGTCTGCTGGTACAGCATATGGGCGGTATTCGCCTATTCCTTCGCGATGTGGCCGCTCAAACCCTGGCTGATCGGCAGCAACCCGGTCCTGCTGGCGGTGCTGACCGGCGATCAGACCACGATGACCGTCGCGGGTGCGTTCGCCCGCGTCGGTGACGCCCCGTTCGTCCTCGCCCTCCTCGCCGGCGTGGTCGGGATGATGAAGTTCGCCTGGGTCTTCTGGCTGGCGGGGCGGTTGTGGGGCGCCGGCCTGGTGCGGCTCCTCGCCGGCCCTCCGGACGAGCGGAAGAAGAAGCGGAGTCAGAGCCTGCTCGCCCGCGAGACCCCGGCGAGCCGGCGGGTCATCGCGGCGGCCGTCGTGCTGGCTCCCCTGCCGCTGATTCCCTCGGCGCTCGCGTTCGCGTCGGCGGGCTGGGTGGGCATGGGGCTGACGACCTTCCTCCTGCTCAACCTGATCGGGACGGCTGCCTGGGCCGGGCTGTTCACCGGACTGGGCTACGCCATCGGGTCTCCCGCGGTGCGGATCGCCGAGAAGGTGACCGACTACGCCCTGTGGGTCTCGCTGGCCATCATCGCCGCGATGCTGCTCACGCGGCTGGTCGTGAGCCGCCGAGCCGCCGGGAAGGCGTCGTGACCCTCACTCTGATCGCCAACGACGACCCGCTGTTGCGTGCGGGCCTCCAAATGATCATCGAATCGGCGGACCGGCTCAGCGCCCGGGTCACGGGCGGCGCCCAGGCGGTGGCCGAGGCCCGGCACTGCCGGCCGGACGTCGTACTGCTCGACCTCCAGATGCGCTCCGTCGATGGTTTCGGCGTCTTGAAGGGGCTGCTGGAGCTGCCCGATCCGCCCCGGGTGGCCGTGCTCTCCACCCCCGCCGCCGACAGCTCCGTCCTGGCGGCGCTCCGGATGGGAGCGGCGGGGTGCCTTTTGAAGGACACCGGGCCCGACGAGCTGGTGGCATCGGTGCGCGCCCTCGCCGTCGGCAATATCGTCCTGTCCGGCCTGGCCGGCTCACAGCTGCTGTCCGAGGTGAGCGAGGACGCCCAGAACTCCACCGCCGTCGAGGACGCGCGGCAGCTCACGGCGGCGCTGAGCGAGCGTGAGCACGAAGTGCTGGCGATGGTGTCCGAGGGGCTGTCCAATGCCGATATCGGCCGCAGACTTCTGATGGGCGTCGGCACGGTCAAGGATTACGTCAGCGGAATCTTCGGAAAGCTCGGCGTCGCCAACCGCGTACAGGCGGCCGTCATCGCCGACCGCGCGCGACTGCCGTACTGCCCACGCCCGGGCATGGAACACACCGCCCGGCTCACGGGCACGCACGCGCATCGCTGAGAACCGGCCGCCGCTTACCCCGATGGGCGGACGCGTGCCATCCCATCGGGGGGCTGCCGGTGCCGGGTCCAGCCACTTGGCTGGCCGCTGCCAAACGAATGGCGGGTGGTGTGGCCGGCCCCGGCAGATATTCTTGTTCCAGGTCGGGAAAGAAAAGTCCGGGCCGTTCGAAGGGCGTTGCTCCACAGGAGCCGACGGCATTCGAAGGAAGTGGAACGGGGCCTCGGCAGGAATGTCCGCCAAGGATGTCCTGGCGTAGTTCTTCGGAATGTTCGTGCGAGTGAAACCGCGTCATGCGCACTCGTTGCGAAAATGATTTCGCTATTTCTCCGAAACGGCTACCCACCTCCATTGTGAAAGCAGCATCACTGCATCGGGGGAAGTTATGCTCACCGTCCGGCCGGAACACGCCGACAAACCCATCGAAGATCTCGGAAAGAGTGCGGCACCCAAAGCCACGCCCACTTTCCGGCCGGTCGACCTGGACGCGTTCCCCGAAGTGGACGCGCTGCTGGTCCGGCTCGGTCTGGGCGCGCTCGTCCGTGATTCGGTGTCGGCGCCGGTCGGCCGCAACCACGCCTGGGCGGGGAACACCACGAGCGGGCGCAGGGTCTTCGTCAAGCGTCTGGTCGGTCCCGGGGCGGACGTGCGGGCCCGGATGAAGCGGCTGCTGTCCTTCGAGGAATTCGTCGGTGACGTCGACGGTCTCGCCGGATACGTACCGGTGCTGCTGGGCTCCGACGAGGACGCCCACCTGGTGGTGTTCGACCACATCGAGGCGAAGAGCGGCGCGGAGCTGATGGTCGACCAGGCGTTCGGCGACGACCTCGCCTTCGCGGTGGGCCGGGCGATCGGCGCACTCCACACCGCCGTCCCGGCCGGTGAACCGGACCGGACACAGCCGTCGCTGCCGGACGCCGGGCTGCTGCGCGGCATGCCGCTGGCCATGTACAACGAGCTGAGCTTCGCCGAGCTGGAGGCCTGGCGGCTCATGCAGCACGACGCGGCGCTGATCAAGGCCCTGGAAGACCTCCGGCAGTGGGAGAGCCGCGCCCCGCGCGTCCCCTCCCACTGCGACTTCCGGGTGGACCAGCTGCTGGTCACCGACGACGGGGTGCCGATCCTCACGGACTGGGAGGAGTTCCGGCTCTCGGACGGGGCCCGGGACGTGGGCTCGTTCGCCGGGGAGTGGCTCTACCGGTCGGTGCTCGACATCGTCACCCCCCGCGGTGACACGGGGTCGTCGGCCTTCGACGACCTGGAACTCACCCATGACCAGGTCCTGGCCAGGGGCGCGGAGAAGATGGAGCGGCTGCTCCCCCTGGTGCACCGCTTCTGGAGCGGTTACCGGACGGTCCGCACCGACCTCGACGCGGAGTTCACCGTGCGCGCCACGGCGTTCGCGGGCTGGCACCTGCTGGACCGGCTGATCGCGGGCGCCGCGCAGAGCCAGCGGCTGTCCGGCATCGAGCGGGCCGCCGCGGGAATCGGCCGCGGGGCGCTCCTCACGCCGCACAAGTTCGCCCCCCTTCTCGGATTTGAGGTAACGCCATGACCGGCAGCCACGTCTCGCCCCCGCTGCTCGAAGCCGCCCGCGGGATCACGGTGGCACCGGACCGGTCCAGCGCCACGGTGGGCACCAAGCGCATCGAGGCCGACACCTCCCGCGAACTGCGCCGACTGCTCTCCAACGCGCTCTACGAGGGGCTGCACGCGGGGCTGGACCTGGAGGACACCGACCTTCCGTTCCGGCTGCGGGACGCCGAGTTCGAGCGGACGCTCGCGGCGGCCGTGCCGCATTCCGAGACGGTCCTGCGCGGCCTGGTCCACGCGGCCGAGGAGTCCGCGTACCTGGTCGAACTCGGCGGGGTGCGCGTCTGGGTGCCGGCCGACCGGATCCGTGCGGAGGGCGCGATCACCCCCGGCACCACGGTCGGGGTGGCCAACACCTCGTGCCGTCCCGCCCTGTCGCCCGGCTTCTTCCTCGTCGAGGGCACGACGCCGCACCGGTCCGCCGATCTGCTGCGCGTCTACGTCCACATCACCGAGTGGACCGCGGCGCCCGCGATCTGGCGGACGGCGCTGGAGCACCTCGAAGAGCACGCGGTGACCTACCGCGCGAAGATCATCTCCAGTAAGCACCTGTACCCGCGGCGCGATGCCCTGGTCGTCTATCTCGACAGCCGGAGCCGGGATGCCGCTCAGGAACTCGCCGACGCCCTCGGCGGCCTGCCCGGCGTGGGCACCGACACCTCGGTGTTCACCCGCCGGCTGCGCCCGGGTGTGGCGACGGCCTGGGAGCCCCGCGACTCCGCGGCCGGAATGGACGGACTGAGCTTCGGCCAGCACCGGGCCAGCGTGCTGGCGCAGGCGCTGATCGAGACGGCCGGGGACCCCGGCGCGCTGGCCGGGGTCCTTCACGACCGGCTGGCCGCGGCCAACATCGACCCGGCCGATCCCTCCCGCAACCTCGACTCCGTCGACCCGCGGGAAGCCCCACTTGTCCGGAGCTGAAGTGTTTTCCAGGAGGCGTGTGCGCGCCCCCTGGATTCAGTTCAGAACTGAATCAAGAAAAGCAACATCACGAATGAGGATACCAATGAACAACAAGACCATGGCCATCACCGACCTCATCGCCGGCTACAGCGCGTACACCGAGGCCGAGGAGCTGAACGTCAGCGCCGCCGCGGGCGCCCCGGCCACCACCTGGGTCTGTGTCTCCGTCGCCTCGCGCGCCTCCTCCGCCAAGTGCGCGGGCTGGGCCTCGGCCGGCGCCTCCGCCATCAGCGGCGCGACGTACGAGATCACCTGCTGAACAGCTGCTTCACAGCTGCCTCCTCATGACTCGTCACGCCGTCCGGCGTGATGTCCGTCGAGTACGGAAAGGAGGTGAATCACCTATGAAGAGCACCTCGATCATGGAGCTCGTGGCGGGCTACGACGCCTACACGAACTCCGCGGAGCTGCAGGTCAACGCGACCGGCAACGCTCCGGCGAGCACGCCGCTGTGCGCTGCCGCGGCGAGCGCGGGCGTCTCCTGGATGGCCGGTCAGTTCTCTGCCCGCACCATCTCCGGCGGCTGCTGATCCCCACCGTGCCGGGCTCTGCCCGGCACGGGCCCGGGGGGGGGGGGGGGGGGGACACCCCCCCCCCCCCACACCCCCCCCCCCCCCCCCCCCCTCGTCTGTCCCGCAAAGATCCCACGCCGCAGGGCTCGGTGACAGTG
>NZ_JBVJDW010000014.1:124251-155125 GCF_055582085.1 Streptomyces sp. NPDC042259 | reverse complement strand
GCGCGCCGTCTCCTCCGGAGACATGACGCGCCGTCACTTCGCGACGGAATGCTGTGGCGTTGCTCCGCAACGCCGAGCTGGCTACGGCCTGGGGTGGTTGCTCTCCGTGGTGGAGCTATCCCAGCCGGCTGGTCGAGCGGCTCGGCGTTTTTCTGATGCCGGCGTCTGGTTCGACTTGCTCTGATCTGGCGTTTTCGCTGGTCAGAGCCTCACGTGGCTCGGTTTCCGGTGGGCCCGCGGCGCCCTCCGGGCTTCGTGGGCCCGGCTTCTCGGTGGTTACAGTATGGCAGCTACGAGAGGAGGGTGGCAACCGATCGCGTTGCTGCCTTTCTGATACACCATCATATGGCCTTGTTACGGGTTCTGGCAAGTGGTCTACACCAGCTGGGGGCGATTTCCGTTCTAGCGCCCCCAGAATCCGGCCCGGGAGCCTTGCTCGCTGGATTCGTGATGGAAAATCAGTAGACCAACCTGGGAAGGCATTTCAATTGTACGGGTTCCGATCGGATGACACGTAACAACAGGCGGAGCCAATTCTTGCGGCAGACCCGTAATCTTCGCTCTCGGATCTAGTGATGGAATGTTACCGGTTTCACGTGTAGCCGGGAATTCGCTGAGGTGTTACGTATCGCCTTTTGTCTGCGGCGTTCGGCAGGGTGCGCGGGGGCTCCGTGAGGCCCGGCGGGTAACGAGGTCCCGGCCTACAGCTGCCCACGCGCGGGTCGGCTCCCTCGGTGCTGAACGCCAGTTCTGGGCGCAGCGAGGGGCCGGTGGGCCGTGTCCTGGTGGAGGTTCTGCCCGTTGGAGGGGTTGGCGTGGGGTGTGCTCGCGTGGGGGCCGGCGGAGTGCGCGCGGTATGGCGGCGGGCTCGGCTCAGATCTGCTTGTGCGTCCAGGTGGGGAAGCGGCGGGCGCAGGTGGGGCAGTACAGGCGGTGCTGGACGGTTTGCCAGCCTCGTGCGGCCGCGTGGATGCGCGTGATCTCGGAGATGCCGCAGGCGGCGCAGGAGGGCTGTTCCACGGGGCTTCCCTTGGGCGTGGGCGCGCCGGGCGGCGGGGGTGTTCCGGCCGCCCGGGCGCAGCGGGGGGGGTCAGGCTCCGAGGCCGACGTAGGAGACGTAGGTGTAGGCGCCCCAGTCGCTGTCGAGGTCGCTGATGATGTCGTCCCAGATCTCTTCGAGCTTTTCCGCGTCGCCGGCGGCCATGGCGTCGACGGCGTCGTCCCAGATGTAGCGGACGGCGGGGAGGTAGCGGATGCCCTGGTCGCCCATGAGGTTGCGGCGGCGGGCGTGGTCGTCGACGAGGTCCTGGTTGATGGGGTGGATCTCGACGGGAGTGCCGCGGCCGCGGTTGTTGAGGTGCTGCTTGAAGGCGCCGAGGTTGCGCAGGACGTTGTGGGCGCGGAGGTTCCAG
The DNA here is from genome assembly GCF_055582085.1 of Streptomyces sp. NPDC042259. NCBI lineage: Bacteria > Bacillati > Actinomycetota > Actinomycetes > Kitasatosporales > Streptomycetaceae > Streptomyces > Streptomyces sp. NPDC042259. Next base: position 153,713 of record NZ_JBVJDW010000014.1, on the reverse strand, counting down.
TAGGCGGTGTCGATGCGGTCGAGGTTGGCGCGGCGGGGTTGCTGGGTGCCGGCGAACCAGTTGTTCAGGGCGCGGTCCTGGACGGTGATGCCGGCGTCGCGCAGGGCCTGGCGGCCCGGGTCGCTGTTGAGGTAGTTGAGGCGCGCTTTCAGGCCTCGGGGGGTGGTGACGGCGGAGCGGATGCCGCCTTCGCGGATCTGGCGCGAGAGCGCCTCTTCCAGGGCGCGGCCGAGGGCGACGCCGCCGCGGACGTTCTCGGCTGAGCGGTTGGCGCCGTAGGCTCCGAAATTGCGCCATCCGCTGTCGTCGTACGGCATCGGTTATTTCCCCCCGAGGGTGTACAGGCGCTTTTCCTTCATTTCGGTCGGCTGGCGGCCTTCTTCGAAGACCTGTCGCCAGTCGCCTCCGGCGACGTGGAGTTCGTCAACTCCGGATACCTGGACCAGGATAAGGCCATTCTCGTGGGCCTTCCATGCTTTCAGCCAAAGGCTTGCGAATGCCTGGGAGCGGATGGTGTGGACCCACTCGGGTCGGCGGAGCTCTGTGTTCTTTCCGGATTCGCCGATCGTGGAGGTGAACCGGGAGTACATCGCCTTGACGTATTCCAGGGTGACCGTGTCGTTGTTCTCGATCGCGGTGGTGCGGGCTTGTTGCAGCACGCGGCGGAACTTCTCCAGCAGGGCTTCGGAGGCGCCGGAGGTCCAGGACTCCAGGATCCGCGGGGCCTCGCACAGACCGAACTTCTCATGGCAGCGGAGCAGCAGGCGCAGGGTGGCGTCGTCGAGGTAGTAGGGGCCGGGCTCGACGCGGTTGCCGAGGGGGTTGGGGAGGTGGGGGTGGGTCCATTCGAAGTGGTCGACGCGGTGGATGCCGGCGCGGCGGCGGTCGAAGGTGCCGGTGGGGTCGTGCTGGAGGGCGCCGATGGGCAGGTGGGTCTTGAAGGCGGACAGGTAGGCGGCGTTGGTGTCCAGGGCGGTCACGTCGAGGGGTTCGTGGGTGCCCTTGCGGATGGCGTCGGCCAGGGGCTGGTTCCGCCATTTGTGGCGGCCTTCCCAGACTTGGTCTGGTGAGCCCTGGGCGGGCTTGGTGAGGAATTCCTCCAGGCGCGGGTAGACGGTGTGGACGTAATTCGCGCCGACGCGGGTGAGTTTGAACAGGGCCATCGAGTCCGGCACGGCTTTCCGGATCAGGGCCTTGGTCGCTGCCTCGATGTCGCCCTGGGCCTCTTCGAGGGCCTGGTCGACGGCGGCGGTGATCTTGTTCAGGAAGAACGTGTAGACCCGCGCGCTCGTACGGGACGCGGGGACGTCGGCCTCCGGCGGGGTGGTGGTGTCCTGGAACACCTCTGACGCCTCCTCCTCGGGCGCCTCCGGCGCCGGGGCGGGCCGGTCGGCCCGGCCGGCCTGGGCGGGATGGTCGCCGGGCGCAGCGGCGGCGGGTGCGGGGGTGGTGTCTGGGGCGGCGGTCGCGGGCTGGTGCCTGGCGGGGGCCGGGGCGGGCTCGGCGACGCTCAGCACGGCTGGCGGAGCCGAGTCCTGAGCCGTGGCGGGGGTCGGGGTGGGTGCCGTGAGCGCGGGCGCGGCAGGGCCCGAGTGGGCGGCGGTGAAGGCCGCGAGAGCCGCGTGGAGACGGGCGCCCTCGGGGGTGGCGGGCATGCGGGGGGCACGGGCGGCCAGCTCGGCCATCGTCCGCCGCAGCCCCACCAGCACGGTCTCCCCCGCCGCCTCCGGGCGCGTGCCGGCGGCCGCGGGAGTCTCCCCGCGCTCAGCGGCGGCGTTGTTCGTGCGGGCGTCGCGCAGGGCGGCCATCGTGCCCGTCAACCGCGCCGAGAGTCCCCCCTGGGCACCGGCGAGGAACGGCAGCGCCGCCTCCAGGAGTTCCGCCTCGGCGGCGGCCAGATCCTCCCCGGCACCCGGCACGGGAGCAGCAGCACCAGGTGCGGGCGCGGAGGCGGGGGCACCGGCGGGGGCGGGGGTCGACGGGCCGGGCGCAGCGGCAGCGGCAGCTGGGTCTGTGTGCGGCGCAGCGGCCGCGGGGACAGCCGGGGTGGCCGGCTCGCCGGGGTCGGTGCCGGGGCCTGCGAGGGCCTGCGGCCTAGCGGCGGCGGGGACGTTGGCGGCAGCAGGCTGGGCCGGGTGGGCGGCGGTGGAAGTGGCAGGGCTGTGCGGGCCGGTGACGGCCTGTCCGGTGACGGGCGGGCGAGAGGGCCCGGCCACGGGTCCAACGGGCGTGTACGGGCCTGTGAGGGCCGGGGGCAGGGACGCCGAGCCGGGAGCAGCGGGCACGGCGGGGGTGCCGGGGGGTTGGGTGCTGTCCGGGGGCCCGGCGTCGTCGGGGCGGTAGCCGTGGGCGACGGCATGCTCGACGAGCGCGCCGAGCGCGGCGGCCAGGCGGCGGCCCTCGGCGGTCTCGGGCAGCCGCGGGTGATGGGCGGCGTGGTCCAGCAGTTCGGTGACGAAGCGGCGGGCGTACGCCTCGTAGCGGGGGCTGAGAGAGCTGCGCAGGTAGCGCAGCAGCAGGACCAGGCTGGCCGGCGGGAGAGCGGAATCGTCCCCGTCGGGATCGTCGGGGCCGTGCTGGTCGGGGCCGGGTGTCCCGGCGAGGAACGGCGCGGCCGCCTCCATGACGGTGGCGAGGGCGGCCCGGCCGCCGGGAGCCGTGAGGATCTCACCGGCATCGAACAGGCAGGGCACCTCGGTGAAGCGGGCACAGGCCAGGTCCGCGGCCAGCGGGAAGACGGCCAAGCACCCGAAGTCCGGCTCGACGACAGCCAGCTCGGCATGCTCGCCGGCACGGGTCAGGGTCAGGGTCAGGCCGGGGGCGAGCGCGGCCACCGCGTGCGGGTCGTCGGTGTCCAGCACGGCCAGCACCGGAACCTGATGGGTGCGGGCGAGGTGGGCCAGCGTCCGCGCGGCCGCGGGCAGCGCCGGGCCGGAGAGTGGCATGGCGGGGTCGTGGGTGTGCTGGAGACGGTCCACGACCACCAGCGCCAGCTCCTCCACGTCCGGCACGGTCTGCACGATCGCGGCGGCGGTCAGGCCCGTGCCGTCATCGATGAGCAAAGGGGCGCCGGCCAGCTGCGCGCGCACCCCGGCGGCGGCCTCGAGTTCGGCGGCGGTCAGGGCGCCGGTGCGCAGGCGGCGGTAATCCACCGGTGTGTGCGCGGCGACGATCCGGGCGGCGACGTCGTTACGGGTCAGGCCGGACGCGGCGTAGAGGACGGGGTGGTGGTGGGTCAGGGCGGTGTGCCGGGCCGCGGCGGCGGCGAGCAGGGAGCCTCCTGCGCCGGGTGCGGCCGCGATCAGGGTGAGACGGCCGGGGGTGAGAGTGGCGAGCGCGCGGTCCAGGGCGGGCAGACCGAAAGAAACCGGGCCTCCGGCACGCGGCGCAGCATCGGTCCGGGGCGCGGGAGTCAGGAGCTCGTCCAAGACGGTCTCGTCCAGGCCCCGCAGACGACGCGGACCAGACACCGGAGTAGCGGCGGCCGGGGCAGCAGCATTCCGGACGGAGGCGTCCCCGGCAGCGACACCCTCAGCCGCATCGTCTTGAACCGTGACGTCCTCGGCAGCAACATCCTGGGCGGGGGCGTCCTCGGCGGGGTGGGGGCCGGTGTTCTCCCGCCCACCAGCAACCAGGCCCCTGGGGGCAGCAGCGGCGGCATCCGGCACCGAGCCGGCCGCGTGGTCGTCCCTACCGGGCCCGGCCGGCTCCTCGACGACACCGCCGCCAGCGGGCGCGGGCCCGCCGACGACGTCACCGTGTGCCGGGTCGGGGCCTTCGGGGGTGCGGAGAGCAGCCGGGCATGCCTGGGTGCCGGGAGCAGCGGCGACGTGGGCCGGGACGCCATCGGGACCGGGCACGGCCGGGGCCTCGCCGGGACCAGCAGGGCCCGAAGACACCGCTGCGTGACCGGCCGGGGTGATGGCGGCGGGCGCAGCGGGCCCGACCGGGGACGGCATGGCCTCGCTGGCCGGGACGGCACCGGGACCGGGCGCATCGCTCTCGGCACCGATGGGCGCGGCATGCGCGCGGGCCGTCGCGGCCGGGGACGCCGACGTTGGCTCAGCGGCCTCGGAGCCGGGCACGGCCGGGGTGGTGTCGGGGGCGGCGTGCGCAGGGGCAGGTGAGGCCGGAAAGGTCGTGGTGACGGCCGAAGCCGGCGGGCGAGCAGTCTCAGCGGCGGCCGGGGTACCCGCGACTGCTCCCCCGCCGGTCACGGGCTGCGCGGCAGGGGCAGGGGCCGGGGCCGGGGCCGGCCCGGGCGCGGCCGGGGTGTCGGTGGAGGCGTGCGGGCCGTCGGGTGACGGCACGGCCGGGGCAGTGGGCGCAGCCGTGCCGGCCGGGGCGGTACCGGCGTCGCGCTCGGCTGGCTCGGCGTGGCCGGCAGTCGGCGAGGCGGACGACGGCGCGGCAGTCGCGGGCGCTCCCGGCCGGGGCGGCGCGGCGGGGGGCACGTGGGCAAGACCGGGGGCCGGGACGGCACGGGGCGTGGGCGCCTCCGGCGCTCGTCCCGGCACAGCGGGCACGGCCTTGCCCGGCACAGCGGGAGCAGGCGCGGCGACCACGGCAACAGGACCACCGTCAGCGGGTGCGGGGGCCGGGACAGCGCCAGGCCCGGGCCCGGGCCCAGGCACAGCCGAAGCAGAGTCGGCGGCACTGCGGTCAGCTGACGCTACGGGAGCACCGCTCGGGGCACCGGGCACACCGCCGGCCGAGGCAGCGCGGCCGGCGCCCGCCGGGGTTGGGGCCGCGCCGTCAGCAGGGCTGCCCGGCACGGTCACCGGGCCACCGCCGGCCGGGAGCAGTGTGGCGTCGATGAGGACCGCGACCGGCGTCGTGCGGTCCATGAGTACCTGCGGCACCCCGGGGGCGGTGGGTGTGCCGGCCGCGTCACGGACCAGGTCACCGAGCTTCGGGCGGGCTTTCGTCCGCGGCCACGACGGCCACGAGCCGAGGCGGGTTCGGGCGGCGGCGTCCAGACGGCCGAGCGGGATCAGGGCGGCGGTCGTCTGGCCCTTCGCGATCAACGCCACCTGGTTCTCGTGCTGGGCGGCGTCGACCAGCTGGTAGAGCAGCGGCCGGGCCACCGACACCAGCAACGGGGCCGATGCGGCAGCCGACGCCGGCCTGGCGGCCGGGGAAGGCACAGCGGTAGCGACGGGATCCTGCGGCGTAGCGGACGACATCAACAACTCCAGGAGGCGAGAGCAGTGGGCGGAGGGCGAGTCAGCACAGACGAAGGGCGCGGGGCGGGGCGGGGGGCAGCAGCGACAAGCTCAGGTGCCGCAGGCCGGGCAAGGCTGTTCGTCGAGGTCGATGCAGACCACACAGTCGATTGGCGTGTCCTCGGCGATCTCCGGGTGGACGCGGACATCGGCCCCGCACAGTGCTGTGTCGGGATCACAGCAGTACAGGTGATTCATCTCCAGGACGTCCCCGGCGCTGCGTCCCTCCGCCACCACGGGCACGGGCCGTGCCACTGCGGCGGCCAGGGCGGGCACGGCCGGACCAGCCGCGACAACGCCGGAGGCCGGGGACGAGGCGGCAACGCCGGCGACGCCAGCGTCCGGGGCGGGGACGAAGGACATGAGGACTCCAGAGAAAGGACGACGAACGGGACAGCGAGGCGGCGCCCGGGGCGGGCATCGGGTCACAAGGGGCGGCCGTAGTCGGCAAGGGCGTCGTGCGGCACCCCACCGCGCAGCAAGGGCACAAGGCGCTTGTGGTCTTCCAGCAGTCCACCGCCTCCGACGGGCCACAGCCGGGGATCAGCCAGCGGTATCCCGACGTAGGCGCGTCCCGGGGCGTCGGGCCAGGTCGGGTCGAGAACGGAGCCGTCCGGGCGGACGCACCAAGCGTGCGGCAGGAAGGCGCCCGCGATGTCGAGAGCGAAACCCTCGGCGTAGGCCAGGTGCCGGTGCGGGTGAGCGCGGGCGTAGCGGGCGGCGTTGCTGTAGCAGAGCCGGGTGGGCATGGCGGGCATCGTGTGCGGGACGGGGGTGGTGGTGAACCGGCGGCCCAGGTCCAGCACCAGGTGGTAAGGGGTGCGGTACGCCCAGGCCTGTGCGTCGTATGCGTCTTCCAGGCCGGCGGCGAGCTCGCGGAGGTACCCGATGAGCGTCTCCTCACCTGCACGGGAGTCAGCAGGCATCGTCATCGTCACCTGGTGCCTTTCATGCTGAGGAGGTGGGGGTGCGGGGGCCGGTGATGCCGCCGGGGTCATCCGTCGTAGGCCGGGTGGAGCCCAGGAGAGGCCCCGCGAGGCTCGGCGTGTGGTGTGTCATCCGTCGTAGGTCAGGTGGAATTGCCAGGGCACGCCCCGCGAGGCAGGCCCTGGCGCTGGGGCCAGGACGGGGGCGCCGGCGAGCTTCAGGTGCGCGGCCAGGTCGCAGAGCTCGGAGAGCACCATCGCGTGGTGGATATCGAGCAGCGCCTGTTCGGCATTGTGCTGGACGTGCGGGGATGCCCAGGGGCGGGAGGTGGTCACCGTGCTGTGCGGCGCGGTCACCCCGACGCCGTTGTGGCTGAGGGTGAGCGTCTGCCCGGGCAGGGTACCGACATCCGCCCGCTCCACGGCCCAGCCGGCAGCCGGGGGCGGCGACTGCGTGCCGGACCGCCCCTCGAAGACCAAGACGCCGGGCGCGAACGCGGCGGGCGCAGCGGGCGGGTGAGCGGGGCGGGTGGGCTCGTAGGCGAGCCACAGCACGACCGCGCCGCACCCGTCCGGCCCGCCGTCCTCGTCCAGGGGCAGGTACGTATCGGGGCGGTGGGGCGGGAAGACCTGACGGCCTCGGTAGGTGAACCACTCACCCACCTCGTGGACGAGGAGGGTGGCGAGCACGTAGTGGGCCTGCGCGAGCGCCAGCGCCAGGACTTCGGCGTCGGTCGCGCCACGGGCGCACGCGGCGATCAGCTCATCGTCCGCCCAGTGCTCGAGCCAGCGCAGCTCGATCGCCGGGCCGTGCGGGTCGTTCACATCCGGGGCCGTGAACCGCACGTACGGGGTGAAGCATTCGCGGTCCGGGCCGGGGCCGGACCAGTGCAGGCGGATGCCCCGGTAGTCAAAGGTGACCGCGGCGAGCAGAGCGGCCAGGCGCCCGCCGTGCTCGGCGAGCGCCTGCTGGCGGCACGGGCGGCACAGGGCCTCCTCCGCCGTCGGCCCGTACCGGCCACACGGGCACGGGGCCTGGTCGCGGGCCATCGGCGGCACATACGGCACCAAAGACGGCAACGAGGCGGCCGGAGCAGCGGGTACCGAGGGCACGGCCCCGGCCTCGCGCCACGCGGGCATAGCCCGGCCCTCGTTGACGATGACCGGCGCCTGCTGCTTGCTCATCCTGGCGCGTCCTATCCAGCGGTACGGAGGTCAGCGGCGCGCAGGACCCGCGCCTGGTGAACGGTCCAGCCGGTGCCCTGGTAACCGGGGAGTGTCTCGTCGATGAGCTCCCCGTCCTCGTCCCAGCGCAGGACAGCAGGATCGTCGGGGTCCTCATCCTCCCGGTACCGGGCCTCCGCGAACGCGCGGGCGGTGGCCTGGTCCGCACAAGGAACCGCACCGGGACCCTCGCCGCGGACGACCAGCCACACAGCCGGCTCCAGCCCGGCCGGAGAGCGCCAGCCGGCGTACTCCCGCCGGATATAGGCACGCAACTCGCCAAGGGGGCTGTCAGAGCGGAGGGAGGCGGGGTCCACGGGCCCGGCGGCTGTGCCGTGCTCCCGGTCGAACGCGGCCAGCTTCAACGCGGCACTGCGCACCGACTGGACAGCCTTGCCGTCCGCCTCGGAAGAACAGAGCGTGCTGCGGTCAGCGAGCGCGGCACGACGCACCAGCCGCTCACGGAGCGGGACCTGGGACATCACACGCACCAGGTCCTGCTGCTCCTCCAAGAGGCCGGGGGCAGCGCTGTACGCGGTTCGGGCATCCATCGGTTCGGCTCCAGGAGATAGAGGACGAGCAGCGGCTAAGACGAAGTCAAAAAAACGGTGACGACCAGCACGACCAGAAGCGGGTAGCGGAAATCCGGCCGGCGACAGCAAACAACACACAGGACACCAACAACCCGCCACCCTGGCACGGGAGTTCACTCACCCCCACCAGACACGTAACACCCTACCCGACCCGTAACATTAGGCGCCAGTGAGGGGCACGCGAGACACGTAACAAAGGATGGGAGCGAGTGGAGAGGCGAGGGGGGGGCAGCAGGGGCCGAGCGGCGCGGGCGGCGGAGAGAACGCCGACGAGGACGGGCACGGCCACCCCGGAGAAGACCGGGACGGCCGGGCGGCGGGCAGGCACGCGGCGGCGGGCGGCGGGACGATCTCAGATGCGAGGGTGCACCGGCACCGAGGCCTGTGGGTTCAGGGGATAGGGGCCCACGAAGTCGGCACTATCGACGAAGAGGTCGACCTTCCCACGCTCGGCACGAGCGACGGCAGTCACGGTTCGCAGAACGCCGTTCAGGGTGATCACGTCCCCCCGCTCCACCTCCGCGGCAGCGCGCAGGGTATACGCCGGCGGCTCCCAGTCCCCCTCGTAGTAAAGCTCGATGTGGTTGTAGGTCTCCGGGCCAAGCACTTTGTTACGCATCCCAGTCAGGTCCCAAAGACTCGGACCAGTCGGATCAGACCAGCGCACGATGCGGGTCGCGCTGTCCACGGCGAAGAAAACCCCACCGAAGTCCAGGTAGGTCCAATCTCCTCGGTCATCGATCACACGCGGCAGACGCGCCATGGCGAACTCCTAAGGGGTGAGATAACAGCGAAAGCTGGAAGTCGGGATAAGCACGGGCACGCGGCGTAGAGGGGCCAACAAACCCGCGCGGGCGATGACACCCCCCGCGCGGCGACGGGCCGGGCGGGACGGAGCGGCATGGCAGACGAGGGCCGGGCCTGCCCGGGCGAGCGGACGGCGGCGTGGCGAGGCGGCCCGGCGCAAGCCGGACAGGGACGGAGGGCGGTCGGGAAAAAGGGGGCTAGCACACCCGCAAGGCGCACAGCGGTCCGCCAACCCGACACTAGGGCCGGAGTTGGCGGCGCGTCCTGACCAGGAACGGAGCCAAGCTGATCCAGTCACAGCCGCCCTGGGCGTAGAACGCGCCGTTCGGCTCCTCCCCCGTGCCCCCCTCATCCAGCCCGAAACGGTTCGCCAGGTCCCGAACCAGATCAACGAAGTCGTCAACCGCAAGGTCCCGGCTCAAGTAGACCCCCTCAACCTGGCCACCCTCGTTTAGCTCACCTCGTTGCAAGAGCCACACCACGGGCCCCTCAAACCCCTGATCCTCACACGGTCGCACGGTCTGCATCTCGGACAACGCATCTCCTTCGGGTGGGCTGGACACGGACCGGCGCGAAGGGGCCGGAGACAGAGGCCCGCCCCACCCGAAGGAGAGGCAGGCGGTGCCACGGAGGCTTGGTCGAGGTCAGGGGGCTGTGCCGGGCAGCCAGCGGGGATCGGGCAGTCCGTCCGCAGTGGCAAGCGCTGCGGGGAACCCGAGCGAGACGAACCACTCGGTCACCCGCTCCACGCAGTCGGGAATGTAGGAAACCTCCCCGAAGTACTTGCCCTTCTCGGTCCGAAGAGAGCCCTCGATCACCAGGTCCCAGTGAAGCTGCCGCAACGCCCGCTCCATCGGCGAAACAGCGACCTCCGGCGAACCGTTGCGCTCGATCCAGGCCCGCTGACCCGCCTCACCCGCCGCGAAGCCGCAAAAACCCAGCTCCTCGAAGATGCGCAGGACATCGCGGGTGAGATCGCTGCCCTTGGAGTCGATGCCCACCAGGTACCACGACAGCGGATGGCTCTTGTGGAACTCGGAGTCCTCGTCCTCCCCCCAACCGAACTCTTCTCGGGTCAGAAGGTCCAGAAAGAACCGCCGCACCACGAAAACGTAGGGGTCGATGCTCGTCACAGACGTCACCAAATTCCTCAGCTCCCCAATTCACGACCGGCACACACCGATCAACTCCGGGGCCTCACGCGCCCGCCCCCAACACCATTAAATATACCCACCTAAAAACATTTAAGCAACAGCGCGCTCGCCATAGACCGCCAGAGCCGCCCGGCATGTCGGGTGCCAGCGAGTCCTTCAGTGTTTCAGCCGAAGTTTCAGTGCATGGTTCAGTGTTCCGCTCGAAACTTCAGTGTCGAGACGTCATCGCAGGTCAGCACACCGCAGCTGGCAGGGACCTCACGAGACGACGGCTGGGACAACGGGCACTGAAGCACTGGCCGACGCAGGGGAGGCGCTCGTACCCCGCTCCGAAACTTCAGCGCCCTGGTCAGGGAGCCCTGGCACTGAAGGATCCAATGAAATCCGACACGGCAGGCCCGGCCGAAGGGCAGAGGCACAGGGCAGAGCGGCGGGGCGAAGACGTGGACGGGGCACCCGCCGACGATGGGCAGAGCGGCGGACGACGGTGGGAGCCCCAGAACGCGGCCGCCGGCGCGGCCGCGTCGGCGGTCAGCCCAGCCGACGACGGCGGACCTTGCTGCGCAGCCGGTCCAGAAGAGTCGGGTGCGTATGACGCCACGCACTGCGACCCAGCCCGTGCGGCGCCGCAAACCGCCGGGAGGCCCCACAGGTGCAAGCCCACGCAAAGGGGTTGGGCTGTGCGTCGTCCCGCGTGACCGTCACAGTCACCCGACCACCGTCATGACGACCGTGGTACGTACCGACCCAGAGCATTTCAGACATCAGGCACATCCGTTTCAGAGGCTGCATGAGCAGCGAATATCGAGAACGGCCGGGCCCGGCCCGGCCCAGTGTGAACCAGCCATGCGGTCAGGGAGTGGCCAGCTCAGCCAGATCACCGCACGAGCACCGCGCGTCATAGATTGTCGACCGGCCCAGTCGGCCAGAACCGCCGCACTCGACACATGCCCCGTCCGCCGCCGGATCCAGATCCCACTCATGCCCGCACCAAGGCGAGATGCAGCGGGCACAATCCGCGAAGTCGTCCGTACCAGGAATCGGGTCCCCGAACTCCTCCGCCCCCGGCGCCCTGCACACCGGACACGTGATCACCCAGGACAACGCGTACACGCACTGCGCGCACGTAAGCGGCCGAGAAGCCTCTACCGGCGTGGTGACCACTAGGAATGGGTCCAGGACACAGGCCGTCAAGACCACCCGGCCATCAACTGCGCACGGCACGGCGTGCACCACACCCACCGGATCAACCACGCGGCCAATATGGGCCGCCACAAACGCCATCCTGCTCACGAGCAACCATCCCTTTCAGCACAACAATGCGAAAGCCACAACACGACAAGCCCTGGGCGGCCCCGTGCAAGCGCCGCTCCATCACCGCCTCGAGCCGACCGGCGCCGGATACAGCAAGGCCAGCGGGCCGATGACCTCTAGCGCCAGCACCGCAGCATTGCCGATCACCACTACCTGAACCGATCTACGCACCATTACCTCCACGGCAACAGGGGGACCAGTCGCGCATGCGGGGCCTCCGGCGAGCGCGAACGAGTACGGGGGCGCGGGGCCTACGGGCAGGGGTTGCGGCACGTGGAGCCGTAGATATGGCCGTTCTGCGTGTGGTCGATGCCGCAGAAGCCCTCGCGTGTGTTCCCCTCCCATCTGCACGGGAACAGGTCGATCTCGTGCCGATCACACCGCGCCATCCCGTAATCGAAGTGGGTGGCCTGCCCGTCACACCACTCGCCATCGTCCACACGTCCACACATCTCTACCAGGGGCACTGAGTAACTCCTCTGAAAGTTCCACGCTTGGGGGCCCGCCACGGCGGCCCGCCATGCAACGGGCCTCACGCAGAGGCGATTACGAGGTGCTTCGCTGCTGGATCATGCGCAGCGCCGCCTGGTGAGCGTTGCCCTCCGCGCGGGCACAGGCCCGCATTCGCGCGGCACGCTGCCTGCCGAACTCCGCTCCCGCCACCTTGTCGCCTACAGCGGCACGGCGGAGAAGGGCCATGAGCGGGTCCTTGTCCTGCGTGGTCACGACGGTCTCCGTTCGGTTGCCCTTGAGGCGCCTGGACGCCGGGCCATGGCAGGCGCCCGGCTCGCTTACTGACACCTAACATACCACCTAAAAAATATTTAAGCAATCTCCATGCAAACGTTGACGCTGTCACCGTTTGCGTGACACTATAAATCTTGACGGCGTCAACGTTTAGGGGAGAGAATGGCCAGCAAGGACGTCACGCAGCTCCGCAAGAAGCTGGAGAAGCAGGGGTTCGAGGTGAAGCGCACGAAGACCAACCACTACATCGTGCGGAAGGACGGCCGGTTCATCGCCAGCCTCCCGAGCACCCCGGGGAATCCCAGGATCCTCAAGAACCCCATAGCAGACCTGAAGCGAGCAGGCTTCCAGCCCTGAGAAGGGCGGCCGCCGGGGGGAAGCCCCCGGCGGTCCGCCAACCCACCCGAGGAGATTGCAGTACTTATGAGCCAGGCGTGGAGCGTGTGCATCGAGCTCAACTCGTCCGACCTGACCGCAGAGACCGTCGTAGGGCTGCACGAAGCTCTCTCGATGCACGCGCCCTCTGTGGGACAGGCTCCGAATGGCAATGCATCAGTGCGGCTGTTCGTCGAGACGACCGAGTTGCCGGAGGCCGTCGCCGCAGCGATTGAACTCGTCACCACGGCCGCGCGCAACCTCGGTATCAGCGATCGTGTCGTGGGCCTGCAAGTAATGACTGAGGAGGAGCTGGACCGTATCAACGCTCTCCCTGTGGTGCCTGAGCTGGCAGGCATTAGCGAGGTCGCCTCGATCTGTGGCGTATCTAAGCAGCGGGCGTCGAAGTTGACCGAACTCCCCGGCTTCCCTGATCCCGTTCAGACCCTCGCGTCGGCTGGCAAGATCTACCTCGCCGATCCGGTCAAGGACTGGAATGGCCGGCGCACCCGGACTCGTGGGCGCCGGCGCATACCCCTCGATCTCACAGATGCCGAGAACGCCGTCCTTGTCGCCCTCGCCGCAGCTGGCCGGGGAGAGCCTCTCCCCGACGCCACCGATCTTCAGCAGCGCACAATGGCGGCAGTGGAGGAGACCTTCAGCCCCACGTACTTCCGGCTCCACCGGGGATCCGGCCAGGCCGACGACATCGACGAGGCCCTGTGCGCTTTGCAGGACAAGGCGCTCATCACCACTCGCCGACCGCCGAAGAAGATCACCAACGACTTCAACCACAAGGACGACACGCTCGTCACCATCACAGACATGGGCCGACGCCGAATCCCCTCCACCCTCTGACGGCTCCCGTCGGGCGGGCCGGTGACTGCTCCCCTTCACCGGCCCGCCCGACGAGCTACGTGCCGACGTCCTTCCCGCGGTGACATGTGCGCTGCTTCGCCGCAACGCAGTCCAATAGCACGCTAGCGCTGACGAGGGACACCCAACGACAGCGGCAAGACCGCTCCAAGACGGCCGGGAGCAGGGCTCACGCCGTCGCGAGCAGCACTCCTCTGTGGGAAAGCGAAGGGATGGCTCGTCCAGGGGTGCGCACGCCGCGCCCTGGCCCGCCCCCTCTTCCCGCGATCGGCCACAGCCGATCGCCCCCGCCTCCCCGATAGGGGAGCTAGCTCAGCAACCGCGCGCAGCGGGCGAGGTCATCGGGAACGCCGACCAGCCCGATCCGCCAGCCAAGCAGACCCGGCCCAAACCGCAACCACCCCAGGCCCACGGCCACATCACCCGGGCGGCACCAGTCCAGGTCAACCGATACGCACACTCTTCCTCGATCACGCACCAGCCACCTATCCACCCTCCCTCATCTTCATCTCTCCCAGGCTCCGAACTTCCCATGGCCCTGTCTACTCTCCACTGTTCTCCCCTCAGCTCTTCGTTTCTCCTCCCAAGCTCTTCCGTTCCTCCGCTGACACGGTGGTCACAGAGAAGTAGTCGGCAGGATTTTCCTAGCTCCATCACCTGTCTGACCTGGAACTTTGACCTAGCCGCGTGACCTTGTGGAAGCAACCTGAAAAGCAACCTGAAAGGCAACCTGACGCACAACCTGAAACGCGACCTGAGAAGCAACCTGAAAAGCAACTGGCTATGTACGCGAGTTGTGACGTCGTTTCGTCACGAGAACGGGAGTCGCCGCGAAGGCCGCGAAGTCGGTGTTCACGACTTGGGGAGTCACCCGAGTGTGAGTAGGGGGCAAGCTGGAGCGGCGCCTTTCCAGTACCTGAGAGCCCGTTTTCAACCCCTCCAAGAAGGAAGGAACCTGCCTTGTTCTACGACCCCGACTTCGTTCCGCCGCAGATGATCGTCCGCTATGCCATCGGCGCCCAGGAACGCGAAGCGGTCGTGCTCACCAAGGGGCACAGCCTGGAGGAGCACACCGGACGGCTGGAGTCGCTCACCGAGTCACCCGTTCCCAGCGTCACCTATGTGACCTGGCCACTCGCCGGAGGAGGCGCTGTGGCGATCCGGCTCGACACGATCATTGCCCTCGAAGCCCCCGAAGGGGACCGGCCAGGCTCTGGTTCTGAGTCAGCGGAGGACTCGGCGTGATCGCCGGGGTCCTCCGCTGCGGAAGATCGTTCTCACCGGAACCCCAACTACTCACACCCGTCACTTGTCCTCCGGCCAGCGGTGAGCGACGGCCACACTCGGCCCGCGGGGAAGGCCGTAGTGACTCCCGAACTCATCGACATTGATCATGGTAAGAGGGAGCGCAGTGACTCCCGAAGCCGCGTCGAAACGACTCCCGTTCTCGCGTATACAGCCAAAGCAACCCTGGCGAATACCCGCGCATCCCGTGGACGGCGCAGCTCCAGTCCGCCGAATCCGGCAAGCGACTGGCCTGCCGACCAGGCCGTTGGCAAAAGGCAGCGCTCCGATCCGGTGACAGCCAGCCTGCCTCACCGGTGCCAAATCGCAGGTTGATGGCCGGCCTCGGTGAAACCTATCGTGCGTCGGCACGCCTGCTCTTCCGCACTTTTCTGGGTATCCGGTAGGGGAGGTAAGTTCTCCTCTCCGGGGAAGGCGGGCCGGGTATTCACAGCCGAGCTGGGGGGTGAATTCACCCTCTGCGGCTTACCGCTGGCGCCACAGCGGTCCAGTGATCAATGCTTGTCAACATGCCGCCGACCCGGGGTGGGGAGGTGAATTCTCCTCTCTGCCTGCGAGCGTTGGGCACAAGGTGAGTCGGCGCTTCTTCGCGCAGGGCCACCGGGTTGCCGGGAAGTCGGCGGGGTTGGGGAACGGCCCGACGGCATCGCGCGCTCGAAGCAGTCGGCAGCCGGATGCCGGGCCTCGGTTGCCCCAGGGGTTGGGTGTCACGGCTGGAGGACGGCGGCGGTGGCTCACCCTAACCGGCGGTGATGGTGAGCCAGGCCGCGGCGTCGGCCCACAACCGGGCGCCCATGCCGCCGGGATCGCGGAGGCCGGCGAAGGTGTCGGACAGCCGGGCGTGGACGGTGGCTATGCCAGCGAGGTCGGCGTGCCAGCGGCCACGCCGGTCGACCTCGCCGGCAATCTGGTCGTCGGGGGGTGTCCGCCGTGGAGCGCCTGGCGGTGCCCGTTGGCTTCCTTCTCGACGGCGCCGAGGGCGTGGACGACCGGGCTCGTGGTCCGGCACACGGACACCGGTACAGGCATCTGCGCGTGATCGTCTTCCTGGTCAATGGCTGTCGCCCCCCGTTCACGCGGTTCCCGAGGGGGAAAGCCGTCGTGGAAGGGGAGTGGTAGCTGGTGATTGGACGGTTCGGTTTCCGCAGGTCAGCAATGGTTTTTCGATCGGCGGGGCATTGGCGTTGATCGGCTGTGCAGAGCCGATCAACGCCAATGCCCCGCCAATAAGCGGGGCCAATGACGGCGTCGGTCAGGACAGGTTCTCCAGGGCCTGCCGGACGGCCTCGAGGTAGTAGCCACGCGGCTGTCCGTCGAGCTCGGTGATGCGTTCGGAGGACAACTCCACCTTCGCGTTGCGCAGCTCGCGGCTCAGCGCCTTGCCCAGTTCCCGGAGCCGGCCGCGGTCGTCCCGGTCGTCCCAGCGTCCCCACCGCGTCGGGTCGTCCTTGCGGAGGTGGGCGTTGACCTGGTCCATGGTCAGGTACGGCGGCTCGCTCTCCCGGATGAACGCCTCCGCGATGGCGAGCAGGATGGCCGGGGCATTGTCCCCCTCCACTCCTTCGCCACCTCCGGCGTCAGCAACAGTTCCGGTGGCGCAGGCAGCCTGGAGCTCCAGCCAGTCGTCGAGCAGGCCGGCTTCGGTGAGGGTGCGGGTCACGTCAGGCAGGCCGGCCGCAGCCCGTTCGTCGCCGACCATGGCCGCGTAGTCGGGCAGGATCTCGCGGACCTGGTAGCGCACCGGGCGGTCGGGCATGCCGGGCAGGCCCTGGGCGTAGATCTGTCCGGCGTCGTTGCGTTCGGTGTGGGTGGCCGCGCGGATCAGGTCGGCGCGGTAGCCCTCGGCGAGCGCGCCGCCGCCGAGGAGTTCGGTGATGTCCACGCGGCGGCAGGCGCCGAGCATCTTCGCCGACAGTTTCGGGCCGATGGCCTCCCCGAGGTAGTCCTTCGTGCCGAATTGGGAGCCGCCGAAGACCCAGATCGCTTCCTTGCGGCCGAGGAGCAGCAGGCGGATCAGGAGGGCCTTGGCCTTGGCGGACAGCTGGGGCCACTCGTCGATGAACAGGCAGAAGGCTGGGTGTTCGGGGCTGACGCGCCATTTGTTGCCCCACCGGTAGGCGGCGCGCTGCCGGGCGCGGGCGGAGCAGAGGGTGAGGAAGAATTCCAGGACGGCGCAGATGAGGTCGTCGTCCATGCAGGCGTCCAGGGTGATGGCGGGGCCCAGGGCGCCGACGCCGGTGCCGACGGGGTCGAGGTTGACCACGACGGCGTCGCGGGTGGAGGTGATGGCCTCGGCCATCGCGAGCATGATGCCGGACTTGGCGCCGCCGGAGTCGGCGACCATCAGCAGCATCAGCCCGGCGAGGGCGAAGGTGAGGGGGGTGGCGTCCATGGCGACGCCGAAGTCGAAGGCGTCGGTGATCGAGCCGGATAAGGGGGCCCGGTAGGGCACGGTGCCCACCAGGTCCGGTGTGAAGGGGTCGTGCATGATGATGCGCACGGTGCAGGAGTCGCCGAAGTCCGGATCGCCCTCGATGAGCAGTCCGTTGCGGCGCACCTTCAGCAGCGTGATCAGGCCCTTGTAGGTCTCGTCCTTGTTGAGGTCGTCCGGGCTGCCGGTGGTGAACGACACCCGTACCGACCACCCCCACGGCTCCTTGAGGGCGGGTTCGACCTGTTCCACGTCGCCGCCCTCGTGGATGATGGCGCGGCGCAGGGCCTCGGCAGCTTCTTCGGGTGTGGTGGCCTGGGCGATCGGGTACGGCTTGAGGTCGTCCTCGAATGTGGGGCCCTCGCTGGTGACGGCGGTGGTTCCCGGGGGTGCGAGCAGGGGGTGCATCAGGTCTGCGGGCAGGGCGCGCTGGGTGAGTTCGACGGGGTGCTGGCCCAGCCACCAGGCGCCCGCCGCCACGAGCGGGAGCGCGAGGAGGAGAGCGAACGGGGTGGTGACGGCCAGGGCGCTGATACCGAGGGCGGCGGGGAGGGCGCCGAGGGCCGCGCGCTGGAGGGCCATGACCGATCGGGCCCGTCGGATCTGCTCCGGCGTGGGCTGAACCTGTGTGGGGTCGAAGGGGATCTTTTCCAGGGCGGTCAGGCCGGCGCGTCGGCGTCGGAGCTCGCTCATCAGGTCCCGCATCTGTTGCTTCTCGGCGCTGTCGAGGCCGAAGGCCGCGGCGTCCGCCGTGAGCTTCTTGAACTTCTTGTTCACCTGCTGGACGCCGGCGCTGGCGTCGTCGAGCTGGTGTGTGTACTCGTCGAGGTGACGTTTGACCAGGCGGCGGCGCAGCTCTTCGTCCGACATATAGGCGGCGCTCGTCCAGTGCAGGGTCAGGGCCCAGGCGTGGCGGAGCCCAGGCCCGGTGTGTCCGGCGATGAAGCCGATCACGGTCCGGGCACAGTGTGCCGCGCGCTGTGCGCCCTGGCGGGCGCGGGTCGGGCCGTCGGGAGCGTCGTCGTGGTGGGGGCCGGGCTCGTCATCGTCGACCAGCTCGGCCCACACCCACTCGCCCTCATGCGGGGCGACCTCGCTCTGGGGGCGCCGGGTGGGGCGGTCTTCGGCGGTGCTCACGAGTTCCTCCGTTGCATGGGGCTGGTCCGGTCTGCGGCGGCCACCCACAACCCGCCGGGCGCGGCGTGCAGGGTTGTGAGCGACCGTCACGGCCGGCTGCTTAGCCGCCGAAGACGTAGAGGCCGACGTTGTTGCCGGTCAGGACGGTGGCGCCGACGATCCAGCCCATGAAGCCGAGACTGGTGCCGTAGCAGATGGCGACTCCGGTGCCCAGGCACATCTCCTTGAGGTCCCTGGGCCGTCCCTTGGCGGCGAATAGCTTCACGGCGTACCAGGCGATCCCGCACAGACCGATGCCGGCGCCGCCGGCGGAGACCTTGGTGACCTGGGTGTGGGGCGGGTTGGGTGTGGTGACCGCTCCAGCGACGCCCTGGACGGCCTTTTCGCCGCCGACGTTCATGACGCCGCGGAGGGCTCCGGCGATCTCGCCGAGGATGCCGGCGCTGTTGACGGTGACGAGCAGGACGAAGAAGGCGACGAGGATGAGGGTCTTCTTGTCCCGCAGCAACCGGTACTTGAACCCGGCGACGATCACGACGGTGCCGATCGCGCCGAAGATCAGGGCGCCGAAGCTCGCGTTGGCCGCGTTGTTATGAAAGATGTCCATGCTCAGACTCCCGTGAGGATGCGGACGATGGGACGTCCGGTGACGATGAGCAGACCGCCGATGGCAGCCCAGATGGCGGGACGGGTGACGATCCAGCCCAGGCGGGACCGCAGGAATTTGAGGACCCCGGAAGCGAGCGCCGAGCCAGTCGTCCATCCGAAGCGGCAGATCCAGCCGAGGGATTCGGGGACGTACTGGCCGATGAAGAGCGCCCCGCCCACGCCCAGCGCCATGCCCGCAAGCACCAGGGGCGCGGTGAAGCCGTAGGTAGTGATGGTCCGGGCCACCCACACGGCGGCCGTGTGGTTTCCGAGGGGGACCAGCGTGGCGACCGCGAGGCACAGGAAGTTCCGTTTGAGCTGCAGGCGGCCCCAGTCGACGGGGTTGCCGTCCGCGTCCCACTTGTTGGTGCGTTCGATGGCCGTGGCGAGCAGATCGGTCCAGCCGAACCCGAACATGCCGCTGATCGCGGCCTCCGCGCTGCGGCTGGTGATCTCGGTGTAGTCCACGCGCTCGAGAACCCCAGTTGCCGGTGCTGCGTCGGGGAGGTGGCTGGGGGGCGGCGGGGGCGGGGTACTGCCGGTCACGGCGCACGTCGGGCTGTCGTCCGAGGCCGCGGGGCAGGTGGGGCGCAGCGGGCAGGTGGGGCAGCAGCCGGGGCCGCCGGTGTTGGCCGGGCCGGGCTTGGTGAAGTCGATGCCGGTGGTCATCAGCGGCTGTCCCCGTTCAGGAGCTGGTGGAGCAGGGCGCGTATGCGCAGTTCGTCACCGCCGAGCAGGACGACCGGCTGCGTGGCGGCCGCCTGGGCGCCGACGGTGCGGGGGGCGCGGCCGGGGAGAAGGGTGCGCGTCGCCGTGGCGGCGAAGGTGCTGCGCGAGGTGGTCAGGTATGGGGCGGTGCGGCGGAGGGGCGGGAGCCACGGCATGCTGAAGTGGCCTCTCAAATAGGGGAATGTGGGGCTGAGCTGGAGGAGCGGGCGGGTGCCCGGGGCCGGAGCGGCGGCCTCGGCCCCGGGCGGGCTGGGTCAGGAGAACCAGCCGCTGCGGCGCCGGCCGTGGTCCTGCCGGGCGCGCTCGGCGTCCTCCCACGCCTGGCCCTTGCGGTCAATCGCCTGCACGCTGTGCTTGTGTCCCTCGCGGCGCTTGCGGGCCGCCTTCTCGCTGGCCGATTCGCGGTCCTTGTAGGCGGTGGCGGCCAGTTCCTTGTCGTTGCCGAACAGTCCGAAGAAGGCCATCAGCGAGCACCCCCGTGGGGGGATCGGCAGGTGAGGTGGGTGTGCGTCATGCTGTGGGAGCTCCTTGAAGTCGGAGGAGTGATGGGAGGGGTCCCGGCCAGGCCCTGAGAAAGCGGGTCGGGACCCCGGCTTCGGTCCTGCGGCCATGGCCGGCGCCGGAGCCGCGCGGTGCGGGGCCAGCGCCGACACCGGTCGGCGGGATGGAGCAGGGCGGCGGGCGAAGGGTGGCGCGGTTGCGCCAGCGCTCGCTGGTGTGTGCTGTTCTTCGCCGCGCTCGTGATCAGGCGCTCGCCGTGGGGTGCCCGGCGTGCTGAGCGTCCTGGAGTGGGGTGGTGAGCGTGAGCGCGCTCGCGGCTCAGGAGCCGGTGGGCTCGGGAACGTGTGAGCGCGAGCGTCGCGCCGGGTAGCGCTCGGCGAGCGCCGGGTTCTCCCGCTCGACCTCTTCGCGCAGTCGCTGCGCGGTCGGCCGCGAGACGGGCTTCAGCGAGAGATCGGCTTTGGTGAGCGCGTCGCGGATCTCTTTCCATTCGGGGCGGCGCTCAAGCTCGGTGAAGAGCTCACGTACCCGAGCGTGACGGCGCTCGATGAGCGCCTCTTGGTCCTTGCGTCGGACTCCGCGTCCGAACCAGCGAGCGCGCTCACCGCCAACAGGGTGCTCACCGTCTTCGCCGTCGTGGGCGTCGGGGTGAGCGTCGGCGGCGTCATCGCGATCGTCCTCGGGAGCGTCGTGGAGATGAGCGCGCTCGCCCGGGTTCGAGCGCTCGTTCTCCTGCTGAGCGCGCTCGTCGGCGGCGCCATCGCGCTCGTGCTCGTGAGCGTCCTCGACGTGAGGATGAGCGTCCGGCAGGGGAGCGTCAAGCGCGCTCTTCTCGGGAGTGAGCGCCTTGCCCGCCGGCTCCGTGTCGGCGCTCTCGGGCGCGGGTTCGGTGCTCGTGCCGGGGAGCGTCGTGGAGATGGACCCGGGCGTCAGCTCGCCCATCTTGAGCAGCGTGCGCTCGCGCAGGGGAGCTTTCCAGCGCCACCAGCGGCCCCACTTCTCGCGCATCTCGGCGCGGGCGAGGATCATCTCGCGCCAGCGCTCGAGCGCCTTCTCATAGGACGTCTCCTCCCACAGGATCATGAAACGGCGGATGATCACGGTGGAGACGGGGGCAAGGATCCAGCGGGAGCGGCGGATGGCGTCCATCCGGCTGCCCGTCACCGCGCCGATCCGGGTGGCGTACACGTGGCCGCCGATTTCGCTGAAGACCACCCACAGGAGGGTGAGGCAGGCGTGGCCGATCTGCCCGGGGAGGGTGTGGGCGGCCTGCCAGTTCAGGTAGACGGTCGCGCCGGTCAGGGCGCGCGGGACCCAGAGCACCCACTTGAGCCTCATGTTGGTGCGGATCAGCAGCAGGCCCAGGATGGTGAACGACGGGATGGCCATGTCGATGCCGACCGGCAGGAGCCAGGGCCACTCCCAGCCCCAGCTCCAGGCGCGGTTGGCCAGGGAGGTGAAGGAGGACAGCAGCCCGAGGATGCTGACCCCTGCGGCCCCCAGCACGCCGGTAGTGAGCAGCAGCCACTCCGCTCGGGACAGGTGGGGAACACCGGTCAGGCCCAGGGCTTCTCGCTGCTGGGTTCGCGCTTGGCAACGTGCTCTGCGGCGCCGCAGACGCGATTCCTGGCGTTCCTCGCGACGCCGGGCTCGCCGGGCCGTGCGGGAGGTGGCCTCGGCCATGGCGTGGTCGGCCTGGGCCTGGAGGAGCGTGGCCTGCTCGATCTGTTGCTGTGCCTCGGCGCTGGCTGCATGGGCCGCCGCGGCCAGTTTGTCGGCCGCTTCTGCCGTGGCGCGGGCCTGCTCGCGCAGCCGGTCGGCGTCCTGCTGGGCACGGTTACGGATGGAGTCGGCCTCTTCGTGGGCGCGTGCGAGCAGGTCCTTTGCTGCTTGGCCGTCCTGCTCGAGGGTGTGCTTGGCGCCGGCACGGAGGCGGTCGGCCGTGCGGCGGGCATCGTCCAGGATCTGCTGGCTCGCCCGCTGTGCTTCCTGCAGCTCCCTGCCGGCGCGCTCGCGCAGGTGCTGTGCGTCCGCGGTAGCGGTCGCCCGGTCGCGTTCGGCGTCGTCGCGCAGCGTCTTGGCATCGGCCCGCGCCTTCTCGGCTTCGTTGACGCCGGCCTGTCGGGTGCGGGTTGCCTCGGTTTCGGCGCCCCGGCGTACGCGATCCGCTTGTGCCTCGGCTTCCTGGCGAAGGCGTTCGGCCTCGTCCCGGGCGTCGCATAGGGCTCGCTGGGCGTCCTTGGTGAGTGTTTCTGCCGCGTGCTGTGCTCGCTGGGTGATTGCCTCGGCCGCGGTGGATGCTTCCTCGCGGAGCTGGTCGGCGGTCGCGGTGGCCTCGGCTCGGGTCTTCTCTGCGGCGGTGCGGGCGTCGTTGTGTACGCGCTCAGCTTGTTCGGCGGCCGTGGCGAGCAGTTTCTCCGCCGCCGAGGTGGCCTCGGCGTGCTTTCGCTCGCCGTCCGTGTACGCCTGGGCGGCCTGTGTCGTGGCCGCTGCCAGGAGCCGGTCGGCGTCGGCCCGCGCGTCGCGGAGGATCTCCGTGCTGCGTTCCTGCGCGGTGGTGAGGAGGCCGGCCGCCTTCTTCTCTGCGAGGACAAGGGCTCGGTGAGCCTCTCGGTCGGCCGACGCCTTCGTCTGATCGGCCAACCGGGCCGCGGTGATGCGGTGGTGCGTGGCCTGGCGTGCCGCCTGCGCCCGAAGCCGGTGTGCCTGGCTGATGAGGGCGGCGGCGCCGACGTCAGCGTCGGCCAGGACTTCGTCGGCCGCGGTGCGTGCCTGCTGGTCCGCTCCGGTGTCCTCGGGCCCGACAGTGTGGTCCGGGTGGCCGACGGTGGCGGCCCCGTTGGCAACGGCGAGGGCGGGCGCGCCTGGGGAGGCGGTGTGCGGGGTGCGGCTTCGGTTGCGCTTCCGCCCCTTCTTCGTACCGCCCGCAACCTTGTGCGGCCGCTGGGTGTTGCGACGGGTCGTGCTCACGCCGTCGTCCTTCCTTGTGCATAGGCCGATGGCGCGCCTGCCGGATCGTTCCGGCTGGCGCGCCATCGGTGTGGTGCGGAGGGGCTGGTAGGTCAGCGGCTGTGGGCGTCAACGACGGTGCGCGCCGCTGATCGGCTGGATCAGGCAGCTGGGCGAGCGGGCGGGTGTGGGTGGTCCACAGGGCTTGCCCTTCGTCAGGAGGTTCGGTGTGTCTGTCTGTGGGGCACACCAACCCCCGCAGCTGTCGGCCGATTTCACGAGTGGCCATGGTCCGGGCACCTGCCGCTTCGTGCGGTGGTGCCCGGGACCTGAGCGCTGGTGGCGTGGCGGGTCAGGCGGTGGCGTTGCGTGCCCGGTTGCGGGCGGCGCGGCGCTTCATCGCCCGGCGCTCATCCTCGCTGAGGCCACCCCAGACGCCGGAGTCCTGGCCGGACTCGAGCGCCCACTGCAGGCACTGCTCCATCACGGGGCAGCGGCGGCAGACGGCCTTGGCTTCCTCGATCTGCAGCAGCGCAGGACCGGTGTTGCCGATGGGGAAGAACAGCTCGGGGTCTTCCTCGCGGCAAACGGCGTTATGGCGCCAGTCCATGGGTTTCTCCATTCGTTGTGGGTGTCTCTTCGGGGTTGACCAGCAGCACGCCCTCGGCGTCGGCGACGAGCACTCCCACGTCCTGGAGGAGGGTGGGTGAGTGGGCCAGGATCGCTGCGGGGCTGCGGGTCCAGTCGCCAAGGGCGCCGAGGTACTGGGCGGCCACGGCTGCGTGGCGGTCGGATGCGAACTCGGCGATGCCCTGGCCGGAGTGATGGGCCAGTCGCCACAAGGGCGAGTCGAGCGCGCGATGGATGACCAGTCCGGGCGTTGTGGTCAGCTGCGCGTCGATGGTGGCGATGAGCGTGCCCTCCATCGTGCGCAGCGTCAAGGGTATTTTGTCCATCAAAGTCCTCGACGTTCACCGCGCCTTCCGGAGCGGTGCCGGATGCGGGGGTAGCGCGCGGACCGTTTGGTGACCGCGGCCCCTGGGTGAGGTTGGCCTTCCGTGGCGGGCTGCGCGCGTTCGGTCTTCAGCTGCGGGTTCGAGCGAGGGTTTCGGCGAGCCTGCGGGCGGCAGTCTGCGTCGCCAGGAGGGCGGAGGCTGCTTTGCGCCGCGCCGCGAGCATGTCGGCAACGGCCTGGTCCGGTTCGCCGGCGGCCATCACCAACCGCCCTTGCGGCCGCGCCACCCGCTGTTGCCGGAGGCGCTCATGCGGGTTGTTGCCAGCTGTTCGCGAGCCGCGGCAGCGGTGCGCGGGTTGCTGTAGCGCTTGCGGTCCTGGCGGGCGAGTCCGTGCAGTTTGCGCACCTCCGCCGACTGCTGTTCGGCCGGGCGGTTCACCACTCCCCGCCGCCCGTCGTGCTGGCGGGGAGTCGTGTCTTCATGGCCTGGAGGGTCCGTGCGGCGCTGCGTCCGGCGCGGCTGGCGCGGGCGTCACCGTCGTTCACCAGGTGCCGGACCAGGGCGTGCAGACGAGCCGTCGGCTCATCCGCGGCCGGGCGGGCGTTGACGGTCCGGCGCCCCGCCGGGCGGTGGTGAGCGGGCCGGGATACGGGGACGGTGCTGCCGCCCATCGTGTGCGTGGGGCGTGCCATGCTTGTGATCACGGGTTCCTCCACTTCGGGTTCCTGTATCGACGGCCTTGGGGGGCAATCCCGGGGCCGTCGTCCTTTTGGCCGCTCGTCACGAGTGGCCACGGCCCACCGCACCCGGGTGCATCGCGCACGGGTGCGGCGGACCGTGAGCACTGGTGCTCACGGTCTTCTCTTGCGCCCGGCCCGCTACGGGACCGGGCACGGGCGCCGCTCGGGGCGCCCGCGGGAGGCCCTTCAAGGGGGCTTGTTTCGTGTCGTCCGCTGTGGAGTTCTCAAGTTCCGGCTGGTCACCGGTCCGCCCCTTTCGTGGGGGTCGCCGGGCCGTTGGTCGCCTCGTGGTGCTTGATCTGCTCCGGGCTCGTCTGTGCGTGGCCCTCCGCATTTCTTCGAGGCGGGGACCTGGTCCTGGCCAGGTCCCTGCACACCCGGGCTGGCTCCGAGGGGCAGTTCCGGGAGGTGCTCTGGCCTTGTCGGCCAAGCTCCATATGCATATGGTTGCTCCATAGGCATATGGCTGTCAAGGGAGATTCACCATGAACCACCAAGGGGTGCAGCTGGTAGCGGCTGCGGCGCTGTGCTGCACTATGCCCACCACGTATGGCCATGTGCATATGGAAGGGTTCACCTTGGGCGCCGGACAGCCGAAGTACGAGCAGGTCAAGAGCGACCTGCTCGAGCAGATCACCAGCGGGAAGCTGAAGGCCGGCGAGCGGATCCCTTCCACCCCAGAACTCCAGAAGGAGTACGGAGTCTCCTTCACAGTCGTGCGCCGCGCAGTGCAGGACCTCAAGGACGACGGCCTGCTCTACGGGGAGGCGGGAAGGGCCGTCTTCGTCCGCGACAGACCTCCAGCCAGCAGCCCGCAGGACTCGGTCAGGCGCGTTTCAGCCGGAATCGACTCCCTGCAGGCCGTGCTCGACGACATGCGGGCAGCGAACCAGGAGGCCATGGACAGCATGGCTAAGGAGCTGGCGGCGCTGCGCCGGCAGCTCGCCGAGCTGAAGGAACGCCTGCCCCGCGAGAAGTGACGACCCACCGGGCCCCCGGCGTCAGCGGACCGCGCCCGCGAAGGGATTCAGGAGATGAGCAGCACGCACAGGGGCCGGGGGCTCCTCGGACGCGTTCGGGCTCAGCGCCGCGAGTGCCGCCTGCAGGGTGGGGGCCGGCGTCTTGGTGTCCCAGCCTCCGGGCACGGTGAGCTTGGTGCGCAGCCGATGTGGCGGGCCGACGCGGCCGGCTTGGCAGTCGACCACGGGGACCAGGCCGCAGGAGCGGGCGAAGAGCAGGACGGGTTTGCCGGCTGCGACCACGGTGCGCAGTTCGTTGCGGGCGGCTGGGCCGAGGCGGTACACCTTCCCGCCGGGCTTCTTCTGTGGCGCTATGACGACCAGGCCGTCCAGTCCCGCGGCGAAGGTTTCCCAGCGAGAGGCGTAGTCGGGGCCGTCGGCGAACGCGGTGGTGTAGGTGAGGAGTTCGATGCCGTGCGGCAGTCGGTTTCGCACGGCTTTGAGTCGGTCTTCCCAGTTGTCGCGTTCGGTAATGAGGGGCGGCACGCTCAGGTAGACGCGGACCGGGGCTCCTGGGGCTCTGTCCTCGGCGATCTGGCGCATGGCCGCGATGTATCCGCGCTGCCTTGCCAGCGGGGCGAAGCTCTTCGGCGCGGTGTCAGCGGGGGCAGCAGGCATGCAGCACATCATGCCGCGCCGACCAGCCCGACGCCCAGTCAGGGCATCTCAGCCAAAAGGCTGCATTCGCTGACGCATCGACACATCGTTAACCCCGGGCCATCAAGTGGCTCGGCCGGGCGGCCTGGTGGGGATAAGGTGGCAGAGTCCTTGATCTATCCGAAAATCAAGGACCCCCGCGGCTTCCGACGGCCACGGGGGTCAACGAGCCTGTAAGGAGGCTCTTGCAATGGCACCACTGTACCTGCAGCCGGCCTCGCGCTTCCCGGCTCTCCGTCCTGATCTCGCCAACCCGAAGACGTCCATGCCCGCGATCGGGCAGCCCTCCGCGCTGGAGGTTGAGATGACGTAGGGGAATAGGGCGGCGCCCGTAGGACCTACGGATTGATCTGCCGCCTGGGCTCGTAGGGCCCGGTGATTTGCCCATCACCAGACCCGACGCCCGTCTGCTCTCCGTGAGGCTTGCCCGCCTCGTGGAGGAGGTGTCCGACCCGGTTGCCCCCGGCTTCGGACTCTTCGAACTCAGGTTCTGCCAGAACCCACGGTCCTTCGAGAAGGGCCGCGCCATGCCCGCTGCACGCAGGAAGGCATCTCCATAGTGCACGACCATCTGCCAACTTGTCAGCTTCGCACGCCCACCCACGGGGCATCCCGTGGTGCGCGTCACATGCTGATCGCTTCGCTGAGCCGCTCACTGAGCCGCTGCGCGACACGTCCGGCACGTCGTTCCGTCCCGGATTGTCCCGGCCTGATGCAGGCGGGGCTCCAGGAGACGCCTTCCCCGCCGTGACCAGGTGCACGGTCGGCAGGGACCGCCCGCGGCCAGCATGCCGCCGGCGAGCCGGGGACCTCTCCGGCGTCAGCCTGACGGACGTCGGTGACGCAGCGATCGAAGAACTTCCGATTTCGCTGTCACACGGGCGCCCGCCAGCACACCTCTATGGCTGACACCCCCATCCGACCGCGCCATAGGAACGCCAGCAGCCTCAAAACACCACAGCCCCGCCGGAAACCGGCGGGGCTGCAGACCCAGCGCAACGACCCATGGCCGTCACCTGACCGTTGCGCCAGGAGAAGTGTGCCCAGCCTAGACCTCAACCCGGCATCACTCACGGCTCTTGCGGACATCGCACACAGGCATGCCGTCCCGGCATCCGTGCTGTCTCCCTGCACGCTGTTCTGCCCGGCGTCCTCTCTTCCTGGGGAGGCACAGTGAGCGCGGTGGATGCCGGAGCCGCATGCGGCCGTGCTCCGCGCGCGGTCGCGACTCTCGGTGGTGCGCCCGCCGAGCGTCGGCAGCGAGTGCGCGTGCCGTGGCGACTGGTGGAGTCCGCGTTCTACGCCGACGTCGCCCTGTCCGTCTACATGAAGGTCAAGGCCCTCGGGGCCCGGCCGGAAGGTTGCACCGCGGGAGCTGCGACGCTCGCGTCGTACCTGGGCATGTCGAAGGCCTCCGTCGAGCGGGGGCTGGCCCAGTTGCGGCGGCCGGCGCCGGACGGCGTGGTGGAGCTGCCCGAGAATGTCCGGCGCTCTTTGCCGGGCGGCTCTGGCACCACGGCGCGCCGACGGGTGCGGGCGATGTCGTCAACCGAGCGGTTCGTGTGGCTGCCCGTCGCGGCCTGCGAAGACCTCACGCCACGGCAGCTACGCGCGTATGCCGTGCTGATGTACGCCCAAAAGCAGCAGATCCCGCTGGCGCTCGGTGAGATCGCCGGCTTCCTGCGCCACTTCTCCGGCCAGCGGGCCGGCCTGCCGATCACCGCGGAGGCAGCCGGAACGGTCATCGACGAACTGGAGGCGGCTGGCTGGGCGACAGTGGCCCGTCGCGCCGGGGCACAGGGCCGCCACCACTACATCGCGCACGAGATCCCGCCCGTGACCGCGGGCCAGCACGACGCGGAGCCCGCTCGTACAGCCGACGGCGGTGTGGACAACCCGCGGACCAACGCTGTCCCGGTCGGGACGAGTCCCGGAGTTGATGAGGGATCGGGTGCTGGTTCTGGTGAGGGATCGCTCGCGACTAAGGAAGACCACGAGACTGTCCGACCTGATGACGAGCGTGCGGCTTCCTTGCCCGCCGTAGGCGAAGTACAGGTGGGTGAAGCTGTGGAAAACCGCGTCGCTGCAGCAGCGTTTCCCGCTGCCAGCGGCGGTCTCGCGCTGCGCGCGGGCAAGAAGAACTCCTCCTCGAGGCCCAGCAGCAGCACAGGCCCGGCCCAGCCCCAAGGGGTGGCATACGGCGGTCCGGAGCTGACGTTCAGCCCCCGGGTCCACGCCGTGCTGGAGCCGGTTGACTGGCTGGTCCAGCAGATCAACAGCGTCTGGGTCCTGCGAAGGATCGGCCGCGAAATCGGCCGCCAGCTGGACCACGGCGTCGATGCCGGCCGTCTGCGTCACCGGCTGACGGTTCGTGTCGCCGGCGTCCTGGTCTCGGAGATCCGTGACCCGGGCCGCTGGCTCCTCGGTGCTGCGCTTCCCCGGTGGGGCTGTGGCCACTTCGACTGCGAGTCCGGCGTGATGTGGTCCACCGGCGCGCCGTGCGTGGTCTGCCAGGATGCCCTCATTGCCAAGCGGGCAGAGCGGCAGCGTCAGCAGCGCCTGGGCCAGGGTCTGTGCCCGGAGCACGGCACCCGTACCAGTGCCACCGGGCGCTGCTACGACGGTGACATAGGCGCCATGTCGAGGCCGGTTCCCCAACCGCGCGAGCCGGAAAGCACACCGCAGGGCGTATGCCGCGTTTGCGGTAGCTGGATCATCACGGAGGACGCGGCGCTGCGCGACGGGTTCTGCCCGCAGTGTCGTGAGAGCGCGCACGTCGTGCCGACCGGATGCGACCTGGAAGCCCCGGAGCAGCTGACGTGTGCTGGCTGGGGCGGCCAGTCCTGTGAGCGTCTCGCTCTACCCACCCGCACCGTGTGCGTGCGGCACCGCGCGGCGCAGTTGGCCACGGCCGCGGCCTCATGAGGGCCAGAAAGGAAACGGCCCAGAACCGCCTCGCCTCCCGCCGGTGCGCATTGCACCGCACCATGGGCGGTGCGGTGCGCACCTGTCCCTGCCCGGTGCGCGCACCGGGCAGGGACAGGTGCGATCCAGCAGGTGCGGGCAGGGCGCCAGCAGGGGGCGGTGTTGGGGGGGGGGGGGGGGGGGGGGGGGGAAGGAGGGGGGAGGGGTAGGGGGGGGGGGGGGAA
>NZ_JBVJDW010000014.1:0-124242 GCF_055582085.1 Streptomyces sp. NPDC042259 | reverse complement strand
CGAGCACAGCCGGTCAGCCCGTCCGGTGCTCGCGGGCACCGCCGCGCGGCGGTGGGGGGGGGGGGGGGCCCCCCCCCCCCCCCCCCCCCCCCCCGCACCGGCGTTACGGTCGGCCCGCGGGCTAGCCGAGCGAGGATCCAGGGCCCGGGTGGAGGCTCATCCCCCTATAGGAAACTGGGCGCGGACGGCTCATCCGCCCCGAAGAAGGAAGGACGCACCGTGCTCGAACGCTTCGCCGTCGACGACGGACATCACTTACCCACGCTGATCATCGACGAGGATGCGTCCGCCGTCGCCGGTGCGGCTCGCTTCCGGTCCAGCTGTTCCTGCGGCCGCATGCCGCACCACCCTGCCGGCAGCCGCGACCAGGCCGTCGCTGCGCACCTCGCCCATGTCGGCACCCGGCTTGGCCCCTCCCGAGGGCCGACGTGGCTACCCGTGGAAGCCCGGCTGCTCTTGTTGTTCGTAGGGTGCCTGGCCCTGGGTGCGGCCGGCGTGCTGGGATCCCTGGCGCTGGTCGAGGAACTGCATCTGGCCGGATCCGCAGCCCTCGTCATCCGAGCCAGCGGGATCCTGGCAGGGTTCGTGGCGGCCGGCTGCCTGATGGTCGCGGTCCGCCACTTCATCGCTCCAACCCGACACTGAGGTTCGAGGCCCGAGGGGGCGTCAGCAGCCGGGCCCGGCTGCTGACGCCCCCTCGCCCTGTTCCCGGCCGCGCCATCGAAAGCGCCAGCCACCGCACCGCCGCAGCGAAGTTACTCGCTAGGGGGCGAACCATGACGGTCAGTCGCCGTAGCCCTGTGGTGTGGTTGTCAGACAGCAAGACCCGCCGGCTGACAACGGGGGCTGGCTCGGAGCCAGCGCCCTGGGCCACCCGCTGGCCGGCCAGACGACCTTCCACAGCCTGGAGCAGTACCTCGGCGCACCGGCCCGACGCGCTTCACCTCGGCCAGCCACCCGCACCGGAGGGCCGCAGACGATCGCATGGACGCCTGCCGAGCGCGCCGCACCGCACCACCCGGCGGAGCCGTTCCCATGGGTGCGCATGCGGTGCGCACCCATAGGTGCGGGTGCGGTGCGCGAGCCTCGGCAAGTCGGCGGCGCACCGCACCAACCGGGTCCACGGCACGGTGCGGTGCGGGTGCGGTGCGCCGCCCGGGCAGGTGCGCCTGGGGCAGTCCGGCTTCGGCTCGGCAAGGTGGGGTCACCTCCCCCCGGGGGTTCCGCTTGGGTGCCCTCATCGTGGGCAACGGGTGTCTCCACCGGTCCTTGCCGAGCAGCCGGAGTGAAGCTTGAGGACGTCGAACGAGTGCCGTCAGGCACAGAGAGTGATCATTGACGGTGGCAGGCATCTCCTTCGGCCTGGTGCGCCGCTCAGGTCGAGGCTGCTGTGCGCACCATCCAGCGGGAACGGCGCTCTGGCCGGTGTCTGCATTTCCCCTGGACAACGCTCGCTAGCGAAGGACGTTTCCCCTGGACACGGCTCGCTAGTGTCCAAATGATTACGCTGCGTTGTGCCGATACGCCGGGTGGTTGGCCTACCTCAGGCATGTCGGCGGCAGGCACGCACCGAAGTGGTGACTACCGTCCGTGCTCGACGTGGTGAGACGCTCTCCCTCTCCCCAGCCCGGCGGATCCCACAGGGGAAAGGCGGACGCACGCGTCCGACGGCCACCTTCCGCTTCGTACGGGACCTCCAAACCGCACCCGCGCACCACCGCCCTGCGCGCCGCTGCACCGGACTCCCTGGCCACGGTGCGCTCGGTGCGTGTCGGCCGCCGAAACCGTGCGCACCGCACGGCGCACCGCGTACCGCGCACCACAGTCTGCGCACCACACCGAACACCGCGCACCTGGCGCCCGCACCGGGTGCGCTGGTGCGCCGGTGCTGACGCCCGTGGTGCGCCAGTGCCGGCAGGTGCGGGGGCCAGTGCGGAATCGCGCCGGCGATCGTGCATCCCGTGCGCTGTCCCGACGGCTGCGGCCGGGCGAGCGCACGTCCGAGGTCCTGCCTTGACAGCGGCCGCTAGCGAGCCGTGACAAGCGGTTGGTCCCGACCCCTAGCGAAGTCCAACAGACCTCTGTCAAGGGGGGCCCAGAGATCGTCTGCGTCATCCACCAATCCCCGGATGACGCGAGAGGGCGGGCTCAGGACATGGCCACCAAGATCCATCTCCACGAAGGAAGCTCCTCTGCGTCCGGACGCAGCTACAGCTCGATCGGACGCATGAACCGTGACTGGGCCGACCTGGCCCGGGACCTGCGGGCGGCCGACCACGTCACCGTATGGTCGGCACACCACTCAGAGCTGGCCGGGGCCCAGACTCCTCAGGACGTCATCGACCGGCTGGCCGCCCTGCACCGGTCGGGCGAATGGCACGGCCACGACGCCGTCATGACGGTTCTCGTCCGTCGCGCCATGGCGGGCGGATTCGACGGCGATCTCGCCTGGCGCATCGCGATGCGCGTCCTGCTGCCGAAGACGATCATGATGGCCCGGACTCAGCTCCGGACGGGCGTGGAATTCGACGAGGTCCTCTCCACCATGCTGAGCGCCCTGTGCGAGGTCGTGCGGACCTACCCGCTGGAGCGCAGGCCCCGCGCCCTCTTCGCCAACCTGTCCATGGACACCCTCGCCCTGGCCCAGCGCATCCTCGCGGACGACTTCGACGACCGCGGCAAGCTGCGCGACGCAGCCAGCGACATGGCCCCGCTGGCCGACGAGCCGATGGCATCGGTGCTGGCGCTCGGCGAGGCTCCCGACCCCTACGAGCAGGTGCGGCTGACCGAGCTCCTGGTGCGGGCGATCGAGCTCGAGCTCGTCAGTGAGGACGAGCCGGAGCTGACGGCCGGCGCCGCGCGCACCGAGCTGCTCGCGCTCGTCAGCTGGGCCGTGGACATCCAGGCGCTGACTCCCCTCGAGGCCCAGCGCATCACCGAGTACCACCTGTCCGCCGCAGACCTTCCCGGCCGGGCACACCGCACGACCCGCTCGATGGGTGCCTCCGGCGACCGGATTCGCCAGCGCGCCAGCCGCGCGACCCGGCCGCTGCGCCGGGCGGAAACGCTGAACGCCTACCTGGCAGCCGCCTGAGGTTTCTTCCCGCCGCATGTCACACGGCGGACTTCCCCGACACCTCTATGGGTGATCCCCCCGTCCCCCGCCCGAACCCAGGGAGAACAGCTGTGTCCCCTCTTCCTTCCCGCCTAGCAGGGCTCGCCCGTCCGGTACCGGACGCCGACGAGCTGCTCGTCGCCCGTGCCCGGCGCCAGGCCATCCTCCTGGCCGCCGCGCTGGTGCGTCAGCCGCTCGACCGGAAGGTGCATCAGGACCTGCGCACGTTCGTGGAGAACGACTCCGAGCCGGCACTGCGGGCGTGGGAGTCGCTGGTGTCCCGCACCCCTGAAGAGCTCCGCGATCGCATTCGCACCGTGCTCTTGCGCCACACCTCCCGGAGGGCCTCGTGAAGCGGCTGCGCCTGCGCAACAAGGACACCGCCCGGAGCGAGGAGGCGGCCCCCGCGGTGGAGAAGAGCGACGCGGCTGATGACACCGACCACACCGGCTGGCAGACCAGCACTGCCGGTCTGTCCAGCATGGCGCAGCTGACCCGCATCGCTGTCTGGGGGCTCGTCGCCTCTGGGCCCCTGCTCGGCATCGCCGCGCTGGTCGGCTCCTCCGGCCCTGCGCAGGGTGCGCCGAAGAAGGCCCCGGTGGTGCGGCAGTCCTCGGGAACGGGTCCCTCCGGGTTCGCCACGCTGTATGTGACGGCGTTTCTGGAGGCCGGCGATGGCACCGAGAAGTCGCTGTCGCCGTACTACTCAGGTCCGGTAGCTCTGACCGTTGCGCCCGGGACGCGGAGTGTGACGCGCTCGGCAGTGATGGGTGCCCGGGAGACCGCGCCCGGCTACTGGTCGGTGACGGTCGCCGCCAGCGTCTCCGTCAAGGACACGAAGGGCACCGCCGGCCCCGCGACCGTGCAGTACTACCGCGTGGGCGTACAGGCTCTCGGGCCGGAGAGCGCGGGCGGCGCTTCCTCCGCCAGCGACACACCAGTCGGCTACACCGCTACGTCGCTGCCAGCGCAGGTCGCAGCGCCCGAAGCACTCAAGCCGGGCGCGCTGGGCTACGGCACCTCCCGCGGCAGCAGCGCCTCCGACCCGGCAACGGACACCGTCGCCGGCTTCCTCAGCGCCTATCTCGCCGGCAGCGGGGATCTGTCCCGCTACACCTCGCCCGGCGTGCGCCTGCAGCCGGTGGCCCCGGCCCCGTACAGCGCGGTCAAGGTCACCCACGTCGACGACGACTCCACGAGCGCTGGTGACCAGAAGGTGCCCGGCGACGGAGTCAAGCGTCGCCTGCTGGCGAGTGTCGCCGCCACCGACAAGGAAGGGCGCGCTTGGCCGCTGACCTACGCGCTGGAGCTCAGCTCCCGCGCCGGACGGTGGGAGGTCGCGGCCTTGGCCGACGCCCCGGTGCTCAAGCCGGAGAGCAAGCCGACGGCGGCCCCCACCACTGCGGCCCCTGAATCCGACAGCTCCAGCACACCCACGGCCACCCCTTCGTCTCCGTCGGACGCCAGCGGATCGCCTTCGCCGTCGGGCTCCTGACCCTCCCTCTCTCCCACACACGAAGGAAACGTTCATGCACATCACCACTGACCCGAACAACCTCGTCCTGGCCGGCGAAATCCTGGACTGGGGGAACACCAAACTCGGCGAGGTCCGCAAGCTCCTGTTCGGCGCCGCCTCCGTCATGGCCATCGCCGCCGTACTTACGGCCTGGTGGCGCACCAAGAGCTGGGTCGGCACGCTCGTCGCGTTCTTGCTCGCGGCCCTGGTCCTGTGGGGCATCGCCAACATGACCATCCTCAAGGACAAGGTCGGCTCCGAAATCGACGCCGGCGCTGTCACCGTCGTGCAGGTGACGGACACCTCCTCAGCAAGGTCTGCGGTCGGTCTCCTCTCATGAGTGATCTTGAGGAGGAGGAGCTCGTCGGCCACTCCTACACCCGGGCGCGCAAGCACCCGCTGGTCATCGGCAAGCTCCCGGGAGCCGGCCGGCTCCCGGGAGGGCCGTACACGATCACCCAGATCGTGACCATGGTCGCCAGCTTCGGGCTGCTCATCATGACCCGCGAGCTGTGGGCACGCTTCGGACTCATGAACTTCGTCGTCCTGATCGCCCTGCCCTGGGGCATGGCCTGGGTGCTGCGCTACGCACGGCTGGACGGCCGTGACCCTGCCCGCGCCCTGCGGAGCCTGCTCATCTATTCCTCCGCCCCCGCGGGCGGCCGGCTATCCGGCCGCCCGCAGCGCACCGCCCGCCCTCGCCTGGCCGGCGCCACCTGCACCATCCACGTGCGCACCCCGGATCCGGAGCCGGCCGAGGAGCCGACTCCAGCAGCCCGGCCGGCGGCCCGGGCAGCAGCGGCCGCACCCTCTCCAGTGGCGGAAACCAGCCGACCCGCGCCCCGCACTCATCTGCAGGCGCTGCTGGCCTCGCTCGACGAACGCGCCTCCTGAACGCCCCGCCTTCCGCCGGTATCTCCCTTTCACTTTGCAAGGACTTGTCATGCGTCTTCCCGTCCGGCACATCAGCGGCCACCTGATCTGGACCACCTACGCAACCACCTGGGCGTGCTGGCGCGTGGACACCGAGAACTACACGCACGCGTCCAAGTCCACCAAGCGCGAGCGGCTTGACGCGCTCGAGGCCCTGTTCAAGGCCTTGCGCGGCGAGGCGCTGCTGCTGAGCCTGTGCCCCCAGGTCGACGCCGCCAGTGTGGTCACCCGCATGACGGCCGGCGTCGACCTGGAGGAGTCACCCGAGTTCGTCGACCTGTCCCTGCGCGTCCTCGACCAGCTGGAGGGTCTGGAGCTGACCGGCCGGGTGGACTTCCTGTGCGTGCCGCTGCCGCACGTCGACCTGAAGGACACCGCACGGGCGATGGTCTCGTCGGCCTCGGCCGAGATCCTTTCCGCGCTCGGCCTGCCCGTGGCCCCGATCCGGCCGGAGGAGGAGAAGGACCGGCTTGAGCAGGCCAAGCGGATGGCCGCCGGCTGGCCGTCAGGCATCAAGCTCCGCCCGGCCACTGAGGCGGAGATCCTGTGGATCTACGGCCACAGCGCCCGACGGGGCATCAGCGAACCACTCCTCCCCGAGGAGGGCACCCCGCGCGCCCTCCGCGGCCGCGGCCACACCGTGCGCGCCCATACACAGGTCGTCCTGGACGAGGGCGGGCGCAGCGACCGTTTGTCGAAGGCCCCGGCGAACCCCTTTAGACGGCGCTACCTGAAGGTCGCTTCCGAGTACGGGGATTCCTACCAGGCGTTCAGCATCCTGTCGGAAATGCCCGAGGCGTTCCGCTTTCCCGGTTCCGAGTATCTGTCGATCCTGGACGAGTTCGGGTTCCCGGTGGACTGGGCAGTGCGGCTGCACGTGGAGTCCGGCGCCAAGGCCGAGCCGAAGAGCCGCAGGCAGCAGCGCGAGCTGGCCCACCAGCGCAGCCAGTACGAGGGGGACACCGCAGGGGCACCGCCCTCCGTGGACCGAGCGAGCCTGACGCTGGACGAGTACCGCGACCGTCTGACGGCGTCCTCCACGGAGGTGGAGATCCGCGCCTCGGTTGCGGTCTGCGTGTGGGGGGAGACGCCGGAGGAGGCCAACGAGAAGGCCACCAGCCTCGCCCACCACTTCGGCGGCAACGACTACACCCTGGTGAGGCCGGTCGGAGACCAGGCCGCGCTCTTCCACGCGATGCTTCCCGGCACCAAGACGCCGCGTCCGATGTTCGACTACACCCAGTACCTGCTGGCCCGCGACTTCGCCATGTCGATGCCCTTCTGCGGTGCCAGTCTGGGCGACGACGCCGGCTCCCTCTTCGGGCTCCAGCTCAACGGCGGCGGCGTGCGCCCCGTGCTGGCCGACTTCTCCCACGGCCCCCGCGTCAACGCCTCCGCCTCGGCGGCCTTCGTCGGCGAACTCGGCTCCGGCAAGTCCGTGGCCATGAAGTGCGCGATGCACTCCATCCTCACCACCGGCCACCGCACCGGATCCAAGAAGTCCCGCGGCCGTGCCCTGGTCATCGACCGCACCCCGCAGCAGGAATGGTCCCGGTTCGCCTCCGCCTGCCCCGGCACCACCCAAATCATCAGCGTCGACGAGAACGCCGGCGTCTCCCTCGACCCCTTGCGGATCTTCCGCGGCCCCCGCGCCGCCCGCTACACCGAAAGCTTCCTGACCCCGTTGCTGGACATCGGCTCGATGTCCGTCGAGGGCATCACCCTCGCCGAGGCCATCGAAGCCACCCGCCTGGCGCCAAACCCGAGCATGACCGCGCTCATCCAGACCCTCGCCGACCGCGCTCACACCGCAGACCCCGAAGAGCCCAACGACAGCGCGGTGCGCGCCGCGGCATCCGAGCTCGTACGCAAGCTGCGCAGCCTCGCCAAGAAAGACCTGGGCCGGGTGATCTTCGATGGCACTCTGCCGGTCGTCCAGATCACCAACGCCGATTCCATCGTCTTCGCCGTGGACCGCCTGGGCCTTCCGTCCAAGGAGGAGCTGACCGAGCACCGCCTGGTCAGCCTCGAGGTCGAAAAGCGCTTCGGCTGGCGTCTGATGTACCTGATAACCGCGCTGTGCAGGGAGATCGCTTTCGCCAACCCGGCGGAGTTCTGCGGCGTTTTCCTGGACGAATGCTGGTGGCTGACGAGCTCGGCCGAGGGATCGAACCTGCTCCTGGAGCTGATCGCCGACGGCCGTAAGCACAACGCCGGCGCTTTCGCCGGCAGCCACGACCCGTACGACATCGGCCCGAAGAACGAAATCGGGGACAAGATCCGTGCGTTGCTCTCCCACATCTTCGTCTTCCGCCACCGCAGCAAGACGCTGGCCCGCAGGTGTCTGGAATTCCTGGACCTCGACCCGGCCGACGCCGAGATGGTCAAACTCATCACGGAGAACCTCAGCCCCATCAACCTCTCCGACAGCGAGCGGATCCTGCGCGCTGGCGAATGCCTCTACCGCGACCTGCGCAAGCGCATCGCCGGCATGAAGGTCCTCATCCCGGCCGACGAGCGGGCCGCCCAGGCCATTCACACCACGCCCGGCAAGCACCAGGCCGACGACGCTGAAGCCCTGGAGAACCTGGCCTTCGACGAGGGGGCCCTGGTATGAGACGCCTCACCCGATCCGGTGCGGGCGGCGGCCCGCGGCGCCGGCGGCGAGCGGTCTGGACCGCTCTCCTGGCCCTGCCGCTCGCGCTGTTCATCAGCCTCTCGGTACGGGTGGCCTTCGCCGCTCCCGATCCGACACCCGGCCCCACCCCCGGGGCATCCCCCCCGCCGCAGCCCGGCCCCTCCGCGCCGGCGTCGCCCGCGCCGTCCGCTCCTGCCTCTCCGGGCAGCAGCGCACCGGCCTCCCCCGCCCCCTCGGCACCGGCTCCCCAGCCGCCCGCGAATCCAGGGAACCCTGGGGGGATCCTCAGCCGGATTCCCCAGCAGTCCGACGACGAGCTGACCAAGCCGGCCAAGGAGGGCAACGGCCTGCTGTCCCCCTTCGACGTCAACGACGAGAACGGCGTGCCGATCTCGAGCTACGGCGTGAACGCCGACACCGGCGGCTGGAAGGACATCGACCTCAAGATCTGGAACCTGATCGCACAGATCTTCTTCAGCATCGCCAAGTGGGCGGTCGGATTCGCGTGCTGGCTGATCGACTGGGCCCTGAATTTCGGCCTGGCCAAGATCCTCGTCGGGCCCGTCGACGACATCGCCAGCACCATCAAGAACCAGCTGATCGACCGCCTGGGCCTGCCGGGCTTCTTCCTGCTCCTCGCCGGCCTCTACGCCGGGTGGAACATCCTCTTCCGCCAGCGCAGCCGCGGCTTCGCCGAGGCGGGCCTGTCCCTGGTGATCGCCGCAGTGACTACGACCGTGCTGGTCTCACCCGCCCAGGTGCTGCTCGGCACGCACGACCAGCCCACCCCGCAGGGCTCCACGATGCTGCTGTCCGACGACGGGCTACTCGGCAAGGCCAAGGGCATGAGCCTGGAGGTCTCCGGGATCGTCCTGAACAAGAACGACACCAGCAGCGGCTCGACGCCTGAGAGCGTGAGCAAGCCCATTACCCACGCACTGGTGGACGCGCTCGTCGTCAAACCGAATCAGCTGATGCTCTACGGCCGCACGTTCGACGGCGAATGCGCCACGGCCTTCGGCAAGTACAAGCTCGCCGAGTACAACCTGTCGCGGTTCGGGCTGAACTACTGGGAGGCCACGAACCTCGACATGACCGTGGGGGAGGAGACCAAGGCCCGCCTGAGGTCCATCGGCGATCGCTTCGTCAAGGCGTGCGACGACGGCAGCAAGAACAAGCTCATGTCCCGGCGGGCTTCCGCGGACCTGGCGTTCAGTGCCCTGTTCATCGCGATCGCCGCGCTGATCGTCTGCGTCCTGATGGTCCTGGTCACCGGAGGATTTCTCACCGCACAGGGGTGGCTGGCCTTCGAAGGAATCCGCGGCCACTGGGCCCTGTGCGCCGGCATCCTCCCCGGCGGCGGCCGCGCCACCTTGTGGCGCTGGGTAGCTGCGGTCACCAAGGCCGTGCTGTCCGTCATCCTCGCGCTCCTCTTCCTGGCCATCTTCATCCTGGTGATTCTGGCTCTGGTCAAGGCGGACACCGGCGACGTCCTGGCCGTGAAGTTCATGGCGATCGACTTCGCCGCCATCGCAGGGCTCGCCGGCCACAAGAAGATCAGGGAGACGGCACGGCAGATCGCGGTCCAGCTCAACCGGCGCCTGGCCAACGCCCGCGTCGGTGGAGCCCGCCGGTCGATCTTCAACGCCCCCGGCCGCTACGCCGAGACCGCACCCGGGCTCAAGCAGCTGTGGGGAGAGGCCCGCGGTGAAGCCCGCAGGGCCTCCGCACCGCTCAAGTCGGCGAAGAACATGTGGGTCGGCTCCCCTCAGGCCGCGGCGAAGAAGCGCAGCAAGCTGCGCATGGCGGCGCGAGCGGCCGCGGCGGTCGGTACCGGCGGCGCGGCCGCTGCCGCGCAGGCGGCGGCTCGGCAGACACTGAAGAGCCGTCTGTCCGCGGCGGCGGCCAACAAGCTGGCCGGCACCCGCGGGGGCAGGGCCACCATGGCCACGGGCAAGGCCACACTGAACACCGCCAAGTACGGCTACAAGGCGACCAAATTTGCTGCTCTGGCCACTATCGGCGCCCCGGTGGGAGTCCCGCGAGGTGTCGCAGCGACCAAGCGGGGCGCGCAGGCTGCGGCGCAGCGTGCCGGCGTGGTGAAGGATCAGCTGCTTGCGGTAAAGGACCGGAAGGTCAGCGAGGCCAAGGCGTTCGGGACCGAGTACAAGACCAACGCCGCCACCATGGGCCGGTTCCTCGGCCGTCACAGCGCCAACATCCAGCTCGGCCTGGCTCAGCCGCTCATTCCCCAGGCCAGCCCGAGCGCCGCACCCGGACCGCGCGTGGCCGCGAGCGCCCCGCCCGTACCGGGCGGAACACCGCTGCCCGCTTCGCCGCCTCCCCCTCCCCCTCCGGCGCCAGCTCCCGCGCCGCCCACGCCCAGGGTGGCAACCCCGTCCAACCCGCCGCTCTCCGGCCCTGCCGTCGTTCCGGTGATGCCGACCGCAGCCGCTCCGCCCTCCGCTCCGCCGAGCGCGGGGCCGAGTGCAGCGCCGCCGGCCAGCCCCCCGCCGCCTGCGGGCGGAGCCCGGCGCCCCCGACGGGCGACCCGGCCAGCCGGGCCGCCGCCCTCGCGTCCCTGACCCCGTACCGGAGGCGGGCCCTCCACCAGCCCGACTCCGGCTCACGTTCTCTGCGCCCCGGGCGCCACAAACGATTCGTCCACCCGATGGGGGTGCACCATGCCCAAGTCCACAACACCTCGACGGCGAGCCGTCGGCACCGCCGCCCTCTTCACCGGCGCAGTGCTCTTCGCCGGCCTGGGCATCGCCCTTCTGGCCGCGCCCCACCCCGACTCCGCCCCCAAGGCCCGCCAAGCTCCCGCCCCGAGCACCTCGCCCTCCCGGCCACCTGCGCCCGGGGGGCCCTCTCCTTCCGCGGCGGCGCCCTCGCCGTCCAAGCCCGCGAGCCAGGTGCCTGCCGCAGGCGCGGTGCCCCAGGGGTTGCCCCAGCCCGTCGCCGACGCAGCGAAACGATTCGTCATGGCCTGGGCCGGCCACGACGCCAGGCCTGGCAAGGACGCGTCCTACAGCACGGCC
The DNA here is from genome assembly GCF_055582085.1 of Streptomyces sp. NPDC042259. Lineage (NCBI taxonomy): Bacteria > Bacillati > Actinomycetota > Actinomycetes > Kitasatosporales > Streptomycetaceae > Streptomyces > Streptomyces sp. NPDC042259. The sequence continues at coordinate 112,999 of NZ_JBVJDW010000014.1, read as the reverse complement.
GCCGAGCGCGCTGCTGCCGAGGCCACCTCGGAGTTCGCCACGAAGCTGCGTGGCAGGACGGGAAGCGCCGGCGCCCACCAGTGGCAGCAGTGGCAGGCCGCGCGGACCCGTGTCACCGCGGACATCACGCGGATCAGCGTTCCGGACGGAGCGCCCGCCCCCACCGGTGACACGGCTTACGCACGGGTGCTCTACACGCTCATCGTCACCCCCGAGACCGGGCCGGCCATCACCCGTCCCCAGCAGGTCGCCCTCAAGCTCAGCCGCTCCCCCGACAGCCGGTGGCGTGCCGCCGACATGCCGAACGTCTGAGGCGGCCCCGTGAAGAAAGCTTTCGCCTCCATCGGCTGTGTAGGGGTCGCGCTCTTCGGGCTGCTCGTCGCGGCCGTCCTGGCCATCACCTCCGCCATCGGCGAGGACAACACCAGCAACGGCATGACCAACGCCGGCTTCGGCGGAGGCCTGAGCGACACCAAGGACATCCCGAGCTGGATCCGCCCCCTCATCACCAGCGCCATCCAGAAGCACGGGTGCCCCGAGGTGACCCCCTCCCTCCTGGCAGCCCAGATCTACTCCGAGAGCACCTGGGACCCGAAGGCCGAATCCAAGGACCCGAAAACCGGTGAGGTCATCGCCCAAGGCATCGCCCAGTTCATCCCAGGCACCTGGAAGACGGACGGCGTCGACGGCAACGGCGACGGCCGCAAGGACGTCTTCGACCCGCAGGACGCCATACCCTCCGCCGTCGCCTACGACTGCAGCCTCGCCAAGGACGTCAAAGACGTGCCCGGCGACAAAACCGACAACATGCTCGCCGCCTACAACGCCGGCCCCTACGCGGTCATCCACGCGGGAGACGTTCCCCCTTTTGACGAGACACAGGGGTACGTGAAGGAAATCCGTGCTCTTGCCCGCAAGTGGGCAGCACCGATGTCCGGCGGCGGAGCCGCCGCTGGTCGACTCGGGGAGGTCATCCAGGCAGCGCGCGCCGCCCTGGACACGCCCTACCAGTGGGGCGGGGAATGCCAGCCTCCCTTCCAGGGCGGCAACGGCTGCGACTGCTCGAGCCTGGTCAAGATGGCCTGGTCCAGAGCCGGCGTGAATCTGCCCCGGAGCACGTACGAACAGGTCAGTGAGGGCAGCGAAGTCCCCTCGGTGCGAGACCTCCAGCCCGGCGACCTGATCTTCACGGGCGGCAGCGCTTCCGCGCCGGAGCACGTGTCCATGTTCATCGGGGGCGGCGAGGTCATCGACGCCCCCCATACCGGCGCGAACGTGCGCATCAAGCCCCTGTCCTACTGGGAATCACAGATCCTGAGAATGAAGCACCTGGGCTACACCGAGCCGGCGAAGGGCGGCACCTCGGGCAGCTGGGTCGCCCCCGTGGCCGACGACTCGATCGGCACCGGCTACCGGGTGTCGGGCTCGAGTTGGTCCAGCGGGTACCACACCGGCGTCGACTTCCCCGTGCCTGCCGGCACCGCGGTTCGCGCGGTCGGCCCGGGCACCGTGGTCACCGCCGGCTGGTCCGACGCGTACGGGTACCAGGTGGTGATCAGGCACGGGGACGGCATGTACTCCCAGTACGCCCACCAGTCCTCGCTGTCCGTCAGCTCCGGGCAGCAGGTAGGCGGAGGCCAGCAGATCGGCGTCTCCGGCGATACCGGCAACGCCAGTGGCCCCCACCTGCACTTCGAGACCCGCACCGGCCCCGAATACGGATCGGACACCGACCCGCTGGGCTACCTCCGCAGCCACGGGATCAACATCTGACCCGCCCCTGTCGGCGCCATGGCCCCCACGGGGCCCATGGCGCCGACCCTGTGCGGTCGCCGGCGGAGAAAGTTCAGCGAGGCATGTCACACGGAGGCCTTCCGCAACACCTCTATGGGTGATCCCCCCAACTGGCCTCAGTCAGGAGATTCCCCATGTCCTCCACTCCTTCCGCTGCCACACCTCCGGCGGCCCGGTCACGGGCCGGTGCCCCATGACGACCAACGACATGATCGACAAGCTCTTTGACGCCGCCCAGGCGCTCCCCGAGCACACGCAGGCCGCGGCGCATTGGGCGACCGGCAACGCTTGGTGGATAGCCACCTTGGCCCTTCTCGGCGTGCTGCTCACCCAGGCGCTCCGCCACCTGGTCACCCGAAGGATGCTGCAGCAGGGGCGCCTTGCCTTCGAGGTGCTGCCCACCAACGGCTTCGACCCGGGGCTCGAGGAAGTCCTGCGGTTCGCCAAACAGATCGCCCAGGCGCAGCGCAGCGTCTCGCGGTGGGCCTTCACTCCCGCCCGGGGCACGGCGATGCGGGTGCGGCTGCTGTCGACCGGAGGACCGCTGACGCTGCGCCTTGAGGGGCCTGCCCGGGCGGCCTCGGTGTTGCGCCACCAGGGATACGCGCAGTGCGAGCTGCGGGCGGTGGATGCCCAGGCGAGCCGGACTGAGCCGCCGCGTATCCGGCTGGGGGCGGCGGCTGCCAGCCCGGCGGCGGCCTGATCTTCACCACGACGAGCGAGGAACGAAGCGATGAAGACGTCTTCTCTCAAGAAGCGCAGCAGGAGGGTCGGCCTGAGGAAGGGCGCCGTGCCGGCACAGGCGCGGGGCCCCGAGAGGGAGGTGCACGTGGCGCGCGCCGAGCTGGGCCTGGCGCTGCCCGACTACCTCTCTCTTCGGGAGGTTCCGCTCCGCCCCGACCCTCTGGAAGCGCTCGCCGCGGCCGTCGCCGATGTCCGTGAGGACCTCGGCGAGCGCGCCGACGTGGTGCTGGACCTGGTGCCGGTCTCCGCGAGCAAGGTGAACCGGAGAAAACAGCGGCTCCTGTCGCAGGCCCGTCGGCGCCCTCAGGACATGCCGGCCATACCCGGCATGCCGCAGCCCGCCGGCGGCGGCCTCAGCCTGGACCGGCTGTCCTCAATCGCGTCGGAGGCCCTTCGCGAAGCGCAGGGCCACCAGGGCTCCCGCCATGCCTCGCGCTCTCAGTTCCAGCGTCCGCCCCGGATATCGGACCTCAAGGCGAGCCTGGGCAAGTTCGCGTCCGGCACAGACGCGGTCTTCGAGCTGCAGATGCTCGTGCGCACCTGTTCGGCAGACCCGGCCCGTGCCCGGGTGCTGCTGGACCAGATCCTGGCGACCCTGGAGGCCTGGGCAGGTGAGAACCATCTGCGCCCGGTCGGGCTCAACCTGGGCGTGACGCAGGTGCGCGCGGACGCCCGGCTGTACCGCAAGAACTTCGACCGCCGCTTCGCCACCGGCGAGTTTGCACCGCGCAAGCGCGGGTGGGTCACCGGAACCGAGATCGCCGGCCTGATCAAGCCGCCGACGAAGCACAACATGGCTGCGAACGTCGCCCGCTCGGGTGGCGTGGTGCCTCCGCCCCCGCCGAGCCTGCCCACCTGGACCGGGCAGCCGGACCTGCTGCCCCTGGGCTGGGTGGCCATGCCAGGTGGCGGAGAGCGCCTGGCCGGCCTGCCGTTGGCGTACTTGCTGTTCGCCTTGTTCTTGGGCAAGGCCGGTTATGGAAAGACGGAGCTGAGCCTCGTCCAGGCGATCGCGCTCGCGCACAACGGCCACGGGATTCTCTTCCTTGATCCACACGGAGACGGCTGGCAGCGCGCCCGCCCCTACCTCGCCCACCGGCATCTCGCGCCGCGGATGTGGGAGATCGACCTGACGTCCTCCGACCTGGACGCGTCGGCCGGCTCGTGGAATCCGCTGTCGATGGAGAACCGGAGCGAGTCGGACATCCCGGAGATCGTCAACGCGGTCGTCACCGGCTTCGCGAGCGCGCTGAACTGGAGCGACTCCGCAGGGCGTGCGAAGACGATCCTGACGCGGTCCGTGGAATCCCTGGTGTACCTGTCGTGGCTGCTGTCGCGAGCCGGCCGGCCCGAGCTCGCTCCCACGATCTTCCAGATCCGTACGATCCTCAACGACGAGGTGTGGCGCGAGTCCGTCGTGCCGTACCTGCCCAAGAACTTGCGGGACTTCTGGACGAAGAACTACCCGAAGTACTCCGCCGACGCCACGCCGGTCGTCACCAACGTGATCGAGCGACTGGACTCCAGCAACGCGCTGAAGGCCTTCTTGGGGTCGAGCCTGTCGACGTACGACATCCGGCATGCCATGGACACCGGGAAGATCGTCTTCGTGTGCCCGTCAGGCACCGGCGACACCGACCGGATCGTCTCCTGCCTGCTGATTTTCGACCTCTTTCGGGCCGGCCTGTCGCGCCGGGACGCGGCCGTGGCCGACCGGAAGGACTTCTTCGCCTTCATCGATGAGCTGACGGCGGTCGATGGCGCGTCCAAGGGCCACTTGGCGGCCATTGCCGAGCAGTTGCGGAAATTCCGGGTCAAGCTGCTCGCCATGACGCAGATGGCACAGCGTCTGAGCGCTACGACACGGCAGGGCCTGCTGCAGAACCTGTCCATCCTCTCCACGACGGCCAGCGACGTCGACGAGGCCCAGCTGGTCGTCAAGCGGTGGGGGAAGAAGGTCAGCCCGGACACCGTCACCCAGCTCCAGCGCTACCACTACGTGATGTCCGTGACCCTGGACGGTGGCCAGACCGACCCGTTCAAGGTCCGCGGGGCCAGCGTGGAGGACCTGTACGGCGACTACTACCGGCCCGATGACATGGACAAGCTCGACCAGTCGGTCGACCAGAACCTGCGCCGGCGACCCGTCCGCGACATCCTCAGCGACCTCAGCAAGCTCGACGGACGTATCTGGCTGTTCCTGGCCACGCTGCCCCCGCCGGCGATCGACGAGGAGGAGCCTGCGGCCGACGACGCACCCAGCGCCATCGAGGACGAAGGCGCGCACGAGGCTCCGGAGCCCGGCCCGGGTGGCGACATGACCGACGGGGAAGCCGACGGACATCCCGGAGGGACGGACTTCGCATGAACGCCATCCTCGAACACACCGCCCACATCGAGACGAGCAGCCACCCCAGGCTCCACGCCCTGTCCACCTCGGCCCTGCACACCCTGTACCAGCACCGGGTGATGTCCACCGCCCAGCTGCGCCGGCTGCTGACGCCCGCCGCGCAGCGCCCGGTGTACCTGCTGCGCAAGCTCAACGAGCTCAAGGACATGGGGCTCCTCGCCCAGGTGCGGGCCAAGAGCCACTGGGGCGGGGCGAACATCGTGCAGCAGCCGTTTCTGTGGTTCCTCACCGAGGCCGGTGCCGAGGTCGTGGAGGAAGCCGGCGAGCTGGTCACCCGTCCCTACCGCGTGACGCCCGAATCGGTCGCCAGCACCCGGCAGGCCCACACGCTGGCGGTCAACGAGGCCGGCCTCGCCTTCTTCGAACACGCCCGCAGGCTCGCCCACGAGTGCGGCCCCCTCGACTGGACTCCCGAGGTCGCCCACCGCATCCGCGACGGCCAGCGCCGGTTCGAAGACGACCACGTCATCGCCGACGCTGTGCTGCGCTACGTCCACCTGGAGCGCGGTAGGCGGACCATGTTCAACCTCTTCCTCGAAATCGACCGCGGCACCATGACCACCGCGCGCCTGGCCGCGAAGGTGACGGCCTACGGGCGGCTGTACGAGTACGTGCCGCAGCACCCGGACCGCTCGCGCCGTTCCGCTGCCGCCACCCGGCCGGCCTGGCAGTACACCTACCCGGTCTTCCCGCGGCTGCTGGTGATCCTCGACGCCGAACGCCGCTCCGCCCGCAGGTCGCTCGCCGAACATCTGGCCGCCCGTACCGAAGACCTCTACAGCCTCACCCGTGCCGACCCACGGCTGACGCGCCTGGCCAGCCAGATGTCCATCGGCGTGACCACACTGCAGCAGTTGCAAGAGCGCGGGCCCTTCGAGCCGATCTTCACCCCCCTGCTGCGCGGCACCCCAGAGGCGCGGCCGGCACCCACAGATGTCTTCCTGCGTCCCCCACGGCCGACCGCCGGCAGTGGAACGGCCGGCGGTGGCTCTCCAACCCCCGCCCGCGCAGCTGTAACCGCGACCACGAGTGTGCCCGGAGCCGTACCGGCGAACGCGAAGGCACCACGGTGAGCGGCGCACCGCTGCCCGCATGGCAGTCACCATCCGGCAGATCCGCGACGAGATCCCGCTGCCGTTCCATCACGCCTCTGAAGAATCCCAGGAAGGGAGGACCCTCGTATGACCAGCACGGCCCCGAGCGCACCGCCCCGCACGTCCGGCACCATGGCGCAGCTCACCGAGGCCCTCCAGCGCTCGGAGCGGCTGCGGCAGCGCCGCTTCGAATGGCTGCCGATGCGCGGCAGCGTCCACACCGACGTCCAGGGCCGCGGCCCCGGGCCGAGCACCAGTGCAGAGGGCCTGGCGGACCTCATCACCTCCATCTCCGCCGTCGGCGTGCTCCACCCGGTCCTCATCGAAGAGATCCCCCAACCGGACGGAACCTCCAGCCAGCGTCTGGTCATCGGCGAGCGCCGCTACCGGGCCTGCCGCTGGGGAGCGGTCAACCAGCCAGACAACCCCCGTTTCGACGCCCTGCCGGCCGTCATCTGTACCGGCCCCATCACCGATGAGGAGCGCCGCACCTGGCAGCTGGTGGAGAATCTCGCGCGCGAGGACCTTCAGCCTGGCGAGCTCGCCAAGGCGCTTCTCCTGGAGCGCAGCGCGATCCTGCACACGCAGTTGCTGAACGCCGACATCCACGTCGACGACGACATCCTGCTCATCGAAGACCCCGTTGTGCGCTTCCAGGCGCTCGAGAAACTGCGCGGCTCGGAAGGCGACCTCGCCGCGCCGTGGCCGCTGGTTTTGCGCCGGCTGGGCCTGCAGATCACTGCACGCCGCGCGCGGGAACTGGTCTCTGCCTTCCGCACGCTGCCGCGCGAGATTTCCAGCGACATGGACGAGCACCAGGTATCGCTGGCCGCGCGCACGAACCTCGCGCGGCTGACCCGCGGCCGCCGCGAGGCCGCTACCGAGATCTGGCAGGCCGTCAAGCGCTTGGGCCGCTCCGATCTTCTGTCGAGCGTGGTCAAGGCCAAGACACAAGACCCGGGTATCAGCGCCGAGGAGGCGGTCGCCGCCGCCGACATCATGCGCGAGAGCGCCAACGCAGCCCGCTCCGCCGCACTCCTCAGCCGGTCATCCTCTGACCTGGAGGACGAGCCCGGCGGGCGCGAGCAGGCTGCGGCCGAGGAGCCCGCCGGGGCAGGCACGGGCCCGGATGCCGGCGGTCCCGTCGTCAGCACACATTCCCCGGGTCCCGCAGCCGCCGTCTCGTCAATCCCCGGTGGCGAAGACGGCCAGGAGGGACCCGTTGAGGAGACCGAGCCGGCACCTCCGGTCGACCCGGACGTGGCGGGCGCGGCCCTCGAATCGCTGCGCGCGCTCAACGGCCAGCTCGCAGAGGGGCGTGTTCTGCACCGCTTCGACGCCGGGTCGCTGCGGATCCTCCTCACCGACCTCAACCGACGGCTTCCTGCCGACCTCACCACCGAAAGACACGCAGCATGAACGTTTCTCTGCCCATGCCCACCCTCGGCCGCCCCGTCCTTACCCCAGCCGCGGGGTGCAACTGCGCCGTGTGCCCGTTCTTCATGGACAACCCGGCCGCCGTCGAGCCCGTTTGCTCTGGCAGTTCCTCCAGCTGCGAGTACTGCAGCTGCGCGCGCGCCGAATCGGTGGCACCCGCCGACGGATCGGCCGGCTCGTGCAGCCGCTGCCCCATCCGCTGTGGATCACGCCCCGATATCGCCGCCTGGATGCGCGACATTGGCGGAAGCCTCCACTTCACCGGGCTGACTGTGCCCGGCACCCTGCCGGATCTCCCGCAGTTCATCCCGCAGATCGACGGGCACGACGTCCCCGGCCTCGACGCCCAGTTGCAATGGCCCGCCTACGCGGTCGGGCTGCGCCGCGTGCTCAGTCCCAAGAGCCACAAGGTCTACCCCCGCTACGCCGGCAAGACCGTCCACCAGGCCCTGGGCCTGCGTCCCGAGCAGAAGGCGGTCCTCGTCGGCTACGCGGAGGACCCGCTTGTCGAGGCGTACTGGACCCGGCGCAAGGAAGACCGCATCGCCGAGACCCTCGCCGCCCAGGAATGGGACCTGGTCCTGACCCCCAATACCAGCATGTACTTCAACCAGCCGCGGGCCGAGAACCTCATCAACATGCGGCGCAACCTCATGCTCGCCGCCGAACTCGCCGCCGCCGGCGTGCCTGCAGTTCCCTGTGTCTACTGGCTCCGCCTGGAGGACCTCGACCGGTACATCGACTGGATCGACGACAGTCCCGTCACCCCGCCGGCGCTCGCCGTGAATCTCCAGACCTTCCGCACCCCGGTCGACTGGGAGGAAATGGCCGTCCCCGGGCTGGCTTACCTGGCCGCCACCCTGCCCGAGGACATCCCCATGGTTCTCACCGGCGCCAGCCGTGCCGACCGGATCGCCACCTTGCAGGCTCTCTTCCCCGGTCGGCTCTACCTGGTGAGCCAGAACCCCCTCCAGTACGCCCGGCACGGCGCGGTCATGACCCACCAGGGCCGGGTCGACACCCAGGCCCGCACCGAAGACCTCTTCACCGCCAACGTCCGCCACTACGCCGAACTCGCCGGCATCACCGACCCCTCCGGAGGCACACGTGGGATCCGGTAGCCGCATCGACCACCAGCACCACCTCATCGCCACCACCGCCAGCGCGTCCATTTCCGCCCCCGACGCCCAGCACTTCGACGTCGCGGAGGAGCAGCAGCGCCTGATCAGCGAGATCCTTCGCCTGGGCCAGCGCATCGAGCTCGGCCAGGCAACAGACGCCGAGACGCAGCGTTTCACCGAGGCACGCGACGAGCTGCGCAGTGAGTGGGGAAGCGCCGACCCGCCGTCAGACGGGGGCCCGCTCCCGGAATCCACGCCGGACTACGAAGAGCGCGTGGCGCAGGAGGCCCGGGAGCTTGAGGGGCAGGTCCTGCTCGGGCAGGCCACCATCGAGCAGAGCGAGCGGCTCTCCGAGCTGCACGAGCGCCTCCAGCCGGCGGAGGACCGGGCCGTCCAGCGGGCCGCCGCTCAGCAGGTGCTCGACGAGATGCTCGCCGAGCAACAGGCCGCGGCCGCGCTGCACGTGCAGGCCCGTGACCGCCTGCCCGAGGAGGTCGTCAGCTACGAGGAGGACTTCGGTGCCTTCCAGCGGGCCTACGAGACCGCTCTTGAGCGCGCCGCGCGTGGGGAAGCCGCGATCCCCTACCTAACCGAGGACGCCACCGGCGGACTCGGTGCCCGGGACGGCGGCCGGGCTTTCGGTGTCGAGCTGGAGTTCGATGTCGACGGCGACTACGACACCCGCAGCGAGGCCCGCGAGCGCATTGCCCTGGACATGTACCGGGCCGGGCTGTCCCAGGACGAAGGGGTCCACGGCTACCACGCCCAGCAGTACGCCGGATACACGGACGCGGCCAACGCCTGGCGCATGGAGACCGACTGCACGGTCACCGGCGAGATCGTCTCGCCCATCCTTTACGATGAGCCGGTCACCTGGCAGAACCTGGCGACGATGTGCGAGATCATCGAGCGGCACGGAGGCCACGCCTCCATGCGCACCGGCGGTCACGTCCACGTCGGCATGCACGACTACGGCGTCGACGTCGCCAACCATTTCCGGCTGATGCAGACATACAAGGCCTACGAGGACGTCCTGTTTCGGCTGGCCCAAAATCCCGGCGCTCCAGGCAACCGGCACCGCGGCCCGGACTGGTGCACCCCCAACCACGTCCCTGCTGACGGCTACCGGAACATGTTCGCCGTCGGATACAGCGCCCGCCACGGCCAGGCGGTGAACCTCAGCGGCGCCCGCGGCCACCAGAGCGACCACGGTGAATTCCGGCTCTGGGACGGCTCCCTCAACCCGTCGGTCATCCAGACGCAGGTCAAACTGTCCCTGGGCATCACGGCCGCCGCCGTCCGCGATGCCGGCAGCACCCACGGGCCGGCCGGAGGCGATCCGGTGCAGCTGGGCGGCCACCGACAGCGCCTGCGGGAGACCGGCCTGCTCGGCCGCCGGCTCAACGGCGAGCAGTGGCGCAGCAGCACGCTGAATTTCCGGCGACTGGTCGACGAGGTCTTCCACCGCGCCCAGGACAAGGAGCAGGCGACGGCCCTTTTCGCCTCCACCCGCTGGCAACGCTACTAACCCCTCCATACCGGAAGGAAGATGACATGACTGTTCTCCTCGCCCGCAACGCCTCGGCCGCCGCCGAACCGCCCACCGCGCCGAAGAAGGACGACCAGTCCCTCTACCGCTTCGAGATGCTCTACGACGGAGCCACTTGGCGCGCCTGGGCCGACACCCCGTCCGAGCTCCTCGAAGCACTGATCCCGGAGTACCCGACCCTGGAGACCCCGCGTGACCGTGCGGCCGCAAGGATCCGGCTCGCCCTGCGCACGCAGGTCAGGATGCAGGCCTCCTTGGCTATGGTCCCGGAACTCGAGGAGTGCACTGCCGAACAGCGCGGCGTGTTGCTGAGCAGCCGTGAGACCCCGCCGACCGTCCGGCAGTGGGATGCCCCGGTGCCGCTGGTACTGGTCTCCACTTTCTACCGCCCGGAAGGCCGGCTGCCCCGCCCCGAAGGCCCGGAGGGCTCACTGGTGTGGATCGACCCGGGAGACGACTGGAGCCTGCTGAAGACCATGCACCAGGCCGGCGTCGTCCAGGTCAACGTCCGCACGGACATGGCGCCGCCGGCGCCCGAGCCTGACGGGGGGAAGTAATGGGCTCCGGAAGCCGGATCGAGCACCAGCACCACACGGTCGCCGTCACGCGCCCCAGCACAGAACTCGCGAGCGAAGAAGCCCTAGCCGCCCTGCGCGAGGCCCTGGCGCGCCAGCGTCCCCTGGTGACCGTTGGTGAGGCAGCCCCCGATCCCTTGGACCTGACCACGTCGTTGGCGGGGGGTGGCGCGATCATGTACCTGCCCGCATCGCTGGACGAGATACGGCGAGCGGTAGGCGACGAGCAGGATGCCCTCGTCTCCGTGGAGGGCTCCGCCGGGCATGGCCAGGGCAACGAAGCGGCCCCGGTCCGTGGCCATCTCCGCATATCTCAGGACGAAAACGGGCAGCTTTCCGTCAGCCCGTCAGACGTCCGGTGCGGAGACCTGGACCCGCACGCCCGGGACGATGCAGGGCATTGCCGGCACCAGCGGGACACGGCGGAGCTGATCCAGAACGAGCTCAATGCGCCCAGCACGACCGCGACGGACCGCCTGGCCGCCCAGGAGGTACTCAACGAGGTCGCCGCAGAGCATGCCATGTCGGTGGCCGAGCAGGAGCGCCTGCGCACCGAACACGCGGCCCAACCGGCAGCCCGGTCCTATAGCGAGGACTTCGACGCCTTCCAAGAAGCCTACGACCAGGCCCAGGCGCGCCGCCGGGCCGGCGAGCCGGCCGTGCCGTACCTGACGGAGAACGCGACGGGCGGCCTCGGTGCACGGGACGGCGGCCGGGCCTTCGGCCTGGAACTCGAATTCGACTTCCCGTCGACCATGGACTACACAGAGCAGCGGCGGGCGAAGGAGGCCATCGCCCGGGACATGCACCAGGCCGGCCTGTCTCCCGACCCCTACATCCACGGCTGGCACGCCTCGGCCCGCGCGGGATACACGGATGCCCCGAACGCGTGGCGTATGGAGCTCGACAGCACCGTCGCGGGCGAGATCGTCTCACCGATCCTCTACGACGAGCCGCAGACCTGGAACAACCTGGCGACGATGTGCGAGATCATCCGCAGGCACGGAGGCGTGGCCAGCGCCCGCACGGGCGGCCACGTGCACGTGTCGGTGCCGGACTACGACCACAACGTCGAGAATCACAACAGACTCCTCGGCACCGTGAGTTCCTATGAAGACGTGGTCTACCGGCTCGCCCACAATCCTGACCGTCGGCAGCACCGCGGCCTGCGCTGGTGCGAGCCGAACCAGATGCCCAGCAGGTCGTACGCCTCCGTCGGCTCGGTCCGCCACGGCAACAATTCGCACCGTATCGGACTCAACTTCCAGTCGGTGACGGGGAGTGCGGGCGATCACGCCGAGTTCCGTATGTGGGACGGATCGCTCAACCCCGGCGTCATCCAGGCTCAGGTCAACGTCTCCCTAGGTCTGGCCAACGCGGCCTTGCGCGAAGCGGGCACCGATCCGCTTCCTCCCCGGGAGCCTGTGGGCAGCCAGTGGGCCGCCCTCCGGCGGGAGGGCCTGTCGCGGCGCCGGCTGAGCGGCGAGCGCTGGCAGCAGAGCACCGCCTCCTTCCGCAGCATGGTCGATCGCATCTTCGCCCGGGAGGAGAACCGGGCACAGGCCACCGCCCTCTTCGCAGCCACCCGCTGGCACCGCGGGCGCGCATAGCACCCGCCCCGGCACGGCAAAGGCCCCTGTTCCCAAGAACAGGGGCCTTCGGGCAGTGCACGGTGCTCACATTCGAGGAGCGATCAAGGTGAGGTCGACCGCCGGGCCACGCTGACGAACGGCCTGATGCCGTCCGCGATGTTCTTCATCCTCGGGGAGCCAAGCAAGAAGCCCGCTCGCCCATGCGCCGCGCTCCCCTGCGTTGTCGGCGCAGGGGAGCGCGGTTCTCGCGGTCAGGCCCACAACGGCACGGCCCGGGACAGGCGCACCGGGTCGGGCAGGGTCCGGTGGTTGATCAGCTTCTGGTCGGCCGCGCGGTCGCCCTTGCTGAATCCCCGGTAGGCGACGATGGCCGCGAGCCGGTCATCGCGGGCGCGGGCAGTGGCGGTGAAGCGGTGGCGCCCCGCCAGAAGGGGCTCCCCCGTGGAGTAGTCCACGAGCAGGAGGGTGCCCTCCGGCATCAGCCAGATCCGGTCCCGCCGGATGCGGACCCCGCTGCGGCGGGCAGCGACGGGGAACCATCCGGGGTTCGACGCCCAGAAGAGGTTGCCGTCGTCGTCCAGAGCGACCGCCAGCGGGCTGACGGCCGTGCGCGCCAGCATGGCCAGGTTCGGCCAGCGCCGGTCGGTCCACGCGAGCGCGGCGCGCCCCAGGGTGGACTCCAGGACCTGGAGGGTGGCGGCGATGACGCCGCCCGCCTGGTCGAGGGCTTGCATGAGCACCTCGGTGTCGGTCTGTCCCGTGGGGTCGGGCAGCTCGTAGGCGCCCTGTAGATCCAGCGCGTCTACGTCACCGTTGTGCGTGCCGATCAGCTGGCCGACCTGGAGCGGGCTGGAGTTGGCCAGGCGGCGGGTGTCACCCTGGGTCGCCCACCGGGTGTGCCCCAGGGCGGCGGGCGCCCGGTCGAGCACATCGGTCAGCTGGGGGTCCCAGACCTTGCGGAACGGCCCCGCTCCCTTGACGACCCTCCAGCCACCGGCCTTCACGTCACGCCGGGAGACCACCGGTGACGTCACCGTGGCCGTTGCGCCGGTGGCCATGGCCAGGCCAGCGGCATCGGTGCCTCGCTCCTCAGCCAGGACACCCAGCTGGAAGCACATGACGGAGGCCCGCGATGGGTCGCCGCAGGCCTGATTGCGAACAAATCCGAACAAACCACACATACAAGGTCCTTCGCTGCCCCTGTCGTTCATGCACGGGGCAGGGACACATCACGGCCGACGCGGAGCGCCGTCCGGGGTCGAACATCAGCGAACGGGGCGTGCGCACCCGCGTTTCGGGTGCGCACGCGGTACGGCTCAGGCGAGGCGGCGGCGGGGTGACCGGCCTACAGCCACCCGTCGAAGCGAGCCCTGGGTCCGGGCGAAGCCGCTGGCCACCCAGTCGCCGCCCGGAACCTCCGGGCAGCCCATGAGCCAGCCCTCACGGTGAGCGGGACCGGCCTCGTAGAAGTAGGCGCGCACCGACTCGCCATCCGCGCACTCCACCACGCACTGCCGCCGCACGTAGAGGCTGTCGAACTCGACGCCCGTATAGCCCTCCAGGCGGTCCAGACGACGCAGAACCATCTCCCATGCCTCAGGGCGCACGTCCATGACCTCACCGACCACACGCCGCCCCTCGCGGGCGACGGCGAACGGCACGCCCGAACCCACCAGCATGTAGCCGTCCAGGGACGCGGGGCGCTCGCGCACGGTGTGCCCCGCCAGAATGCTCCGGTAGTTCCCTTGCTGCGCCCGCAGCGTGCCGTAGACGAACACAGGGAGCTGCTCAGCAGTCATCCACGTCATGTCCGTCACCTCCTTGCATAGCACCGCCAGACCTCGTCCGACGGATGACTTGGGCGCCAGCCGCCGAAGGCGGGGCTGGCGGAACAGGCCGCTCAAGCGGCCGTTGGGGATCGCGGCCGAACTTTGACCGCACATTCAATATACCGCATTGAAAATAGTTAAGCAATGAGTTTCGCTCAGGCGTTACCCACTTGGGCGCCATCGCTCGGCCGCACCGCCAAGGACTCCGACCGCTCGCCGCACCGGACAGAAGGCGCCTCGGCGGCCGACATCCACAGCCTGGGGCGCACGCCGGGGTCTGGCTGTGGGTCGCTTGCGCGTGCCGCCAGAGGATCCTGGCCAGTGCGGACGGGCTACCGCGAGACGAAAGAAGCCGGCGGGGCGAAATTGCTTAAATAGTTTGCTAGAGGTACGTTGAATGGAGCCCTACCTGCATCCCTTCCGGCCCACGGGCGGAAGGCGCAGTGGAGCGACCCACACCCGTACAGTTCGGCGCCCATGCGGGCGGTCCGCCACTGCGGCGCAGATGCGCCGGCCCCTTGGAGCGACAGATGATCCCGGCAGGTTCGCAGGTCAGGTACACGACCGTCCTCAGGATGGCCAAGCGGTACAAAGTGCATCGGAATGCGGCCTTGCAGTGGACCAACGAGCCAGACTTTCCCGAAGCGATCGACAAAGCCCAGCAGACCTGGCTGTACCACGAAGCAAGGGTCGACAACTGGGTGAGGCTGCACCGGCCGGGCCTGTGGGCGATCGGGCAGGAGAGCGGGAGGGACCTGGGCCTTCCCGAGGGCAATGACCGAGATTTGCTGACGCTCGAGGAGATCGGAAAGCTCGAGGGAACATTCCTGGGACGCGAGGCTACGCCCGTCGAAACCCTGCGCACCTACCTCTCACCTTCGAAGGCGACGATGCCCGGCCCCGACAGGGAACCCGGCGACGGCGGCAAGCCGGAGGTCAGGGAAAGGATGTGGTTCCGCAGCACCGCCTACAACTTCATCAAGCGCCCCCGCAAGGTCCGACGGAAGAAGACCGAGAGCACCCCGGCTGCAAAGAAGAAGGTGCCGGCCACTCCCCGCGCCGCCACGCCCGAGGTGGCCCTCCCCGCGGGCAGCCCTAAGGACCTGCTGACGCTGAAGGAGATCGCCGAGCTCGACGCCGCGGCGCGCAGGCGCAGCAAGCCCCTGGCCCCGTCGTCGCTCGCCAACTACCGGTCGCAAGGCCTCCTGGCCAAGCCGGATAGAACGCCAGGAGACAAGATGGAGCCTGAGGTCACCGAGCCGAAGTGGTTCCGCAGCACCGCGTACGAGTTCATCAACAGCCGACGGAAGGCCGGCCGGCCCTCGAAGGCATGACCCTACGCCGAGATGCTGCATGCCCGCGTCGCATGCGGTTCGCCCGAGCAGGAGTCCTGACGATGGAGAAGTGTGATGGCCGCGCAGCGTCGTAGCGCCCGGATCGACCGGAACGGCATTGGCGAGCAGTACGAAGTCAGCGACAAGACCGTCGACGCCTGGACCCGCCTGTTCAACTTCCCGCAGCCGGTCGAGGGCAAATGGGACGCCCGGGAAGTGAGTTCCTGGGTACGGGCGAACCGACCGCAGTCATGGCCGGGCAAGCACACACCGCAGACGGAGAGCTCGCCCCGCCCAAGGGATGTTCCGCAGGCCAGTGAACGCCGGCCGCAGCGCAGCGCGACGCCGACTGCAACCTCCTCTGAAGCCCGCTCCCCAGGGCGCGATAGTGCTGCTACGTCACCCGCGCAGCGGGGCGGGGGCGGCGTGCCGGTGATCGTGATTCACCCGCCCGAGGGGCACCCGGAGGACCTGCTCGACATCGACGACTATCGGACGATCTGGGGCAATGCGACGCGGGGGATGCCCGTCGAGCGCGTCACCCTGTCCAAGTACATGAGCCTCGGCCGTTTGCCCGAGCCGGACCGCGTCCCCGAAGACGGGCTGGAGCCGGAGGTCCTCAAGCCCATGTGGCTCCGCAAGACCGTCAACAAGAGCATCGCCGACCGCAACCCCACCGGTCGCCCCCGCAAGAAGGCCTGACGGAACGACCGGATTGCTCTCGCGCCTCGCCGCCGCCGGGCGGCCTAGGTTAGACTGTCGGATTTCATTGGATCCTTCAGTGCCAGGGCTCCCTGACCAGGGCGCTGACGTTTCGGAGCGGGGTACGAGCGCCTCCCGCTGTGTCGGCCAGTGCTTCAGTGCCCGTTGTCCCAGCCGTCGTCTCGTGAGGTCCCTGCCAGCCGGCGGTGTGCTGACCTGCGGTGACGTCTCGACACTGAAGTTTCGAGCGGAACACTGAACCATGCACTGAAACTTCGGCTGAAACACTGAAGGACTCGCTGGCACCTGACATAGACCAACCCCGCCGCCCGCCCGACCACGCACTAAATTGCTTAACTGTTTTAATGGTGGTATGCTTGGCGTGCCGCGTCGGGGAGGCCGACGAAACTGCGGCGTGAACCGCTTCCTGGCGGCGACGCGCGAAGACATCGCACCGCAAACACGTCCCAACTCCCCCGCGCCAGCTTCGCCGACCCGGCTGACCCTGAGTCGAACCCGGAAAGAAGACGGAGACACCGTGGACGCCACCAGCGCCGACGTCATCACCGAGATGAATCTCGCCCGCGCCGCCCTGAAACAGAACGCAAGGGTGGTCGTGAAGGCCGTAGGCGCCGCACTCGGTCAGCTGTACCCCGAGGGCAAATACGTTTCCCTCATCTGTCGCGAAAGCGACCGCCCCGACACCGCCAGCATCGGCGCAGTGCACGACGCCCAGCACCGCAGCCACATCGGCCCAACGAGGAAGGGGAGCGCGATCTACCCGCCGAGCCGCGTCGGGGACTGGCCGCTGCGACGCCTGCCCAAGCGCATCACACGCCAGCACTTCGGCCCGCACGCCGACAGTGACCGAACCCTCAACGAACTCCTCACGGAGGCATACAGGGCAGGGATCACCTTCCCTTACAGCCGCACGGGAGGGCTCCCCTACGGCCCCCGGATCGAGATTCACTGACGGTTGACGCGCCGCCAGGGGCGCCCCGCCCCTTCTCCTTCACAGCCCTGCCCGACTCCCGTCCGTCGCGTGCCCGGGCGCAGCACCCCGCGCCCCGCGCCACACCTCAGGGCACAACACATCCGCGAAGTTGCCTAACTGTTTTCTACGTGGCTCGTTTATTGTTCGCTCCGACGCGTCCGCGAAGACCTGCCGCCACCGAGAGCCCAACGACCCGCGCGGGTCAACGGCCCGTGCCCGCGCCTTCCGAGCTCCCCGAATCCCAGGGCATCCATGTTCACCGACCCTTCCGACTGCCCCGACTGCGGCGTCCGCCCCGGACAACTGCACCGCGATCGTTGCGACGTAGCGCGCTGCGCCGCAAAAGGGCACCAGCGCGCCGGATGCGGCCACCTCGGCAGCGCCCGTAACACGCACTGGACCGGCCACTGGCCGGGCGACGCCGAGTGCTGGGAGTACGGCTTCTTCATCCAGCCCGGTTCCAGCGCGCCCCTGAACACCCCGCCCCTGCCGGACATCAACCAGCTCTACCGCGAGTGCGACTGGGACCCCACCCAGCAGCGCATGATCCGCCGCACTCCCGGCACCCCGCCGTAATCCAAGGACCGCCCGTGAGGCGCTCTCCGCGCACCGAGCGCCGGCACCCGCCCGACAGCCGCTCGCAGTCACCCGATGCACCGCTCCCGCCATCGACCGGTGCGTACTGGAGATATCCCACATGAACCATCATGACCTTGCCGACCAGATCACCGCGGCGCTGAAGAGCCGCAGGCCCCGAGCCATACCCAAGACCGCCGAGGTCAGCGGATGCGACAACCCCGGGTGCGCCCGGCACGCCGGGGTGAACTCCTTCCCCCACTTTCCCTCCGCCGCGCGATCCGGCGCCGACTTCGGTGAAGCCGTAGCCGACGCCTGGTACAAGGCCTCCGGCAGCAGCCGCATGGACATCCCGGTGGGCATCGTCGCCGCCCTGGCCCTGTGGCCCACCAAGACCGAAGGCGCGACCCACGCAGGCCGCCTCGCCAGCTACTTCGCCGCGCAGCCCGGCCGGGTGCTGGTCCAGGGCTACGGCGAGTGCTTCGCCGCGAACTGGATGAAGCGCCCCGACTTGCTCGATGTTGCCGCCCCCATCACCCAGTGGACGAGCGAGAACTTGGACGAGACGCTGCTGCGCGGCGTCCAGGCCGTGACCCGCGCTGCCGTCCGGTCCGGGGTGCTGCACTACACCGGCTCCAGCGACCCGGCTTTCCGGTCCACCATCGACCTGATGTCCTGGACCGTCACGGCCTTGCGCCATCACAGCTCCCGCAAGGGTCTCGGCGAGTATCACACGCCTCCGGATGTTTCGGCCGCCATGGTGCGTCTCATCACGGCGGAGGGGCTGCCCCAGCCCGGGGAGTGGTTCTGCGAGCCCACCGCCGGCACAGGCAGCATGTTCCGCGCGTTCGCGGAGGCCCTGCGCGATCACAACCTCGACCCGCATGATTTCGGGTGGATGATGCAGGACCTGTCCCCGGTCGCCGCTGCCGCCGCCGCGGTGAACGTGCTCGTGTGGGACCTCGGGCCCCGCGCGCTGGTTGCGTGCGGTGACACTCTCGCGCAGGGCGACCTCACCGGGGCAGCGCTCGCCCATCAGCGCGAGATGTTCGCCCACCGGGACCGGATCACCGACGTGACCATGGTCGCGGCTGCCACCTATGAGGCGAACCGCCTGCTGAACTCCCTCTTCCTGAGCTCCACGGCGGCCTGAGACAGCAGGCCGCTACGTGGCCCGCACAGTCCTCGTACGCCGTCGCCTGGCGACGGCTGCACGAGAGCGTGCGCGCAGCCAGCACATGACGCCTTCAGCCCGCCACCCGACGCAGCGTGGCTCTCCGCGCCGGAGGGCCACGTTTACCGCCAGGCCCGGCCCTCCTCCCCAGGAGATTTCATGCCGCCAACAGCACCCACCAGCCGAACCGTGACCTACCTCAAGAGGGCGTCCGCTCACCCTCAAGGCCACTTGTCCCGCGCCCGCGTCAGCCGCCGACTGCTGCGCGAGCTTCTCGAAGCCCGCTACTTCTACTGCAATGACGTGGACGGGTTCGTCATGGGCGTCGAAGAGGCACTGGCCTCCTCTG
This sequence comes from Streptomyces sp. NPDC042259, assembly GCF_055582085.1. Lineage (NCBI taxonomy): Bacteria > Bacillati > Actinomycetota > Actinomycetes > Kitasatosporales > Streptomycetaceae > Streptomyces > Streptomyces sp. NPDC042259. Next base: position 93,725 of record NZ_JBVJDW010000014.1, on the reverse strand, counting down.
GCGACCAGCCCCTCATCATCACGTCGGCGGGGCGCCGCGCCGCGCTGACCACGGCCCAGCTCGCAGCTCTGACCAGCGGCGTCGGCCCCGACGGGCGCCTCGCGCCTTCAATCCCGTGGCCGACGACCCGTGCGCTCACCGCCTTGGGCCTCGCGGAGTTCCGCGACCAACAGGGCGGTACCCAGTTGCACGACGGCGACGACGGCATCAGCGGCCGCAGGCACCACGCCTTTCGCACCTCCCTCGGCCAACTCGTCGCCGAGCTCCCCGAGAACGACGACCGGGCGTAGCCACCAGTGCCGGGCCCGCCTGGGAACGGGCAAGCGGTGCACCCGGCACCGGCGTGGCCCCGCTTCCGGGCCGATCCGGCCGGCGGCGGGCCACCACTTACGCAACGGCCGCGCGCACCAGACCTCCCTATCCGGCGGGCCGCATCCCCTGTGCGGTCCGCCGCCCTTCCAGCAGGAGAGACTCATGCCCTTCAGCGGTGTCACCCGCGTCTACCGGCCCCACGACGACGAGGCGCATCTGCTCATCCCGCAGGACGGCGAGACCGCCACCCGTGCGCTATGCCGCGCCAAGCCGCCCGCGGCGGACGGGTGGCGAGGAACCGGGAACCTGGCGGAGGCCGCGCAGGCCGCCGCCCTGCCCCTGTGCGCGGCGTGCCACAGATGGGCCGACTGGGCCGCAGGTGCATGGTGGCTGCTCTCGGCCCACGCACGCCCGGCCTTTCTGCCGGAAGATCCGCAAGAGCACAGCCGGCGGGTCGCCGATCTGGTCACCGCGTTCTGGCTCTCCGGCGCGGCCATTGAGGTCCCGCTCGGCACGGTAGCGACGGTTGCCCTGCTCCCTCTCGCGGACTCCCAGGCTCCCACCCTCGCCCGCACGATCGCCGAGCTGCCACCCGGTGGCCTGATCGAGCTGATGCGCGCCACGTGGGCCGAGCTGTGGGTACGGCACCCCTGCCTCACCGAATGCGCGGGCCTGCTCTACCGGTGGCTGAGCACCGCTTGCGACGAGACGGCGCAGCAGGTGACCGAGCTGACCCACCTGCTGTTGCGAGCGGGCGTGATGGAGCACGGTGCCGACCCGGGGCGGTATCTCAAGGCTGACCTGCTCGGCCGGCTGCTCCAGCAGCTGACCGCCCGGAGTGAGCAAGGGCGTCGCGGCGCGTTCCATACCCCGGTCTTCGTGTGCGAGTTCATGAGTGAGGTCCTGTCCGGTCTGTCGGAGGGCGAGAGCACCGGAGAGCTGGCGGCCGGCAGCGGAGCCATGTGGCGAGCCGCGGCGGCCCAGTTGGGCAGGGAAGGCAAGGACCCTGCGGCGTTCCCTTGGGTCGGTGTCGAGATTGATCCCCTCGCAGCTGCGACGCTGGCTGCGAACTCCTTGCTGTGGCGCCTGGGCGACGACGTGCTCATCGCCTGTGCGGACGGGCTCTGCAGGGGCAGCGGTCTCGGCCGGGCGCACGAACACCGGGCCCGAGCATCCGCCCGCCGGGACGCCTTCAGGGAGTCGCTGCCGCAGTAGCACAGGGAAGGGACCGGCCCCGGAGGGAGGGTGCCTTAGGCTTCCGCGCTTCGTGTAGCCCGCGCCGGTCCGCTCGACGCGCGGTGCTGGAGCAGCCATGAGCCTGGGCGCCCGAACCTCACTCTTGCTTAAATGTTTTCATGGGGGTATATTTAATGGTGTGGCTAGGGCTCCACCAGGACGAGTCGGACGGCACCGCCCTCTCGGCCGACAGCCTCTCCGCGTTGACCCTCACAACTTGGGGACCTCCATGACCACTTTGACCATCCCACCCGCAACCATCGGCCGTGGCTCCATACCGCCAGAGCTTTGACCAGGGCATCCATCCCGCCACCCGGCGACGGCTGCTGGAGCCCTGGACGACGGTACTGTCCGCTACGTGTGGCGGATGCGCTCTCCTGAAGGAGCGCGTTCGCGACAAGGGCACGACACGGGCAAAGTGCCGCCTCAAGGTGCAGCGCCGACGCGGCCCCGACCTCCAGCGCGACTTCCCGGCGCGCATGGCGTACCGCGTGGCGCCGGACGCCCGCGACAACGTGACCGTCTCCCCCTTTGGGGCCTGACAGCACCCGACGCTGTCTTGGCGGCTCGCATGCTCTCCGGCCATGAGTCGCCGGCGGCCAGCGCCGACACGCGGGCCCGGCAGGCCGGGTGCTGGAGAAGTCCCCCGCACCCGTAGCCCGGCCGATGGCGGACGGCGGCGGGACGGGCGCATCGGTCTCCATTAAAACCAGATGAAAGGAACTACTGCTATGGGTCTCACCTGGACTACCCGAGGTTCGCTCACCTTCCACCCGCCCATACCGCTCGCATCCATCTGCGAGGTGCTGATTGACCGCTGGCAGCCCTTCGAGATCGCCCCGGCCGGTCTGGCCCCGCAGGCTCTCGCCGCCCTGACCAGGGACCGGGAGCGCATCCTGGTTCCCGCGGACACGGCGACATACGACTTCAAGGGTCTACCGTCGCTCATCAAGTCCGCGCACATTGACTGGGATGCCCACCACACGACCATCGGCAATACCCTGCGACAACTCACCGTGCCCGCCGTCACGCTCGGCCACGACTTCGATGGCGCCCTCACCTGGGTGGCTGAGGACAAGTCGGAGGGCGAGATCAACTTTTTCGACGACGGGGAGCTCGTCTGGGACGAGACCCGCCTCCCGCCCGGCTCTCGGGTCCGGCCCTTCGACGAGTTCGGGGAGACGGGTCTCTCCTCCTGAACACCACCAGCCCCACCCATAAGGAGATCCCCGTGAAGACCTCCGTCACCCCCGCCGGGAACGGCCGCGCGTACTACGTGATCAGCACGATCGGCCCGGACGGGCATTGCACGATCTTGGAAATCAGGGCCGCCCCGGAGACCGATCAGGAGGCCGACGAGTTCGACGACACCCTCTTCGCCGAGCTCTACGCCGCCTGTGCCAGCGTGGCCACCATCCACGCCGACAGCGCCGCGCAGGCCGCCCAGATCCTGCTGCGCGACTGTGCGTAAGCGGCTCACCGTCCGTCGGCCGAGACCGTGTCGGCCCCGGCCGACGGGCTCCCGGCCGCAGCCTGCGCCAGGTAAGGCGGTCTGGGCCGAGGACTCCGAGCCCTGCTCCCCGCGTCTCCGCGCCACGCCGATCCGGTCGACACGCTCCGTATGGGCATGCCGCGTTGGCGCCGCCCAGCTGTTCGCCGCCGGCGCGAGGCGCGGCGGACCTGCTCGCCGGAGCGAACCGCGAAGTCGACGACGGAGCCGGGGAAACCAGTTCCTCCGCGACGGGCCGAACATGACTGGACGAGCCTGGCCTCCACGAAACCACCCGGAGATTGCTTAACTGTTTTTTTGGGTGTAAGTTTCTAATCGTCTGGACGCGATAGATCGGCGCCCCCCCTCTTCGGTTCATGAAACTTCCACCCTGTTTGTGAGGCACTGTGCTGGACTCCAACTTCTCCGCACCCGACGCGGTCAACTGGCGCTGGAATGCGCCGGAGCCACACCAACTCGCCGAGATACGGCCACAGATGGAGGAGTGGCAGCGGACGAACATCGGGCTCATGCAAATGAAGAACTCGCTGGTGGGCGGGCACTCCAGCCTCTTCCCCTACGTCAAGGTTCCCGACCCGGCCGCCACGGCGGCTTTGGTTCTGTGCGGCCAGGAGGCGCTGCGCCTCGCGGAGGCCCGGCTGTACTACGCCGACGAGGACACCACCGCCGCGTCACTGGCCGCCGCGGCGACGCCTCCGACTGAGCCGGTGAGCGCGGACCGTCTGCCGTCGCCGAGCGGGTTGATGGTCTTCGCCGATCCCATCGGCTCGTACGCAGTGAACACCCGTACGGCGGCTGGCCAGGGCGGGGCGCCGGTCCAACTGCATACGCCGATCGTGGCGGTCTCCTGGTCGCTGTGGCGCCCGCACCTCGGGCGCGTGCCGGTGGAGTGGATCGCCAACACCGTGCATGGCCGGGAGCTCGTCCATCCGGCCGAGCACGGGATATGGCTCACGTTCTACACCGCGTGCGGGGCCGCTCTCTACGGCGTGGATCCCGGAACGATGCTGCACAGCCCCGCGCTGGGCGACACCGCCCGCGCCGGGGAGCTCGTCGCGGCTCTGGACTTCCCCGGGCGGCCGGAGCTGACGTGGGACAACGAGACCGTTCTGTTCCTCGGCCGCAAGTTCCCCGAGGCGGGCTCCCCGCTCGGCACGACCGGCGGCTGGGCCCAGACCGTCTACACCGCCTGGCAGCTGATGTCCCAGACCGGCGAGCACGCGTGGACCGAGACCGAGGTCGTGCCCCGTGACCGGGCCGGGCGCAAGCGCGACCGGCGCGCGGGCATCACCGGGGACGGCGATGTGAACGTGGTGCGGCTGCGGGCCAGCCACAAGCCGTCGGCCGAGGCCAGCGAGCTCGACCGCCGGGACTGCGACGGCCGGAGGCCCCCGCGCACGGACTACCGCTGGGAGGTCCCGCCGTACCGCAGCCCGAACCGCTGCCTGAATACCCGTCTGCACGCCGTCGGTGGTTGCACGCACGCCGAGCGGATCATCCGCCAGCACGTCAACGGCCCCAAGGGCAAGCCCGTACGGCGCCCGCGCGGCCCGGTCTATGTCTGGGACAAGGCCACCGCCTGACCGGCGGGTCCCGGCGCCCTTTGAGCACGGCCCGCGGGGCGCGGCCAGGGCGAACCCGGCCGGGCCGCCCCCGCTTCCGGAAGTCCTCGTTCCACCGTCTGGCGGCCGGCCTCGAGGTCGCCAAGGCGAGCCGGCACAGCCCGGCTGCCCACTCCGCAAGGCCGGCAGACCAGCCCTTTCAAGTCAGTGCCGCGGCTCGTCGCACTGAGGTGCGCAGGTCCTGCGTACCTCTCAACCCGGGGCGGCATCCCGCCCCCTATCGGATCAGGAATCCTCTTGCCGTCCACTGCTCAGGATCGCGCCTTGGCGGAGCTCATCCGCAAGGCTCTCGTCGACGACGGAGTGCTCGCCGCAGGAGACTTCGGCGTCGTCATCTCCCAGCGCCGCCAGCCCATCGTCATCACTACCGACATCTCAGGCCGGCACACCGTCAGGGTCCGGCCCCCGGTAGCCCCGCAGAGGGTCGTCGACTTCGTCCGGAGCAAGGCCGCGGAGCTGGAGCGTAATGCCATCAAGCTCGCCACAAAGGCTCCCCGTCACCCTGTCAAGCAGCTGGTGGACGGCGAGGAGTTCACCTGGCTCGGCCAGAGCATGCGCCTGTACCTGACGGAGCAGGAGGGCCCGACGCGGCGCGTCCGGCACGACGACGGGTGGCAGCTGGTGGTCAGCGCGGCCGACGTCCGCGCCCGCGGGGCCGACGTCCTCACCGACTGGTACTGCCAGGAGGGTCTTGCCTGGGTAGAACGCAACGCGCCCTCCTGGTGGCGTCGGATAGCAGCCGGCAGAAGGGCCCAGCCCGGCCTGGATGTCCGCGACCTCGGGAAGGTCCGGGCCGGCGTGTTCGACGAACTCGCTGACCAGGCGTCGTTTCACTGGCCGCTCTTCCAGCTCCCTGCGGCGCTGTGCGAGTACGTCCTGGTGCACGAGCTGGCCCACGCCACCCGGCCGCCCGGCAAGCCGCACGGCCCGGAGTTCTGGGCTCGCGTCAAGCGCGTCATGCCCGACGGCCGTCGGCGCCAGCGGCTCATGCGCCAGGCGTGGCTCGACATCTGGATCGGCGCCACCCGCTGACCCACGCCGCCTCGCACCCGCCGGTCCGCGCCAGCCACATGTCAGCGGCCGCGCATCACGTCTTCCCCCTCTCTTCCTCAGGAGTCTTCTGTGTCCGATCACCGCCCACTGGAGGGCTGTCTCCCCTCGTTCGGCCGGCACCGTACGTATCCGCCGCGGGCCGGCTGGCTGCTCAAGGCCCACCAGGCCGTCCTGGAGGACCCGCAGGTCTTCGCCCGTCCCGACGCCCCCGTCACACTGGGCGTGGGCTCGAGCATGGTGCCGGCGCTGCGCTTTTGGTCCCGCGCCTTCGGCCTGATAGCCGATACCCCGATCGGTGGGCCCCGTGCCGGTCTGCAACCGACCCGCCACGGGCACTGGCTTCTCGGCGAGGACGGTGCCGACCCGTACCTGGAGGACCCCGGCAGTCTGTGGCTGCTGCACTGGTGGCTCCTCCAGCCGCCTTGCCAGGTCCCCACGTGGTTTCAGCTCTTTGCCCTGGCCGGGCTCTCGCGCATGACCCGGGACGAGGTCCGGGCCGGTGTGCAGCGCGACGTCGTGGACAGCGGCTGGACCGCCCCCTCCGACAGCGCGCTCACGCGCGACATCACGGCCTTCATCTCCATGTACGGGCCTACGCCCGTCCCGCAAGGGCACAAGCACGCGCCGGTCGAGGAGCAGCTCTCCAACCCCTTCCGCGCCTTGAACGTGTTGCGCGTCGAGGAGGCCCGCGGCCGCCACCACCGACCCGGCACGCAGGAACTGGTCATCAACCGCAACGCCGGCCGCACGGTGCCCGCCGCGGTCATCGCCTACGCCTGCCTGACCTTCGCCGACCGCGCGGCGCCCGGCGCGCGCAGCATCACCTTGGGCCGGCTGCGGACCGACCCGGGCAGCCCCGGCCGCGTCCTCCTGCTGGATAGCCGGACCGTGCAGCGCGCGCTGACCCAGATCGCCGGGTCCGACCCGGGCCTGGGCCTGGCCGTCGTGGACTCAGGCGACGAGCCGACTCTGACCTTCCGCACTCGCCCGAACGTTCTGGCGGACCAGGTGCTGGCGGCCCACTACCAGCTGGGGCGCGGGCCCGGATCGTACCGCTGACCCCCGGCCCGGCCTGCGGCCCCGGTGACGGGGCCCGCCCACCGCCGCCGCGCGCCGTCCCTCGCACTCCTGCGGCGTTGTCACCATCGCATTCTCGGAGACTTTCATGAGCACGACCGAGCCCGACGTCACCGGCTCGCCCTGCACGGTTCGCCGAGGAGCTCTATCCGCGCACGGCCACCGAGGCACTGTCGCCGGGCCCCCGGCTGTCGCGCCGTTCGGCTCAGGAGGCTCTTCCCCATCCCCAGGGAGTTGCTTAACTATTTTAGTGATGGTATCTTTTCAGGTGTTGACGGAGCCGTCTCCCCCGCGAGAACAGCTGGCCCGTCTACCGAACCTCCCTTTGTCAGCACGGACAGGAACTTCCCATGCCCAACGCCATCCTGGCCGCCGACGGGCGCGTCCTCCGCGCCGCCGGTCTGCGAGCCCGCCGGACACTGCTCGACAGCGTCGTCACCGAGCTGAAGTGGACCCCCTACCGCGACATCCGCATCGCCGACATCGCCCGGCGTGCCAAGACCTCGAACGCAAGCTTCTACCAGTACTTCCCCGACCTCGACGCGGCGGTCCTGGCCCTGGCCGACGACGTCGCGCGAAAGGCCTTCCTCAGCCCTGTGCCCACGACAGGAGGCCTCGACCGTGAGGCAGCCGCTCAGCTGGTGGATGCCTTCTTCCGCTTCTACCGCGCGAACCGGACCGTTCTGCGGGCCGTCGAGGCCCGGGCGGCCGAGGGGGACGATCGGTTCGCCGAGTTGCACCGGAAGATCTACAACGGGCTCACCACCGGGCTGGAGCGCACCCTCATCACCGCCCACCCGCGGGCGGCCGATCGCAACACCCGTGCGGCCACTGCCGTCTCCCTCACTCTGCTGCTGACCGCGGCGGCCTCCCAGCACCCCCGGCACGCGGGCTGGACTGTGGAACCCACCGCCATCCGCACGGCTGTCGTCGACCTCCTCCACACGGCTATCACCCGCCCTTCGGCCATCCCCCTCACCACAGCCCTGCCACGCTGACTTGGCCTCATCGGCCGCCGGTGCCCGCTCCAGGCCCCGGCCACAACACTGCCCCCACACTCGGAAGGACTGCCGCCCCCGTGTCCCCTGACGCCTGGCCGCCCACCGGGTCCGCCGAGCAGATCCGAACCTTCACCGCCGCGCAGACCGCCGTGCGGGCTTTCTGCCACGCCCACGGCTACGACCCGGAGGAACTCGGTACAGCCTCCGCACGGAGGGCCGCAGACGCTCTGACCGCCATCCTCGTAGAGCTGGAAGACCGCGGGGCCGTCGCGGCCTCTCTTGCCGCCTGCACACTCATCGGCAGCAGCGGCATGCTCCTGACCCAGGGGGCCATCGTCGACCACCTCGGCGAACAAGCGTGGGTCACCGACCTCGTGGACAACACCGTCGTTGCCGAGATCCTCTCCTGCGGCATGGTCACCGGCTGGGCCACCGGGATCGTCGCCCGCAGCACCGGCGCGGACGGTCGACAGGTCGCGTACGGGTGGGAAGTGAGCGCCGGTGCATTCCTGCCCCTCGCGGAGGCCCAGACCTTCGCTGCCTACGCCACCGACACCACCACGGGCGAACCGACCCCACCGCCGCACAACCTGGAGTTCGGCCACGCCTTCGAACTCGACCTTCCTCACCCGGCATGACCGGCACCCCGGCCGGGCCCGCATCCGCGACCACAAGCAGCAGCCCGGTGCGGCACGAAACCCGGCCCCGCGGACCCCAAACCGCCCTACCAAACGATGAGCGACTTCCTCCCTGCCGCAAATGCCGCGAGCATAAGGCCGCCGCCGAACGGCGGCGGCGCCCCCGCTGGTCGTGACCAGGCGTCGGGCCAGCCTCGTCGTACTGCTCGCGCCCCGGAGGCCGTCCGGATCCGGCCCAAGGGCGGCCGCGGCTGCCCTCCACAGACTTACGATCAGGACCGCATGCTGCTGAAACCACCACCTGGCCGCCGGCCCGTCCGGACGCCCCGAACGAAGGTGCACCGTTGTCCATCGCGTCCGGCCCGCGTCCCCACGCTCCCCCAGGTCCTGGCACTCTGCGGCAAGCCCCCGGCCGGCCGGCAACGGACGCAGCGCGAGTCCCGCAGGCACAGGCCCCTGCGGGACCAGGTCGGCCACGCAGTCGAGGCACCACACCGATTCGCCGAGAGTCCCGGTGGCGTGGGCGGTCCCGCCCGGACCATGGGGGCCTGCCGGCTTCCTCCCAGCCCCATCAGCACCACCAGGAGGCGACGGACCCAGCTCGCCCTACGCCAACCGCGGCTAGAACACCACCGGGCGGTCGGCGCAGGTACGCCGCACACGCACGCCGTTGACCCGGAACGACGCACACCACCGGCCCGGCAGGTCAGCGAGTCCCCCACCCACCACACCCGCTTCGACCAGAAGGACCGTGATGCGCGCTCCCCGTACGACAACCGCCCTCGCCGCAGCGGCGCTGATCACCACCCTGACGGCCGGCTGCAGCCAGAACAGTGAGGCCCGCGCAGGTGCCGAGCCGGCCCCTGCGCGATCAGCTGCTCCCAGCACCGCACCGGCCACACCCGAGGGCATCACCGCCTTTGGCACGCCTGTCTCCGCAGCCGGCGACTGGACCCTTGAGCTGCGCACCCCAGAGAAGACCGAAGCCCCTGCGGACGCCCGCTCAATTCCGGCCGGATGGACAGCGCTGCGGACCACCATGAAGTTCACCAACCGGACGGACCACATAGCCAAGCTGCCGCACACCGCCCTCACCGTGCGCTACGGAGACGAAGGGCGCGCCGCAACACTCTTCACCGGCGCCGCACTGCCCGGCCTCCCCGAACGCGGCACGGCCAGTGTGAGGCCCGGCGGCACCCTCACCGCGGACATCGGGGTGGCCGTCCCTGCACCGGCGGCCGGCGCGCGGGCGACCGTGACCGCGGAGGTCACCAAGGAGGGGATGGCCCAAGCCGAGAACCTCTTCTTCGAAGGCAACCTGCCCGGGCACGCCCCGGCAACGTCCCCTGCACCCAGCAGCAGCACAGGACCTGCCGCCGGCGCCACGGTGCCCCTGGGCACCTGGTCGAAGTCGGGCCTCCGTCTGTCCCCCATCAGCCTCACCCAAGGAGACGGCCGAGGACGCCAGGCCCAGCTCGAGCTATCGGTCGCCAACAACAGCGCCGGCCCCAAGACGGGCATGAACATCTCCCTGCGGGTGCTCAGCGGCGACGCACTGAAGGAGATCGCCAGCATCACCCCGAGCCTGGGGTACAAGGACGCGCCGATCGCGCCGCACCGTACCGCAACGACGCTCATCCGCTTTACGATCCCGGACACCGCGGTCCCCGGCCCCATCACCGTCGAGACATCGGCCACGGGCGGCACCCGGACCACCTTCGGGGGGACCCTGCGTTGAACCTGCGCCGACAACAGGCCGTCCGCCCTGCCTGCTCGCCGAGCACCCCCTGACAGCCGAGGAAGTCGCCGAACGCTACCCCGCGCTCGGCGTTCAACGGCCCGTCGACGTCGAGGTAGAGAAGTGGGCGGCTCATCGGGAGCGGCCGTCGCCGTCGGTGCCGGTGCCAGCACCGCGGTAGATGACCATGGCGAGGTCCTCCAAGCGCTGGCGCTGGACCAGGATGCGGATGGCGCCTACGCCCGCGTCACCCCCCACCGGCTCACCGAGGACCTGACCGACCTCCACCCAACGGATGTCAGCGCGCTGCGCTGGGGCCTGGTCGCCCCCAAGGCCTTCACCCCCGACCGCCGGCTCAGCCCGCAGAGCAGGCGCTCACACGCGATCGCCGCAGTGACGACCACCGCGGCCTACCTGGCCGTGCCGCACGCACACTTCATCCCCGAGGGTCTCGCCCTGGACGTAGCCACGACTGCCAGCCTTAGCGCGAACAACCGGGCCGCCCTGCGGCTGCCGGGACCGTGGGCGGTGGTTCTGCACGAGCCGGTGCCGCTGGCCGCCGTCCAAGCCGACGACGACGAACTCGAGGCGCTGCTTGACGGGGAGCAGGTTCCCGGAACCAGCCACGCCGTCCTGGGCGGTGTCCTCGCCGCCCACCCGAACCACACCGTCGACACCACGCTCGGCCTGATCCTGGTGACGTCCGTGCACGCCCAGCGCGGCCGCCAGTGGTACCTGCAGCCCGCCGCCTACGGAGACCACGGCGCAGGCCGCCTGCTGTACTCCTATGCCGCTCAGTTCTCCTTCGGCAAGTGGCGCAAACCGCCAGTGCCGCCTGCCCAGGAGCGCGGAAAGCCCGGATCGGTGAAGGCGCTCAAGCGTCTGGCCAAGCACCCCGACGCCCGCGCCGGAGCGCTGCACCGCATGAACGTCCTCGACTACACACCTCCCCCCGCCGAGCCCCGCCCCGCGGCCGACGCGTCGAGCGACTCCGGGGCCGGCGGGGACTACGGCACCTGGCGACGCGCCAGCTGGACGGAGAACACGCGCATCGGAATCCGAGACGAGAACGGCAACCTCGTCGGCCCGGTCTACAAGGACGGCGCCATCGAGAGCGTGACCTACACCCGCGGCTCCGTCTTCCGCCCCCGCGCCCGCGTACGCCCAGACCTCCCGCTACGCCCCGACACCCGCACCATCTACCGGCTGCGCGACACAACCCCGTCTCCGGCAACGGGCGGTACCGGGACCTCGGCATCCTGAGCACCTGCGTTCACAAGGCGGCGCAGCGGTCCAGCCGGCCCTCGTTCGTGCTGTAACAAGGCAAACAGCTCAGGTTCGCCGACCACCGGAAGCTTTCCATGACGTGCACCACAGTCCGCTACGCGCCGCTGTAAGTGCCGGGCTTCTCACCGAGAGCAAGTGCATCCTGAGTGCCGTACCGCCGGGTCAGGTGCTTGGAGCGATGCGCGCGTATCCGCCTCAATGCGCAGGGCGCTGACGGCCCGCCAGGTGTTGCGGAGGGGGCGCTGCCCGACTGGATGGCCGCAATATGTCCGGCTTCCTCGCCATTTTCGACAAGATCGAGCAAATCACCCAGAGCGGGAGGGTGAGTGTTCGAATCATGCTTGACGTGCTCAAACAGCCGTGTCAGATTCGGGTAAGTTACCGATCAGATTCAGTCGGTAAGCAACGATGAGTTGCAATGCAGGGACATGGGGAGGGAACGCATGCGTATCGGCCTGCCGCCGGTCGGTGCTCCCGATGACGCCCCCGTACGCCATCACCGGTCTTCCGCCTGCCGGGCTGCTCAGCTTCCTCCCCTCACGCCGCACACGCCCCTCCGGCCGGATATCCTCCCGATCGTCAGCATGATGATCATCGCGCCGAGCCCCAGTGCGTGCCGGGCCGCGCGTGTGCTCTTCGCATTCCGCCATAGAGCGGTGAGGCGGGTAGCGGATCGCCGGGGGAGGGCGAGCGGTGGGGGGTCGCGGGGTTGCGGGCTTCAACGCCTCTGCGCTGGTCGCCCTGCGTGCCGCCGCCGGCTTCTCGCAGGAGGAGCTCGCCGGCCTAGCGAGGGGCCATGGTGCGCAGGTGGCGGGCCCTCACATCTGCCTGTACGAGCGGGGCAGACGTACACCGAGGCTGGGAACGTTGAGTGCTCTCGCGTCCGCCTTGAACGTACCGCTCGCCGAGCTGCTGCAGCGCGAGGTGGCCGGCGACCTGGCCTGGCTGCGGGTCAGAAACGGCCTGAGTCAGCGCGGCCTGGCGAGCGCGCTCGGCATTGCCCAGGCCCGATGGTCGCGGATCGAGCGGGGCCAGTCCACGCTCGACGACCACTGCGTCCCCTTGGCCGCGAAGCTGCTGGGGACCACCGAGGGGCGCCTGCGAGGCGCTCTGGCCGCCGCCCGGCGGCAGCCGCGGGACTGAGCAACGTCTTCGTACCGCGTCTGGGCCCCTGAACGGCCACGGCCGCCACCGTTCCTTGCAATGGATTACGGAGACTGCCCACCGAATATGTGTATTTGACAGGCTTTTATGCAGCACTCATGAGGGGAAATGCGCCCATGACACTTTCGATCGCCGATCGTGGACAGACCCGGCGCGGCCTGCGCGCCGTCGCGTGGGGCGCCGCGGTGCTCGTAAGCGGCTCGCTCATAGCCGGCTGCGGGAGCAAAAAGGACGACGAATCCCTGGGCACCGACCCCTCAACCCCCAGCGGCAGCGGCAGCGCAGCGGCGACTGCGTCGGGGAGCGCCGGAGCGAGCGCAGACCCGCAGGAGGCGGCCAAGGCCGAGGTGATCACGGTGTACCGCAAGTACTGGGACGCCCAGGTCAAGGCCTACGCCAAGGCAAGCCCAGTAGACACCGACCTGAACAAGTACGCCTTCGACAAAGCACTGAGCAAGACGAAGGGTGAATTGATCACTCTGCAGCAGAACGGGAACGTCATTAAGGGGACGGTCAAGGTCGACCCCAAGGTGGATTCTGTCAGCCTCGATGCGTCGCCCAAGAAGGCAGCGCTCACGGACTGCGTCGACGTCTCCCAGTGGAAGCTGATGAAGGAGAAGACGGGCGAGTTGCTGCCCCTCCCCAAGGAACGTCTGACGCGATTCATTGCCAACGTTTCTGCCCGGACGGTCGGTGAGCGGTGGATGGTGGTTGATGTTCAGGTGACGGACCGGAAATGCTGAGCGCTCGGCGCCTCGGCTTCCTCCCGGCACTGGCCATCGTTGTCGGTGTGCTGCAGCTCTTCGGCATATCTGCTGCCTTTGCCGATGGCGGTGGCACGAACGTCACGTCTTGTCAGAGCGTCTTCATCTGCGCCGGTGTCAACACCGGTGGCAGCGCTGGAGGCGGTGGAGGCGGAGGCGGCAGTCATGGTTCCGTCTCGAACTCCGGAGGCGGCGGCGGCCGGACGAATTGCTCGGACGACAACCCTTCGGTGCATACACCCAGGTGCCACATCGACGGTATCGGTGACTACTACCAGCCGGACTCGTCGGCGGTGGGCTGCTACATCCAGCTGGCCAGTCCCCAGCCCCCTGCCGGCGACCCTGCCTGGGAAGGCCACCAGCCGGGCGACGGAGCAATCTACGAGCGCAACTGCGGTAACGGCACCGATGGAGCCGACATCGGCGGCGGACGTCAGGGCGCCATCTGGATGCAGACCGCTCCCCCGGGAGTTGTCCGGATGCCTACTGCCGCCGAGCTGGCGCAGCAGGCGTTCAGCAAGATGAAGCTGGAGGCTCCGAAGGTCGGCAGCGCTCCGCCGCCCGGTGGCAAGGGGCTGATCGGGATGCCGGTGTGGATGTGGGTGGAGAGGTCCGACACCACCTGGGGCCCGCAGTCGACTACGGCAGCGGCTGGCGGTCTGTCCGTCACCGCGACCGCGAAGGTCACCGGGATCGGCTGGAACATGGGTGACGGGCACACCGTCAACTGCACGAGCCCGGGGACCGCGTACAGCCCTGACTTCGGCAAGAAGGATTCCCCTGACTGCGGCTACCGCTACACCAAGGTGCCGGCAGGCGGCGAGTACTCCATCACGGCCACGACGACCTGGGTGGTGACGTGGACGGCGACGAACGGGGAGACCGGGACGTTGCCCAATCAGACCCGCACGGCACAGACCACGGCGCGCGTTGGCGAGCTGCAGGTCGTCAACTAGCACAAGGAATTAAGCAAATGGCGACGAAGTTCGCAGATCGCAAGAAGGGCGCGGCCGCGTCTGAGGCCCCGCAGGGACCGCTGCCGATCACTCAGGACGCGCCGCGGCGACGCCGGCGCCCGGTCGTGATGGGTGCGGGACTTGCCCTGTCGGCTGTGGGGGCTCTCATCGCGGTATGGCTGGTCAACGACGCCGGGGACCGTGTCAGCGTGATCGCCACCGCCAAGGCGATACCGGCGGGTGCAACGATCAAGCCGTCGGACCTGGTCATTGCCCATGTATCGCGTGATGCCGCGCTGCACCCGGTCCCGGTGGCCCGGAAGAAGGAGATCATCGGGAAGGCGGCCGCGGCGGATATGCCGGCCGGGACTCTGGTGACCACCGAGTCTGTGCGGGAAAAGGCCTCTCTGGCCCAGGGCAAGGATGTCGTCGGCATCCTTGCCAAGCCCGGCCAGCTGCCCTCCCAGGCGCTCCAGCCGGGCGACGAGGTCGTCATCGTCTACACCCCTTCGGGCGGCAACAACTCCTCCGGCTCCGGCAACTCGGGCTCCGGGGCCTCTGGGAAGAACAACACCGCAGGTCCCGACAGCCAGCCGGCCGTCGTGACGCGGGTTGGCGACGCGGATGCCAACGGTGCCCGGGTCGTGGACGTCGCCGCCGCCGGTACCAGCAGCCCCACCCTGGCCGCCTGGGCGGCCACTGGCAGCGCTTCGATCGTGCTGAAGGCGAAGCACTGATGGCCGTCATCGCTCTGGCTTCCGGGAAGTCATCCGGGGTCACGTGCTCTTCCTTGGCCCTGGCCTTGTCCTCGCCCCGTCCGTCGCTGCTGGTCGAGGCCGACCCGTCCGGCGGCACCATCCGGGCCGGCTTCCTTCAGGGCGAGGGCTCGGCGCAGGTCGGCCTGCACCGGCTCGCCGCGGCCGACCGGCAGGGCACGCTCGCCACGGAGTTCCACCAGCACTGGGTCTCCCTGGACCAGTCGCATTCCGGGGCCCGGATGCTCCTGCCCGGGTTGACCGATCCGGCGCAGGCGCCGTCGATGGCCCGCACCTGGGATGCGATCGCGGAGCTGATCGCCGTGATGGACCACCGCGGTTACGACGTCATCATCGACGCCGGCCGTATCGTGGCGCAGTCCGAGACCCGTCTGAACACCTCGGTGTACCCGGCACCGCTGCTGCGGGCGGCCGATGTGGTGCTGCTGGTGGTGCGTTCCACGCAGGCGTCGGTGGTCTCGGCCGCCCCGGCCGTGCGGATCCTGCGCGATGAGCTCGCGCACGAAGGCACGGGAGCCGACGCGCTGGGGCTGATGGTTATCGAGGAAGGCTCGCTGTCGTCGAGCAATATCCAGCAGTGGCTCCAAGCCCCGGCCTTCGCGTCGCTGGAGTGGGACCCCGACACTGCGGACGTGCTCACCCACGGCCAGTTCAAGAAGGCCGGCCGGACCCTGCTGCGGTCGGCGCGCTCGGCGCATGACCGCATCAACGAGGTGGTCACCCGTCGGCGTCTCCAGCTCGCGCGGCCCGCGCCGGTCCAGGGCTGAAGGAAGAACATGACAGAAAACTTTGCAGCCCCCCAAGGGCAGCCCGGCGTCGATGACATCGTGGCGGACTTCCAGAAGGCGCTGAGCAACCGCCGGCCCGTACCGGGCGTGGCATCCCCGTCGGTGGTGCCGGCCCCTGTCGCTCCCGCGGCCGCGGACACCGCGCAGGCACCAGCCGGCGGATACTTCAGCACGCTGCCGGTGTCGTACGAGGTGATCGCCGAGCTGCGGCACCAGGCCAGCTCGAAGGTCAGCCGGGCCGCGGCCGCCGACGGCACGATGAGCGATGCGGACCGGCGCCAGCACGGCATGCAGGTCATCAGCCAGACGGTCAGCGAGTGGGCGGTCAAGTACGCCGCGAGCGGGCAGACGCCGCTGACCGTCGAACAGGAGACGGCCTTGCGTAAGGCGGTCTTCGACGAGCTCTTCCGCGCCGGGCGCCTGCAGCCGCTGCTCGATGACCCCAATGTCGAGAACATCATCATCAACGGCGCCGATCGGGTCCGGGTGGACTACGCCGACCGCCCGTCGCGGATGTGGGAGCCCATCGCGCCCAGCGACAAGGCGCTCGTGCAGCTGATCAACCACATTGCGCGCACCGGCGGCCAGGGCGAGCGGGCGCTGACTCCGGCGACCCCCAATCTGAATATGCGGCTGGCGGACGGGTCGCGTCTGGCAGCGTCGTACGGGATCACGCCGCGGCCGCAGGTCGTCATCCGCCGGCACCGTACCCGCGGGCAGGGCCTGGATGACCTGGTGAAGTGGGGCACGATCGATACGACCTTGGCCGCCTTCATCAAGTCCTCGGTCAAGGCGCGCAAGAACATCATCATCGTGGGCTCCCAGGGCGTGGGAAAAACGTCCCTGCTGCGCGCGGCCGCGCGGGAGATCCCGAGGACCGAGCGCGTGGGCACGCTCGAGAGCGAGTACGAGCTGTACCTGCACGAGGACCCCGAGGGCCCGGAGGTCGTGGCCTACGAAGGACGCGAGTCCAACGGCGAGCGGGGCCCGGACGGCAAGCTCATGGGCGAGCTGACGCTCTCCGATCTGTTCCCGCAGCTGCTGCGCATGAGCTTGCGCCGCATCATCGTCGGCGAGGTCCGCTCCAAGGAAGTCGTGCCGATGCTGCACGCGATGAACGAGGGCGAAGGCGGGAGTATGTGCACGCTGCACGCCCGCAGCGCGCTGCTGAGCATCGAGCGTCTGACCACGCTGTGCCTGGAAGCGGGCATCAACATGAGCGAGCAGCTGGCCCTGCGCCTGATAGCGCAGGCTGTGGATCTGGTGATCTACATCCGGCTCATCGATGAGACCGAACTGGTGGGTGACGACGGCCGGCCGGGGCGCAAACACCGGTTCGTCTCCCACGTCATGGAGATCACCGGGATCGGCGAGCACGGCCGCCCCTCACATCAGATGATCTTCGCGCCGCGTGAGCAGGACGGCCACCGCGAGGTGCGTGCCGTCCCGCAGGGCATGCCCAGCCCCACCTTCCTGGCCGACATCGAGCGCGTTGGGTTCGACCGGAACCTGCTGATGAACCCTTGGGGTGCCTGGGAGGAGCGGCGGCTGAACACGGTGGTGCCGGTATGACGCTGACTCTCTCGTCCCTGGGTGCGGCCGTGGCCGCCGTCGCGGTGGTCGCGGGACTGTTCATGGCCGTGGCCGGCGGCATCGGCTGGGAACCCAGCCCGGCACGGCGCCGCAGCCGCACCGAGCAGCGTCTGCGCGCGGCCCTTGGCCTGGGCACCAGCTCACCGGGGCCGACGGCATGGTGGGCCCGGCGCAGCTCCCGCTTCGGCGGCGCCCTAGTGATCGGCCTGCTGGTGTGGCTGTTCACGTCCTGGCCGATGGGCGGTGCGGTGGCCGCGGCGATCGTGGCCGGGCTGCCGTGGCTGCTCAACCCCGGCTCGGGCGCGAAGGAGCAGATCGCCCGGCTGGAAGCGGTCGAGGAGTGGGTGCGCCGGCTCTCGGACATTCACACGGTGGGTGTGAGCCTGGAGCAGAGCATCCAGCGCAGTCTCCAGACAGTGCCGAAGCCGATCGCGGGGGAAGTCACGCGGCTGGTCTCGCGCTTGTCGGCCGGCTGGATGCCGCAGGATGCCTACCGGTCCTTCGCTGACGAGATGGACGACGCGATCGTCGATGAGGTCGCAGCCCTGCTGATCCTGCATGTCGAGGACCGCGGTGCCGGGCTCGGCCGGGCGCTGAACGATCTCGCGGCCGCGCTGGCGCAGGAGGTCTACGCCCGCCGGGAGATCGAGGCCGACCGGCAAAAGCCCCGCACGAACGACCGCTGGGTCACCATTTTTTGCCTCGCGATCTTCGCGGTGTCGATGCTGTCGGGCGCGTACGTGGAGCCCTACACCACGGCCGTGGGCCAGATGACGCTGGTCGCTCTGGGGATCGGGTTCGTCCTGGTGAAGATCTGGATGCGCAGGATGGCGGTCATCGAGCCGACCCCCCGCTTCCTGTCCTCGGCTGACCGCACGGCTGGCGAGAGCGAGAAGGAGGGCAGCGCGTGATCTCCCCGTACGCCGTCATCGGCGGCGCCGCGGTCGGCCTGGGCCTGGTCATCGTCTACCGGGGTCTGCGTCCTGGGCGCCCGGATGTGTCCGACGTCCTGGACCGCATGGACGCCTCCCGGCTGGAGAACCTCCAGCCCGTACGGGCCAGTGCGGCTCCGGCGTCGGGGCTGGAGCGTCTGGGCGCCTCGCTGCTGCGCGCGGCCGGCGAGGGGACGCTGCGGCTGCCGCGTCAGGAGCTGGAGCTGATCGGCCGCAGCCCCACCAAGCACGTCGGCCTGAAGATCGCGCTGGCGTTGTACGGTCTGCTGCTGCCGACGCTCCTGGTGTCTGTGGCGGCCGTGGCCGGCTACCCGCTGCCGCTGCCGGTCCCTGCGGCAGCCGGCCTGGTCTTCGCCCTGCTGTTCTGGTTCGCTCCCGACGTGCACGCCAAGCAGCGCGCCACCGAGGTCCGGGCCGACTTCCGGCACGCCATCAAGGCCTACCTGCGCCTGGTCCAGCTCGAGCGGGCCGCGGACGCGGCCCCTACCCAGGCCCTGAAGAGGGCCGCCGAGATCGGCGAAGGCTGGGTCTTCATCAAAATCAGGGACGCGATCACCCGGGCCGAACTGGAAGGCATCAGCCCGTGGGAGGGTCTCAAGCGCCTCTCCCTCGAGCTGGACATCCCCGAGCTCGGCGTGCCGGCCGACATCATCTCCATCGCCGGCGAGGAAGGCGCAGCCGTCGGCGAGACCCTCGGCGCGCAGGCGCGCTCGCTCTCGGGTGCGCTGCTCACCGCCGCCAAGGCGAAGGCCAACGACGCATCCGAGCGAATGATCATGCCCGTGTCCGTCCTTGTGGTGATCATGACCGCTTACATCGGCTACCCCGCGATCACGCGGATCATCGCCAGCTAATCCGCCCACACAGGAGTAAGAACATGTTCAATGACCCGATCTGGCCCCTGCTGTCCGCCCGCGCCCAGGGCACGGTGGCCCGCCTGAAGCAGGCCCGCAACGAGGACCGCGGAGCGATGAGCATCGAGATGATGATCCTTGTCGGCGCGCTGGTGGGCATCGCCATCGTCGTCGCCGGTGTGCTGCTGGCCAAGGTCAATGAGAAGAAGGACGCCATCAAGTGACAGCGGTGCTGCGCCGCTGGTCCCGCTCCTTGGCCGTCCGCGGCCGGCAGCGGGACCGCGGCGCGCTCAGCCTCGAATTGATGATGGTGTTCCCGGCCGTGCTGCTGCTGGTCATGCTCGCCGTCCATGTGGGGCTGTGGTGGCACGCGCGTAACGTCGCGCTTGCCGCCGCACAGCAGGGTGTGGAGCGGGCCCGCGTCCGCGGAGCCAGCATCGGTGCTGGCACGGCCGAGGCGCAGAGCTTCGTCGGCCGGGCGGGCGGGAGCATCTCCGGTGCCCAGGTGAGCGGAAGCCGGGGTGGGCAGACGGTGAGGATCGAAGTGAGCGGGCACGTCGACACGCTGATCCCCGGTCTGAAGCTGCCCGTAAGCCAGCACGCCGAGGCCGCGACCGAACGGATCACTCAGCCGTGACCATGAACCTGCCGCTGTTCCTCGCCCGGATACGCGAGGGCGCCCGCCGTGACGGCGGGGCTCTGTCGCTCGAGGCGATGATCCTGCTGCCGTTGCTGATCCTGGTGCTCTGCCTGATCATCGCGTTCGGCCGGATCCAGGCGTCCGGGAACGCCGTCGACAGCGCCGCACGCAATGCCGCCCGTGCCGCGTCGCTGGAGCGCAGTGCCGGCGCGGCGCGTTCGGCCGGCGAGCGGGTCGCCCAGGACTTCCTGAGTCAGCAGGGTCTTCCCTGCACGGCGGTCTCGACGAGCATCTCCACCGGCGGGTTCTCCGCTCGCCTGGGGGACCCCTCGACGACGACCGCGACCGTGAGCTGCACCGTACGTCTGTCGGACATCGGCATGCCGGGGCTGCCCGGTTCCAAGACCCTCCGGGCTAACTTCACCTCGCCCATCGACGCCTACCGCCAGCGCAACTGAAACCAGGAACCTCCATGACCGCCGCCCGCCCCACGCTCTCGCCGCGCCTGCGCGGCGCGCTGCCCACCGCCTGGTGGCGGCGCGACGACGGAGCCATGTCGCTGTTCGTCCTGGTCACCGTCGTCGGCCTCTTCGCCATCGCCGCGCTCGTCATCGACGGCGGCGGCAAGCTGCGCACCCTCACCCACGCCGAGGGAGTGGCGCAGGAAGCGGCACGGGCCGGCGGGCAGGCCATCGACGCCGGCAAGGCCATCTCCGGGCAGGGCATCACGGTGGACCGCAACGCCGCCGTGGCAACCGCCCGGTCCTACCTCGCCGCCGCGGGGGCCAGCGGCACGGTCGAGGTCAGCGAGGACGGGGCGGCGCTGAAGGTCACCGTCACCGAAACGTATGCTCCGATGTTCCTGCCCGGCGGCGGCTGGACGGTCTCCGGCCGGGGCAGCGCCGACCTGGTCTACCGGGGATGAAGATGACAACTCGTAGCAAGCCGGCCGCCTTCCTGCGCGCACTGATATGCCTGGCAGCGCTCCTCGCGCTCCTGGTCCTGGTGCCGTACCTCCTGTGGCAGGTTGGCGTCCTGCCCCATGACGTGCCGTCGATCGACGACGTCACCGCCATGCTGACCCAGCAGGACGACACGGGCCAGTTGTTCCTCGGGGCCATCACCCTGATCGGCTGGTACGGCTATCTGTCCTTCGCCGCCTCGGTCGTCCTGGAGCTCGTCTCCGTCCTGCGGCACCGCCGCGCCCCCCGCATCCGGGTCCTCGGCGGCACCCAGCGCCTGGCCGGCACCCTCGTCGGCGGCATCATCCTGCTCCTGCCCACGTCCGCCGCCTTCGCCGCCACCACCCCCGCCTCGGCCGCCAGCCTCGCGGTGACCGCCCCTCAGTCCACCGGCGCTTCCGCCGCGGCCACCGCGCAGGCCGTTCCCACCACCGCCGCCAAGGCAGCCGCCTCCCACACAGGCCCGGTTCACGAGGTGAAAGCCGGGGACTCCCTGTGGCAGATCGCCGAGGAGCGCCTGGGGGCGGGCAACCGCTGGCACGACATCGTCAAGGCCAACGAGGGCGTCCCCCAGGCCGACGGCACACTTCTCACCGCGGACACCACCGTCCTGCAGCCCGGCTGGATACTGCGCCTGCCGGCCGACCCCAAGCCCGCCGCCGACCACGGCGGAACACACACCCAGCTGACCGCAGCACCGGACAACGCCCCCAGGGCACACGCCACTACGCACACTGTCACGAGCGGCGAGTCGCTGTCCTCCATCGCCCAGGACGAGCTCGGCGACCCCGGCGCCTACCAGGAAATCGCTGAGCTGAACCAGGGCAAGCAGCAGAGCGACGGGCGTACCCTGAGCGACCCCGACGAGATCTACCCGGGCTGGCAGCTCCAGCTCCCGCCCAAGAACACCCCATCCCCCGGCGGCGACACCCACCACGACGAGCGCAAGCCCGCACCGGAGAACAACACCCTGGACCCGGCCCCCAAGGGTGACGAGCGCCAGAACCCGGCGCCCGGCGGCGGGAAGGACACCACCGGCAGCCCGGAGAAGGAGAGGCCTTCTCAGGCCCCCGCCCCGAACGCCGGCAAGGACCACGCGACACCTGCGACCCCGGCACCGCCTGCCGACACCCCCGCGGACTCCGCGGCCGGCCAGAGCGATGACTCCCCTCTGTCGGCCACCGCGGTTGCCGCTGCCACCAGCCTGTTCGCCGCCGCCGTCCTGGCCGCACTGGGAACCCGGCGCGCCCTCCAGCAACGCCGCCGACGCCACAAGCGCCGCATCCCCATGCCCAACCCCGACGGCAAGATCGCACAGCTGGAAACCCAGCTGCGTGCCGCCTCCGACGAACCCAGCATCGCCGTTCTCGACCGCGCCCTGCGCACCCTGGCCGCCAACTGCGCCCAGTACAAGCGGCCGCTGCCCGAAATCGACGCGGTGCGCGTGGCAGCCGGCGGCATCGAACTGCACCTGTCCGCACCGACCCCGCCGCTCGCCCCGTTCACCCAAGCCGGTAAGCACGCCGACCGCTGGTGGTGCCCCGCCCGCAGCGACGACCTCATCGGCGACGACGACGCCCGCGACATCACCGCTCCTTACCCGGCCCTGGTCAGCATCGGCACGACCGGCCACGGCGAGCCCGTCCTGGTCAACCTCGAAGCCGCCGGCATCCTGCGCCTGCAGGGCAGCGAAGACGATGTCCGCGCCGTCATCCGCGCCATGGCCGTCGAACTGGCCACCTGCCAGCTCGCCGACGACATCTCCCTCGTCCTGTCCGGCACCGGACAGGAACTCGAGGACGTCTACCCCACCCGCCTCGAACACCACGACGCGCTCGCCGAAGCCCTGCCCGAGGTACAGGCTCACGACGCATTCCAGCGCAGCGCGCTGGCCGAGAACGAACTCGACAGCCTCCACCAGGCGCGCCTGTCGGCAGAGGGCGGCGACAGCTGGATCCCCAAGATCCTTATGACCACCAGCGTGCCCACCGAGCAGGAAGCCGATGCCCTGGCCGACCTGCTCTCCTCCCGCCCCCGCACCGCCGTCGCCGTGGTCACCGCGGCCCAGGACGCACTTAATCTTCCCGGCGCGTGGACCCTTCCCGTCACCCCCGGCGGCCCCGTCCAACTGCCGGGCCTGGACCTGGCGGTCACCGTGCAGCGCCTGGACGAAGAGGCCTACGCCCCGCTCGTGCAGTTGCTGGCCACCTCTCAGCGCACCGACGACCTCCCGCCCCCGGCCTGGACCCGCCCGCCGCACGGTGCAGCCGAACCCAACGGGCCCCGACCTCTCCCGTCTCCCGCCGAGCCGGTGGCCGTGACCGTCACCTACGCCGCCAGCGCCAGCGCCGGCGGCCATTCCGCAGCCGCCGTCCCCGCCCCAATCGCTGGCCCGGGCGCGGTGCCTGACAGCGCCCTGGCCCCCGACGTCACCGGCACACCCCCGCCCGCCGAGCAGCACATCGCCGCGGCACCCGCCCGGCCCGAGGGCGATGCCGCCGGCGCCGAGGTAGCCGCACCAGGCCCGGACGCCAGCGGGATCTCGCCCGAGGCCTTCGAAGGCGCACTCCACGAGGTCCTCCAGGAGCACGCCGGCCACACTGGGACGGCCTCCGAGACGGGGCCGGATCCCGCGCAGCAGGTCCTTGCGCCGGTGCAGGACACCGACGACGAGGAGGCTTCGGCGCTGGCCCCCGCCGCACTCGGCGAGCCCGAACCGTCCCCCTCTGCCTCAGGGCCCGACCCCGTTGTCGAGGACGCCGAGCCTGCGAGCACCCCGGCCCCGCGGATCACCGCGGTCACCTCCGGCGTGCTGACCGCGCTCAACACGCCCCCGGACCCGCCAGCCGCGCCGCAGATCCGCGTCCTGGGGCCGGTCGACATCGTCGGCACCCTCGGCAAACTCGAGGCCAGCCGACGCCCCGTCCTCATCGAGATCGCCTCCTGGCTCATCCTCCACCCCGGGCAGGTCCGCCAGGAGCTCGACGAGGCCATCTGGCCCGGCCTGCGCATCAGCGCTGACAGCCGCAACGCCTACATCAGCAAGCTGCGCATCTGGCTCGGCCGCGACCCGCTGCTGCCGGCCACCGACCCCCAAGCGCAGTACCTGCCCCCGATCTCCAAGGGGATCTACGCTCTCAACGACCAGGTCAGCTGTGACTGGCACGCCTTCCAGGACCTCTACCGCCAGGGCATGCACGACACCGGCACCGAGGCTGACACCGCCCTCGCCCAGGCCCTGGCCCTCGTGCGAGGCCGCCCCTTCAGCGACATCGACCAGTCCCGCTACATCTGGGCCGAGCACGACATCCAGGAGATGATCTCCGCGACCGTCGACGTCGCCCACGAGCTCTTCGTACGCCGACTCGCCGTCCGCGACTTCCGCGCCGCCGCCTCCGCCGCGACCCGCGGCCTGGCCTGCGACCCCAGCTCCGAAATGCTCTACCGCGACATGTTCACCCTCTACAGCGAAACCGGCGACCGCATCGGCATGGAACGCATCGCCCACCAGCTAGCACGCATCGCGGCCGAGACGGGAGCGTACTCATCCCCCGAGACCGTTTCCCTTATTAACGCACTAATGGATGCAAACCGGATCGCATCTGCGTAGTCGTGTCGGTTGAGCCCGGGAAAACCCGTCGCCGTCATCGAGGGCCAGCGCCTGCACGCCCGCCCAGCCGACGCCCTCGTGCAGCCCTCTACCGCGCGCAGTGCGGGCTGAGGGCGCTGAGGGCCTGGTGCCTCCTCGGGTCCCGAGCCTGCCCTGCCGATGACCGGAGGGAACTGTTTTGGAAACTTCACAGGGACCTGAGATTGCCCAATCTCATACCAGCGACTCCGGTTACCGGTACCAGTCGTCCTCTCCATCCAGGAGGGATCGCTCCAGGTAGTCCTGCAGATCCCTGGCGGCCCACCGCCGGCTGTCGCTCTCGTGTTCCCACACGAAGATGTCCGGACGTCGAGGCGTCCGGACAAAAGCGAACTGGTCGCCGCCGCCGTTGTCACCGAAGAACAGCATCGCATCAAAGGGCATGTACAGACCGGCGAACGAGCGGTCCGACCAGAAGTGAAGGTTCCGCTCGACGATCTGCGCCAAGGGCCAGACGGTGTCCACCCCGTAGTGCCCGACTAGGCCGTCGGTCTCCCGGAGCAGAAGTACGAGCTGGGACGGCAGGCGGCAGCCCAAACGCTGCTCTGCAGCAGCAAGCGTGGCCGCGTCAGCGGGAGGTCTGAACTCGGCCTTGGGGCATACCTGTCCTGCGAGCTCTCTCCACATAGGCGCAGCCTAGCCAGTCAGACGAGCGAAGAATCCGATGCCCTGACGCCGCAGCCACAGCGAAGCCGACGGGAGCCTGCACCCGGTCGTCCCGGCGCGACATCCCGCGCAGAGGGCCGAAGTGCGCCTCGGCAGCGCCTCGCAGCTTCACGCTGCCCCCATGACCCGACGCATCGGCCGGGAGGTCGCAAGGGACAGATCCCCGACCAGCGGCGTACCGCCGGCCCGTGGGACGAAGGCAGTGCCGCGGTGCTCATGCCGGTCTCCAGAGGAGGACGGTGTCGGGCCCGGTATTGCCGAAGGCAGTGAGGCGAGGGACCGGGGAGAACTGCGGCGGGGCGGTCCGTCACTCCTTATCAGGGGTGAGCGCGGCCGTGCTCCGTCTCGGGCTGCGCCGGGGTGCCCGGACGCGGTCAGCGCGCGGCTTGGCCAGGCGCCGGCTGGTGGTCCTGCTTCCAGTCGAAGTCAAGCTGGTCCGCGGCTTCGCGCACGACGATCGGGCCGTGCATCTTCTCCAGCCTCGCGTACTGGGTACGGCCAGAACCTTCCTGCTTGTAGCCCGCCCAGCGGGCGAGGTCCGGTTTCGCCAGCTCCACTCCGGCCTTCTGGTGCGCGAGGTAGATCCTTTGCGCCTTCTGGCTCTTGGTCTCGTTCGGCGGCGCCACGCCCACATCGACTCCGGGGTGCTCGGCGCCGCCCTCCGCATCGGCCTCGCCGGCCTGCGCGTCCGCGTGCTCGCCGTCCTCGTCGTGCGGTGCCGCCTCGTCCTCCGGCTCCCTTTCCGCTCCGGGGCCGGGCGATTCCACCGTCTTGGCGTCCAGGACCTCCCCGGGGACGGCGGGCGGGACGAAGGCGTCCTGCGGCACCGCTGGCTCGGCGATGTCATGGGCCGGCGCGGCGGCGACGGCCGGCTCGGGCGCGGCCTGCGCGGCGGGCATCCGGCTCGCCGCCGGTTCAGCGCCCTGCTGGTTGAGCACCGGGGAGAAGTACGGTCCGGCGGCCGCCGGCGCCTCGATAGGGGAGGACACCGGCTGCAGCGCCGGCCGCTCCTGGCGGTCGCCGGCAAGGACGTGCCCGGCGGAAAGCGTCGTCTCGGCTACCGCGATGCCCAGGCGTGCCTGGCGAAGGGGCCGGAGCTCCTCCCCCGATGCCTTGCTGCGCCAGCGCCATCCGTGCCCGGAGCGCAGGTCCTGCTCGTAGAGCTTGCGTTTTTGGTAGCGCTCCAGGGCCGCGCGGTAGGAGCGGATGCGCCACAGGCGCATGTCCCGCCAGATCGACCAGGTCGCCAGCGGTGACAGAAGCCACCGGGAGAAGGGGATGGAGTCCAAAGGCTCGTCGGACTCGGGGTCCATCGCCTGGGCGACGGCGTTGCGGATGGCCTCGGTGATCGAAATGAAGAGGACCGGGATGACGCCGTGCATGGCCGAGGCGAGAAGGTCCGGCCAGGAGGCGGCCCCGTTGAAGGCGACCGTGGCGCCGGTGAGCATCCAGGCGATGCGGCGCAGGGCGGGGTATGGCAGGCCCACCCAGGTCAGGGCGAGGTCCAGGGCCAGCAGTACGGCGATGCCGATGTCGATGCCCAGCGGGAAGACGTCCGCGAACCAGCCGAAGCCTTTGCGTTCGGCCAGGTCGCGCACCGCCGAGTAGGAGCCGATGAACCCGACGGCGGCGATGAGGATGGATCCGAAGCCGATGGAGCCGAACAGGGCTTTGCGGCCCATGGTCCACTGCAGCTCCCGGCGGCGCTCGCCGCGGGTGGTCAGCGGCTCTCCCAGGGCGTTGGTGCCCGGCCCTGATATCACGAATGTCCCTTTCGCTGAGTCCGCGCGCACACGCGCCCATCACCCATAGAGGTGTGCTGAGATGACGCGGTGTGACAAAACCGGCCCCTCGAGTTCCTCGCTCCCCCGCCCGGTGAATCCAAACGGTAGGAACAAGGCAGTCTACGAAGCACCCGTTTTTAGCCACCTCGGGCCCCTCTGACCTGCCCAGACCGGGCGGAACGTCATAGTCCGCGTTTGTTCGATCGGCGTAAGGTCCGGCTTCGCTAGGCTTCGGTGACCGCCCACGCCGGTGGCCGGAACATGCTGCCGTGGGGAGATGCTGGATGCTGGGGACCATCGCTGTCGCGCTCGTGGCCGGGCTGCTGGCCGGCGCCGCGGCCCGGCCGCTGATCTTCGCCCGCGCCGTCCCCGCCGGCGCCCCGCCCCGCACCCGCTGCCCCGGCTGCGACGCCGCCCTCCTCTCCCCCGCCGGCTTCGGCCGCAACTTCCTGAGCCCGCTCGGCCGGTGTGACGCCTGCCGGGGACGGGTCCTCCCGCCCCCGGTCCTGCCCGAGGCCCTGACCGGCCTGTCCTTCGCCGCGATCGCCGCCAGCGGCTCCACCGGCTGGACCGCCGCGGCGCACTACTGGCTCGCCGCCTGCGGCGTCGCCCTGGTCCTCATCGACGCAGCCGTCCACCGCCTCCCCGACATCCTCACCCTTCCCGCATCCGCCGGAACGCTCCTGCTGCTCACCGGGGCTTGGCTCTCCGGCGAGCCCGGCGGCCTGCCGCGCGCACTGGCCGCTGCCGCCGCACTGGGGGCCGCCTACCTCGCTCTGGCGTTCGCCGGAATGGGCATGGGCGACGTGAAACTCGCCCCGGCCGTCGGCGCGCTCCTGGGGTGGCACAGCTGGCGCGCCGTCGCTCTCGGTACCTTCGCCGGCTTCCTCCTCGGCGCCCTGTTCGCCGTCGCTCTCCTGAGTGCGGGGCGCGTGTCGCGTAAGCAGCAGGTCGCCTACGGTCCTTTCATCCTTCTCGGCGCTCTGCCTGTATCTCTGTGGCTGGCCTGACCCCCTGAGCGGGGCCCGCGCGAGTGCGGTGCGTGCCCTGCGGGCACCCCTGGGGCCCACCATGCGGTGAACTGGCGGAGGGTGCGGGAACTACCGGAAAGCCCAGTCTTGTCCGGGATATCCTGATGTCCCGGGGGCATGAGGGCTCTGGGCAGGCGATACAGCGACGAGTGGGGGCAGACCCTTGGTGACGTGGCCTCAGCGAAGGCTGGCCGGGCTGGTGGCGGTGACGTGCGCGGCGGGAATCGTGCTCGCCGGGTGCGGGAAACCGGCGGAGGACAAGGCTCCCTCCACCGACCGTGCGGCATCGTCGTCCACCCCGGCGGCGGACGGCAAGGACCGCGGCAAGGATGTGCTGCCGGGACTGCCGTCGGCGGAGCAGGCCCGGAAAATACTGGAAAAGCTCACGGTGGCCAAGTGGCGGCCGATGGCCGGCTACACCCGCACCGCCTTCCCGCACTGGGCCCAGCAGGGAGAGAAGTGCGACACCCGCGAGACCGTCCTGGGACGCGACGGCCAGGGCGTAAAACGGGACGGGCAGTGCCGGGCGGTTTCCGGCACCTGGCACAGCCTGTATGACGACAAAACCCTCACCTCGGCCTCGCAAGCTGACATCGACCACATGGTGCCGCTGGCTAACGCATGGCGGTCGGGCGCGGACACGTGGACCGTTGAGCGGCGCAAGCAGTTCGCGAACGACCTGACGCACCCGCAGCTGCTGACCTCCTCGGCCGCCTCGAACCGCAGCAAGGGCGACCAGGGCCCGGACCAGTGGCAGCCCCCGGCCAAGAGCGCCTGGTGCGTCTACGGCCGCGCCTGGACGTCGGTGAAGGACACCTACGGCCTGACCGTCACCGCCGATGAGAAGAAGATGCTCGGCACCATGCTGGGTACCTGCACCTCATGACACAGCACGAGCAGTACCAGGACGAGGTGAGCGCGGGCCCGGGCGGGGTGATGACGGACGAGGTCGGCGTCGTCACCGGCGACCTCACCCTCGCCACCACCCTGCGCGGCGACGGCCGGGCGGACGTGTGCGTGCAGTACACCGGCGCCGAGGAGTGGTACACCCTGACCGGCAGCCCCGCCACCGTCCCGCCCACCGGCCTGGGCACCCTGCACCAGGCTGTCCTCACAGCCGCGCGGTCCGGGGGCTGCGCCGAAGTCCCGCGTTAGCCCCACGTGCGGCGCACGCCTGGGACACAACGTTGGCAGGGGGTGGGAGTGATCGGCGACGCGACGGTCTTCCAGGTAGCCACCGGAGACGAGATGCCTATCACCGCGAGCCCGGCCGAGCGCACGGCCGCGGTCCGGGCAGCCGTGGAGGGCCTTCTACAGGTCCGGCTCCTGATGAACACCGATGCCGCCGACCCGGCCGCCGTCCCCGCACCATGGGAACGCCTCCAGCCGGTACGCGCGATCGCCCTGGCCCTGGAAGCCGCCGGCATCCCGCCCTCCGCTGTCGACGCCAGCGGCAAGCGCCTTCACACCGGGTACCGCGTACGCCTGTGCGACGCAGTCATTCGCGTCGAATGGCTCGGCCCACCAGGAAGCGGTGCCCTCTACGAGCAGCACGAGGCCCTCCAGCGGTGCGCACGCGCGCTTAAGGAGCTGGGCTGGCAAACGCTGGAGTACCGCGGAGCGCGCCAGCACCGCTGGCTGGAGGTCGAACCCGCAACCTGATGCCGTCTCGGCGCTGGCCCAGGCGCGCCGCTGCACCGGCCCACGCCGGGACTTGCTTGTGGGTGCGCGGAGTACGACCACATCCCGGGCTGCCTCCGTCGGGAACTCCGCAGGACCTGCCGGCCTTCCCGGGCCAGCTCAAGGGCCGCGTCCTGACATCGGGGGCGTTTATAGCGGTTTGCTACTGGGGCATGGGTGGCGAAGGAACGTGCTGAGCAAGGGTGACGGTTCCCTCGGCGACGATCGCGGCTGGGCCGGTGAGCTGCATGGTTTCGTCAGCACGAATGGTGATGTGGAGCCGGCCGCCGGGAAGGCCGACGATGTAGCTGTCGGGCCCAGTGATCTGTTGGTGGTGGCGCCATGCCGCAACGGCGGCGCAGGCGCCGGTGCCGCATGCAGCTGTCTCACCGACGCCGCGTTCATGGACGCGCAGGGCCACATGGCGGGAACCGCGGGTGGTGACGAACTCGACGGTTACACCGCCCGGATACGCCTCGGGCGGAGTGATCACCGGGGCGGCGCGCAGGTCGCTGGCATGGGAGAGGTCGTTGACGAATCCATGAGCGGGGCCGCCGTCCCTCCCGGCCTCTCCGCAAGAGGGCCCGACGCGTGCCAGGGAAGCGCGCATGACAGAGCGCGGCGACCCCGGTCATACCCCGGTGAGGATGAAGAAAGGGGTCACAAGCAGCAGGAGGTGCAGGCAGGCCAGGCAGAAGCGGAGTACGGCGACGCGCCGGGGCAAGAGCACGGCCACCAGTCCTGTGACGCCGGCCAGCCACATCACCCGCCAGGACCAGTGGAGTGCCACCATGAGCGGCTTGGTGCACCCCTGGTCGTGGCAGTGGTCGTGGGACACCTGCTTGGTGAGATCGGCCAGGCCCAGTAGCAGGAGCGCGGGCACGAAGAGGATCAACCCGATGGCCGCCAGCTTCCGACCCAGAGGGACATAGGCCGGCTGCGCATCGTGCTGCTGAGATGCCATACCGTTGCGGGGATTTGCCGTGGTAGCCATGATGACCACCTCACACCGGACGGCCGCCCAGCCGTATCGGTTCCTGTACTCATACCGGCCCCCTGCCGTACTCAGGAACCAGGGCGGGGTGGGCGACGGCTGATCGGTCGTCTGCCCTGGGCAGGACTGCTGCTGCCCGCAAGGTTCCCGGGCTGGGCGCCGTCACTGGGGGCATGCGCTGCGGCTCTGCTGGCGGACCAGTCCGAGCAGGGGATCAAGTCCCAAGGTGTGCTTCCCCGTGTTGAACGGCTGGACGGCGCCGTCGGGTGAGACAGGGTGGGACAGAAGCCGGAGGTCCCGCGCTGCAGGGGTGCGC
The DNA here is from genome assembly GCF_055582085.1 of Streptomyces sp. NPDC042259. Classification (NCBI taxonomy): domain Bacteria; kingdom Bacillati; phylum Actinomycetota; class Actinomycetes; order Kitasatosporales; family Streptomycetaceae; genus Streptomyces; species Streptomyces sp. NPDC042259. The sequence continues at coordinate 62,681 of NZ_JBVJDW010000014.1, read as the reverse complement.
TTCCATTCCTCAGGGGGGTCGATGCCGGGCGTGCCGTTGGGCAGGTAGTCCGAGGGGGCTTGGACGGTCAGGCGGATCAGGGCGGCAACGGCGTCGCGGTCCAGCCGCTTCCGCCCCTGGGCGGGCAAGGGCAGCGGCACCGTGCACGCGGCATCGAGCCACCTGGAGCCGTCGGTGCGGTCGTAGACGGGCAGGATCCGCTCGGAGTCGGCGCCCAGGCGGGTGGTGACCAGGGACGGGTCGATCTCGCGGTCGGTGACCTGGTAAAGGTCGGTGATGCGGTGGGGACTGGGGATGGCGGCGGCGTCGGCTGCGGCGGTCATGGCGGCCTCGCGGGTGGCCCGGTCGCGGTCATCGGCCAGGGCGTCGTCGGCAAGGTCATTGAGCTCGGCGTAGACCGTCTCGATCATGCCAGCCACATCACCGGGGACGTCGATGGGCGTGCCCTGGCGCTGGGTGAGCAGGTCCCGGGTGCGGCGCAGCAGTGCCCCGTCGTAGACCTCGCCCCAGGCCCGCGGCGGCAGCTGCCCCGTCGGGCTGAGCACGACGAGCTGTGGTTCGGCGGCCCAGGACGGGCGGGTGCCGCGATCACCGAGGGCGTGCCGGTGCCCGCGCCCGGCGCGTTGCAGGAGCTGGGCAAGCGGGGCCAGATCGCTGACGACGAGGTCGAAGTCCACATCCAGGGACTGCTCGGCGACCTGCGTGGTGACCACGATCAGCGGCTCCTTGCAGCGTGCGGAACGAGGTCCTACGAGGTTGAGGACGGTGTGGGTGAGCTCCTCGCGCTGCCACACCGGCATGCGGGCATGCAACAGGAGCACCCGGGGCTGTCGGCCGCCGGGCCGGCGGGCGAGAGCGAGGAACGTCTTCTGCGCGTCGGGGACGGTGTTGCACACCACCAGCACCGAGCCCAGATCCTGCTCAGCGTCGTAAAGCGGCGCGAGCACGCCGGCCAGGCGCCGGGCCCGGCCCGTCGCCTCCTGGGCGTCATGCGTGTGGCGTACCTCGTGCAGGTCGACGGCCAGGGAACGGGCCCGCGTGCTGGGGATGACCGGTGAACCGGTGACCTCGCCACTCTGGGCGTCGGCGAAGAGCCATCCCGGGTAGGCGGGGGCAACGTCGCTCCTCGGAGTGTGGCCGGCGCCGGTGAGGTAGGCGCTGACCAGGCGTCGTGCGATCGCCCCGGACAGGGTGGCGGAGAGCAGGACCACTGGAACTCGAAGGTGCCCCAGCCATTCCAGCAACCGGATCGTCAGAGCATGGCCGTACGCGTCGTAGGCGTGGGCCTCGTCGATGATCAGCGTCTTGCCGGACAGGCCAAGCCAGCGCAAGGCGTTGAACCGTACAGGCAAGGCCGCCATGGCGGCCTGGTCCCACGTGCCCACCGCAACACCCGAAAGCAGCCCCAGGTGCCGACGGCGTAGGAACTCCCCTGCCGTGGTCGACGTGCAGCCGTCCTCGATGACCCCGTCGGCGCCTGCATCCGTGTAGTCGGTGTTGAGCCAGGCCAGTCCGTGCAGCAACGTCACCGGCGTATCGGACGTCGTGCTGCGCGCTACGTAGGTGCGGACCCTCCGCCACATCGCTTCCGTCGTGGCCATCGTGGGGAGCAGCACGGCCAGCCCTGACCGGCCGGACGCAGCCCCCAGCACCCGCGCACCGTACAGCCCGGACTCGGTCTTGCCGTCCCCCGTCGGCGCGGTCACCACCAACAATCCCGCCCCCGTCACCAGCCCTGACAGCCGGAGACCGAGATCAGCCTGCAGAGGATGAGGCGTAGTGATCGCGGGGAACGCCTCGGCAAAGGAAGCGGCGGCCCGCCACACCGGCGACGACAGCTGCGCTTGGGCCACCGCCGCTGGAGCAGCCTTCGCGGCACGGGCGTAGTGCGCCAGCCAGTCGGTCTCACCAGCAGCCCGCCACTCTCCCAGCCTGTCCGTCACCCAACCCGCCTTCGATGCCAGCCAGTCAGCGAGCACCACCAGGCCCGTCACCATCACCGCCACCCCGCCAGGTGCCGTCTTAACCGGAGCGCCGGGGCGCCCGCACGCCTCATGCACCAGCTCCACCAGGGCGGCCCGCTGCTCAACCCAGCCGGCGGCGACACCGATACGCGGCTCGGCCCGGCCCGGGTCCGCCATCGTCGCCCGGTCGAGCATCGCCCCGTAGTCACCATGGTGACCGCCAAGGATCTGCGCCACCTGCTGCCCAACCGCGCGCCCCGGCCGCGAGGACACGTCATACCCATAGGCAGCGAGCAGGGGAGGCAGGGCCAGATGCGTCACCCGCTCATGCCGCACTGGCTCATCGTGCATCCACCCAGAGGAAGAAGAAAATCTCTCATTCCGCAAGAAGGCCGGACGCGGTCCGGAGGACTGGCCCTGAAAGGAAGGACAGCACTTGCCCAGATCGTGCAAGCCAGCCCAGAACGCGACCATCCCACGAGCAACACACACCTCGACCCCGAAACCATCCGCAATCACGCGCCGCTCACCATGCGTCAGGTACGAATCCCACAGGGACACCGCGAAAGCCGCTGTGTCCAACAGGTGACAGGCCAACGGATACGGAAAGGGCAACTCATCCCACTTTCCCCATATGCAGGAATTGATCTCGCAGGTCATTAGGCGTGACACACCCTTTCTTTCGGTATTTCCTTCGAGTAAAAAGCCCCCACTCTGTGTGGGCGAACTGGCCGAGGAGCGGTCGGAGACAGCGTCGACCGACGGACTGCTCCCGCGTGCGCAGTCAGATCAGTTGCGGCTCTTGACGGTCATGTCCAGCACCGATCTACACCCGCTTGTGCGGGTTGGACGGCAGTGCCGACCTCGGTGACGACGACGCGGGCCTACACCCGCGTGTGCGGGTTGGGCCGCCGCAGTCGTCGGGCCCTGGGGGCCCTCCTTTGACCTACACCCGCGTGTGCGGGTTGGACCGCACCTCGCGCCACTCGGCCGACTCGACCCACGGCCTACACCCGCGTGTGCGGGTTGGACTCCGGCAGTGGCTCCGGCCGCGCGGGCTTGGGCGGCCTACACCCGCGTGTGCGGGTTGGACGGCCTCACGGGATTCCCGGGTATCGTCCTCGGCGGCCTACACCCGCGTGTGCGGGTTGGACGCTGCCTTCCGCGTCTAGCCCGAGTGGATCGACGGCCTACACCCGCGTGTGCGGGTTGGACGAACACCGGCCCCCGCCACTCCAGAGGAGCACCGGCCTACACCCGCGGGTGCGGGTTGGCCCCCTGGATGGTGCTGACGCCGCACTCCGGGCAGGACCTACACCCGCGGGTGCGGGTCGGTCGGCGAGCGTGCACATCGCCATCAGCGCGGCGTGGACCTACACCCGCGGGTGCGGGTTGGCCTCGACCGTGCGCGAGAGCGGCGACCGGATGGGCGACCTACACCCGCGTGTGCGGGTTGGACGAAGGCGGCGGTCATGGACCGGACGGCTTCGACGACCTACACCCGCGTGTGCGGGTTGGACTCCTTGCCGCCGTTCGTCAGCAGGTCCGCGTACGACCTACACCCGCGTGTGCGGGTTGGACGGATCACCACGGCGGACGAGTGCAAGGCGCGCCGACCTACACCCGCGTGTGCGGGTTGGACTGCCGGTGGTAGGCGGCCTCGGTGCCGCACGGCGACCTACACCCGCGTGTGCGGGTTGGACCGCAACGGTCCTGGTGGGCCGATCACCGCCGGCGACCTACACCCGCGTGTGCGGGTTGGACCCTTTGTGAGCTGCGGCGTTCGGCGGCCTTTGCTGTTTTGTTATCAAGGTGCAGGCGGGTGGCGGGTGGGGTTTGTCAGGGGCTGGTGAGGGGGGCGATGGAGAGGAGGCCTGCTCCGTAGGCGCGGGCGCGGCCTAGGCCGGTGGTGATGGCGGTGCGTAGGGCGTTGGGGTCGGTGATGGTGGCGGTTCCTTCGAAGCGGGTGAGTTTTTCTGCTATGCGGCCGGTGGTCTTCCAGCCGATGAGGTCAGCTTGGCTGGAGGCTTGTGTGGTGGTGGGTTCGGGGGTGAGGCCGGCGCGTTGGGCTTGGTGGTGCCACCAGTTGATGGCGTCGGGGCCGTGGAGCGGGGTGCGGCGGCCGCGTTTGCGGCGGCCGGTCTGGTCGTGTTCGTGGGTGGCGGTGGAGCGGGTGGCTACGGCGTCGATGCGGTAGCGGAGGGTGTTGCCTTTCTGGCACCAGGTGAGGAGCGGGGTGAGGTCGCGTTCGTCGGTGGCGGTGGCGTAGCCGATGGGCAGTGCGTGGAGGTCGAGTGGGGCGGCGGACTGGATGAGGAGGGTGTGTCCGTTGGGGAGGCGCTCGAGGCGGTAGAGGATGCCGGCGGCTTGGCGGGGTGCTTCGCCGAGCTGGTCGGGGACGAGGCCAAGGACGCGGCGGTGGAGTGACTGGGTGTCTTTGAGGTCGTGGCCGGCGTCGCGGGACCAGGGGTCGATCTTGATGCGGGTGAGGTGGGTGGTGGCGGGTGGGGCGAGGGGGGTGCTCACGGGGAGGGCTCCGGTGGTGCTCGGGCCTGCGGACGCGGGTGTGGGCCTGGTCGTTTAGGGGGCTGCGCGGTATTGGGTGAGGGCGTTGAGGTAGTCGGTGCCGCGGCCTTTGCAGAGGTCGGCGGGGAGGTCTCGGCGTGTTTCCCACACGTGGCGGGTGGTCCAGGTGCGTCCGGGCAGTGGCACGTCCTGGACCTTGCGGGTGGGCGGGAGGTGAGGGTTCCCGGGTGGGGGGTGTTCGCTGATGAAGGTGATGGTGACGGTGTCTTGTCCGGGAGGGGCGGGGCGGTGCAGCGGCACGCGTTCGAGCGCCGCCGGTGCGTCGGTGGTTGTGGTGAGGAGGACGGGGGTGTCCGGGGGGCAGGACCGTCGTCCGAGGTATGGGGGGAAGACGGGGTTGCGCAGGGCGGTTTCTGCCTGGTCGATGAGGTTGTGGGGGCCGGTGACGGCGATGGTGAAGGCGGCGTCGGCCAGGTACCAGTCTTCGAAGATGAGGGCTTCGCCGCGGCGGCCGCCGTCGGCGGTGATGACGGTGCGGGCTTTGGGGTAGCCGCCGCCGACGGTGTGGAAGTCCATCAGCCGCTGTCCGGGCCGGTCGACGCGGACGGTGTAGCGCAGTTGGTCGAGGTCGGTGAGGTCGCTGTCGCGGGGGCGTCCTTGGGCGGCGGCGATCAGGCCGGTCAGGGCGCTGCGGGTGGGGTGGGGGCGGGTGTCGCGGACGCGGCCGCCGTGGGGGCCGCCCCAGGACTGCAGGGACGCGGAGAAGTGGAGGACGAGGCCGGCGGTCACTGGTGTGCCTTGGCCAGGGCGGTGGTGGTGATGGTCTCGACGAGGTCGTTGAGGCGGGGGATGTGGTGGCCGAGTGCGGTGAGGGTGTGCAGGTTGTGGGCGGTGCCGCTGTGGGCGGCGGCCAGCAGGGCTTGGGGGCTGTAGAAGGCGTTGGTGGCGGTGGCGTGCTGGTCCAGGGCGGTGATGCTGGGGGCGGTCCAGCCGGAGGTGTCGTCGGCGACGACGGGGGCTTCGAAGGCGCCTTCGAGGTTGACGGGCTGGTCGGCGCGGACGGTGAGGTAGACCAGGGAGGGGGGTGTGAAGGGGGCGGTGCTGTTCTTCTTGGCGGTGGGGACGTGGACGGCGAACTCGGTGAGGAACGCGCGGATCAGCTCGGTAGCGGCCTGCTGGTCTCCGCGGAGGTTGCGGAGGAGTTCGTCGAGGTTGATCGTCGCGTAGCGGTAGAAGGTGCCGGAGGTGTAGGCGGCGTTGCCCATGTGGGCGGAGCCGTTGTCGGTGCCGGGGATGTCGTCGACGGCGGTGAAGAAGTCGCGCTGTTCGTCGGCGGCGTGGGTGGTGATGGCGTGGGCGACGGCGATGGCGCCGTCGACGGTGACCTCGGGGGTGTTGGCGAGCATGCGGCCGAACGCGGCGATCGCGCCGTTGCGGCTGGCGATGATTTCGCGGACCTGGGTCTGGATCGCCTTGATCTGCTTGGCGGTTTCCTTGTCGGGCTTGGGGGCCTTCTTCTTGCCCTTGGCGGCGTCGGCTTCGGCCTCGGCTTTCGCGTGCTGGGCTGCGGCGGTGATCGCGGTGTGGTGGTTCTCAACGAGGTCGGCGAGCAGGCGGATACCGGCGGCGGGGAGGTAGAGCATCACGCTGGTGGTGCCGGCGTCGGTGATGGCCAGGCCCTTGACTCCGGCGGCCAGGGCGACGGCCTGGCCGGCGTCGGTGGCCTCTTGCTCGTCCCAGCCGCGCCGGCACAGTTCGGCGGCGACCTCGCTGGGGACGCGGCGGGTGCGCAGGGCCTTGTCGCCGAGGATGTCCTCGATCTTGGTGCGGCACCCGCGCTTGAGGCACTGGGAGGAGATGCGGGAACGTTCCACCGCGCCGTAGACGGCGGTCTTGGGGGAGCCGTACTCGTCGCGGTTGAGGTTCGACAGCGGGTAGGCGTGGATGACGTGGGCGTCGATGATGATGCTCATGCGGTGGGCTCCTGCGTGACGGTGGGGTCGGGGGTGGGGGCGTAGCGGCTGTCCATCCAGCGGCTGGCGACGTCGGTGCGGTAGCGCGGCCAGCGGTTCAGGTCCCGCAGGAGGTGGGGCCAGGAGAGGGGGACACGGTCGTCGGCGAGCCGGCGGATCACCGGCTGCAGGTTGCGCAGCAAGCTGCGCAGGGTGCGCTGGCGGGCCAGATGCTGCAGCAGTTCGGTGGTTGCCTCATCGCGCAGCACGCCGGTGTCGACGGCGTGGGCGAGGGTCCAGCCGAAGTTGCCGTGGGCCGGGTCGTAGAGGGTGGGCCGTTCCGGGTTGAGGGACGGGTTCGGGGCCTGGGCCGCGTACATGCCGGCCACGGCCAGGTAGGCGAGTTTGGTGTCGGGGTGGTGGCCGGGGATTCTTGGACGCAGGTGGGGCAGCATGCGCCATGGCTCGTCCAGGTCGCGCAGGCTCTGCCCGGTGGCGAGGTCGCTGCGCCCGCCGGGGGTGGAGCAGACATCGGCGACGTGTTCCATGAAGGCGGTCGACCGGGCCAGCCACTGTGGCGGACGCTGCTGTGCCCCGGCACCGGTTGCGGGGGGCGCGTCGGTGTTCATTGCTTCCTCTCTGTCATTCAAGGCGTCAGGACGCAGCCGGGGCCGGCTTGCCGCTGGTCTTCTTCCTGCGGGGCGGGCTGGTCAGCGAGGCGCGGGCCTTGGCAACGGCGTTCATCCCCTGGACGGTGTTCTTCAGCGAGCGCGCTGCGGCGTCGAAGGAGACGAGGGCGATCCGGCGGAAGGCGGGCGGCCAGCTGGTGTCGGTGACGACCTGCCAGAACTCGGCCTCCGCGCGCTCCCAGTACTGGTTCATGGCGCGTCCGACGAAGCCCTCGCGTTCCTTGGGCGGCCGGCGCGCGTTGACTGCGTGCCAGGCGGCGGCCAGGGCGCGGCCCAGGTCACTGGCGGAAGCCTCGGCCTGGCTGCGGCAGGCGGCGACTGCCGCTGCGCCGTCGGGATCGGCCTCCTCGAGGTGCGCGAGGACGGCGGGGGTGGTGGCCGCGTACCACTGGTTGTTCTTGTCCTGCTTGTCCTGGTCCCAGGCCAGCGCCCGTACGCCGAGATGCTGAAGGACATCGGGGGGAAGTTCGGCGAGGGTGTCGAAGGCGGTGGGGCGCCGCTGGGCTGTCTTCGATCCGGGCCGCTCCTTGAGGAGCAGCGCGTCCAGGTCACGCCATACCGCTCGTTGCCGCGAGGCCCGCAACGGGCCGCCTGCATCCCGTTCGACCAGGTAGGGGTCGACGGCCGGCGGGAGGTCGACGGAGGTGCCCCACGCGATGCGGCAGCCGGTGGTGTGGCCTGCGCTGTTACTGGTGAGCAGCACGGCGTGGGCGGTGCGGGTGGTCAGCAGGGAGACCGGGCCGCTGGCTGGCGCCGGCATCAGCGGGTCGGGCAGATCCGGGCTCTCCCACGGTGCGAGGTCCTCTCCCGGGTTCGCGGGCCAGGCTCCGGGGGCGGGCACCGAGACGACCAGGGTGAGGAACAGCGAGCCGGGGTGGTGGGGGAAGTAGGAGATCAGGGCCCGGTACGGGCCCGCCTTGCAGGAGTTCGTGCTGCGCCCGGCGTGCGAGCGGACGGCGGCCATGCCGGAGGGGCCGAAGCCGCGCCAGGCCAGCAGCCACCCGGCCGCCTCCGTGTCCGGGACAGGAGCGTCCTGGGGGATGTTGCTGGCCCAGACCGCGTTGTTGCCGGAGGGCCGGTCCATCGCCAGCCGGCCCGGCGGCGCGTCCTCACCGCACTCCTCACCGAGCCGCGGGTCCTGAAGAAATGGGTGCACTGCGTCATACAGGTCCCATCGGCCTGTGTGCGCGGCGAAGTACCGGCGCACACGCCCGGCGTCGAAATGGCCCTGGACCAGGAGCTCCTCGCGGGCATCGAGCCACTGCTCACCCGAGCCGGTGTCCAGGCCGCTGACCCGCGCGGTGAACGCCGCGAGCAGCCGGCGCAGCACTGCCTCCACCGGCGGCAGCGCCACATCGAGGTCGGCGAGCAGGTGAGCCGATTGGAGCAGCTGGCGCAGGCCCACCGCGGCCCGGTCACCGGGGCGGCAGCCTGGCAGGAGACGACTCAATTCGGCTGACTCAGAATTATCCAGGTCAGCTCTGACCCGTACAGGTATCCACGGGTCTTCAGCAACGGAAAACGTAGGCACGCTGCTCCCTTCCAGTCAGATGCGCGTCTCAGGTGGCCTTCAGCTACCTGAGGTGAGGTCAGGGACAGGAAGGCGAGCCACATGCAAACAGGTGGATTCACGGCACGGCAAAATGATCAAGATGCCAGGTCAGGGCCGGTGAGCGGCCGCTGTCAGTGGGCCTCTGTAATGTGCCCGCCCGCTTTCTCGGCGCGGCGCCGGCAGCGCCCAACGGCTAAAGGCTGTGCCTCCCCTGATGCTCCGGAAGGCGGAGGCACAGCCGGGCAGCCCTAGAGCTCCCGCACCCTCTCTCCTGTGGAATCGGCGCCGCAAATGACGTAGGGGCGGGACAAGTTGATTCCAGGAGGCCTTTCACGTCCGGGTCTGCCGCAATGCGCAAAGGTGGGAGAAGCGGCAGAGCGCCGTTACTTCCCTACCCACTCCCCCATTTGCAAGATCAATTACGTTTGACGTCGGCGTGAGGGGATCAATGGCCTCAGGCAGTGTGAGAAACGGCACGCTCACGCACCGGAGCTGTCGGACTCCGGATGATGCCGCCACGCCCTTACCCACCTCCGCCTTCCCAGCCCGAGCCTCGGTCGTCGGCCCGGGGGGCCGCGCCGAGCAAGTGCCGGATCTTCGCCTGAAGTCAGGTCGCGGATGCGACGTCTACACGTCTATGCCTCCGTGCGTCGCCTGCGGCCGCGGGAACACATGCAGCCGCGAACCCCCCGTCCTCGGGCCGCGGTTCTCATGACATCCGGGGCTTCTTGATCAGTCGCCCCTCCAAAGCTAGCTAACTAGATGTACGGTGCGTCACGAACGGTGGGACCCGCCTACCCATTCGCCCGTCCGGGACTTTCATGCTGCTCTGCTTATCCGCCCTCGCCGCCGGCATCGTGCTGCGCCAGGCCGACCGGGTCTGGTTCGCCCGGAGACGCCCGCACACCGCCGCGGTCGGCGAGCTCATAGCCCTCCAGCGCACGCGCGCCAACGACCTGACCCCCATCTGCCTGATGGCCGGGCAGTGGCTGCAGATCACTGGCTGGTGGCTCCTGGCCGCCCAGGGACCGCTCGCGGGCGCGGTGGCCGCGTTCGGGGTCGCCGCCCAGTTCCGGCATCTGCAAGAACTCAGTCACTTCGCCGTGCACGGGGTCCTTGCCCGCACCGCCCGCGCCAACCGCCTGCTCGCCGAAGCCCTGGCTCATCTCCCCCTCGGGCTCGGCCCCGTGGCGGTCCGGCGACGGCGGCACGTGCGCGACCACCACCCCAACGCCACCTCGGCGACCGACCCCAACCTCGAGGAGCTCCGCGACGCCGGCCTGCGTCCGGGCGCCCGCCGTATCCAGTTCGCCGCCGCACTGCTGTTTCCGCTGACCCCGCGCGGCGTCGGGGCGACCCTGGGCACCATCGCCGCCAACGCCCTCCGCTCCCCCGGCCGCGCAGCCGCCGTCGCCGCCGTCCTCACCGCCGCCTACCTCACCGGCGGCCCGTCCGCCGCCGTGCTCGGCGTGCTCGTGCCCCGGCTGCTGCTCTACCCCCTCCTTGCCTGGTGCAGCCTGCTGGTGGAGCACACATGGTTCGACCCCGAGCCCCGTACCGGCTCACCGGCCTGGGTCGAGGGCGGCCGCTGCCTGCGCCTCTACCCGCGCAACCGCGCCCTGGCGGCTCTCGCCGCGGCCACATGGCTGCCGTACGGCGACCTGCACCACTACGCGCACTCCGCCCATCCCTCGGTGCGCTGGAATTACCTGCCCGCTCTGGAACGCCATCTGGCTCCTCCCCACTTCGCGCCTCCGGCGCTGCTGTGGGGGCCGGGGTCGGTCGTCCGCCGGCACCGTAATGCCTTGCAGCCGCGCCCGGCCGGCGATATGGCCCGTTCAAGTTCCACACCCGTCACGTAACAGGGAGTGGGCAGCAACGTCGGCGGCCTGGACCCGACCGGGTCCAGGCCGCCGACGTCTGCGCTGGCTGTGCTCCTGGCGATGCCGGCCCGGCCGCCGCTTCATGGGGGGCTGTGTTCCGGCCGCCGGCGATCGTGGTGTGTCAGCTGCCCGCCGCGCAGGTGGCCTTCCTCCAGGGGTGCGGTGCGCCGGCGGGTGTGAGGTTGACGGTGCCCTGGGCGACGATCGCGGCGGGGCCGGTGAGCGCCATGGCGCCGTCGGCGGCCACCGCTATGTGGAGGCGGCCGCCCGGGAGGTCGGCGGTGTACCGGCCGTCTCCGGCTCCTCCGCGCCCGCCGGCGTGGAGGAGGGCCGCCACGGCGGCGCAGGCGCCGGTCCCGCACGCGCGGGTCTCCCCCACACCGCGTTCATGGACGCGCAGTTGAAGGTGCCGGGCGCTGCGGATCGCGGCGAAGGTGACGGTGACGCCGTGGGGGTAGGCATTGGCCGGGGTGACGGCGGGCGGGGTGCGCAGGTCTCCGGCGTGGGCGAGGTCGTCGACGATGACGACCGCGTGCGGGTTGCCCATGTCCACGTGCAGCGCGGGCCATCGCCGGCGGCCGACTTCGACCTTGATGTGGTTCGGGCCGGGCAGGCGGGGGCGGCCCATCAGCACGGTGACGGGGCCCTGGAAGTCTGGTGCGCGGGAGGGGACGCGGACCTTGCGGATTCCGGCGCGGGTGGCGATGGCGAGGGTGCCGGGCAAGGCCAGGCCGGTGTCGACGAGGTAGCGGGCGAAGAGGCGGATGCCGTTGCCGCACATGGCGGCCCTGGCGCCGTCGGGGTTGCGGTAGTCCATGAACCACTCGGCGGCGCGTGCCATCGCGGAGGCCTCGGGGTCGGCGGTGGTGCGGACGGCGCGCAGCAGGCCGTCGGCGCCGATGCCTCTTCGCCGGTCGCACAGGCGCTGGACGTCCTCGGAGGTGAGCGTCAGGCGGTGACCGGGGTCGGGAAGGAGGACGAAGTCGTTCTCGGCTCCGTGCCCCTTGAAGAAGGGGTGGGCGGCGGGGTGGGGGAGCTCGGGGGTCATGGGCGGGGGCCTTCTCCTAATTCGAAGCGCAGCCAGGCCACCTGGTGCCCGGCGAGGGTGTTGGTGAGGCCGTAGGTGGTGCCGAGGTCGAGGACGGCCAGGAGGCGCGGCCATATCTCCAAGTGGGCACCAGTGATGTCGATCTCGAGACGGACAGCGCCGGCTTCATCGGTGCGGCGGGGCCTGGCGCCGGTGAGGGCGGTGAGCTGAGCGGTCGCGGAGTGGATCGCGGCGATCCGGTGGTCGTAGCTCACGTCACCCACTTCGACGAACAGAAGTTACCGAACGTGTTTCTAGTTAACTAGCTTTGAGCTAGCTAACTAGATTTGTCAATCGGCAAGGTCAGCTCCGGGGCATAAGGAGACGAGACGCGTGGTTGACGGCAGCTCACAGACGCCGGCTCCCTATCAGCGGGCGGCTGCCGCAATCCGCGCCCGCATCGCCGACGGCACCTGGCCCACCGGACACCGTCTTCCCTCCCGCACCGCACTCGGTGAGGAACTCGGCGTCGGCGAAGGCGCGGTCCGCCGCGCCCAGGAACTCCTGATCACCGAAGGCGTCCTCGAGGGCCGGGCCGGCTCCGGCACCTACGTCCGTACTCCGCAGCAGCGCCGCACCCTGCACCGCGGCCCCCACGCCTCCCCCGCACTGGTCCCGGACGGCTTCGAAGGGATCTGGGAAGCGGAGAGCACCGCCAAGATCCCCGCCCCGGCCCCAATCGCCGCCCGCCTGGCCATCGCCCCCGGCCAGCCGTGCGTGCGCACCGTCTACGAGTTCCTCGCCACCGACCGCAGGCCCGTGATGATCTCCACCAGCTGGGAGCCGATGGCCCTCACCGGCGGCACCGTCGCCGTCCTGCCCGAGGGCGGACCACTGGCCGGCCGCGGCGTCGCCGCCCGCATGGCCCACATCGGAATCACCGTCGACCGCGTGACGGAGACACCCCAGCCTGTCCAGGCCAGCCGCGACCAGGCGCAGCTGCTCGGAATCGCCACCGGCGCCCTGGCCACCCTGATCGAACGCACCCACTACGCCAGCGACGGGCGCCCGGTGGAGACCGCGGACATCCTCGCGCCGGCCGACCGGTGGCAGATCACCTACCACCTCCCGCTCGCCCCGCCCCAGGCCCCCGGCCCCTGACCTCCACAGGCATGCGGCGACCGGAAGACCCGGCTCTCACATCGATCGCTTCGCGGCCCCGGGGCCGAAGAAGGGGGAACAGCTCGTGCCTGCACCACCGCGCAACCCCGCGGCCCGGACCTTCGACGCCCTGGCGTCACCGGCGCTCACCAACCTGCTCGCCCTCGCCGGGATCATCACCCCGGTCATCGCCTGGGCCAGCTCCGGCACCGGCGTGAAGAACGCCCTCATCATCGTCGAGACCGCCCTCGTCCTCATCCTGGCCGGCACCCATTTATGGCTGCGCAAGCGCTACATCACGCTCCGCCGCGCCAATAACCTCAAATCCATGGACGACTCCCAGTACTACGACCTGGTCCGCGCACAGCTGGAAAGGGAGCTGATCTCCGACTACGACGAGATCGCCAACGGACACCTGCGCGTCTACGCATCCAACGTCCCGCGCCTGTCCGTCATGCTCGTCAAAACCCTCCTCGAATCCCAGTCCGAACCCCAGCGCCTGCTCGCCGCCGACCTGACCACCGACCCGACACTGCTCACCCGGCGCCGCGAGTACTTCACAGCCAACCGGCAGCTCATCGAGGCCGGCGGCGAGGTCCGCCGCCTGTTCATCGTCCACCGCGACGATCTCGCCCGTGAGTCCTTCGCCCGCGATCTGCTGACCCTCATCAGCCAGCACCGGCAGGCCGGCGTCACCTGCGGCCTGGCCGTCCGCGAGGCACTGCGGCCCGAGCAAGCCGTCGACTACATCGTCTTCGCGGCCGCCGCCGTCCTCGTCGAGGAAGAGCAAGGCGACGCCGACTACACCCGCGGCCGCTCGAGCGTGCACTTCAAGAACATCAGCCGGTGGCAGGAACGGTTCGAGGCGGCCTGGGGCCACGGCGCCGACGCCGCCCCCATGGCCCTGCAGAACTACGAGATCCTCGCCCGCCCCATGCTCGACGGCAGCACCTGGGACACCGACCGCATCAAGCAGGGCATCGACAGCCTGTAACAGCGGCAACAAAAGGGGCCCGGAGGAGCAGTCGCTCCTCCGGGCCCCTCTGCGATCTTGACCGACACCGGGCGGACGCCCACAGCGCAGCCCACCAGTGGGAACAGACTCGGCTACACGGCGCCCGGGCCCTTCGCGACCATGGCCGACAACAGCTCCACGATCTGCGCCTGGTTGCGGTCCATCTTCTCTTCCAAGGTGTCGAACCGGGCGTTGACCTTGGCGAAACCGTCCCGGACCTCACGGCGCAGCGCGGCCTGGCCCTCGATGACGGCGGCGAAGTTGCCGCCGGTCTGCACCTGCAGCGCCTCGACACGGTCTTCGACCGCCTCAACACGGCGGGCCAGCGACTCAATCTCGTGCTGGACGATGGGGTCCTCGGCGGCCACGCGGGGCTCTCCTGCCAGATCATGAAAAGCGGTGGACATCAGGTACTACACCCTAGCCCGCCCGTCCGCCGGGAATCCAGGTGGCCTGGTACGCGGCCGGCGAAGAAGACCAAGACCTGCCGGGCCGCCGTGGTCAACCCCGTGGAGAGCGCCACGGCACTCTCCCAGGCTGCTCCCTGGCGCCGTACTTCATCCGACGTCCACACGCCGGTCCCAGCTACTCCCCAGGGACGGGGAGGGCACCATCCGCAGGCCCCACCCGCTCCTTCCCGTCACACCTCAATCGCGTGGCCGGATCCGTGCCATACGGAAGCCGCACCGCGGTGTGATCTACGTCTCCCCCAGGCGAAGGTGCCTCCCGCTCGGTCCCGCCCGCGCGTGCGCAGCTCCACGGGGCGGGGCCGCGTCGCTCCTCCCGCCCCCGGCAGGAGGGCCGACGCGTGCCAGGCAACGGCTCATCCCACCAGTGAACCCCTCGTTGCGGCCGTTGGCGCGGCGTTCCCGGTGGCCGGTCAGGTCAGTGCAGGGCGGACATGCGGACGCTGGTGATGCGGCCGCCAGCGTCGAAGTCGATCTCCGCGGTGCCGCCGGGGAGATCGGCGTGAATCTGCCGTCCCTCCTCGCGCCACGGGACGGCGTAGTGCTCGAAGTAGCCGGTCACCACCCGGCGGGCCGAGTGCCCGATGAGACAGGCGCCCGTCATCAGCGTTCTCGGCAGCGCGACCGGGTCCAGGCGGCCCCGGGGGACCTGCGCATCGTCGGGCAGGAAGTAGACCCGGGTCGTGGGGCCGGCCGACTGACCGATGTAGCCCGGGGCTCCGGTGACCCCCATGCCAGCAAAGGCGAGAGCCTCGGCGGCACGCCGCGGCTCGCCAAAGCCGGACAAGTCGAGCACGTCAGCGGCGAGTTCGGCAATGCCGTGCGTCTTCCCGTAGCGTTTGGCCTCCTCAGCAAGGGCCACGGCAGGGGTACCCCGCAGGCCCGGGTTGGCCCAGCCCCACATCCACGACTGCTCCTGAAGGTCATAGGTGCCCAGCACGGCGACGCGCAGCTCGAGGCCGCCCTGCCGGTAGAGGCACGCGGGCAGGTCCGCGGTCCACGGGCCCTGGGGCAAGAACTCGCTCAGGGCCTGCAGCTGAGCGGCACCCCACGCCGCGCGCCGCTCCACCTCGTTCAAGAACTCATCACTGAAGTTGATCACACCCCGGACCCTAGCGAGGCGCCGAATCCGGGCTGCCGGTGGAATCCCGCTCACCGGAGTGCATGGCCCCGCGCGGGCCTGCCTTCCACCACCCTGTGCTCCCTCCCTCCCTCGCAGTCCTTGTCCCTGGCCGACCTGGCCCGACGTGGACACCGCCACGGCTTGGGAAGCTGCGACGGCCGCCTGATGGCCCGCCGGCTGCGGAGGGAGTGCCGGCCCGCCTCGGTTTGCTGGGCACGGGCTGCCTATGCTGCCGCTATGGGTCTGGATCTCACGCTGTTCATGGCCGACTGGGAGCGGCTGAGCGCCATCCCCGTCGAGAACCGGGTCCAAGCACTGGACGATACGACCTGGCCGCCGGAGCCCGGCGGCGAGTACCAAAGGCGCGCACTGCACGGCCGCTGGCTGTGGCCCCCGGACCGGGAGTCTGCATGGTGCGCCGAATACGACTTCGCCTCCACCACCGGCTCCTACAGCCCGCATGCCCGCGCGGGCGATGCATGGGCCGACATGCGTCTCCTCGTCGAGGCATCCGTGCGCGAGGCGATGGACACCTTCCTCGTCGGGCTGATCTGGGATGCGGATCCGGCCGACGATCCCGCGACGACGGGCTATGGAGGGTTCTTCCCGCCGGTTACCGACCGCGGACTCCTACGCGTCCTTCTGGTGTGCCCGCCTGAGGCAGTGCACGGCAAGGCCCGTGCCTGGGAGCGAGTGAAGGTCCAGCTCGAGGAGTTGCGCGAGCCGTTCGCCGCCGAGTGCGAGGGATGGGCAGGCCGTCCGGACAGCTTCGAAAGCTTCACCGCGCTTCTGCGTGAATGGGGCAGCCTGACCGCGGAGGCCGCCCGCCGCGGTTGGGGGCTGGTGGGTCTGCCCTAGCCATCAACGGCGAGCGGCACGCGGCCCACTTCCGTGGCACGCGCCGGAGCAAGCGCCGCATCTGGCGAGCCGGGCAAGGCGACATCCATCCCGGCAATGTCACAGGGGCGCCCTAGGGTCTGAGCATGACACCACGTGAAGTTCCCGTCTCCGCCTCGCCCCTGCTCTCGCATCCGGCCGGACACGCGGATCCGTCTCTGCCGGTCCTGTCCACCGAGTAGGCCGACCGTCTGCGGACCTCGCCGTCGAGTGCCTGGCCAACCGCGGCATACCGGTCGCGGCGGACGGTGCTGTGCTGCGCGGACCGAGCCGGGTCCTGTCGCTGGAGAGCCTTGCCCGCCGGTGCAGCACCGCCGAGCCCGACAGGTGGCCGGCACTGGTTGCCGCGCACATCTCAACGCTGGCTTGACGCCGCAAGCCAACCCGCCTCCGCCAAGGACGTCCTTCGCGGCGCCTACCTGCGGCTGGTCCCGGACGACTTCCTGCCAGCCGAGTCCGCCGCCGCCTTCTCCTACGCCCGCCCTGTCGCCGACGGGCTGCTCGAGGCCATTGCCCTGGACACCCCGGACGCCGTCCGGCTCCTCGACGACAAGGACGTGACAGAGATCGGACTTGAGGCGTTGCGGTCGGCCGCCCGCACCAACCTGATCAACGAGCCCGTCGACCGCGAGACCGTCTGCCATGACGGCGCGCTCATCCACCTCATCGCCGGCGACTCGTTCTTCGTGGCCAGCAAGGCCCTCGTGCTGCCCGAGCTGCTGCGCACGCATCTCGGACAGGAGCCGCCCGCCGACGGCGTGCTGCTCGCACTTCCCAGCCGTCACCGTATGGCCATCCACCTGATCGTCGACGAACACGCCGTCAACGCCGTCAACGCCCTGGCCTCCTTCGGCCTGGGTGCCTACCAGGACGCCGTCGGCGACGGGCAGCTGTCCCCCCGGCTGTATTGGTGGTGCCAGGGCAGGTTGACCTCAATCACGCACATCGACCACGAGACACGACAATTCTCCATCCAGCCCCCTCCCGAGCTGCTGACGGCCATGCGCCGGCTGAGCACGCGGGCCAGCTGAGAACCAGGCAGCCACAACGTAGGCGACGAGGACCTGGGCTCAGGTGAGAATCGGGTCCGGTCCTGCAGCAGAGGGTGAGCCACCGGACAGCTGTCAGGCGGAGCATCGGCAGGGCCGTCCGCGGCGGAATGGGCCACGGGGACCCCGCCAGCCTGCCGGAGTCTGCGAGCAAATGCGACCTCGGCAACCGAGGGCCAGCACATTGCGCCCGCGATCGGTGGCGCAGCAGCCGGGGAGCAGACGTGCTGCGGATACGGAGTGGTGTCCGCCCTCGCAGTGTTGCTTTCATTTGGTGTCCTCGGCAGCGGTGACGCTCGTGGCGAGGAGAGCGGCGTGCGCGCGAACTTCCCTGTGCAGTGACCCGTCTCCAGGGTCGTCGCGGTTGAGGTGGTCCTCGGGGCTGACGTGGACGTACACCGTGTACAGCTCCCAGGTGTACCGCGCGGTCAGACCGTGCGCTCGGGCACGGGGAGTGACAGATCTATCCCTCAATGCGCCGCTCAAGCCGTGGGCGGCATGACGCGTCCTGTGGTTCAAGAGGCTCGTCGAGGGCCTGCCGCAGGTGGTGCTCGGATCGCTGGCCGAGTGGCGGTAGTGACAGGGGCCGCGCGGGCGCATTCGGGGGCCGCGCTCGACAAGGCGGTAGGACCGCCAGGACGTG
This sequence comes from Streptomyces sp. NPDC042259, assembly GCF_055582085.1. Taxonomy (NCBI): domain Bacteria; kingdom Bacillati; phylum Actinomycetota; class Actinomycetes; order Kitasatosporales; family Streptomycetaceae; genus Streptomyces; species Streptomyces sp. NPDC042259. The sequence continues at coordinate 44,733 of NZ_JBVJDW010000014.1, read as the reverse complement.
CGAACGGCTACCGGGCGGCGGGGGCAACGGCCCGCACGAGCGCGTCGACCCGCTTCAGGGTTGCGGGGGTGAGTCCCGTGGTGTCGGCCTCCCGGACCACCTGCTTGCCGAACTCGCGGGCGGGGGCGATGGGGAGAATGCGGTGCCCGAGTGCGGAGCGGGAGCCGATCATCCACCGCTCGAATTCATCTGCTCGGCTGCGCAGCTCCCAGATGTCGCTCCCTCCGGCGGATTCCGTGAGGGCCGTGGCGTGCTGGACGATTCCACGCCGCACGGCACGGACCCGCTTCACCGAGGAGACGGCCCACTTCGCCATCACCGCGGCGCAGCCGAGGTAGAGCACTGAGGTCACATACCAGAGCGATTCCTGGGCCGTCATCGTCCACGCCGCGGCGGCGAGCGCGGCGCAGGAGCCCATCGCCGCAGGTACCGCCAGGCCCCAGGCCGCGAACGCGAAGCGCCGACGGAGGCGGGAGGCATCCATCCACGCGGGGATCGCCGGTTCGTCCTGAACGCTCTCATCCATGTGAAGGAAGGTACCCCGAGGCTCTGACAGTCGTCTCAGGAAGCAGCCGACCCAGGGTCCACAGCGCGGAGAGGTGGACCCCGCTGGCCATGAGGTTGGGGAAACGTGCTGTACATGGAACGGGCGAGTCCGGTCAGCGGTCCCCATGCGCCGCCACCGCAAACGCCAGCTGGCGGTATGCGGAGAGACAGTAGGCCCTTGCACGGTGGATTCGGCGAAGGACTGCGCAGCGGGAAGTCGGTTCTGCCAGCATGAAGCGGTGACACGCATGAGGCCCCGCCAGCCGCTCGACGGCGTACAGCTCGGACTGCGGTTCGAGGAAGGGCGAGCGGCGCAGTGGATGCCCGTGAGGGACGTCGGCGTCCACGAGCTGGCCCGCGCAGCGCCGTGGCGACGCCATCTCACCCACCGTGGCGAGCAGCTCCACCTCGGGCAGTACGCCGCGATCAGCACCGGCCAGGGGCCGGTGGCCACGGACGGTATCTGGGAGCGCATGGAGCTGGCCGACTTCGATCCCACGGTGCGTTCCATGATCGGCCAGCCGTTCAAGCTCCGTGCCGAAGAAGGCCTTGGGAAGGCCGGGTACGTCCCTGACCTGATGCTGATCGGCAACGACGGCACAGTCACCGTCGTCGACAGCTCGCCGACGGCCGGCGAGCTGTGCCCCTCGGAGCGAGTGCTGGACTGGGCCGAGGACGTCATCCGCGCCCTGGGCTGGACCTATGAATGGTGGGATGGCCCCAAGGACGCGCAGCTGTCCATCAACGTCAAGGCCCTGCACGGCTTCTGTCGGCCCATGCACCCGGTCCAGCAGGCACTGATCGAACCTGTCCTCGTCCTGTGCGCCTGCACCGAGCTGCCCATCGCCGCGGTGGAGGAGAACCTCGCGGGCGAGGAGATGCCCAAGCCCATGGTGCGGGCGGTGATCCAGCACCTGCTGTGGTGGGGCGACGTGACCACCGATCTGTGCCGCCCGATCACCACCGCCACCCCAGTACATACCGACGCGGCGGCCCGCAGGCCCGCTCCGGAGCAGTGGGATGTCGGAACGCGCCTGATCCTCGGGTACGACCGCGGCACAGTCGTACGCTGCGAGGGCGATCAGCTCGTCGTCGACGTGGACCCGTCCCTGTTCGGGCACGGCGAACGCTGCTTCAGCCGTCACGAGCTCGCCGAGGTGGCCACGCCGCCTACCAGCGCCCTCTTTTCCCGCCCCAGCCTTTCACCGTGCCCCGGTGAGTGTTCTCCCGCGGCACGCCCGGCGGGAGAACACTCACCTGCATCAGCGGGCCGAACTCTCCGTGCTAGCCGCTGTCACCCTTCCTCCCCGGGGCAGGGCAGGGCGCGCATATGGTGCTGTGGAGCAGCGGTGGCGGCCGCATCGACGGTGGGAAGAGGCTCGTACGGTTTCCACAGCGGAGGCTCCCGGCAGGGGTGGCCCTGGTCCCAGCGGGGTGCGCCGGCCAGCGCGACCACCTGGCTGAGGGGGATGCGGACGGGGTGGTGGCGGCCGCCAGCGCCTGGACCTGGTCAAGGTCGCCGACCACCGGCAGTCGGCCTGGTGACCACCAGCCCCGGCCACCGGTACGACGGCGGCGCCGAGGTCTCCTGCTAGTGCTCTGACCGCATACCTTCGCCGGGTTGAGCGGGTATGGGGCCGTTGATGCCGGCTACCTGACCGAAGCATACGCCTATGCTCGGCTTGTGCAGCCGCTTTCCGACAGCAGCAATCCGTTGATCACGGCGTTCCCAGCCGAGCTTGCATGCGATGCTGAGGCAGTTCTGGCGGTGATGCCTGATTCTCGGCTCCAGCCGCATGCCTCGTTCTCGGTCGCTGTGGAGGGCCAGCAGGTTTTGGTCCCCGAGCGCCTCTACAACGACGAACCGCCAACTGACGCGGTGGCGTCGCTTACGTCACGCCAACAGCAACTTCTGCACTGCCTGTACTCAAGGCACTGCGACGGGGTGGTCAGACAGCGTCACCTGGAGAAGGTCGTTGGTTCCTCGGACCCATGGGTCGTCCCCTTCGTCGTGCAGCTTGTTGGCGAGTACGTCTTGGAGATCCTGGTCGTCATCTGCGATGAAATCCGTGATCTCGCCACGCCCGGCACCCGCGGCCACCTCGCATACGGGCAGTTCCTCGTGGACAACCCTGCCTTCTTCGCGCGCACTCAACGGCGGGTCGTGAGCTACTGGAACTGCTACTACCGGGGCACCTACGCGAGTTTTGAGGGCTACCCGGGGTGCACTCTCCTTGACCTCCTACGGTCTGCTGCCTCCGACAGAGCAGGACATCCCTGGCCCAACCCCGCTCCAGCCGGCGCCAGGGTGGACGGCTACTGCTAGGACCCAGGCAAGGTCGCCAAGCCGGTCAAGCGCATCGGCGAGGAGACGTCCGCCCCAACGGATGCCCTTCTCGCTGCGGATGCGAGCGCGCTCGCGGCGCTGGGCTGCCAGCACGTCGGGGTGGCGGGCATTCGCGTTGCGCCAGCGCAGATAGGCGTGCAGGGCCCGGGTCTGCATAGTGAGGTTGCGGTGGTTGGAGTTGGCGATTGCCGTCGGCCGGCAACGCGGACGGTCGGGGAGGTCGGTCGGTGAGGTCGGGCGCCCCTGACCGGTCGGGCATTCCTTCCGACGGTGCTGTCATGGAGAGGGGCTGCTGATACCGTTAGCGGTCAGGGCCGGTACGCGGCCTGGTCGAGGCTCCCGCCACCCGGCATCGGCGGGGGCGTTCGTCGACCGAAGCAGGCCCTCGCCCGTCGAACCTATTCGTGTTGTGGTTCTTTCACCTTCGACGCTGGGCCGGGCAGTGGGCGAAAGGTGTCCGATGGTTGATTCACGTGGTGCGAGCCGTGCTCGGGTGCGTGCGCTGCTGACAGGCGAGACCTTCCAGCAGGCCCGCGACAACCTTGTGGGTTCCGACGGCGTCCCGGACGCGGCCGACCCGGGACAGGTCGCGCTGGAGGCCGCGATCCTCTCCGAACTCAATGACGCCTATCGCGGCGAGCGGCACCCCCTCGATGCGGGGGTCTACGGCTTCACCCGCCTCCAGCCGACGCGCGAGACCCTGACTCTCCACCTCGGTGAGGGTTTGTGGGAAGACGTCTTCGATCTGCTGCTGCCCGAGCCCGATGACGAACTCAGCATCGAAGGCCTGAGCGTGTCCGGCATCCCGGGCCTGCGCATCCGTTCGCGGCCGCGCAGCCGCGTCGAGCTGTTCCGCCCCGGCACGGCGGCCGCCGTCACCGTGCAGCTGGCACCGGGCGAGGGCGCCGAGGCCCACCGGTGGATCGCCGCACTGCCCCAGACCCAGGACCCGATGCGCTCGGCAGCCGGCTGGACCACCGCCGAGCGGGCTTCGCTGCCCGCGTACGAGCGCTGGATCGGAGACGCGGCGGCGCGCAGCCACGTCCTGCGCCGACTGCTGGTCTTCGCGAACCTGCCGGCCGTCACGCTGGTCGACGCAAGCGGCACGGTCCCCTCTCCTCACGACATCCAGCAGCTCCTGCTCGCCCGCCAGCGCCCGACGCCGCCCACCGCCTCGGGACGGCATCTGAGCACTCTGTCGCGCCTCGATGTGGTTCGGGCGGGTCGGCCGGCCGTCCTGGCGGTGGTCAGCGGCCACGCTCCGCACGGCGCCGGGGTCGGCGGCCAGGGTCGCACTACAGTCACCGCACGGCTGGCCTGTGCCCTGGCCGCGCAGGGCCAGCGTGTTCTTCTTGTGAGCACCGACCCTCACCAGTTCCTGAGCACGCCCGCCGCGATCGGCCACGGCGAGAGCACTTGGCCGCAGGGAGTCGACGTCCTCCAACTGCCGCCCGACACCGATCGCCTGGGCGAGCAGGTACGCGAGCGCGCTGCGGCGACCGGCCCGGACGTAGTCCTGCTGGACGCTGGTCTGGACGGTCAGCAGGCCATCACGCGGACGGCCGATGCCTGGCTCGGCGTCGTCGCGTTGTGGCAACAGCCGCGGTCGGGCCACCCTCTGCTGACCGATGAAGTCCTGGGCGCCGACGGCCGCTTGCTTCCGGACGGGTGGGAGCAACAGTGGCTGCGGACGATGCGCGCGCACCACTGGCAGGTCACCTGGCGCTTGGCACCGCGCGACGCCGGACAGATGTTCGCCCCATTCGATCCCGAGCGGTGCGCGGGCGTGGTCCTCTTGGGGGCACGCGACGTGCCCGGGGCCCGGGCCGCGGACTACCGCAACGCCTTCCACGTCGCGCTGCCGGTGCTCCAGACCGCCATCCCGCACACCACCTCCGGCCGTGGCAGCGCGACGAAGGAGGCTGCAGCGTACCGAGCTCTCGCCTGCGAACTGCTCGGGCTAAGGCCAGGAACAAGCGTTAACGCGTAGCTCGCATCTCCCGCCTACCGCCCCACGCCATCGCGGCCCTCGACGCCCCCTTCCACCAACAGCAGGCGCGCCCGCACCGACACCCCCGACAGACCCTCAACCCGCGCTGCGAGCCGCGCTGTGCCGACGGCCTGTCGTTGTCCGCACCGCTCGCCGCCCACAGCCGGCCATCGTCCGCTGAGGTCCCCTGGGAGTGCGCCGTACCTGCCCAGTCGGTATCGGGCCGCAACAGCCCCAGCACCTTCCGCCTCACGCCGACACCCCCGCCCGCGGACGGACCATCGCAGCCCGTACCCGTGCCGCACCTCGCGTGTACGGGTCGGACTCCATCACCGCCAGCGGCACTGCCCGTTTAGCCCGCACCACGGCCAGATGCTGCTCCAGCAGGTGCTTCGCCGTCCGTCGCCGCGCCTTTTCTGCGACGTGCTCGGCGTCCTCGCGAACGAAGGCGTGGCAGTCGTGCTGCCCGTCGCAGTCATGCAGGTGCCACCGGCGCATCCGGGCCTCAAACGCCGCCTTCGCCTCCGCGCGGGCCTCCGGCCCCGCCCCGAAGACCGCCAAGGCCTCCTGTCGGATGCGCGACAGCTGCTCCTGCGCAGCCAGCTTCCGCAACACGGAGGCCGTCAGCTGCGTCGCGCCCTGCACCACGGCCTGGTGGACCACGTCCTCGATGTGGACACGGGCCTCGGCCTCCAGCTGGCCGGTGAAATCCGCTGCCCCCTGTGCCGTCGCACCAAGGAACCTGCGGGTGGCGAGGCTGATCTCAACGACCTCGGCGACGGCTGACTGAGCGGCCCTGGCGTGGCCACAGCTCTCGCACAATCCACCCGACCGTGCCCGCCCGCACACCCAACACGGCCGCGCACGCTCCCGCTCCTCCAGCACCCCCTGCTCCGCCCGCCAGGCCGCCAGGTCCTGCTCCCGCTGATTCCGTTCACGCGCAGCCTGCTCCCGGCGCACGGCCCGCCGCCGCTCGGCCTGGCGCGTCGCCTCCTGCAGCCCAGCCTCGAACTGGCGCCGGTACTGCTCCGCCGGAACGTTGCCAGCCAGGGCGGAGGAGAGCTGGACACCCACCTCCCGGCGCCGCGCCAGGAGTTCGCCGAGGTGCTCGGCGCAGCGCTCACACGACCCGCCGGTGTCCATCCGCCGTCCCTCGTCACAGCGCAGGTCCCCGCATGTCACGCGGCGCGGAAGCACCCAGCCGATCAGCCAGCCGACCGGGTTTGTCACAGGCCGTCGACCTTGCTCGGCGGCCCGTCGCCGCAGCCGGTCCCCCAGGATCGCCATGCCCTTACCAGGGCCGAACAGGCCATCGAGGGCGTGGAGTTCGTAGCGCACGGCGCGCTGGACGGTCAGCCGGGCGGCCAGGCGGTCCAGGCGCCCCCAGACCATCGCCACCGGGGCCAGCAAGCGCTCCCAGCCCTTGGGCACCGGCGCCCACACCCTTGGCGGCCCGCCGGTCGTCTCCGCCCATGCCGCCAGGCCCTCGCGACAGGCATCGCTAGTCCCGTGACTACCTGCCAGGAAGGTTTCCAGGCCGGAAGAATCACGCCTTTCCCCGCGGAGCGGGCAACCGTCACCATCGTGCGGCCGGACCTGCCCCGCGGCCTGCGACAAGGGCGGCAGGGGTTCCACGCGCGTATGCGTACGACCCGGCAGACCAGGGTTCCCCCCAGCGGCTTCGCCGGAAAAACGATCACTTCCCGCACCCTCATGATCTGCCGTAGTACCCCGTGGGTGGTCTGTGTGAAGGGTGCCGCTACCGGGGCGCTCTGGAAACACAGGGCTCTCGGCTGGGCCGGGTGCAGCCTTCCCAACAACCACAAGGGGCTCAGGATCCACGACAGGCGCGCTTCCTCGCCCCGCGCTATCAGGGTGCTCGCTGAACAGGTCCTCTACGGCTGGAATGTCGCAGGCACCCTCCGCAGCCTCAGTCCCGAAAGCCTGTTCCCTCTCGATGCCCCCGCCCCTGACACGAGCGGCCGCCCTGCCACACCGCCCGCAAATCACGTCACCCACCGGGTCGGCGCCATTCGAGGCCACACCGGCGGAAGCCTGGGCAGATGCATAAGAGGCCACCACAGGCGGCAGCACCAAACGTGCCTTCCCTTTAAGGCCCGAACCCGTCCCTCGCCGGTCCGTGTCAGCCACCCCATAGAGGCGCAGCCGACCCAAAACCTTTGCCCCACCCGAGGCCGAACACCCCAGAAGCCGGGCCACCGTCGCTGCCGGGCGGCCACGCCCTTTCGGTAGACGGCCACCCACCAGCGGCACGGTCCCGTCCTCCCGAGCCTCCAGCACCAGGAGCAGCGCCGCGAGCCGATCCGTTGCGGCGCCCTTCTCCTGCCGCTCAGCGAGCAATCCCGCATCCCGCGCCCTCGGGCCCCAGCCCGGCGCGAACAACGCCTCTAGCACGCGCAGCAGTACGGCCAATTCCCGCTGGCTCAACGTCAGCGGATGCAACGGGTCGCCCGAACGCCGAGCCCGCCACGCTGGCATGACCACGCAGTCCAGTCCCGTGGTCTGACGCCACTCCCCCTCTGTCACCCGGTACTGAAGAGCATCCGTCTCCTTCAGGGGCGAGAGGACGTCCTGACGGACCGTGGTCTGCTTCATTCCCAGCCACCGGCCCAGCTCACGATGTGTGATCACCGTATGACCGGATTGGTGACGCGACTTCGCAAAGAGCACCACTGAGCCCAACCGCGCCGCATCTGACAAACCGGACAACGATGGGTCAGACAGCAACGCCCGCACAGCTGCACGAAGACGCGCGCGAATCCCGCGTGTGAGTTTCAAGGGATCGCTTAGAGAAGCCGTTGTGGCGGCTGTGGTCGATGGGGCGGAGTCGGCGCGGCGTGAGCGTGGCCGAGCGGTGCATGCAGTAGCTGGGACGACACCGCTATAGGCAGCTTTGGGCTCGTTTGGCTCATTTGGCGCGCCTGAATCAGGCATGACTGAACCAGCCCTCATGAGGGTAGCTATGATGAGCTCCAGTCAGAGAGTGAGAAGGGCGTCCTACATCGCCACTCGGCCCGCTTGGGGAAGCTGGGAAGCCGAGCATGCGACGTAATTCAGTTAGGGATCTCGGTAGTTGTCACCTCTCTGACTGCTGCGCGTGCGGGTGGAGACCTTGCTCTCGGCCCGCACGCGTGTGTGCCGAGAACGGCGCGCTATGGCTCGTTGATTTGACGGCGCGCCGGCCTCGGTGAAGATGGTTTGCGCGATGCGACTGCTGGGTGCGTATGTGCCTGCTGGTCGCACCCTCCTTCGCACCGACCTCCGCGACCCGGCGGTTTCAGGGTCCGAGGAGCGGCCCAGGGGTAGGGCAGCCGGGCGTGGCCGGATACCCATTGAGGAAGCTGGGGAGCGGAGGGCGACCCGTCGTTTTGAGCAGACTGGTGGACGCCTTCCAAGGCTGCTGGTGAAACAGCTCTATACATGGACAGAGTGACTCCGGAGCGTCGTTAAGGGCGCACAAGTCTGACCACTTGGCCCGAAAGGGATGTTTGGCCAGTGGTTGACTGCCAGGGGTGCCGTACTCCGCCTTCTCCTTCCCTGGGTTTGCTATGCCCTTGGTTGACAGAGCGGGCGGACTTCGGGAGGGCCCGCCCTGTCAACTTCACGACAGTGGCCAGCGACTACTGCCTCGCTCAGTCGCCTAGGGAGTGGGCGAGTGCTGATGTCGGGCCTCTGCCTTGGGCAATTTGGATCAGCGCGCGGCTATCAGTTCAGCCTGAAAGGCGTCGGGCTCTAGAGCTTTGAACTCCGAAAGCCATGCCCCGACTCCGAGTACCCGGTAGTCACGAAGATGGGCGGTTGCGTCAAGAAGTTCGCCAAGCGTGTGGGTGAGGCGAGCGAAGTTTGGCGCGACGACGAGCCCCGTGGAGTCGCTAACCGTGCCCTGGCTCAGAGCATCACGCAGGGTTTCGGTAGCGAGCCGATCCCTCTTGGCGTCAGGTTTTGAGGCCCGGGTGCCGAGGTTCGCGAGCACCTGTGCGATGACCGCTTCCGTGCCCCTGTATCGCAGGGTCTCTTCGTCGCGTTCGAGGAAGCCCTCCTGGACAAGTTTTCCGAGGGTCGTGCCGTGGAGCCCGGTGAGCTCACTGACGCGCGTACCCGGTAGTAGGCGAACTGCCGATCCGCTCATCCGCTTCCTCAAAATGTCCGGTGATCTTTGGCCAGGGGGTAGCGAGGTGTGGCTGTACACGTCCCCTGTAACTCTGCGACGACCATACACGATGTGTGTGGAACTCGATCTATGGCTAGCGACTCGGTGTGTCTGTCGTTTTCGGCGGTCGTCTGAGCTTTTGACGGCCGATCAGGTGACTCACGAGTTCGGGAGTTCCTGACGAGCGACAACCGTGCGACGCGTTCGCGGGCTGCTTGATCAAGAGGCGAGCGGGGCGGAAGAGCCCTCTGATCTGGGCCTCTTTCGATCAACCTCAACTAGTGAACATGTACATGTCATACAGATTTTATGTGCTCACCCATGTCACCGGGGAGGTCGTTCGCCCTGTGGACGGTGCTGCGTTCCGTGGGCGGCTTCCTGGGCGACCGTCAGGCCGGCGCAGGCTTGAGGGATGCGAACTCTTACACGGCGTGTACGAAGCGTGGGTGTCGAGCCTTGCCCCCCTCGCGTTACCGACTCCGGATTGCGGCGGGGGCCTGGTCTTCGCCAGGCCCCGGGGTAACGCAGGGTCTGAAAGCAGCTGCGCCTTCGATTTCCGGCCCGCTCTTCGGCGTCGGCCGCCTGGTATCTGAGCGAGAGGGGAGCGGCGCAGGACTGGCAGCGGTCACCAGACACGCCCGCCCGAACCCCTGTGGGTGATCCGTCACGCGGGATAGGAGTGATGGGCAAGAAGGGCAACACGCGTCTGTTCGGGTGCTGCAATGAGCACTGCTTCCCGCTCGGCTGATCGGTGGACCGATACGGTGGGAGCGGCCGCCAAGGTGGCAGTTTCAGCGCTGTACGTTGCTCTAGAGTCACGTACGACGCGGAACGGGTGCGCGTCGGCCACATTGGCTCGGGCAAGATGGACCCTCACAGGTCGTCGCCACACCAGTTGGTGACGACAAAAAGACGCCCGCCGGGGAGGGGGTCCCCGACGGGCGCCATCAGCAACCGACCCTCCACCACTACGAGGAGTACAAGAGTCGTGAACACCTACGATAGCCACCCTTTCGAAGGCGGCGGCGCATGACCAGCGAAGCTCTTTCCGCGTTGGCTGCTGAAGTGGCCGCAGCGACGTCGAAGCCGTACGTCTTTCCGGTTCAAGAACCCGACGTGATTGCGGTCGCCGGCTTCAAGGGCGGTGTCGGCAAGAGCCGGACCGCCAAGGAGCTAGCGGCCTTGTTCGCAGCTGTGCTCACAGACTTCGAGTGGGACTGGGGCGGAGTGACCAGGGGATGGGGCTACCACGAAGAGGAGCGAGTCAAGGCCCCTCTGCTTGAAGCCTTCCGCACCGGGAAGACGCCCACTCCTCTGTCCGGTCGTGGCCGTAAGCCTGACCTCATCCCGGGGCACACCGACTTCGAGCGGAATCAGCCGAAGTCCGAGGTCGTGAGGGATGCTCTGATCCAGTGGGCGCGAGAGTTGAAGCGCCGGCTGGTGGTTGATACCCACCCCGGAGGGAGTGAGTCGACCTACGGTGCGATGGCCGCGGCGAGGGTCACCGTCGTGCCCGTGGTGCTCGGTGATGACGAGTTGAGGGCGCTCGAGGGTCTGCTGCGCACCCTCGCGGACTACCCGCTGCTGCTGATTCCCTACAAGATCGGCAGGAGCCCGGCGGCGTGGGCGCTGGACGAGCTCGAGCGTCTGGCGACGGTGTATCAGGCACAGGTCGGTCCTGCAGTGAGTAACTACCCGTGGATTCCCAATCGGCGGGTCCGTGTCCCGATCTGCGCCAGTCCGCCGTCTGCGCGCACCACTCCCTTCATCGAGGAGATGAAGGCTGTCGCAGAGGCGGTGGAAAAGTATGGCCGATGAGGTGACCGAGGAGACGAGCGCAGGCGTTGAGGCAGCGCCCGCGGCAGCAGGAGGCGTGGCGGCGCTTCGGGCACGGCGACAGTCCGCCAAGAAGAGCGGCGTAGCTAAGGGCGGGAAGGCCACGGGGGGTGGCGACGGCTCAGGTGCACCCGGCGTGGTTCATCGGCAGGCGCCGAAGCCTCTTCACCCGAAGCCCGCGGTCGCGGCACCAGTAGCCATCGAAGCCAAACCGGACGAAGGCTCGACGGACGAGGAGCACGGCGCTGACATCCCCTCGCAGGTGGTAGCCGCAGGTTCGGCTGAAGGAGAGTCGGCCTCCACTCCGAGGCGGGAAGCTAGTGCTGCTGAGGCGCCTGTGAAGGTTGTGGAGCCTTCGCAGGACGAAGAGGCCAGAGCAGAGCTGGCGCGAACCGCTTCCGAGGCCGCTGGCCTTGATGGCGGAGTTGCGAATGCTCCGGCTGTCGGCACCCGCGTGGATGAGGAACGACAGGAGAAGTCAGCCGAAGATGTAAGTCCCGGCCGAGCTGATGAGGCCGGCCACGGGCAGCGAGCTGCCATGGGGGCAGCCTCCTCAGGCGCGCTTGTCACCCCCACCGCGTCCTCGGTGGCAGCTGCTTCAGGCGACACTGCATCTGCCTGGGACGGGTACACCGCTCCTCCGGCGCAGAACGTGGCGCGGGCAGAGGAAGTCCTCAACCAGCGGTACATCGGCCGCGAGTCGCTGAACGCCTCGGTCCCCGTCGATCTTGACATCCCGCACCGCATCGAGTTCTTCAAAGTCATGTCGGGAATAAACCAACTTCCCCAAGCGGACCTCGTAGCAGTCGCTCTGGACTGGTTCCTGCGCGGAGCGGAGGCTTCTCCGGACGCCATGCTGCCCCCGTGGAACGGCTACATCGGGCCTGGCACCCCGCAGGATGTGCCTCATGCGGAGGAGGTGCTGAGTCAGCGGTTCATCAAGCGTGAAGGTCTGAAGTGGCAAACACCTGAGGAGCTGAAACTGAATCAGCGGCTGGCCATGTACAGGGTCATGAACCGACTCAGCAGGGTGCCTGCCGCAGACATCGTGACGGTGGGGCTCGACCGTTGGCTTCGCGTCATGGGCTTCTAGCTGAGGGAAGTGCCCGACACTCCGTCGGAGTGTCGGGCACTTCTTTCGATACTTCGCTAGAGTGATGACTAGTCCACTAGTCACTGCGATAAAGTGTGCGCTAGTGATCGCAGTGCACGTTCCAATGTACGTCGTCGCATGGATAGAGAGACTGATGCCGAGCAGGGTTGACGCGCTGAAGAGAGCTAAAGATCTCGTCGCCGCTCTTGAGGCGATGGAGGAGTATCAAGAGCCCCAGGAATGGTTCTCATTCCATGAGGAGACACAGGACCTGATCTCCAGGCGGGGAAGGGGGCGCGAGCAGCTTGCCTACTCCGTACCAGAGGATCTCGCACTGAGGGAGCGAGTCGCTCTTTACTGTGTGGAGAATGAGAACCAAGGAGCAGGCAACCTCGTAGCAGCTGTGCTCGACTCGTTCCTTCGATCGCATGGCTACCCGCCTCCGAGCAAGCCGACGAAGAGCTAGACGCCGATACCCTCCGCGCGATGGGGGCCTAGCGATCTCACCATGACACCGTCTGGTGAGATCGCGACAAGGCCCCCGATGTGGGGGGTAGTCCGGGTGGGTTGCCTTAGGGATCACGTTCGCCGCCAGCGTCCCGTCAGGCCGCCAACTCCGTCAGCTTGAGGGCAGACGGTGTGACACTGACGCGGGTAGAGCACTCGGTCGCGCTGATCCGGTCCCGGGCCTCGATGACGACTCGGAACCGGACGCTGGGCAATGACTATTCCTGGCCTGCTTCGCTCCAGCGCGAGAAGATGGCAGACCGTTTCTGCCCCATCCGGGGCCACACGTCAACCATTGTGGTGACACGCTTATCCGGCGCGCTCAGCACGGGCTTACTGAGGCTGGTCAGTAAGAGGCCCGGTTCTCGAAGGCCGAGTGCTGATAGATGACCAGGTACAGCGCGCAGAGTTCCCAGGACTCGTCGGCGTCAGGGAAGAGGTGCTGCTGCCCTGCCACTCTCCCCATGATGACCACTTCCGACGGTTCTGGTCGGGGTTGGTTTGCCCATGCTGGGCACCGGTACAGCGTCTGCCGGTTGCTCATCACAGGCCGAGCAATTCGAGGAGTTCGGCGGCGCGCGGCAGAGTTGCTGTCTGGAAGCCGGTCAGCAGGCTTCGAACTTTCTGATCCAGGCGGATCATGGCTCGCCGGGCGCAGCGCCTGCTTGTCCCACTAGGCGTGCCAGGCCGGGCGGATGTACTGGGGCGGGATAATTTCCAGTCGGCGGCCGCCGACCAGGAGGCGGAGTTGGGGCCGATGCCGCGGTTGCCGGTGATGTCGTCGGACGTGCCCCCAATCGGCGCCCGGTGTCCGGGCCATTGATTGACGGCCGCGCCGAAACAGAGACATGCGGCATGACCATCGATGCGGCGACGTTCGGCGAACATGGTGTTCAGCACGCGGATATGTGGGTCGGACAGCAACTGGTAGAGCTCCTTGTTAACGCTCATGGCACAGACGGCGCGGCCCTCGGCGCGTGCGGTGGCAGCCAGGGCGGCAATCGCGGCCGTTGCCTTCGCAGTCCGCCGACTCGATCCACCTCACCGAAGCCAGGTAGAGCACTGACTGGCGGTGGGACTTGTAGGCCACGTCTTGGCCGGCCCGCTTGGCTGACCCGTTCTCTCTGTCGAACACACGGCGATCTCGCGCAGGAGCGCGGCGAACCCGAAGGCTCCGCCGGATCTCGGGAGGTGCTGCGAGCCCAGATTCGGGCTGGGAACCAGTGCCAGCGGCCATACAGCACGTTTTGGCCGTCGATGAGCAACAGCGGGGTGGCGGTGGCCACGGTGCGGCCTCCAGGGCGCCGGTGCGGCTGGGGGCTTGTGACCGCGGCGGGCGGGTATGGGTGCTCCCCGAGCGCTGTGATTTTGCCGGATGGCACTCGGCATACAGGCTGCGACGCACCGCTAAGGAAGTGCATCTGAGCGGCGAAGACCCGGTGATCACTAAGAGGTGAACAGCCTTGCACCCAGTGCGATAGCATCCGGTACGGCTTGCGAACGGTCAATGCCCGCAGCACTGGCCTCCTGCTCAAGTGCCGCTGGGCTCAGCATGGTTGACGTGCTGGGAGTGGCAGGGGTTAGGGCGTGCTGCCTCACCTTGAGCCTGTAGGCGCGCCGCAACCGTGGCAGGTTCTTCGTAGGAGAGCGCGTGAGCATCCTTCCTGAGATCTCTCGTACGCTCAACGAGTACCTTCTCGTACCCGGTCTGACGGCCGAGGACTGCACTCCTGACAAGATCGATCTCACTGCGCCCGTGGTCCGCCACCGGCAGGGCGAGGCGCCCGCAGTCCAGATCGTCACGCCCCTCGTCAGCGCGATCATGCAGGCCGTGTCGTCTCCCACGCTCGCTGTTGCCCTGGCGCAGAGCGGCGGCCTGGCTTTCTTTCACCTGAATCAGTCCGCCGAGTCCCAGGCCGCTGACGTCCGGGCGGTCAAGGAGTACAAGGCCGGCTTCCGTCTGAACCGGGTCACGGTGGCTGCGTCGACGTCGTTGGGCGAGGTGGACAGGCTTCTGGAAGCAGTCGACCAGGGCGTCGCTGTGGTGACCGACACCGGCGCTGTCGACGGGCGCTTCCTGGGGCTGATCGGGCGCGATGACTTCCACCTGCAGCGGCACGGTAGCGAAGAGCTGGTCAAGGCACGGATGCGTTCGCGGGAAGAGGTGTGCACGGCGTCCGCCGACGTGACCTTGTCGGAGGCCAACGAGATGCTGTGGGCGCACCGCCTGGACGTTCTGCCGTTGTTGGACGCCGAGGAGCGGGTGGTCTCCCTGGTGCTCAAGCGGGACTACCAGGAACACGAGACCCACCGCCTGGCCAGCGTCGACGAGCGCAAACGCCTTCGGGTGGGGGCGGGGATCAACAGCCGTGACTACCGCGAGCGGGTGCCGACGCGGAGGCTGGCGCGGACGTGCTGTGTCTGGACTCGTCGGACGGCTACTCCGTCTTCCAGGCGCAGGCCCTGGCCCACATCCGCGAGACGTACGGGGAGGAGGTGTTCGCCGGCGCGGGGAACGTGGTGGACGGCCGGGCGTTCCGCTACCTCGCCGATGCGGGCGCGGCGTTTGTGAAGGTCGGTATCGGTGGCGGAAGTATCTGCATCACCCGGGATCAGAAGGGCATCGGCCGCGGACAGGCGTCTGCCTTGCTCGATGTGGTCCAGGAGCGTGATGCCTATGCCAGGGAGACCGGCGTGTACGTGCCGATCTGCTGCGACGGTGGGCTGCTGTCTGACTATCACATGGTCATTGCGCTGGCGATGGGCACCGATTTCATCATGCTCGGCCGGTACTTCGCGCGCTTCGACGAGGCGCCCTCGCGCAAGGTCAGGGTCGACGGGCAGGTCTTCAAGGAGTACTGGGGCGAGGGCAGCAGCCGGGCCCGCAACACCGCCCGCTACGGCCAGGGCGACACGATGGTGTTCGAGGAGGGCGTCGACGGCTACGTCCCCTACGTCGGCAGTTTGAACACCACCGTCGCGCAGACCCGCGCGAAGCTCGCTGCGACGATGAGCAGCTGTGGTGCGAACACGTTGCGTTCGTTCCACGAGGACGCGGTGCTGGTCCAGGTCTCCGAGCGCAGCTACGAGCAGAACACGGCGGAGGTGCGGCTGCGGGAGCGGACGGTCGACTCCGGCGCATAGCCCCGGGCCCTCTCCCGCCTCGCGCCGTGTTGATGCTGTGAGGCGAAGCTTCGGCTCAGGACCGGTTCTCTTTGATCAGTTGGTAGGCGGGGGAGAAGAGCATGCCGGCGATGAGGAGCCAGCTGCCGGCCTGGAAGAGGGCCTGAGGGCCGTGGGCGGAGTGGCCGGTGAGGGCTGGTGTGTAGCCGTAGGCCGCGCACAGGATGATGAGGGCGTGCACGGACTGGGCGCCTGGCGACCAGGCGAGTTCCCGGAGCGTGTCCCCTTCCAGGCCCAGCGCGAACAGGAAGACCCAGGGAAGCATGCACAGCCCGAAGATCAGGGCGATTCCCGCCCAGATGTTGCCTCCTGCCGGGTTCATCTTCCACTGTGCGTCCGCGAGGCGGTGCAGCTCGGAAGCGGTACCGGTGATGCCGCCCAGCGAGGGGTTCTCCCGCGACCACAGCACGGGCATGTGCTCGCCCGTGCGCGGCAGCTCACTGGTTGTGACCTGCGCGAGGGTGAGACGGGCGGGACCGCGGGGAACCGACACCACCATCTCGACCACGTACCCCACGACGAGGTCGTAGTCGTCATCGTCGTACACCTTGCGGATGATGCGTGGCTGCTCCACGACCGTCACGTCCGCGACCTCGGCGTCCGCATGCTGAATGGTGGCTGTCAGGCTGTCGCGCTCCGGAAGGGAGGGGAGGGTGACAGCGGTCATGGATGCCGCGAGGATCAGGAAGTTCGTGGCCAGCTGCCTGGCCTTGGCCCACCCCTCCGAGCCGTACGGGACCGCATCGAACAAGTCCCAGTCCCGGCGGCGGCTCGCACGCGAGCCCTTCTCCAGGGACACACCGGCCACCGTCGGCCGGGCCAGGCGCCTGCCGCGCACGCGCCGGACCCACAGCAGCACTGCCCGGACGAGCGCAAAACCAGCCGCGGCCCACACACATATGAGGACACCGGTGTGCGGTGCCGGCTGATAGTCGATTCCCAGAGCCCAGATGAACCCCGTAGCGGCAGCGGCGAATGCCAGACCCGCGCTCACACGCACGGCCTGCGTCAGCATGTTCTGCATAGCCCCCCCATTTATGGCATCAAGTGCGCCCACACCGGGTGCAACCGACGCTAGTGGATCATGGAATGGGTGCACCAGCACTCCGGCCCTGTTTCCTTCAGTCTCGCCGCCTGACCGAACCGTCCCGAAGATCCGTCACAACCGGTGATGTGCTCCATGAGGCTGGAAGGCGGCGGCGGGGTGTGGTGACGCCCAACTGTTAGCCGGGCTTCCGCCAGAGTGGTTGGGCGTGACTACCTATGCAGACCGATACCCCACGCGGGTTGCCTCCAGGATCGAGTGCGATGGCCGGGGCGGCGATTGCCCGAGCGCCCTGGAGCGGGAATTCTCCGCTTCGGGTCCCGTGCCGACGACGGGGCACCATGACGACCCGGGCTGGGTGGCGATGCGAACACATACCGCCACCGTGGAAGCAGCGGCAGGGCGGGAGGGCTGGCTCATCAACTCTGACGGGGAGCTCTGTCCGGACTGCGCGCCCTGTGCCCCGCGCGGGGCAAGCGACGGTTGAGCTTGTCGTCTATCCGGTGCGACGTGGCTTCGTGCCTTTCTTGTGGTGGGTGGGTCGTGCGTGTGCCTCGCCGGTGGCGAGGACGCGGCCCACGTCGTGACGGGTCGCCGGATGACGGTTCTTCGAGCCCGGTGGTCGTGCGGGGCCGGGCCGGGGAGGTTGTGGTGCACGGGCTGGAGAGGGGACCTTCGACCGGAGGTTCCGGAACCCGCGGCGGACGCGGGCCGGGGTGAGCTTGTTTCGGCGCGGTCTTCCTCTCCCAGGGGCGCCGCAGATCGACGGCACACAGCAGAGCGTCGGCCAGCTCGAACAGCGCGTCCTCACGTCCACGCAGGCAGTCGTAGAAGTCGCCACGGAAGCGTGACAGTGTCCCCAACGGGTCCTGCGGGGCGCCCTGTTGCAGCACTCCCTTCTCCCCGGGCCCAGGTCAGATCAGTGCGTCTTTTGGCTATAGGACGGGGCGCGTCATAGCGAGCCCTTGCTCGCGTTGCGTGCGGCGAGCTGCACCATCCATTCTTCATAGGCGGACAGGTAGTCATCAGCGACGGCTTTGGCTTTCATGAGTGCTTCCTCGCTCGGGTCGTCGCGGTGGGCTAATGCGCAGCACAGTCCGCGTGCGAAGAAGTCGAGTAGCTTTTCCCGCTCCTGTGCCGCTTCTTCCAGATTCGTAATCGGGTCGGGGGAAACGTTCACAGTTCCACCTGGTTGGGTGTATTGATCTACGGCGACAGGGACGCCGTCGGGACGATGCGTGTCGGCTCGTCGGGCACGTGCAGGTGCGATTCTCCTCTGCCATCGGCGGAGGTCCCTCATCTGCTGACATCCCGATGAGGAATCGCTGTGACACCCCCGCGCAGACCACCATCTTGGTCGGAGCACATGATCGAACCGAGGCCCGGCCCGAGTCCCGGCGAATGCCCAGGTGAGCGATCTAGTTCGAGGCGCGTTTCGACCTCTTCAGATAAACGACAAGCCGAAGCCGCTACGCAGAAGCTGCCCCTCGGGCGGGCTGCACTTGTGGTTCCGGGCACCGGCCCGAACCCGCTCAGCGGCGACAGCCTCCTCACCGGCTACACCGATCTCCAGCCGGTACCCGACCAGCTCACCGCCTGGATCGGCGCGGCAGGCATCCACGTCGCCGCACGGCGCCACCCCCACCGCCGGCGCCAAGGCGTGCCCCCTTGGTGCCCCGCCCTCGAACAAGTACGGCACTGGGCTGACGGTGCTGGCGCCCAGTGGGGCATCCTGGTGCGATGAATGATGTCGAGGCGATGTGGCAGTCGTGGTTGTCCGGACTGACATCGTCGAAGCGAGCGGCGGCCGAATCGCTTCGGAGGCAGTACGAGGCCCTTGGTGCGGCCGACGCACTGGATTGGGTGCGGTCTGAGATCGATGAGAACCAGCCGCAGCTGGCACGGTTTGTGCTGCTCCGCTCGTTGTGGCGAGGCGCGATCGATGGCTGGGCCGCCCCAGGGGCTCTGGAACAGGTGGCCGCGGCCCGGCGCCTGTTGGACGCGGGGGCAGACCGGGACGACCTGGTGCTGCTGGCTCGGGCCATCGCCTACGAAGCGGTGTCCGCCGCGGTGGACGAACTCGACTGCGGCGGGGACGTGAACCTCTCGGGGGTCGATGTCGGCTGGGCGGTCATGGAGTCTGGCGAGGACGGATGCTCCACCGGCCGTCCCCTCTCAGATCTTCACGAAGACCTCTTGACGATGGACCCGAGTGGGCGCGACGGTGCGGATATGTGGCGTTAGGCCACCGGACAAGGCTGGGTGAGAACACGCGTGCGGATCCTCATCAACGGTGACGGCCCTTCGCCCGGAGGGCGAAAGGCCGTCGAGTGGGTGCCCGGTGCGGTCAACTGGCCTTCGCCGGTTCCTCGGCCCGCGCCCGCGTGGAGGCGAGGCGGTAGGAGTCGGTTCCGGTTTCGATGATGGTGCCGTTGAAGGTGAGGCCATCGATGATGGCTGCGCAGAGGCGGGGGTGGTTGACGTCGTCGGAGGTGACCGGCAGGTCCATGCGCTCGGCCAAGGGCTCTGCGATCCGGGGCGCGCTGAGAGCCTCGGGCACTCTTCCTTCGGCCCCGTGCTCTCCTCCGGCCGCTCCCCACGGCGGCGTCCGTCATCAATGCGCCTCCCAGTCCGTCGTCCTCGTACCGGTGTTCCACAGCATGGCGTGCCCCACTGTCAGTACCCGCCCGACGCGGCGGCCGTGGAGGGCCACCTCGCGCAGCACGGCGGCGGTGAGCAGCACGCCGGTGATAGCCCGCGTGTCGTCGCGGGCTCGTAGACGATGACGAGCATCCGCTCGCGGCCCGCGCGGCCGCGCGGGACCTGCTCCAGCACGCGCTGGACGGCCGCTCGGGCCCGGGCGGTGCCCGAACCGGTCCCCATCTCAAGACGGCCGTCCCTCTCGCTTCCTTAATGCCAGAAAGCGAGGAATACGGGTCTCCTCGCTGGGTGAACAGGTGCGTACGGGGCGGGGCAGTCTGCGGGGCTCCGTGGTCAGTCGCGAACGGCGGCCGGAGCGGGCTTCCTAGCGGCAGTCAGGGTTCGATACCCTCGCTCACCCCATCCGGTAAAGAGGCTGAGCTGCTGCCGACGCGCATTGGGTGCCGCAATGGCCAGGGACTATCACATGGGGCGGAGCGAAGAGGCGATCCCCGGGGAGACCGCGTTCGTCATCCCCTGGGACGAGGGCCGCACACTGCTGCACGACTCCCGGTTGCTGCACGACGCCTTGGGGGCGCTACAGCCATGGATGAGGGAGTCAGGCGGTCCCGTGTTCCTCATACCTCAGTGCGTTTGGCTAGGCGCTCAGCTTCATCATCGCCGGGACCATCGCAGCGGTGCATTGCGGCCTGGCGAGTCGTGGCGGCCAGTCGCTTGGCCAGGCGGTGGGACAGCCGCGCAACCGTCGTGAGGCTACAGGGTTCGCTCGCCTGACGGCAGGAGGCGTTCAGCACGCCGTTCCGCCTCCACCACCGTGTCGAAGAACCCGCCGATACCGCCGTGTTCCGGGTTGATGCGCTGGGCGCGCATCATCCCACGTGTTGCCGTCCGGCGAAAGCGCCCGAGTTCCTTGCGGACGACGTCCCGGAGCACGGGGTCAGCGGCTCGGTCCTCCAGACAGGCAAGGATTCGCCATTTGAGGTCGCCATGCTCCAGCTCATTCGCGATCAGGGCAGCAACGGCGACTCGGGCAATTCGGCGCCGGGCAAACGACCTGCGGATTGCGGCGACTCGGCCAATGAGGCGCCGGACAGCCCGCCTGCCGATGACTTTCATCAACCCCCCTGGTATACGTGGTGATGACAGAGACCGTAGCTCGTCGGATGCTTGGTCACCTGCACTTGAGGAAGCTAAGAGGTACGGGCCGACGGGCCGGAGGGTCGGGTGGCTCGAGGGAATCACCTTCGTCACCCTCTTCTGGCGCCGGCGCCTTCTCACAGAGGCAACGCTGAGGCTCGAAGACCGCGGCTTCCGGGTTGTCCGCCTTGCGGCTGGCCCTTGGTCGACGGAACAGGATCTGCACCACGCCGCCGCCTCCGCGCTCCACTTCCCCCGACTACCATGGCCACAACCTGGACGCACTCAACGACTGCCTCGTCGACGTCGCCTGCTTCGGCCCCTACGACGAAGAGCCCGAAGGCACTGGAATCGTCCTGTCCTTCGCCGACTACGACCGATTCGCAGTCGCCTGCCCCAAGGCTGCCCAGATCGTCCTCGACATCATCGCCGACCAGGCTCGGCGGGCGGCCGTGTTCCAGCGCCGCTTGATCTGCCTGGTCCACAGCAACGATCTGAACATCCGGTTCGAACCAGTCGGGGCCATGCCCGTCATGTGGAACCGTAGCGAATGGACCGATTCCAACCGCCGGTGACATACGGCCTTGATTTCCTTGAAGGAATGCACCATGTCACGCCTCATCTCCCCGCCACCATTCGACGTGGAAGCGCTGATACCCGAGCTCGCCGGTCTCGCACGGGAAACAACCCTGCTGTTCCCGCGTAGCGGCGAACCAGGGGTCCGTGACAGTTCCATCGGTGGCCCCTTGCTGTGGCCGGCTGGTGAACCGTGGCCGCTGTGTGCCGAGCCGGGCCACTGGAAGCCCCTGCGGACTCCCACCGAGGTCGTCGGCCCCGAGCCGGTGGCGCTGGTGCCGGTCGTGCAGCTCTATGCACGGGATGTGCCTGAGCTGCCGTTCCCAGCAGGCACGGACGTCCTGCAGGTCCTGTGGTGCCCCCTGATCCACGATGACCACGGGGAAACCGTCCTGCCGAAGCTGTACTGGCGCAGTGAGCAGACCGCTGCGGCAGGCGGGGCGTTGTCGGAGCAGCCGCAACCGTACGAGTACGAAGAGGAATTCATGCCTCGGCCCTGCACGGTGGCTCCGACGCGGGCGGTGGAGTACCCGAATGCCGACCTTCCAGGAGACCTGGCACACAAGCTGATTCGGCGGTTCGAGGGAATCGAGGCGGAAACCGGCTTTTCGTACTACGAAACGGCCACCACCCTCCAGAGCAAGGCCGGCGGCTACCCGTCATGGGTGCAGGGCCCCCAGTGGCCGGACTGCCGCTGCGGCCGACGCATGGACCACCTGCTGAGTATTACCGCCATGGAACCGGTCGACGGCCGGTGGTTCCCACGTGACGATCAAGAATCTGACGGGGTCGGTCACGGCATGGACATGGGCGATCTTGGCGGCGTGTACCTCTTCGTCTGCCTCACCTGCCCGGAGATGCCGTACACACATCGCTACGACTGCTGAAGACTGCCTCCGGAGGCAGACACCGACGGCCCCGCTGACTAGGGTCCTGGCCATGACCGGACCCCCGTCAGCGTGTGAGGACCCGGCTCTGCGAGCCTTCCTTCTGGCCCTTCGGCGTGGCACTAAACAGCAAGGCCAGGTGCAGAGCGTCCACAACTTCGGTGTGTTCGTGAACCTCGACGGCGAACCGGCCAATCAGTGCACCGGATTCATCAGGGGCCCCGAACTGAGCTGGCGGCGGATCGACCATCCCGCAGACGCGGTCACGGCTGGCCAGAGGGTCGTCGGCGAGATCATCGATGTAGACACCCGGCGTGGACAGGTCCAGCTGTCGCTGAAGGCTCTCCAAGAGGACCCGCTCGTTCCCTTCGCGGACCAGGCGGGCATTGTCACGATCGGGCAGGTCACCAAGCTGATTCCGTTCGGAGCCTTCGTCCGCATCGCCGACGGAGTCGAAGGCCTCGTGCACAACACCGAGTTCTGTGACGAGGCCGTCGAGCGCCCCGGCCAGGTCGTGATCGAGGGCGACGAGATCACCGTACGGATCATCGAGGTCGACCTCGTGCGCCGCCGCCTCACCTTGTCCGCCAGAGATCTGCCGCAGGACGGGAAACGATCTTCCTGAAAACGTGAAGCAATCTCCACGCGCCCTGTACCGCACCAGGTCACGGTCACTCGTGAACACCCGCTTAACCGTACGACTGGATGAGGAGGGGCGCGACCGGGCATTAGGCGCTGCTGTCGAAGAGGGATCTCTCACGAATGCTTCCGGCGCACACTCGTTGCCCTCAACGTCCAGTATCGGGATACACACATCTTTGCCGTCGTACAGCGTTTGCACGTGTACCGCGCCAAGCGGGACCAACCGCGCGCATCCGGCCTCACGTGCGGCGAGGCGCTCTTCCCCCACGAGCCGGAGGCAGGCCTGGCTGGACGTCTCGCTCCGATGCCATGTTGGGCCCGGTCAGGTACGGATGTCGGCGCGTCGGACCAGGATGGCCATGTTGACGGTCGTCTTGACGGTGTGAAAGCCGGCTGCCTCGTGGTGGGGCGCGATGGAGTGGCGAACGACGGCGTGCAGGTCCCGGTCGTGGCCGAAGTGCTCGACGGCAGCCCGGATCAGCTCGTCCGCCGCGTCGTCGTGGCCAGGGAGGGTGTAGAGGCTTTCGAGCATGGTGCGGCGGGATCGGTTGGCGCTCTGGTTGACGGCGCAGAAGCCGCGGAGTTCACCGTCGGAGGCCTTGAGGACGATCCAGGTCTTGGTGTCCTCGTCCCAGGGCACGCCGCCGAGAACCTTGTGGACGTCGTGGCGGGCGAGGTACGGGCCGAGGGTGGGGTAGAAGCCGGGGTCCTGGTTGGTCAGGAGAAGGGGGTCGGGCTGGGTGGGCACAGCTTCCTCCGGTCGTCGGGCGGGGCAGGGTCAGGCGAAGGAGAGCAGGTAGGAGGGCTTTCGGGCGCATCGGGCGCAGACGCGGCCGGGGATGCCGCTGGAGTCGGTGGCTTCGTGTCCGCGGCCGGGGCCCTGGCAGTTGTCGCACGTCCTGCGGGGCTGTGGCACGGGCGTGGAGGCGGGGCGGGAGCAGTCGGGCCAGTGCTCGGCCTCGGCGTCCCGTCCGGACCCGATCAGGTGACCGTCGCCGGGGGCGATGTCCGCGCCGCAGGCGTGGCGGCAGGGCGCGGTGTAGCGGTTGGGCCGCTGGGCTTCGGCGAGGATGACGGGCGGCGCGCCGGGGGCGGGATGCGCGGTGAGCAGGGTGGTGGCCTTGGTGGTGGCCTGCCGGCCGAAGGCGGAGGCGGCGCGGGTGTAGTGCCGGGTCCACAGAGGGGTGAGGGTGCCGTCGGGGGTGAGGAGGGCGAAGGTGAGGTGCGCGTCCTCGGTGGTGTAGCGGCGGCGGGTGTGGGCGTTGACGGCGGTTCCGGTGGCGGTCTTGTCGGCGGTGATCAGCAGGGTGCCGGCGGGCAGGGCGATGTCGTCGCCGGGGTGGAGCCAGTGGCCGGGCAGGGCCTCCACGCCGGTCTGGCCGGGGTGGACGGCGTGGAGGGTGCGCCGCCAGGAGGTGTGCCGCATGCCGTCGGGTACCCGCGGGACGGTGAGGCGTGCCCAGCCGTCCGGGACGCTGGCGCCGGGGACCGGGCGCCAGTCGGCGTCCTTGCTCATGGCTGCTCTCCGAGGCTAGTGCCGCTCTGGTCCGCGTCGGGCGTGGCGAAGGGGTCGTCGGCTTCCCAGGCTTCGGAGAACTCCGCGTCGGCGAAGGCGGCGGCCAGACCGCTGACTTGGGCGAGGCGGGTGACCTCGTCGGGCTGCATGCCGAGGTTCTTCTCGAACCAGGCGAAGTTCTTCCGCTCGCGCATGAGTTGGAGGACCATCTCGGACAGGCCTTCGATGGTGTGCACGCCGCGGGCGGCGTTGTGGCGGATGGTGGCGGCCTGGCGGTCTTCCAGGGCCTCGCGGTCGGTGTTGATGATGGTGATCGGCAGGAAGCCGTGTACGCGCTCGGCCACCATGGGGTCGTGCTTGCCGATGAGGTGGCGGTGGAAGCCGTCGACGACTTCGATCGGCGCGGCCGTCTCACCATCCGGTGCAGCAGGCTCGTCGGCGGTGCCGGCGTCACCGGGGCGCCAGGCCACGATCGGCTGGGTGAAGCCGTCCGCGGTGATGGAGTGCTTGAGGAGGTCCATCTGCCTCGGGGCGACCGCGTTGGGGTTGTAGGAGTTGCCCTCGATGGTGTCGGCCTTCTCCCACAGGACCAGGTCCACGGGCTCGCCGGCGAACGGGCTCTGCTCGTGCAGCAGGACGCGTAGGGCGTTGAGGGTGCTCACGCGCTCGTCGAGGGGGAGGCCGGCGAGCGCGTCGATCAGGGGCCGGGCGGCGTCGATGATCTGTGCGCCGGTGCCGTGCTCGGGCGGGGGCGGCGTACGACGGGCGGGCCTCTTGCCGGGCGCCGGGCTCGCCGCCGCGTGGTCCGGCAGGGGGATCTCGAGCGCGGTCTGCTCGTTCACGGCGTCTTCCTTGCGGGGTGTGGTTGTGGCGTGGGGTGTGGTCTCGGGGCGGTCAGACGGTGCCACGCAATCCCCACTCTTCCTTCCTGATCTGCATCCGTTTCCTGTACTCCGCGTAGGAGTTCTTGTTCTTCGGCGGGGCCATGGCGAACTCTTTGCACCAGTAGTCGTAGGACAGCAGCATCTTGACGATCCGTTTCCAGGAGGGGGTCTTCTTGTCGAAGGGCCCTTCGTCGGGGATGACGCCGTCGGTGTAGCCGTTGTTCTTCTGGTGCCAGCGGATGAAGACGGCGATCTTGATGCGGAAGTGCTCGGCGGTCTCCGGCGGCATGGAGGCCAGCAGGTTCTGGGTGAACTGCTCCCACGTGATGGAGTCCGGCTTGGTGACCTTGATCCGGCCGCTGACGTTGCCGATCTCGCGGGCGGTGCGGGCACCGAACTCGGCGCCCTGGACGCGGGCGGCGACCATGCCCCAGGTGTGGGGCTCGATCAGCTGGTACAGCCACAGGCCGCGTTTCTGGTCGTCGCCGTAGGGCTGGCACAGCCTCATCTGGTGCAGGGTGAGGCCGGCCTGGTGCATGCGGTCGTAGACCGCGTTGTAGGGGACGTGGTGGCGGCCGTTGAAGGCCCAGATGTCCTCGACGCGCCAGTCGTAGATGGGGTAGCCGTTGAAGACCCGGGCGCTGATCATCGTGGTCCACGGCAGGTCGTCGTGGCGCTGTTTGCGGCGGCTGGCGATGGTCCGGTAGCGGTTGAGG
Organism: Streptomyces sp. NPDC042259; assembly: GCF_055582085.1. Taxonomy (NCBI): domain Bacteria; kingdom Bacillati; phylum Actinomycetota; class Actinomycetes; order Kitasatosporales; family Streptomycetaceae; genus Streptomyces; species Streptomyces sp. NPDC042259. The sequence goes on along the minus strand of NZ_JBVJDW010000014.1, from coordinate 18,996 downwards.
GACTCCTGGGTGCGGATCCCGACGAGGCAGGCGGTCATTTTCCCGCCGTGCTGCCTCGAGTACCAGTCCCCGAATTTCGGCACGAAGTCCTCGAACTCCATGCCGTACTCGTAGAAGTCGAAGTAGTCCATCTCGCCGATGGCCTCGGCGGGACGGGGGCGGACCCAGGCGTCCTCCTTGCCCGGCTCCCAGCACGTCCACTGCGGCTCGAAGCTGCTGACGGCGTTGCGGAGGTTGATCGGGAGGGCGACCCAGTAGACGTCCAGGACATCCTCGTGCCGCTTCAGCATGAGGCGGATGTAGTCCTCCGTGAGCTGGTACTGCGCCTCCAGGTCGACGATCAGGACACCGAGGCGGCGGCCGCGCCGGCGGGCCTCGTTCGCGGCCAGCTCCAGGAGGACCCCGGAGTCCTTGCCGCCGGAGAACGACACGTACACGCACGGGAAGTCGGTGAAGAGGCGGGCGATGCGCTGACGGGCGGCGGTCAGGACATCCATTCCAAGGCCGCGGCGAGCCATGCCTGTACCTCCTCTTCGGTGATCTCGACGATGTCGCCGTCGGCGGTGACCCGGACGAACGCGCGGTGCTCGGCGGTGACGCGGGCCCGCCGGCCCAGGCGGGCGCGCACCGCGCGCCAGTCCTTCGCCGGGGGCCCCAGGGGGCTGGAGACCTCGTAGACGCGGCGGGGCCGCAGGGTCCAGGCGTCCAGGACGCCGCGGTGCCCGTGGGCGTCGGCCTGGTCGTAGTCGGTCTGCGGGCGCAGGAACTCGCGGGTCAGACCGTGGCGGGGGTCGTGGCCGGTGATCTCGGCGACCCAGCCGCGGTCCCCGCAGATGCGTTCGACGACCTGGCGGGCGAGGAAGGTCCCGCCGTCGGGCCGGGTGGCGAGCGCCTGGTCGAGCTCGGCGGCCAGCAGCGGGGCGGCCTCCCTCCAGGTCGCGGCCCGCACCAGCGCGAGGGTGGAGCCGGTCCGGGTGGTGCGGGTGTCCAGGACGTGGGCGAGGAGGGTCATGTGGCCGGTGTCGGCGAGGATGCGCCCGCCGGGCAGGCCCTCGGGCAGCATGGGCTCGCCCTCGGCGGGGGTGTGGCGGATCCTGCGCACCTGGCCCGGGGCCCAGTCGGTGCTCTCGCGGGCGGGGACGCGGACTCTCCAGCGGGGCAGGCCGTCGGCCGGGAGCGCGCAGTGGCCCGGGGTGTGGCGGGGGCCGCGGTCCCAGTAGCCGGTGCCGGCGCGGATGGTGGTGCGGCACTGGACGCACCAGGTGGCGCCACGCAGCGGCGGCCCGGGCAGCGGCTGGTCGGGGCAGGCGCGGTGGACGGGCCGGTAGCGGCCGGGCACGTCCGGGGCCGGGGCGAGGAGGCCTTCGCCGGCGGTGACCCAGCCCGAGCAGTCCGCGCAGCGGCCCGGGTCCGGGTTGACGCCGGACGGGGGGACGGGGCACGGGCGGCAGGTGGTGACGCGACCGGACGGGGTGCGGTGCGCGAGGCCCTGGCCGGCGGACAGGGCCTGGCCGCAGGACCGGCAGACGGCGGGAGCCGGATTCGGCTCGGCGAGGACGCGCACCGTGTGGCCGGCGGCATCGCGGGTGAGGAGGGTGCGCAGGGCGGTGATCTCCCGGGGGCCGAGCGGGCTGCGCCGCTGCCACCGCCCGGCTTCCTCCAGTCCGCCCGGGGTGACACGCAGGGCGGTGATCGTCCAGCGCCGGGGAGCGTCATGGACATCGACGGCCAGGACGAGCGCGCCGCCGGGGAGCGCGGCCCGGGCGCCGGGGGTGAGCCACAGGCCGTCGAGGTCCCGGACGGCGCGGGCCCGCGCGGAGATGGCGGTGACCACCAGCCGCCAGCCGGACACCGCGCCGGGGGGCGTGCCGGGGATGTCGGCCGGGACGGACGGCGCGGCGGCGCGCTCGGCGGCGCGGGTGCCGTTCACGCCTGCTCCGGGGAGGGGCGGTCCGCGGCCGGGTCGGCGGTGCGGCGGGCGGGCCCGCGCTGCCCGGGGCGCCGGCGACGGGGCCACCAGGCGTGGACCTCCACATAGTGCCAGCGCTTGTTGTCGGTGCCGGGGGCCGGGCGGGGCGCGCTGGGATCTCGGTGCAGGGCCCGGTAGAGGGTGTCGTCGCGTACGCGCAGGTGGAGGGCGAGGTCGGTCAGGGGCAGCGGGTCGCTGGTGACCTCGTCGGGGTGCTGGGCGGCGCCTTCGCGCGGCGCCTTGAGCGCGCGGGCCCGGGCGACGGTGGCGAGATGCTCCTCGATCAGCTCCCGGCTGTAGCCGATCTCCCGTTCGACCCATTCCAGGCCCTTGTCGGCGACAAGGCGGTCGATGAGCTCGGAGAGGGTCTCGCGGGTGGTCATGGGCCCTGACTCGTGGGGGTGGCGGCGGACCGGTCGATGGTATCGCCGCCCCCCGCACAGCAGCGTTCCCGTCGTCACGCACAGCGGCCCGGGCGCTGGCCGGTAGCGGAAGCGGCGCATCAGGAACGGGCCTCCGGCGGTCGGGGACAGGGCTTTCACGAGACCAGAAGTAGCACAAATAAAATGGCAAGTCAGCTAACTTGCCATTTTTTCAGTGGGCTGTCAGTGTGCGTGACGACGGATCCTCACCGCGCCCTTTCGGGCGCCGACGAAGGAGGGGCTGTGGCGGAATTCGACCTGCTCACACAGCCGTGGCTGCCGGTCGTGACCGACGAAGGACCCACGCGGGCATCCCTGTTCGAGGCGCTGGAACGGGCGCAAGAGGTGCAGCTGGCCGCCCCGGGCCCGGAGCACGCCGCGCTCCTGCGCCTGCTGCTCGCCCTGTATGCCGCCGCGGACCGGCCCGCCGACCAGGAGCAGTGGGACGCCGCCTGGCGCGCGCCCACCCTGGACACTGACCGGATCGGCGCCTACCTCGACGCCCACGCCGACCGCTTCGACCTGCTCAGCGACCACCATCCGTTCTGGCAGTCCGCCCACGTCACCGAGGCGGCCCAGGACGTGCGGGGTTTGGACGTGGCGGCCTGGAGCTCGGGCGCCCCGCAGTTCGCTTCGCACCTGCTGGCGGAGCCCGGACCGCTGGAGGCGGCCGACGCGGCGGTGGGCCTGGTGATGCTCCAGGCCTGGCACCCGGGCGGCATCCGCACCGGGCACCCGGCGGACCCGGCCACCCGGGCCGGGAAGGTGTACGGCTCCAAGCCCGGCCCGCTCAGCACGATGACCCACCTGCGGATCACCGGCGCCTGCCTGAAGGACGAGCTGCTCCTGAACTGCCCGCCCGGCTCCCGGGCGGCGGGCGACTGCCCGGTGTGGGAGCGAGAGTCCCCCGCCGCGGCCATGCGGAAGCGGGAGCCGGCCGGGCCGCTGGACTGGTGGACCTGGCCCACCCGCCGGGTGCGCCTGTTCGCCGACGATGCTGGCAGGGTGGGCGGGATCGCGCTCCACGACGGCGACCGGCCCGACAGCCCCGACCAGTGCGCGGCCCGCTTCGACCCGGGAGCCGCTCTCACCGGACGCGGGACGCGGCTCGCGGTCTGCGACGGGGCCGGGCACCTGCTGCCGTGGGCGCCGGCCACCCTCCTCGACGACTCCCGCGCGGACGCCGGGGGCTGCGCGGTCCTCGACCACGTCACCGCGGCTGCCGAGCGCGGCACCCTGCCGCCTCAGATGCGCGTGGAGGCGGCCGTGCTGCGGGCCGAGCACACCACCGGCCACCGCGCCGCCCTGTCCGGGATCATCCACCTCCAGGCCCCCCTCGGCCCGGCCGGCGTGCTGGCCGGCCCCGGCCGGCGCGCCCGGCTGGTGGAGGCCGCCCGGCTGCCCTGGCAGGTGCAGAGGGAGATCACGCACACCGCCGCCGACACCCTGGGCCTGCTGGCGAAGACGGTCCAGTCCCGCGCGGACCTGTCCCTGGCCCCCCACCTCACCGCTGGCTGGACGGAGTTCACCGACGACCCCGACGCCGAGGCGGACCGGTGGTGGGAATGCCTGGCGCGCGCCGCCCGGCAGGTCGCCAGGGCGAAGGGCAGCGGCAGCCGGGCCTTGTCCGCCGCCCGGATCTACGTCGCCGCGCTCGGCACCCTGGAAAGCAACGCCCCCGCCACCACCACCGCAGAGGACCTGCCCGTATGACCACGCCCGTCCCGCAGAACTCGATCCGGACCGCCGCGACGGTCCGCGACGTCACCGACCAGCTGCTGACCGGCTTGCAGGCCCGCCTGGCCCGGGGCATCGACCGGGAGGAGAAGGCCCGGCTCAGCCGCAACGACCCGCCTGGCGATCCCGGCCTGTGGCTCTCGCTGCGGCTGGAGGACCTCCACGGCCGTACCGGCCCGGGCCTGAGCGAGGAGGACTACATCGCGGCCGCGACCGCGGTGACCGCCGCCGCCCAGCTGTGGGCCCGCACCGACATCCCCCATGTCCGCTCGACCGCCCAGCGCGTCACGGTCCTCGGGCACGTCGTTGCCCGCATCGTGCAAGACCGTCCGGCCGCCGAGGACGACCTCGCCCGCGTCCTGCGCTGCCACACCCTCGACGAGCTCCTGCCCCGCCTGCGTCCGCTCCTGCGCGACGCCGCCCGGCTCGACTTCTCCCTGCTCGCCGCCGACCTCTACACCTGGCAGCAGCCCGACGGCCCCCACCGCACCACCCAGCAGTGGGCGACCGCCTACGCCCGGGCCAAGAACCGCGCCCACCGCGCCCCCACCACCCGATCCTGAACCGCCCCACCGAAGCGAAAGGCACCCTCCACCATGAGCGTCCACCTCGTCCTGCACGCCCTGCAGACCCTGCCCCCCAGCAACATCAACCGCGACGACCTCGGAACCCCGAAGACCGCCCTCTACGGCGGCGTACCCAGGGCCCGGGTCTCCTCGCAGTCCTGGAAGCGCGCCATGCGCACCCACTTCACCACCGCCGACCTCGTCCCCGCCCAGGACCTGGCCGTACGGACCCGCCACGGCATCAGCCTGCTCGCCGCCGCCCTGCGCACGCTGCGCCCCGGCCTCGGCGAGAAGGAGGCGGCCGCCGTTGCGGAGAAGGTCCTCATCGCCGCGACCGGCGCCAGCCCGGACACCGCAGCCCGGCGCCCGGACACGGCCGCCCCCGCCACCCGAGAGATCCTCTTCCTGGGCCGCCGGCAGGTCGACCGTCTCGCCCACCTCGCCGCCGAGGGCGCCAGCGACATCACCGCCTACCTGAAGACCAAGGCCAACATCACCGCCCTCAAGCAGGCCGCGATGTCGAAGGACGCGGTCGACATCGCCCTGTTCGGCCGCATGGTCGCCGCCGAACCGGACCTCAGCGTCGACGCGGCCGTCCAGGTCGCCCACGCCCTCGCAGTCCACCGCACCACTGTGGAGACCGACTTCTTCACCGCCGTCGACGACTTCACCTCCGACAGCGGCGCCGGCATGATCGGCCGCGGCGAGTTCGTCGCCCCCACCCTCTACCGGCACGCCGTCCTCACCGGCCCCGACCTCGCCGCCAACCTCACCGACTACGCCGACGCCATGACGCTGCAGCAGGTGACAGCCGCGTTCGTCCACGCCTTCGCCGAAGCCGTACCGTCGGGGAAAATCACCTCCCACGCCCACACCACCCGGCCCACCGTCCTGATCGCCACCGTCACCGGCACGCCCTTCAACCACGCCGGCGCGTTCGAGACCCCGGTCGTGACCACCGAAGGCGGGCACCTGCCCGAGGCCGCCGCCTGCCTGGCCGAGCACATCACCGCCACCGAGACCGCCTACGGCGACCCGGACGCCCGCTCCTGGCTCCTCACCACCCAGCCGCAGGCCACCGAACCCCTGAACGCCACCGCCGAACGCCTGCCCACCCTCACCGCCCTCGCCGACACCGCCGCCACCGAACTCGCCCGCCGCACGAGCACCGTCCGGGAGCCCGCGTGAGCGTCCTCGTCCTCGCCCTCGCCGGCCCCCTGCAGTCCTGGGGCACCACCGCCCAGCACACCCACCGCGACACCCAGCCCCACCCCACCAAGTCCGCCGTGATCGGACTCCTCGGCTGCGCCGCCGGCCTGGACCGCACCGACAAAGCGGGCCTGGCCGAACTCGCCGCCCTCACCTACGCCGTACGCACCGACCAGCCCGGCACCCGGCTACGCGACTTCCACACCACCCACACCCGCGACGGCCGCCCCATGCCGCTGTCCAACCGCTTCTACCTCGCCGACGCCGCCTTCACCGCCGCGCTCGCCGGACCCGACCCCCTCATCGACCGCCTCCAGCAGGCCCTGCGCAACCCCGCCCACCCGCTCTCCCTCGGCCGCCGCTCCTGCCCCCCGGCCCGCCACCCCCTCCACAGCGTCCACCCCGACGCCACTGACCCCGTCGAGGTCCTCAGGAGCCTGCCCTGGCAGGCCGCGCCCTGGTTCCAGCAGGCCCGCCCCCGTCACCGCATGACAATTCATCACGAAACCCGCCCCACCAACCCGGCTGCCCGCCTTCACCAAGATCACCCCGCCGACTTCACCCCCGGCCACCGCCGCCACACCGCCCGCGCCTTCGCCACCCTCACCCTCCCCGCCGCCGGGCCCGCCAGCCCGGACGGCCCGGACTTCTTCGACGCCCTGGACGACTGGACGACCTGAGATGACCCACCTCACCCGCTGCCCCCTCAACCCCGCCCGCGCCCGCCGCCTCACCGCCTCACCGCAGCGCCTCCACGCCGCCGTCGCAGCCGCCTTCCCCCCGCCCTCCGGCGGACAGGCCACCGGGCACCGCGTCCTGTGGCGACTCGAAGAGGAGAAGGACCACCAGGCGACCCTCCTCATCCTCAGCCCCACCCCGCCCGACCTCACCCACCTCGTCGAACAAGCCGGCTGGCCCCGCCTGGCCACCCCCGACACCCCCGGCTGGGACACCCGCCCCTACACCCCCCTCCTCAACCACCTCCACGCCGGTATGCGGCTGCGCTTCCGCCTCACCGCCAACCCCACGCGCGCCGTCTCCCGTCCGGGCCGCCGCGGCATACGCACCGCCCTGACGGCGTCAGCCGATCAGATTCAGTGGCTCCTCGACCGGTCCGCCGCCGCCGGATTCACCATCCCCACCGACGAACACGACCCTGCCGGCGGCCCCCGCGTCACCGTCAGTGCCACCCGCGCGCTCCGTTTCCCCCGTGCCGCCGACACGGGCACCCGCCGTGACGTCCACCTGCGCACCGCCACCTACGACGGACTCCTCGACGTCACCGACCCCGATGCCCTCCGCCGGACCCTCACCGACGGCATCGGACGCGGAAAGGCGTACGGATGCGGGCTCCTCACTCTGGCCCGCGCCATCATCTGATTCTCGCTGCGTTGAGGGATATATGTGGAGAAACGCCTCCGCCGCTGCATGAACGGAGGCGTCCTCGTATGCGAGGCAGACCGCAGGTGTCCCGACGACCTCGCCTCGTTCACCTACGTGTCATCCCGCGCTGGACCAGCCGGCAAGGGCTTCCAGACGGCGGCGCCGCTCGGTAGGGGCTGCTTGCCCTCGCGGACGAGGACCTTCTGCTTCAACAGCCAGCGATAGAAACCGACACCGTCGATCGCTTCTCGGCCTTGCTCGCGCTTGGTTTCGGCGAGGATCCACGGCGGGTCGAGCCCCGTGACGGTGGCCCCGGCGGTTTGTGTTGTGGGAGCGAGAGTGGGCTGGAGAGGAGCGAGTACCGGAGCCGGTTGAGCGACGAAGGAGCGCACCGGCGAGGAACGGATGGGACGACCTTGCGGACCCCCACCCCGCCCCCACATTCAAAGAGCCGGGAAGACGAGGCGGTTACCCGCAATCAGGAGCTGTAGGGGACATGACGAGTGAGCGAGGGGTGTGCGCGGGCAACCTGCGTCCGCAACAACTTTTCTCAGACGGCCTGAGCACAAGGGGGAGAAGATGACCAGAGACATCCCGCCGCAGGAGCGGCCGGGCCCGCACAGCACCGGCTCCGAGCGCGACCAGCAGGTACGCGCCCGCCTAGCCGAGCTCGGCGAGGCCGCCGGCATTCCGCTGGAGGAGATCGTGCAGCAGCTCGCCAAGGCGAGCGCCCTTGGCGTGGATCTCCCGGCCGACCTTGCGGCGCTGGTCCCCGAGGCCCCCGGGCCCTGCCCCGCCCGCGTCGTACGGCAGCGCCCCGGAGACGAGGAGTGGGGCGTCCAGACACGGATCTACCAGGGCGTGGCCGCCCAGCCGCGCCCGTGCAGCGGGGAGAAGGTCTGTCCCTGGCGCCGCGACGCACCCGTCGGCCAGTTCCCGCCCGAGGTATACGTGCACTCCGCGCCCGGCAACCGCACTGGCGGTCCCGGCGGACGGTTCGGCTGCCACTCCAGCACGGCTGCCCGGCCGCTGCTGCGCGCGGGCCGGCTGCTGGCCGGCGCCGACGGCAACGACGAGGTCCTGGAGATGATGGACACCGGCAAGCTGCCCCGCCCCGAACTGCCCGACGGTGTCGAGGTCTACGGCTCGTACGCCGAGATGGCCGTCGCCAACGGCGCCGACCCCGGCCTTTCCGCGCTGTACGCCCGCCCGGTGCACGGCCCGGGCGACCTCGTGTCGCTGCAGCACCTCGTTGACGAGCACTACGCCGAAGACAACGCGCCGGCCGACGGGTGGACCGGCGCGCTGACCACGGAGCTGAAGCGGTCGATGCCGCCGGGCGCCCTGCTGGGGCTGGTGCTCGCCGCCGACGACAGGGTGCTGGAGCTGCGGCTCCTTCGGGTCTCCATCGGTCACCGGGAGCAGGGGCACGCGACACGCGTCCTGGCCCGGCTGTGCGAGGCGGCCGACGCCCGCAGGCTGGTCGTAGCCTGCACGCCGACTGACGAATTCGGTGCCGACCTGGTCCAACTGGAGAAGCTGTACGGGCGCTTCGGCTTCGTCTCCGTCCCACCCGAGCACCGGCTGAGCGACCACACCTGGGAGCGCCCAGCCCAGTGCCATCGCGCGGCCGCCCGTACAACCCCGCACGAGAAGCCCTAGCCCATGACGTGGACCGACCTCGTCCCCGCCACCGGGCACGCGCCGGCCGTGCGCCGCGCCCGCGCCGCGCCGTGATCCTCCACGCCGCGTGTTCCGCCGCCCCGGGCCGGCCGAACTCACCACCGACCAGGCCCTCGCGGCCTTGGCCCAGCCCGGCGCGGAGCCCTGTACCGTCTGCGGCGCAGACCAGCTCACCGCCCCCCAGCAGCCATGACGTCCACCAGGCCCTGGCGCCGCGGGCACCCGGCCATCGGCGAGGATGGCGCCATGATTTGGTTCCGCACGTACGACGCCGAGGATGATGTCTGGGTGCACTACGAGGCCGATGACGGTGGCTGGGCGGTGCGGCAGGTCGACATCCGGGCCGCGGACTCCCGGCCGGTGACGGCGGCCTCCTTGGACGAGCTGGCGCGCCTGTGCGGCGACATGCTGGCCATGGGCCGCTACGAGCGGCAGTACGGGGTGCTGGCCGAGGGGCTGCCGGACGGCTGGCAGGACCAGCCGCACGCCATGGAGATTCCCCGGGCGGAGTTCGAGCGGCTGTGGGCCGAGGCCCGGCGGACCCTCGGCGGTGAGACGGCGTGTCAGGCGAGCTGAGCCGCGGGGAGGCGGTGGCCCTCGTGCAGCGGATCATGGACGCGGACTACGCCTGCGACGAGGAGGCCGACGCGTGGCTGGACCTCCTCGACCGGGCACTGGGCTGCCCCACCGGCTTCGTCGGTGACCTGATTTTCTGGCCGCCGGGGCAGGCACTCTCGGCGGACGAGGTCGTCCAGCAGGCGCTGGCGTACCGGCCAATCGCCCTGTGAGACACCTCGGTCACAGCCTCGGCCACTGCCTCAGGTCTTCTGCGGGCGGAATCCGTCGAGTACCCGCCCAACTCGCCCGGCAGGGGCTTTTGCCCCTCGAGCGGCGGTTGCCGCCGCGGCCCACCGCACCGTCTCAGCGGCAGTAACACTCTTGGGCTGTTCCGGTTCACGATCGATGCGCTGGCCGTCCTCGGCCGGTGTCATCCAACGTGAAGGAGAGCGGAAATGTACGGACGAGCGGATTTTGGTCGCAACTGGATGTACGCGTTCTACGACGGTGAGCGCCTGATCGACACGGTCGAGCTGGACGGCAGGGACACCGCACTGGCGATACGCGAGGCGCTGGAGGAGTCGGGGGAGCGGGTGAGCCGGGTCGAGTATCGCCGGTTCAGCGGCGCCTGGACGGTCGCCTGGGAGGAGGGGGCGCAGGGCCGGGCCGCGTAGCGCAACCCCGCCCGGCGCAGGAGCGCGGGAACGCAGGACGGCCGGCCTCCCCGGACAGCCGCCCGAGCGGCCACGGGAATGTCGCGGCGACGGTCGATGAGCCGTGCAGGCCGCTCGGGCCCGGAACCTCGTGATGCTGTGGTCCTCCGAGCCGGAGACTACGGCCACAAGGGCGAGGTTCATCGGCTGCCCACCGACGGACCTGCTGCGCTGGGAGGCCGGCGGCGGCGGTGAGGGCGCCGACGGCGGAACGTGAGCGCGATTGCCCGATTTGGCCAGTAGGGTGACGGTGTGTCATGGCCGGGCCTGAAGGTCCGAGTCGCATGGATCACATGGAGAGAACAAGGTGCTCAGGTTGAAGAAGTTCAAGGCTACGGTTGTCGCCATCACCGCCATCGCAGGACTGGCCGTGGCCGTCACGCCGGCTCAGGCAGCCGACACCTGCACCGCGGGGGGCGGCGGCAAGTACATATGTGATTACGGCGTAACGAACCACGCGCTTCCGAACGGCCAGAAGGAACAGTTCCTGGTCGGCCTCGACTATGCGGTGTGGACGCGCTGGACCGTCAGCAATCAGTGGACCGGATGGGTGTCCTTGGGCAAGCCCGATCCCTTCGGTTCCGCCCGCGCCTCGAACGCTGTCAAGGTGGAGGATCAGCGGGTGGGGGGTGACTTCCGGACGACCATCTACCTCAACAACAGCAACGGCCCCGTCGTCAGCAGGACGCGCCTCGCCCTCGGGTCGGGCTGGACGCCTTGGGACTGGCCCAACTTCAACTGACCGAGTGTTCCGGCCCCCCCCCGCCCGAGGCGGTGTCACGGACGCCAGCGGGGCCTCGTCGTCCGGGGTGTGCGGGCTCGCGAAGTAGAACGGGACCGAGAGGCGGGCGGCCAGGGCCCGGCCGGCCCTGTCTGCCACGGCCGCCGACGAGTGGAGTGGCCCGGGGCCCTCGTCGCCGAGGTAGCGCTCGGCCGCGCCCCAGTACATGGTGGCCAGCGCCCGGCCGCCCGGGGGTTCGGCGGTGACGGCCAGCAGGTTCACGAACCAGTCGTGCACGGTGTCACCGTCCCAGACGGCCTCGATGGGCACGACGCGGCCGGGGCCGTCCGAGGCCGAGGCGGCCAGTGACTCCGGGGCGAGAGGGCTGTCCGGCGTGCGGGCGACGGCGTCGCCGTGGTGGAGGTACCGGTCGTTGACGACGAGCTGGGCGTCCATCAGCTCCAGGCCGACACCGCGGCCCTCTTCCAGACGGTCCGGACCGCCTGGAAGAGGGCGTCCCGCAGGACGTACGCGTCGACCTGTTCGCGGACGGAGGCGGGCAGCAGCTCCCACTCTTCGGTCGGAGTGATGTCGGTCATCCGGATTCCGGCGCCGGGGATCAACCGGCCGTGGTTGACGCTGAGATTGATCACGGTCTGGTTGTAGCCGCCCGGAGGTCGCGGGTCTTCGACACCGGGCAGGCCTGTTTCCCGCTACCCCTGGGCTCAACGAGCGCGTGACCCGTGCGCGCATGGTGCCGTGGCGGCGCCCTCAACATCAGCCCTCACGGGCGATCACCCCTCAAGAAGATGCGCTGTCCGTGCTGATCGGCGTGTACCTCGTAGTCGCGCCACCGCTGGGCGTCGATGTCGGCGGGCCAGCCGAGGGCGGTGTGGGGGCGGGCAGTGCGCTGACCCCGCAGCCGCATGAACTCCACGGTGGCGACGGGGCGCCCCGCGGCGGCGCCTGGGCCGGTGCCGGTCATGCGGACAGTGATGTCGTGACCGGCGGGGCTGTCCAGGGGCGTCACGAGGACACCACCGGGGCGCAGTTGCCGCAGCCAGGCGGGCGGGATGCGGCGGACCGAGGCGGTGCACACGATGCGGTCGAAGGGGGCGCCTGTGGGATCGCCCTGTTCTCCGTCCGCGGTCAGCACCCGCGCGCGGACGCCCATGGCGTGGAGCCGCTGCCTGGCCTGGTCCGCGATCGTCCGGTCGATCTCGAGACTGGTCACGGTACCCGGGCCGGTGCGTCGGGTCACGAGGGCGGTGCTGTAGCCGGTGCCCGTCCCGATCTCCAGCACCCTGTCCCCGCGGGCGGGGGCGAGGTGGCGCAGCATCTCGATCACGACGGTGATGCAGGAGATGCTGGAGGTGAAGGTCCCGCTTGCCGGGCCGTTTGGAGGGACCGCGCCGTCGTCGATCTGGGTGATGAGCGGGGTTCTCAGCAGGTAGACGGCCTTCAGCCACCGCTTCGGGGTCTTGACGCGGTCGATGAGGGCGTACTGGCCGTTCGCATCCGGGCGGGGCCACCAGATGCGGTCTGGCACGAAACGCTCCCGCGGCACAGAGGCGAAGGCGTCACGGAGCCAGGACAGGCCACCGAAATAGTCGCGCGGACTTGCTTCCAGGTCCCGCACGCACCGCGCCCGCAGGGCCTCAGCATCCACCACGGCACGCCGCCTCCCTCGCCGAGCGGTTAATCGTCATCCTCCTCCGGCAGCGGCTCCTCCTCGGGCATGGGGTTGCCGGGGTCGCCCGGGCTTGAGTAGGGGCCTCCGACCTCGCCGTCACCCGACTGCCGATCCCAACTGGCCACGAGGCCCTCCCCACACGCTCGGATTTCAGCGGCCTCCCACAGTAGGACCAGGGCCGGAGCGAAGGCGACGGGTTCGGGGAGATCGGCTGAATGCGGGGCGGGGGCGGGGCGGCGTCCGCCGGGGGTGGCTCAGAATTCGGATTGCAGGTGGAACGTCCGCTGTCCGCGGTCCGGTACGGCTCGGGCGGTGTGGACAAACGGGGCGAAGGCGCGGGCGCCGTCGGGGAAGGTGACGCCGACGCCGGGGTGCTGAGCGGACCCGCCCTCCAAGTATCCGTAGGTGGTGCTTACCTTCGGAGTCCGTTCGGCGACGGAGCGGGCCCGGAAGGGACCGCGAGGAGAAGGAGGCCGAAAAGAAACCCAGCTGACGTGTGAAGACGTCGGAACTTCCACTGAGACGGCCGAGGACCAGGCCCAGGCCCAGGCCCCACCATGACGCCCGGACGGGCAACCGCCCCGAGTCATCAGTGCCTGTCCTCGTCGGGGCCGGCCATCAGGACGTCCAGCATCGAGCGGACCGCGCGGGCGAGTTCCTGGCACCACACCAATGCCGTCCACAGGTCCTTCGCGGCGTCCGGGGCGCCATAGTCGATCGCATGGCGGACATACAACAGCCCATAGCCCGCCAGCTGCGGACTTCCACCGCCGGGCGTCCGGCGGCGCTCGTCATTCCAGCTCTTCGCCAGCGGCAGAAGCCGCTCGGCATGCGCGATCAGCTGCTGCCTGAGCTTCGTCACTTTCTCCGCCCCGGGGACGACGCCACCCGGCCGGATGGCGGGAACGAGCGCCACCGTCGACCTCGCGAGCTCCGTTCCGCTGCTGCTCAGGGGCTTCATTCCACGCACGCTAGTGCGCGCCCGTCACCTGCACAGCGGCTCGGCCAGATATTCCGCCGACCAGGGCCGTGGAGCATCAACGAGCCACCCACCGGTTCACAACTAATTGACTGGGGAAGAGTTGGTGTTCCGAACTGCGCTATTCGGCTTGGACTCTGTCTGACGCTAAGTGGTTCGGCTGGCTGCGAGGCGAGAGCGGTGCCAGCAGTCGCGAGCGCTGACCTGCTGGAGTAACGGAACGGCGTGACGATTGAGCTATGCGAGTGCTCCACGTCGCTGGCTTTTCGGTCGGCTTGACCCTCCTCTGGGGCCGCCGAAGACGGCACCGCCCCGAACAGGTCGCCGCAGGCACGTCTGCCACTGTCCCGGTCGCCGGTAGTGACGCTGTCGTGGAGCCGGCCGGGCCCGGTGGGCAGGGCCACGTGGCCGTGCCCCGTGCCTGACACCACCACCGCTGCCGCTGGCGATGCTGTTGCGGTTCCGGGCGCTGCTGGTCCCGATGTCTCCGAGACCGCCGACCCGGCCGGGGACGCGGCGGGTTCCGCCTCCGTCCGGGGCGCCCTTGCCGGGGGAGCGGGGGAGCCCCGGTCCCGTCTCCCGACGCTGCGCCGGTGTCGGGTCCACGCCGTCTGCAGGGCCTCGGGGCCGCGCTGGACGAACTCTTGACACCCCCCACACCCCGAACACCGCTGCGCCGCGCGTGTGAGACCCGGATTCCTTATGCCTGCCCGCGCTCGATCACGCCCTGGGTACCCTCTCTCCCGGCCGTCTCACCCTGATCGCGGCCGCACCCGGCGCGGGCGGTTCCCTGCTCGCCGCGGCCGCGGCCCGGCACACCGCCCTGACCCACTCCGGCCTGACACATAACGACGTCGCGGCCCGGATCGTCGCCGCCCACGCACCGGTGGATTACCGCCGCCTGCGCACCGGCGCCCTGACCGAGGCCGAGCTCGAGGCAGCCTTCGACTCGGGTGTGCCCAGCGGTCGCGAAGGGGAGCCGGCCCGGGGACGGTTTGAGGGTGGGTGCGCTTGGCGCCGAACTCGGCCGCAGGTCGCGCTCCGCGGCATTCCTCTCGCCGCCCCGGCCTTCGCCCCGGTGGGCAGGTGTTTTGACGGAACGTTACGCCACCCGCTCACCCGAATGTGATGTGCGTCACTCAGCTGTTCGGGCTTCGGGAGCCTGTAGGCGGGCGGGGGCATATGTATGCAGGTGGGGCGGGTGGTGTAGACCTGTCAGGTCTGTGCCGATTCAACGATCACCCGGGGGCCCTGCGAGCCGCCGGAATTTCCCCCAGAGGCGGTTGAGCGACAGGCCGCAGAAATCACTTAAGTGGGAGCCGGGGAAGTAACCCGCTTTCCCCACGCGCCAGTTGGACTGGCCGCCTTGAGTGAATGGATGACGAGAACGGATGACCACGTTCGACACGGACCGCACGAAGCGGCCCGGGTGCGCGGCGGCGCTGCCGGCAGCCCCCAGCGACACTCCGGCCGGGCTGTGCAGCGGAGCACCCGTATGACAGGTGACGACGATTTCTACGACGCCCTGTCTGACGCCTTCGCCGGCCCCAGCCGTCCGGTGGACGCCCTGGCGCAGCTCCCGCTGGACTTCCAGGCCTTCTACATCGGGCACATCAAGCTCTACCTCGACTACGCCGAAGCCCAGCTCGGCGACGCGCGCAGCGCCATAGAGCTCGTGCACCAGGTGTTCTCCGAGATCCAGGACGCCTGGCAGGCCCTCTTGGGGGAGGGGAATTTCGAGAAGGCCGCCTGGGCGATCCTGCGGCAGGCGATCGGGTTGCAGCTCAAGGCCGAGGACCGCCGCCCGTCCTTCATCGCGGACGGGGCCGTCGCCCGGGCCCTGCGGGCCAGCCAGGACCAGTTCAAGATCATGGAAAGCAGCCGCGGCCTGTTCACCGCGATAGCGGACCTGCCCCCCAAACAGTTCGACGTCATCGTCCTGCGCCACGTCCTGGGCTACCCCACCACCCGGATCGCCTGGTTCATGGGCCTGAGCGAAAGCGTCGTGGACTACCACGGCCGCAACGCCAAAGAACGCCTGCGCGTGCAACTGGGCCTCCCCAACACACCCCCACGCTCACCTTCTGGCAAAGAGAGGACCGAGAAGTGACCCCCGCCGCCAGCATCGACGACCTCATGACCGACGTCGCCGTGCCGACGACCGCATCCCACGCCTTCGACCCGGCCGCCGGACTGCGCCGCCTGGCAGCCGAATCCGCCCGCCCCCGCCGCGCCCCCGAGCTCGCCCAGGCCCGCCTGTCCCGCCAGCGTCTCGGCGTGGTCTGCCGCTGGGTCCTCAACGAACCCAACGCCGCCGCCCACGTCGACCGGCTGGCACGCGGCCAGTCCTCACCCAGCCCCCGACGAGCAGAGGACTTCCTCGACATCGAGGGCGCCCTGGTCTTCGCCTGCCTGCTGCACCTGACCGGGCACTGTGACAGTGCGCAGTTCTGGTGGCAGCTCGCCGCCGGCGCCGGCCTGCGCGCTGCGGACTACTGCCTGCACCTGCACCACGCCGGGCGGGGAGAACTGCGCGAGGCCCAGCACTGGTTCAACGAGGCGAACCGAAAGCCGACAGAGGCCGGTGCGCCACCGGTCGACGGCCTGTTCAACCTGTTGTCGGTCTTCACCCAGTACGTCCGCCGGCACGGCACCAACGCCGGGACCCCCACCAAGTCCCTGGAAGCGGAGGTCGACCGCCTCGCCTCCAGCGGCTGCGGCATCGTCAGCCGGCCCGACCGCCGCCTGGCAGCCGAGCTGTATGAGTTCACCGGCCGCCGCTGACCCCGGCCGGTGAACCACCCTTTTGGCACCAGGAGAGAACACATGTTCGTGTCGGGCAAGGCGCAAGCCCTCACCCGCCGGTAGCGCCCCTTAGGGTGCGAGCAACCGCCCTCCGGAGCAACCAACGGAGGGAGACCCGCAGAAGCCGTCCAAAGCATGCCGCGAGTCCCCCTCCCACGCGCCGCCGGGCACGGTCCAACAGAACGGAGACAGTGCGTATGGCGCCCACCGAACGTACCCCAGAACCCGCGGAACCCCCCAGGCACCTGACATGGCTCACCGCCGCGACCGGACTGCTGTCCGTGATCGCGGTCGTGCTGCTCGCCCTGACCGGCCACACCTCCGCCGCGTCCGCCATCGGCCTGGCGGGCGGCGCCGCAAGCGCCGTCCGCGGCATCCGGGTAACGGTCAACATCCGCCGGTAGACCTCCGCAGGCACCGGGGTACCGCAGCCCCGGAGCCCGCAGACACCTCACGTCGCTATGCCGTCAAGCGGCACCGGTGCGGCGCTCAAGGGTTGGGCTTGGGGAAGGTGCCATTTGAGCTCTCTCTCGCCTACAAAGACCTCCTGCATGCCCAAGGCTGCCCCTTCGCCGAGGTCGGCGAGCCTGCTCCGGTCGTGCGGAGCGAGCGGCTGGGTCTGCTTGCTGCAGCAGGCGTGCGGGGCTACAGAGTCCCGGCTCCTGTAGCGGCGGGTCCCCCGGTTCGGACTGGGCAGGCCCCGCAAGAAACCCGACAGCGTCTCGACTGACAGCCAGACCGCCCGCCTGCGCAAAGGATCGCAAGGCGGACGGCCCCCGGGGTTTGACGAGGAGCGGTACAAGAAGCGCAACACCGTCGAGCGGGCCATCGACAGGCTGGAGAACTCCCGTGCCGCCGCGCCCCGTTACGACAACTGGAGTTCACCGACGGCGCGGACGTCCGCTACCGGTTCGTCGTGCCGCGCGGTCTGGTCACGGTCAGCGATGACATGGACCTCAACCGCAAGGGCGCGGTCAAGCTGGGTGTCACCTTCACGGCGATGGCCTCGAAGGCCGGCGCCCCGCTGGCGACCTGGCTGATGAAGGACAAGGCGTTCGCGGCCAAGTAAGGCCTCGTTGAGCCTCTCCTTTCGCGCCACCTGAACAGGGCTGCCGCCCCACACCTTCCCCGGTGCGGGGCGGCAGCCCCTCTCTCCACTTCTCTTCACCCAAGGAGCAGCAACATGTCCGGATTCGACGTCAACGCGGCCCGCGCCCAGCGCATGGAGGCCCACGGCAAGGAGGCCGGGCTCGGCCTGGGGGAAGACTGAGCCTCGACGCGTTCGTAGAAGAACACGCCGAGGCTCTCGAAGCCGATCTGCTGCGGCATTACGGCGTGGACTTGCTGGACTGGCACCGGGGGTCGCTGTCGACGCGACGGCTCTCGGTGCTGGTCAAGCACATGCCACGGGATAGCGCCGTGAATCGTGACTTGCACGGGGAAGCCGTGGAGTGGGATGCCTTGCGGCGGTGGATCATCTGGCGGTGGCCAACTGGATGACAGGAACCATAACGGCGGCGAGGACTCCGAAGCGTTGGACTTTCCGGATCCTGTGCCGAGGCCCGCCCTTCCGGAAGCGCCTCAATCCGCAAGTGAAGACTCATTCGATCGAGACGCCGCCCCGAACGGGTCGCTTCCATCGGCCGACCAGCTCACACGCTTATGTACCTGATCTCGAGGAATCCAAGAGAATCCCAGATTGCGCGGATCAGGACAGCCCCCACCTGATGAGGACATAGAGGATTAGCGCAACCCCGATCCCCGCTACGACGGCTTCACTCTGCCATCGCGCGATCTGGGGATGACGGGAAGCGACGAATATCTCATGGGCATGCTTCGGGTCATACGAGATCTTCAAAGACGCGTCGACCGCGCAACTCACCCCCTTGGTGCGCAGCGCAACCAATTCCTTCTCACCGCCGACCGGAATTCGTTCAAGGGTATGCCTGACTATACCCTTGGGCTCCTCGTGCACTGCGATGCACCGAGCGGTAGTAGTCACCCGCCTCCGGTAGGCGCAAAGGTCAGCCACCGCCAAACCCACCGCGAACAGGATCCAGACGGCGCCACCTATGAATATCCACCACCGCCCCAGCGACAGAACCCCAGAGAGGGCAAGAATTGCCACCTCACAACCCCCAAACGAGTGACTAATTCAACCGAATTACCGCCACAATAGGTCGCAAGATCAACCCCTGTCAAGGCGACCTGTCCGCACGCTGGGGCCCGGGCGGACGGAAGGAGCACACTCCTAGATATGACCGATACGGATCAGCTGAAAAAGAGCAAGCCGCCCTGACGCAGCGCCTCGCAACTATTGAAAGCGCTTTGACCAAAAAGGTTGCCAAGGAGGAAAAGGAGAAGCTGCCCCTCGGAATCCTATGGAGCAACAAGGGCTGGAAAGCAATCCCCGCGCGTTTCTCCTGGGCGACCCTCGACCCGCGCCTGCACGCCCGCTTCCGCATGGCGTAGACAGGCCAGGCGGTGTCAGATCAGGCCCTGGCGGAGCGCGTAGGCCACGGCGTGGGAGCGGTTGCGCAGGTTCAGCCGGGTCATCA
>NZ_JBVJDW010000013.1:78873-198016 GCF_055582085.1 Streptomyces sp. NPDC042259 | reverse complement strand
GCCCGCGCCGGAGAATCCGGCAGCGTCGTCACCCTCGTCCTGCCCAACCAACGCCGCGACATGACCCGCCTCATGGCCGACGCCGGCATCACCCCCCACACCACCCAGGTGCGGTCGGGCGAGGCCGAACTGACCCGCATCACCGGTGCCAAGGCCCCCTCGGGTGTCCCCGTCACCATCTCCGCACCGGCCGCCGAGCGCCCCAAGCGTGGTTCCTCGGCGCGGGGCCAGCGCAGCCGGCCCGCCCAGGCCCGCCGCTCCGCCGCCTCCGCTTCCGTGCGGGAACGGTCCGGCGGCACGGCCCAGCGCCGCACCCCGCCCCGGAACGCCGCCTGAACCCCTCCCGGTCCGCATCCGCCACCGGTCTTTCCTCCCACCCTGTTGAGGCACTATGCGCTGCGTCATCGCCCGCTTCCCCTTCGACCTGGTCAAGAGTGAGGTCGAGCATTCGATGAAGGGCATCAAGCCCGAACCCGTCACGGGGCCGTCCGTGACCATCGGCCGCCGCACCTACCCCGTCAAGCAGGTCGGCGAAGTGATCACCCGGCAGGACCGCCGCGACTTCACCGCCGGAGAGGTCACCCGGGCGCTCACCCGCCTCGGCTTCACCTGCAGCGACGTCCCCGCCCCGGCGCCCGCCGTCGCCCCGACCCCGCTCGAGACGGCGTCGGCCCTGCTCGGAGCGCCGCCGGCGCTCTGACGCGCCCACGGGTGCCGGACGCTGCCGCCACCCGCACCGCCCCACGGGCACGAGACGACGAAGGGCCCCGGCCGGGAGAACCGGCCGGGGCCCTTCCCCGTCCCCCACAAACGTCACGCGGGGACTCTGGCGTCACGTCTTCCTCAGCTCTACCTTGACCGCGGTGGGGTACCCCATCGAACGGCTTGCCATCTCCGCGTCCAGTCACGACCAGACAAGAGGTGAGTCTTGTTCCTCCGCCGCAGACACGTCCGCCGGTCACGACGGATACGTCGCTTACGCAGACTGAGCGTTGTCGCCCTGCTCCTCGGGGCCCTGGCCGCTGTCGCCGCCGGGCCCGCGCGGGCGATACCCGACACCGGATCCCGGGCGCGCCCGTCCCGCGGCCCCCTCGTCCAGCCGGTCGACCCGCAACGCTGGCGCAACCCCGACGACATGACCTGGGCCGAGTACCGCCCGGTGCCCGGCACCGACTGGGCCGACCCGGACGTCAAGCCCACGAAGCGCACCTTCAAGGGCGCGCTGGTGCTCCTGGACTACCCCGATGAGGAGTTCTCGGTCAGCAGGCCGCCCGGGTCCACCATCTTCGGCAATCCGCTGCCCGCCGCCTCCGGCATCCCCCGCACGCGGGTGCCGAAGTTCTACGAGGACTTCCTCAACAAGCCCGGCACGCTCAACCACGGGCACACCATCAACGAGTACTGGATGGAGGACTCCGGCGGCCGCGTCGGCGTCGAACTGACCGCCTTCGGCGTGTACCGCATGCCGTGGAAGTCCTACCAGTACGGCATCGAGCCCGGGATGAACCCCGGCGCCTGCCCGGTCGGCGACACCTGCGGCAAGGACATCCGCGCCGACGGCAAACGCACCTGGGTCGCCGACGTGGGCGCCGACCGCGCCGACGACTTCGACTTCGTCTTCTACCTCACCGCCGGCGTCGACGAGTCCTCCGCCTGGCAGGAGTTCGGGCAGATGCGGTTCGCGGCTCCGAAGGACGTGCCCGCCGCCTGGGGACCGCCGTCTCCGATCCCGGGCGGCGGCAACGCGGCCAGGACCCGCTACGTGCCGTGGACGTCCTGGCAGGCGGCCGCCCGCATCTGGCCCAACGCGGCCGACGGCTCCTCCACCCAGGCCGAGAGCTCCGGCATGGCCACGTTCGCCCATGAACTCAGCCACATCCTGGGCATCGGCGACAACTACAACAACCCCTACGGCACGCCCCTGAGCCGCTCCTACACCGGCATCTGGGGCATGCTCTCGCGCGGCTCCTTCAACGGCCCCGGCGGCCCGCACACCCGCTGGCAGGTGCCCGCCGCCGCCGGCGGCTCGATGGGCGCCCAGCACGTCCTGCGCGACAAGCTCAAACTCGGCATCGTCGACGCGAAGAACGTCCTGCGCCTGGACCGCGACGCCCTGAAGCACTCCGGCCCGGTCGTCGCCCGCGTCACCGCGCGCTCCGCGCCGCCCGGCGAGAAGGGACTCGCCGGCGTCAACATCACCATGGGCCGCGATCTCTCCCCGGCCTGCGACCGCGCCACGGACCCGCTGTGCGACGGGGGCGGCTACGAGAACTACACCGTCGAGGTCGTCGACCGCATGGGCATGGACTCCTTCACGCCGGACAGCGGGGTGCTGCTGAGCAAGACCAAGAACGCGGACCGGGCCCCGTTCGTCTGGGCGGTCGACGCGCACCCCGAGGACATCGGCCTGGTGGACTTCCGGCGCCCCGACGGCACCCCGCAGAAGATCACCATGGGCGACTACCGGCAGCTCAGCGACGCGCTCTTCCACGCGGGCGCCGACTCCGGCAGCTCGTACGAGTACGTCGACCAGGCCAACCGGCTGCACTTCTACATCCTCGACGTGCGGCGCGACGCGTCCGGGGTGCTCTCCTACGACATCGGCGTGAGGTCGTTGGACGGCGCCGGCCCGCAGCCGCGCGGGCTCGCGCTCGGCCGGGGCACGGCGCCGGGCGGGCCCGTGAACGGCCGGGCCATGTGCGTCTTCGACCTCGCCAACACCGGCGGGGGCGCGGCCGCCCAGGACATCTACCGGTTGTCGGCCACGGCCTCCGGGCGCGGCTGGTCCGCCTGGCTTCCCCACCGGGTCGCCGGGGCGGCCTCCGGCACCACGGTTCCTGTCGGGGTGGCCGTGATCGCGAAACCGGGCGCCGACCGCGAGGGCGGCGTCACCCTCACCGCTCGCTCGGAGAGCGATCCCTCCAAGACGGCCTCCGCGAGGTGTTCGCTCACGCGGTAGCCGGCCGTCCTTGCCGCCTGCCCGTCCGGCGTTCACAACAACGCTTGCCTAATGGGCGCGCTGCCCGAAGTGGACCGTCTTCGCGGTCAGCAGGAACAGGTCGGGGCGGTGGTCGACGCCCGCAGGGTCGGCGGGGTCGAGGAGCCGGTCCAGCGTCGCCAGGTCCTCGGCGTCCAAGAGTTCGCCGAGGACCTGGCGCTGCCGCTCCAACGTGGTGCGCACCGCGCGGCGCGGGCCGGCGGCCAGGGGGGCGGGGTGGTCGACGAGGAACGTCTTGCTGCGGACCTCCACGAGCCCGGCGGCCCGCAGCATGCCGGGCCAGTCCTCGACCACCGCCACCGACCCGGGCAGCTCGTGGCGCATGCGGTTGAACCGGTCGGCCGTCACCGCGTCCAGCCGGGCCTGCAATCCGGGGCGGCCGAAGCCCAGGTCGCGCGGGAATTGCCGGGCGGGCAGTCCGCCTTCGACGATGGCCAGCACACCGCCGGGCTCCAGGAGTGCGGCCAGCCGGTCCAGCGCGTTCTGCTGGTCGCCGACGTGATGCACGACCTGCCCCGACCACACCAGGTCCGCCGGGCCCATGTCGTCGAGGCCCGCCGGGAACTCGGCCACGCGGGTCCGCAGTCCGACGCCGAGCCGCCCGGCCCGTTCGCGGGCGCGGGCCAGCAGCTCCGGCGAGCCGTCCACGGCCGTCACCTCGGCCTGCGGGAACCGCGCGGCCAGCCGGCAGGTGGCGACCCCCGGGCCGCTGCCGATGTCCAGGATCCGCCGGGGCGCGAGGTCCCCCAGCTCCTCCAGGGCCTGGCGCACGTAGGGGCTGTGCGTCTCGCCCTCGAGTTCCAGCAGATCGGCCATCGCGGCCCAGTCGAAGTCCTTGTGGTCCATCGTTCGCACTCCCTCGGCTCTTTCTCGGTCACGTCCTGGCGCCGACCTTGCGCCCCGGGCCGCGCGATTGACAAACCTTGTTGCCATTCCTGCAATAGGGGAATGGAAGACGTGCTGGCCGCCGTCGGAGCGCGGCTCAAACACATCCGCCGGCAGCGTGACTGCACCCTGGCGTCGCTGTCGAAGACCACCGGGATCTCGGTCAGTACGCTGTCCCGGCTGGAGTCCGGGCTGCGGAAGCCGAGCCTGGAGTTGCTGCTGCCGATCGCGCACGCCCATCAGGTGCCCCTGGACGAGCTGGTCGGCGCGCCGCCCGTCGGCGACCCGCGCGTGCGGCTGAAGCCGATCCGGCGCGGTGATTCCACCGTGGTGCCGCTGACCCGGCAGCCCGGTGGGCTCCAGGCGTTCAAGATGGTCATCGCCGCCGCCCGCAGCACCCCCGAACCGCGCACACACGAGGGCTACGAGTGGCTCTATGTGCTCAGCGGGAAGCTGCGGCTGGTGCTCGCCGACCACGACACCGTGCTCACGACGGGCGAGGTCGCGGAGTTCGACACCCGGCTGCCGCACTGGTTCGGCAGCACGGGGGAGGGGCCGGTGGAGGTCCTCAGCCTGTTCGGTCCCCAGGGTGAGCGCATGCACGTCCGCGCGAAGCCGCACGGCGGGTAGGCCGGACGGCGGTCCGGCCCCGACACGGGCCGCTCCGGCCCCGCCCCGGCCGTGGAGTTGGGGCGTCCGGGGGATACGGCCGCCGCGCCACCTCCTTCCGGTGCGCACGAGCAATAGCCTCAAAGCGCCCATTTCGGGCCCTTGCGCATTCTCACACCACCGGTGGAGTCCGTATGTCACCAACCCCCACGCGACGCCGGAGCCGACGGCGCGTCCTGCAGACCCTGGGTCTCCTGCTGGCCGGCAGCATCACCGCCACCGGCCTCGCCCAGGCGACGCCCGCCCCGTCGGGCAAACACGGCGACCTCGACCCCCGCATCGCCTCGATCATGGACAAGCCCGCCTACCGGCACGCCCGGTGGGGGCTGTTCCAACAGAACCCGGAGAACGGCGAGGTGACCCACGCCCACAACGCCGACCAGTTCTTCATCCCCGGCTCCACCGCCAAGCTCTTCAGCGTCAGCGGCACCTGGCGCACCCTCGGCGGCTCCCACCGCTTCGTCACCCCGATGCGAGCCGTCGGCAAGCGCCGGGGGCCGACCCTCAAGGGCGATCTGGCCCTGATCGCCCAGGGCGATCTGACCCTCGGGGGCCGTACGCGCGCCAACGGCACCGTCGCCTACACCCACGTCGACCACACCTACGCCAACGACGTTCCCGGCGCGACCCTCACGCCGCAGAACCCGCTGGCCGGCATCGACCGTCTGGCCCGGCAGGTACGCGCCTCGGGCATCCGGCACGTCACCGGTGACGTGGTCGTCGACCCCCGGCTCTTCCGCCCCGACGCCACGCTCGACCCGACGCCCACCCCGCTGATCGTCAACGACAACGTCATCGACCTGCTGACCACCGCACGCCGCGCCGGTCAGCGCGCCCGCCTCGACTGGCGGCCCAAGGTCGCGCCCTACCGCGTGACGTCCACCGTCAGGACGGTGGCGCCGGACAAACCCACCGCCATCACGGTGCGGACCTCCGCCGACGGCACCCGCATCCGGCTGTCCGGCACGATCGCCGCCGGCTCCGCCCCGGTGCTGCGCGTATCGGGCGTCAAGGACCCGAACGCCTTCGGCCGCACCGCCCTGATCGAGGCACTGCGACGGGCGGGCGTCGAGGTCCGGGCGAAGACCACGGGCCCCAACCCGGCGGCCAGGCTGCCGCACTCCTACCGGGGCGCGCCCGCGGTGGCCCGCTACATCTCACCCCGGTACGAGGAGTACGCCGAACTCATCTTCAAGGTCAGCCACAATCTCGGGGCCAACCTCGGGATCTGTCTGATGGCCGTCCACGCGGGAAGCACCGACTGCCAGGACGGGTTCCCCGTACTCGCGAAGTTCCTGGGGCGCGCACACGTCGACCGCGCGGCGGTGCAACTGGCCGACGGCCGGGGCGGCAACCCCAACGACCGCGCCACGCCCCGCGCCCTCGCCCAGATCCTGACGTACTGGCAGCACACCCGCGAAGCCCGGCGCTTCCGCGAGGCGCTGCCCGTCCTGGGCGTCGACGGCTCGCTCGCGGACAACTGCCGGCGCTGCCCCGCCCGGGGCAAGGTCTTCGCCAAGCCGGGCACCTTCGCGGGCGGCGACGAACTGAACAACCGCGTGGCCGTGGGCGGGGACGCCCTCGCCGGATACCTCCAGACGCGCCCGGGACACTACGACGTGTTCTTCGTCGGCATGAACGGCGCCTCGGCGCGCGACGTCAAGGGCCTGCTGGGCATCCTGAACGACATGGCCGACATCGCCGCGTACCTCCAACGGAACGCGGCCTGGCGCCGGCGCTGAGCCCGGCGGTACGCCGGGCGGCCCGCCGGCCGCCCGGCTACCGCGCCACGAACTGCGTCAGGATGGCCTGCACCTCGTAGATGTCGACCCCCTTGGTGAAGGTCTTCTGAATCGCGGTGGGGCTGCCGGAGAGCCAGATCTTCAGCTCCGCGTCGAGATCGAAGTGACCGGCGGTCTCCACCGCGAAGTGCGTGATGCTCCGGTACGGAATGGAGTGGTACTCCACCTTCTTACCGGTGATCCCCTGCTTGTCGACCAGGATCAGCCGACGGTCGGTGAACAGCATGGTGTCGCGGATCAGCAGATAGGCGGCGTGTACCTGCTCGCCGTGCCCCAGCAGCCGCGCGTACTCCTGCTGCGCCGACACCGGATCGACGGTGTGCGCGTTCCCGAACAGCCCCATGTCTCGGCCCCCATACATCGAACTCGGCTGATTCGCCCCACTGTATAGGGGGCCCTCGCGCGGGCCGCTAGCCCTTCGTCCGCTGCCGGGAGGCGACCGTCCGGGCCATCCCCGGGAGGAAGTCCGTGAACAGCTCGTGGACCTCGTGGACGAGCGGCCGCAGCACCCGGAAGCGGGCCAGCGACACGCCGCGCGTGGTCAGCCGCGCCCCCCGGGCGGCCAGCTTCCGGCTGCGCTCACGGCCGGGGGAGCGGTCGAAGACCCAGTACAGGACGAGCCCCATCTGCGAGAGCCACATCAGCTCGGGCAGCACCTCGGCGAGTTCGGCCGGCACCTTCGCCCTGGAACCCGCCAGCACCTCGCGGTGCACGTCGATGGCCGCCTCACGGGCGTGCTCGGACTCGGGGGAGAAGGGGCTGAGGGGGCTCTCCGGGTCGGCGGCGTTCTTGAAGAACTGCGCCGCGAACTCGTGGTACGGCGCGGCAATGTCCAGCCACACGCCCAGCACCCCCGCGAGCCGTGCCTCCAGATCGGTCTCCCGGTCCAGCACGTCGCGTACCGCCGCCTGGTGTTCGGCGGCGATCCGGTCGTAGAACCCCTGGATCAGGTGTTCCTTGCCGGCGAAGTAGTAGTAGGCGTTACCGACGGAGACTCCGGCCTCCTTGGCGATGGCCCGCATCGTGGTCTTGTCGTAACCCCGCTCCTGGAACAGCCTCATCGCGGTTTCCAGGATCAAGGCACGGGTCTGCTCGCTCTTGGCCGGTCGGGGCTCGTTCTCTGCTGGCACGGTCAGAGCCTAGGCCGTGTCCGGCGGAGGGGGTGACCCGGTCGCCGGCGGGCTGATGTGGCTGACCTCAGCAACTTCGGCCCGTCGGGCGTTTGAGGACGCGCCCGCGGGGCGCTCGCCGCCGTAGGCGGCACCACCGGCCACAGGCCGGTGATCCGTCGACCGGGTCAAGTCCCCGCCCCGCCCGTGTTGCAGGCCGGCGGCGCCGAGACGTACGTCCACTCGCCCACCGGGTCGTACACCCAGCCGTTCCCGGACGGGACCGGGCGGGGCCGGCGCCACTGCGCGCCGTGGTATTTCGCCGCGGCCAGCAGCGCGCCCCGCGCGCAGCGGAGTCCGGTCGGGGTACTGAAACGGTGCGCCAGCGGCCGGTGCTCGGCGAGAGCCCACAGACACACCACCCAGGCGCCCGCGCCCCGGTAGATCTGCCCGCCGTCACCGACCACCGTGATCTCCTCGAGGGTGGCGGCGTGGTCGAGCCGGGGGAAGCGGTGCCGGGCCTCGTCCGACCCGGCCGGGACCAGATCGAGCGGTACGAGCTGGCGCTGCCGCGTCAGCCAGTCGCGCACGAAGACACAGAGGGGGCACCGCGCGTCGTACAGCACGGTGAACCGGCGGACCGGGGCGCACGCGCCCCGGCCGGCGGGAGTGGCGAGGTCGCGCATCGGTTCAGGCCCCGGTCGGCGGCGCGGCCCAGGTGCCGGGCTCGCCCAGGTACGCCTGCGGCTGGACCGGCGGGTTCTGCTCCCGCTCCATGATTCCGCGGCGGCGGAACTTGTTCAGCGCGAACACATTGCCGAGGTGCATGACCCCGAGCACGAGCAGGACGACGCCGAGCTTCTGCGACAGCGCCTCGAACACCCCCCGGGCATCGGTGATCGTGGTGTCGTCCTGCAGGTACAGCGCGATGAACCCCAGGTTCACCAGGTAGAAGCCGACCACCAGCAGGTGGTTCACGGCGTCCGCGAGCTTCTCGTTCCCGTGCAGCACGTCGGCGAGGAAGACCCGCCCGTTGCGGCTGAGCGTGCGCGCCACCCAGATCGTGAGCCCCACGCTGCCCAGCAGATAGATGACGTACGCGACGACGGTGAGATCCACGTCCCCAACCCCTTCTTGAACGTGTTCAAAACCTGATGTCCATGACTGTAGACCTATTTTTGAACACGTTCAATCGGGCCTCTCGCCTGGCCGGCGGATCCTTCGGCCTGCGGGCCGTCTTGGCCGCCTGCGGCGGCCGGTGCCCTGCGGGCGCCCCTACGGATTCGGAACCGTCTCTTCCCCCATGGCGTCCAGCGCCAAGCGCTCGCGTTCGTCCCGTACCCGCCCGCCCCAGCGGATCGCCGGTGCCATCGCGAAGGAGACGACGACGAACATCGCGCCCAGCAGGATCCACCCGGGGGCTCCCCAGTAGACGATCAGGCCCGTGAGGACCAGCGGGCCGAGCATTTCGGCGACGGTGATGCCGTTGCCGAAGAACGCCTGGTACTGGCCCGTCTTGCCGGCCGGGGCCAGGCCGAAGCTGACTTCCCATTCGCCGGTGGCCTGCATCATCTCGCCCACGACCATCAGGCCCGCGCCGGCGACGAGGACGATCCCGGCGGCCCAGGCGGAATCCGGTACACCGGAGAAGGCGAACGCGACGCACGCGCCGGCCAGCAGGAGGCTGCCCAGGATCAGATACCGGATGGCGCTGGTGAGGTCCTTGACGCCCGCGGAGACCCGGACCTGGAAGAGCGCCACCACCACGGTGTTCAGCATCAGCATCACCGACAGCAGCGACACCGGAGCCGACGTGTGCTCGCTGATCCAGAGCGGCAGGGCGACGGCGATCAGCGGTACGTACAGCAGCAGGAAGGTGTTGAGCACGCTGATCAGGACGTACGGGCCGTCACGGAAGACCGACCTGTCCGCCGGCTTGCCCTCCGCGGACCGGCTGCCGGCGGGCACGGGGGCCACGGCGGGGAGCCGGGCGAGGATGCCGGCGGCGATCAGGAAGGCGATGGCGTTCAGCACGAACGCCGCGTAGTACGCCTGCCGGCTGTCGAAGAGCAGCACCAGGCCGCCGATACCGGCACCGATCGTCATGCCCGCGTTGTAGCTGGACTGGATGAACGCGCGCACCCGCGTGACCTGGTCCTTCGGCACCAGACCGGCGAGCATGGCCTGCTCGGCCGCCGAGCCGCCGCGCTGGCTCACCCCGTATACGCACGACGCGAGGACGAACGGCAGGAAGGAGGTGACGAAGACGAAGGAGACGAGGGCCAGGGCCGCGCACCCGAACAGCGCGACGGCGGTACCCCGCGGGCCGGCCCGGTCGGCCAGATGTCCCAGCGGAACGCTCAGGACGAGCGCCGCCGACCAGCCGATGGTGAGGCCGAGGCTCATCTGCAGCGGGGAGAGTCCGACGATGCGGGTGAAGAACAGCGCGGCACAGATGTTGTAGGCCCCGTCACCCAGCCGGCATATCAGCTGGGCGAGGGCCAGCCCGCGTGGCGGGCCGGGAGGCGGGATCAAGTCCTTGAACACACTGCTCCTTCAGATCTGCCGTGGGCACCGTCGCGTGGCGGGGCGTCCGGAAGTGAGGGGGATGCGACGAGGGGGGTCAGCGGGGCGCTCGGCGGATCCCGCGGCGGCGGCCGGCTCACGCGCGGGTGACTGACGCGGGCGATCGAGGAGCACGGCGTTCCGCCGGCCCGGAACGGGCCACCCATGCACAAGCGCGCGCGGGTGACGCATGCCACCGGCGCCGGTCAGAGGTCCGGACGTCGCCGCTCTCCGCCGAAGTCCTCGGCGTGTCCCTGGCCCACACCGGCCAGAGTCCTCAGGCTGATCGGCCGTCTTCGCCACGGCCGCGTACGACGGTTGGGATCCTAGGCACCGCCCTACGGGCGCGCAAGATCAGTGCGACGCGCACCGGCGGACCGGCCGAAGAGTGGCCGGATCACGACGCACCACCGCCGCCGGCGCGCCCCGCTCCGGGGCCGGGCAGCGGCGGCGGTGGTCGCGAGGGCGGATCTCAGGCCCCGGACGGCTCGCCGTCGGTGCCGCCCCGGGCGTCCGCCTGACCGGGCAGCGGGACGAGGGTGATGTCGGGGCGCACCTCCCGCAGGATCTCGGTGATCGTCTCGCCGATGGCCTCGGTGTGGTCCGCGCCCTCGCCGGGGCAGCCGAGGACGACGAGCAGCCCCTCGCGGTCGGCCGCGCCGAGCTGGCGCCCGGCGGAGTCGCAGTCGCGGCGGCCCAGCCAGGCGAACGGCTCCAGCTCATCGTCCCGGCCGGGCACTCCGTAGACGAGGTCGCCGGCCGGAATGGGGCGCGAGCGGGTGGAGAAGGCGGGGACGATGCGTTCGTCGCCCGAGGCCCGGCCCACGACCAGGTTCCGTTCCGCGTCGGCCGGGAGCAGCCGGTGCAGGCCGATGCCCGCCCCGTGGCGCAGGGTGGCCACGCTCACCGCGTCCACCATCGGCCCGTGCGAGCGCCAGCCGCGCGTGGCGAGCACGCCGCGCAGCCGCTCGCCGGCCGGGACGACGTCGGGGTGGCCGAGACCGGCGAGGAGCTTGCGGTACCCCTCCGGAAGCGGTGCCTCTGCGTCGTAGGCGGCGGCCACCCGCTCGGCGGTCAGGCCGTCCCCGTCGAGCAGCGGCGCGGCCGCGGTGAGCCGCCACGCCCGGCAGTGGTGAAGCCCGAGTTCATGGGCTTCGGGAGAGACGAGAAGTCTCATGTGGGTCTCCTGGGAGGGAAGTGCGACGGTACGTGGGTCCTCTTCGGCCCAACTGATGCTATGTGCGCACCTGTTGCCGGTATTTGTCCACCCGACCGATTTCGCCCCGTCGCATCACGAGGAGTGCGCGCGGCGGGGGTCGTGGTGATGTGCGCACAGCATGGCCGAATACATCATCAGCGCTCCGTCGCGGGGGGAGATTGGCGTGTCCGAGTATCTCAACGACCGGAATGCAGAGGTCCGTTCATCGGTCGAGGAGTGGATCAAAGGCGACGGCTTCAGTTGCCTGGCGGGCAAGGCCGCGTTACGCAGGGACCTGATCACCTATGCGGTCCTGGGCGGCCTCGGGGAGCCGGACACCACGGTGGCGTTGCACCGGGAGCTGGAGCGGTACGTCGCGGACGCGCTGACCCCGGACGAGAACTTCGCCACCTTCATCGCGGTCTTCACCGGTCCCGAGGGCCTCACCGAGGAACAATTCGAGTCCGTCCTGTGGCGGCAGCTCGCGCAGTTGCACGAGCTGGACGGGCAGCGTTACGCGTGGGCGCCGGAGGCCGACCGGGACCCGGACTCGCCGCGCTTCGCCTACAGCATCGCGGGTCATCCGTTCTTCGTCGTCGGCATGCACGAGCGGTCCTCGCGGATCACCCGCCGCTCCCCGTTCACCGCCCTCGCCTTCAACTCGCACCACCAGTTCGAGCGGTTGAAGGAGAACGGCGTGTACGGCGGGCTCCAGCGCCGGATCCGCGAGCGCGAGCTTCGGCTGCAGGGGTCGATCAATCCGAACCTGGGCGAGTTCGGTGATGTGTCGGAGGCGCGCCAGTACTCGGGGCGGGCGGCCGAATCCGACTGGAGCTGCCCCTTCCGGCCTCTGTCCGAGGCACGCTGACCCACCCCTGCCGGGACCGCCGGGTGGCCTGGGAGTGACCCCGGCCGACGGTAAGGGGCAGGTCATCGGCCCATCAACGCCGGTTGTCGGTTGGACAGTTGAACAGTCGTCCTAAAACAGCCCCTCGGGTGCCCGGGAGGTGGATGTGTGACCTGTGTCATATTCGTAGGACGTAACTCAATGGCAACCTGGGGCCACGACAACATCTGTGTCGGAGCGGCCGGTTGCACCCGTATGTCCCTGCCGCTGTCTCTTCGAACGTATACGTCACCGGCGAGCCGGTGCACCGGCGCATGGCCGGTGCCGGGCTCGACCGGGCCACGGAGCGGTTTCCCGCCAAGGGCTCCCGCACGGGGTCTGGCGAGGGTTTTATCCGGTTTTGGGGGAGCTAGTGAGTGACGACCGACGCTATCTCGTGGTGATCAACGAGGAAGAGCAGTACTCCGTCTGGCCCGTGGGCGGCGACCTCCCGGCGGGATGGCGTGCCGAGGGCTTCGAGGGCGCCAAGCAGGAGTGTCTGACCCACATCGACAGCGTGTGGACGGACATGCGGCCGGCCAGTCTGCGCCGCACCGCGTCGGCCACCTGACGTCGCGCCGTGAGCCCCGCACCGCTACAGCGGCCGGCCGGGCTCCCGGGCAGCGACGGTGAACTGAAATGACGGGCCGGAACACACCACCGGCGCGTCGTGAAAGGTAGACAGTGAGCAACGCCTCGGTGCGACACCTGATTTCCACCAAGGACCTGACCGACTCCGAACTGCGCGCCCTGGTCGAAAGGGGCGCCGAATTCTCCCGTGGCGCGGTCCGCTCCGGTGACCAACTGGCGGGCCTCGTCGCCGGCGTCTATTTCCTGAAGACGTCCACGCGGACCCGCGTGTCCTTCTCTTCCGCCGCCCTGCGGCTCGGAGCGAAACTCATCTCCTTCGGCCCCGGAGACCTCCAGACGAACACGGGCGAAACCCTGGAGGACACCGTCGAGGTGCTGTCCCGGATGCTGGACCTGCTGGTGGTGCGCACCGCCGGCGACCCGGCCGAACTGCGGACCCTCGCCGCCCAGGGGCGGATGTCCGTGGTCAACGCGATGACCGCCGACGAACACCCCACCCAGGCGATCGCCGATCTGACCACGATGCTCCGCCACTTCGGCCGGATCGAGGGCCTGCGCGTGTGCTACCTCGGCGAGGGCAACAACACCGCCGCCGCGCTGGCGCTGACCCTGAGCCGGTTCCGCGACGTGGAGCTGGAACTGCGCACCCCGCCCGGCTACGGCCTGGACGGCGCGGTGCTGCGGCAGGCACGGGAGTACGCGAAGACCAGCGGTGCGCGGATCGAAGAGCTGCACTCCATGGAGAGCCCCCCGGTCGGCTTCGACGTCATCTACACCACGCGGTGGCAGACCACGGGCACCAGCAAGGCCGACCCCGACTGGCGTGCGGTCTTCGCGCCGTTCCAGGTGACGGCGGCGCTGTGGGACAAGAGCCCCGACGCCGTCTTCCTGCACGACCTGCCGGCGCACCGCGGCGAGGACGTCACCGCCGAGGTCCTGGACGGCCCGCGCAGCCTGGCCTTCGACCAGGCGGAGAACAAGATGTACGCGGCGATGTCCGTCCTGGAATGGTGCGCGGCGCTTCGGTGAACGCCGCACCCGCCGTCCGCTGAGGCGGCGGCACGCTGGGCCGCCCGGTGGTGAGCGCTGTCCGAGGACAGGCGCCCGGCGGCCATCCGACGACGGGGGAGATGGACCGATATGAATCCGCTGCTCGCCACCGAGTCCCGGGCGATGTGGGAAGTGTGGAACGACACCGCCAGGGACGGGCTGGTCAAGACGCTTCCCGAGCTGGTGGAGGCACAGGCCCGGCGCACACCCGACCGGGTGGCCGTGGTGCACGACCGTGAGGTCTTGACGTACCGGGAACTGAACGCCCGGGCCAACCAGTTGGCCCGGGAGGTGATGGCACGGGGAGCCGGGCCGGAGGACCTGGTGGCCGTGGCCCTGCCCCGGTCGGCCGGGACGCTGGTCGCCCTCCTCGCCGTGGCCAAGTCCGGCGCGGCCTGGGTCCCGGTCGACACCGAGTACCCGGCCGCCCGCATCACGGCGTTGTACACCTCCGCGGCGCCGGTGCTGACCCTCACCACCGAGGCCGTCGCACCGAAGCTGCCGGAAGGGACCGCGCGCCTCACGGTGGACGCGCCGGAGGTCGCCGCGTCGGTGGCGGACCGGCCGCGGCACGACGTGCGCGACGCGGAGCGGACCACCGCGCTCCGGCCCCAGCACGCCGCCTACGTCATCCACACCTCCGGCTCCACCGGCCTGCCCAAGGGCGTGGTCGTCACGCACACGGGCCTGGCCAGCCTGGCGGCGGACCACATCGAGCGGTTCGGCATCACCGAGGGGGACGGCGTACTGCAGTTCGCGTCGTTCAACTTCGACTGCTCCGTCGGTGACCTGCTGATGGCGCTGTGCTCGGGCGCGGCCCTGATCATCCGCCCGGCGGACTGCCTGTCCGGACACGACCTCGGCACGCTCGTCGACCGGGCAGGCGTCACCCACGTGACCATCCCGCCGCAGGTGCTCGCGGCCCTGCCGCCCGCCGAGTACCGCACGCTGCGGACCATCGCCACCGCCGGTGACGTGCTGCCCGGCAAGGTGGTGTCCCAATGGGCCCCCGGGCGGCGGATGTTCAACGCCTACGGGCCCACCGAGGCCACCGTGGACGCCGTGGCCGCGGAGGTCACCGCCGGCGTCCAGGTGCCGCCGATCGGCCGGCCCGTGGTCAACACCCAGGTCTACGTCCTCGACGCGGACCTGCGCCCCGTGCCCCTCGGGGAGGAGGGCGAGCTGTTCATCGCGGGCGCCGGACTCGCCCGCGGGTACCTGCGGCAGCCCGGGCTCACCGCCGAGCGGTTCCTGCCCTGCCCGTTCGGCGAGCCGGGTGCGCGCATGTACCGCACCGGCGACCTCGTCCGGTGGCGTCCCGACGGCGAGCTGGAGTTCCTGGGCCGGGCCGACCAGCAGGTCAAGATCCGCGGGTTCCGCGTCGAACCCGGCGAGGTCGAAGCGGCCCTGGAGACACACCCGGACGTCGCGGACAGCGTGGCCGTGGCCCGGGAGGACCAGCCGGGCGCCAAACGCCTGGTGGCCTACGCCGTACCGGCCGAAGGCGCCGCCACCGACCCGGCGGCACTGCGCCGGTACCTGGCCGAACGGCTGCCGGGCTACCTGGTGCCCAGCGCGGTCGTCCTGCTCGACGCGCTGCCGCTCAACCGCAACGGAAAGCTGGACCGGGGCAGCCTCCCTGCGCCCGGGCCGACCGGCGCGCCCTCCTCGCGCGCACCGCGCACCGCACGCGAGGAGCTGCTGTGCGAGCTGTTCGCCGAGGTGCTCGGCATCGACCGGGTCGGTGCCGACGACGCGTTCTTCGACCTGGGCGGGGACAGCGTGCTCGCCATCCGGCTCGTGGCCCGGGTCCGCGAGGCGGGCTGGGTGCTCGCCCCGAAGGACGTGTTCGCGCGGCAGCGGGCCGAGGCCCTCGCCGAACTCCTGGAGCCGGTGGCGGACCACCGGGCGCCGGCCACCGGATCCGGCACGAACGAGCAGTCCGGCACGGGTCCGCTCGCGCTCAGCCAAGAAGACATGGACGACCTCGCGGGGGAGTGGGCCAATGAGTTCTGACAGCGGGCGACTGGACGACATCCTGCCCCTGTCGCCGTTACAGGAGGGGATGCTCTTCCTCTCGCTGTACGACGATCAGGCCGTCGGCCTCTACATGCCGCAGATGGTGATCGAACTCGAAGGGCACGTCGACACGGCGACCCTGCGGGAAGCGATCGCGGCCTTGACGCGGCGCCACGCCATCCTCCGCGCCTGCTTCCGCATGAGCAAGAAGCAGGGCACACCCGCCCAGCTGATACCCGCCGCGGTGGACGTCCCGCTGTACGAGCACGACCTGTCCGCGCTCGCCGACGACGCCCGCGAGGCCGAACTCGCCCGCATCATGGCGGCCGACCAGGCCGTCCCGTTCGACCTGGCCAAGCCGCCGCTGCTGCGGTTCACCCTGATCCGGCACAGCCCCGAGCGCTGCCGGCTGGTGATGACGCACCACCACATCCTGCTCGACGGCTGGTCGATCCCGCTCCTGGTGGACGAGCTGCTCACCCTCTACCGGCAGCACGGGGACAGCACCGGGCTCCCGCCCGTCGTCCCCTACAAGAGCTACCTGGAGTGGCTGGCCGCCCAGGACCGGGCCACGGCACGCGAGGCGTGGCGGGAGGCGCTCGCCGGACTCGACGGGCCCACCCTGATCGCCCCGGACGCCGCCGGCCGGGTGACGGGGCCGCCCCGCACCGTGGAAGCGGCACTCGGGGAGCAGCGGACGGCGGCGCTCACCGCCCGCGCCCGCGGCCGCCTGCTCACCCTGAA
Organism: Streptomyces sp. NPDC042259; assembly: GCF_055582085.1. Taxonomy (NCBI): domain Bacteria; kingdom Bacillati; phylum Actinomycetota; class Actinomycetes; order Kitasatosporales; family Streptomycetaceae; genus Streptomyces; species Streptomyces sp. NPDC042259. Next base: position 181,500 of record NZ_JBVJDW010000013.1, on the reverse strand, counting down.
CACCGTCGTCCAGGGGGCGTGGGCACTGGCCCTGTCCCGCCTCACCGGCAGGGACGACGTGGTGTTCGGCACCACCGTCTCGGTCCGCCCGGCCGAGATCCCCGGCGTGGACCGGATCACCGGGCTGCTGATCAACACGGTGCCGGCGCGGCTGCGCGTGTCCTCCCGCGCACCGCTCGCGGAGATGATGAACGGCCTGCAGAACGAGCAGGCCGGGCTCCTCGCCCACAACAGCCTGGGGCTCACCGAGATCCAGCAGCTCGCCGGCGGCGGACCGCTCTTCGACACCCTCATGGTGTTCCAGAACTACCCCGCCCGCTCGGCCGGGGCGGACACCGGGCCCAGGGTCACCGACGCGTACGACATCGACGCGACGCACTACCCGCTCGGGCTGACCGTCCTGCCGGGCCCCGACCTGCGGCTGCGCCTGGACCACCAGAGCGCGGTGCTCGACGACGCCACCGCGGACCGGCTCCTGGACTGGGTGGTGCGGCTGCTCACCGCCTTCGCGGACGACCCGGACCAGCCCCTGAGCGCGGTCGACCTCCTGGGCCCGGCCGAGCGCGCACGCCTCCTGACCGAGTGGAACGACACCGCGCACCCGGTGCCCCCGGTCACCCTGCCCGAGCTGTTCGAGGAGCAGGCGGCCCGCACACCGGACGCGGTGGCCACCGTCTCCGACGGCACGGCCCTGACCTTCGCCGAGCTGAACGAACGGGCCAACAGGCTGGCCCGGGTGCTCGTCGCCCACGGCGCCGGAGCCGGCCGGCTCGTGGGCCTGTCGCTGCGCCACTCGCCCCGGCTGATGCCCGCCGTCCTCGCCATCGTCAAGACCGGCGCCGCGTACGTGCCCATCGACCCCGAATACCCGGCCTCCCGCATCACCCACCTGGTGACCGACTCGGCACCCGTGCTGGTCGTCACCACCGGCGAGGACGCGGCACGGCTCCCCGAGGGCACCGCGACGCTCCTCCTCGACGACCCCGCCGTCATCGCCGAGACCGCCGCCCGGCCGGCCACGAACCTCACCGACGCGGAGCGCACCGCCCCGCTGCACCCGGCGGACGCCGCGTACGTCATCTACACCTCCGGCTCCACCGGCGTCCCCAAAGGCGTGGTGATCGAGCACCGCAACATCGTCAACCTCTTCCACAACCACCGCGAGGAGTACTTCCGCCCCGCCGCCCGGCGGGCCGGAGCCGACCGGCTGCGGATGGCCCTGTCGTCGTCGATCTCCTTCGACGCGTGGGTCGCCGGCACCCTGTGGATGCTCGACGGCCACGAACTGCACCTGGTCGACGACGTGTGCCGCTACGACCCGGCGGCCTTCGTGCGCTTCGTCGACGAGCAGCGCATCGACATCGTGGACGTCACCCCCTCCTTCGCCGAACAGCTGCTGCTCGCCGGGCTCCTGCGGGGCCGCCACCCCGCCATCCTGGTCATGGGCGGCGAGGCGATCCCCGAGGCGCTCCTCGCCGAGATCGACGCGGTGCCCGGCCTGGAGACGTACAACTGCTACGGCCCCACCGAATGCACCGCCGACGCCACCAGCCCGCAGCGGCTGCGCGGCACCACCGGCCAGAACACCGGCCGCCCCGTGTGGAACGGCCGCGCCTACGTCCTGGACGCCGACTACGCGCCCACCCCCGTCGGCGTCGTCGGCGAGCTGTACATCGCGGGCGCCGGCGTCTCCCGCGGCTACCTGGGCCGCCCCGGACTGACCGCCGACCGCTACCTCCCCTGCCCGTTCGGCCGGGGCGAGCGGATGTACCGCACCGGCGACCTCATGCGCTGGCTGCCGGACGGGAAACTCCAGTACGTCGGCCGCGCCGACGAACAGGTGAAGATCCGCGGCTTCCGCGTGGAGCTGGGCGAGATCGAGGCCGTGCTCCAGCAGCGGGACTCCGTCGCGCAGGCCACCGTGCTGGCCCGCGAGAGCGCGGCCGGCGGCAAACAGCTCGTCGCCTACGTGGTGCCGGCCAAGGACGCGGACGTGGCCCCCACGACGCGCGCCGGCGCGTACGGCGAGGCCCTGCGCCGGTACGCCGCCGAGCGGCTCCCCGACTACATGGTCCCCGTCGCCGTGGTGGTCGTGGACCAGCTCCCCCTGACCCCCAACGGCAAGCTGGACCGGGCCGCCCTGCCGGCACCCGAACTGTCCGGCCTCGCCTCCAGCCGGGCACCGCGTACCCCCCTCGAAGAGAAACTGTGCGGGCTGTTCACCGAGATCCTCGGCGGCGAACGCATCGGCATCGACGACAGCTTCTTCGACCTGGGCGGCAACTCGCTGCTCGCCATGCGGCTCACCTCACGCGTCCGCACCGTCCTCGACGCCGAACTCCCCGTCCGTGCCGTCTTCGACGCCCCGACCGTGGCCGCTCTCGCCGGAGAACTCGGCGCGGCGCGCGGCACCGGCCCCGCCCTGCGCCCGAGGCCCCGTGACGCCGGCACACCGGCTTCCTCCGGCCAGCGCCGCCTGTGGTTCCTGGACACGATGGACCCCGAGCACTCCCCGTACAAGATCCCGCTGGCCCTGCGGCTGGACGGCGAACTCGACCGGGAGGCGTTGCGGCACGCCCTGGCGGACGTCGTGGAGCGGCACGAGGTGCTCCGCACCGTCTACCCCGAGCGCGACGCCGAGCCGCACCAGCTGGTGCTGCCCGCCCACACGGCCACCCCCGCGCTCGCGGTACGGCCGGTCACCGAGTCGGACCTGGCGGCCGAGCTGGTCACCGAGACGTTCCGGCCCTTCGACCTGCGCGTCGAACCGCCCCTGCGCGCCACCTTGTTCACCCTGGGCGAGCGCTCCCAGGTGCTCCTCCTGGTCGTCCACCACATCGCGGCCGACGGCTGGTCGATGGGTCCGCTGACCCGGGACCTGTCCCGCGCCTACGCGGCCCGCACCCGCCACACGGCACCGGACTGGGAGCCGCTGCCCGTCCAGTACGCCGACTACGCCGCCTGGCAGCAAGAACGCCTCGGCTCCGAGGACGACCCCGGCAGCCTCGTCTCCCGGCAGCTCGCCTACTGGACCACCACCCTGGCCGGGCTCCCCGACGAACTGGCCCTGCCCACCGACCAGTCACGCCCCGGCGTGAGCGGCAACCACGGCGCGGCCGAACTGTTCACGGTGGACGCCGAACTGCACACGGCCCTCACCCGCCTGGCCGCCCAGCGGCAGGCCAGCCTGTTCATGGTGGTGCACGCCGCGCTGGCGGCCCTGCTCCACCGGCTCGGCGCGGGCACCGACATCCCCATCGGCACACCGGTCGCCGGCCGGGCCGACGCCGCCCTGGACGACCTCGTCGGCTTCTTCGTGAACTCCCTGGTCCTGCGCACCGACACCTCCGGCGACCCGACCTTCGACGAACTCCTCCACCGCGTACGGCAGGCCGACCTCGCCGCCTACGCCCACCAGGACGTGCCCTTCGAGCGGCTGGTGGAAGCGGTCAACCCCGCCCGCGCGGCCGGCCGCAACCCCCTCTTCCAGGTCGAGCTGAACGTCCTGGAGAACGCCGACGACGCGGTGGAGTTCCCGGGCCTGACCGCCGCCGTGGAGCCGGTCGGCGCCGCCACCGTCCCCTTCGACCTCTCCTTCGAGCTGAACGCCACCACCGGCCCGGCGGGGCCCGCCGGGATCACCGGACGGCTGGACTACAGCACCGAGCTGTTCGACCCGTCCACCGCGCGCGCCCTCACCGAGCGCCTGCGCCGGGTGCTGCGGCAGGTGGCGGCCGACCCGGCCCTCCGGCTCGGCGACCTCGACATCCTGGGCGAGGCCGAACGCGACCTGCTGCTGAAGGAGTTCAACCGCAGCGAACGCCCGACGGACCTCACCGACGTGGTGGCCCGCGTCCAACAGCTCGCCGCCGCGACACCGGAAGCCATCGCCCTCGCCGACGACCACGGCGAGCTGGACTACGCCACGGTCGCGGGCCGGGCCTCCGCGCTGTCGCGCCGGCTGGCCGCGGCGGGCGTGGGCCCCGGCACCGTGGTGGCCGTCTTCGCCCACCGCTCGGCCGCCGTGCCCGTCGCGCTGCTCGGCATCCTCGGCGCCGGCGCCGCGTACCTGCCGCTGGACCCCTCGGGCCCCGCCGCCCGCAACGCCGACATGATCACCCGCGGCGGGGCGCGCGCCCTGCTCTGCGACCCCGCCCACACGGCGGCGGCGCGGGCACTCGCCGCGACGGCGGGCGGCGACGTGACGGTGCTGGAACTCGGCGGGGAACGCGACGCGCCCGACGCGCTCGCCCCGCCGGCCGGAACGCCCGACGACGTGGCGTACATCCTGTTCACCTCCGGGACCACCGGGCGCCCCAAGGGCGCGATGGTGCACCGCCGCGGCATGCACAACCACCTGCTCGCCAAGGTCGAGGACCTCTCCCTCACCGCGTCCGACAGCGTGCTGCAGAACGCGCCGCTGAGCTTCGACATCTCGGTGTGGCAGATGCTCACCGCGCTCGTCGTCGGAGGACGCACCCGGATCGCCGGCGACGACCTGGTGGCCGACCCGGACCGGCTGTTCGCCATGGTCGTCGCCGAAGGGGTCACCGGCGTCGAAGTGGTGCCCTCACTGCTGCGCACCGCCCTGGACGGGTGGGACATCACCGGTGACGCCCCCGCGCTGCCGGATCTGCGCTGGCTGATGGTCACCGGCGAGGCACTCGCCCCCGACCTGTGCGTGCGCTGGTTCGCCCGCTTCCCCGGCATCCCGCTGGTCAACGCGTACGGCCCCACCGAGTGCTCGGACGATGTCACCCACGCCTGGCTGCGCGCCGACACCCCGCCCGCGGCCGGCCGGCGGGTGCCGATCGGCCGCGTCATCCGCAACACCCGGCTCTACGCCCTCGACCCCGACCTGCGGCCCGTGCCGCTCGGCGCGGTGGGCGAGCTGTACGTCGGCGGCACCGGCGTCGGCTACGGCTACATCGGGGACGCGGCGAAGACGGCGGACGCCTTCCTCCCCGACCCGTTCTCCGGGCAGCCGGGCGCCCGCCTGTACCGGACCGGCGACCAGGTGCGGTACCGGCCCGACGGGCAACTGGAGTTCCTCGGCCGCAACGACCACCAGGTCAAGATCCGCGGGCAGCGCATCGAACTCGACGAGGTGGAAGCCGCGTTGCGCGCCGCCCCCGGGGTCCGGGACGCCGTCGTCACCGTCCACGCCGACGCCGCCGGGCACAACCGGCTGGTCGGCCACTACACCGGGGAAGCCGCCCCCGAGACGGTCCGCGCCGCCGTCACCGGCCACCTCACGGCCGCGATGGTGCCCGCGGTGCTCGTCCCGCTGGAGGAACTCCCGCTGAGCGACAACGGGAAGGTGGACCGTAAACGACTGCCGGAGCCGGACCTGCCCGCCGCCGGCACCGGGCGCGCCCCCGCCACCGCGCGCGAGAAGGTGCTGTGCGAGATCTTCGCGGAGGTCCTGGGCGTGCCGTCGGCCGGTGTGGACGACGACTTCTTCGACCTCGGCGGCCACTCGCTGCTGGCCACCCACCTCGCGACCCGGGTGCGCGCGGCCCTGGGCGTACGGCTCCCGGTGCGCCTGCTGTTCGAAGCGCCCACGGTCGCGGCGCTGGCCGCCCGTCTGGGAACCGACGACCGCACGGCCGGCCTGGGCGTCGTCGTGCCCCTGCGCCGCACGGGCGCACTCCCCCCGCTGTTCTGTATCCACCCGGCCAGCGGCCTGGCCTGGCCCTACGCCCGGCTGGTCGGTCTGCTCGACGGCGAGCGGCCCGTCTACGGCATCCAGGCCCGCGGCCTCACCCGCCCCGACCTGGCGCCCGCCACCACCGCGGAGATGGCCGCCGACTACGCCGAGGAGATCCGGGCCGTCCAGCCGGACGGCCCCTACCACCTGCTCGGCTGGTCCTGGGGCGGCCGGATCGCCCACGAGGTCGCGGTGCGCCTGCGGACACTCGGCCACGAGGTCGCCCTGCTGGCGATCCTGGACGCGGAACCGTCCGCCGACGAGCCGGAGGTGCCCGGCGAGGCGGAGTTCGTCACCCACCTGACGCACGAGGCGGGGCTCGACCTCGGCGTGCTGGGCGACGGCCCGCCGACCCTGGACGCGTTCCGCGCGAGCTTCGGCGACGGCGATGCCGCCGTGACCCGGACGCTCGACGGGACCGGCTCCCCCCTGGCCGGCCTGGAGGAGGAAGCACTCCGGGCGGTGTACGCCACCTTCCGCAACGAGGCGGGAATCGGAGCGGAGCCACCCGCCCGGCCCTACGACGGTGACCTGCTGTTCTTCACCGCCGGGCGGGACGAGCAGGAGCACGGCTCACCGGCCGGGCTGTGGCAGCCGTACGTCACCGGCACGGTCCACAACCACGTCGTGGACTGCCACCACCTGGAGATGACCGCTCCCGGGCCGCTCTCCGAGATCGCGGCGGTCGTCGAGAAGCACCTGAGCGCCGTCGGGGGCGCCGTGTCCCGCCGTCGCTGAAGAACGGCCGGGCGCCGCGCCGCCCCGATCAGGCACCCGTGGCCCCCGGGCCACGGGTGCGCCACCCGAGCACGTCCGACGTGTCCACCCCCCGTTGCTGTCCGGTGCGCACCGACCCGGGCTTGCGACAACCTCGCGGGCCGGCAGAAAGACAACCGACATGATCTTCGAAAGCGCCGCTGATGTCGTCATCGATGATGTATTCCTCCACCTGCCCGGCTTCCTCGCCACCGGCGAGGTGTTCCTGAAGCTGGAGGGGCTCAACCCCGCCGGCTCGGTCAAGCTCAAGACCGCCGTCGCCCTGATCGAGTCGCTGGAACGGGCGGGCTCGCTGCGCCCCGGCTCCCGGATCGTGGAGTCCTCGTCGGGCAACCTGGGCGTCGCCCTCTCGGTGGCGTGCGCGGCCAAGGGCTACGCGCTGACCGTGGTCACGGACCCCAACGCGGCCCGGCACTCGGTCCGCGTCATGGAGAGCCTGGGCACCGACGTGGTCGTGGTGACCACCCGGGACGCGCAGGGCGGCTATCTGAACACCAGGATCAACTACATCCACCAGCGCCTCGCCCAGGACCCGGACCTGGTCTGGCTCAACCAGTACGCCAACCCCGCCGGGGTCACCGCGCACCGCGACCGCACCGCCGCCGCCGTGCACCGGGGGCTCGGTACCGTCGACGTCCTCTTCGTCGGGGCGGGCACCACCGGAACCCTGATGGGGTGCGTGGAGTACTTCGGCCGGCACAGCCCGGCCACCCGTCTCGTGGCCGTCGACTCGGTCGGCTCGATCACCTTCGGCGGCCCCGCGGCCCCCCGGTTCATCCCCGGCCTCGGCGCCAGCCGGCGGCCCGAAGTGTTCACCGACAGCGGCACGTTCGAGAAGGTCCTCGTCGCCGAGGCCGACACGGTGGCCATGTGCCGGTGGGTCGCCGAGACGTACGGCCTGCTGGTCGGGGGCTCCACCGGAACCGTGCTCGCCGCCGTGCAACAGCTCGGCCCCACCCTGCCCGAAGGGGCCCGGGTGGCCGTGATCTCCCCGGACATGGGCGACAAGTACATCGACACGGTCTACTCCGACACCTGGGTCGCCGAGCGCTACGCCGACATCCCGCAACTGGCCGGTCTGGACCGCGTCACCACCACGTGAGGACCCCGCCACGCCGGCCGGACCCCGCCTCGTAAGCCACCCCCGACCCCCCCCCCCCGACCAATTTCCCGATCGTGAAAGGTGACGCACCATGTCCCGCTTCTTCGCCATCCCCGGCCAGGCCGTCTCCAACGTCCTGACCGACGCCCACAAGGACGTCCTGCGCATCGTCGCCGACACCTACATCGCCCACGAGCAGGGGCTGTCGGTGAACCCCGACAGCTACTTCCTGCGCTTCCCCGAGAAGCCCAACGCCCGGGTCATCGCCCTGCCCTGCTACCTCGGGGGCGAGGTGGACACCATCGGGATGAAGTGGATCGCCAGCTTCCCCGACAACGTCAAGGAGGGGCTGCCCCGCGCCTCGGCGACGCTGCTGCTCAACGACTACGCCACCGGCTTCCCGCTGGCCTGCATGGAAGCCGCGGGCATCAGCGCCGCACGCACCTCCGCCTCGGCCGCCGTCGCCGCCTCGAAGCTGCTCGACACCACCGGGCCGGTCACCCTCGCGGTCGTCGGCGCGGGCGTCATCGCCCGCACCATCATCGACTACCTGCACGCCGAGGGCCTGCCGGTCTCCGACGTCCTTGTACACGACCTCGACCCCACCAGCGCGGGCCATCTGACCGACCACGCCGAGGCGCGCTTCGGCGTCCCCGTCGGCACGGGCACGCTGGACGACGCCCTCACCCGGGACCTGGTGGTCTTCGCGACCACCGCGGCCACGCCCTACGTGCCCGCGGACACCGCGCTGCGGCCCGGCCAGGTGCTGCTGAACGTCTCCCTGCGCGACCTCGCCCCCGAGCTTCTCCTGCGCTGCAACAACGTCGTGGACGACGTCGACCACTGCCTCAAGGCCCAGACCTCACCGCACCTGGCCGAACAGCTCACCGGCGGACGCGACTTCATCACCGGCACCCTCGGCGCCCTGCTCCAGGGCGAGATCGCCCTCGACGCGGCCAAGCCGACGGTCTTCTCGCCGTTCGGCCTCGGCATCCTCGATCTCGCGGTCGGCCACTACGTCCTGCAGGAGACCCGGAGCCGGGGCACCGCGATCGAGATCCCGGGCTTCATCGGCGAGACCAAGCGCTGGTAACCCACCCCGACCGGAGAAACCGCGCTCGGCGGCGGCACGCCGCGCGACGGCCGAACACCCGTGGCCAAGGAGGGGCTCAGGAGATGGACATACGGCAACTGGCCGCCCTCGCCCCGCTGGAACCCGGGGCGCTGGAGGTCTACGAGCACGCGTCGCGTGCCACGAGCATCACCCTGTCCGAACTCGTCCGGCTCACGGGCCGGCCGGAGGACGACGTGGTGGACTCGGTCCGGATCCTGCTGCGGCTGCGGCTGCTGCAACCCCTGCAGGGCGACACGACCAGGCTGACCGCCGTCTCCCCGGACAGTGCCGAACTGCTCGTCCTCAAGCCCGCCGCACGTCAGATCGCGCAGTTCCAGGAGGCACTGGCGCACGTACGCGCCGAACTCTCGGCCCTGTCCGGCCTCTACCACGACGGCGTCGTGCACCGGCTGCGCGGGGAGAGCACCGAGGTCGTCACCGGCCCGGCCCACGTCGGCGCGTACGTGGAGGACCTGGTCGCCAACGCGGCCCGGGAGATCCTCGTCGCCCAGCCGGGCCGCGCCGGGCAGGACGCGTCCTGGGAACCCTCCGCACGGGCGGAGGCGGCACTCGCCCGCGGCGTCCCGACGCGCACGCTCTACCAGCACACCGCCCAGTTCGACCCCGCGGCCGTCTCCCGCGCCGAGCGGCTGACCGACCGGGGCGGGCAGGTCAGGACCCTCGGCGACCGCTTCGCCCCGGCCCTGGTCGTCGACCGCGACATCGCCGTCGTCCCACTGCGCGGCGACCCGAGCGGCGTGGTGATCGTCCGGGACCCCAGCATCGTGGACTTCATGGCCACCACCTTCGAACGGCACTGGGCCCAGGCCACACCGTTCCCCGCCAAGCTGGGACGCGAGCAGGCCATCGCCGCGTCCGACGCCATGAAGTCCGACATCGTCCGGCTGCTGATCGAGGGCGAGGACGACAAGGCCATCGCCCGCCGCATGGGCATGTCGGTGCGGACCTGCCAGCGCCACATCAACGAGATCATGAAGCGCCTGGGCGCCCGCACCCGGATGCGCGCGGGCTACCTCATCCACCAGTCGGAGTCCCACACGGAAGCGTCCGCGTCCGCCGACGCGGCCTCTCCCACGCCGGACCTGGAGACCACCGAGCCCCACCGGTGGTTCGCCGACCACGGGGCGGCCAGACAGTGAGCCGCCCCCGGGAGCGCCCACCGCCGAGCGGATGTGACGCACGTCTCCGCACCGATCAACTGACGGCCCGCGCACGGCCCGTATGCCGGTCGTATCCGGCGGGGTTCCGCCCGGGCACCGACGCGTCGAGGCGCGCCCGGGCGCCGCGATGTGCCGCAACGTGCCGCAATCACGAAGGCCCCGACCGGTTTCCCGGTCGGGGCCTTCGTTAGTGCCCGGTGAGGCACTGTGCGGAGGATACGAGATTCGAACTCGTGAGGGGTTGCCCCCAACACGCTTTCCAAGCGTGCGCCCTAGGCCACTAGGCGAATCCTCCGGGGCAAACAATACAAGACGTTGGGGGGTGCTCGCGAACATCGCTTCCGGAGGCGGGAGGGGTGGAGGGTGCGGGGCGGATCCGGGGGAGGGGGAGGGCGCGAGCAGGGCCCGGGATCGGCTAGGCTGAGGGCAAGCCCCTCACGTGGCGCTATCTCACCTAACTCCCCCAGGGCCGGAAGGCAGCAAGGGTAAGTGGGCTCTGGCGGGTGCGTGGGGGGCCCTTGCGTTCCCCGGGGCCCCCGAGAGGGGTGTGACGGGGGTCGCGACAAGGGGCCGTGACGGCCCCCGGCGGGGGCCCGGGCTGTGATCGAGACCACTTGTCAGTGCGGCCCGATATCGTCGTAGGTGTGTCGTCCCTCGCGCTATACCGCCGCTACCGCCCCGAGTCCTTCGCAGAGGTCATCGGGCAGGAGCATGTCACCACCCCGTTGCAGCAGGCGCTGCGCAACAACAGGGTCAATCACGCGTATCTGTTCAGCGGTCCGCGCGGCTGTGGCAAGACGACCAGCGCGCGCATCCTCGCCCGCTGTCTGAACTGCGAGCAGGGCCCCACGCCCACCCCGTGCGGCACCTGCCAGTCCTGCCAGGACCTCGCGCGCAACGGGCGCGGTTCCCTCGATGTGATCGAGATCGACGCCGCGTCCCACGGTGGCGTGGACGACGCCCGTGACCTGCGGGAGAAGGCCTTCTTCGGGCCCGCCTCCAGCCGCTACAAGATCTACATCATCGACGAGGCGCACATGGTCACCTCGGCGGGCTTCAACGCCCTGCTGAAGGTGGTCGAGGAGCCGCCGGAGCACCTCAAGTTCATCTTCGCGACCACCGAGCCCGAGAAGGTCATCGGGACGATCCGGTCGCGTACGCACCACTACCCCTTCCGGCTCGTCCCGCCGGGCACGCTGCGCGATTACCTGGGCGAGGTCTGCGGCCGCGAGGCGATCCCCGTCGAGGACGGGGTGCTGCCGCTGGTGGTGCGGGCCGGCGCCGGCTCCGTGCGTGACTCGATGTCCGTGATGGACCAGCTGCTGGCCGGTGCCGCCGAGGACGGTGTGACCTACGCCATGGCGACGTCCCTCCTCGGCTACACGGAAGCCTCGCTGCTCGACTCGGTGATCGACGCCTTCGCGGCCGGCGACGGCGGCGCGGCCTTCGAGGTCGTCGACCGCGTCATCGAGGGCGGCAACGACCCGCGCCGCTTCGTCGCGGACCTGCTGGAGCGGCTGCGCGATCTCGTGATCCTCGCCGCCGTGCCCGACGCGGTGGAGAAGGGGCTCATCGACGCCCCCGTCGACGTCGTGGAGCGCATGCAGGCGCAGGCGTCCGTCTTCGGCGCCGCCGAGCTGAGCCGCGCCGCCGACCTGGTCAACGAGGGACTCACGGAGATGCGCGGGGCGACGTCCCCGCGGCTCCAGCTGGAGCTGATCTGCGCGCGGGTGCTGCTGCCCGCCGCCTTCGACGACGAGCGGTCCGTCCGGGCCCGGCTCGACAAGCTGGAGCGCGGCGCCCTCGCCGGTGCCTTCGTGGGCGCCCCGCAGGGCGGCCCCGCGATGGGGTACGCCCCCGGCCCGCAGGGGCACGACCCGACGGCCGCCTCCGGCCTCACCGGCCCCGCCGCCGCCCGCGCGGCGGTATCGGGCGCCCCTGCCGCCGCCCCGGCCCCTCCCGTCGCCCCCGCGGCCGCCGAGCCGCAGCCCGTACAGCCAGAGCCCGTCCAGCCGCAGCAGGCCCCGGCCGTCCAGCCGCCCGCCGCTCCCGCGCCACAGGCCGGTGCCTGGCCCACCACGGCCGGCAGCCCCGAGAGCGGCACGCCGGGCCCGGCGAGCGGCACGGCGAGCGGCGGCAGGCCCGGAGCCTGGCCCTCCGCTGCCACGCCCGGTTCCGCCCCTTCCGCACCGGCCGCTCCCGCACCATCGGCCGCTCCCGCCCCCCAGGCCGGTGCCTGGCCCTCCGCCGCCGCCCCCGGGCAGGGAGCACCCGCCCCGGCGGCGGCCCCGGCCCCCTCCGGTGGCGGCGCGTACGGCCAGCAGTCGGCACCGAGCGGAGACCCCGCGCAGGTCCGGCAGATGTGGCCGCAGATCCTGGACGCGGTCAAGAACCGCCGTCGTTTCACGTGGATTTTGCTCAGCCAGAACGCCCAGGTCGTCGGCTTCGACGGCAGCACCGTCCAGGTCGGCTTCTCCAACGCCGGAGCGCGCGACAGCTTCGCCAACAGCGGCAGCGAGGACGTACTCCGTCAGGCCCTCAGTGACGCGCTGGGCGTGCAGTGGAAGGTCGAGCTGGTCGTCGACCCCTCTGGAGGCGGCGGCGCGCCCGGAGGCGGCTTCGGCGGCGGCCCGGGCGGTGGCGCGGGCGGCTTCGGCGGATACGGCGGCGGTTCCGGAGGCGGGCCCGGTGGCGCTCCCGGCGGTGGTCCGGGCGGCTTCGGCTCCGCCGGTTCCCCGGGCGGCTCCTCCGGCTTCTCCGGCGGTCACGGCGCCGCCCCCGCCGCGTCCCGCCCGGCGCAGGCCGCGGCACCCGCGACCCCGCCCGCGGCCCCCGCCCCCCAGGCCCCCGCGGGGCCCCCGGCCGGGCAGTTCCAGCAGTCCCAGCCGCGCCGGGAGGCCGAGCCGCGGCATGTCGCGATCGAGGACGACATGCCCGCCGAGGACGACCCGGATCTCGACGACACCGCGCTGACCGGCCACGATCTCATCGTGCGCGAGCTGGGCGCGACCGTCATCGAGGAGATCGCCAACGAGTAGGCGGCGTCCGGCCGCCGGGGGCCGCGGGCCGGGGCCCACGCGCCCGGCGCTGCCCGCGCTCCCGGGCGCTCCCGGACATCTTCCGACGGCGTAGGGCGCGGCGCGCGGCGAGCACGTAGGCTCGGGCTACCGAAGCAATCGTCGTCGACAGCCAGGAGCGAACCCGTGATTCCCGGTGGTGGCCAGCCGAACATGCAGCAGCTGCTTCAGCAGGCCCAGAAGATGCAGCAGGATCTCGCCGCGGCCCAGGAGGAGCTGGCTCGGACCCCGGTCGAGGGCACGGCGGGCGGTGGCCTGGTGAAGGCCACGGTCACCGGTGCCGGCGAGCTCCAGGCACTGGTCATCGACCCCAAGGCCGTGGACCCCGAGGACACCGAGACCCTCGCCGACCTCGTCCTCGCCGCGGTGCGTGACGCCAACGCCACCGCTCAGCAGCTGCAGCAGCAGAAGCTGGGCCCGCTCGCCCAGGGGCTGGGCGGCGGCATCCCCGGTCTGCCGTTCTGACCCCGGCCGGCGGCGGACCGTCCCCGACCGACGGCCCGTCGCCGCTGAACCGTCCGTAACCGAAGAAGCGCAGAAAGCGAATCCGATCCGTGTATGAAGGCGTGGTCCAGGACCTCATCGACGAGTTGGGCAGGCTGCCCGGCGTCGGTCCCAAGAGCGCGCAGCGGATCGCCTTCCACATCCTCCAGGCCGAGCCGGCCGACGTCCGCCGGCTCGCCCACGCACTGACCGAGGTCAAGGCGAAGGTCCGGTTCTGCGCCGTCTGCGGCAATGTGGCGCAGGAGGAGCGGTGCCGGGTCTGCTCGGACCCGCGCCGCGATCTCGCGGTGATCTGTGTCGTGGAGGAATCCAAGGACGTCGTCGCAATCGAGCGGACGCGGGAATTCCGCGGTCGCTATCACGTGCTCGGCGGGGCGATCAGCCCCATCGAGGGCGTCGGCCCGGACGACCTGCGGATCCGTGAGCTGCTGGCGCGGCTCGCGGACGGCACGGTCACCGAGCTGATCCTGGCCACCGACCCCAATCTTGAGGGGGAGGCCACGGCCACGTACCTCGCGCGCATGGTGAAGCCCATGGGTTTGAAGGTCACGAGGCTGGCCAGTGGTCTGCCTGTGGGTGGAGATCTGGAATATGCCGACGAGGTCACGCTCGGGCGTGCCTTCGAAGGGAGACGACTTCTCGATGTCTGACGCAACGCTCCATGACGCCAAGCGTGATCCGGACGATTTCGCCGTCCAGATCGCGGACTCGATCGAGAGTTTCATCGTGGCGGTCGCCGAGGTGTCCCGAGGCGACGAGCCCGACAGCGCCGTTCCCTTCCTGCTGCTGGAGCTCTCCCAGCTCATCCTGACCGGTGGCCGGCTGGGCGCGCACGAGGACTTCCTCCCGGACGAGCGGTACGAACCGGACGTGGGCCCCGAGCCGGACGTCGACGAACTGCGGGAGCGGTTCGCCCGGCTGCTGGACCCGGTCGACGTCTACGCGGAGGTGTTCGATCCGTACGTGCCGCGCAGCGCGCCCGTCGCGTGCCGGATCTCGGACGACCTCGCCGACATCATCACCGACCTGCGGCACGGCATGGCGCACTACCGCGACGGCCGCGTCAGCGAGGCGCTGTGGTGGTGGCAGTTCTCCTACCTGTCGAACTGGGGCCCCACCGCCTCCGCCGCCCTGCGGGCGCTGCAGTCGCTCGTCGCGCACGTCCGGCTGGACCAGCCGCTGGGCGAGCTGGACGGGCTGGACACGGACGACGCCGCGGCGGAGGAGAAGCTGGCCGAGGAAGCCGGCCAGGTCATGGCGGCCGAGATCGCGGGCCCGCTGGGGCTGCGCTCGATCTGAGCGTGCCCCCCTGAGGCCGGTCGTGTGACCTGGCTTACGTTCCCGTGTGCGCTGCGACGATACGGGCAGGGACCGTCGCGGAACGGGCGCGGCCGGGTGCGACGAGAACGTCGCGCCGTCTTGCCGCGCCGGTCATGTGGCGAGCGTTATGTCTCACCATGTGATATTGGCGAGGTGGATTCGGCCTGCTCGTTAGACTGAGTCGACCTCATTACATATAGCTGCGAGGAGCGCACGTGGGCCTTGTCGTGCAGAAGTACGGAGGCTCCTCCGTTGCCGATGCCGAAGGCATCAAGCGGGTCGCCAAGCGAATCGTGGAAGCCAAGAAGAACGGCCACCAGGTGGTCGTCGTGGTTTCCGCGATGGGTGACACGACGGACGAGTTGATCGATCTCGCCGCGCAGGTTTCGCCGATCCCTGCCGGGCGCGAGTTCGACATGCTGCTGACCGCCGGAGAGCGGATCTCCATGGCGCTGCTGGCGATGGCGATCAAAAACCTCGGTCACGAGGCACAGTCGTTCACCGGGAGCCAGGCCGGGGTCATCACCGACTCGGTCCACAACAAGGCGCGGATCATCGATGTCACGCCGGGCCGCATCCAGCAGTCGGTGGACGCGGGCAATATCGCGATCGTGGCCGGTTTCCAGGGTGTGTCCCAGGACAAGAAGGACATCACCACCCTGGGCCGCGGCGGTAGCGACACCACCGCCGTCGCGCTGGCCGCCGCGCTGAACGCCGAGGTGTGCGAGATCTACACCGACGTCGACGGGGTCTTCACCGCCGATCCGCGGGTCGTGAAGAAGGCCCGGAAGATCGAGTGGATCTCCTTCGAGGACATGCTGGAGCTGGCCAGCTCCGGATCCAAGGTGCTGCTGCACCGCTGCGTCGAGTACGCACGCCGTTACAACATCCCGATCCATGTGCGTTCGTCCTTTTCGGGGCTCAAGGGCACATGGGTCAGCAACGAACCGCAAGGGGACCAGCCGATGGAGCAGGCGATCATCTCGGGGGTTGCCCACGACACGTCCGAGGCGAAGGTCACGGTCGTCGGGGTGCCGGACAAGCCGGGCGAGGCCGCGACGATCTTCCGCGCGATCGCGGACGCCGAGATCAACATCGACATGGTCGTGCAGAACGTCTCGGCCGCGTCCACCGGTCTGACCGACATCTCCTTCACGCTGCCGAAGACCGAGGGCCGCAAGGCCATCGCGGCGCTGGAGAAGACGAAGGCCGGCGTCGGCTTCGACTCGCTGCGCTACGACGACCAGATCGCCAAGATCTCGCTGGTCGGCGCCGGGATGAAGACCAACCCCGGAGTCACCGCGACGTTCTTCGAGGCGCTGTCGAACGCCGGCGTGAACATCGAGCTGATCTCGACCTCCGAGATCCGCATCTCGGTCGTCACCCGTGCCGACGATGTGAACGAAGCGGTGCGCGCCGTGCACACGGCCTTCGGCCTGGACACCGAGAGCGACGAGGCGGTCGTTTACGGAGGCACCGGTCGATGACCGACGGTCATGCGGCCCGTACCGCGCGTACGGGCCGTAAGCCCACCCTCGCCGTCGTCGGCGCGACCGGCGCCGTGGGGACGGTCATGCTCGAGATCCTCTCGCAGCGCGAGGACGTCTGGGGCGAGATCCGTCTCGTCGCGTCGCCGCGCTCGGCGGGCCGGAAGCTGACCGTCCGGGGCGAGGAGGTCGAGGTCGTCGCGCTGAGCGAGGAGGCCTTCGACGGCGTCGACGTCGCGATGTTCGACGTGCCCGACGAGGTCTCCGCGCACTGGGCGCCGATCGCGGCCGCCAAGGGCGCGGTCGCCGTGGACAACTCCGGCGCCTTCCGGATGGATCCGGACGTGCCGCTGGTGGTGCCCGAGGTGAACGCGCACGCGGCCCGGATGCGGCCGCGCGGGATCATCTCCAATCCCAACTGCACCACCCTGTCGATGATCGTCGCGATGGGGGCCCTGCACGCCGAGTTCGGGCTGAGGGAGCTGATCGTCTCCTCGTACCAGGCGGCCTCCGGCGCGGGCAAGGACGGCGTCGACACCCTGCGCGCGCAGCTCGCGGCCGTCGCCGGTACGGAGCTGGGCACCCAGCCCGGCGATGTGCGGCGCGCGGTCGGTGACACGGCGGGACCGTTCCCGGCCCCGCTGGCGCTGAACGTCGTGCCGTGGGCCGGCTCCCTCAAGGAGGACGGCTGGTCCTCCGAGGAGCTCAAGGTCCGCAACGAGTCCCGCAAGATCCTGGGGCTGCCCGACCTGCGGGTCACCGCGACCTGCGTCCGGGTCCCGGTCGTCACCACGCACTCGCTGACCGTGCACGCGCGGTTCGAGAACGAGGTGACGGTGGACCAGGCGCACGAGATCCTGGCCAACGCGCC
The DNA here is from genome assembly GCF_055582085.1 of Streptomyces sp. NPDC042259. Classification (NCBI taxonomy): domain Bacteria; kingdom Bacillati; phylum Actinomycetota; class Actinomycetes; order Kitasatosporales; family Streptomycetaceae; genus Streptomyces; species Streptomyces sp. NPDC042259. The sequence continues at coordinate 164,357 of NZ_JBVJDW010000013.1, read as the reverse complement.
GGGGGTCGTGCTCTGCGACAACCCGGCCGAGGGCGAATTCCCCACGCCCGCCGATGTGGTGGGCACCGACCCGACCTGGGTCGGCCGGGTGCGGCGCTCGCTGGACGACCCGAAGGCGCTCGAACTCTTCGTCTGCGGCGACAATCTGCGCAAGGGCGCGGCCCTCAACACCGCCCAGATCGCGGAAGTCGTGGCGGCGGAGCTGACGGCCCCGTAATACTTGGGGGACGTGTGAAGGTCCTGTGATCAAGTCGTTGGTCCGGACCTCTTGAACTGGGCAGACGGTATGTTCGACGATTCGCTCCCCGCCCACTGCAACCGCAGCGGGGCGGGGAGCGTCTTTGTTGCCGTCTCTCACGGCGGTACCAAAATCGGGGATTCGGGAAGAGCTGGTACGCATGAGGGCATATGGCGCATCGTCGTTCGGCGCGTCGTCAAACGCGGTGCCTTGCGCGTACAACCCTGACGGGGGGAAGCGTGTCCAACAGGCGTGGCAGAGGTCATCAGCATCGCAACCGCCCCGAGGCGGAGCAGCGCCGCGGCACGCCCGCGTTCGCGCACGTCGGGCGGCATGCCGGTGATCGCCCCCTGGTCCGCTACCCGCCCCGCGCAGATACCTCCGCAGCGTGGGGACGCTGACGAGGCGATGGCAGCGGGCACCACAGTCGACCACCTCACCGAGACCTACCGTGCCCACTACCGGTCACTGCTCGGCCTCGCCGCCCTGCTCCTGGACGACACCGCGTCCTGCGAGGACGTGGTGCAGGAAGCCTTCATACGGGTGCATTCCGCGCGCAACCGCGTCCGCGACCCGGAAAAGACCCTCGCCTATTTGCGGCAGACTGTCGTCAATCTGTCCCGTTCCGCGCTTCGCCGCCGCATCCTCGGGCTGAAGCTGCTCTCCAAGCCGATGCCCGACATGGCGAGCGCGGAAGAGGGTGCGTACGAACAGCTGGAGCGCGACCAATTGATTCAAGCGATGCGTGGACTGCAGCGCCGCCAGCGCGAGGTCCTGGTTCTGCGCTACTTCGCCGACATGACCGAGGTGCAGGTCGCGGAGACGCTGGGCCTCTCGCTCGGCTCGGTCAAGGCCTACGGCTCGCGGGGCATCGCGGCGCTGCGCGTCGCCATGGAGGCCCCGGCATGAACCAGCACTTCCCGGACGGCCGCCGGAACCATGACCTCCGTAAGGATCGGCAGGAGCCGCAGGACGCGCGGCAGAGCCCGCAGCCGGACCCACAGCGAAATCACAGCCACCCCTTCGGTCACATCGGCCGTATCGGCCAGGCGTCCGGTGCCGAGGCGACGCCCGACGGCGCCGTGGGCGACGGCGACACGGTCGGCCACGCCATGGGCGACGGCGAGGTGAGCGACGGCGACGAGCAGGCGCTGCGCCGGCTGCTGCACGGCGTCGTCGACGACCTCGAACCCTCCCCCGACGCGCTGGAACACCTGCGGCGTGCCGTCCCCGCCCGGCGTACCCGACGCCGCCAGGCCGTGGTCGGCGTGGCGGCGGCCGTGATCCTCGGCGGTACGGCCATGCCGGCGCTCCTGCGCGTCGCCACCACCGGCGGCACCGCCGACGAGCGCCCGGCCAATGCCGCGAGCAGCCGGCAGACCGAGGAAGGCACCGCCGAGGGGCGGCGCAGCGGCGGCGGCGCGGGCCGTGAGCCCGAGGAAGGCGCCTCCCGCCCGGCCGACCGCGAGGACGAGGAGCACCAGGAGAAGCGCAAGGGGGAGGACGCCCGCCCCGAGAGTCACGCGGGCGGCGCCCCGGGCGGCCCCCTTCCCGGCCCCACCAGCACCCTCGCCGCGACCTCGCCGACCTGTGACCGCAACCAGCTCGGCAACGGCGCGGGCAGCGTCGGCGCGGCCGACAGGGAGGGCCGGGTCTACGGCTCCTTCCGGGTCGTCAATGTCTCCCGGGCCGTGTGCACGGTGGGCGGCCCGGGTGCCGTCGCCGTCACCGGGCAGGGCAGCGCCGAGACCTCCCGTGTCTCCGTCGTGGACCACACGGCCGGTGACGCCGCGACCGGGCTGCCCGACCCGTCCACCGAGCCCAGCGAGGTGATCCTCCAGCCCGGCCAGGCCTACGAGGTCAAGTTCGCCTGGGTCCCCGCGTCCGGCGGCGGGCCGAGCGGTTGCGCCAGCGCCGGCGGAGGCGGTGCCTCGCCGTCGCCCGCCGTGAGCACCTCCGCGGCCTCCGGCCCCACGGCCGCGGACCAGCCGACGGGCCAGGACACCCCCGAGCCCAAGCCGCCCGCCAGCGTCGTGGTCAGCCACACCCCGGACACCGGGGAGCCCGCCGCCGCGGACGCGAAGATCAACGACGCCTGCGCCGGCACGGTCTACCGCACCGGCCCGCTCGCCACCAAGCCGTAACCCCCGCCCGGCGGGCCCGGTTCGGTGCCGGGGCGGGCGCGGCCCGGCCCGGAACGGGAGGGGTCGGTGCCGCCCGGTGGATCGGTGCCCGTACCGTGGTGGTGTGTATCGGTTCCTGCTGACTCCCCGATGGTGGGGGATCAACGTCTTCGCCGTGCTGGCCATCCCCGTGTGTCTGTTCATGGGCAGCTGGCAGCTCGGCCGCTTCGAATCGCGTGTCGACTCGCACCGCGAACAGCAGACGCAGGCCGACAACGCCCGCACCGCCGCCGCCGAGCCGCTGCGCGACCTGCTGCCGGTGAGCACCGAGACCTCGGGCCGCCAGGCCACCGCGACCGGCCGCTACGACACCGCGCACCAGCTGCTCGTCCCGGACCGGGACCTCGAGGACCGCAAGGGCTTCTACGTCCTGACCCTGCTCCGGACCGACGGCGGCAAGGCCCTGCCCGTCGTGCGGGGCTGGCTGCCCGGCGACGCGAACTCCCGGCCCGACGCCGCCAAGGTGCCGGCCCCGCCCGCCGGCCACGTCACCGTGACCGGCGCGCTCCAGGCCTCGGAGACCCTCGGCTCCAAGGGCGTACGGACGGGCGGCGGGCTGCCCGAGGGGCAGCTCGGTGTGATCAGCGCGGCGTCGCTGGTCAACCTCGTGCCGTACGAGGTGTACGACGCGTGGATCACCGCCCCCAAGGCATCGGGCGCCATGATCCCGGTGCCCCCCTCCGCGGCGCCCGGCAGCGGCCTCGACCTCAAGGCCTTCCAGAACCTCGGCTACACCGGCGAGTGGTTCGCCGTCGCGGGCTTCGTCGTCTTCATGTGGTTCCGGCTGTTCCGCCGGGAGGCGGAAGTCGCCCGGGACCTGGCGCTCGGCATCACACCCGAGGAACCGGGCGGCCCGGATCACCCGACCGGTCCGAGTGGTCCGACAGGCCCGAGCGGTCCGAGTGACCCGGACGGTCCGAGCGGTCCGGACGGCCCAGATGGCGCTCCGCGAAAGCGATCTCCAGCCGAAGCTGCTTGATCCGCTCCTCCACGACCAGCGAGCCGTGCCCCGCGTCATAGCGGTACACCTCGTGCGGGTGCCCACGCTCCGCGAGCCGGTCCACGTAGTTCTCGACCTGCCGGATCGGGCAGCGCGGGTCGTTCATGCCCGCGGAGATGTAGACCGGGGCCCGCACGTCGTCGACGTACGTCAGCGGCGACGACGCGGCGTAGCGCTCCGGAACCTCCTCCGGGGTGCCGCCCAGCAGCGTGCGGTCCAGGGCCTTCAGCGCCTCCATCTCGTCGTGATAGGCCGTCACATAGTCCGCCACGGGGACCGCGGCGAGCCCCAGCGCCCAGGCGTCCGGCTGGGTGCCGAGGCCCAGCAGCGTCAGGTAGCCGCCCCAGGAGCCGCCCGCCAGGACCAGCCGGTCCGGGTCCGCGAGCCCGCTCGCCACCGCCCAGTCCCGCACGGCCGCGATGTCCTCCAGCTCGATCAGCCCCACCCGGTGCTTGAGCGCGTCCGTCCACGCCCTGCCGTAGCCCGTCGAGCCGCGGTAGTTGACCCGCACGACCGCGTAACCGTGATCCACCCAGGCCGCCGGCCCCGCGGCGAAGGCGTCGCTGTCGTGCCAGGTCGGGCCGCCATGGATGTCGAAGACGGTCGGGAACGGCCCCTCGCCCGCGGGCTTCTGCACCAGCGCGTGCACATCACCACCCGGCCCCGGCACCCAGGCGTCGCTGACCGGCACCGAGTCGGGGGCGCTCCCGACGCCGTGGTCCGCCACCGGCGGATCCAGCACGACCCGCCCGCTCGTGGACCGCACCACCGGCGGCTTCGCGGCCGAGGACCACAGGAACTCCACGGTCCCGTCCGGTCGCGGCAGCGCCCCGGACACCGTGCCCTCGGGAGTCTCCAGCCGGGTCAGCTCGCCGCTTCCCAGGTCGTACCGCCACAGCTCGCTGCGTGCCTGGTAGCTGTGCTCGATCAGCAGGGCGGAGCCGTCCGGATACCAGTCCGCGTCCAGGTCACCGGGCAGCTCGATGGCGAGTGTCGTCTCCTCGCCCGTCACCGGATCCCACAGGAGGGGCTCCCAGCGGCCGCGCCGCTGGTGCCCCACGAGCAGCCGGGAGTCCCCGTCGACCGGCGCGAAGCCCATGGCGGACAGGCCCAGCTCCTCGGTACCGCCCCGGGTGTCGTCCAGCTCGGCGACGGCCGTGCCGTCCGTCCGGACGACCCGGATCGCCGAGTGCATGGCATCGCCGTGCTCGGTGTGCTCGATCGCGATCAACGTCCCGTCATGGGACAGATCACCGACACCCGCGGACTCCGCGTGGCGGTAGATCTCCACGGGCCCGGCCCCGGGCCGTACGACGTGGATCGTCGAGCCCCCCTTGTCCGTGGAGCACCCCACGACGGCCGTGCCGTCCCGGCCGAGGGCCAGCCCGTCGGGGTAGGAGGGGTCGAGCCCGGGCGTCGCGGGCTCGTCCGGCCCGCCGTGGAAGGGCTGCCGCATCCAGATGCCGAACTCGTCGCCGTCCTTGTCCGAGAACCACCAGATCCACTCGCCGTCCGGGGACAGCAGACCGCCCGTCGTGCCGTTCGGCCGGTCGGTCGCCTGCCGCTGCGCGCCCGTCGCCCGGTCCCACGCGTACAGCTCGAAGGTGCCCGTCACGTTCGACGTGAACAGCGACCGGTCCGGGGCGTCCTCGGCCCATCTCGGCAGCCCCACCCGCGGCGCCCGGAAGCGCCTCTCCCAATCCGGCATGGACCCGTCGGCCCGCATGGACCCGTCGCCCCGCTGGGGCCCGTTGCTCTCAGTCATGCCCCCCATTCTGCGCCGAACGGGCGACAACGCGCCGCAGCCTGTGGATAACTCCGCGCCTCACGGCCGACCGGCCGCCGAGAGCCCCACCGGAAGCGAGCGAAACGCCACCGCGCGACCCCGCCCCGCACGCCCGCACATGAACTCCCCGCACCGCCCACGGCATTGGCTCCCCGCCCCACGCGCCCGACCCCCACAGGACCGAACACCGGCCTTTGCCGACCGACGAAAGAGTGGCCCCGCTCACACGGCCGGAAAACCGGAAAAGAACCCCGGAAACCACTCAGGGGCCTGATCCACTGAGTGGATCAGGCCCCTGACCTGGTCTTACGAAGTCGGGGTGGCGGGATTTGAACCCACGACCTCTTCGTCCCGAACGAAGCGCGCTGCCAAGCTGCGCTACACCCCGATGTGCCCCCGAGTTTCCGCTTTCGCAGGTCCCCGGCGCAACAGGCTCTACTTTAGCGGACCCGGGCCCGGAGACGAAATCCGATTCCCGGGGCCGCTCCGGCGGGGGTCAGTCCCGCGCGGTCAGGGTGAGCAGGGTGGCCTCGGGGGGGCACGCGAAGCGGACCGGGGTGTAGCGGTTCGTGCCGCAGCCGGCGGAGACGTGGAGGTAGGAGCGGTTGCCGCCGGCCCGGTGGGTGGAGAGGCCCTTCACGCGCTTCGTGTCGATGTCGCAGTTGGTGACGAGAGCGCCGTAGAAGGGGATGCAGAGCTGGCCGCCGTGGGTGTGCCCGGCGAGGATCAGCGGGTAGCGGTCGGCGGTGAAGGCGTCGAGCACCCGGAGGTAGGGGGCGTGGACGACGGCGAGCGAGAAGTCGGCGTCCTCCCGGGGGCCGCCCGTGACGTGTGCGTACCGGTCCCGCTTGATGTGCGGGTCGTCGAGGCCGGTCAGGGCGATCTCATAGCCGTCGATCTTGAGGCTGCCCCGGGTGTTGGTGAGGTTGACCCAGCCCGCGCAGTCGAACCCGTCGCGCAGGTCCTCCCACGGGTTGTGGATCGCGGCGACCGCGGGCGCGTTGCCGTTCAGCCCGTGCCGGCCGCTGGCCTTCTCCAGCAGGTAGCGGGCGGGGTTGCGCAGCTTGGGCCCGTAGTAGTCGTTGGAGCCGAAGACATAGGCACCGGGGAACTCCATCAGCGGGCCGAGGGCGTCCAGCGTCTCGGGCACGCCCTCCGGGTCGGAGAGGTTGTCACCGGTGTTGATGACGAAGTCGGGACGCAGGCCGGCCAGCGACTGGAGCCAGCGCTGCTTCTTGCGCTGCCCGCCGACCATGTGGATGTCGGAGACCTGGAGGACCCGCAGGGGCCGCATGCCGTGTGGCAGCACGGGCACGGTGACCCGCCGCAGCCGGAAGGACCGGACTTCGAAGCCGGCGGCATAGGCAATGCCGGCGGCGCCGACGGCCGTGATTCCCAGGGGTACTCCGTATCGCGCACGCATGCTGCCCATGGTCGCAGACCGGCGGGGCCACCGGGTCACGGGCCGGGGGCCGAGCGGGAGTTACGACCCGGCGAGGGGCGCCGACCGGGCGGCCGCGGGGAGGCGAACGCGTCCTCGCCGGGCCTTTCCGGGCTCCTTCGGGACCGTCCTCGTCGGCCGCCCGGGGCGTTAATGCGGAGCGCACGCGTGTGCCGGGTGCGAAGATTGCGCCATGACCACCCTCAAGTCCAAGCTCCACGACGACCTCACGACCGCCATCAAGGCGCGCGACGAGCTGCGCTCCTCGACCCTCCGTCTGACCCTCTCCGCGATCGCGTACGAGGAGACCGCGGGCAAGTCCGCCCGTGAGCTGTCCGACGACGAGGTGCAGAAGGTGATCACGCGCGAGGCCAAGAAGCGTCGCGAGGCCGCCGAGGCCTTCGACAAGGGCGGCCGGGCCGAGTCGGCCGAGCGGGAGCGTGCGGAGGGCGAGGTGCTCGCCGAGTACCTTCCCCAGCAGCTGACGGACGAGGAGCTGTCCACGATCGTGGCGGCCGCGGTGGCGGAGGCCCAGGCCGGTGGCGCCGAGGGGCCGCGCGCGATGGGCGCGGTCATGAAGATCGTGAACCCGCAGGTGGCGGGCCGCGCCGAGGGCGGCCGGGTCGCCGCCCAGGTGAAGAAGCTCCTCGCGGGCTGAGCGACGGATACCTACAGCGAAGGGGCGCCCGGACCGATACGGTCCGGGCGCCCCTTCGTCGCGGGTGGGCATGGCCCCTTCGGAGGGGGATGCCGGCAGGGCTACCGCCCGTCGTTGCCGCCGATGACGCCCGGCGGGATGGAGAACCGGGGCCACGGCTTGTTCTTGCCGGGCTTGTTCGGCTTGTTGGGCTTGCCCCGGCCGCCCTTGTCGGAGCCCTTGGGCTTCTCGGGTTCGGCGATCGCGACGGTGTCGAAGGTCGGCGCGGGCTTGCCCTCCAGCGCGCCGGCCATGGCGTCACGCCAGATGGGGCCGGGGGTGTCACCGCCGTAGACCTTGTCGTGGTACTCGCCGCCGATGGTGATGCCCTCCATCTCGACGTCCTTGCCCGGGCCGCCGACCCAGACCGCACCGGCCATGTTCGGGGTGTAGCCGACGAACCAGGCGGCCTTGCGCTCGTCCGTCGTACCGGTCTTGCCGGCGCTGTCCCGGCCGGAGAGCCCGGCTTCCTTGCCCGTGCCGTCCTCGACCACACCCTTGAGCAGGGTGTTGACGGTGTCGGCGGTCTCCTCGGACATCGCCCGGGAGCAGTGCGACTTCGGCACGTTCAGGCCCTTGCCGTTCGGACCGGTGGCCGAGGCGATGAGGACCGGGGTGCAGTAGTTGCCGCCGTTGGCGAACGCGGCGTAGGCGGCCGCCATCTTCAGCGGGGACATGCCCTGGGTACCGAGGGCGATCGACGGCACCTGGTCGATCTTCTTGCCGGACGCGGGCTTCAGGCCCAGCTTCGTCGCCATCTTCGTCACCGGGCAGACGCCGATGTCGCCGATCATCTGGATGAAGTAGGTGTTGACCGACTTCCCCGTGGCCTCCCGCATGCCGTACGGGCCGACCTCGCTGCGGTTCTCGTTGTTGACCATGGAGCCCCCGTCGTTCTTCCAGGGGCGCCCGCAGGTCTCGACCTCGTCCGGGTAGGGCATCTGGAACGGCGAGGAGTAGACCTTGTTGGGGGAGATGCCCTCTTCGAGGGCGGCCGCCGCGAGGATCGGCTTGAACGTCGAGCCGGTCTGGAAGCCGAAGTTCGAACCGCTCATGGCCTTGTCGGCCGAGAGGTTGATCTGCGTCTGGTACTCACCGAAGCCGTACGGGCGGGACTGGCCCATGCCGAGCACCTTGCCGGTGCCGGGCTCGACGATCGAGACGGCGGTGGCGACCGGGTCGGACTGGTAGACGTGGTCGCTGATCGACTTCTGTACGGACTTCTGGGTCTGCGGGTCCAGGGTGGTCCGGATGGTCATGCCGCCCTGGTTCCACCGCTTGGCCCGTGCTTCCTTCGTCTTGCCGAAGACGGGGTCCTGGAGGAACACCTCGCGCACGTAGTCGCAGAAGAAGCCGGCGCCGTTGACGGCCGTGATGCAACCGCTCTTGGGGCGGCTGATCTTGAGCTTGAGCGGCTTGGCCTGGGCCGCGGCGGCCTCGGCCGGCGTGATGTTCTTCGTCTCGGCCATGCGCTGCAGCACGATGTTGCGGCGCTTGGTGGCTTCCTTCGGGGCGTTGACCGGGTCGAAGCGGCTCGGCGACTGCACGATGCCGGCCAGCAGCGCGGACTCGTCGAGGGTGAGGTCCTTGGCCCGCTTGCTGAAGTAGCGCTGGGCGGCGGCCTCGACGCCGTAGGACTGCTGCCCGAAGAAGGTGATGTTCAGGTAGTTGTTGAGGATGCGCTCCTTGCCGAGTTCCTTCTCGACCTGGATGGCGTACTTCAGCTCCTTGACCTTGCGGCCGATGGTCTGCTGAGTGGCGACGGCGACCTTGGCCGGGTCGTCACCCGCCTCCTCCACGAAGACGTTCTTGACGTACTGCTGGGTGAGTGTCGAGGCCCCCTCGGACACGCCACCGGACTGCGCGTTCTTGTTGAGCGCGCGGAGCACGCCCTTGAGGTCCACGGCGCCGTGCTCGTAGAAGCGGGCGTCCTCGATCGCGACGATCGCCTTCCGCATGTACGGCGAGATCTGACTCAGCGGCACGACCGTGCGGTCGCGGGAGTACACCTTCGCTATCTCTCCGCCCTGGGCGTCGAGAATGGTGGTGCGCTGGCTCAGGGGCGGTGTCTTGAGGTTGGCCGGGATCTCGTCGAATCCCTCGACGGACTCCTTGGCCGCCAGCCCCATCGCCCCGATCGCCGGCAGGGCCAGACCCGCCAGGACCGCTCCGGAGAGCACGCTGACGCCTAGGAATTTCGCGGCCTGCCGGGTCACGGTGGGACCCTCGCCCGAGCGCTTCTTAGCCATAGGGGGAAGCCTACGTTCTCATTCGCCGGACAGACGCCCGTGTGTTCGCCTACGCTGTTTCACGCCAGTAACTGTGGTGCGGTTCCGCATCACCTCCGCTCTCACTCTTGTGAGTGATGAGACGTGTCCGTATTGCCGTCTGTGTTACCGGGTGCCCACCGCGCTAGGGGGGACTCATCCTGGTATGCACGGGTTGGTCGCTGATGTCGCCAGGTCACTCCGTTGGGTGATCTGCCGCGTACGCATAGTCCGTTCGGGCCATCCAAGATTGGGCCCGAAGGGGGTGTTGCCCCCTGCCTGCCTTCCGTAACGTCCTCAACTGGCAACGGTGAATATGCCGCTGCCGCCGTGGGGGAGCCTCGATTCGGGAGAGGACGGCGCCAGCATGAGCTGGGTAACCGACTGGAGTGCGCAGGCAGCCTGCCGCACTACCGATCCGGATGAACTATTCGTTCAGGGCGCAGCGCAGAACAGGGCCAAGGCGGTCTGCACCGGGTGTCCGGTGCGCACGGAGTGCCTGGCCGATGCCCTGGACAACCGTGTGGAGTTCGGTGTGTGGGGCGGGATGACCGAGCGCGAGCGGCGGGCGCTGTTGCGCCGTCGCCCCACGGTCACGTCATGGCGCAGGCTTCTGGAGACGGCCCGTACGGAGTACGAGCGCGGTTCCGGGATCCTTCCGCTGGGCGACGAGGAGTACGACGAGTACGCCGCCGTCGGGTAGCGGACGGTTGGTGGTCAGCGGGTAGCCGATGGCGCCCGCGCCGGTGTCCGTACCCACTGTCGGTACCGGCGTCGGCCGCGGTGGCGCGCCCGTCGGCGTCCTTCGACGAGGTTGTCCTCGGTGACGTCGGAGCCTCGTGACGTCCGGGCCACGATGCAGCGCTCCCTTTGCCAGCGCGCCCTTTGCCGTTGCCCTAGGGGCGCTCGGCGCCCTTCCCTTTCGCGGTGGCCTCCGCAGGGGCGGCGTCGTGCCGGGCGGGCTGGACGGCGAGACGTTCACCGATCGCCCGCAGGCCTGCCAGATCGTGTACATCTCCGGGCAGAGCGGCCACCTCGGCCACCGGGACCTCGGGGTGCAGTGAAGTGAAACGGTCGCGCGTACGCCGCTCACGGGCGAGGACCCGCATGCGCTCGGCGTGCAGGCGCAGCAGTCCCGCGGTGAGGCGCGCGGTGGAGTCCATGGTCGGCGCGGGTGGTGCGGGGTCTCCGGAGGGCGCGGGCTGGGGGGAGCCGCTCCCGGGAGAGGGCGTATCGGAGGGAGTGCGGGTGCCGAGGTCATCGGCGGTACGTGACCCAGTCTGCCCGCTGTCTCGATCCACAATGCCGATGCCATCAAGATTTTCTGAGGAATCCGGGGTGCGCGAGACGCGCGAGCCGTCCGCCAGGGCCTGCGCCGCGGCCAGCGCCCGTTCCGCCGAGAGAGCGGCCGCCCCACTGCCGTGGACCCGGTTCAGTACGAGCCCGGCCAGCGGCATCCGTTCGGCGGCCAGCCGTTCGACGAAGTAGGCCGCTTCCCGCAGGGCGTCGCGCTCCGGGGCGGCCACGACCAGGAAGGCCGTACCGGGCGCCTGGAGCAGCCGGTAGGTGGCGTCGGCACGGGTGCGGAAGCCGCCGAACATGGTGTCCATCGCGGACACGAAGGTCTGTACGTCGCGCAGGAGCTGGGCGCCCATCAGCTTGTTGAGCGGCCCGCTCATCATCGACATGCCGACGCCCAGGAACTTCATCCCTGCCCGGCCGCCGATCTTCGCCGGCGCCATCAGCACCTTGATGAACTTCCCGTCGAGGAAGGACCCCAGCCGGCTCGGCGCGTCGAGGAAGTCCAGCGCCGAGCGGCTCGGCGGGGTGTCGACGACGATCAGATCCCACTCGTCGCGGGCGCGGAGCTGGCCGAGCTTCTCCATGGCCATGTACTCCTGCGTACCGGCGAAACCGGCCGAGAGGGACTGGTAGAAGGGGTTCCCCAGGATCGCCCGGGCGCGCTCCTTGTCGGCGTGCGTCTCGACGATCTCGTCGAACGTCCGCTTCATGTCGAGCATCATGGCGTGCAGTTCGCCACCGGCGGAGGTATCGATTCCGGTTACCGGCCGGGGCACGTTGTCGAGTTCGTCGATGCCCATCGACTGGGCGAGACGACGGGCCGGGTCGATGGTGAGGACGACGACCTTCCGGCCCCGCTCGGCGGCCCGTAGCCCCAGTGCGGCGGCGGTCGTGGTCTTGCCGACGCCCCCCGAGCCGCAGCACACCACGATGCGGGTGCGGGGATTGTCCAGAACCGGGTCGACGTCGAGGACCGAGGCCGCGTCCAGGCCGGTCGTCCACACGCCGGCCGTGCCCGCCAAGGTCGTCTTGTCCTTCTCCGCCCCGGCCGCGTCCCCTGCGGTGACACTCATCGAGTCACTCCTTGCTTTCGCAGTTCGCGCGCCATGCGGTACAAACCCGCCAGGTCCACGCCGTCGCCGAGCAGTTCCAGTTCGTACGTGGGAAGGCCGAGTCCCGATATCTCGGCACGGCCCCGGTGCTCCAGGGCGACCCGTTCGGTGTGCTCGCGGGCCTGTTCGACCAGCGGGTCGACCAGCCGCTCGACGAGGCCGGAGCGGTCCGCGCCGGCGAACCCGGTCTGGGCCAAGGCGTCCGACAGGGCGCGCGTCACGGCCGCGCGCCGTCCGTTGGCGGCGATGTCGACGGCGGCGGCATCGAGTATCTCCGGCCGCACCATGTTGATGACGACGCTGCCCACCGGCAGCTTCGCGGCGCGCAGCTCGGCGATGCCGTCGACGGTCTCCTGGACGGGCATCTCCTCCAGCAGCGTCACCAGGTGCACCGCCGTCTCCGGGGACTTGAGCACCCGCATGACGGCCTGGGCCTGATGATGGATCGGACCGATCCGGGCCAGGCCCGCCACCTCGTCGTTGACGTTGAGGAAGCGGGTGATGCGACCGGTGGGCGGGGCGTCCATGACGACGTGGTCGTAGACGAACTCACCCGAGCGGTCCTTGCGTCGCACCGCCTCGCATGCCTTGCCCGTCAGCAGGACGTCGCGCAGGCCGGGCGCGATGGTCGTCGCGAAGTCGATCGCGCCGATCTTCTTCAGCGCCCGCCCGGCGCTGCCGAGCTTGTAGAACATCTGGAGGTAGTCCAGAAGCGCGCGCTCGGCGTCGATGGCGAGCGCGAAGACCTCGCCACCGCCACCCGGCGCGACCGCGATCTTGCGTTCCTCGTAGGGCAGCGCCTCGGTCTCGAAGAGCTGCGCGATGCCCTGTCTGCCTTCGACCTCGACCAGCAGGGTGCGCTTGCCCTCGGCGGCGAGGGCGAGCGCGAGGGCGGCGGCGACCGTGGTCTTGCCGGTGCCGCCCTTGCCGCTTACGACATGGAGCCTGCTCATGATTCGGAGCCTAATTCGTCGGCAACGCCCGCGTGGCGCCAGGTGGTGACATCCGGTCGTTCACGTGGTGAGGACCGTCACGCCTTGAGGACAGCGGGGGCCGGAGGACCTCCGGTGAGACCGTGCGGCGGGCTCCCACGGTCGCGGTGGCGGCGGCCGCCGGGCCGGCCGGGGGATGCCTGGCCCGGCCCGGCGCGGGCTCCGCGCGAGGGTGTCGGCGGGAGGCATTACAGTCGGGCCCATGACCAAGTGGGAATACGCGACTGTGCCGCTGCTCGTCCATGCGACCAAGCAGATTCTGGACACCTGGGGCGAGGACGGCTGGGAGCTCGTCCAGGTCGTGCCGGGTCCGAACAACCCCGAGCAGCTGGTGGCCTACCTCAAGCGGGAAAAGGCGTGAGCGCCGTTGAGGACCGGCTCGCCGAGCTGGGCCTGACCCTTCCGGACGTCGTGCCGCCGCTGGCCGCGTACCAGCCCGCCGTGCGGACCGGCGGCTACGTGTACACCGCCGGTCAGCTGCCCATGGTCAAGGGCTCCGTGCCCGCGACCGGCAAGGTCGGTGCCGAGGTCAGCGCCGAGCAGGCCAAGGAGCTGGCGGGCGTCTGCGCGCTGAACGCCCTGGCCGCCGTGAAGTCGGTCATCGGCGATCTCGACAAGATCGTGCGCGTGGTCAAGGTCGTGGGCTTCGTCGCCTCCGCCCCGGACTTCACCGCCCAGCCGGCCGTCCTCAACGGGGCCAGCGAGCTGCTGGGCGAGGTCCTGGGCGACAAGGGCGTGCACGCGCGCTCCGCCGTGGGCGTCGCCGTATTGCCGCTGGACGCGCCGGTCGAGGTCGAGATCCTGGTGGAAGTACAGGACTGACCGTGATGACGGGAGGGGCCCCGGGCGGGCCCCTCGAACATCCGCGCGTGAGCGCATAGCATCCGGCCATGTCGACTTCGAACGGCCAGTGGTACCCGCCGGAGTGGCCGGACCGGATCAGAGCGCTCACCCGCGGGGAGCTGCGGCCCGCGGCGCCGCGCCGTGCCGCGACCGTACTGCTGCTGCGTGACACCGACGGCGGTCCCACCGTTCACATGCTGCGCAGACGCGCCTCCATGGCCTTCGCCGGAGGCGCGTACGCGTATCCGGGCGGTTCCGTGGACCCCCGGGACGAGCGGGACGTTCCCTGGGCCGGGCCCTCGCGCACCGAGTGGGCCCGCCGTCTCGGCGTCGACGACGACGCCGTCGCGCAGGCCATCGTCTGCGCCGCCGTCCGCGAGACCTTCGAGGAGGCGGGCGTGCTGCTGGCGGGCCCGACGCCGGATTCGGTCGTCGCGGACACCACCGACGCCGGCTGGGAGGCCGACCGGGCGGCGCTCGTCACCCGGGAGCTGTCCTTCGCGGACTTCCTCGACCGGCGCGGCCTGGTCCTGCGCAGCGATCTGCTCGGTGGCTGGGCCCGCTGGATCACCCCCGAGTTCGAACCCCGCCGCTATGACACCTGGTTCTTCGTCGCGGCGCTCCCCGAGGGCCAGCGCACCCGCAACGCGTCCACGGAGGCGGACCGTACGGTCTGGGCCGCGCCCGCCGACGCGGCCGCGGGCTACGACCGGGGTGAGCTGCTGATGATGCCGCCGACCATCTCGACGCTGCGGGCGCTCCTGCCGTACGGGACGGTCGCCGAGGTCCTCGCGGTCGCGCGCGAGGCGGACCTCACCCCCGTGCTCGCCCAAGCCCGCCTCGTCGGGGGCGAGATCGTGCTGAGCTGGCCGGGACACGACGAATTCACCAAACACATCTCCTCAGGGGCCGACGCATGACGTTCGCAGCAGCTCTTCCCGGCAAGCCGCGCGAGGGCGCCATCGGCGGCCCCGCGACCGCCCGCGCGGTCTGTGTGCTGGCCGCCAACCCGTCCGCCATGACGCTGGACGGCACCAACACCTGGATCGTCTCCGAACCCGACTCCGACCTGGCCGTCGTCATCGACCCGGGACCGCTCGACGACACCCACCTCAGGGCCGTCATCACCGCGGCCGAGTCGGCGGGCAAGCGCATCGCGCTGACCCTGCTCAGCCACGGCCATCCCGACCACTCGGACGGTGCCGGGCGCTTCGCCGAACTGACCGGTACGGCCGTACGGGCGCTGGACCCGGCCCTGCGGCTCGGCGGCGAGGGGCTCGGCGTGGGCGACGTCATCACCACCGGCGGCCTGGAGCTGCACGTCCTGTCCACCCCCGGGCACACCGCCGACTCCCTGTGCTTCCACCTGCCCGCCGACCGGGCGGTCTTCACCGGGGACACGGTGCTCGGGCGCGGCACCACGGTCGTCGCCCACCCCGACGGGCGGCTCGGCGACTACCTGGACTCGCTGCGCCGGCTGCGCTCGCTCGCGGTCGACGAGGACGTGGTCACGGTGCTTCCCGGCCACGGGCCGGTACTCGACGACGCCCGCGGCGCCATCGAGTACTACCTGGCCCACCGCGCCAAGCGTCTCGCCCAGGTCGAGACCGCGGTCGAGAACGGCCACGGCACCCCCGAAGAGGTCGTCGCCCATGTCTACGCCGACGTCGACCGGTCGCTGTGGCCCGCGGCGGAACTCTCGGTGCGGGCACAGCTGGACTACCTGGGCGAGCACGGGCTGATCTGAGCAGGGCCCGCCGCCGGTGGTCGCGGGCCCGGACGGCGTACACGTTGCTCTGCGGGGGCGGTGGCGCCCGGCGGCCCCCTGGGTACGTAAAAGCCCCTGCCGCACGCCTGAGCGGGCGGCAGGGGCTTTTACGGCTGTGTGTACGCGCGCGTGCACGGGCGAACGGCGCCCCGGGTCAGCGGGAGCGCTTGGCGAGCCGCTCCACATCCAGGAGGATCACGGCGCGGGCCTCCAGACGGAGCCAGCCGCGGCCCGCGAAGTCCGCGAGCGCCTTGTTGACCGTCTCCCGGGAGGCGCCGACCAGCTGGGCCAGCTCTTCCTGGGTGAGGTCGTGCACGACGTGGATGCCCTCTTCGGACTGGACGCCGAAACGGCGTGACAGGTCGAGGAGGGCCTTCGCGACGCGGCCGGGGACGTCGGAGAAGACCAGGTCCGACATCGAGTCGTTGGTGCGGCGCAGCCGGCGGGCGACCGCGCGCAGCAGGGCGGTGGCCACCTCCGGGCGGGCGTTGAGCCAGGGCTGCAGGTCGCCGTGGCCGAGACCGAGGAGCTTGACCTCGGTGAGGGCGGTGGCGGTGGCCGTGCGCGGGCCGGGGTCGAAGAGCGACAGCTCGCCGATTAGCTCGCCCGGGCCCAGGACGGCCAGCATGTTCTCGCGGCCGTCGGGGGAGGTGCGGTGGAGCTTCACCTTGCCCTCGGTCACCACGTAGAGCCGGTCGCCGGGGTCCCCTTCGTGGAACAGGGCGTCGCCCCTCGCGAGGGTGACCTCGCCCATGGAGGCGCGCAGCTCAGCGGCCTGCTCGTCATCGAGCGCCGCGAAAAGCGGGGCGCGCCGCAGAACGTCGTCCACGAGTTCTCTCCTTGTCGACATGCACAGAGGACCGTGGTCCCCATGATGCCCGTCGGTAAAACTGTGTGATCAAACACAAGTGTGGCGCATCGTCGGCCGAAGCCCTACGGCAGGGGTCCGATTGGGCTGCGGTTTTCCTGCGGCCGGGGCGGATGTCGGTGCTGGGCTTTAGTCTGGCCGGGTGTCCAATACGCCGGTGAGAGCACGGGGCAGGGGGACCGGGAGGGTGATCCCGGCCCGCGATTCCGCTGTGGGCGAACGCGTGTCCGCGAAGAAGACGAATGCCGCGACCGAGCCTAAACCGCCGGGCGGCGAAGCGGCCGCGAAGACCGGCGAGGCCGACGGCTCCCCCGCCGCTCCCGCCCCGGTTTCCACCCCCGGACCGACCGGTTCCGCCACCGGATCCGGCTCCGGGCCCACCTCCAGGAGATCAGTGAAGGCCGCTGCCGCCAAACCGGCGAAGCCGGAGTCCCGGACCGCGCTCGTCCGCCGGGCGCGTCGGATCAATCGCGAGCTCGCCGAGGTCTACCCGTACGCCCACCCCGAGCTGGACTTCGAAAGCCCGTTCCAGCTGCTGGTCGCCACCGTGCTCTCCGCCCAGACCACGGATCTGCGGGTCAACCAGACCACTCCCGCCCTCTTCGCCGCCTACCCCACGCCGGAGGACATGGCGGCCGCCGACCCCGAGGCGCTGGAGCAGCTCATCCGGCCGACGGGCTTCTTCCGGGCCAAGGCGAAATCCCTGATCGGGATCGCCGCCGCGCTGCACGAGCGCTTCGACGACGAGGTGCCGGGGCGCGTGGAGGACCTGGTGTCCCTGCCCGGTGTGGGCCGCAAGACCGCCAACGTGGTGTTGGGCAATGCTTTCGGCGTGCCCGGGGTCAGCGTCGACACGCACTTCGGACGGCTCGTCCGGCGCTGGAAGTGGACCGACCAGCAGGACCCGGAGAAGGTCGAGGAGGAAATCTGCTCGCTCTTCCCGAAGAGCGAGTGGACGATGCTCTCGCATCGCGTCATCTTCCACGGCCGGCGCATCTGCCACTCCCGCAAGCCCGCCTGTGGTGCCTGCCCGATCGCGCCGCTCTGCCCGTCCTACGGCGAGGGCGAGACCGACCCCGAGAAGGCGCGGAAGCTGCTCAAGTACGAGAAGGGCGGCCAGCCCGGCCAGCGGCTCAAGCCCCCGGCCGACTACCCGGGCCGGCCCGCCCGTCCGCTGGGAGCCGAGTGACCGCACGCCCGCCCGTGACCGCACATACGCCGAGGGGACACGCATGACGAGCACGTACGGCGGTGGGACCGCCATCACTTCCGAGGGACTGCCCGAGTGGCTCGCACCCGTGGCCCAGGCTTCCAAGACGATCGAGCCGCACCAGCTGAGCCGCTTCCTGCCGCCGGAGACGGGGGGACGGCAGTCCGCCGTGCTGGTGCTCTTCGGCGAGGGTGAGCAAGGCCCCGAACTGCTGCTCCTGGAGCGGGCCGGGACGCTGCGCTCGCACGCCGGCCAGCCGTCGTTCCCCGGCGGCGCGCTCGATCCCGAGGACGGCGATCCGGACGGCGACGGGGTGCTGCGGGCCGCGCTGCGCGAGGCCGAGGAGGAGACCGGACTCGACGCGTCCGGTGTGCAGATCTTCGGTGTCCTGCCGCGGCTCTACATCCCTGTGAGTGGTTTCGTCGTGACCCCGGTCCTCGGCTGGTGGCGCGAGCCCAGCCCGGTCGACGCGGTCGACCTGGCGGAGACGGCGAGAGTGTTCACCGTCCCGATCACCGAACTCACCGACCCGGCGAACCGGGCGACAGCCGTCCATCCGAGCGGACACCGGGGCCCGGCCTTCCGTGTCGGCGGCGCCATGGTCTGGGGGTTCACCGCCGGGGTGATCGACCGGATCCTGCACTACGCGGGCTGGGAGCTTCCCTGGGACCGCGAGCGCCAGGTCCCCTTGGCCTGGTAGGGCCGACCTGCGTGAGACGGTGGCCTGCGAGCCACCCGACCCGAGGCCGACGACCGTGCCGGCCCCTTCAATGCGAGGCATTTTTCGGTGAACGTTCTGGACATCGTGCTGCTGCTCGCCGCCGTGTGGTTCGCGGTCGTCGGCTACCGCCAGGGCTTCGTCGTCGGCGTGCTGTCGGTGATCGGCTTCCTCGGCGGCGGCCTGGTCGCCGTCTACACCCTTCCGGTGATCTGGGACAGCGCCACCGAAGAGGCGACCCCGGGCACGCTCGCCGCCGTCGCCGCCGTCGTGATCGTCATCGTCTGTGCCTCGGTGGGCCAGGCCGCCACCACCCACCTCGGCAGCAAGCTCCGCCGCCACATCACCTGGTCGCCGGCGCGCGCACTGGACGCCACGGGCGGCGCGCTCGTCAACGTCGTCGCGATGCTGCTGGTCGCCTGGCTGATCGGCTCCGCCCTCGCCGGCACCTCCCTGCCCACCCTCGGCAAGGAGGTCCGCAACTCCAAGGTGCTGCTCGGCGTCGCCCGGGTGGTGCCCGCGCAGGCCAACACCTGGTTCGCGGACT
The DNA here is from genome assembly GCF_055582085.1 of Streptomyces sp. NPDC042259. Classification (NCBI taxonomy): domain Bacteria; kingdom Bacillati; phylum Actinomycetota; class Actinomycetes; order Kitasatosporales; family Streptomycetaceae; genus Streptomyces; species Streptomyces sp. NPDC042259. The sequence continues at coordinate 145,385 of NZ_JBVJDW010000013.1, read as the reverse complement.
TCAGTGCCGCTCTCGCGCAGAACGGCTTCCCCCAGGTCTTCGCGCCGTTCTCCAACGAGCCCATCACCTCCGTTCCCGCACCCGACCCCAGGCTCGCCGGCAGCCCCGTCGCCACGGCCGCCCAGCGCAGCATCGTCAAGGTCGTGGGCACCGCGCCCAGCTGCGGCAAGGTCCTGGAGGGCACCGGCTTCGTCTTCGCCCCGCGACGGGTGATGACCAATGCCCACGTCGTCGGCGGCGTCGAGGAGCCGACCGTGCAGATCGGCGGTCAGGGCCGGCGCTACGACGCGACCGTCGTCCTCTACGACTGGAAGCGCGACATCGCCGTCCTCGACGTGCCGTCACTCGACGCGCCCGTGCTGCGCTTCGCCCGGGACGACGCGGAAAGCGGGAGGAGCGCCATCGTCGCGGGCTTCCCCGAGAACGGCTCGTACGACGTGCGCGCCGCCCGCGTCCGCAGCCGCGTCCAGGCCAACGGTCCGGACATCTACCACCGCGGCAACGTCCGGCGCGATGTGTACTCCCTCTTCACCACGGTCCGCCAGGGCAACTCCGGCGGCCCGCTGCTCACCCCGGACGGCAGGGTCTACGGCGTGGTCTTCGCGAAGTCCTTGGACGACGCGGACACCGGCTACGCCCTGACCGCCGACGAGGTGCGCGAGGACGCGGTCGTCGGCAGCACGGCCACAGGCAGGGCGGACAGCCAAGGCTGCGCCCTCTGAAGCGCGCCGGCCGCCCGGGGGAGGTCAGCGGGGGCGCGGATGGCGCAGCCGCGCCGACACCCATCGGGCGCGGCGGCGGATGATGCGCGGAATGCCGATGTGGGGGTCGTGACCGGCCTCCGGCCCGTGCTCACCCCGCATGGCGCTCTCGGGTACCTCCGTCACGGCCAGCGCGGCATCGCCCTCGGCGCCGCGCTGCTGTGTCACATCACGGTAGTCGTGCGTCCAGCCCATACCGAGGTCTGTGCCCGGACCCATAGGTCCGTAATCGCCTGGGGGTCCGTCAATTGGCCTATGCGCCGGGCAATTGGCCATTCGACGGACAGATGTTCCCGTGTGCTCACGGGTGAACCCGGGGCGGCGGTGGTGCGGACGCCACGGGCCGCGGCGCCCGACCGCATGATCCGCCGGACGGGCCCTAGCGGTCCGGCTCCGGGTCCTTGAGCCAGTTGATCAGCTCCGTGGAGTAGGCCACCGGGTCCTCCTCGTGCGGGAAGTGCCCGAGCCCGTCGAACAGCCGCCAGCGGTACGGCGCCTCGACGTACTCCCCGGAGCCCGCCGCGCTGCGGGTGCGCATCACCGGATCGAGGGACCCGTGCAGGTGCAGCGTCGGCACCCGTACCGGTCGCTTCATCCGGCGGTTGAACTGAAGACCGTCGGGGCGCGCCATCGACCGCACCATCCAGCGGTACGGCTCGATCGAGCAGTGCGCCGTGGAGGGGATCGTCATGGCCAGCCGGTACGTGTCGACCGCCTCGTCGTCCGGCAGCCGGGGCCCCGACCACTCCCGGATCAGCCGGCCCACCAGCGCGGCGTCGTCCGCGACGAGCCCGCGCTCCGGTAGCCAGGGGCGCTGGAATCCCCAGATGTACGAGCCCGCCGCGCTCTGCTTGGGGTCGGCGAGCATCGACGAGCGCCAGCGGCGCGGGTGCGGCATCGAGGACACCACGAGCCGCCGCACCAGCTTCGGCCGCATCACGGCCGCCGTCCACGCCAGATAACCGCCCAGATCATGACCCACCAGCGCGGCGTCCGGCTCACCGAGGGAGCGGATCACGCCGGTGATGTCGAGGGCGAGGTTGGCCGGGTCGTAACCCCGGGGTGTGCGGTCGCTGCCTCCCACGCCCCGCAGATCCATCGCCACCGCCCGGAACCCGGCGTCCGCGAGCGCCGGCAGCTGGTGCCGCCACGTCCACCAGAACTGCGGAAAGCCGTGCAACAGCAGCACCAACGGCCCCTCGCCCATCTCGGCGATATGGAAGCGCGCACCGTTGGCCGCGACCTCCCGGTGGGTCCAGGGCCCGTCGGGGCGTACGACCGAAGCGGGTGTGGGCGCGGAGCCGGTGGGCACGGGCGGGACGACCGCTGGGGCAGGGTCGGGGGACGCGGGCGCTGCGGAAGTATCGGGCACCGTCATACGGACGAGCGTGTCACAGATGCGTCCGCTCGGCTCGTGCCGACCAGCGGACGCGGATGCGGCTTGACCGTGCCCAGCACGGCCGCCGTCTCCTTGGCCGAGGCGATGCTCTTCTCCGGCTTGCTGACCTTCTTGAACTTGGCCACCGCCAGCAACCCGAGGATCGCCGCGAGCACCAGGAACGCCCCGCCGACGATCAGGAAGGACCAGGCGAGCCCGAGGCCCAGATTGTGGATCCCGTAGGCCGCCGCGAAGCTCAGCACCGGCAGGGAGAAGAGCGCCAGGGTGCCGGCGGCGGCGATCGCGCCGCCACCGATGCCGACGCGCTTGGCGTCCTGCCGCAGCTCGGCCTTGGCGAGTGCGATCTCGTCGTGCACCAGCGCGGACAGCTCGGTGGTGGCCGTCGCCACCAGCTGGCCGAGGCTGCGGTTGGCACCGTCGTCGGCTGCGCTCATCTGCTGCTCCTTCATCTTCATCAGCTTCGTCATCTGCGGGTCTCGGGCGCGTCTTCAGCGGAGGTAAAGACCCTTAGATCATGCCGGACCATCGTCGCCGGTGGAGTGCCCGGCGGCGACTTCGGCCAGCCTGCGGTGTTCTGCGGCCTTCGCTTCGTGGATGGCCGCCATCCGAAGGTGGTAATCCGGGTTGTCCTGCTCGTAAATGTCCGGGATGCCGTCCTCGTCGTCGTCCCGCTCCTCGTCCGCGCACAGCTTCTTGTACTTGTTGTCGCGCAGCTTGAGCAGTGTGCCCGCGATGACGGCCGCTATCAGGGAACCGATGAGTACGGCCGCCTTCACCTCATCGGTCATCAGCTGGTCACCGGCGAAGGCCAGCTCGCCGATCAGCAGGGACACCGTGAAGCCGATGCCGGCCAGGGAGGCGACGGCCAGCACGTCCGGCCACTGGAGGTCGGGGTTCAGCTCGGCCTTCGTGAAGCGCGCCGCCAGCCAGGTGCCGCCGAACACGCCGATCGCCTTGCCGACGACCAGGCCGAGGACGACACCGAGCGTTTCGGGCTTGCGGAAGACGTCCGAGAGCGCGCCACCGGAGAGGGCGACGCCCGCCGAGAACAGCGCGAACAGCGGAACGGCCAGACCCGCCGACAGGGGGCGGACGATGTGTTCGATGTGCTCACCGGGTGAGTAGCGCTCGCCGTCGCGACGCGTGCAGCGCAGCATCAGCCCCATGGCGACGCCGGCGATGGTCGCGTGGACGCCGCTGTTGTACATCAGCGCCCAGTTCACGATCGCCAGCGGGACGTAGACGTACCAGCCGCGGACGCCCTTGCGCAGCAGCAGCCAGAAGACGGCCAGGCCCAGCACGGCGAAACCGAGAGCGGCGAAATCGAGCCGCGAGGTGAAGAAGACCGCGATGATCAGGATCGCGAAGAGGTCGTCGACGACGGCGAGGGTCAGCAGGAACGCGCGCAGTGCCGAGGGCAGGGCCGTGCCGATCACCGCCAGTACGGCGAGCGCGAAGGCGATGTCCGTGGCGGTGGGGACGGCCCAGCCGTCCAGTGCGCCGCCGCCGGACTTCGCGACGGTGAAGTAGACGAGCGCGGGGGCGGCCATGCCGCAGAGCGCGGCGATGACGGGGAGCGCGGCCGCCTTCGGGTCGCGCAGCTCGCCGGCGACCAGCTCGCGCTTGAGTTCGATGCCCGCGACGAAGAAGAAGACGGCCAGCAGGCCGTCGGCGGCCCAGTGCTGCACCGAGAGGTCGAGGCCCAGGGAGCCCGGGCCGAGGTGGAAGTCGCGAAGGGTCTCGTAGCTGTCGCGCAGCGGGGTGTTCGCCCAGATCAGCGCGGCCACGGCCGCGGCCAGCAGCAGGACGCCGCCGACGGTCTCGGTGCGGAGGGCGTCCGCCAGGTAGTTGCGCTCGGGCAGCGGCAGCCGTCCGAGGAAGACGGAACGGCGGTTCTTGGGCGCGGCCACGGTGGTGGACCTCCTGGGGGCGACTGGATACACGTGTCCTGTGTGCCGACCAGACTTCCCGGCGCGCCTCTGATTCTTGTCGCGATTTTTACGCGACGTGTACTTACCTTAACCGGAAAGAGTGAAGGGCACCCGGCGGCGCCGGGTGCCCTTCATGACTGCCTGCCCCCCTGGGCCCGAGGCCGGGCACAGGGGGGCAGTGGTGCGGCCGGGTCAGTCCTCGCTGCTCGCGGCGGGGAGCTGGGACTGGATCAGGCTCATGACCGAGGAGTCGGTCAGCGTCGTCACATCGCCGAGCGTGCGGTTCTCGGCGACGTCCCGCAGCAGACGGCGCATGATCTTGCCGGAGCGGGTCTTGGGCAGCTCGGCGACCGGCAGGATCCGCTTGGGCTTGGCGATCGGGCCGAGCTGCTTGGCGACGTGTGCCCGCAGCTCCTCGACCAAACCCGCCTCCTCGGCGTCGGCGTCGCCCCGCAGGATGACGAAGGCGCAGATGGCCTGGGTGGTCTGCGGGTCGTTGGCGCCGACGACGGCGGCTTCGGCGACCTTGGGGTGGGAGACGAGCGCGGACTCGACCTCGGTGGTGGAGATGTTGTGGCCCGAGACCAGCATCACGTCGTCCACCCGGCCGAGCAGCCAGATGTCGCCGTCGTCGTCCTTCTTGGCGCCGTCACCCGCGAAGTACTTGTGCTCGAAGCGCGACCAGTACGTGTCGATGTAGCGCTGGTCGTCACCCCAGATGGTGCGGAGCATCGCCGGCCACGGCTCGGTGAGGACGAGATAGCCGCCGGCCCCGTCGGGCACCTCGTTGGCATCGTCGTCCACGACGGTCGCCGCGATGCCGGGCAGCGGCACCTGCGCCGATCCGGGCTTGGTCTCGGTGACCCCCGGCAGCGGGCTGATCATCATGGCGCCGGTCTCGGTCTGCCACCAGGTGTCGACCACGGGCGTCCTGTCGGCGCCGATGTGCTTGCGGTACCAGACCCAGGCCTCGGGGTTGATGGGCTCGCCGACCGAGCCGAGGATGCGCAGGCTGCTCAGGTCGAACTTGGCCGGGATGTCGTCGCCCCACTTCATGGCGGCGCGGATCGCGGTGGGGGCGGTGTAGAGGATCGTCACACCGTACTTCTGGACGATCTCCCACCAGCGCCCCTGGTGCGGGCTGTCCGGGGTGCCCTCGTAGAGGACCTCGGTCGCGCCGTTGCTCAGCGGTCCGTAGACGATGTAGGAGTGACCGGTCACCCAGCCGACGTCGGCCGTGCACCAGAAGACGTCCGTCTCCGGCTTGAGGTCGAAGACGGCGTGGTGGGTGTAGGAAGCCTGGGTGAGATAGCCGCCGGTGGTGTGCAGGATGCCCTTCGGCTTACCGGTGGTGCCCGAGGTGTAGAGGATGAACAGCGGGTGCTCGGCGTCGAACGCCTGGGGCGTGTGCCGGTCGGACTGCCGCTCGACCAGGTCGTGCCACCACACGTCGCGGCCCTCGGTCCAGGCGACGTCGTCCTGACCGGTGCGGCGGACGACGAGGACGCTGCGGACGTCCTCCGTGCCGGGGCGGGTCAGAGCCTCGTCGACAGCGGGCTTGAGGGCGGAGGCCTTGCCGCGCCGGTAGCCACCGTCGGCGGTGATGACGACGCGGGCGTCCGCGTCCTTGATGCGGGTCGCCAGGGCGTCCGCCGAGAAACCGCCGAAGACGAGTGAGTGCGGGGCGCCGATCCGGGCACAGGCCAGCATCGAGACGACCGCTTCGGGGATCATCGGGAGGTAGATGGCGACCCGGTCACCCGCCTGGACACCCAGCTCGGTCAGGGCGTTGGCGGCCTTGGAGACCTCACGCTGCAGCTCCGCGTAGGTGATCGAGCGGGTGTCGCCCGGCTCGCCCTCGAAGTGGATGGCCACCCGGTCGCCGAGGCCGTTCTCCACATGGCGGTCGACGCAGTTGTACGCCACGTTGAGTTTGCCGTCGGCGAACCACTTGGCGAACGGCGGATTCGACCAGTCCAGGGTCTCGGTCGGCTCGGTCTCCCAGCTCAGGCGGCGGGCCTGCGCGGCCCAGAAGCCCAGCCGATCAGCCTTCGCCTCCTCGTACGCCTCCGCCGTGACGTTGGCCTTCGCGGCCAAGCCGGCAGGCGGCGCGAAGCGGCGCTCCTCCTTCAAGAGGTTGGCCAGGCTTTCGTTGCTCACGACATCTCCCTTTCCCAGGGTGCCCGTTGCGTCCCGGCCATAGCTCATCAGCCCGGGGCACACCCTGACAAGGGGTGTGGACAAAAATTGGTTTAGACCTATCCTTTCTTGGGGTTCCACGAGGTCAGACGGGTCGAGGGGAGCCCGGGGACACGCGCGGCAGCCCCGTTTTCCCCTCGGGTGCCCCCTCCACCTCGCATACACCTCACACCGCGTCCAGTACCTCCGGGCGGACCGCCGCGAAGGTGCGGGACCGCTCGTCCAGTACGTACGCCTGCGCCTCGGCCACATGGAAGTACATGCCCTGCAAACGCAGCGTCCCCTCGGCCACGCGCCGGGCCACACAGGCGTGCGCCCGCAGATGCTCGAGCTGCTGGAGCACATTGACGAGGGCGAGCCGTTCGATGTCATCGGACACGGGCCGGTCGGCCAGGGCGACTTCCCCGCGGCCGAGCCGACCGATGCGCTGCATGCGGGCCACGCTCGGCCGGCCGTGCCGGAGCCAGCGGCCGAGCGGAGTCGGTGCGCCGGGCTCCGGGGCGGGGGTGTCGAGGAGCGCCTGCATCGCACCGCACCCCGAGTGCCCGCAGACGGTGATGCTGCCGACCTTCAGCACCTCGACCGCGTACTCCACCGCCGCGCCGACCGAGTCGCACGTGCCGTCGGTGCCGGGCGGTGGCATCAGATTGCCGACGTTGCGCACGGTGAAGAGATCACCGGGACCGCTTGAGGTGATCATGCTGGTCACCAGCCGGGAGTCGGCGCAGGTCAAGAAGAGCTGGCTGGGGGTCTGCCCCTCGCGGGCCAACCGTGCCAGCTCGTCCCGTACGAGCGGTGCCGTATTGCGCTGGAACGCGCTCACACCGCCGAGAAGTTGCTGATCGCCGCTGTGCTTGACGCCGGGCTTGACGGCCACGGCGGTGCGGGTGCAGTGGTGGTTGTGCCAGGGGGTCCAGGGGCGGCACACGTGCGTGCTGGCGGGCTCCGCGATCGGCCGGCCGTGGCGGCCGCGCAGCGTGACCCAGCCGCCACCCGCCCGATGGGCGTGGGACCAGGTCTGCAAGGCGTCGTAGGCGGCGTGGTCCATGAAGGAGCCGCCCAGCTCGACCACCGCGTTGGCCTCGGCGGGAACCTGCGCGAGGGCCCGGGACAGCCGGGGGACCGCCAAGAACGTCAACTGGCCATTGACGCGGACCCGGTGGCAGTCGCGCTCCGCTTCGACGGTGATGCGGGTGTGCGCGAGCCGCCGCAGAGAGAGGAAGGCCGCGATCGCGATGCCGACCGCGACTCCCCGCAGCACACCCAGCAGGACCACGGACCCGAGCGTGGCCGCGTACATGGGGAATTCGCGGTGCCGCTGTACGTGCTTGATGTGCGCGAAGCTCACCATGCGTACGCCGACCGACATCACCAGGGCGGCCAGCGCGGCGAGAGGGATCAGTTCGAGCGCGGAGGCGAGGAGCGCGGCGCAGACCACTACCCACACCCCGTGCAGGACGGTGGCCTTACGTGTGACGGCGCCCGCCGTGACGTTGGCTGTGCCGCGGATCGCGCCGCCCGCGATGGGCAGTCCGCCGAGGAGCCCGGAGACCACGTTCGCAGCGCCTTGGCCCGCGAGCTCGCGATCCAATGAGGCGGGAAGGTGTTCTCCGTCCGCCCGCGCGGCGCGCAGCCGGTCGACGGCGACCGCGGACAACAGCGACTCCATGCTGGCCACGAGCGTGACGGTGAGGACGGCCGCGAATACGCCGAGCACCGGGCCGTCCGGCAGGGCGGGCAGCACGCGCAATTCCCACTGGGGGAGGCTGACCCGGGGCAGGTCCATGCCGATACCGACCGCGGTGGCGGCGGCCACGGCCGCGAGCGGCGCCGGGAGGGCACGGGCCCACCGCCCTGCCCGGCCGGGCAGCCGCGGCCAGCCCGCCACCACGGCCACCGTGACCCCGCCGACCAGCAGCGCGGCGGGGTGCGGATCCGCCAGGCGTGCCGGGAGCGCCGCGAGATTCTCCAGGGCGGAGATGCCGGGGCTGTCTCCCAGCACGACGGGGAGCTGGCCGAGTGCGATCGTGACACCGATGCCGGCGAGCATCCCGTGCACGATCGCGGGGCTGACGGCCAGCGCGCTACGTGCCACCCTGGCCGCGCCGAGGGCGAGTTGGGCGAGACCGGCGAGCGCGGTGATCGCACACGTGGCCCGCCAGCCGTAGCGCTGCACCAGCTCGGCCGTCACTACTACCAGGCCGGTGGCGGCACCGCTGACCTGGAGGGGCGCCCCGCCCAGCAGTCCGGCGACGATCCCGCCGACCGTTGCCGCGACCAGCCCCGCCTGGAGTGGCGCGCCCGTGGCGAGCGCGATGCCGAGCGAGAGCGGGATCGCGATCAGGAAAACGACCACGGAGGCCGCGATGTCCTGGCGCCAGCTGCGGGGGCGCGGCTCCGGCACGTCCTGACCCGGGCGGACCGGAAGTGCCGGGGGAGTGGTTCGTGTCGGCTGAGCGTGCATGGGGCGTTCCCGTCTTCGTCGGCGGCGCGGTCGCGGGTGGGGCGCGGCCGTGGTCACGGCGTGCAGCGGCGGGAGCGGCTGCGATGGCGGGGCTTGTCTCAACTCTCGGTAAACGAATCGTAATGGAGAGTAAAGACGCGGGGAAGTTCGCCAAGGCGGGCAGAAGGACAGTTCCTTCCAACGAGTGAATCCGTACGCCTGTCGGCTTGTCATTCCATACCCCCACCCGGCGCACGCGACGACGAGGTGAGGTGTGATCGAACGCCGGGGCGCGGTGGAGGTGGCGAGCATTGAGGGGGTAGAGGGGGGCAGTCTTCGCCTTCCTGTGGCGGGGTGCGCTTACTTCCCCACGAACGGAATTCAGTCCGGGTCGGCATAAAACCGAACATTCGGCCCCTTGTGGAGGTGAAGGATTGCAGGCGAATGAATGGCGTGTACATGCTCTCAAGGGTGAACTCGGTTCCTTGAGCGGCAAGCGTGGGGAGGGGGTGGCTCAATCCACTGGGTTCAGGCTGGAAAGCAAGGGAAACGGGACCCGTTTCGGCCGACCAGTCGCATCGAGTCGACGGGGTCGATGCGACTGGTCGGCCGAAAAGTGGACGGGAGAAATCCGGAATGCCTGGCGCTTGTCCGGGAGTGAGTGCCTGAGAGCGGTATCGGAGACCGGGGGCGTCCCGTGGCGTGTTCCGAGCGGTGGGCAAATCCCCTCGACGGATGTGCCACCCGTCCGGAGGGCCGCCGGAGGGCTATTCCGGCGGCCTCCGCCTCTATGCGATCGGTGGTGAGGGAACCTCAAATTCCGTCAGCAGGCGGCGGATCGATGAGCTTCACACGGGCTGCGGAGCGGCCATCAGGTGCTCGCCCAGAACGAAACTCGGGTCCACCTGAGCCGCCAGGTCGGCCCCTGTCTTCGCGTTACCCCAGCTCTCCGCGTTCTTGAGGTGGAAGTGCACCATCTGACGGGTGTAGCGCTGCCAGTCACGCCGTTGGTACGCGCCGTCCGCCGCCTCGCGCAGGGTGCGCAGCGCCTCGCGATTGGGGCCCTCGAGGAGCCCGAAGAGGGGCGGCCGGCCCTTCTCCATGGCGCGCACCCAGTCGGAGTGGGCGAGTGTGGTGAGCAGGTCGTCGCCGACCTCCTCGCGCAGGAAGTCCAGATCGTCGGCGCCCTGCACCTTGTTGCCGACCACCTTCAGGCAGACGCCGAAGTCCCGGGCGTACTCCTTGTACTGACGGTAGACCGAGACGCCCTTGCGAGTCGGTTCGGCGACGAGGAACGTCATGTCGAAGCGGGTGAACATCCCCGAGGCGAAGGAGTCGCTGCCTGCCGTCATGTCGACGACGACGTACTCGCCGGGCCCGTCGACAAGATGATTGAGGCACAGCTCGACCGCGCCGACCTTCGAGTGATAGCAAGCGACACCCAGGTCCGACTCGGTGAACGGGCCGGTCGCCATCAGCCGGACAGCGGCATCGTCGTCCAGCCGTACGGTGCGGGCACAGGCCTGATAGACCGGGTTTTCCTCGCCGATCCGCAGCAGCCGTGACCCCTCGCCCGGCGGCGTCGTCTTGATCATGGTGTCGGCGGAGGCGATGCGAGGGTTTGTGCCCCGCAGATAGTCCTTGATCAGCGGCAGTCGTGCGCCCATCGCCGGGAGTGCCGCCGCCTCAGCTTCGTCCAGGCCGAGCGCCGCGCCCAGGTGCTGATTGATGTCGGCGTCCACCGCGATGACGCGGGCCCGGTCGGCGGCGAGGTGGCGGATGAACAGTGAGGACAGCGTGGTCTTGCCGCTGCCCCCCTTCCCTACGAAAGCGATCTTCATGTTCACCAAGCGTAGGTGCGCAAGCGCGGAAAGTGAGAGCTGTGAGTGAAGAAAACCACTCCTTCGAGGGGTGTGAGGCCAAAGTGCGTAGTGTCTTACCCATGAGTACGACAGCCGATCCGCTCGCCGCCCTGGGCTCGCTTCCTGGCGTTGCCGACTCCGTGGACTCCGTGCGCAAGGCGGTGGACCGGGTGTACGGCCACCGGGTGATGCGCCGCCGCAGCAACGAGGTCACCGCCGAGGCGGCACTGCGTGGCGCCCGGGGGTCGGCAGCGCTGTCGGGCGCCGACTGGGCGCTCGAGGAGGTGCGCCGACGGTCCGACTTCGGTGTCGAAGGCGAGCCGCGCACGGTGGGTGCGGCACTGCGGCTGACCGCCGAGTCCGGGCAACTGCTCAGCGTGTGGCGGCAGTCGCCGCTGCGCGTGCTGGCGCGGCTGCACCTGGTGGCAGCGGGTGGGGCCCGGCCGGATGACACCGTGGGACGTCCCCGGCTGGCGGGTGAACCCGTCGACGAGCCGCTGATCGAGCTGGCGCTGCCGGGTGCGGACGAGGTGGCCGGCCGACTCGAAGGGCTCGCGGGACTGCTGATCGCCGGCAGTGAGGCGCCCGCGTTGGTGACGGCGGCGGTGGTACACGGCGAGCTGCTGGCTCTGCGCCCGTTCGGTTCGTGCAACGGCTTGGTCGCGCGCGCCGCCGAGCGGATCGTACTGATCGGCAGTGGTCTGGACCCCAAGTCGATCTGCCCCTCGGAGGTGGGGCACGCGGAGTTGGGGCGTGCCGCCTACCTGAAGGCGCTCGACGGCTACGCGTCCGGGAGCCCGGAGGGTGTGGCGTCCTGGATCACGCACTGCGCCCGGGCCGTCGAGCTGGGTGTACGTGAGAGCACGGCCGTGTGCGAGGCACTCCAGCGCGGCGCGGCCTGACGGTTCTCCGTCACTCGGCCCTTCTCGGTCAACCGGCCCTGAGCAAAGCGGCATCGCCCGGAGTGCGGCCGGGTGGAGCCGCCCCTTGGGCATGGACGTGAGGCGGACAGGGTTGCGGCGGTACCGGTCAGGCTCTGGTACCGCCGCTGGCACGTCGGCCGAGTTACCATGCGTGCACGATATTTGCCCATCAGGCCGGGATCTTCGCCCGTTACCTGGTGCGGCTGGCCCGTAATCGACGGGTCGGCGTCGCGTGGGTGCTCGGCTTTCGTGCTCGGTCCGTGGGGCCGACTGCGTTCAAGGCATCCTCTCGGATGTCTCTGGTCTCGCGGGCCGTCAACTCCTTTCTACTCCTGTCGTGGTGGAAGCGGAAGCCCAAGCCGCGGTTTCTTTACTTTTGGCCTTAAAACCGGTCAAGGCGGGCGAAGGTCGGTCGGCGTCGGCTGGCGAACCAGACCAGCCCCGCCGTGGCGGCGGCGCCGACCGCGGCGGCCGCCACCAGGGCGGGGCGCGAAGGCATCGGCAGCGTCGACACGCGCTGCTTGAGCCGTACCGGGCGGGTGAACGTGAGGATCGGCCAGTCGCGGGCGATCGCCTCACGGCGCAGCGCGCGGTCCGGATTGACGGCGTGCGGGTGGCCGATCGATTCCAGCATCGGGATGTCGGTCGCGGAGTCGCTGTAGGCGTAGCAGCGCGCCAGGTCGTAGCCCTCCGACTCCGCGAGTTCCCGGATGGCCTCCGCCTTGGTCGGGCCGTAGGCGTAGTACTCCACCTCGCCGGTGAAGGCACCGTCCTTGACCACCATGCGGGTGGCCACGACGCGGTCGGCGCCCAGCAGCTCGCCGATCGGCTCGACCACCTCGGCACCGGACGTGCTGACGATCACTACGTCGCGCCCGGCGGTGTGGTGCTCCTCGATGAGGGAGGCGGCTTCGTCATAAATGATCGGATCGATGAGTTCGTGCAGGGTCTCGGCGACGATCTCCCGCACCTGCTGCACATTCCAGCCACGGCACAGTGCGGAGAGATACTGACGCATCCGCTCCATCTGGTCGTGATCGGCCCCGCCGACCAGGAAGACGAACTGGATGTACGCGGTGCGCAGCACGGCGCGCCTGTTGATCAAGCCGCCTTGGTAGAAGGACTTGCTGAAGGTGAGCGTGCTCGACTTCGCAATGACCGTCTTGTCCAGATCAAAGAACGCGGCTGTCCGAGGGAGCGAGTGGTTTTCCACGTCGCCGAGCATAGGCGCCCTCCATTCGGCGTAAGCTGAGGCGTGTGGGTTTGCCTGAGAAGGCTCTCGGGTACACCATGGAAGTCACGGATCGTTCGCGACCGTGTCTAACCCGGTCCGACTCCTCCCCCCCCCCGAGTCGGCCGTGGGGACGACCCCCGCTCTCCCCCCCGGCGGGGGTCGTCGCATGTCCGGATGCATTTTGAGCGCCCTCATCCCGCGTTCCTCTCCGTGGTTCGGCCGAGTGGGCCGTGGTCTCCCCTCCTTCATACCTGTCACGCAGGGTAATCAGTGTGCTGCTCTCCGGAAGTCACCGGTATAGGTGAGCGGGATATTCACAACCGTTGAGTTGTCCACAGTTTTTGTCCAAGATCCACAAGGTTTTCCAGTTCGATGCACGGTGATTCCCCGCGAGTTCCGCGATGTTCGCGGAAGAGAGCGCGCGTAGTGGGAGGGGAAGACCGTGACCGGATCCATCACATCCGATTGGCGGACGGCCGCCGTCGCCGCAAGGCCGGACGGGCCGCTGGTCGTCACGGAGGACGAGGGCCTGCTGGACGACCTGCTGCGGCTGTGCGCCGCCGCCGGAGCCGTGCCCGAAGTCGCTCATGGAATGCCCGTGCGCAGGGGGAGCTGGGAGCGCGCCCCCTTGGTCCTGGTCGGTGACGACTGTGCGGCCCGGCTCGGGGGTGCCGTGCGCAGGGAGGGGGTGGTGCTGGTCGGCCGGGATCAGGACGATCCCGGCGTCTGGCAGCGCGCGGTGGGCATCGGAGCCCGCAATGTGGCGCTCCTGCCCGACGGGGAGGGCTGGCTGGTCGACAGGATCGCCGACGCTGTGGAAGGCGTGGGCCGCCCGGCACTCACGGTGGGGGTGATCGGCGGCCGGGGCGGCGCCGGGGCGAGCACGCTGGCCTGCGCGCTGGCCGTCGGCGCTGCCCGGGCCGGGCAGCGCACGATGCTGATCGACGGCGATCCGCTGGGTGGCGGACTCGATGTGCTGCTCGGAGGGGAGAAGGCGGCGGGATTGCGATGGCCGGCCTTCGCCGACTCGCGGGGCCGGGTGGCCGGTCGGGCACTGGAAGAGGCACTCCCCGAGCTGCACTCGCTGCGGGTCCTCAGCTGGGATCGGGGTGACTGTCTCGCGGTGCCGCCCGACGCCATGCGGGCGGTGCTGGCGGCGGCCCGCAGGCGGGGCGGGGCAGTGGTCGTGGATGTGCCGCGCCGGCTCGACGACGCGGCGGTGGAAGCCCTCGGGCAGGTGGACGTGGGGCTGTTGGTGGTGCCCGCGGAGCTGCGAGCCGTCGCGGCGGCCCACCGGGTCGCCTCGATGGTCGGCATGGTGCTGAGCGATCTGAGGCTGGTGACGCGCGCCCAGGCCGGCTCGGAGCTGCGGGGCGAAGAGATCTCCCATCTCCTCGGTCTGCCGCTCGCGGGTGAACTCCCACCCGAGCCGGGCCTGTCGGACGCCCTGCTCACCGGCCGCCCGCCGGGAAGCGGCGAGCGCGGACCGCTGGCACGGTTCTGCGCGGAGTTCTGGGCGCGGACGTCAGCCGACGGCACAGGTGTGCCGGCATGAGCACCGAGCTGCTGGACGCGGTACGCCTACGGCTGGCGGAGAGCGGGGTGGATCCCACACCCGCGAGGGTGGCGGAGGCCCTGCGCCGGGAAGGCCGGCTGCTCGGTGACGCCGAGGTGCTCGGCGTCGCGGCCCGGCTGCGCTCCGAGCTGATCGGCACCGGGCCGCTGGAGCCCCTGCTCCGCGCACCCGACGTCACCGATGTTCTGGTCACCGCGCCCGACCAGGTGTGGGTGGACCGCGGAGCGGGCCTGGAGCGTGCCGGTGTGTCCTTTGACGACGCGGCGGCGGTGCGCAGACTCGCGCAGCGGCTCGCCGCGATCGCCGGACGCCGGCTCGACGACGCCCGGCCCTGGGTGGACGCCCGGTTGCCGGACGGGACGCGTCTGCACGCCGTGCTGCCACCGGTGGCCGTCGGCTCCACCTGTCTCTCGCTCCGGGTGGTGCGACGGCGGGCCTTCGCGTTGGAGGAACTGGTGGCCGCGGGGACCGTGCCGCCCGGTGGGCAGCGACTGCTGCGGGCCCTCATGGCCGCACGGCTCTCCTTCCTGATCAGCGGTGGCACGGGGTCGGGAAAGACGACCTTGCTGTCCACCCTGCTCGGCCTGGTAGCGCCGGACGAGCGGATCGTGCTCGCCGAGGACTCGGCCGAGCTGCGCCCCGAACACCCGCATGTGGTGCGGCTGGAGACGCGGCCCGCGAACCAGGAGGGCACCGGGCTGGTGACCTTGCGCGATCTGGTGCGGCAGGCACTGCGGATGCGGCCGGACCGGCTGGTCGTCGGCGAGGTGCGCGGCCCGGAGGTCACCGATCTGTTGGCCGCTCTCAACACCGGACACGAGGGAGGGTGCGGCACGGTGCACGCCAACGCGGCGGCGGATGTGCCCGCCCGGCTGGAAGCGCTGGGATCGACGGCGGGGCTCGACCGCGGGGCGTTGCACAGCCAGTTGGCGGCTGCCCTGTCGGTGGTGGTCCACCTGGCACGCGACCGCGGCGGCCGTCGGCGGATCGCGGAACTCCACGTCCTGGACCGCGACGCCGGAGGTCTCGTGACGACCGTACCGGCGGCCGTGTGGGGCGAGAACGGTTTCGAACGGGCGCGAGGCTGGGCCAGGCTGGCAGGCCTGTGCGAGCGGGGCGGTGGTGCGTTGTGACGGCTTCCGTGACCGCTTCCGTGACCGCTTCCGTGGCGGCGCCCCGAGCGGTGGCCCCGGTGTTCACGGCCGTGCTGCGCGCGGTGGCCGCCCTCATGGTGCCGCCATGGCCGGGGCGGGAGTCGCGGCGGGCCCGGAGCCTGCTGGCCGCCGGTGGGGGAGCGAGACCCGATGCCGCGTCACCTTCGTGGGCCGGGACGCACGTTGGGCGCATGCTCCGATGGGGGCGGGCGAGGCGGGAACTGCTCTGCGTACCGATCGGTGGTGCCGTGGCACTGCTGGGTGAGTCGGTGCTGCCCCTGATCGGCGCGGTGGCCGCCGTCCCCCTCCTGAGACGCGCACTCGTCACCAGGCGGCGCGCCCGCGAGCGGGCGCGGCGGGAGGCGGCCGTGATCGATCTGTGCGGTGCCGTGGCGGGTGATCTACGCGCCGGGCGGCAGCCCGGCGAGGCACTGGTGGGGCTGGCGGTTGACCTGGGGGCGGCATGGTCCGCCGTCCCGGCGGCGGCGAGGTTCGGCGGTGACGTGCCGGACGCCCTGCGGAAGGCGGCGCGTCAACCGGGAGCCGAGGGGCTGAACGGGGTGGCCGCCTGCTGGCAGGTCTCGGTCGACGGCGGGGCGGGGCTCGCCGCCGGGCTCGAACGGGTGGCGGCGGCCCTCAGCGCCGAACGGGACCAACGGGAGGACCTATACGCCCAGTTGGCGGGCACGCGCTCCACCGGCGTGATGCTCGCCGTGCTTCCGGTACTCGCCCTCCTGCTGGGCAGCGCGCTCGGAGCCGCCCCGTTGCGGGTGCTGCTGCACACATCCGCGGGTCTGGGCTGCCTGGTGCTCGGTGGCGTTCTGGAGGGCGCGGGTCTCGCATGGACCGCCCGGATCGTCCGGGCGGCCGGGGGAGCGGGAAGGGGCGATGGGGCATGAACGGAAAAGTTATCCACAGCCTGGGGATAGTTATCGCGCTTGCCGCCGGAGGCGCGGTCCTGGTGATCGTCCTCGGCCTGGCGCGCCGGGCGCGAGAGGGCCGTTCGGCTCGCCGACGGGTGGTGTGGCTGCTGAAGGGGGATGGTCCGGTCGGGCCGGTGAGCCGACTGCGGCGGTGGTCTGAGGGGGCGGCGGTGGCGCGGGCCGGGCTCCCGGCCGTGGCGGCGGGGCTGGCCGGTCTCGTCCTCACCGGGGGGTTCGCCGGGTGCGTGGTGGGGCTCGGGGCCGCCTACGGCGTGTGGCGGTGGCGGCGGTGCGCCAAGCGTACCCGCGATGAGCCGCCCGCGAAGGGATCGGAGGAGCAACTTCCGTTCGCGGCGGATCTCTTGGCGGCCTGCATGGCAGCGGGGGCCGGGCCCCGGGAGGCCGCCGCGGCGGTCGGTGCCTCGTTGGGCGGGCCCGTGGGCGAGCGACTCGCCCAAGCCGCTGCCGAGGTGCGCCTCGGCGGGGAGCCGGGCACGGCCTGGGGCCGGCTGGGGAGTCTGCCCGGCGCCCGGGGGCTCGCCCGATGCCTGGAGCGGGCCCAGGCGTCGGGCGTGCCGGCGGTGGAACCCATGTCACGGCTGGCGGGGCAGTTGCGCGCCACGCGAGGCCGGGCGGCGGGCATACGAGCCCGGCGCGCGGGGGTCCTGGCGACGGCACCGCTGGGGCTGTGTTTCCTGCCCGCCTTCCTGGTGGTCGGCGTGGTGCCGGTGGTCATCGGTCTGGCGAGCGGCCTGCTGAAAGGCACCTGACGATGCGTAAGGCGATGGGTAAGGCAATCCGTAAAGCAATGCGTAAGGCACAGGAACGGGGGGAGACAGTGGTGGTCGTGCGGTGGTGGTCCCGGCGTTGGGCCCGGTTGCGGGTGGCCGGTGAAGACGGAATGACGACGGCGGAGTACGCCGTGGGAACGCTGGCGGCATGTGCGCTCGCGGCGGTGCTCTACAAGGTGGTCACCGGCGGTGCGGTCGGTGCGGCGTTGCAGTCGCTGATCGTGAAGGCACTCCATGCGTCGTTCTGACGGCGGCTATGTGACGGCGGAGGCCGCGTTGGTGTTACCGACGCTGACCTTGTTCGGCATGGCGTTGCTGTGGGGGCTGATGGCGGCGTCCGCGCAGATCCAGTGCGTGGACGCGGCTCGCGCGGGAGCGCGGTCCGCGGCCCGGTCGGAGTCGGAGTCGGCGGCGGTCGCCGCTGCCCGGTCGGCCGCTCCGGCCGGGGCCCGGATCGCGCTGGCGCGGGAGGGAGACCTGGTGCGGGTGCGGGTCGACGCCCGAACCGTGGGCCCCGGGCCGTTGACGGTGCGGCTGGGTGGGGAGGCGGTGGCCCTTGCGGAGGAGACGGTGGGGTGACGGGGGCATGGCCTCGGTATGGGTGGCGATCGCCGCGGCGGCCTTCTGCGCGGTGTTCGCGGCGACGCTGGCCATGGGGCAGGCCGTGGTGGCCCGTCACCGAGCGGGTGGCGCTGCGGACCTGGCGGTGCTGGCGGCGGCCGACCACGCCTTGTCGGGGCCTCGGAAGGCGTGCGGCTTGGCCCGGAGGGTGGCCGCGGCCCAGGCGGCGCGGGTGGTGCGGTGCGCCGTGAGCGGCGAGATCGCCGAGGTGGCGGCCGAGGCACGGGCGGGGCCCTACACCGTCCGGGTGCGTTCCCGCGCCGGCCCTCCGGGCCTCCCCGGCCTGGCCGCCCCCGGACCGGCGCGCGCCGAGGGCCCGGTGCCGCCCGTCTGATCGGCAGACGGGGCACGCACGAGCGGTAGCTGGGTGATGGCTCCGGCCGTCACGCCCCTCGGCCCTGGCGGCGACGGACGGTCCGGAGGCGGGGCGGGTGCCTCGCGGGCACGTTACGGGGCCGGGTCTCGCCGTTCCTCCTCGGCGGGAGCGTCGGCGAGGAGCCGGGTCAGGAGGCGGATGGCGGCCCGTTTGTCGAGTGGGTCGTTGCCGTTGCCGCACTTGGGGGACTGGATGCACGAGGGGCAGCCGGCGTCGCACTCACAGGCGGCGATCGCCTCGCGGGTGGCGGTGAGCCAGCTCGCGGCGGTGTGGAAGGCGCGCTCGGCGAAGCCGGCGCCGCCGGGGTGGCCGTCGTAGACGAAGACGGTCGGCAGGGCCGTATCGGGGTGCAGGGGCACCGAGACGCCGCCGATGTCCCAGCGGTCGCAGGTGGCGAAGAGCGGGAGCATGCCGATGGAGGCGTGTTCCGCGGCGTGCAGGGCGCCGCCGACGGCGTCCGGGTGGATGCGGGCCTCGTCGAGGTGGTCCTCGGTGACCGTCCACCACACGGCCCGGGTGCGCAGGGTGCGGGGCGGCAGGTCCAGCTTGGACTCGCCGAGGACCTCACCGGTGATGAGTTTGCGACGGAGGAAGGAGACGACCTGATTGGTGACCTCGACGGAGCCGAAGCACAGGCGCGCGTCCCCCCAGGGGATCTCGGCACTCGTCTCCAGGATGGAGATGGCCGTGGTGTCGCGGGCCGTCGTCGAATAGGGCGGGGCGGCCTCCTCGACGAGGGCGACGGAGTCCTCCAGGTCGAGATGGCGCACCAGGTAGGTGCGGCCCTGGTGGAGGTGGACGGCGCCGTCGTGGACGGCCGTGTGGGCGGCGGACGCGTCCACCGTGCCGAGCAGGCGGCCCGTGCCCTCCTCCACGACCTGCACGGGGCGGCCGCCGCCGCCCCGGATGTCGGCCAGGTCGGCGGCCCGCTCACGGCGCGTCCAGTGCCAGGCGGAGCCCCGCCGGCGGAGCAGCTTGCGGCCTTCGAGCTGGGACAGCAGGCCCGGCGTCTCGGGGCCGAAGAGGGAGAGATCGGATTCGGTGAGCGGCAGCTCGGCGGCCGCGGCGCACAGATGGGGGGCGAGGACGTACGGATTGTCCGGATCCAGGACGGTGGACTCCACCGGCTGCCGGAACAGCGCCTCGGGATGGTGGACGAGATAGGTGTCCAGCGGGTCGTCGCGGGCGACGAGGACCGCGAGTGCGCCCCGGCCCGTGCGGCCCGCGCGGCCGGCCTGCTGCCACAGGGAGGCGCGGGTACCGGGATAGCCGGAGATGAGGACGGCGTCGAGGCCGGCGACGTCCACGCCGAGTTCCAGGGCGGTGGTCGCGGAGAGGCCCAGCAGTTCGCCGCTGTGCAGGGCGCGCTCGAGGGCGCGGCGCTCCTCGGGGAGGTAGCCGCCCCGGTAGGCGGCGACCCGGGAGGGGAGGGAGCGGTCCACCGCGGCCAGGCGTTCCTGGGAGATCAGGGCCACGAGTTCGGCGCCGCGCCGTGAGCGGACGAAGGCGACGGTCCGCACCCCCTGTGCGACGAGGTCGGTGAGGAGGTCCGCGGTCTCCGCGGTGGCCGTACGGCGGACGGGGGCGCCCCGCTCGCCGTGGAGCTCGGTGAGCGGGGGCTCCCAGAGGGCGAAGACGACTTCGCCGCGCGGGGAGGCGTCCTCGGTGACCTCCACCACCGGCAGCCCGGTCAGCCGGGTCGCGGCGGTGGCCGGGTCGGACGCGGTGGCGGAGGCGAGGAGGAAGACCGGATTGGCGCCGTAACGGGCGCAGACACGCCGAAGCCGTCGCAGCACTTGGGCGACGTGCGAACCGAAGACGCCGCGGTAGGTGTGGCACTCGTCGATGACGACGTAGCGCAGCGCGCGCAGGAAGGAGGCCCACTTGGGGTGGGCGGGCAGGATTGAGCGGTGCAGCATGTCCGGGTTGGTGAGCGCGTAATTGGCGTACTGGCGCACCCACTCCCGCTCCTCGAAGGGCGTGTCGCCGTCGTAGACGGCCGGCCGGACGCTCTTGCCGAGCGGGGCGGCGAGGGCGCGTACGGCCCGTCGCTGGTCGGCTGCCAGGGCCTTGGTGGGGGCCAGGTACAAGGCGGTCGCCCCACGTCCGTTGGGCGCCTCGGAGCCGTCCAGGAGCGCGCTGAGGACCGGGGCGAGGTAGGCCAGCGACTTGCCGGACGCGGTGCCCGTGGCGACCACCACCGACTCGCCGCGCAGCGCGTGCTCGGCCGTCACCGCCTGGTGCGCCCAGGGACGGTCGATTCCGGCGGCCCGGATCGCGCCGATCACTTCCGGCCGGATCTTCTCGGGCCAGGGGGCATGACGTCCCGGTCGAGGGGGCAAGTGCTCCGTATGAGTGATGCGTGCAGCCCGGCCTGCCCCGGTGGCGAGTCTGTCGAGGACCACCCGGGGAGCGGGATGTACGCCCGCCTCCGGCGGGAGTTGATCGTGGGCCATCGACACCGAGTCTGTCATTGGCGTGACGGACAATGGACTCAAGGCGTCGTGCGCGCCTGCCGGTAAGTGATTGAATGCCATCGCGGCTGCCGATCCATGGGGGGCGACCGCTCGATGCAAGGTGCTGGAGGATCCGTGGACCTGTCCCTGTCGACCGAGACCGTAGGCGACCGTACGGTTGTCCGGGTCGGTGGCGAGATTGATGTGTACACCGCGCCCAAGCTGCGTGAGCAGTTGGTCGAGCTTGTCAACGACGGCAGCTATCACCTCGTCGTGGACATGGAGGGCGTCGACTTCCTCGACTCCACCGGGCTCGGCGTGCTGGTCGGCGGGCTCAAGCGAGTGCGTGCCCATGAGGGCTCGCTGCGCCTGGTCTGCAACCAGGAGCGCATTCTCAAGATTTTCCGTATCACCGGCCTGACCAAGGTGTTCCCGATTCACACCTCGGTCGAGGACGCGGTGCAGGCGACCGACTGACGGTCGCCGGACGACACTGCCGCGCGGGGGGCACCGGGCCCGAGGGCCCGGCCCCTCCGCGAGTTCGCCCTGTTCCAGAAGTGGGGAAGAGGGCACGTGTGACCGAGGGGGATGGCGTGGCCACCGTCGAACTGCTGTTCAGTGCCCTTCCCGAGCATGTCCGCACCGCCCGGCTGGTAGCCGCGGCGGTGGCCCGCCGGGCCGGGGTCGACGAGGCCGTGCTGGACGAGGTGCGCCTGGCCGTGGGTGAGGCGTGCTCGCGTGCAGTGGGGCTGCACGTCGGCCATGGTGTGACCACCCCGGTGCGGGTCGTGCTGATCGAGGACGAGAAGAAGTTCTCCATCGAGGTCGGGGACGACGCTCCCCATCTGTCCGCCGCCGATGCCGCGGGCGGCCCGGGGGAGGCCTCCGGCGCGGACGAGGCCGAGGACGACATGGGCCTCGCCGTCATCAGCGGGCTGGTCGACGACGTCGAGGTGACGGCGGACGAATCCGGCGGCCTCATCCGGATGAGCTGGCCGACCATTCCGGTCCCCGTGCTGCCGTAGCCCGCGTTCCGGGCCTCACGGCCGCACGCCGCGTTCCGGGCCTCACGGCCGCACGCCGCCGGGTGACTGTCGTCGGCGTGGCCCGGCCGCCCGGTCCGCTGCCGGAATCCGGCTCCCTTCCGCCGCCGTCGTAGCCCCGCGTCACCCGATTGCCGTAATGGGGCCTCCCCGATTCCGGCCGGTTCGATCAGGTCCGGCGTCGGCGCCGACGACGCCGGAGCGGCATGTGCCGCGCTGAGGCCGATGGCCGAATCCCTTCCCTCTTCGGGGTGCGTTTTCAGCTGTCGATCTTTTCCGGGGCGGCATCGCGTGAATTCCCCCGGGCCGTGGATCTTCACGGCCGGGTTCCGCTCATTGATCGCGTGCACCGGTCTCTTCTTCGGATCTTCACCCGGAGATCGGGAATCCGGCGGAACATCCATCCGGCCTTCACTTGCACAGGCTCATTCCGTTTCCTGCGCTCTGTTTTGATCTCGCCATGCTCCCTACAATCCGTCCATCTTGAGCTCAGGACGCCTGAGCGTGGCGGCTGCTCCGCGGTCGCGGGTCAGCCGCGCGCCCATGTGCCAAACGTCAAGGAGGACGAATGGCGGGGCCCCTTACCCCTGAACAGGTGGACTTCACTCAGAAACTCGCGGTCGAGCTGACCGAGGGCAACCGCACGCTGGTGCTGGTGATCGCGGCGGTCGCGCTCGCGGCACTCGTGGTGGCCGTGGTGCTGGTGCGTCAGGTGCTGGCGGCAGGCGAAGGCACCGACAGCATGAAAAAGATCGCCGCGGCGGTGCAGGAAGGCGCGAACGCCTATCTCGCCCGACAGTTGCGGACGCTCGGCGTTTTCGCCGTGGTCGTGTTCTTCCTGCTCATGCTGTTGCCCGCCGACAACTGGTCACAGCGCCTCGGGCGTTCGGCCTTCTTTCTGATCGGCGCGCTCTTCTCCGCGGCCACCGGTTATATCGGCATGTGGCTCGCCGTGCGCGCCAATGTGCGGGTCGCGGCGGCCGCGCGCGAGGCCACGCCCGCCGAGGGCGAACCGGAGAAGGATCTGACGGCCGTCTCGCACAAGGCCATGAAGATCGCATTCCGTACGGGCGGTGTCGTCGGCATGTTCACGGTGGGGCTCGGTCTGCTGGGCGCCTCCTGCGTGGTGCTGGTGTACGCGGCGGACGCGCCCAAGGTGCTGGAGGGGTTCGGCCTCGGCGCGGCGCTCATCGCCATGTTCATGAGGGTCGGCGGTGGCATCTTCACCAAGGCCGCGGATGTCGGTGCCGACCTGGTCGGCAAGGTCGAACAGGGCATTCCCGAGGACGACCCGCGCAATGCCGCCACCATCGCGGACAACGTGGGCGACAACGTGGGCGACTGCGCGGGCATGGCGGCGGACCTCTTCGAGTCCTATGCCGTGACCCTGGTCGCCGCGCTGATCCTGGGCAAGGCCGCCTTCGGTGACGCGGGTCTCGCCTTCCCGCTGCTCGTCCCCGCCATCGGGGTGCTCACCGCGATGGTCGGCATCTTCGCCGTCGCGCCGCGCCGTGCCGACCGAAGCGGTATGACCGCCATCAACCGTGGTTTCTTCATCTCGGCGGTCATCTCGCTGGTCCTGGTGGCCGTGGCGGTGTTCGTGTATCTGCCGTCCCGTTATGCCGACTTGAAGGGCATCGACGACGGGGCCATCAGCGGTCACGGCGGGGACCCGCGCGTCCTCGCGCTCGTCGCCGTGGCCATCGGCATCGTGCTCGCCGCCCTCATCCAGCAGCTCACGGGCTACTTCACGGAGACCACGCGGCGGCCGGTACGGGACATCGGCAAGTCCTCCCTGACGGGTCCGGCCACCGTCGTCCTCGCCGGAATCTCCGTCGGTCTGGAGTCGGCGGTCTACACGGCGTTGCTGATCGGGCTCGGTGTCTACGGGGCGTTCCTGCTCGGCGGCACGTCGATCATGCTGGCCCTGTTCGCCGTCGCACTCGCCGGCACGGGCCTGCTGACGACCGTCGGCGTGATCGTCGCCATGGACACCTTCGGCCCCGTCTCCGACAACGCGCAGGGCATCGCCGAGATGTCCGGTGACGTCACGGGCGCGGGCGCGCGGGTGCTGACCGACCTCGACGCCGTGGGGAACACGACCAAGGCGATCACCAAGGGCATAGCCATCGCCACGGCGGTGCTCGCCGCGTCGGCCCTGTTCGGTTCGTACCGGGACGCGATCGCCACGGCCGTATCGGAGGTACACGCCACATACGACGAGCAGGGCCTGAATCTGGACATCTCGCAGCCCAACAACCTGGTCGGGCTCATCCTCGGCGCCGCCGTCGTCTTCCTCTTTTCGGGGCTGGCGATCAACGCGGTGTCGCGGTCGGCGGGCGCGGTGGTCTACGAGGTGCGGCGGCAGTTCCGCGAGCACCCCGGGATCATGGACTACAGCGAGAAGCCGGAGTACGGGCGCGTGGTGGACATCTGCACCAAGGACGCGTTGCGCGAACTCGCCACCCCCGGTCTGCTCGCCGTCATGGCCCCCATCGCCGTCGGCTTCGCGCTCGGGGTCGGCGCCCTCGGCTCGTACCTCGCCGGCGCGATCGGCACCGGCACCCTGATGGCGGTGTTCCTGGCCAACTCCGGTGGCGCCTGGGACAACGCCAAGAAGCTGGTCGAGGACGGCCATCACGGCGGCAAGGGCAGTGAGGCGCATGCCGCGACGGTCATCGGCGACACGGTCGGCGACCCCTTCAAGGACACCGCCGGCCCGGCGATCAACCCGCTGCTGAAGGTGATGAACCTGGTGGCGCTGCTGATCGCTCCCGCGGTGGTGAAGTTCTCCTACGGCGACGACCCCAACAGTGGGCTGCGGATCGGTGTCGCGGTGCTCGCCATCGTGGTCATCGTGGTCGCGGTGTACCTCTCCAAGCGGCGCGGAGTCGCCGTGGGCGACGAGGAGAGCCCGGAGCGGGCGGCGAAACCCGCCGATCCGGCGGTGGTGTCCTAAAAGCGGCCGGCAGGCGAGAGACGGGGACGACGGAAGGCGGCGGGCGGCGTGCGCGAGTACGCTGCCCGCCCGTTCGCGCGCGTGGCGCGCGGTCCGTCCGGGGTGCGGCGAACGCCACGCCGAGTGTGGTGCAAATGGCTTCAAAAGGGGGCGCATGGTGTGCTCGGCTCGGGGGCCGCACGGCTCGGCCGTGTAAGTTCCGGGCCGAGAGCCATCGAAGGGACCAATCCGGTGAACAAGAAGCTTGTGGCTGCACTGTCCGGCGGTGCGGCGCTCGTTATGGCGCTGACCGGTTGCAGCGACAGCGACAACGGTGACAAGAAGCTCGACGACTGGGCCAAGAAGGTCTGCGACCAGATGCAGCCCCAGGTGAAGAAGATCCAGGACGCCAACTCCTCGATCGCCTCCGTCCAGAACGAGGAGGACTCGAAGAAGATCCAGAAGACCGACTCCGCGGCCTTCCAGGCCAACGCCGATGCGTACAAGGCGTTGGGCTCGGCCGTGCAGAACGCGGGCGCGCCGCCCGTCAAGGACGGCGAGACCAGTCAGAAGAACGCCGTCAAGGCGCTCAACGACCTCTCCGCGGCCTACACCGGCCTGAAGAAGCGGATGGACGGTCTGGACACCGGGGACAAGGGCAAGTTCGCCACGGGGCTGAAGGGCATCGCGGGCGACATCGGCAAGCTCAGCAGCCAGAGCGACGAAGCCCTCAAGAAGCTGCAGTCGGGTGACGTCGGCAAGGCGATGGCGAAGCAGCCCGGCTGCCAGAAGACGTCGACCTCGCCCACGCCGACGAAGAAGTAGCCCGACGAAGAAGTAGCCGACGAGGAAGTCGGGGGAGTCTCCGTACGAGCGGCTACCGGGAAAACGTAGCCCCGGCCCGCGCGTGGCCCGGCCGGGAAGCGGGAACGGCCCGGGCCCGAAGTGGGCGGCGCGTGGCGGCGGTTGACGCGCCCGGCGCCACGCCCCGGCAGGGCGCGGCGCCGGGCTTTCGCCTTTTGCCGGTGCCGCCCCCGACAATGGTCCGGTGAGTACGAACCTGCCCGCCGCCTCCGACCGCGCGCGCACCGCCCGGCTGCGCGACGCCCTGCTCGCCGCCGCCTTCACGGCCGACGGCCTCCTCGACCTGCTCGGCGCCCCCGCCTATGCCGCGCTCGCCCGCAGCGAGACCGTTCCCGCCCTGCGCGCCACCCGTGGCGACAGCCCGCTGGAGACGCTGGTCCGGCTCTTCCTGCTGCAGCGGCCGGTCGCGTACGGGCGGGCCGCCGCCGCGCTCCCGATGGACGACTGCCTCGCCGACGGATGGCTGGTCCGCGAGGACGGCGACATCGTCCGGGCGGCCGTGGACGTTCGCCCGTTCGGCGGCCCCGAGGGGCAGGACTGGTGGATCGTCTCCGACCTCGGCTGCGCGGTCGGCGGCGCCGGCGGCATCGGCGGGGGCGCGGACGGCCCGGGCGGGGTGGACCGCTCGGAGCTGGTCCTCGGCGTCGGCGGTGCCTCCACGACCCTCGCCGGGATCACCGTCCGTACGCCCGTGGCGAGCGCCCTCGACCTCGGTACCGGTTCCGGGATCCAGGCCCTGCACGCGGCCCAGCACGCCACCCGGGTCACGGCCACCGACCTCAACCCGCGTGCCCTGCACATGACGCGGCTCACGCTCGCGCTGTCCGGAGCGCCCGAGGCGGATCTGCGCGAGGGTTCGCTCTTCGAGCCGGTCGCGGACGAGACGTACGACCTGATCGTCTCCAATCCGCCCTTCGTGATCTCTCCCGGTGCCCGGCTCACCTACCGCGACGGCGGCATGGGCGGCGACGACCTCTGCCGCACCCTCGTCCAGCAGTCCGCCGCCCGGCTCAACGACGGCGGTTACCTCCAGCTGCTCGCCAACTGGCAGCACGTGGAGGGGGAGGACTGGCGGGAGCGGCTGTCGTCCTGGGTGCCCCGGGGCTGCGACGCGTGGATCGTCCAGCGCGAGGTGCAGGACGTCGCGCAGTACGCCGAGCTGTGGCTGCGCGACGCCGGCGACCACCGTACGGCTCCGGCCGACTACGCGGCCCGCTACGACGCGTGGCTCGACGAATTCGAGGCCCGTAAGACCAAGGGCGTCGGATTTGGCTGGATCACGCTGCGTAAAACCGGCTCGGACCGGCCGTCCGTGATGGCCGAGGAATGGCCGCACCCCGTCGAGCAGCCGCTCGGCCCGTGTGTGCGGGCCCATTTCGAGCGGCAGGACTTCTTGCGCGCCCACGATGACGCGTCGCTGCTCGCCGCCCGGTTCAAGCTGGCCGACGAGGTCGTGCAGGAGCAGGTCGGGCTGCCGGGCGCGGAGGACCCCGAGCACGTCGTGCTCCGCCAGAACCGGGGCATGCGCCGGGCGACCAAGGTGGACACGGTCGGCGCGGGCTTCGCCGGCGTGTGTGACGGCTCACTCGCCGCGGGCCGGATCCTGGACGCCATCGCCCAGCTCGTCGGGGAGGACGCGGTGCTACTGCGCGACCGTACGCCCGAGGCGATCCGGCTCCTCGTCGAGCAGGGTTTCCTCACGCCGGTGATCGACTGAGGGGCGCCCGTGGGCGGTGGCCGGGCGTGCGGAAGCGCCGCCCGGCCGGCTCGCCGCCGCCGGGCGCCCGAGTCCGCGCGGACTCATGAGAGGCGGAAAAGGAGGGGGCGGGTTCCCGTCATGTTCGCCGGGTGCCCCCGGTCACCGCTCTCCGGATGCCGCTCGCTGGCCGGGGTCCCGCGCGGGCGGGGCTGGCCCGGCGGGCGCTTCGCGGCGGCCCGTCGACACGCAACGCGCCACGCGTCGGCACAGCCGATATAAAACGTGCCGCTTACCGCCGGAAACCCCCGTACGCGCCGCTTTCCACCCGCTCTTCAGATGGCCTCCGGCGGCCCCTCGGCACCGGCGGTGTGCCGGTCCGGGCGGCAGACAGGACGCTTGTCGGGTTACCGTTCGAGTGGCGTTGCGGGCTTTTTCCGTTTGACACGGGGGCGGGATGTACCGTCACACTCCGCAGCGTCACCGCAGCGCCCACACCGAGTGCCGACCGGAAGAAGAGCGAAGTTGTCCCCGACCAGCGAGACCGCACAGGGCGGCCGCCGACTCGTCATCGTCGAGTCGCCTGCCAAGGCGAAGACGATCAAGGGCTACCTCGGCCCCGGATACGTCGTCGAGGCGAGCGTCGGGCACATCCGTGACCTGCCGAACGGGGCCGCCGAGGTCCCGGCCAAGTACAAGGGCGAGCCCTGGGCCCGTCTCGGCGTGAACGTCGACGCCGAGTTCCAGCCCATCTATGTCGTCAACCACGACAAGAAGGACCAGGTCAAGAAGCTCAAGGAGCTGCTGGCCGAGTCCGACGAACTCTTCCTCGCCACCGATGAGGACCGCGAGGGCGAAGCCATCGCGTGGCACCTGCAGGAAGTCCTCAAGCCCAAGGTCCCGGTCCGCCGGATGGTCTTCCACGAGATCACCAAGGACGCGATCCGCGAGGCCGTGGCCAACCCGCGCGAGCTGAACAAGAAGCTCGTCGACGCCCAGGAGACCCGCCGCATCCTCGACCGCCTCTACGGCTACGAGGTCTCGCCGGTCCTGTGGAAGAAGGTCATGCCCCGGCTGTCCGCCGGCCGGGTGCAGTCCGTGGCGACCCGGCTCGTCGTCGAGCGGGAGCGCGAGCGCATCGCCTTCCGCTCCGCCGAGTACTGGGACCTCACCGGCACCTTCGCGACGGGCCGCGGCGGCGACGCCTCCGACCCCGGCACCTTCGGCGCCCGCCTGACCTCCGTCGACGGCCGCCGGGTGGCCCAGGGCCGTGACTTCGGCTCGACCGGCGTGATCAAGGAGGGCTCCACCGTCCTCCACCTGGACGAGGCGAACGCCCGTGCGCTCGCCGCGGCCCTCGCGGAGACCCGGTTCTCCGTGCGGTCCGTCGAGTCCAAGCCGTACCGCCGCTCGCCGTACGCGCCGTTCCGTACGACCACGCTGCAGCAGGAGGCCTCGCGCAAGCTGGGCTTCGGTGCGAAGGCCACCATGCAGGTCGCTCAGAAGCTGTACGAAAACGGCTTCATCACCTATATGCGTACGGACTCCACCACCCTCTCCGAGACGGCCGTCCAGGCCGCCCGGGCCCAGGTCACGCAGCTCTACGGCGCGGACTACCTGCCCGAGAAGCCGCGCACCTACGCCGGCAAGGTCAAGAACGCGCAGGAGGCCCACGAGGCGATCCGCCCCTCCGGGGATCGTTTCCGTACGCCCGCCGAGACCGGGCTGACCGGTGACCAGTTCCGCCTCTACGAGCTGATCTGGAAGCGGACCGTCGCCTCCCAGATGAAGGACGCGGTCGGCAACTCCGTCACCGTCAAGATCGCCGGTCGCGCGAGCGACGGCCGGGACGCCGAGTTCAGCGCGTCCGGCAAGACGATCACCTTCCACGGCTTCATGAAGGCCTACGTCGAAGGCGCCGACGACCCGAACGCCGAGCTGGACGACCGCGAGCGCCGGCTTCCGCAGGTCACCGAGGGCGACTCGCTGACCGCCGAGGAGATCTCCGCCGACGGTCACGCGACCAAGCCCCCGGCCCGCTACACCGAGGCCTCGCTGGTCAAGGAGCTGGAAGAGCGCGAGATCGGCCGCCCCTCGACCTACGCGTCGATCATCGGCACGATCCTCGACCGCGGCTACGTCTTCAAGAAGGGCACGGCGCTCGTCCCGTCCTTCCTGTCCTTCGCGGTCGTCAACCTGCTGGAGAAGCACTTCGGCCGGCTGGTCGACTACGACTTCACCGCCTCCATGGAGGAGGACCTCGACCGCATCGCCCGCGGCGAGGCCCAGGCCGTGCCGTGGCTGCGCCGCTTCTACTTCGGCTCCGAAAGCGGCACCGAGGCGGGCCGGATCGGCTCCGCCGCCGACGCCGGCAACGGCGACGGCGACCACCTCGGCGGCCTCAAGGAACTGGTCACCGACCTCGGTGCGATCGACGCCCGCGAGGTGTCCTCGTTCCCCGTCGGCGACGGCATCGTGCTGCGTGTCGGCCGCTACGGCCCGTACGTGGAGCGCGGCGAGAAGGACTCCGAGGGCCACCAGCGCGCCGACGTGCCGGAGGACCTGGCGCCGGACGAGCTGACCGTGGCGTACGCCGAGGAGCTGCTCGCCAAGCCGAGCGGCGACTTCGAGCTGGGCACCGACCCCGTCAGCGGGCACCCGGTCATCGCCCGCGACGGCCGCTACGGCCCGTACGTCACCGAGGTCCTGCCCGAGGGCACCCCGAAGACCGGCAAGAACGCGGTCAAGCCGCGCACCGCGTCGCTCTTCAAGTCGATGTCCCTCGACACGGTCACCCTCGACGACGCCCTCAAGCTGATGTCGCTGCCCCGCGTCGTCGGCACGGACGCCGAAGGCGTGGAGATCACCGCGCAGAACGGCCGCTACGGCCCGTACTTGAAGAAGGGCACGGACTCCCGGTCGCTGGAGACCGAGGACCAGCTCTTCACGATCACCCTCGACGAGGCCCTCGCCATCTACGCCCAGCCCAAGCAGCGCGGGCGGGCCGCGGCCAAGCCGCCGTTGAAGGAGCTGGGCACCGACCCGGTCAGCGAGCGTCCGGTCGTGGTCAAGGACGGCCGCTTCGGCCCGTATGTGACCGACGGCGAGACCAACGCCACGCTGCGCCGTGACGACGACGTCGAGACCATCACGCCGGAGCGCGGCTACGAACTCCTCGCGGAGAAGCGCGCCAAGGGCCCGGCCAAGAAGACGGCCAAGAAGGCCCCGGCGAAGAAGACGGCGGCCAAGAAGACCACGACGGCCAAGAAGACGGCCGCGAAGAAGACGGCCGCCAAGAAGACCACGACGGCGAAGAAGACCGCCGTGAAGAAGACGGCCACCACGAAGAAGGCCGCGGCGAAGAAGACCACCGCCGCCGCTTCGACGGGGTCGGCTTCGGGCGAGTAACGACCCCGGTCGTTCGCCGCGGGCCGTGGCGTCCGCGCCACCGCCGCACGGCGGGTCCGCGAACGCGGAACGGGCCGGTTCGGGCTGGATACAGCCGGTTCCGGCCCGTTCGTCGTGAGTGGGACGTGCCCGCGGAGCGCCCGCCGCCGCGCGCGGCGGGGACGGCCCCGCGACCGGAGATCCACCGGGCGGCCCCTGGCGTGCGGAGTCAACGCGATGCCCGGTTGTCGCCCGGTCATATGGGGGCCTTCGGGCAGAGGATTGTGATTCGGTCAGTCCGGATAGGCTGGCAGGATGACGCGAGCCGAGCAGCCAACAGTGGTGACCCCCACATCCGGCGCCCTAGCCGCGGATTCCCGCGAGCGCGCCGTACGGGCCCTGCTGCGCTTCCCGCCGCTCCGGCGGCTGTGGCGCGCCCAGGCCGTCGGTGGAATCGGGGACTCCCTCGCCCTCCTCGTCCTGATGCTGCTGTCGCTGCAGGCGGCGGTCGCGGCGGGTTCGTTCGGGGGCGGCTACCGGGGCGCCGCGTGCGCCGTCGCGGCGGTCCTCGGCGCACGGCTGCTCGCGACCCTGCTCTTCGGGGCGGTCCTGCTCGGCCCGCTCTCCTCCCTCATCGCCCCGGCCGGTCCCCTCGACCGCCGCTGGACCATGATCGGTGCGGACGGGGTACGGCTCGCGCTGCTCGCCGTCGCACCGCTGTGGATCGACTGGACCGAGGGGCGGGCGCTCGGCTTGCTGCTCGTCTCGGCCTTCGTCGTCGGCGTCGCCGAGCGCTTCTGGACCGTCGCCCGGGAGAGCGCGGCCCCCGCCCTGCTGCCCGCCCCGCCCGCCGAGGGCGCGGCCGTGCGGCCGCTGCCGGACCACTGTGACGCCCTGCGGCGGCTCTCGATCCGTACCAACTTCGTCGCCCTGCCCGTCGCCGCCGCCGTGCTCGTCCTCGTCACGCTCGTCGGCAATCTGCTCGGCTCGGGGATCGACTGGTTCCACCTGCACCAGGCGGCCCTCGGCTCGTTCGTCGCCGCCGGACTGTTCGCGGCCTCGATCGCGCTTCTGCAAGCCCTCGAACTGCCCGCCACGCAGACGCCCCGCACCCGCTCCCCGCTCGAAGGGCTGCGCCGCCCCAAGACCCCCCAGGGCCCTGACAAGGGCCGCACGGGCGCGATCCCGGTGCTCGTACCGGCCTGCGCGGCCGTCGCGGGCGCGATCGCCGCGGCCGTCGGCGTCGCCGCCCTCCAGGCCGTCGACCTCGGCGGCGGCCCGGTGGGCTTCGCGCTGCTCGTCCTCGCGCTCGGCGGGGGCCCGGTCATCGGCATCCGCACGGCCCGCAAGGTGCTGCCCGGCTTCTCGCGCCGCCGCCTGCTGGTGCTGGCGATCGCCGTGACGGGCGTGGCGCTGCTGGCCGCGGGCCTGGTGCCCGACCCCACCACGGTGCTGCTGCTCGTCCTCCTCGCGGGCGTGTCCGCCGGCGTCGCCGCCAACACCGGCCACTGCCTGCTCGACCAGGAGACCGAGGAGGGCCGCCGGGCGCGGACCACCGAGCACCTGCACGCCGCCGTCCGGGTCGCGGTCGCGCTGAGCGCCGTCGTGGCGCCTCTGCTCGCGGCGGCCATCGGGCCGCACCGGCTGGCGAGCGGCAGCTTCGTCTTCGCACACGGCGGGGCGGCGTTCACGCTGATGCTCGTCGGCGCGCTGCTGCTGCCCGTGGCCGCGCTCGTGCTCGGCAAGATCGACGACCGGGCCGGGGTGCCGTTCCGGCGCGACCTGCTGGACGTGGTGCGCGGCGGCGACCCGGACGAGGCGACCGCGGCCACCGGCTTCTTCATCGCCTTCGAGGGCGGTGACGGCGCGGGCAAGTCGACCCAGGTCGAAGCGGTCACCGAATGGCTCCGCGGCAAGGGCCACGAGGTGGTCGTCACCCGCGAACCCGGCGCCACCTCGATCGGCAAGCGGCTGCGCGCGATCCTCCTCGACGTCTCGTCGGCGGGCCTGTCGGACCGCTCCGAGGCCCTGATGTACGCGGCCGACCGCGCCGAGCACGTCGCCTCCGTCGTCCGGCCCGCCCTGGAGCGCGGCGCGGTCGTCATCTCCGACCGCTACATCGACTCCTCCGTCGCCTACCAGGGCGCCGGGCGCGACCTCTCGCCGACCGAGATCGCCCGCATCTCGCGGTGGGCCACGAACGGGCTGGTCCCGAATCTGACGATCCTGCTGGACGTCTCGCCGGAGACCGCCCGCGAGCGCTTCACCGAGGCCCCGGACCGGCTGGAGTCGGAGCCGATGGAGTTCCACCAGCGGGTGCGGACCGGATTCCTCACCCTGGCCGCCGCCGATCCGGCGCGCTACCTGGTCATCGACGCCGGCCAGGAGCCCGCGGCCATCTCCACCGTCGTACGCCACCGGCTCGACCAGGTCCTGCCCCTCTCCGAGGCCGAGATCAAGGCCCTGGAGGCGGCCCGGAAGGCGGCGGAGGAGGAAGCCCGCCGCAGGGCCGAGGAAGAGGCCGCCCGCAAGGCCGAGGAGGAGCGGCTGGAGCGCGAGCGGCAGGCCCAGCTCGCCAAGCTCCGCGCCGAGGAGGAGGAGCGGCAGCGCCGCGAGCGGGCGGAAGAGGAAGAGCGCAAGCGCCGCGAGCTGGAGGAGGCCCGGCGGCGCGAGGAGGAGCGGCTCGCGGAGGAGGCCCGTCAGCGGGCCGAGGAAGCCCGGCTCCGGGCGGAGGAGGAGCGCAAGCGCCGCGAGGCGGAGGAGCGCGCCCACGCCGCCGAGCAGGAGCGGCTGCGTAAGCAGGCCGAGGAAGAGGCGCGGCTGCGCGCGGAGGCGGCGGAACGGCGCCTGGAGAAGCAGCGCAAGGCCGAAGAGGCGCTGCTGAGGGCCGAGCAGGCACGCATCGCCGAGCAGGAGCGGGCGGCCGAGCGGGCCCGGCTGGCGGAGCAGGAGCGTCTGGCCGAACAGGCGCGGATCGCCGAGCAGGAGCGCCTGGCCGAGCAGGCACGAGTGGCCGAGCAGGAGCGGGCGGCGGAGCGGGCCCGGGCCGAGGCCGAGGCGAAGGCCGCCGCCGACGCGGCGGCTGAGGCCGAGGCCGCGCGGGTCGCCGCCGAGGCCGCTGCCGCGCGCGAGGCGCACCATGCGCACCATTCCGAGGCCCCGACGGTCGAGCGGCCGGCGTTGCGCGAGTCCGATCTTCGCAAGGGCGCGGACGCACGCCGGGACGCGGACGCGCGACGCGCCTCGGACGAGACGCAGACGGTTCAGACGCCGGCGGTCCGCCCCGCCGACCCGCGTGACACGGACTGGACACGGGATGCCGAAACGAAGGTGATGCCGGCTGTCCCGCCGGTGCCGCCCGCACCTCCCACTGTTCCGCCCAGCGTTTCGCCCACGGCGAGCGGTGACGGGTCCGACGACCAGCGGATCACCTGGGGTGTGGGACGGCGTGAGGGGCGGGACGCCGGTGAGGCCGGGCCCGGGACCAGGTCCAGGTCCGGGTCGGGGGCCAAGTCCACGTCCAGGCCCGGGCCGGAGTCGGAATCGGATTCGGAGGAGACGGCGGTCCTGCCGCAGGCCCCGGCCGACGCCGCCCCGCCGCGGCCGTCCACACCGCCCGGAGCGATGGACGACACGGCGGTCCTGCCGCCCGTGAAGCCCGGACAGCGCGAGCGGTCCACGCGGCCCGAGCGCGTCGAGCGCCCGGCGGACCCCGCGGACCGGGTGCCGGAGTGGCTCTTCCGTCGTGAGGACGAGGAACGGGGTAAGTCCCCGGCCGAATCGGACAGCGAGCGCACGCGCGAACTGCCGCAGATCAACGAGGGCCGGACCGGTGCCGACGAGCAGGCCGGACCCGCGGAGCCCACGCGCACGGATCACCGGCGCCCGGGATGGGCGGGCAGGGCTTCCAAGAAGGAAGCCCCCACCCTCGCGGACGAGCTGTTCGGCGACCGCGACGAGGAGGACGAGGGCCGCCGCCGGCGCAAGGGCAGGTAGGGGCAGGGGCAGCCGGGTACCTGCCGGTGCCGGCCACGGCTGCCCGGCCGACGCGGGGAGCCTTGTCAGTGCCGTGTCCCACAATGGGTAACCGCAGGACCAACAGCGCGGAGGACAGACCATGGCGGTGTGGGACGACCTGGTCGGCCAGGACCGGGTGCAGGAGCAGCTCGCCGCTGCCGCGCGGGATGCGGACGCGCTCGTCACGGGCGTGGCGTCGGCCTCCGCGCCGTCCCCGGCGCCCGCCCCCGGGAGCGGCGGCGGTTCCATGACGCACGCGTGGCTGTTCACCGGCCCGCCGGGATCGGGCCGGTCCACCGCGGCCCGTGCCTTCGCCGCGGCGTTGCAGTGCGTCAGCCCCGACCGGGCGCTCAACGGCCCCGGCTGCGGTTTCTGCGACGGTTGTCACACCTCGCTCGTGGGGACGCACGCGGACGTCGAGATCGTCCGTACCGACCAGCTGTCGATCGGCGTCAAGGAAACCCGCGACCTCGTCCGCCGGGCCCAGCTGTCCCCTGCCACCGGCCGCTGGCAGGTGATCGTCCTGGAGGACGCGGACCGGCTGACCGAGGGCGCGGGCAACGTCCTCCTCAAGGCGGTGGAAGAGCCCGCCCCGCGCACGGTGTGGCTGCTGTGCGCCCCCTCCCTGGAGGACGTGCTGCCGACGATCCGGTCCCGCTGCCGTCTGCTGACCCTGCGCACCCCGCCCCCGGCGGCGGTCGCCGATCTCCTGGTCCGGCGCGACGGCATCGAGCCCGAGCTGGCCACGCGGGTGGCCCGCGCCACCCAGGGCCACATCGGCCGGGCCCGCCGGCTCGCCACGGACGAGCGGGCCCGCGCCCGCCGCGCCGCCGTCCTCAAGGTGCCGCTGCGCGTGGACGACATCGGCGGCTGCCTCAAGGCCGCGCAGGAGCTGATCGACGCGGCGGGGGAGGACGCCAAGCAGGTCGCCGAGGAGGTCGACACCAAGGAGACCGAGGAGCTGCGCGCGGCGCTCGGCGCGGCCGCCGGCACCGGGGGCCGGCTCCCGCGCGGCACGGCCGGAGCGATGAAGGAACTCCAGGACCGGCAGAAGCGCCGCGCCACGCGGACACAGCGCGACAGCCTCGATCTCGCCCTGATCGATCTGACCGGTTTCTACCGCGATGTGCTGGCGCTCCAGCTCCGCTCCCGGGTCGAGATCGCCAATATCGACGCGCGGGACGCGCTGGAGCGCATAGCGTCGGCCTCCGGGCCGGAGCGGACGCTGCGGCGCATCGAGGCGATCATCGAGTGCCGCCGCGCACTCGACCGGAACGTGTCGCCGCTGCTGGCGGTAGAGGCGATGACGGTGGCGCTGCGGGCGGGGTGAGCACGCCGTCGCGGGCTGCCTCCGCGGGCTGAGCGCGAGGGCTCGGCAGGACCGGGGCTTCGGGGCGCAGGCTGGACAGGCAGGGCAGGCGGGACAGGCAGGGTGCGACGGGGGCAGAGGCGGGCTGTTACGGCATCCGGCGGCGGATCGCTTCGTACTGGCGCGTACCTCACTCGTATGAGGACTAGTGGGCCATGGGATGAGCCAACTTGGGCATCCCTCTGGATACGCTCCGTATGACTGCAATGGCCCTGCGTATCACCTATGTGTGACTGTCCACCCGCCCCCCACCCCGAGGGAACAGCTTTGGACACCAGCCGTCTGCTCCGCACCTCCTCCACCGTCGTCGTGACGGCGGCCCTGCTGATCTCCGGGTGCGCCTCGGGGACCGCGACGCCGAGGGCGGCCGCGTCGGCGAGATCGCAGAGTCCGGCGGATGCCGGGACGGATGTCGGGGATGCCGACGGCCCCGTGCAGCCGCTCGCGCCGCTGCCCACCGAGCTGCCGGCCGAGCTACGGCCGTACTACGCGCAGAAGCTCACCTGGCGTTCCTGTGCGGGCGACCGCTTCGAGTGCGCCACGCTGGTGGCCCCGCTGGATTACGACCGCCCCCGCGCGGGAGGCGACCTCAAGCTCGCCGTCTCCCGGAAGAAGGCCACCGGCCCCGGCAAACGGCTGGGCTCGCTGCTGGTCAACCCCGGCGGCCCGGGCGGCTCGGCCGTCGGCTACCTCCAGGGGTACGCGGGCATCGGCTACCCGGCCCCCGTCCGCGCCCGGTACGACATGGTCGCGGTGGACCCGCGCGGCGTGGCCGGCAGCGAGCCGGTGAACTGCCTGTCCGACGCGGACATGGACGCGTACACCCGGGTCGACATGAGCCCGGACAGCCCGTCGGAGGTCGGCGAACTCACCCAGGCGTACCGAGCCTTCGCCGACGGCTGCGCCAGCCGCTCCGGCAAGGTCCTCGGCCATGTCTCGACCGTCGAGGCGGCCCGCGACATGGACCTCCTGCGCGCGGCCCTGGGCGACGAAAAACTCCACTACGTCGGTGCCTCGTACGGCACCTTCCTGGGCGCCACCTACGCGGGGCTCTACCCGTCCCGCGTCGGCCGGCTCGTCCTCGACGGCGCGCTGGACCCCTCCCTCGACGCCCGGCGGGTCAACCGCGACCAGACGGCCGGGTTCCAGACCGCCTTCGAGTCGTTCGCGAAGGACTGCGTCGGACGGGCGGACTGCCCCCTGGGCCCCGGAAGCACCGCCGCCGCCGGCGGCCGGCTCGGGGACCTCTTCAAGCGGATCGACACCCACCCTCTGCGCACCGGCACCTCGCGCGACCTCACCGAGAGCCTCGCCACCACGGGTGTGATCTCCGCCATGTACGACGAGCGCGCCTGGCCCCGCCTCCGCGCCGCCCTGCGCGCCGCCCGCGACGGCGACGGCGGCCCGTTGCTGAAGCTCTCCGACGCCTACTACGAGCGCGACCGGAACGGCTCCTATGCCAACCTCATGTACGCGAACTCGGCCGTCAACTGCCTGGACCTGCCCCCGGCCTTCCGCAGCCCGGCCGAGGTCCACGGGGCCGTCGCCGACTTCAAGAAGGCGTCCCCGGTCTTCGGTGAAAGCCTCGCCTGGTCCGCCCTGAGCTGCGCCTACTGGTCCGTACCGCCCACCGGCCAACCCCACCGCATCGAGGCCGAGGGCGCCGCCCCCATCCTCGTCGTCGGCACCACCCGCGACCCCGCCACCCCCTACGCCTGGGCCCGCGCCCTCGCCTCCCAGCTCTCCTCGGGCCACCTCCTCACCTACGAGGGCGACGGCCACACGGCCTACACCCGGGGCAGCGACTGCGTCGATACGACGATCAACGACTACCTCCTCACCACCACCCCGCCCCCCGCCGCCCGGAAGTGCACCTGACCTGCGCTTCCCCCTCCCACTCGCCTGGTGCGGAGCACCCCTGGAAACTGTGTAGACTAGGCCGCGCTGCTGATGCCGTTCAGGTGTCCGGCAGCTTGCCGCCTTAGCTCAGTTGGCCAGAGCAACGCACTCGTAATGCGTAGGTCTCGGGTTCGAATCCCGAAGGCGGCTCTGTAGAAGCCTCAGGACTCACTCGCCGTGACCTGGGGCTTTTGCTTTTGCGAGAAGCAGGTCGGGGAGCGCAAGTCGCACCCGTCACAGTGACAGCGAATTCTTCGACGAGCGCGTCGGTCAGACCTTGACGACCTGGACGCCGGGGCCGCACAGCGTGGTGAGGTCTTCGGGGTCCGAGGTGAGCACGGTGACCGGCTTCGGTGAGGTCAGCGCGGTGGCTGCCACGATGGAATCAAGTGCGTACTTGTGGCCGTGCAGGCCGGCCGCGGCGAGGAGTTTGCTCGCGTGCCGGGCGATGGCCTCCGTGGGCGGCACGATGGTCACGCGTGAGACGGCGTAGTCGAACCGCGCCTGGTTCACCCTGGGGTCGCGCGCTTCCACGAGGGTGACGGAGCTGATGACTACGTGGATGTCCTCCGCCTCGGCTGCGGCCAGCCACTCGGTGAGTTCAGGGTTGCGCTGCACGAGTCGGGACAGCCCTTCGCAATCGAGAACGAGCGTCCCGCTCACGCGGCGTCTGCCGCGTTGCGTGCCTCACCGCGCAGGATGGCCCGCTTCGCCTCGACTGCGGCAGGGTCGACTGGTCCATGCTCGGCTTCGGCGGCCTCGATCAGCTCGCGCAGTCGATCGCGCTCCAGTTGGCGCTGGATAAGGCCTTCGACGTACGCGGACAGACCGCGCTTGCCGGTGCGCTCCTTGAGGGCCGCGATCGTGCCCTCGTGGAGGGAGACGGACACGGGCCGGATGGGGCCTTCGCCGGGGGCGAGGTTGTCAGCCATGTGAGGAGCTTAACAAATCTATTGTTATTCGGCGGGGGCAGAATGATCACCGGCCCCTCCGTGGCGCCGACGTCGGATCGTTCGAACAGGGGATCTTCGTGATGCGTATCGCCGTCATCGACGACTACAACAGCGCCGCCGCCGCTCTGCCCTGTTGGGAGGGGCTGGCCGCCGGGGCCGACGTGCGGTTCTTCTCCGATCATCTTGACGGTCCCGCCGCCGTGGTCGAGCGGCTCGCGGCCTTCGACGCCGTCGTCGCCATGCGCGAGCGGACGGCCTTCACCGCGGAGGTCCTCGCCGGGCTTCCGCGGTTGAAGCTGCTCGTCACCGCCGGGGCGCACAATGCCGCGATCGATCTCGCCGCCGCCGCGCGGCAGGGCGTCGTCGTGAGTGGGACGCGGATGACGCCCTACCCGGCGGCCGAGCTGACCTGGGCGCTGATCCTGGAGTTGGCCCGTCGGGCCGGTGCGCAGGATGCCGGGGTGCGCGGCGGGAGCTGGCAGAGCGGGGTCGGGGTGGGGCTGGCCGGGGGGACGCTCGGGGTGGTGGGGTTGGGGAAGCTCGGGCAGCGGGTGGCCGCCGTGGGGGCCGCGTTCGGGATGGACGTGGTGGCCTGGAGCCCGCACATGACCGCCGAACGGGCGGGGGCCGTCGGGGTGCGGGCGGTCGGCAAGGAGGAGTTGTTCTCCTCCTCGGACGTCGTCAGCGTGCACCTGCGGCTGTCCGGGACGACCACCGGGCTCGTCGCCGAGGACGATCTGCGGCGGATGCGGCGTACCGCGTTCCTGGTCAACACCTCGCGCGCGCGGATCGTCGACGAGGCCGCCTTGGTCAAGGCCCTCGGTGAGGGCTGGATAGCCGGTGCGGGGCTCGATGTGTACGAGGAGGAGCCGCTCCCCGCCGGGCATCGGCTGCTCGACGCCCCCAACACCGTGCTGACCCCGCACATCGGCTATGTGACCGGCGACAACTTCGCGCTCGTCTACGGCGATGCCGTCGAGGCCGTCAACGCCTACCTCGGCGGCACGCCGGTGAGGGTGCTCAACAAAGAGTGACTCCGTTGGGGCGGCCCCGGTCTCAGTGGCCCATTCCCAGCCCTCCGTCCACCGGGATCACCGCGCCCGCCACATATGCGGCCGCGTCGCTCGCCAGCCAGGTCACCGCGCCGCTGACCTCGTCGGCCGTGGCCGTGCGGCCGAGGGGGATCTGTTCGCGCTGCGCGGCGAGGTGGGCCTCGGAGAGGCCGGCCGTCATGTCCGTCTCGATGAGGCCGGGGGCCACCACGTTCGCGGCGATGTTGCGGGCGCCGTACTCACGGGTGAGGGAGCGGGCCAGGCCGACCAGACCCGCCTTGCTGGAGGCGTAGTTGGTCTGGCCCGCGCTGCCGAGAAGGCCCGCCACCGAGGAGATCAGGATGATGCGGCCGCCCTTGCGCCGCAGCATCTGCGGGACGGCGCGCTTGGAGCAGCGCCAGGCGCCCGCGAGGTTGGTGTCGAGGACGCGCAGGAACTGCTCCTCCTTCATGCGGATGAGGAGGCCGTCCGCGGTCATTCCCGCGTTGGACACGAGGACCCCGACCGGGCCCAACTCCCGCTCCACCGTGGTGAAGGCCTTGTCCACGGACGCGGAGTCGGTGACGTCGCACTCGACGCCGAACGTGCCCTCGGGGGTCTCGCTGCCGCGGTGGGTGACCGCGACCCGGTCGCCCAGCGCCACGAAGGCCCGGGCGATCTCGGCGCCGATGCCGCGGTTGCCGCCGGTGATCAGCACCGTGCGGGGTGCGTGTTGTTCCATGGTGTGCATATCGCTTCCGTTCCGCCCCCTACGTCAGGGGTGCCGGCTCCGAATCCGTGATCGTCCGTGACCAGTCGAACTCGAGGTCGTCCTCCACGCCCAGCCGCTCCACCAGACCGCGGAGCCCGCTGTAGTCCTGGACCAGCGGCCGCTTGCCGGTGGCGGTCTCGATGTCGTGGAGCATTTCGTGGCCGCCCGGCAGACCGGTGTGGTCCATGATCCGGTGCCAGGTGGCGAAGTCGTTGGCCACGAAGCCGTCCAGTCCCGCCACCAGGGAGTCCAGGAAGAACCGGCGGCCGGCCTCGTCCAGGTCCGCGTAGACCTGCTCGGCGAGGACGGTGGATATCGACGCGTGGCAGTACTCGTCGCGGTTGTGTATGCGTACGGTGGCGCTGTTCACGGGCTGTATCTCGGTGTCTTCCGCGATCAGGTTCAGATACGCGTTGATGGAGATCTCCGCGACCGTCGCGAAGCCCAGGGTGGTCAGCGAACGCTGCCACTGCTCCGGCCAGGAGTCGCGCAGCCGGGCGTGTTCGCGGGCGACGCGGGGCAGGGGCAGCGCGGCGTCCGGGAACGCCTCGCGCCGCCGGCGGCGGGTGACCGCGCTCGCGTTCATGTGCATCAGGGTGTGGTACTGCTCGTCGACCATCGCCTGGGCCACCGAACGCTGCAGCTTCTCGCCGCCCAGGCTGGGAAACCAGCCGTCCAGGGCCAGTTGGAAGGCCGGGTTGACGACCTGGCCCTCCAGCAGCACCGTCGTGCGGTTGTAGGCGATCCACGCCCAGCTGAGCAGCCGGGAGCGCTCCGCGGGCTCCAGGGCCAGATAGGTGGGGTGCTCGCGGAACGGCAGAATGCGCTCGGGGTAGTCGAGCCTGTCGATCTCGAACAGCTCGTCCAGCTCGGGTTCCTCGCGCTTCACCGCCGCCCGGCGGTGCCAGTTGCCCGCCAGGCGGACGATGACCGCGTGCTCCGCCGGGTCGTTCTCGTCGTGGTCCGGAACACCGTCCGGGATGGCGTCCGGGGTACCGTCCGGGTCACCTTCCCGCAGCTTCGGGTCGTTCTTCATGTCCACTCCTCCGTTGACATCAGTGCTCGGCTTCCTGCTTCGGCCCCTTCGGGGACGGCGGGTCCGCCAGCCACAGCGCCGTGACGGCCGCCAGGACCGCCAGGACCGTGCACAGCGTGAACACCTGCCGGAAGCCGTCGAGCGACTTGCCGCTCTGGCCGCCGAGCACGGCCATGACCGCCGCGAAGGCCGCCGTGCCCAGGGCCGCTCCCACCTGCCGGGCCGTCGTCGCGAGGCCGGCGCCCGCCGCGAACAGCCGGGACGGCAGGGCGGTGGACGAGGCGCTGGACAGGCCGGTCATCACCGCGCCGATGCCCACACCACCGATCAAGGTGGCGGGCAGCCAGATCACCAGGAAGTCCGGCTTCGACTCCAGGCCGATCATCCAGATCCCGCACTGGACGGCGAACAGGACGCTGCCCACGACGACCGCCGGCCGCTGGTGGGCACGGGCGTAGCGGCCCGCCAGCACCGAGGCCGCCACGGACATCACCGCGCCGGGCGCCAGCGCCAGGCCGGCCTCCACCTCCGAATAGCCCCAGATCTCGGTGGCGAAGAGCGGCGCGGCCAGCAGCCAGCAGTACATCGAGCCGCCGAACAGCACGAACGCGATGTTGGAGACCCGGAACTTACGGCTGCGCCACAGCGAGATCTCCACGGCCGGCGCCGGGTGGCGGCGGGAGCGCCAGAGCGCCACGGCCAGCAGCACCGCACCGCCCAGCAACGCCCCGAGGAACGCGGGGGAGGCCCAGCCCCAGCTGCTGCCCTCCGTCAGGGCGGCGACCACACCGCCCACACCGAGCGCGACCGCGAGGGTGCCGACCAGGTCGGGCATCCGGCCGGCCGGTCCCGTCCGGGGCGGCAGGATCCGGTAGGAGGCCACGACCAGCACCACACCCAGCGGCACGTTGATCAGGAAGACCGACGGCCAGCCGAAGCTGTCGACCAGCAGGCCGCCCAGCGGCGGGCCGACGGCCGCGGCGGCTGAGCTGCTGGCGCCCCACAGGCCGATGGCGTTCGACCGCTGCTCCGGCGGGCGTGAGGACAGCACCAGGCTCAGTGCGGAAGGGATCATCCCGGCGGCGGAGATGCCCTGGAGCACCCGCATGCCGACCAGGAACTCCACGTTGGGCGCGATCGCGCAGAGCCCGGAGGCCAGTGTGAACCCGGCCACGGACAACAGGAACAGTGCCCGGCGTCCCAGCACGTCGGCGAGCCGGCCGGCGGGCGCGAGGACGGCGGCGAAGACGACGGTGTAACTGCTGACCACCCAGGAGAGCGCCGACAGGGAGGCGTCGGGGAAGCTCTTGTGCAGACTGGGGAACGCGACGTAGGTGACCGAGACATCGAGGAACGCGACGAACGTCGCGCCGCACGCCATGAGCAGCGTCAGTCCGCCGCGCGCGTAGGCGGCGTCCTGTCCGGTGTCCGGTGGGGGGCTGGTGGTCTTCGGGGGAACTAACTGGGCGGCGGCATCCGAACCGGACATGGAACCCGTGCAACCTTTCCTGTTCTGTACTTCGCGTCCCGGCCCGGTGGGCCGGGGCGTGTCAACTCGCCTGTTCTGCGGCGATCTCCGCCGAAACCCCGGCGGGCGCGGTGGTGCGTGCCGGGGCGGGCGTCTCTCTGCAGGCCTCGGTACGGACCTCCGTGCGGAACCGGCACGCGCTTCCCCCGGTGCGCATGCATTCCACGGTGGTCTCCTCGACCTTCACCCCGAGGCCCTCGAACCAGCCGCCCCGCATGTCCAGGCAGGGGCACTGGTAGCCCTCCAGGGAACGGGCCGCCCTGAGCATCCGCAGTGCGAAGAACTCGGTGACGACCGTCTCCAGGCTCTCCTCGCCGACCTCCTCGACGTGGCTGCGCATCATCTGCTCGGTCGTCATCGTGCGGGTCAGCCCCGCCACCGCCTCCGCCAGCGCGGCGGGCGAGGAGCCGTCCGGCACACCGTGCGTGTTCGCGTACCAGGTGCCGACGCGGCGGCCGACGAAACGCAGCGCCTCGGCGTTGATCTCGTTGGCCACCTCCTGTCCGAAGCGCTTCTTCACGCCCTGGTACCAACGGGCGTCGTGCAGCCACCAGAACTGCCGCAGTGCCGCCGTCAGTTCGTTCTCGGAGACGTCCGGGACGCTCTTGAGGTCCGGGACGTCCTTGCCGTCGTCGCTCACGCTTCCGCCTCGTTCGCTTTCTCGGTCGTCTCGGTCGCGTCCACTGTGCCCGCCGTGTCCGGCCCGACCAGCAGGGCCGTGGCGGTGCCGTGCGCGCCCTCCTCGGTCGCCAGTTCCACCAGCACGATCAGTGCGTCGTCGGCCGCGTCGTCCAGCAGCAGCAGGTCCGCCGCCGCCAGGGCCTCCCGCTCGGGGTCGCCCTCCGGGCTGAGGCACACCACCGGGCCCACCAGGCCCCAGCGCTTGGCGACGTGCCCGATCACGGCGTTGGGCACGGACTGGAAGAACAGCAGCGGCTGTACGGACCGGCCGGCGTCCACGGCCTTGGCCACGGCCCGGTCGGTGGCGGTGTCGCCGCCCTTGCTCACGACGAGCACGGCCGTGCGCCGCTCCCGGCCCGGTGGCGTCGGCGGCTCGCCGTAGGCGCGCCTGAGGCACCGCTCGGCGGCCTCGGCGGCCAGCGGGGCGAAGGACGACACCACGAACCCGGCCAGCTTCGGCGGGCCCTTGACCGGGTTGTCCCCGGCCTCCGGCCACGCGGCGCGGGACACGACCGAAAGGCCCGCTACGGACAGTCCGCTCATGTCGCCACCGTCCCGACCACCAGCGCGGTGTTGGCGCCGCCGAAAGCGGCGTTGAGGGAGAGCACGGCCCGGGGCGCCACCGGCTGGGGGGCGTCCACCACGAGGTTCAGCTCGCAGGCCGGGTCCGGCCCGAGGTAGCCCGCGTTCACGGGGGCGGTTCCTTCCTGGAGTGCCAGCACGGACACCGCGAACTCGACGACCCCGGAGGCCTCCAGGGTGTGGCCGTGCAGCGACTTGGTGGAGCTGACCGGCACCTTCGCGGCGGCCTCGCCGAACGCCCGCCGGATCGCGGCCGTCTCGGCGGAGTCGTTGAGGGGGGTGCCGGTGCCGTGCGCGTTGATGTAGTCGATGCCTTCGGGGGACAGGGCCGCGCGGTCGAGCGCCGCCTCGATGGCGGCGGCCATGCCGAGGCCCTCGGGGTGCGGCTG
Source organism: Streptomyces sp. NPDC042259 (assembly GCF_055582085.1). Lineage (NCBI taxonomy): Bacteria > Bacillati > Actinomycetota > Actinomycetes > Kitasatosporales > Streptomycetaceae > Streptomyces > Streptomyces sp. NPDC042259. The sequence goes on along the minus strand of NZ_JBVJDW010000013.1, from coordinate 100,551 downwards.
GCACACGTGGAACGCGTCCCCGGCCCGTCCCCAGCCGAGCAGGGCGGCGAGCGGGGCGGCCCCCCGGTCCGCCGCCGCCTCGGCGGACTCCAGGACGACCGCGCCCAGGCCGTCACCGAGCAGCAGCCCCTTGCGGTCCTGGCTGAACGAGCGCAGCTGTCCGTCCGAGGCCAGGGCCCGTCCGGCGTCGAAGAGCGCGTAGGCGTCGGGGTCGACGAAGTAACCCGCCGCCACCACGACCCGCTCCTCGCGCCCGGCGGCGATCAGGGCCGCCGCGTCGGCGAGCGCGGTGCTCGCCGCGACACAGGCGTTGGTGTACGTACGGGTCGCGTCGCGCAGCCCGCACCGCCCGGCGATCTCGGTACCGCTGGTGTGCTGCGCCCGGGCGTGGTGCTCGGGCAGCGCCAGCCTGGGCGGTGCCTGGTCGGCGTGGCGGGCGAAGAGCAGGGGGGTGCGGGCCGTCGTGCCGGCGTCCAGCCCGGCTTGGCCGACCGCCTCGGTGACCGCGCCCGTGATCTCGTCGATCAGGTCCGGGTCGCCGGGGAGGGTGGCGGCCCGGTCCACCCGTCGCCTGCTCACGTCGAAGCGGGTGACCGGCGCGAAGGCCGGCTGCCCGGCGGCGAGGCCCCGGCGCAGCGCTTCGAGGCCGCGGCCGAAGGCGGTGGTCACGGCGAGTCCGGTGACGACAACGGGTTTACGCGCGCTGTGCCGCCTTACGGTCACTGTCCTCACCCCCCGCGTCCGCCGGGGCGGGCAGGACCTCGGCGAGGACGGCCAGCGCGTCGTCCAGTGTCGTCATCCGGGCGAGCTGGGCGTCGTCGAGGTCCAGCTCCAGGGCGTACCGCTCCTCCAGGGAGTGGACGAGCCAGGCCAGTTCCAGCGAGTCGACGCGCTCGGTCACGTCGTCGGCCTCGCGCTCCCCGTACTCGGCGAGGATCTCGATCAGGAGTTCCTTGGTCGGGGCGGGTGCGGCGGTCATCGGCTCTGACCCGCGGCCGCGCGGTCCTCGATCTGGGAGACGAAGTCGCCGAGGGTTATCTTGGCCAGGCCCTCCAGCTCCTCGTCGGTGAACTGGACGTCGTACTTCTCCTCCAGGCGCATCGTGACCTCGGCGAGGGTGAGCGACTCCAGCTCCAGGCCCTCGTCGCCGAGCGGGGTCGCGTCGGTGACGCCGTCGACCTCGTAGTTCAGCTCGCGCAGTACGTCGAGAACGAATTCGCGGGTTTCGGTGCTCACTTGATTGACTCCTGACTTATGGGTGTGACGTATGAGTGAGGTCGTACCGGTCGGTCCGGGTGACGTGGTCGTCCGGCTGACGGCCAGTAGCGAGCGGCGGCCGGTGAGCGCACCGCTGGTGCGGGAGGCGGCGGCGGACGTCCTGCGGGTGCCGCCCGGGGAGATAGAGGTCGGGCGCGAACCCGGGGGCCGTCCCCGGCTGGGGGGCGCGGCCGAGGGGCTGCACGTGAGCGTCAGCCATTGCGCCGGTGTGGTGGCCGTGGCGCTGAGCCGGCTGGGCCCGGTGGGAGTGGATGTCGAACGGCTGCGTCCGCTGCCCGCCCTGGCCCTGGGCCGCCGTTGGTTCTCGGCGGCCGAGGCGCGGTGGCTGGCGGACCGGGCGGACGAGGAGCGGTCCGCCGCCTTCCTCTGGCTGTGGACGCACAAGGAGGCCATCGGGAAAGTGCGCGGCCTGGGGCTGTCCGACGGTGGTCTGCGCCGCCCGGTGCCGTACCCGGACGGGGGCTGGACGGCTGCCCCCCACGGGGCGGCTGCCCCCCACCCCGCGCGGACCGTGCTGAGGCCGGTGCCGGGTGATCCGGGCCTGCGTACGGCCGCCCGCCGGATACCCGGCGGGTACCTGCTGGCCGTGGCCGCGGCCGGCCCCGCCACGCCGGGCGGGCACGTCGTGGTGCGGGGCCCCGGCCGGACGCCGTGATCCCGTAGCGGGTGGCGTACGGGATCCCGGACGGCGTGGCGTCGCACCCCGCGATCCCCCGCTCCACGGTCCCGTACGGCGTGGTCCCGTACGACGTCATTCCGCGCAGTCCCCCGAACACGCCGTGCCCCCCGTGTGTTTCATCGCGTGTAACCGTCCCGCTCCGCCGCCGCCCGCAGGGCGTCCTGGTCGTGCAGTGGCTTGCCCGTCGCCGTGCGGGGCAGGTGCGGCATGACGTACCAGCGGCGCGGCAGCTTGAAGTCGGCGAGCTGCCGGCCGAGCGCTTCCTCGATGCCGTCGAGGGTGGCCCCCGCCTCCGGCTCCACGTAGGCGTTGATTCCGTCGCGGTACAGGACGACCGCCTCCCGCACGCCCGGCAGGGCGGTGAGGGTGTCCTCGACCTCGCTCAGGTCGACCTTCAGGCCGCGGACGGAGACCTGGGAGTCGAGCCGGCCGCGCACGGTGATCAGACCGGTCACCTCGTCCACCTCGCCGGCGTCGCGGGTGCGCAGCCAGCCGTCGGCCCAGCGGCCCGACGGCTGGTCGCCGATGTGGTCGCCGAGATAGGGGGATTCCGGTGTGGCGACGAGAATTTCGCCCCCGTCGACGCGGACGCGCACCCCCGGGGCGGCCCAGCCGGTCGCCGGGCGCATCGCGCCGCTCATGTCGGTGGCGATGACGCCCGTCTCGGTCATGCCGTAGCAGTCGCCGAGCGGGGCGCTGAACCGGTCGGCGAAGGCGGCGGCCAGCTCCGGACGGGTCCGGCCGCCGCCCGACATGGCCTGGACGAGCTGGGGCATGGGCGGCGGTGCGGCCACCGATCCCAGCAGGGTGAACTGCGCGGGCACCCCCATGAGCATGGTCGGCGCGGGATGCGCGCGGACGGTGTCCATGACCCCGGCCGGTGTGGTGCGGGCGGGCAGGGTGAAACGGACGTTGTTGTGGAGGCTGTGCAGCAGCCCGCCGATGAGGCCGTAGGTGTGGGTCAGCGAGCTGAGCGCGACCAGCCGCCCGCCCGGGCCCGGCATGCCGTCGATCCGCGCGTAGCTGTCCAGCTCGGCGCTCAGGCTCGCGGCCGTGCGGCCGATGACCTTCGACGGGCCGGTGGTGCCGGAGCTGAGCTGGACGAGCAGATGACCGGTCACGGCGGGGCGGCCGGGGTACGGAGTGAGGTCCACGTCCACCTGGTGGAAGCCGCGCAGCGCGCTGGCGGACTTCGTGGTGGACAGCAGGAGTTGGGGCGCGGCGGTCTCCAGCGCGCGCTCGGTCTCGGGGGCGGTGAGGCGGTGGTCCAGCAGCACCGCCTGGGCACCGAGCCGCCAGACGGCGAGGAGGTGGACCACGTACGCCAGCGAGGGCGGCAACCGCAGGGCCGCCGTGCCGCCGGGCGTCAACCCGGCCCGGGTGAGGGCGGCTTCGCAGTCCCGCACGGCCCGTCGGAGGGTGCCGCGGTCGATCTCGCGGTCGAGGACGAGGCAGACGTCGTCCGGGGAGCCGCTCAGTAAGGTGTCGTCGACCCAGTCGGCTCCGGTGGTGGCGCCGGGTAACTGCGTTGCTGCCCCGTGATACATCGATGCTCCAGAGTGTCCAGCCCGCGGCGGCGGGCACCCGTTTCCGGGCCGCACAGAAGGTTGCACGGAGGCTGGCGACTTACGCGACTGAATTATCGAAGGTGCGCCTGCGTCTTGCGGGATCGAGCCGTCTTCCCCCGTCTCGATCCATGACGCCGTGTCCCCCGGCCATGGTTGCCCCCGTACCCGAAAGCCACCGTAGACGTGGCCTCGCGAGTGCGCAACAACTGTCCGAGAGCGCTTCCGGTAACCCGTTGTTACCGGTCCGTGATACGCATGGATTTGGCCGTTCCGACTGGAAACATGCCATCGTTCCGGGGGGAACCCTATGGATCAAATGACGTGCGTCACATTAGGGCAAACATCCTGCGGATGTTGCTAGGTTGATTTCCCGTCACCGCCGGGTCCCGTCGTGGGGCGTGGCCGGTCGAGGGGTCAACTCCGCTTGGACAGTGCCGTGGTACGGGGGTATGAGGGCCATGTTCACGAGTAGCGAGCAGCGAGAAGTGCGGGGCCGGCGGGTGGGGGCGTCACGCCGGGCCGCGAGGGTCTCCCGGGGCGTCGAAACGGAATGCGGAAGTTCCGTTTTCACCTGTGTGTGACCTACATCATCCATTGGGCCGTGGCCCGTCACGCCGCCGGGCGGTCGTCTTCCGGGCCGTCCGTACAATTCGGTGCCACTGTCGCCACCGTTAATTTTGTGTGAATTGTTTTCCGCGCTGGGAATAGTCGGCCGAAGGTCGGCTCCGCCATTGCTTTTTCGGCCTTGATTCGGCCCGCTGATTCATCCAGGGAGAGTCCTTGCATGCGTACGCTCATCGTGGACAATTACGACTCGTTCACCTACAACCTCGCTCACTACGTCGCGCAGGCCACGGGTCGCGAACCCGTCGTGGTCACCAACGACGACCCGCTCTGGCGGCCTGAGCACCTGGCGGAGTTCGACGGCGTCATCATCTCGCCGGGGCCGGGCACCCCCGAGCGGGAAGCGGACTTCGGTATCTGCCGCGACATCATCCGGGACTCCGATATCCCCCTGCTCGGGGTCTGCTTGGGCCACCAGGGTCTGGCGCATGTCCACGGCGGCACGGTGGAACGCGCACCCGAACCCCGGCACGGCCGCTCCTCGCCGGTGCTGCACGACGGTACGGGCCTGTTCGCCGGACTGCCCTCGCCGTTCGAGGTGGTGCGCTACCACTCGCTGGCCGTCAGCGACCTCCCCGACGAGCTGGAGGCCACGGCCTGGACGCCCGACGGGATCCTGATGGGGCTGCGGCACCGCACCCGCCCGCAGTGGGGCGTGCAGTTCCACCCCGAATCCATATGCACCGAGCACGGCCATCAACTGCTCGCCAACTTCGCGCGGTTGGCCGAGCGGCACGGCCGCCCCGGGAGCCGCCGCGGCAAGCCCTCGGCCGCGGTTCACACCACCGCGACCGTCACCCGGGCCCCCGAGAGCGCGCCCCCGGCCCGCTTCCGGGTGCACACCACCGCGCTGCCCACCCAGTGGGACCCGGAAGTGGCCTACGACCACCTCTTCCGCGCGGCCCCGCACGCCTACTGGCTCGACAGCAGCCGCCCCGACGACGGGCTCGGCCGGTTCTCCGTCATGGGCGACGCCACCGGCCCGCTGGCCGAGGTGGTGCTCGCCGACGTCGAGAACTGCACGGTGACCCGGCAGAAGTCGGACGGCACCACCGAGGTCCTGAGCACCCCGTTCCTGGACTGGCTGGACGCCGATCTGCGCGCGCGCCACGTCGACGTCCCGGAGCTGCCCTTCGAGTTCGCCCTCGGCTGGGTCGGCTACCTGGGCTACGAGCTGAAGGCGGAGTGCGGCGGCAGCGCCGCCCACGCCTCGCCCAACCCCGACGGCGCCCTGATCTTCGCCGACCGCGCGGTCGTCTTCGACCACGCCACCTCCACCACCCACCTCCTCGCCCTCGCCCCCGCCGACGACGACACCCAGGCCCGTACCTGGCTGGACGCCACCGCCGAGCGGCTGGCGGGCCTCAAGGGACTGGGCGCCGACGCCACGCCGGCCGAACCGGGCGCCTCGCTCGAGGTGAGCCTGCGCCACGACCGGCGCGCCTACCTCGACCTGATCGGCGCCTGCCACGAGGCGATCAACGCCGGCGAGACCTACGAGGTCTGCCTCACCAACATGATCGACGCCGAGGGCTCGATCGACCCCTGGGACAGCTACCGCTTCCTGCGCCGCACCTCACCCGCGCCGTTCGCCGCGCTGCTGAACTTCGGCGCGCTGTCGGTGCTGAGCACCTCGCCCGAGCGGTTCCTGCGCATCGACCGGCACAAGGTCGCCGAGTCCAAGCCCATCAAGGGCACCCGCCCGCGCGGCGTCACACCCGACGAGGACCAGGCCCTGACCGAGGACCTGCGGGCCAGCGAGAAGGACCGCGCCGAGAACCTGATGATCGTCGACCTGGTCCGCAACGACCTCGGCCGGTGCGCGGAAGTCGGCTCGGTCTCGGTGCACAAGATGTTCGACATCGAGAGCTACGCGACGGTGCACCAGCTCGTCAGCACCGTCCGCGCCCGCCTCAAGGCCGGGAATTCGGCGGTGGACTGCGTACGCAACGCCTTCCCCGGCGGCTCGATGACCGGCGCCCCCAAGATCCGCACCATGCAGATCATCGACGAGCTGGAGGCGGGCCCGCGCGGCGTCTACTCCGGCGCGATCGGCTACTTCTCCCTCAACGGCGCCGCCGACCTGAGCATCGCCATCCGCACCACCGTCATCACACCCGACCGGGTCCGCTACGGCGTCGGCGGCGCGATCACCGCGCTCTCCGACCCCGAGGAGGAGTACGAGGAGACCGCCGTCAAGGCCACCCCGATCCTGCGCCTGCTGGGCGCCACGTTCCCCGAGCGCGCCCTAGAGACACCCGGCCTGCGATGAGCGTGCCAGCGACGCCGGCCGTGTACGTCGCCGGGCCCTCGGGGCGGCTGACGGAGGAGAGGTCCCCCGTCGCCTCCCGGCTGCTGGCCGCCGACTCCTGGCTCGTCCAGGACGGCACGGCCCGCGCCGTCGAGGGCCACCGGCGGCGGTTCGCGGCCGCCTGCGCCGAGGCCGGGGGCCCGCCCGCCGAGGTGGTGGACGCGTTCTGGGACGCGGCGCTCGGCAGGCTGCCCGCCACGGGGGAGTGGTTCCCCCGGGCGGAGCTGGTGGCCGACGGATCCGGGGCGCGGCTGCGCTTCCGGGTCCGCCCCGCCCCCGCCCGCACCACCTCCGTACAGGTCTGGGTCTCCGGCCGGGGCGACCAGCGGAAACTGCCCCGCCGCAAGGGCCCGGACCTGGACCACCTCGGCGAGCTGCGGGCGGCCGCGATCGCGGCCGGGGCGAACGAGGCGCTGCTCACCACGCCCTCCGGTCTGGTGCTGGAGGGCGCCACCGCGAACCTCCTGTGGTGGGACGGCGACGCCCTGTGCGCCGTCGATCCCCGGCTGCGCGTCCTGCCCGGTGTCACCAGCGGCTGGGTGCTGCGCCTGGCCGCCGAGCGGGGCATCACGGTGCGTTTCCGCCGCGCCGTGCCGGCCGATCTGTCGGACCGCGAGGCGTGGTTCACCAACGCCCTGCACGGCATCCGTCCGGTGACCCGCTGGGTGGGCTCCGAGATCCGCCCCGGCGCGCCCCGGATGGCCGCCAGCTGGCAGGCCGAGTGGCTGGCCGCCGCGACCCCGCTGCCGCACCTCGACCGCCGGAGTACCTGAAATGCCTCTGGATCCGGCCTTCGTCGGCCGCGCCTACCCCCCTACCGCCCCCTACGAGGTGAGCCGCGAGAAGATCCGCGAGTTCGCCGAGGCCGTGGGCGACGCCCACCCCGCCTACACCGATCCCGCCGCCGCCCGCGCACTCGGCCACGACGACGTGATCGCCCCGCCCACCTTCCCGTTCACCCTCGCGCACCGGGCCGCCGACCAGGTCGTCCAGGACCCGGAGCTGGGTCTCGACCACACCCGTGTGGTCCACAGCGACCAGCACTTCAGCTACACCCGTCCGGTGCGGGCGGGCGACCGGTTGTCGGTCGCCACCACCGTCGAGTCGGCCAGGTCACTGGGCGGCAGCGACATCCTCGGGGTGCGCGGCGAGCTGACCGACGCGGACGGGGAGCACGTCGTCACCGTCCGCATGACGATCGTCGCGCGCGGCGCCGGCCGGAAACGCTGACGGCAGGCCGGGTGCACGGACATGGCAACCGCCCCACAGGAAACGGATACCGGATCATGACCGCGTTCACCTTCGTATCGAACCCTTTCGGCACACCGTCCACTCCGTCCGCCCCGACCGGGACGGGCTGGAACCCCGGCTCCTGGCAGGAGCACCCGGCCGCCCAGCAGCCCGAATGGCCCGACACCGCCGCCCTCGACTCCGTCGTCGATCAGCTCGCCCTTCTGCCGCCGCTGGTCAGTGCGGGGGAGAGCGCCCGGTTACGCGCCGCCCTCGGCGCGGCCGCCCTCGGTGACGGGTTTCTCCTCCAGGCCGGTGACTGCGCGGAGTCCACCGGGTCCTTCCAGGCCGACGCGGTCTACAACAAGGTCAAGGTCATCCTCCAGATGTCCACCGTCCTCGCCTTCGGCAGCGGGCTGCCCGTGGTGAAGGTGGGCCGCATCGCCGGCCAGATGGCCAAGCCGCGATCCAACCCGGTCGAGCCCGTCGACGGCCCGTCCGGCCCCTTGCTCCTGCCCAGCTACCGCGGCGAGATGGTCAACGGCAGCGCACCCACCCCGGAAGCCCGCCGCCCCGACCCCGACCGGCTGCTGTACGCCTACTACCGGTCCGCGTCCAGCCTGAACCTGCTGCGCATGTTCACCGCGGACGGTTTCGCGACCCTCGACGAGGTGCACGCCTGGAACCGCGAGCACGCCGGGGCGGCCGGCGCCGACCCGCGCCACGTCGCCCTGCTCGACGACATGGACCACGTGCTGCGCTACCTCGCCTCCCACCCCGGCAGCCAGCCGGCCACGCCGGAGCCGCACGGCTTCGACTTCTTCACCTCGCACGAGGCACTGATCCTCCCCTACGAGCAGGCCCTGACCCGCTGGGACCACGGCAGTTCGGTCTGGCACGACGCCTCGGCCCACATGGTGTGGATCGGCGAACGCACCCGCCAACTGGACGGGGCCCACGTCGAATTCGCCGCCGGCATCGACAACCCGATCGGCGTGAAGGTCGGCCCGACCATGGAACCGGAGGAGCTTCTCGCCCTCTGCCGGCGCCTCGACCCGGCACGCGACCCGGGGCGCCTCACCCTGATCACCCGCATGGGCGCGGGCCGCATCCGCGAGTCCCTGCCGCCGCTGGTGCGCGCGGTCCGGGACGCGGGCTACCCGGTGCTGTGGATCTGCGACCCGATGCACGGCAACACGATCGCCGCTTCCGGCGGCCTCAAGACGCGACGTTTCGACGACATCGTCGACGAACTGCGCGGTTTCATCGAGGTCCACCGCGCGGCGGGCACGCACCCGGGCGGCGTCCACCTGGAACTCACCGGCGAGGACGTCACGGAGTGCCTGGGCGGCACCACGTCGAGGGTCCAGGAGGGAAATCTCTCCCACCGCTACGAGACGGCCTGCGACCCGCGCCTGAACCGGAGCCAGGCGCTGGAACTGTCGTTCATCGCGGCGGAGTTGCTGCGGGGGTGACACGTCCGGTGTCGGGGCCCGGGTCGGCGTGGCTGATGCGGGCTCCGGCTCCGACTTTCCACCGTCAGGGGGTGTAGGTGTTGAACCTTTCGGTCTCCAGGTTGATCCCGACGGGCTCGGGCAGCTTCGCGGTGTCGCCGAACGGGTAGGTCCTCCGGCTTCGGTACTTGCCCGCTTCCGGCTGGCTGTAGACGACGACTTCGCGGGCTTCACGGTCGACGAGCAGGTAGATCGGGATGTCCGCTGCGGAGTATCCGTCCCGCTTCTCCCTGCGATCCCGGCGGTCGGTGTCCGGGTCGTGTGATGTGACCTCGACGGTCATCAATACGCCTTCGGGACCGGCCCACTTCCCTTGGCCCACGAAGTGGTCCTCGGGCGCGAGACAGCCGTCCGGGATGGCTCGGCCCCTGCGGTAGGTCTCGACCTTGAGGCCCTGCTCCGGATACAGCGCCAGTTCGGGCCGCTGCTGCATGCACTGCTTGAGGAGCCACATGATGATCGCTCCGTGACTGCCGTCCGGCACGGGCTTGACCTCTAGCTTTCCGCTGATGAACTCCAGCCGCACGGTCTCCGGCGACCTGCGGGCAAGTTCCTCGAACTCGGTGACGGACATCTCGGGCCGGTCGGCAGCGCTGGGGGTCATGGTGTCGCCTCCTCCCCTTAATGGTGCCCCGACGTCGGGCGGCGCGTCCTGCATGGTGGTCATGTCCTGCTCCTTTCGCGTGTGCGGAGGGTCGCGCGCAGCCGCTCGACCCTGGAGTGGATCTCGGCTTCCGTCGGGCCGAGCGGTTCGTCGGGCAGGTCGCCACGGCAGGGGCGGCAGAGGCCGCCGGGCAGTGCCTGCGGGCGGCCCGGGGTGCGGCAGCCGGTGCATTCCATGAGGCGGTGGGGTGCGGCGGGGGCAGTGGCCTGTGGGCTGCGGACCGGCTCGGGCGGGAGCTTGTCGATGAGCCGTTTACGGGTCAGCGCGCCCGGTGAGTGGACGACGTCCGGCAGTCCGGCCGTGAGGATCCGTGCGAAGTCCGCCGGCGCCACCCCGCGCGCCAGCCATGGGGCCGCCAGGCCCTCCAGGGCGGCGCACTCGGCGGCCGAGAGCGTCAGGCGGGCGTCGGCGCGGCCGAGGGCGGCGAGGGCCTCGTACGCGTCGGAACGCGGCGATCGTGTCGTCGGCGCCGGTCGCGCGGGGCGCGGGTGCTCGTACGGGTGAACCTCGGCGGGCGGCCGGGGTGCCGCCGCTACGGGCGAATCGTCGACGTCCGGCACGTCGCCCGCGTCGCCCGCCAGGAAGCGGGCCCACCAGGCGTCACCACGCGGCGTGCGCGAGAAGTACGTACGGAACACCCACTGCGTACGCCCCTCGCCGACCTGCTCCCGCACCCGCCGCAGGTGCCCGGCGTGCGAAAGGGCGTTGAGCCCGGACCGTACGGCCTGCTGGCCGTAGGCGGGCAGGGTGGCGGCGAGGGTCTTCGTGTCGATGGCGGCGCCTTCCGGCAACCGGTCGATGTGGAAGGCGATGCACGCTTCACGTGCGGGCAAGTGTGCGAAGTCGCCGCGACGGCGGGGTGCTTGGTCCGGCGCGGAACGTTTGCCGTAACCGGGCGGCGCCATGGCGGGCGGGCACGGAACGTCGATAAGGTTGGCAGTAGCCATTGAGATCGGTCCTGACGATCTTGTTGGTCAAACCCCCGTCTGGTGTTGCTAGCACCGGCGGGGGTTGTCTGTTGCGGGGGACGCTACACGGCGACAGCGGCCCGTGGCGACTCGGTCACAAATTGTCATCCGTGCGTGTGAGGACGGCAGTTGGGAGGGTGGGTGGGTTGTCACCCACCACCCATTCCACACATAGGAAGCTCGAATCCCGACCCCCGAATCCCGAAGCTCAAGCGTCGGGCCTGCCGCCGGCTCGCCACGCCGGGGCGCGGCGCTCCTTACGGTCCACTACGAGCGATGCCGTCGCGGCGACGTGCTGGGGGACACCGTCCTTGAAGACGAGCACGGTGTCCCCCTGCCCGTTCCGGCGCACGGCTTGGACCTCACGCTCACCGCCCCGGACCGTCACCACGTCACCCCTCTCAACCCGCTGTGACCACACTCGAAATTTCACGTCTGTCACCCCTCACCTGGCGCGAGACCTCTCGAACGAACGTTTTCGGCGGGACCGTCGGAGAGGCGGTCGTCGAGGTCGAAGCGGCAGAAGATCGTCTTGCCGCCGCTTTCCTCAGGTGACCACCACAGGGCGTCCGCGAGCCGGTGAACGATCAGCAACCCACGGCCCGAATCGGGAAGAACTGCTTCCGGAAGACAGTGGGCGAGTTGCGGCGAGAAGGACTCGCCGAGAGGGAAGGTGGGCGCGCTGGAGTCTTCATCGGCCACGCCGAGGAACAGCCACTTCGGCCACTTCGTGAGCGTGATGTCGATCCGGCGCGGTGCACCCGGGGTGGCCAGGCGCTCGTCTGGGACAGCATGGTGGACCACGTTGCCGACCAGCTCCGAGACGACGAGCCGCGCGTCCTCAGCAATCCCGCCCAGCCCCCAGTCTTTCAGCGCGCTGCGCACCGTGTCGCGCGCGACGAGAACGGTGTCGGGCGAGTCCGCGTAGAGCGTCAACGCGCGGAACCGTTCGATGGGGACGGCGCGCGCTCCGTCGTGGCGAGTGGCGATCGGTGCCAGCGTGCCGACGTCAGGAGTCCCATCATCGTTCATGCGGTGAGCATCGCGCCGGTCAGTGGGACGTAGGAACCTCCCCCAAAACCCACTTCGGGACGTCCTGGGTCGGGTAGAACGTCCCTATCCACGTCCCGAGTGCAGGGAGGGGACCGGTGGTACCGAACGAGAGACTGCGTGCCGTCATGGCGGTCGGAGGTTGGACGTGCGGAACCCTCGCGGAGAAGGCCGAGGTGGATCCCAAAACGGTCGAACGCTGGGTTGGCCTGGGGCGCACTCCGCGTCGCGTGACGGCCATGTTGGCGGCGGAGGCGTTAGGGGAAGACGTATACGCACTATGGCCTGCACTCCGGCAGGCGCGTGCCGCACGTGCGGTCAGTCCCGAACTGGTAGCCCTCTACGAGCAGCGTGCGGACGTACCTATGTCGACCGTCGTCGACATGCTCTCGAAGGCCAGCCAGGAGATTGACGTGCTCGTATACGCCGCCGTCTTCCTGCACGAGGCGTATCCGCGGCTGAATGAACTGCTGCGCGATCGTGCAGCAGAGGGCTGCACGGTCCGTATCGCTGTCGGTGACGCGGATAGCGACAACGTGCAACAGCGAGGCGTGGAAGAGAAGTTCGGGCACGGCATCGAATCCCGTTGCCGCCTTGCCCTCATGCACTATCGACCCCTTGTGCGCGTACCCGGTATCGAGGTACGGACGCACGGGACCACCCTCTACAACTCCCTCTATCGTGCCGACGATCAGGTATTGGTCAACGCCCACGTTTGGGGAATGAACGCCTACGGGGCGCCGGTCTGGCACCTACGTCGCAACGGTGAGGGTGGGATGTTCGACACGTACGCCCACAGCTTCGACGCCGTATGGGCGACAGGGAACCCGGTAGGAGAAGAGGACCAGTGATGCGCACTGAGTACTACGACGATCCGGACGCACCCAAGCCGAACAGCATGGTCGTCGCCGCTTCCGCTGTCGTCGTCGACGAACACAAGCGCATCCTGCTCCAGCGTCGCCGGGACAACGATCTCTGGGCCCTCCCGGGCGGCGGCATGGACTTGGGTGACTCTCTGCCGGGCGCAGCCGTGCGGGAGGTGAAGGAAGAGACCGGGCTGGACGTGGAGATCACGGGGCTCGTCGGGACCTATACCGACCCTCGCCATGTCATCGCCTACTCGGACGGTGAGGTACGCCGCCAGTTCAATGTCTGCTTCACCGCCCGCGTCACCGGCGGACGGCTCGCCATTTCCGATGAGTCCACGGAACTCAGGTTCGTCGCGCCTGACGAGCTGGCCGAGCTGCCCATGCACCACACACAGCGGCTTCGGCTCACGCACTTCCTGGAACGGCGTCCGCAGCCCTACCTGGGCTGACGCGGTGTTCGGGGGGCGGGAAAACCGAGTGGTTCGAGCTGGGTGCCTTGCTAGGCTCCGAGTACGCGTGAGACGCGTGATTACTGCTGTGGCAAGGGAGGTTGATGAATATGGCTGGCGCCGACCTTCATCAGCATGCCCTCACACCACACAGGAGTTTCGCGTGTCTTTTTCTTTCTCACTGACCGAAGCCGGCCTGACCACCGAGCGTCTCGTGCTGACGCACTGGTCCACCGACGAGCTGTCCGCCGTCCTCGACGACCGCCGGCTCGCCCACTGGGCGGAGGACTTCCCCGCCGAGGGTGATCGCGTCATCGCCGGGTTCATCGCCGAGCGGCCCGATCGCCGGCGGCAGGTCTACGGCCAGCGGCAGATCGTCGAGCGGGAGACCGGCCTCGTCGTCGGTGCCATCGGGTTGTTCTGGCCGCCCAGTGACCGTTCCGTAGAGATCGGGTACGGGATCGTCCCGTCCCGGCGCGGTCGCGGTTACGCCACCGAGGCCACCCGGGCCCTGGCGGGGTTCGTCCTGAACGCTCCGGACGCCGACGCCACGGACGCCGTGGACACCGTGTACGCCAACATCGAACTCTCGAACCCGGCCTCGGGCCGCGTGCTGGAGAAGGCCGGGCTGCGGCGCGTCGGCAGTGACGCGGAGACCGCCCGGTACGTCGGCACGGCGGCGGATCTGACCAGCCTGTAGTACCAACAGGCTGAGCCGCCACCGGCATACCCATCGGTGGCGGCTCAGCCGGCGGTCGCCGTCGGCGTCCGGCCCTGCTCGACGTCCAACAGCCGTTGCGCCTGCGTCCGCGCCACCGAGAGCAGGATCTTCGCGCTGTCCGGCTGCTTCTCTTCGTCCTGATAGATCAGCTCGGCAAGTGCCACGCCTACGCGCACTGTCATCGTGAGACTCGGGGTGGCGTAGGCGGCCCGGGGTTCCGCAAAGGCCACGCTCTCGTTGCCGACCGTCGGCATGGACACCGCTCTGTTCCCGGGCGCATTGGCCTTGTTTCTGCCCTTGAGCGCGGCTCCCGCCGCCTTCCGGTCGGGGTACGCGGAAAGATGGATGTACACGCTGCCGGTGTCACCCGGTGCCTTGTACTGCACGACGGCCGTGCTCCACATCCTGGAGCAGTCGCGGGAGTTGCCCTCGGTGCACCGCTGGTCCTTGGGAATGTCCCGGGCGGACGTCGGTGCTACTCCGGTTCTCCATCCGGTCGGCATGCTCCGCAGGTCCGGCAGCGCCTTCCGCAACCCCTCGGCATCGAGCCGCACGTCCGGATCAGGGATCGACTCCCGCTGCGCACCGTCCCCGGAGCCGGCCGCCGCCTCGGGCGCCCCCGATCCCTCTCCACCGCACCCCGCCGAGCCGCCCAGCGCCATCAGCACTACGGCGAGCGCACATGCGCGACTGAGCGGCCCCCTCCGAACGCGTCGCACAGTCCCCTCCGGCCTTCCCGCTTCGAGCGCAAACGCCGAGCATAAGGGGGTCGTGCCCGCGCTCACGACTCCGGGCGGTGCGCGCGGAAGATGCCCCAGCGCAGGTGGCCGTGCCGGCAGGCCTCGACCCACAGGGGCAGGTTGTCCAGCAGGCTCCGCATGTAGTCCGGGCTGATCACGCCCTCGAGTTCCGCCGCCCGGCGCCGGGTCTCCTCGGTCAGCCGAAGATAGTGGGTGAGCAACTGCTCGCTGCGGTCGTCGAACTCGACAACCGGCAAGCCGAGTTTGCCAAGGCGATCACGGTAGAAGGACGGAGTCGCGAGAGCGGTCACCTCCAGGCGGGCGACGACCGGGCGCAGCGCGTCCGCCGGGGCGTGCTCCGCCGCCATGACGTCCGTGAAGACGAGGTCGCCACCCGGCTTGAGGACGCGGGTGGCCTCCCGGAGGAGCGTTTCGCGGTCGCCGCTGTGGCAGAAGGCCTCCTGGGACCACACGACGTCGAAGTGGGCGTCGGGAAACGGGATGTCCTGAAAGGAGCCGGTGACGACCTGGATGAGGTTGTCGAGGCCGTGCTCGGCGTTGGTCCGCCGGTGCCGTTCGTTCTGGCTCTCGCTGATGTTGAGGGCCACGACCCGGCCCCTGAAGCGCTCCGCCAGATAGCGGGTGGGACCGCCGTAACCGGAGCCCAGGTCCAGGACGGTGCTGCCGGGCCCGAGGCGGCCCGCGACCTTGTCGGCCGCCTCCTCGACCGTCCGCCGGGAGGCCTTCGCCACCGGTTCGTGTTCGTGGGCGTAGAGGCCGGTGTGGATGTCCTCGCCGCCCCAGACCGCGTCGTAGAAGGCGTCGACGTCGGCCGTGCCGTAATAGCGGCGGGCCGCTTCGGCGGCGCTCTCCGATTCCGTGGCGCTCTGCGTGCTCTCGTTGCTCATGACTGTCGTCCTCGCTCGCTCGGTCGTCTTCCGGGTGCGAATCCCTACAGGTGCAGGGCGTGACAGTGACGGAGATTATCCCTCCGGAATGCCGAGCGCGGAGGCGCTGGGCATGATCCAGTCGGGCTTCGGACGGTCGAACTTTCGGTAGCGGACGCCCTGCGGACGCGCCTGCCGGCACCGGCGGACGCCGGACGGAAGCGATGGACTCGAACCTTTCCGAAAAATCCACTATCCGGGTGAACTGTGCCTTCTGATGTGTGGCGCGGCGTTCATTGCGGCATGGTCACAAATAGGCTGGCGCGCCATCGGCGGGGCCCTGAGCGTGAAGGGAGTAATGCGATGCCCATGACGGACGCCGCACGAACCCCTCCCGCCCCGCCCTGTCAGGACGCCGGTGACACACCGCTCACCCGTTCCCCTGAACCGCGGCTGGTCGTGCCGGTGGGGGAGGTGCAGTGGAAATCCCGTATCGATCCGGCGTCGTCCGCTCACGCTCACCCGCCGGTCGCCTGGTAGGAGGATCTCCGTGGCAACCCTCTGCAGACCGGCCATCGCCGTTCCGGAGCATGTGATCACCAGGGACGAGACCCTGGAGCTGGCCCGTACGCTGCACGCGGGGCACCCTCAGCTCGATCTCGCCCTGAGACTGATCGGCAACACCGGCGTGCAAACGCGCCATCTCGTACAACCGATCGAGGAAACGCTGAAGCATCCCGGCTTCACCGCGCGCAACGCCCTCTACGAGGAGGAGGCCAAGGCGCGCGTCCCCGAGGCCGTCCGACGGGCTTTGGCCAACGCCGAGCTCGAGGTCCGCGACATCGACATGATCGCGTACGTCTCGTGCACCGGCTTCATGATGCCGTCGATGACCGCCTGGCTCATCAACAACATGGACTTCCGCTCCGACACCCGCCAGCTGCCCATCGCCCAGCTGGGCTGTGCCGCCGGCGGGGCGGCCATCAACCGCGCCCATGACTTCTGCATCGCCTATCCCGAGGCGAACGTGCTGATCGTCTGTTGCGAGTTCTGCTCGCTGTGCTACCAGCCGACGGACCTCGCGGTCGGTACGCTGCTCTCGAACGGCCTCTTCGGGGACGGCATCGCCGCCGCCGTGGTGCGCGGCCGTGGCGGCACGGGCGTGCGCCTGGAGTGCAACGGCTCGCACCTGGTGCCCGACACCGAGGAGTGGATCTCCTACGGGGTCCGGGACACCGGCTTCCACTTCATGCTGGACAAGCGGGTGCCGGGCACGATGTCCATGCTCGCCCCGGCGATGCGGGACATGGCGGCGCCCTACGACTGGGACGTCTCCGGCCTGGACTTCTACATCGTGCACGCGGGCGGCCCCCGGATCCTGGACGACCTGTGCAAGATCCTGGACCTGGAGCCGACGATGTTCCGCTACAGCCGGGCCACGCTGACCGAGCGCGGCAACATCGCCAGCGCGGTCATCTTCGACGCGCTCGACCGGCTCTTCGCGGACGGCGGCGCCGACCACGATGCCCGGGGCATCATCGCGGGCTTCGGCCCCGGCATCACCGCCGAGATCGCCCTGGGGACCTGGTCCGAGCCGGGCAAGGAGCGGAAGCGGCCGGTGCGCGAGGCGGTGACGATGCCGGTGTGAGCCGGCGGCACTGAGCCGGCGGCACTCGCTGTGAGGCCGCTGTGAGACCGGGGGCGGCCCCGGCCTCACAGCGGCCGTTCTCACAGCGGCTCAGCCACGCCTCTTCTAGAGGTCGAACTCCGCGGGGTTGATGCCGAGCGCGTAGCAGGCTTCCCGGACGACGCCCTGTTCGGTCTTGTCGAAGTCGCCGTCGGCACCGCCGATGACGATGCCGATCTGGATGACGGCACGCGCCTCCACCGGCTTCTTCTGCACCTTGCCGATGGTCTGCATGACGCTGACCTTGCCGAAGTCGAAATCGACCGTCAGCTTCTGGCAGTAGTCGTTGAAACGCGCCTGCAAATCGTCGGCGGGGAAGTTCTGCAGGACATCGTTGGTCGCGATGAGCGCGGCGACCCGCTGCCGCTCGGACGCGTCGATCGAACCGTCAGCGGCCGCCACCAGAGCGCACATCGCCATGCTCGCGTCACGGAACGCCCCACTCTTGAGGTCGTTCTTCTTCGCCATCAGCTGGCCCTGCATCGTGGTGGCCGAGTCCTTGAGCCGGTCCCAGAGCGCCATGTGCCATCTCCTCATAAACAAATAGGGGTGCACAGGTGAGAACTGTTCCGGATGGTAAAGAAGTTCCCAAAGTGGCGCTCGAAGCGATCGGCCCAGGTCAGGAGGGGTCGACTTCCAGCGGGTCCAGATGCAGGGGCTGCACCTTGCCCTCCATCATCGCGCCCAGCCCGACCACCGAACACACATCGGGGTCCTTCGCGATCTGCACGGGCATCCCGGTGCCGGTTCTGATCATGGAGTCCAGGCCGGGCAGCACCGCGCTGCCGCCCGCCAGCGTCAGGCCCCGCACGCCGAGGTCCGCCACCAGGTCCGGGGGGCATTCCCGCAGGACCCGGCCGATGGCGTCGAGCACGGCGGTCAGCGGAGTGGTGATCGCCTCGCGGACGTGCGCGGTGCTGACCCGGACGGTCCGCGACAACCCCGTGGCCACGTCCCGGCCGCGCACCTCGGTGCCCTCGGGCGACGGCACCGCGCGCAGCGCCAGATGCAGCGGTTGCAGCCCCTGGGTCGGCAGCATCAGCTCGTGCTGGTTGCGTACGTGCTGGACCACCGCGTAATCGATGGCGTCCCCGCCCACCAGCACCTTCTCGGCGGCGACGATCGACCCCAGCGACAACACCGCGACCTGGGTCGACGCCGCCCCGCACACCACGATCATCGAGGCCTCGGGCTGCTCGACGGGCAGCCCGCAGCCGACGGCGGCGGCGATGAGGGTGTCGACCAGCTCGACGCGGCGCGCGCCGAGACCCGTCAGCGTTTCGACGGCCGCGCGCTGCGCGAGCGGCTCGGCGTCGTGCGGGATGCAGACGGCGGCCCGGAGGACGGGCTTGCGCCGCCAGGCCTTGCGCAGCTTCTGGCTCACGAGGTGGCGCAGCATCCGCTGGGCCATGTCGATGTCGACGACCGTGCCGCCCGAGATGGGCCGTACGACGCGGATGTGTTTGGGGGTGCGGCCCGCCATGCCGTCGGCGAGGGAGCCGACCGCGATCAGTGAGCCCGTGTGGGTGTTGAGTGCGACGATGCTCGGCTCGTCCACGACCAGGCCGGTGTCCTTGAGGTAGACGCGTGTTCTGGCCGCACCGAGGTCGACGGCGACGTTGCAGCGGCGCAGCTGCTCTAGGCCGAGCGTCATGGCATGTCCTCCCCAAGGAGCGACGGGTAGCGTGCCGCCGTCACACGGCGGGCCCTGCCGTCATCGTGCGGGGCCACGCGCCGGACCGCCTGTTCTGATACGCCGCACGGGTTGACGTCCTGTCAGGGGTGGGGGCGGGGACGAAACGGCGGGCGGTCCCCGCCGACCGGAACCGGGCCGGGCGGGTCTTACGCCTTCGCGTCCGCGTAGCACTCCACGACGGCCGTGGTGAAGGGGAAACGGACCGGCGTGCCGTCGAAGACGACGTCTCCGGCCCGGTCGGAGGCGGTGCGGATGGCCGCGATGACGGCCTCCGCCTCCTCCTCGGGGCAGTGCACGATGACCTCGTCGTGCTGGAAGAAGACCAGCTCGGCACGGAGGCCGGCGAGTTCCTGGCGGAGGGCGGCGAGCAGGACGAGGGCCCAGTCGGCGGCGCTGCCCTGGACGACGAAGTTCCGGGTGAAACGGCCCCGGGCGCGGCTCGCCGGGGTGCTGCCGTAGCCGCCGTCCTCCCCGGAGCCCGCCGCCTCCTGCGGGAGCCCCGCCTCCTCCGGCGCGGCCACCGAGGCCGGCGGGCAGGTACGGCCGAGCCAGGTCCGTACGAGCCGGCCCGCCTCGCCCGCCCGCGCCGCGTCGTCGACGTAGGCGACGGCGGCGGGGAAGCGACGGCGCAGGTCGGCGAGGTGTTTGAGGCCGTCGCCCGAGGTCTGGCCGTAGACCGCGCCGAGCAGCGCCAGCTTGGCCCGCTCGCGGTCGCCCGAGAACGCCCGGTCGGAGAGGGCGGCGTACAGATCCCGCTCGTCGGCGGCGACCTCCATCAGCCCCGGGTCGCGGGAGACGGCGGCCAGGATCCGCGGCTCCATCTGGTCGGCGTCGGCGACGACGAGCCGCCAGCCGGGGTCGGCGACGACCGCGCGCCGGATGACCTTCGGGATCTGGAGCGCGCCCCCGCCGTTGGTGGTCCAGCGGCCGGAGACCGCGCCACTCGGGATGTACTCGGCGCGGAAGCGGCCCTCGCGCACCCAGGCCTGGAGCCAGGACCAGCCGTGCGCGGTGTACAGGCGGTAGAGCTTCTTGTATTGGAGCAGCGGCGCCACCGCCGGGTGGTCGATCCTCCTCAGCTCCCAGGCCCGGGTGGAGGACAGGGCGATGCCTTCCCGGGCGAAGGCCCTGACGATGTCGGCCGGCAGATCGGGCCTGACCCGCACGTCACCCCCGAAGGCCCGCGACACCTCCTCCGCCAGCTCGGCCAGCCGCCGGGGCTCCAGGCCGCCGGGGAAGCGCTCGCCGAGCAGCTCCGACAGCAGCGCCCGGTGCACATCGGCACGCCAGGGCACACCCGTGCGGTTCATCTCGGCCGCGACCAGCGTCCCCGCCGACTCGGCGGCGATCAGCAGCCGCATCCTGCCGGGGTGCTCGGTGGCGTCCGTGCGGGCGAGCTGCCCGGCATAGACCTCCAGCAGCGCGTCCAAGGGATCGACGCCCGGGGGCAACGGGACCGGCCCCGGCTCGAAGAGGGACGACTGCTCGCCCGCCGCGCGGGCGGGCGGATCCGCGGGCACGGGCAGACCGCGCAGCCGCGCCCAGGCCGCCGCGAGCGAGCGGGGCTGACCCGACTGGCCCTCGGCGTAACCGGTCAGCAGCGCCTCGGCGGCCTCCACGTCGTAGCACCGCCGGACGTGGACGCCCGCGGCGAGCAGCGGCGGATACCCGTCGGCGGTGGACCGCCACACCCACCGCTCGGCCTCCGGCCGGGCCCGCACGGCGGCGGCCGCGTCCGGGGCGGATTCCACCGGCCCGGCCGGTCTGCCCGCAGGGTCGAGCGGGCAGAGACGAACACCCCCGTCGCCCGCCTCCGCCACCGCCCATCTCACGTCCGTGAGTCTGCCAGTGGGGTCTGACAATGGCCGTTGACCTCGTGCTTCGCCGTGCGGGGACCCGCCGTCCGGCCTACGCTCGAAGCCATGAGCGAGCCGAGTGGGTCCAAGGACTGGCAGGTCGCCGCCGACGTCGAGGGGAAGCCCACCCGGCGGGACTGCGCCCACCTGGAGGGCGTCCGCGAGGTGACGCCGAGCAGCACGGAGGGCTGCGAAGACTGTCTGCGCACCGGGAGCAGCTGGCTGCATCTGCGCGAGTGCCTCGCCTGCGGCCATGGGGGCTGCTGCGACAGCTCCCCCAACCGGCACGCGAGCGCGCACGCGCGTGAGCACAGCGGTCACGACGTCGCCCGTTCCTTCGAGCCGGGCGAGGACTGGGCGTGGTGCTACGCCGATCAGCTGTTGCTGCTGCCGAGGGGCGGGCGCTGAGTCCGACGTCCGATGACCGCCAGCGGCCGGCCCGCCGGGGTGCGGATGCTGAGGTCATGTCCACGACCTGCACGGCCTACAGGCCCGTCTTCATCCACGCCGAGGACTGCGCGGGCCAGACCTCGGGCCCCGGCTACCCGGCCGGCGTCCGCCGTGTCCCACGCACCACCGCTGCGCGGCGGTGTCCTCAATCGCCGGACGGGCTTGATTCAAGCCCGTCCGGCGATTGAGGACGCGCCCGCAGGGCGCCAAGCCGCCGCAGGCGGCCAAGACGGCCCGCAGTCTGAAAGTCCGCCGGCCAGGCGAGCGGCGGCCAAGACGGCCCGCAGTCTGAAAGTCCGCCGGCCAGGCGAGCGGCGGCCAAGACGGCCCGCAGTCGAAAGTCCGCCGGCCAGGCGAGCGGCGGCCAAGACGGCCCGCAGTCGAAAGTCCGCCGGCCAGGCGAGCGGCGGCCAAGACGGCCCGCAGTCGAAAGTCCG
>NZ_JBVJDW010000013.1:0-78783 GCF_055582085.1 Streptomyces sp. NPDC042259 | reverse complement strand
CGAAAACCCGCGGGCCAGGCGAGCGGCTACCAGCTGGACTTCCGCAGACGGTATCCGCGCGGACGTCCGTCAACCGAGTCCCTGTTCCGTTCCGGACGCGGGCGCGCACTCGCGTCGCGCGGCCGGCGCCGCAGCTCGCACCGGGCCGCCCGTCCCTCCCGTTGCGGTGTGTGCGGATCGCGGCTGACCGCCTTGAGCAGGGCTCGGCGGGCCGCGTAGCGGACGACCGTCAGACGACGCCGCTCGTTCTTCATGATCTTGCTCTTCTTCGCCATCAGACCCGGCCTCCACGGGCACGGATGCGGGCGACGGCGGCCTCGATGCCGATGACGTCGACGGTCTTGAGGCCCTTCGCGCTGAGCGTGAGCCGCACATGGCGGCCCTCGCTGGCGAGCCAGTAGCGCTTGCGCTGGATGTTGGGGTCGAAGCGGCGGGCGGTGCGCCGGTGCGAGTGGGAGACGGCGTTGCCGAAGCCGGGCTTGCGGCCGGTGAGTTGGCAGTGGGCGGACATGGATCAGACCTCCGGTCCTCGGGCGGCCCGCACGGGCTTAATGAAAATGGAAACCATTTCTGTATAGTAGCCCCCATGGCACGCAACGAGCTACGCCCCGTCATCAAGCTCCGGTCCACCGCCGGGACCGGATTCACCTACGTCACCCGCAAGAACCGCCGTAACGACCCCGACCGCCTGGAACTGCGGAAGTACGACCCGGTCGCCGGTCGGCACGTCACCTTCCGAGAGGAGCGCTGAGCACCGTGCAGCCCGGAATCCACCCCGCCTACGGTCCCGTCGTCTTCCGCGACCGGGCCGCGAACTACGCCTTCCTCACCCGCTCCACCGCCACCAGCGGCAAGACCGTCACGTGGGAGGACGGCAACACCTACCCCGTCATCGACGTCGAGATCTCCTCGGCGAGCCACCCCTTCTACACCGGCACCGCCCGGGTGATGGACACCGCCGGACGCGTGGAGCGCTTCGAGCGGCGCTACGGCGAGCGCGGGGACCGCCGATGACCGCGCCGCGCCCGCTGCCCGTGGTGCTGGTCGGCGGACCGCACGCCGAGGACCGCCGGGCCACCGCCGACCGGCGACGAACTCCTCGATCCTGTGGGCTGATCCGCGCCGCGCCCCGCCCCGCGACGTAGCGGCGGGACCACCCTGCGTGCACGTGCATCGGCTCATGCATAAGCACATGAACGCGGCTATGATCCGGAGCAGTTGCCATCCCCGAAACCGCGGCCGGGGATGCCCCCGAAACTCTCCGGGAGAGTCCAGTGCCCCAGGCGTACAACGGCATGGCCGCGTCGGACATCGAAGACGTCGTCTGGCAGAAGAGCCGGCATTCCAACTCGCAGGGCTCGTGCGTGGAGTTCGCCAGACTGCCCGGGGGCGGTATCGCCGTGCGGAACTCCCGCTACCCGGACGGTCCCGCGCTCGTCTACACGCCGGCCGAGATCGAGGCCATGCTGCTGGGCGTCAAGGACGGTGAATTCGACCACCTGGCACGCGACTGACGCCCCTCGTGTACGCCCGGGTGTCGTGCCCCGGGCGCACGCGTCAGTCGCGTGGCAGGCGGAACAGCGCCCACACGATCTTGCCGTGCAGGGCGCCGGCCAATGGGTGCCAGCCCCAGCCGTCACTGAAGGACTCCACCAGGAACAGGCCCCGGCCGCGCTCGTCGGCGGCCTCGGCCTGGCTGGTGACCGGGCTGTCCTCGCTGGGATCGCGCACGGCGCACACCAGCCGCGATGTCCAGCGCATCAGATGCAGCCGTACCGGCGGTTCGTACTCGCCCCGGTCGCGGGCGTCCGGCAGGGCGTAACGCATGGAGTTGGTCACCAGCTCCGAGACGACCAGGGCGACATCGTCGAACAGACCGGGCAGACCCCACTGGTGCAGCGTGGTCCTGGTGAACTTCCGGGCCGTTCGTACCGCTTCGAACCGTGGTGGCAGCGCGCAGGACGCCGCATTCGAGACGGCGGATGAGTCGATCGCGGGCAGCCCTCGCCACAGCGGAGAGAGCACAGTCGATCCTTCGGTACCCATCCGAGGCACTCCTGGCAATCGTGGACGTGACGTGCACGTGTGCGAGCCCCATCGTTCCCAATGCGCACGGCGGATGCAAGGGCAGATGCACGTGCACGCGGAGGGTTTGGGGGGCGCACAGGGGGTTTGATGCCCAATGTTCCTGCGCCCTCCCGGCTATGCGTACCGGCCGACTCCGGTAAGAGTCAGGTCTCGGTAACCGGATGGGCACTCAACGGAGCCTGGAAGTGGCAGACTTCGGCGCCGGGGGAACGGGGGTCGCCCCCAGAAGGGTGTGCGGACACGTCAGGCCGGGACAGGGAGGGTCGCAGAGATGGCCACGAGCGAGTCGAGCGGTTCCGTGGTGCGCCGCATACTCCTGGGCTCACAGCTCAGGAGGCTGCGCGAATCGCGTGGCATCACGCGCGAGGCGGCCGGGTACTCGATCCGTGCGTCCGAGTCGAAGATCAGCCGCATGGAGCTGGGCCGGGTGAGCTTCAAGGCACGTGACGTGGAGGACCTCCTCACGCTCTACGGGGTCACGGACGACGCGGAGCGGGAAGCCCTGCTGGGCCTCGCCCGCGAGGCCAACGTCGCCGGGTGGTGGCACAGCTACGGCGATGTGCTCCCCGGGTGGTTCCAGACGTACGTCGGCCTGGAGGGAGCCGCCTCGTACATCGGGATCTACGAGGTGCAGTTCGTGCACGGCCTGCTCCAGACCGAGGGCTACGCCCACGCCGTCGTCGTGCGCGGCCAGCCCGGGGCCCACGAGGCCGAGGTCGAGCGCCGGGTCTCCCTGCGCATGGAGCGCCAGAAGCTGCTGTTCTCCGAGCGGGCCCCCGTCTTCCACGCCGTGCTCGACGAGGCCGCGCTGCACCGGCCCTACGGCGGCCCCGAGGTCATGCGCGAGCAGCTCCAGCACCTCCTGGACATATCCGAGCAGGCCAACGTCACGCTCCAGGTGATGCCGTTCGCACACGGCGGGCACGCGGGGGAAAGCGGTGCCTTCACCCTGCTGCGCTTCCCCGAGTCGGACCTGTCGGACGTGGTGTACCTGGAGCAGCTCACCAGCGCGCTCTACGTCGACAAGGCCGAGGAAGTGGCGCAGTACGCGCGGGTGATGGAGCGGCTGCACGCCGACAGCCTCTCCCCCTCGGGCACCAGGGATCTGTTGCGGCGACTCCTTCAACTCTGCTGACACAGCAGTACCATGACGTCCCATCAGGAGTCCGCACCTCGAACGGGCGTCCCGGGCGCCCCGGTCCGCAGACAGGATGGCGCATGTCCTACTTCGACGAGTTGGCGTTCCAGTACATCGACGGCGAGTGGCGGGCCGGCAGCGGTTCCTGGGACATCGTCGACTTCAATCCGTACGACGGCGAGAAGCTCGCCTCCATCGCCGTCGCCAGCGTCGCCGAGGTCGACCAGGCCTACCGTGCCGCCGAGCGCGCCCAGCCCGCCTGGGCGGACACCAACCCGTACACCCGCCGGCTCGTCTTCGAGCGGGCGCTGCGGATCATCGACGAGCGCGAGGAGCTGCTGACCGAGGCGATCACGGCCGAGGTCGGCGGCACGGCCGTCAAGGCGGCCTTCGAATTACGGCTGGTCCGGGAGTTCCTGCGGGAGTCGCTGCACCTCGCGCTGCTGCCCGAGGGCCGCGTCCTGCCGTCCCCGGACGACACCAAGGAGAACCGTCTCTACCGGGTACCGGTCGGCGTGGTCGGGGTGATCAGCCCGTTCAACTTCCCCTTCCTGCTGTCGGTCAAGTCCGTCGGCCCGGCGCTCGCGCTCGGCAACGCCGTCGTCCTCAAGCCGCACCAGAACACCCCCATATGCGGCGGCGGCCTGGTCGCGAAGGTCTTCGAGGACGCCGGGCTGCCGCCGGGGCTGCTCAATGTCGTCGTCACCGACATCGCCGAGATCGGTGACGCGCTCATCGAGCACCCCGTGCCGAAGGTCATCTCCTTCACCGGCTCCGACCGGGTCGGCCGCCATGTGGCCACCGTCGCCGCCTCGCACTTCAAGCGCACCGTCCTCGAACTCGGCGGCAACAGCGCGCTGATCGTCCTCGAAGACGCCGACCTCGACTACGCCGTCGACGCGGCCGTCTTCAGCCGCTTCATCCACCAGGGGCAGGTCTGCATGGCCGCCAACCGGATCCTGGTGGACCGGTCGGTCGAGGCCGAGTTCACCGAGAAGTTCCTCGCCAAGGTCAGAACGCTCAAGGTCGGCGACCCCGCCGACCCGGCCACCCACATCGGGCCGCTGATCAACGCCGGCCAGGCCGAGGGCATCACCACCCTCGTGGAGCAGACCATCGCCGACGGGGCCACCGCCCTGCTGCACGGCGAGTCCGACGGCACGCTCGTCGGCCCGTCGGTGCTCACCGGCCTCGCGCCCGGCTCCCCGGTCCTCGGGCAGGAGATCTTCGGTCCGGTCGTGCTGATCATCCCGTTCGACGGGGAGGAGGAGGCGGTACGGATCGCCAACGACACTCCCTACGGGCTGAGCGGCGCCGTGCACACCGGTGACGTCGAGCGGGGCGTGCGGGTGGCCAAGCGCATCGACAGCGGCATGGTCCACGTCAACGACGGCACCGTCCACGACGAGCCGATCGTGCCCTTCGGCGGCGAGAAGCACTCGGGGGTGGGCCGACTGAACGGCGAGGCGGTGGTCGACGCGTTCACCACCACGAAGTGGATCTCGGTCCAGCACGGGCGCAGCGTTTTCCCGTTCTGACGCGTCCCGGTCTCTCGGCCGCCCGGCCCGGTTTCCGGGCTCGCGCGGGGTCTAGGACAGCAGTTGACCGCATGGGGTCATACTTTTGAGGCATCGCACGAGGGCTTCACGAGACGACGGCTTCACGAGACGACGGCTTCGAAAGGCAGGACCCCATGGTGACGCACGTGATCGAAAAGGACCCCTCCGACGAGCGCGGCACCCTGCTCGCGTTCGTGGAGGCACAGCGCGGCGGTCTGCGCCGGGCAGTCCTCGGACTGAGCGAGGAGCAGGCGACGGCCAGGCCCAGCGCGAGCGAGCTGTCGCTCGGCGGCCTGCTGAAGCACGCCGCCGAGGTCGAGAGCAACTGGGTGCGGATGGCCCAGGACTTGCCGCCCGAGATCGAGCGGGACCAGTCGACCTGGTCGGACAGCTTCCGGCTGACCGAGGGCGAGAGCGTCGCGGGAGCGCTCGCCTACTGGGACAGGGTCACCGAGGAGACCGAGCGTTTCATCCGTTCCGCCGACAGCCTGGAGCAAACCTTCCCGCTGCCGGACGCCCCCTGGTTCCCGCCGTCGTCGCGGGTGTCGCTGCGCTGGATGCTGCTCCACCTGGTGGAGGAACTCGCCCGGCACGCGGGCCACGCGGACGTGATCCGCGAGTCCCTCGACGGCAAGACCGCCTTCGAGCTGGTGGCCGAGGCACAGGGGGCGCCGGACCGGGGCTGAGCCGGGCGGGGGAGCCGTGCCGCCTAGTCTGGGCGCCGGGGCCGCGCGGGTGTGCCCCGGAGCAGGCGTGACCGGGTGGAATGAGGAAAGACGATGTCGGCGATCCGGCTGTTGGTGCTGGGGGCGGTGCGCCAGCACGGGCGCGCCCACGGCTATCAGGTGCGCAACGACCTGGAGTTCTGGGGTGCGCACGAGTGGTCCAACGCCAAGCCCGGATCGATCTACCACGCGCTCAAGCAGATGGCCAAGCAGGGGCTGTTGATCGCGCACGACGTCGCCCCGAGCGAGGCCGGCGGCCCCCCGCGCACGGAGTACGAGCTGACGGGGAAGGGTGAGGAGGAGTACTTCACGCTTCTGCGCGAGGCCCTCTCCTCCTACGACCAGAAGGTCGACGTCCTCAGCGCGGGCGTCGGGTTCATCGTGGACCTGCCGCGCGCCGAGGCCATCGCGCTGCTGAAGCGGCGGGTGGAGTCCCTGGAGGCGTGGCGGTCCGAGATCGCCCGGCACTGGACCCCGGACGAGGGCCAGGACTGGGGCCACATCGGCGAGATCATGGGCATGTGGGTGCACACCGCGGAGAGCGGGGCGCGGTGGACCCAGGGGCTGATCGAACGCCTGGAGGGCGGTGCCTACGTCATGGCGGACGAGGGCGATCAGTGGCAGGGCATCGCCACCAGCGGCGAGCAGTGACCGGGCGGCCGGGCGGGCGCTGAGCGTCCTGGTTGCCCGGGCCGTATCGGCACGTGCAGGTAATCAAGTTTGACTACCTCTGAATGCGGGAGTACTCTCGGCGACTCGCGTAGTCAAGTTTGACTACCGATGTGGGGAGGAGAGCGCATTGACTGACACCGGTCACGCGATCGTTGTCGAAGGACTGCGGAAGACCTACGGGAAGAAGAACGCCCTCGACGGCCTGGACCTCACCGTCCCGCGCGGCACCGTCCACGGGCTGCTGGGCCCCAACGGGGCCGGCAAGACCACGGCCGTCCGTATCCTCGCCACCCTGTCGCGCCCCGACGCCGGCCGGGCGGAAGTGGCCGGGCACGACGTACTGGCCCGGCCCGACGAGGTCCGCCGGCGGATCGGTCTGCTCGGCCAGCACGCGGCGGTGGACGAGGAGTTGAGCGGCCGGCAGAACCTCGACATGTTCGGCAGGCTCTACCACCTCGGCCCCCGCCGGGCCGCCGCCCGGGCCGGGGAACTGCTGGAGCGCTTCGGCCTGGCCGACACCGGGCGCAAGCCCGTCGCCCGCTACAGCGGCGGCATGCGCCGCCGCCTCGACCTCGCCGCCGCGCTGGTCCTGGCCCCCGAGGTGCTCTTCCTCGACGAGCCCACCACCGGGCTCGACCCGCGCGGCCGCACCGAGGTGTGGGACTCGGTGCGCTCCCTGGTCGACGGCGGTACGACCGTGCTGCTGACCACCCAGTACCTGGAGGAGGCCGACCAGCTCGCCGACCGGATCTCCGTCGTCGACTCCGGCAGGGTCATCGCGGCCGGCACCCCCGACGAACTCAAGGCCCGGCTCGGCGGCGACCGCATCGACGTCGTCGTACGCGACGCCGGCGCCCTGGCCGCCGCCGGAGCCGTCGTGGCCGGGGCCGCCCGCGCGGCGACGGTCACCACCGATCCCGACCGCCGGCTGATCAGCGCGCCGGTCGCCGACCGGATGGCCGCCCTGACCGAGACCGTACGGGCACTCGACGCGGCCGGCATCGAGGCGGCCGACATCGCCCTGCGCCGCCCCACGCTCGACGAGGTGTTCCTGCACGTCACCGGTGCCGCACCGGCCGGCACCGAAACCAAGGAAGGAGCGGCCGCATGACCCACCCCACCGCACCGGCGCACCCCTGGGCATGGGTCCTCGCCGATTCCTGGACCATGACCCGGCGCGGCCTCGCGCACTGGGCCCGCCAACCCGTCCAGGTGCTCGTCGGCCTCGCCTTCCCGGTCATGATGCTGCTGATGTTCGCCTACTTCCTCGGCGGCGGCATGACCGTCCCGGGCGGCGGCGACTACAAGGAGTTCCTGGTCCCCGGCATGCTCGCGCTGACCATGGCCTTCGGCCTGGAAGGCACGATGGTCGCCGTCACCCGGGACCTCGACAAAGGCGTCATCGACCGCTTCCGGTCCCTGCCGATGGCGCCCTCCGCCGTCCTCGTCGGCCGCAGCGTCCTGGACATGCTGCAGTCGGTGCTCGGCCTGCTCGCGATGATCGGCGTCGGACTGCTGATGGGCTGGCGCTGGCACGACGGCCTCGGCAACGCCCTCCAGGCCGTGGGGCTGCTGCTCCTGCTGCGGTTCGCGATGCTGTGGCTCGGCATCTATCTGGCGATGGTGGCGGGCAAGCCCGAACTCGTCCAGGCCGTGCAGATCCTCATCTGGCCGGTCGGCTTCCTCTCCAACGTCTTCGCGTCCGCCGAGACGATGCCCGGCTGGCTCGGCACCGTCGCCGAGTGGAACCCGATGTCGGCCACCGCCGCCGCCGTCCGGGAACTCTTCGGCAACACCGGGACGGACGGCGGCTCCTGGGCGGCCCAGCACGCCCCCGCGATGGCCGTGGCCTGGCCGCTGCTCCTGCTCGTGGTCTTCGCTCCGCTCGCCCTGCGGCGCTACCGGGGGCTGGGGCGCTGAGCCGCCCCCGCCGGGGCGGGGGGCTCAGTGATGGAAGGCGGTGGCGACGGCCTGGGGCCGGTCCAGCGGTCCCGGCTGCCGCCGCAGCTCCGGCAGAAGGGCGCCCAGGTCCTCGAGGAACAGGTCGGCGAGGTCGCGCGAGAAGCCGTTGCGGCAGACCACGCGCAGCACCGACAGGTCCTCCCGGTCCGGCGGGAAGGTGTAGGCGGGCACCAGCCAGCCGCGCTCCCGCAGCCGCCGCGACACGTCGAACACGTCGAAGGCCGTCACGTCGTCGGCCGTCGTGAACGCGAAGACGGGCAGCTCGTCGCCGCGCGTCAGCAGCCGGAAGTCGCCGAACGCCTCGATCCCGTCGGCCAGGGTGCGGGCCACGTCACGGGTGTTCTGCTGCACCGCCCGGTAGCCCTCCCGGCCCAGCCGCAGGAAGGTGTAGTACTGCGCGGCGACCTGCGCGCCCGGCCGGGAGAAGTTGAGCGCGAACGTCGGCATGTCCCCGCCCAGGTAGTTGACGCGGAAGACCAGCTCCTCGGGCAGGGCGGCGGCGTCCCGCCACAGCGCCCAGCCCACCCCCGGGTAGACCAGTCCGTACTTGTGGCCGGAGGTGTTGATCGACGCGACGCGCGGCAGCCGGAAGTCCCACACCAGCTCCTCGTCGAGGAACGGCGCGACCATCGCGCCCGACGCGCCGTCCACATGGACGGGGATGTCGAGGCCCGTGCGCTCCTGGAGTTCGTCCAGCGCCGCGCAGATGCCGGCCACCGGCTCGTAGGACCCGTCGAAGGTGGAGCCGAGCACGGTGACGACCCCGATGGTGTTCTCGTCGCAGAGCGCCGCGGCCCCGGCGGGATCGAGGTGGAAGCGGTCGCCCTCCATGGGCAGCACCCGGGCCTCGACCTCCCAGAAGTTGCAGAACTTCTCCCAGCAGACCTGGACGTTCGCGCCCATGACGAGATTGGGCCGGGCACCGGCCGACGGATAGCGGTGCGCGTTCGCGAGCGTCCACCGCCGCTTGAAGGCCATCCCGGCGAGCATGCACGCCTCGCTCGACCCGGTCGTCGAGCAGCCGACGGCCGCGGCCGGGTCGGGGGCGTTCCAGAGGTCGGCGAGCATCCGCACACAGCGCTTCTCCAGCTCCGCGGTGCGCGGGTACTCATCCTTGTCGATCATGTTCTTGTCCCGGCACTCCGCCATGAGCACCCCCGCCTGGGGCTCCATCCAGGTGGTGACGAAGGTCGCCAGGTTGAGCCGGGAATTGCCGTCGAGCATCAGCTCGTCGTGGACGAACTGGTACGCGGAGTGGGGAGCCATCGGCCCCTCGGGCAGGGCGTCGCGCGGTGGCTCCGACGCCATGCCGCCGAGCGGGTCGGCCTCGCCGTAGAAGGGATTGACGGGGAAACTCCGCTTGGCGGCGTCCGTCAGGTCGTCCGTGCCCTTGTGCAGTGCCATGATCCGCGCGTACCCCTCGCTGTGCGGTTTCAGACCGGGGCCCGCCCCGGGCCCCGGTCCGCCGGCTCCGGACGTGTCGGATCGGCTACTGCTGAGAGATCACCACGGCCGTGCCGTAGGCGCAGACCTCCGTGCCCACGTCCGCCGCCTCGGTCACATCGAAGCGGAACATCAGCACCGCGTTGGCGCCGCGCGCCCTGGCCTGCTCGACCAGCCGTTCCATGGCCTGGTTGCGGGTTTCGACCAGGGTCTTGGTCAGGCCCTTGAGTTCGCCGCCGATCAGGGACTTCAGGCCGGCGCCGATCTGGCTGCCGAGGTGCCGGGAGCGGACCGTCAGGCCGAAGACCTCACCGATGACCTTGTCGACCCGGTAGCCGGGCACGTCGTTCGTGGTGACCACCAGCACATCCGACTGGCTCTGGCCGCCGCCGAAATCCTCGATGCCCATCGCATCCACCTCCGTGTTGTGCAGTTTTGCCGGTTGTCGACCGAGACGCACGCCGGGGCCGGATCGTTGCGCCGACCGGGTGCGGACCTCCGGCCACCCGCTGGAACCAGGACTGTGGCGGCCGCGTTGATAACTTGGGGCCGCACATACGCCTCCCCCCGCCTGTGCCCGGGCCTCGCACGAGCCTGCGCCTCGACCCAGGAGCCTGTCCCCGTGACCCCCATGACCACCCTCGCGCTCGGCCCCCAGTGGCTGGACCCGGACTACCTGATCGGTGAGTTCGGCCTCTACGGCGTGCTGGCCATCGTCTTCGCCGAGTCGGGCTTGCTCATCGGCTTCTTCCTGCCGGGAGACTCGCTTCTGTTCACGACCGGCCTGCTGGTCACGGCGGGCACGCTGGACAAGCCGCTGTGGCTGGTCTGTCTGCTCGTCGTGCTCGCCGCCGTCCTCGGCGACCAGGCGGGCTACCTCTTCGGCCGGAAGGTCGGGCCGTCGCTCTTCAAGCGCCCCGACTCGAAGATCTTCAAACAGGAGAACGTCGAGAAGGCCCACGACTTCTTCGAGAAGTACGGGCCGAAGTCCCTGGTGCTCGCCCGCTTCGTGCCGGTGATCCGGACGTTCACGCCGATCATCGCGGGCGTCGTCCGGATGAACTACCGCTCCTTCCTGATCTTCAACATCATCGGCGGCACCCTGTGGGGCGCCGGGGTGACGCTGCTGGGCGCCGCGCTCGGCAACGTCGAGTTCGTCAAGACGAACATCGAGGCGATGCTGGTCGCGATCGTGCTGATCTCGGTCGTCCCGATCGCCATCGAGTTCCTGCGCGCCCGCTCCCAGGCCAAGAAGGCCCCCCCGGTCCCCGGCGGCGGCCCCGAGGACGGCCGCCCGCCGGCCCAGCGCGGCCGGCACGCCAAGCGCTGACCCCCTCCGCCGACAGCCGCCCCGCTGCGGTCCCGACCCAGGTCGGGGCCGAAGTGGGGCGCTTTCGTCCGCATGTGCGAGCCCCCACTGGGCACACGCGCCACTGATCGTGCATGGTGGCGTAAACAGGGCGGGCGTACGAGGAGCGACGGTGGCGGATCGGCAGTGGGGCGGCGGCAACGCCGCGGACGCGGAAGCGGCCGAGGACCGCAAACCGCAGTCCGACGAGGCGCACAGCGCCTTCACCCCGCCGCTGGGCGTGCCCCTACCGGCCCCGCCGGAGGACGACCACCCCACCTCCGAGTTCGCCGTGCCCGAGGGCGTCGCCCCCGAACCGGAGAACGAACCCGAGGGCTCCGCCTTCACCCTCCCGCCGGGCACCGCCGGGCCGAGCGGCAGCACCACCCAGGGGACGCCCTTCGCGGCCTTCACGCCGCCCTACGGCATACCCAAGGTCAACCTCACCAAGGAAGTGCCCTGGCAGGACCGCATGCGCACGATGCTGCGCATGCCGGTGGGGGAGCGGCCGGCCCCCGAGCGGCCCGGCAAGCCCGACGAGGCCGGTCCGGCCGTCCCGCGCGTGCTCGACCTGACCCTGCGCATCGGCGAGCTGCTGCTCGCCGGCGGTGAGGGCGCCGAGGACGTCGAGGCGGCGATGTTCGGCGTCGCGCACGCCTACGGGCTCGACCGCTGCGAGCCGACCGTCACCTTCACCCTGCTGACCGTGAGCTACCAGCCGTCCCTCGTCGACGACCCGGTCACCGCCAACCGCACGGTCCGCCGGCGCGGCACCGACTACAACCGGCTCTCCGCCGTCTTCCGGCTCGTGCACGACATCACCTCGCAGGGGCTCACCCTGGAGGAGTCCTACGGCCGTCTCGCCGAGATCCGCCGCAACCGCCACCCCTACCCGGGCTGGGGACTCACCCTCGCCTCCGGGCTGCTCGCGGGCGCCGCGTCCATGCTCGTGGGCGGCGGGCTCGTGGTCTTCCTCGCGGCGGCGGCCGGGGCGGTGCTCGGCGACCGGCTGGCCTGGCTGGCCTCGGGGCGCGGACTGCCGGAGTTCTACCAGTTCGTCGCGGCGGCCATGCCGCCCGCCGCGATGGGCGTCGCGATCAGCGCCAGCCACCCGGACGTCCAGGCGTCCGCGGTGATCACCGGTGGGCTGTTCGCCCTGATCCCCGGGCGGGCCCTCGTCGCGGGCGTCCAGGACGGCCTGACCGGCTACTACATCACCGCCGCGGCCCGGCTGCTGGAAGTCGGCTACCTCATCGCGGGCATCGTCTGCGGCGTCCTGATGGTCCTCTACGGGGGCGTGCACTTCGGCGGCGTCGGGACGCTCGACCCCGAGGCGGCGCTGGAACACGTCGAGCGGCCCGTCATCCAGATCATCGCGGCCATGCTGCTGGCCCTCGCCTTCGCGGTGCTGCTCCAGCAGGAACGTCACACCGTGCTGTGGGCCACGGTCAACGGCGGCGTCGCGTGGGTCATCTACGCGGCCCTCGCCGACACGGCCGGGATGGACCCGGTCCCCGCCACGGCCATCGCCGCCGGGGTCGTCGGCCTCTTCGGCCAGCTGCTGTCCCGCTACCGGTACGCGTCCGCGCTGCCCTACGTCACGGCGGCCATCGGCCCGCTGCTGCCCGGTAGCGCCACGTACTTCGCGCTGCTGAACATCGCGAAGAACGAACTGAACGCCGGTATCGCCAGCCTCACCAGGGCCGCGGCCCTCGCCCTGGCCATCGCCATCGGGGTGAACCTGGGCTCCGAGGTCGCCCGGCTCTTCCTGAAGGTCCCGGGCCCGCCGGCGCCGGGGCGCCGTGCGGCCAAGCGGACCAGAGGGTTCTAGGCGGGGCTCCGCCCCGCACCCCGGTCCTCAAACGCCGGACGGGCTGGTTTTCGGCTGAACTCAGCCGAAAACCAGCCCGTCACGTGTGGTGCGTCAGCACACTCAGTGGTGCGAGCCGCCCGCGGCCTCGAGGCGCTTGTAGGAGGCCTCGATCTCGGCCTCGGCCTCGGCGCGGCCCACCCAGTCGGCACCCTCGACGGACTTGCCGGGCTCGAGGTCCTTGTAGACCTCGAAGAAGTGCTGGATCTCGAGGCGGTCGAACTCCGACACGTGGTGGATGTCGCGCAGGTGCTCCACGCGCGGGTCCGAGGCGGGAACGCAGAGCAGCTTGTCGTCGCCGCCGGCCTCGTCCGTCATGCGGAACATGCCGATGGCGCGGCACTTGATGAGGCAGCCCGGGAAGGTGGGCTCGTCCAGGATGACGAGGGCGTCCAGCGGGTCGCCGTCCTCACCGAGGGTGTTCTCGACGAAGCCGTAGTCGGCCGGGTAGCTGGTCGAGGTGAAGAGTCGGCGGTCCAGACGGATGCGACCGGTCTCGTGGTCCACCTCGTACTTGTTCCGCGAACCCTTCGGGATCTCGATGGTGACGTCGAACTCCACGGGTGGCTCCTTCATGATCAACACATGCGTCTGGGTGCTTCGCGCTACCGGGTGCGGGTGCCGTGCTCTCGGTGAAGCGCAGTGATTAAGTGTCCCTCACGCAGGTGTGTGGTGGCGAAAGGGGCTGGTCCGTAGTGCCTGAGGCCAGAACGTGGCAGTTCAGGTGGTGGCGGAACGCCCCACGAGAGCAGCGGCGGACCGTACGGTTCACCGCCGCGGCCGCCGCGACGGGCCTCGTGGTCGCGACCGGCGCCGCGGTGGCCGCCGGTCCCTGGGACTCGGGCCAGCGTAAGGCCGAGCGCGCCCGCGCCGCCGCCGTCGCGGCGACGGGTGGCGAGCGTCACGCCGGGGCCCGTTTCCCCCGCGCCGCCGAGGTCCTCGCCCCCCTCGGCGGGCAGCCCGGCGCCCCCGGCGGCAGGTCCGGGCACGCCGCCGCCCCGGCCCCCACCCGAAGCGGTCTGGCCGACACGCTGAAGCCGCTGCTGGAGGACGGGGGCCTGGGCCCCGACCGCTCGGCGTCCGTGGTCGACGTCGCCACCGGCGAGCAGCTCTACGGCGCGGACCAGGACACCCCCTACACCCCCGCCTCCACCGTCAAACTGGCCACGGCCGCCGCCGCGCTCTCGGCGCTCGGCCCCGACCACCGCATCGACACGACGGTGGTGACGGGCGGGGACGGCATCGTGCTCGTCGGCGGCGGCGACCCGACCCTCACGGCCCGGCAGGGCACGGCGGACGCGAGCCTGCGGACGCTGGCCGACGCCACGGCCCGCGCCCTCAAGGCACGCGGCACCACCCGCACCAAGCTCACGTACGACACCTCCCGCTACTCGGGGCCCGCGCAGCACGTCATCGGCCCGAACGAGAACATCGCCCCCCTGAGCGCGC
Organism: Streptomyces sp. NPDC042259; assembly: GCF_055582085.1. Taxonomy (NCBI): domain Bacteria; kingdom Bacillati; phylum Actinomycetota; class Actinomycetes; order Kitasatosporales; family Streptomycetaceae; genus Streptomyces; species Streptomyces sp. NPDC042259. Next base: position 64,529 of record NZ_JBVJDW010000013.1, on the reverse strand, counting down.
TCATGCTCGACGAGGCGCGTCAGGACGACTCCGATCACGGACCCGCCGAGCGCGGCACCGACCCGGCCGCCGACGCGGCGGGGGAGTTCGCCTCCCTGCTGCGCGAGCGGGGCGTCGAGATCGACGGTGATCCGTCCGGCGGCTCGGCACCGGCGAAGGCGGAACGTATCGCCGTGGTCTCCTCCCCGCCGGTCTCCGCCCTGGTCGAGCGGTCGCTGACCTACAGCGACAACGACATCGCCGAGGCCCTCGCCCGGCAGACCGCGCTCGCCTCCAAACAGCCGGCGAGCTTCGAGGGCGCGGCGAAGGCCGTCACCGACCGCCTGGCCGGGCTGGGCCTGCCCATGTCCGGCGTCCACCTCGCCGACGGCAGCGGCCTCGACCGCGCCGACCGGGTCTCGGCGGCCCTCCTCGCCCGGCTCCTGGCCCGCGCGGCGGACCCCGGCCACCCGGAACTGAGGCCGGTCCTCACCGGGCTGCCCGTGGCGGGCTTCAGCGGAACGCTGCGCTCGCGCTACGAAGCCGACGACTATGCCGCGGGCCGTGGTGCGGTGCGCGCGAAGACCGGCACCCTGACGGGGGTGAACTCCCTGGCCGGCACGGCGGTCGACGCGGACGGCCGACTGCTGGCCTTCGCGTTCATGACGACGGGTTCCGGTGACCCGGACGGTGCGCAGCGAGCCCTGGACCGCCTGTCGACCGCGGTGGCCGGCTGCGGCTGTCGTTGACGGTCGCCGCTGCGCGCGGCGGCAACCGCCCGCGGGGCGGGAATCGACGGGGAAGGCGGCAACGGTCGAAGCGCGCGGCGGGAACCCCTCACCGCAAGCCGTGCGCAGCACGTAACGTGAAAGCCATGACAAGCCTCGGTGGTACGGAGATGGTCGACTGGAAGCTCGCGGTGGCGACCGCGACCCGGCTCGTGCGGCCGGGGCCGGAAGTGAGCCGGGAGGACGCGCGGGCGATCGTCGCGGAGCTGCGGCGGCACGCGAAGGCGTCGGAGGAGCACGTCCGGGCGTTCACGCGAATGACACCACCGGTCAAGGAGGGCGCCGCCTTCACGGGTGACACGCCCGTGCTCGTCGTGGACCGGGCCGGGTGGATCAAGGCGAACGTCGAGGGGTTCCGGGCGATCCTCGGGCCGCTGCTGGAGAAGATGCAGGACCGCCGCAGCGGCACGGGCACGGCCGTGCTCGGTGCCGTCGGCGGCAAGGTGACCGGTGTCGAGCTGGGGATGCTGCTGTCGTTCCTGGCGTCCCGGGTGCTCGGCCAGTACGAGACCTTCGCCCCGGGCTCCGGCGATCTCCCCGGTGCCGGCGCGGGCGGCGGACGGCTGCTGCTCGTCGCGCCGAACATCGTCCACGTCGAGCGCGAGCTGGAGGTGGACCCGCACGACTTCCGGCTGTGGGTGTGTCTGCACGAGGAGACGCACCGCACGCAGTTCACGGCCGTGCCCTGGCTGCGCGCCCATATCGAGAGCGAGATCCAGGCGTTCCTGAGCGAGACCGAGGTCGATCCGGCGACGCTGCTGGAGCGGCTGCGCGAGGCCGCCCAGTCGCTGGCGGGCGGCAGGCCGGAGGGCGAGGACGGCGGCACGCCGAGCATCGTGGACCTGGTCCAGACCCCCGCGCAGCGGGAGATCCTGGCCCGGCTGACGGCCGTGATGTCGCTGCTGGAGGGGCACGCCGACTATGTGATGGACGGGGTCGGACCGCAGGTCGTGCCGTCGGTCACCGAGATCCGGGAGAAGTTCCAGCAGCGGCGGGCGCGCGGTGCGGGCCGGCTGGACGCGGCGCTGCGCAAGCTGCTCGGACTGGATGCGAAACTCCGGCAGTACCGCGACGGCGAGCGGTTCGTGCGGGCCGTGGTCGACGAGGTCGGCATGGACGGGTTCAACCGGGTATGGACCTCACCCAACACGCTCCCGACCAAGGCGGAGATCGCCAAACCCGCGGAGTGGGTCGCACGGGTGCACCGTAAATCCGAGAAGTAATTCGAACACGCCCCCTGTGGGATGAACGCCCCCGTAATCACCCGTCCGAGGGACCGTGAGCCAAGGGTGGGCGTGCGATGCTCGGGTAAAGGCTCGCTTCTGTCACCATCAACGCACACAGCGTGACTGATGCTCGAAGCTCGCAGAGTTCGGAACCCCCTCCGTACCCCCTCCATTGGAACGATTGGACACAGGGACATGGGTCCACATCCCGCGGTCGCCGCGATACGCCTGGCGGTCCGCCGCGTACTCCACGACGTCCTCACCCTCGCTCCGCCCGTCGCCGTGCCCTCCGGGGGCCGCCGGCCGCTCGTCCTCGTCGCCTGCTCCGGTGGCGCCGATTCCATGGCGCTCGCCTCCGCCCTCGCCTTCGAGGCCCCCAGGCTCGGGGTCCGGGCCGGCGGGGTCACCGTCGACCACGGCCTCCAGCACGGCTCGGACCTCCGCGCCGCGGAGGTCGTCAGCCGTCTCGCCGCCCTCGGCCTCGACCCCGTCGAGGCCGTGACGGTCACCGTGGGCAGGGAAGGCGGCCCCGAGGCCGCCGCCCGTGACGCCCGCTACGCCGCCCTGGACGCCGCCGCGGAGCGCCACGGCGCCGCCGCGGTCCTCCTCGGCCACACCCGGGACGACCAGGCGGAGACCGTACTGCTCGGCCTCGCCCGCGGCTCGGGCATCCGCTCGCTGTCCGGCATGGCCGTCGCCTCCGGCGCCGGCGGCCGCTACCGCCGGCCCTTCCTCGGTCTGGACCGGCAGACCGCCCGCAAGGCGTGCATGGTCCAGTCGCTCCCCGTCTGGGACGACCCGCACAACGAGGACCCGGCGTACACCCGCTCCCGGGTCCGCCACGAGGCGTTGCCCGTTCTGGAGAAGGCGCTCGGCAAGGGCGTCGTCGAGGCCCTCGCCCGTACCGCCCGGCTCTCCCGGGACGACGCGGACGCCCTCGACGCCTGGGCCGCCGACGTGGAGCCCTCCGTGCGCGACGAGACGGGCGCCCTGGAGGCCGCCAAGCTCTACCGGCTGCCCCCCGCGGTCCGCCGCCGCGTGCTGCGCCGCGCGGCCATCTCGGCGGGCTCCCCGGCCGGTTCGCTCTTCGCCCGGCACATCGAGGAAGTCGACCGGCTGATCACCGGTTGGCGCGGCCAGGGGGCCATCAACCTGCCCGGGCGCGTCGCGGTTCGCAGGCAGGGTGGCAGACTGGTCATCCGGCAGGGCTGATTCGAACGAGCGGCGAACGAGCCTCTGCTCGCCTCGGATGAGCCGGATGAGCCTTAAACAAGCGGAGTGGCGCGGGTGGACGACAAGGACATGGGCACCGACCTCAAGTCGGTGCTCATCACCAAGGAAGAGATCGACGCGAAGCTGGCCGAGCTGGCGGCGGAGATCGACGCGGAGTACGCGGGCAAGGACCTGCTGATCGTCGGTGTCCTCAAGGGCGCCGTGATGGTCATGGCGGACCTGGCGCGTGCGCTGTCGACGCCCGTGACCATGGACTGGATGGCGGTGTCCTCGTACGGCGCGGGCACGCAGTCCTCCGGCGTGGTCCGGATCCTCAAGGACCTCGACACCGACATCAAGGGCAAGCACGTCCTGATCGTCGAGGACATCATCGACTCCGGTCTGACGCTGTCGTGGCTGCTGTCGAACCTCGGTTCGCGCGAGCCCGCGTCCCTCAAGGTCGTCACCCTGCTGCGCAAGCCGGAGGCGGCCAAGGTCGCCATCGACGTGAAGTGGGTCGGCTTCGACATCCCCAACGAGTTCGTCGTCGGTTACGGCCTCGACTTCGCGGAGAAGTACCGCAACCTGCCCTTCGTGGGCACGCTCGCGCCGCACGTCTACGGCGGCTGAGCCGTCCGGCCCCGGTCCGGGCCCCTCTCCGGCGGGCGGGAACCGACCGACGGTTCCCGCCGTTGGAGCATGCGAAGACGGTTTTGTTTGACGGTCTCCGGCAGCGTCGGGTGACAATGCTGGGGTACCGTCCGAAGGTCAGTAGTTTCAAGCATTCTTTTCAAGCACTGCTAGCAAGCACTGCAAGGTCGAGCAGAACACCGTACGCACAGGCACCCCGGTCAGGGGCGGCCGTGCCTCACTGTGGCAGGAGGGACGGGGCGCTTGCGCCCCGTATGGATGGACGTGAAGCGCTACTTCCGTGGGCCGGTCATGTGGATCGTGCTGGCCGTCCTCGCCGTGGTCGTGTTGATGCAGGTCGTCGGCTCGTCCGGCGGCTACAAGTCGGTGGACACCAGTCAGGTCGTCAACGCGATCGACAAGAACCTGGTGAAATCGGCCGAGCTGACGACCGGTGACGAGAACAAGGTCAAGGTCGAACTCAAGGCGGGCCAGAAGGTCAAGGGCAGTTCCAAGATCCAGGCGAACTACATCGGCGACCAGGGCGTCGAGATCTCCAAGGATCTTCAGGCCAAGGCCGACGACGACAACAAGGACACGCTGCCCGACGGGTACAACATCGCCACGTCGAAGCAGAACCCCTTCATCGGGGTGCTGCTCTCGCTGCTGCCGTTCGTGCTCATCGTCGTGGTCTTCCTGTTCCTGATGAACCAGATGCAGGGCGGCGGCTCCCGGGTCATGAACTTCGGGAAGTCCAAGGCCAAGCTCATCACCAAGGACACCCCGAAGACGACCTTCGCCGATGTGGCCGGGTCCGACGAGGCGGTCGAGGAACTCCACGAGATCAAGGAGTTCCTCCAGGAGCCGGCGAAGTTCCAGGCCGTCGGCGCCAAGATCCCCAAGGGTGTGCTGCTCTACGGCCCGCCCGGAACGGGCAAGACGCTGCTCGCGCGCGCCGTCGCCGGCGAGGCGGGCGTGCCGTTCTACTCGATCTCGGGTTCCGACTTCGTCGAGATGTTCGTCGGTGTGGGTGCCTCCCGGGTCCGTGACCTGTTCGAGCAGGCCAAGGCCAACGCCCCGGCCATCGTCTTCGTCGACGAGATCGACGCCGTCGGCCGGCACCGTGGCGCGGGCCTCGGCGGTGGTCACGACGAGCGTGAGCAGACCCTCAACCAGCTGCTGGTCGAGATGGACGGCTTCGACGTGAAGGGCGGCGTCATCCTGATCGCCGCCACGAACCGCCCCGACATCCTCGACCCCGCGCTGCTGCGCCCGGGCCGCTTCGACCGGCAGATCGCCGTCGACCGCCCGGACATGCAGGGCCGCCTGGAGATCCTCAAGGTTCACCAGAAGGGCAAGCCGGTCGCCCCGGACGTCGACCTGGGTGCCGTCGCCCGGCGTACGCCCGGCTTCACCGGCGCGGACCTGTCGAACGTGCTGAACGAGGCGGCGCTGCTCACGGCCCGCAGCGACAAGAAGCTGATCGACAACCACTCGCTGGACGAGGCGATCGACCGTGTCGTGGCCGGACCGCAGAAGCGGACCCGGATCATGAGCGACAAGGAGAAGAAGATCACCGCGTACCACGAGGGCGGTCACGCCCTGGTCGCGGCGGCGTCTCCGAACTCCGACCCGGTGCACAAGATCACGATCCTGTCCCGGGGCCGTGCGCTCGGCTACACCATGGTCCTGCCCGACGAGGACAAGTACTCCACCACGCGCAACGAGATGCTCGACCAGCTGGCGTACATGCTGGGCGGCCGCGCGGCCGAGGAGCTGGTCTTCCACGACCCGACCACCGGTGCCGCCAACGACATCGAGAAGGCCACCGCCACGGCCCGCGCGATGGTCACGCAGTACGGCATGACCGAGCGGCTCGGCGCGATCAAGTTCGGCTCGGACAACAGCGAGCCATTCCTGGGCCGTGAGATGGCGCACCAGCGCGACTACTCCGAAGAGGTCGCCGCGCTGGTCGACGAAGAGGTCAAGAAGCTCATCGAGACCGCGCACAACGAGGCGTGGGAGATCCTCGTCGAGAACCGCGACGTTCTCGACAACCTGGTTCTGGCCCTCCTGGAGAAGGAGACGCTGAACAAGGAGGAGATCGCCGAGGTCTTCAAGCACATCGTGAAGCGCCCGGCCCGCCCGGCGTGGACCGGCTCCTCGCGGCGTACGCCCTCGACCCGCCCGCCGGTGCTCTCCCCCAAGGAGCTGGCACCGAGCAACGGGGTCCAGCCCGCGCCGCCGGCCGACCTCCCCGAGGACGCCCCGCGCTCCTACGGCGGCGGCAACGCCACCCCGGAGAGCTGACCGGCAGGATGTGACCGGTGCCCCACGGGCCCGGAATGGATGCCGCACCGCCCAGGTTATTAGCCTGGGGGTGCGGCATCTCGCATGTCCGGGCCGCGCAGAACGTACGAGAGAACGAGGCAACTCCCATGACCGACCCGGTGACGCTGGACATCGAGGGCCCCGTCGGCGCATTCGACGAGAAGCGGGCCGAGAGCGCCGTCCGCGAGCTGCTCATCGCGGTCGGGGAGGACCCGGACCGGGAGGGCCTGCGGGAGACGCCGGCGCGCGTCGCGCGGGCGTACAAGGAGATCTTCGCCGGGCTGTGGCAGGAGCCGGAGGACGTTCTGACCACGACGTTCGACATCGGCCACGACGAGATGGTGCTGGTGCGGGACATCGAGGTCTACAGCACCTGTGAGCACCACCTGGTGCCGTTCCACGGCGTGGCGCACGTCGGCTACATCCCGGCCACGAGCGGGAAGATAACGGGCCTGTCGAAGCTGGCCCGCCTGGTGGACGTCTACGCCCGCCGCCCGCAGGTGCAGGAGCGGCTCACGACGCAGATCGCCGATTCGCTGATGCAGATCCTCGAGCCGCGCGGCGTGGTCGTGGTCATCGAGTGCGAGCACATGTGCATGTCCATGCGGGGCATCCGGAAGCCCGGTGCCAAGACGCTGACGTCGGCGGTGCGGGGCCAGCTGCGTGACCCCGCTACCCGCGCGGAGGCGATGAGCCTGATCATGGCCCGCTGAGGCGGGCCGGGCGCGCTACGCGCTGAGACGGCCGCCCATCCACTGGAGGGTGGGGTTCAGCTCACGGCGCCACGTGTTGAAGTTGTGGCCGCCGCTGTCGAGGATGATCGAGGAGACCCGGGCGTCACTCTTGGCCATCTTGATGAACTTCAAGGTGTCCTTGTAGTTGTGCTCGCCCTGCTCGCTGCTGGTCACCAGGACCGAGATCGGCGGGGTCTTCTTGTTCTTCAGCCGCCACATCACGTCGTTCTCGTTCTCCAGCTTCTTGCTGCCGCCGAAGAGGGAACCGGTGGTGGGGTCCTGCAGGGCCTTGTAGTAGCCGGAGAGCGAGGCGGCGGCGCTGTAGGCCTCGGGGTGGCGCATGGCGATCTTCAGCGCGCAGTAGCCGCCGGTGGAGTTGCCGATGATGCCCCAGTTCGCGGCCTTGTCGCCGACGCGGTAACGCTGGGAGACCGCCTTGCGGAGATCCTTCGTGAAGAAGGTCTCGGCCTGGGGGCCGTTGGGTATGTCAATGCATTCGGTGTCGCGCTGGCCCACCACGGACGGGCGCATCATGACCAGAATGGTGGGCTGCATCTTCTTCGCCTTGGCGAGCTTATGCGCGCGCACCGGGTAGTCCAGGCCCTTGATGAGCGCCTCGGAAGTGCCCGGGTAGCCGGTCAGGACGACGGAGGCCGGAAAGGTCTTCTTGGCGTACTCCGGCTGGAAGTACTCCGGCGGCAGGTAGACATATGCCGGGCCGTTGATCTTCGAATCGACGCCCGCGACATTGATCTTCTCGATCTTGCCGCCGACCCGCGGTACATCGCCGCGCGGCACCTTCACCGCCTGCGTGCTCACGACCTGCACCCGCTTGCCGCTGGCGCTGTGGTCCACGACGACGCCCTCCTGGTTGACCTGCCCGAAGAGGTCGGCCCAGGAGCCGTAGAAACCGAAGGACTGGTTCGCCCAGAGGCCTATCGCCGCGAACAGCGTCAGCTGCGTGGCGAGCATCATGCCGACGCGGCCCAGGATCGATCCGACGCTCTTCTTGCCCAGGCGGGGCCAGAGCCAAATGGTCAACGCGAAGAGCACTACCGCGGCCGAGATGGCCAGCAGCAGTACTGCCATGCTGGTGAGACCCATGAGGTGCTTTCTGCCAGAGCGACCGGAGGCCCGAGTCGCGGAATGGTTACTTCTTTCCGGGCTTGGCCCCCGGCGGAACCTCAACCCCGAAACCGTCGTCCTACAGGGCGCATTAAGTCCGGGCGCTGCCGCCAGACGGCGCAGGTCCACTCGACAGGACGACGGGAAGAGATGTCTGTCAGGGTAGATGGCAAAAAGTCCGATGGGGTTCCCGAGGGGGCCAAGCGACTGTCGGGGCTCGCGCGCATCCTCAAAGGGCCCAAGCCCGAGAACGTGCCTGCCGTCGTGGGCACGGTCGCCGCGCTCATCGGTCTGGCGGACATCGTGGCCGGGGTCGTCCCCCGGTACCGGTGGAGCAGGATGCACGCGCTCTCCGAGGTGCTGCCCGGCACGGTGACGCAGCTGGCCGCGGCCGGCTCGATCATCGTCGGCATCCTGTTGCTGATGCTGGCGCACGGCCTCAAGCGGGCCAAGCAGCGGGCCTGGCTCGCCGCCGTCGTGGTGCTGCCGGTCGGCGCCGCCGCGCAGCTGATCTACCAGCACTCCCGGGTGGGCACCGCGCTCACGCTGCTGCTCTTCGTCTATCTGCTCAGGCACCGGAAGTCCTTCGCCGCGTTGCCGGACCCCCGCAGCCGCTGGAAGGCGGTCGCCAACTTCATTCTCATGGGCGGGGCGAGTTTCGGCCTGGGCTGGGTGATCGTCGGTTCGCACGCGAACAAGATGGTCGGCGACCCGCCGGTGCTGGAGCAGATCGAGCACGTGATCTGGGGCCTCTTCGGTTTCGAGGGGTCGATCCGCTATACGGGTGGCGTCGACTACACCGTGGGCTACTCCCTTGGTGCCCTCGGTCTGCTGACCGTGGCCACCACCGCCTACCTGGCGTTCCGCCCGGCGTACCCGGCGCCCGTCCTCACCGAGGAGGACGAGGACCGGCTGCGCGAGCTGCTCGCCAAGCACGGTGAGCGCGACTCGCTCGGTCACTTCGCGCTGCGCCGCGACAAGAGCGTCGTCTTCTCGCCCTCGGGCAAGGCCGCCGTCTCCTACCGCGTCGTCTCCGGCGTGATGCTCGCCAGTGGCGACCCCATCGGTGACGTCGAGGCCTGGCCGGGCGCGATAGAGCAGTTCATGGACCTGGCCAAGCGCCACTCCTGGACCCCCGCGGTCGCCGGCTGCAGCGAGACCGGTGGCGAGGTGTGGACCCGGGAGACCGGGCTGGACGCGCTGGAAATGGGTGACGAGGCCATCGTCGACGTGGCCGACTTCAGCCTCTCCGGGCGTTCCATGCGCAACGTCCGCCAGATGGTCAAGCGCATCGAGCGCAACGGCTACAGCACCAAGGTGCGCCGGGTCGGCGACCTGAGCCCCGAGGAGCTGGAGGTCGTCCAGAAGGCCGCCAACGCCTGGCGCGACACCGAGGACGAGCGCGGTTTCTCCATGGCGCTGGGCCGGATCGGTGACCCGAAGGACCTGGACGCGGTCATCGCCACCGCCCACAAGGACCCGGAGGAGGGCGAGGACGCCCCCTTCGGTGATCTGAAGGCCATGCAGCACTACGTGCCGTGGGGCCCGGAGGGCAGCTCGCTGGAGCTGATGCGCCGCGACCGCAGCGCCGACCCGGGCATGAACGAGCTGCTCATCGTCGCCTTCCTGCAGGCGGCGCCCGAGCTGAAGATCAAGCGCATGTCGCTGAACTTCGCGTTCTTCCGCTCCGCCCTGGAGCGCGGCGGCAAGCTCGGCGCGGGCCCGGTCGTGCGCGTCCAGCGCGCGGTGCTGATCTTCCTCTCGCGCTGGTTCCAGATCGAGTCGCTGTACAAGTTCAACGAGAAGTTCCGGCCGCGCTGGGAGCCGCGCTTCATCGTCTTCCCGAACAGCCGCGACCTGCCTCGCATCGGTTTCGCGATGATGCAGGCGGAAGGCTTCCTGGAGCTGCCGCGGCTGCTGCGCCGCCGCCCGGCGGAGCCGAAGCCCTGCGAGCACGACGAGGACGTCGCCCCCGCGCGGAACGAGGTCACCCGCGCGGCCTGACCGTGCGACGCCCGCGCGTAGCGTGCGGAATAACGCCCCCTGTCCGACCTTTCGGGCAGGGGGCGTTCTTTTTGCCGCACGCCCTAGGCTGGTGGGCATGAGTACGTTGCGCGGTTTCGGACCTGTCGGGCTGCCGGAGTGGGACCGCTGTGCGGTGATGGGCGTGGTCAACGTCACGCCCGATTCGTTCTCCGACGGCGGCCACTGGTTCGACACCGCCGCGGCGGTCAAGCGGGGCCTGGACCTGGTCACGGGCGGCGCCGACCTGGTCGACGTGGGTGGCGAGTCCACCCGGCCCGGGGCCTCGCGGGTGGACGAGGCGGAGGAGCTGCGCCGGGTGGTCCCGGTGGTGCGCGGTCTGGCGGGCGAGGGCGTGGTGGTCTCCGTGGACACCATGCGGGCCTCGGTCGCGGAGGCGGCGGTCGCGGCCGGTGCGGTGCTGGTCAACGATGTGAGCGGTGGGCTCGCCGATCCGGAGATGGTGCCCGTGGTGGCCGCGGCCGGGGTGCCGTTCGTGGTGATGCACTGGCGGGGCTTCAGCGCCGACATGAACAGCCGGGCCGTCTACGGGGACGTGGTCGCCGAGGTGCTCACCGAGCTGCGGCAGCGGGTGGAGGCCGTCGTGGCGGGGGGTGTCGACCCCCGGCGGATCGTGGTGGACCCGGGTCTGGGCTTCGCGAAGAACGCCGAACACGATCTGGCGCTGGTCGCCCGGCTGGCGCACCTGCGCCGGGAGCTGGAGCTGCCGATGCTGGTGGCCGCCTCCCGGAAGCGGTTCCTCGGCCGGGTGCTGGCCGGGGACGAGGGCAGTCCGCCCCCGGCCCGCGAGCGGGACGCGGCGACGGCCGCCGTCTCCGCCCTCGCGGCGCGCGAGGGCGCGTGGGCGGTGCGGGTGCACGAAGTGGGTGCGAGCGCGGACGCCGTCCGCGTCGCGAGAGCCGTAGAGGGTGCGGCGGCCGCGGCCGCCGCCGAGGGGGCCTGGTGAGCACAGCGCGCACGGACAGCGAGCGGGTCGAGCTGGCGAACACCGCGCTGTACGAGGCGGTGGAGCGCGGCGACACGGCGGCCATGGACAGCCTGTGGCTGGACAGCCCCGATACCGACGTCTCGTGTGTGCATCCGGGATGGCCGGTGCTGCGGGGGCGGGGCGAGGTGCTCCGCTCGTACGCGCTGATCATGGCGAGCACCGACTACATCCAGTTCTTCCTCACCGACGTGGAGGTCGCGGTCGCCGGTGACACGGCGCTGGTGACCTGCACGGAGAACATCCTCAGCGGCGGTCCCGCGGAGACGGAGGGCGAGCTGGGGCCGCTGGTGGGCCAGCTGGTCGTGGCGACGAACGTCTTCCGGCGGGTGGGGGAGGACTGGAAGGTCTGGTCCCACCACGGCTCGCCGGTGCTCGCGGGCCGTGAGGACGAGGACGACGAGGACGAGGAGCCGGGCGGCCCGGACCGGGCGTGATCCGGCGTGTTCCGACGCGATCCGGGTATCGGCCGGGGGCGAAATGGGTGATACGCCAGTGGCATGCGTCACGTAGGAGGCGTGGGGTCCGTCACGGCCCGACGTCCGCGTGACGTCAGTGTGAGGGGAATGTGATCACTCGTTCGAGCTGCTTGCGGGCGGGGTAGGGGTGGAGCGCGAGGGCATCGGGTAGACGCGGCGGAAGCCGTCTAGCAGCGCATGCCCTCCTTGTCCATAGCACCCGTGGGCGGGCACTGTCGGTGCGCGCAGGTAGATTCGAAGATGGGGAACCCGGCCGAAGGCAGGGGACGGGCGATGTGCCGGCAGCGGTCGGCGCGCTCCCGCACACCGACAACCAGCAGGAGTGATTCGTGTGGATCGTGTCGCGCTGCGCGGCTTGAAGGCTCGCGGACACCACGGGGTGTTCCCCCGGGAGCGCGAGGAGGGCCAGACCTTCATCGTGGACCTGGTGCTGAGCCTGGACACCCGGCCCGCCGCGGACGCGGACGACCTCGCGAAGACCGTGCACTACGGCGTGGTGGCCGAGGAGGTCGTCGGCGTGGTGCAAGGTGAGCCGGTCGACCTGATCGAGACGCTGGCCGAGCGGATCGCCCAGCAGTGCCTCAAGCACGAAGCGGTACGGGAGGTGGAGGTCGTCGTGCACAAGCCCGACGCCCCGATCACCGTGCCGTTCGACGATGTGACGATCACGATTACCCGGAGCCGAGTATGAGCAGCAGCGACCCGACCGTGCAGCCGGTGCCCGCCTCCGTGGTGGAGCAGGTGGACGCCGCCGATGTGACGTTGAGCAACCCCAAACGGGCGGTGATCTCGCTCGGCAGCAACCTGGGCAACCGCCTGGAGACCCTGCAGGGCGCCATCGACGCGCTGGAGGACACCCCGGGCCTGCGGGTCAAGGCGGTTTCCCCGGTCTACGAGACCCGGCCCTGGGGCGTCGACGCCGATACGCAGCCGCCGTACTACAACGCGGTGGTGCTGGTGAAGACCACACTGCCGCCGGCCTCGTTGCTGGAGCGCGGACACGCCATCGAGGAGGCCTTCGAGCGCGTGCGGGACGAGCGCTGGGGCCCCCGCACCCTTGATGTCGATATCGTGACGTACCAGGATGTTTTGTCGGACGACCCGCTGCTGACGCTGCCGCACCCGCGCGCCCACGAGCGCGCTTTCGTCCTGGTGCCGTGGTACGACGTGGACCCGGAGGCCGTGGTGCCCGGCCGCGGCCCGGTCGTCGAGCTGCTGTCCGGTGTCGGTACGGACGGCGTCAGTCCGCGCGTCGACCTGGAACTTCGACTGCCCGAGTAGCCGTTGGGCCCATGTAGTTCCGGTGCGCCGAGGAATCATGGAGGAGCGACCCAGTGAAGCAACTGCGGGTCAGTGTGCTGGTCGGGCTGTTCGCGGTGGCCGGGGTCCTGTCCTGGGCGGGCGCCCGGCTGTGGGACTCGGTCGGCACCCTGCCGAGCGTGCCGGTGGCGGCGCCCATCGTGCTGGCGGTCATCGCCGTCGTCCTGGCAGCGACCGCGTTCTCGCTGCGCTCCAGGCTGCGGGCGCAGCGTGAGCGGCGGCCCGGCGCCAAGGGCGTGGATCCGCTGCTGGCCGCCCGCGCGGTCGTCTTCGGCCAGGCGAGCGCGCTGGTCGCGTCGCTGGTCGCCGGAATGTACGGCGGGGTGGGCGTTTTCATGCTCATCGACGGCCTGGAGGTCACGGCCCGCCGGGACCAGGCGATCTACGCGGGCGCGTCCGTACTGGCGGGCGCGTGCGTGGTGGCCGCGGGCTTCTTCCTGGAGCGCGTCTGCAAGCTTCCCGAGGACGACGACGAGGACGGCGGTACGGCGGCCAAGGCGGCGTAGCCGCCGCGGGGCGCGTCTGTCCGCACCTCCGCCGCGCGGCGGTGTCCTCACACGCCGGACGGGCCGGATGGGGCCGGCCTCGGCCCATCCGGCCCGTCCGGCGCGGGTCAGACGCCGGAGATCGTCTCCAGCTCCACGTCACCCCGCGCGGCCCCCCGGGAATCCGCGCCGATCGAGCGGCGCAGCGCCTCGTGGAGGCGCGCCGGGGTGAGGACGCCCAGGAAGTGGTCGGCGTCGTCGCCGTCGAGGACGGCGATCCACCCGGCGTCGTGCTGGAGCATCGTGCTGAACGCCTGCTTGAGCGAGGCACCCACCGGCAGCCAGGCGTCCATGCGCCGCGAGTGCCGCCGGACGGTGCCGTCGGAGCCGGTCAGCGCGTCGGCGGAGACCCAGCCGTGCAGATGGTCCGCGTCGTCCAGGACGACGGCCCAGCGCGCGCCCTCAGCGGCCAGGCGGGCGGCCGCCGTCACCACCCGGTCGTCGAGGTGGACGACCGGAGGCTGCTCCAGGTCGCCCGGCTCGATGGAGGTCACCGACAGCCGCTTGAGGCCGCGGTCCGCCCCGACGAAGTCGGCGACGTACGGCGTGGCGGGGGCGCCCAGGACCGCCGCGGGCGGGTCGAACTGCTCGATGCGCCCGTTGCCGTAGACCGCGATGCGGTCACCGAGACGGACGGCCTCCTCGATGTCGTGGGTGACGAACAGGACGGTCTTGCGGACCTGCGACTGAAGCCGCAGGAACTCGTTCTGCAGGTGCTCGCGGACGACGGGGTCGACCGCGCCGAAGGGTTCGTCCATCAGGAGTACGGGCGGGTCGGCGGCCAGGGCGCGCGCCACCCCCACCCGCTGGCGCTGCCCGCCGGAGAGCTGGTCGGGGTAGCGGTCGCCGTAGACCGACGGGTCGAGGCCCACGAGGTCCAGCAGCTCGGCCGCGCGGGCGCGGGCCTTCTTGCGCTGCCAGCCCAGCAGGTGCGGGACGGTGGCGGTGTTCTCCAGCACGGTCTTGTGCGGGAAGAGGCCGACCTGCTGGATGACGTAGCCGATACGGCGACGCAGCTCCACGGGGTCGACCGTGGCGATGTCCTCGCCGTCGAGGTGGATGTGGCCGCTGGTCGGCTCGATGAGCCGGTTGACCATCTTCATCGTGGTGGTCTTGCCGCAGCCGGAGGGTCCGACGAGCGTGACCAGCTCACCCTCCGCCACCTCGAACGACAGGTCGTCCACGGCGGTCGTGCCATCGGCGTAGCGCTTGGTGACGTGCTCGAAGCGGATCATGCTTCCCCATTCTGGCCGTACTCCTGACGGACATTGTTGCCGTTGTGTGGCGGCCGCAGTCGAATGTCAGTGCGCGGGGTTAGGGTCGCCAGTAACCGAGGGTCAAGGGCCAGGGGGAGGTGAGGGCGGATGGCGGGACAGAACTGTCTGATCACCAATGAGTGGATCTGCGGCGAATACCTGCGCACACGGGGGCAGGAGCTGACCGACGCCACGCTCCAGCACGTCGGCATCACGCTCGCGTCGGTCGCCATCGGGCTGCTCGTCGCCTTTCCGCTGGCCCTGCTGGCCCGCAGATGGCGCGGCGTGGCCGGGCCGGTGCTCGGGATGACCACGATCCTCTACACCGTCCCGTCGCTGGCCATGTTCTCGCTGCTGGTGCCCGTCTTCGGGCTGTCGGTGGCCGTCGTGGTCACGGGCCTGGTGCTCTATTCGCTGACGATCCTCGTGCGGAACATCCTGGCCGGGCTCGCCTCGGTGCCGGAGGAGGCGCGGGAGGCGGCCCGCGGCATGGGCTACGGGCCGGTGCGGCTGCTGTTCGGCGTCGAGCTCCCGCTCGCGCTGCCCGCCCTGATGGCGGGCCTGCGGATCACCACGGTCTCCACGGTCTCGCTCACCACCGTCGGCGCGATCATCGGCTACGGCGGTCTGGGCAATCTCATCTACGACGGCATGCACAGCTTCTTCAAGGCGCAGGTGCTCACCGCGTCCGCGCTGTGCGTGGCCCTCGCGATCCTCGCGGACCTCGCCCTGCTGCTCGTACAGCGGCTGCTGACGCCCTGGGCGCGGGCCGGGAAGCGGAAGAAGGCGGCGGCCCGATGAGTGTCATCGCGAACAGCTGGACGTGGCTGACCACCGGCTCGCACTGGTCCGGTGCGGACGGAATCTGGCTCCGCCTCGGCGAGCACCTGTTCCTGACCGTGGTGTGCCTGGCGATCTCCTGCGCCATCGCGCTGCCCGTCGCCGTGCTGCTGGGCCACGTCGGGCGGGGCGGCGCGCTCGCGGTGAACCTCTCCAACGCCGGCCGCGCGGTGCCCACGTTCGCGGTGCTGGTGCTGCTGCTCCTCAGCCCGCTCGGTACGCACGGGTCGTGGCCGACGATCATCGCGCTGGTGCTGTTCGCCATCCCCCCGCTGCTGACCAACGCGTACGTCGGCATGCGCGAGGTCGACCGGGACGTGGTCGAGGCGGCGCGGGGCATGGGCATGACGGGCCGCCAGCTGATCGGCCGTGTCGAACTGCCGCTCGCCTTCCCGCTGATCCTCACCGGTGTCCGGACCGCGGCCGTGCAGGTCGTGGCCACGACCACGCTCGCCGCACTGCCCGGCGGCGGTGGTCTCGGCCGGATCATCACCGCGGGTTTCCGGCTCACCGATACCGCGCAGGTGGTATCCGGGGCGTTGCTGGTGGCCGCGCTCGCGCTGCTGGTCGAGGGGGCGTTCGTGGTCGTGGAGCGACTGCTCGACCCGCGGCGCCGCCGCAGGCGCATAGCGGACCGGAAGGGCGGCGGCACCGGCCCGGCGGCCCCCGCCGAGCCGCTGCCACCGGTGGGGAACCCCGCCTGACGCGGCGCCGCGCTCCGCGATGCCGTCGTTCTGACGTCTGAACACCCGTGCGTCCGCCCAGGTGGACGCACAGCCGAAGTGGATGGAGTGCCCATGAGCTGGACCTCGCGCCCCGCGCGGACCACCCGCGCCCTGCTGGCCGTGGCCGGCGTCACCGCCCTGGCCGCGGGTCTCGCCGCCTGCGGTGGCGACAGCCTGGAGAAGTCCGGCGGTGGTGGTGGTCCGGCCGAGCCGGGCCAGGGCTCGCTGGTGATCGGATCCGCCTCGTTCACCGAGTCCAAGCTGCTCGCGGAGATATACGCGGGGCTGCTCAAGGACGCCGGGTATTCGACGCGGATCAAGACCGTCGACGCCCGCGAGCTGTATGAACCGGCCCTGGAGAAGGGGCAGATCGATGTGGTCCCGGAGTATGCGGCGACCCTCACCGAATTCCTGAACAAGAAGCAGAACGGTAAGGACGCGGACCCGCTCGCCTCGGCCGATGCGGACGCCACGGTGAAGGCCCTGCGGAAACTCGCCGAGCCGCGCGGACTGAAGGTGCTCGACCCCGGCCGGGCGGTCGATCAGAACGCCTTCGCCGTGAGCCGGGACTTTGCCGCCGAACACCGGCTCAAAACCCTTTCCGACCTGGGGAAATCGAAGCAGAAGATCAAGCTCGCGGCGGGCGACGAATGCTCTCGGCGGCCCTTCTGCCGGCCCGGTCTGGAGAAGACCTACGGCATCGACGTCACCGGCATCGACCCGCTGGAGGTCGGCAGCACCCAGGCCAAACAGGCCGTCAAGGACGGCAAGGACCAGATGGTCCTCACCACCACCACCGATGCCACCCTCGAACAGTTCGGCCTCGTTCTCCTCAAGGACGACAAGAACCTCCAGAACGCCGACAACGTACTGCCGGTGGTGAATGCGCGGAAGGCCGGTTCGCAGAAGGTCGCGGACGCGCTCGGGAAGCTCAGCAGGGTGCTGACCACGGCCGATCTCACCGAACTCAACAAGAAGGTCGACGCGGAACGGCTGAAGCCCCAGGATGTCGCCGCGCGCTACCTCAAGGACAAGGGTCTGCTCACGAAGTAGCCGGGAAGGCGGGGCGAAGTAAGATCAAGGGAAGAGTTTGGTGGTGGGGTCACACTCTTCGGGCGTCGCACGGTAAGTTTCAGGCCATGCCACGAGGACGCCACCGCCATTCGCCGCCCCTGCACAGGCTTCTTCCCTCATCGACGGTCGCCGCGACATCGGTCGCCTGCGCCGCCGGTGCCTGGGTGGTCGGAGAAACGGTCCTCATCCGCAGTCTCGCGGCGGCCGCTGCCGCCGCCTCTGTGGTCGGCGCCGTACTGATGCGCCGCTGGGACCGTTCCGCCGGCAAGCGCGTCGCCCAGCTCACCGCGGCCCGGGTGCGCGACGAGTGGAAGACCGAGGAGCGCATAGCCGAGCTGGAAACGGACCTCGAGGAGTCGCGTCTCCTGCGCACCAGGCTGGAGACCAAGCTCCGCGCCAAGCGTTCGGAGCTGGCACGGCTGCGCACCGAGCACGCCGATCTGCTGCGCCGGTACGCCACCGCCGAGACCGAGCGGGCCGGAGCCCTGGAGCGCCAGCGGCTGCTCGCCAAGGGCCCCGCCGCGTCCGCCGCCAAGGAACTGGAGGCCGCGGCATCGGCCCGGTCGGCGTCGGCCGCCGCCTACGTCAAGGCCGCCGAGGCCCTCCGCGATCTGGAGCGCAACGGCGCGGCCCAGCGGGCCGCCGCGGCGAACCCGGCCGTGCCCGCGGCCGCGATCCCCGCGCCCAAGGCCCTGGAGAAGGCCGCGAAGCCCGCGAACGCCCCGGACCCCGAGGCGGTCAAGGTCCCCCAGCCCGCGCGGAAGCCCGGCGGCCCGGGGAAGCCGGGCACACCGGGGACGCCCGCGTTCATGCCCGTACCGCGGCCCGGCACCGGCGGTGTCGTGCGCGACCAGCGCACGGTGCCCGCCGCCGCGGCCGTGCTGCCGCAGGCCCCCGCGCGCACCGCGTCCCGGGCACAGGGCGGGTTCGACTTCTTCGGCACCCAGGCGACGCCGGCCCTGCCCGCGCGCCCCGTCGAGGAGGAGGACCTCGCGGACGTCGTCGGAGAGGAGGCCCTCGCCGAGCGTGAGCGCCGCCAGACGGCCGAGGCCGAGGCCGCGGACGTGCCCGGCATGGAGGACACGGACGGGATCGAGGACGACGACGTCGAGGCCATAGCCGATGCCGAGCCGCGGACCGCGGCCGACGGTTCGGTCATCGACCTGACCGCGCACGACGAAACCGAGCAGATCGACGTCGCCGGCCTGCGCCGCGTGATCTGAACCCCATCGCCGGACGGGCTGGTGGTGGCTGACCTCAGCCACCACCAGCCCGTCCGGCGCTTGAGGACGCGCCCGCAGGGCGCTCGCCGCCGCAGGCGGCAAAGACGGCCCGCAGCCGAGGATCCGCCGGCCAAGCGTGAGACCGAGGATCCGCCGGCCAGGCGAGCGGCGGCAAAGACGGCCCCGAACGTTACTTGTCGATGTCCCCCACCACGAAGAACAGCGAGCCCAGAATCGCCACCATGTCCGCGACCAGCGTCCCCGGCAGCAGTTCCACCAGCGCCTGGATGTTGTTGAACGAGGCCGAGCGGAGCTTGAGGCGGTACGGGGTCTTCTCGCCCTTGGAGACCAGGTAGTAGCCGTTGAGCCCGAGCGGGTTCTCCGTCCACGCGTAGGTCGAACCCTCCGGCGCCTTGAGCACCTTGGGCAGCCGCTGGTTGATCGGGCCCGGCGGCAGCTCGGCCATCCGGTCCAGGCACGCGTCCGCCAGCTCCAGCGCGTTGTGGGTCTGCTCCAGCAGGCACTCGAAGCGGGCCAGGCAGTCGCCGTCCTGGCGCGTGACGACCTTCAGCGTGTCCTGGAGCTCCCCGTACGCGAGGTACGGCTCGTCGCGCCGCAGGTCGAAGTCGACGCCGGAGGCACGGGCGATGGGGCCGCTGACCCCGTACGCGTGCACGGCCTCGCGCGACAGCGTGCCCACGCCGCGGGTCCGGGCCCGGAAGATCTCGTTGCCGAGCACCAGCCGGTCGTAGACGTCCATCCGCGAGCGGACCTCGGCGACCGCGTGCCGGGCCCGGCCGAGCCAGCCCGCGGGCAGGTCCTCCTTCAGCCCGCCGACGCGGTTGAACATGTAGTGCATCCGGCCGCCCGAGACCTCCTCCATCACCGTCTGGAGTTCCTCGCGCTCCCGGAAGGCGTGGAAGACGGGCGTGATGCCGCCCAGCTCCAGGGGGTAGGAACCGAGGAACATCAGATGGTTGAGGACCCGGTTCAGCTCGGCCAGCAGCGTGCGCGTCCACACGGCCCGCTCGGGCACCTCCATGCCGAGCATCCGCTCGACGGCGAGGACGACCCCGAGTTCGTTGGAGAACGCGGACAGCCAGTCGTGGCGGTTGGCCAGCATGACGATCTGCCGGTAGTCGCGCGCCTCGAACAGCTTCTCCGCGCCCCGGTGCATATAACCGATGACCGGTTCGGCGTGCTGGATCCGCTCTCCGTCGAGGACGAGCCGCAGCCGCAGCACCCCGTGCGTGGACGGGTGCTGCGGGCCGATGTTGAGCACCATGTCGGTGCTTTCCGCCGCGCCGCCGATGCCGACCGTCGTCTCGGAGGTGGCGGAGGAACCAGAGGAAGGGGCCATGGGGAGTAGTTTGTCAGTCACGCGCGCGTGAGGCCGTCCGGGGCGCCCGAGGTGCCAGAGCCGGCCGCTGCTCAGCCCGCGGCCGGCCGCCGCTCAGCCCGCCGCCAGCTCCGCCGGAAGCCCCGCACAGGCCTCGCCCACCGGGTGCAGCAGCCAGCCGAAGCCCCCCAGCCCCGCCGGGGCCACCAGCTCCGCCGCCTCGCCCGCCGCGCCCAGCGCCCGTACGTACGCCGCCGGATCGGTGGAGGCGAGCGTCAGCGGCGGCCTGCGGCCGTCGACCCCGAGCGCCGTCAGGGCCTGGCGCTGGGTCAGCAGCGAGCCGCCCGCGCCGGCGCAGGCGTCCAGCGCGACGTGTGCGGTGATGTCGCACGAACCGTCCGGCACCGGCCGCACCTCGCGGCCCTCGCGGAACCCCGTCAGGGTGCCGAAGGGCGGGCGGTGGTCGCGGCCGTGCGCGTAGTCCACCGCCACCGCCAGCCCGGCCCGCAGGCCACGGACCGCCCGGGCCCACGCGGCGTCGCGCGGGTGCCCGATCTCCGCGCGGGAACCGGGGGGCGCGCCCTCCAGGGGCCACCAGCGGGCCAGCCAGGCGGCGTCCTCACCCATGACGGGCTCACCGAGCAACTCCTCGCCGTCCGGCCGCACGAGCACCAGGCGCGGTGTGCCCTCGGCGTCCGCCTCGGCCACGTCGAGCGGCACGTTGTCCAGCCACTCGTTGGCGAACAACAGGCCCGTCACGCCCTCCGGAGGGTCACTCAGCCAGGTGATCCGCGCATCGAGCCCCGGCGGCCGCGCCGCCCGCTCGACCGCGTACGGGCGCAGCCGCGCCGCGAGCTCCGGCGGCACCTGCGCCAGCACCCCGGTGAGCAGTTCGCCGCGCCCGGCCCCGACATCGATCAGCGCCAGCTCCGCCGGATGCCCGAGCGCCGCGTCGACCCGGCCCAGCAGCCGGGCGACGGCCCCGGCGTACAACGGCGAGGCGTGAACGGAGGTACGGAAGTGCCCGGCGGGGCCCTCGGGGCGCCGGTAGAAGCCATCGGGCCCATACAGGGCGGTCTCCGCCGCTGTCCGCCAGGTTCTCGTTCCCTCTGCCATACGCACACGCTATGCGCCCTCGGCGGTCACCTCGCCTCCACCTTGCGGAGTAGGCGGGACGTACAGGGATCGATCGTCCGGTTGACCCCGGCACGTACCCGGCGTGCCTACGCTGGGTGACGTGCAGCGCCTCTACGACTTCCTCCGCAGGCACCCGACGGGTGTGGACGGCTTCTGGGCCGTCCTGCTGCTCGGTCTGATCGTGATCTCCTCCTCCTCCTCGTCGGGCGGGCCGGGCGGCCGGGGGTCGGTGTTCGCGGAGATCGTCATCTACGGCGCGCTGTGCCTCGTGATCGGGCTGCGCCGCCGCGCCCCGGAGAAGATGCTCCTGCTGGCGACGGCCGCCGGGGTGGCCCAGCTCGTCTTCGACGTGCCCCAGCATCCGGCGGACTTCGCCATGCTCGTGATCATCTACACCGTCGCGTCCGGCCACACCCGCTGGGCGTCCCGGTACGCCCTCGTCGGCGCCCTAGTCGCCCCCGCGCTCGCCACGATCCGCTGGGGCACCTACGGGGGAAGTGTGACGAGCAAGGTCATCCAGACGGTGTTCCTCACCGTTCCCTTCGTCCTGGCCTGGGTGCTGGGCGACTCGATCCGGACCCGCCGCGCCTACTGGGCCCAGCTCGAGGAGCGGGCGGCGCGGCTGGAGAAGGAGCGCGAGCAGCAGTCGCGGATGGCGGTGGTCGCCGAGCGGGCGCGGATCGCGCGCGAACTCCACGACGTCGTGGCGCACAACGTCTCGGTGATGGTCGTCCAGGCCGACGGCGCCGCGTACGTGCTGGACGGCTCGCCGGAACAGGCCAAGCAGGCGCTGGAGACGATCTCCGGGACCGGCCGGCAGGCCCTGGCGGAGATGCGCCGGCTGCTGGGCGTACTGCGTACCGACGACGGCGGCGAGGGCGGCGAGTACGTGCCGCAGCCGGATGTGGAGCAGATCGGCGACCTCGTCGAGCAGGTGCGCAGCGCGGGCCTGCCGGTGGACTTCCGGATCGAGGGATCCCCCCGGCCGCTGCCCAGCGGGGTGGAGCTGACCGCGTACCGCATCGTGCAGGAAGCGCTCACCAACACCCGCAAGCACGGCGGCCCGGACGCCGCCGCGAGCGTGCGGCTCACCTACTTCGACGACGGGCTGGGGCTGCTCGTCGAGGACGACGGCCGTGGCGCGCAGCACGAGTTGTACGAGGAGGGCGGCGCGGACGGCATGGGGCACGGGATGATCGGCATGCGCGAGCGGGTCGGCATGGTCGGGGGCACGCTGGACGCGGGGCCGCGGGCGGGCGGCGGGTTCCGGATCAGCGTGCTGCTGCCGATCAGGTCGGGCCGCTGACCGGCGGCCGCTTTCGTTCACGGAGTATGGAAGGACGCGCGTGCCGCCCGTACGCGCGCCGAGGAAAGGGACCCGCATGTCGATCCGCGTGATGCTCGTCGACGATCAGGTGCTGTTGCGCACCGGATTCCGCATGGTGCTGGCGGCGCAGCCGGACATGGACGTCGTCGCCGAGGCCGGGGACGGCGCCGAGGCCCTGGAGGTGCTGCGCGGGACCGAGGTCGACGTGGTGCTGATGGACGTGCGGATGCCGCGGATGGACGGGGTGGAGGCGACCCGGCGGATCTGCGCGCAGGAGGGGGCGCCGAAGGTGCTGATCCTGACCACCTTCGACCTCGACGAATACGCCTTCTCCGCGCTCAAGGTCGGGGCGAGCGGCTTCATGCTCAAGGACGTGCCGCCGGCCGAGCTGCTGGGCGCGATCCGCGCGGTGCACAGCGGGGACGCGGTCGTCGCGCCCAGCACCACGCGGCGGCTGCTGGACCGCTTCACGCCCATGCTGCCGAGCGCGGCCGACGAACCGTTGAGCGCGGAGCTGGACCGGCTGACGAGCCGGGAGCGCGAGGTGATGCTGTTGGTGGCCCAGGGGTTGTCCAACGGTGAGATCGCGGCCCGGCTGGTGCTCTCCGAGGCGACGGTGAAGACGCACGTGGGCCGGATCCTCACCAAGCTGGGGCTGCGGGACCGGGTCCAGGTGGTGGTCCTGGCCTACGAGAGCGGTCTCGTACGGGCCGGGGGCGGCGGCGCGCAGTAACGGCGGCCATGGTGACGGCGACGGCATCTGCGCGCGCGCCGCGTCAGCGGAGGACCGTCTCCAGGAAGTCGCTGCCCAGCCGGGCCACCAGCGTCAGGTCCAACTGGTGCAGCACATACCGGCCGCGCCGCCGTGTCGTGAGGAGCCCCGCCTTCTTCATCACCGCTATGTGCCGGGAGACCTCGGGCGGCGTCAGCCCGTAGGCGGCGGCCAGTTCGCCCGTGGTGTGCGGGCCGCGGGCGAGGGTGCGGCACAGGCGCATGCGCACGGGGTGGGCGAGGGCCTCCAGCCGGTCCTGTACCAGCTGCGGGGCCGTGAGCTGGGGCAGTTCGGGGCCTGCCACGGGGTACTGGATCACCGGCTGCCAGCCGGACCGGTGCACGACGAACAGGTGCGGCCAGCCGAAGGCCGTCGGCAGGAACGTCACCCCCTGCCCGTAGGCGGTCGTCCGGCCGCTCGCCAGCTTGTCGACGACGATGCGGGACTGGTCCTCGTTGAGCGAGACCGCGGGGGACACCGCGGCCAGGGCCTCCGCCAGGCCCTTGCGCCGCAGCAGGTCCGCCTTGTGCCGGGCGTCGGCCGCGAGCTGGATCCGTACGCGCTGCCAGTTGTCGCCGAAGAACGCCTGCTCGCAGTCCTCCAACAGGCGCCGCAGCCAGGCCCGCAGGGCGCCCGGGTCGTCCAGCATCCGGTCGGTGAACCGTGCCTGCCGCGGCCCCCGGGCCGCGGAGAGTTCACGGATCAGCGTCCGCTGGCCCGCGTCGACCAGCGGGGAGGGCAGTCCCCGTTCGTAACCGGTCGTGCAGGTGATCTCGAACGCCGCGGAGGTGAACGTCTCGTCGTCCATCCGGTCGAGGTCGTCCAACTCCTCGGCGAGCGTGGCGCGGGGCACGGCCGGCAGCAGGATGTCCGAGCGCGAGGAGCGCCACAGGAAGTCGGCCTCGGTCAGCCGGTCGGCGAGATCCGGCTTGAGGGAGGAGGCCGTGGCCGTGGCCCAGGGATGCAGCCCGGGGTGGTGGCCGGGCTCGGACAGGGCGTGCAGCATCGCCCCCAGCTCCGCCAGCGGGGACGGGCTGAACCGAATGCGTTCGGCGGGCAGGCCGGTGATGTCGATGTCCACGCTCATGCGCTCATCGTGCCTCTCTTCTCGCAGGTCGGGCCGTCGATTGACGGTCCTCGTCAATCGACGGGCCGACGGGCCCTAAGCGGCGCAAGGTGATGCTCATGAACGCCACTCAGCAGCACATGCTCGACCTCTACCGCGCCGCCCAGCACGGCGAGCCCGCACCCCCGGCCCCGGGCCGTGACGACTGGCAGGCGGTCCGGGAGTTCCGCACTTGGCGGGAGTTCCGGGCGGTCGTCGACAAGAACACCGCGACCCGCCACGCCCGTTGGGCGGCACTGCTCCGGCTGTTCCGGCCGCAGCGGCCCGTGGCCCCTGCCCCCCGCCCCGCCCCGTCAGACGTCCGCCGCGACCCGGTCCAGCAGAGCGCCGACAGCCGCTGCGACGTCCTCGGCCGTCCAGCTCAGTGCGGATGAGGCGACGGTGACCTCGGTGACGGACAGGCCGGGTATCCCGCCCGGGGACCAGCGGTTGAAGAGGGAGGTGCGGGTCTCCTCCGCGAGCCGCACCCCCGCCTCTTCCAGGACCTCCGGCGGATACGGCAGCCACACCTGGAACTGATGGGTGTGCGGCACCCCCGGATGGATCCGGAACCAGGGCACCCCCGCCGCGCCGAACGCCTCGCCCAGCGCCTTCGCGACGACCTTCGCGTGCGCCACGTACGACGGCAGCCTCGGCAGCTCGCGGTCCAGCCCGGCCAGCGCGGACAGGACCGTCGGCCACTGCTGGAAGATCTGGCCGCCGTACCGGTGCCGCCACGCCTTCGCCTCCTCGATCAGCGTCGCGGGGCCCGCCAGGGCCGCCCCGGCGATACCGTCGAGCGACTTGTAGAACGACACATAGACCGAGTCCGCGAGAGCGGCGATGTCCGCGAGCCCCACGCCGAAGTGCGGGGCGCACTCCCACAGCCGGGCCCCGTCGAAGTGCACCACCGCGTCCCGCTCGCGGGCGGCTTCGACCACCGCCGTCAGCTCCTCCCACGTGGGCAGCACGAACCCCGGCTCACGCAGCGGCAGCTCCAGGGCGAGCGTCCCGAACGGCTCGTCCAGCGCGCGGATCTCCGCGGCCGTCGGTGTCCGCGGCTCACTCGTGGGGTGCACCGGGCGCAGCCCGCCCAGCACCGTGTACGCGTTCCGCTCGTGCCTCTCCAGGTGTGACAGCGGGTGCAGCGCCACCACGTCGTTGCCCGTACGGCCCGCCCAGCACCGCAGCGCCACCTGCTGGGCCATCGTCCCGGTGGGGAAGAACGCCGCGGCCTCCATGCCGAGCAGCCCCGCCGTCCGCGTCTCCAGATCGGCGACGATCCCGTCGCCGTACAGGTCCGGCCAGCCGTCCAGGTCGTAGGAGTCCGGGGCCTCGGCGGCCAGGTGGGCCAGCCGCTCGCCGATCGTCCGGGCGAAGGGGCCGGCCGACAGGACCCGCTCGGAGCCGCGCAACGCCGCCAGCCTGCGGTCACGGCTCACCGCCCGCACCTCTTCGCCACCGGTGCCGTCCGTGGATGCGCTCTCGTCAGCCATGCCCCGATCATGACGCATGGGCCCGGCACCGGCCCGGGTTATCCACAGGGGGTGGGCGGCGGCCCGCGGCGGCGTCCCCGTTGTCCACAGGCCCCGCGACGCCCGGAAGGTGCGCACGCACTCTCGCGTAGCATGACGAAGGAATCGTCCGGTACCCCCCGCGGACTGGAACGGAAGGCCACCGCCGCGTGAACGCACACCACTCCCCGGAGCACCCGAGCCCGCAGGACCGCCCCGCCCGGCTCACCGTCGGCGTCGTCGGCGCGGGCCGCGTCGGCCCCGCCCTCGCCGCCGCGCTGCGGCTCGCCGGGCACCGCCCGGTCGCCGTCTCCGGAGTCTCCGACGCCTCCGTGCGCCGGGCCGCGGACCTGCTGCCCGACGTGCCGCTGGTGCCGCCCGCCGAAGTCCTCGCCCGCGCGGAGCTGGTGCTGCTCACCGTGCCGGACGACGCGCTCCCCGGCCTGGTCGCCGGCCTCGCCGAGACCGGGGCCGTCCGCCCCGGCCAGCTGATCGTCCACACCTCCGGCCGGCACGGCACCGCCGTCCTCGACCCGGCCCGGCGAGCCGGTGCCCTGCCGCTCGCCCTGCACCCGGCCATGACCTTCACCGGCACCCCGGTCGACGTCGACCGCCTCGCCGGCTGCTCCTTCGGCGTCACCGCGCCCGAAGAGCTGCGGCTGGCCGCCGAAGCGCTGGTCATCGAGATGGGCGGCGAGCCCGAATGGATCGAGGAAGCCGCCCGCCCGCTCTACCACGCGGCCCTCGCGATCGGCGCGAACCACCTCGTCACGCTCGTGGCCCAGGCCATGGAGCTGCTGGGCACCGCCGGGGTCGCCGCCCCCGCCCGGATGCTCGGCCCGCTGCTCGGCGCCGCCCTGGACAACGCCCTGCGCAGCGGCGACGCCGCGCTCACCGGCCCGGTGGCGCGCGGCGACGCGGGCACCGTCGCCGCCCATGTGGCCGAACTGCGCGCACACGCGCCGCAGGCCGTCGCCGGATACCTGGCCATGGCCCGTACGACCGCCGACCGTGCCCTCGCGCACGGCCTGCTCAAGCCGGAACTGGCGGAGGACCTGCTCGTCGTCCTCGCGGACGGAGGCACCCAGTGACCACCCAGCTCGCCCGCACCGCCGAGGAGCTGCGCGCCCTGCCGCGCGGCGGCCGCCGCGCCGTCGTCATGACCATGGGCGCCCTCCACGAGGGGCACGCCACCCTCATCCGCACGGCCCGCACCCTGGCCGGGCCCAACGGGCAGGTCGTCGTCACCGTCTTCGTCAATCCCCTCCAGTTCGGCGCCGGCGAGGACCTCGACCGCTACCCGCGCACCCTGGACGCCGACGTCCTGCTCGCCGGGAAGGCCGGAGCCGACGTCGTCCTCGCCCCCGCCGTCGAGGAGGTCTACCCCGGCGGCGAGCCCCAGGTACGGATCACCGCCGGCCCCATGGGCGAGCGCCTCGAAGGTGCCTCGCGCCCCGGGCACTTCGACGGCATGCTCACGGTCGTCGCCAAGCTGCTGCACCTCACCGGCCCCGACGTCGCGCTGTTCGGGCAGAAGGACGCCCAGCAGCTCGCGCTGATCCGCCGCATGGTCCGCGACCTCAACTTCCCCGTCGAGATCGTCGGCGTGCCCACGGTCCGCGAGGGCGACCACCTCGCACTGTCGAGCCGCAACCGCTATCTGTCCGACGCCGACCGCGCCACGGCACTGGAGATCTCCCGCGCCCTGCTGACCGCCGGGGCCGCCGCCGGCACCGGCGCCGCGTCCGTACGGCGCTCCGCCCGGACGATCCTCGACGATGCCGCGCGCAGGGAGCCCCCGCTCCGCCTGGACTACGTGGCCCTCGTCGACCCCGCCGACTTCACCGAGGTCCCCGACGACCACACGGGCGACGCCGTCCTCGCCGTGGCCGCCAAGGTCGGCACCACCCGCCTGATCGACAACATCCCCCTGTACCTCGGAGCGCAGCGATGACCGGCATACGACTCCACGCGCCCCGCCCCGGCTGGGCGGTCGACGCCGACGTCGTCGTCATCGGCTCCGGCGTCGCCGGGCTCACCGTCGCGCTGCGCTGCGCCGCCGCCGGCGCGAAGGTCACCGTCGTCACCAAGGCCCGGCTCGACGACGGCTCCACACGGTGGGCGCAGGGCGGCATCGCGGCCGCCCTCGGTGAGGGCGACACCCCCGAGCAGCACCTCGACGACACGCTCGTCGCCGGCGCCGGGCTCTGCTCCGAGGAAGCCGTCCGGGCGCTGGTCACCGAAGGCCCCGACGCCGTGCGCCGCCTCATCGCCACCGGCGCCACCTTCGACACCGACGACGACACCGGCGAGATCCTGCTGACCCGCGAGGGCGGCCACCACCGCCGCCGCATCGCCCACGCCGGCGGTGACGCGACGGGCGCCGAGATCTCCCGGGCCCTCGTCCAGGCCGTCCGGGACGCGGGCATAGAGACCGTCGAGAACGCCCTCGTCCTCGACCTCCTCAAGGACGCCGAGGGCCGGGCGGCGGGCGTCTCGCTGCACGTCATGGGCGAGGGCCGGCACGACGGCGTCGGCGCCGTCCGGGCCAAGGCCGTCGTCCTCGCCACCGGCGGCATGGGCCAGGTGTTCTCCGCGACCACCAACCCCGCCGTCTCCACCGGCGACGGCGTCGCGCTCGCCCTGCGCGCCGGAGCCGAGGTCTCCGACCTCGAGTTCGTCCAGTTCCACCCCACCGTGCTCTGGCTGGGCCCCGACGCCGAGGGCCAGCAGCCCCTGGTCTCCGAGGCCGTGCGCGGCGAGGGCGCCCACCTCGTTGACGCGACCGGCCATCGCTTCATGGTCGGCGCCCACGAGCTGGCCGAGCTGGCCCCCCGCGACATCGTCGCCAAGGGCATCATGCGCCGGATGCGGGAGACGGGCACCGAGCACATGTACCTCGACGGCCGGCACTTCGGCGCCGAGATGTGGGCGAGCCGCTTCCCCACCATCCTCGCCGCCTGCCGCGCCCACGGCATCGACCCGGTGACCGAGCCGGTCCCGGTCGCCCCCGCCGCGCACTACGCCTCCGGCGGCGTCCGCACCGACCTGCGCGGACGCACCACGATCGAGGGCCTCTACGCCTGCGGCGAGGTCGCCTGCACCGGTGTGCACGGCGCGAACCGGCTGGCGTCCAACTCCCTGCTGGAAGGGCTGGTCTTCGCGGAGCGCATCGCCGCGGACATCGCCACGACGGCACCGGCCACCCTGCCCCACTGGGACGGACGGACGGAGGAGACCGACAGCCCCGCGACGTTCCTCGTCGCCCCCGCCGCCCGCATCGAGATCCAGCGCACCATGACCGCGGGCGCCGGAGTCCTGCGCTCCGCCGACAGCCTGCAGCAGGCCGCCGCCCGCCTGGAACGGATCGACACCGAGGTCGGCGCGGAGGACGTGCCCGGCACCGAGGCCTGGGAGACCACCAACCTGCTCCTCGTCGCCCGCGTCCTGGTCGCCGCGGCCCTGCGCCGCGAGGAGACCCGCGGCTGCCACTGGCGCGAGGACCGCCCCGACCGCGACGACAGCGGCTGGGGCCGCCACCTCCTGGTGAGCCTGCGCCCGGACCGTACCCTGGCGGTCTCCACGACGGAAACGGCCGCCTTCCCGCCCGTCAGCCCGCTTGTCACGCCCGCTGCCCCAAGGAGAACCGCGTGAGCACCCCCGACACCCCCGGTGAGACCCCCCTGCACCAGATCGGCCGGCCCGGCGAGGAATTTGCCCCGGCCACCGGCGGCTGCGGGGACGCCTGCGGCTGCGGCGGCGAGGAGTACGACGGCGACCCCATGGAGTGCGGCCTCGACCCGCAGCTCGCGGAACTGCTCGCCGACGCGGGCCTGAACCCGCTGCAGATCGAGGACATCGCCCACCTGGCCATCGAGGAGGACCTCGACGGCGGCAAGGACGTCACGACCTTCGCGACCGTCCCCGCCGACGCCGTCGCCACCGGCGACTTCACCGCCCGCGAGCCCGGCACGGTCTCCGGGCTGCGCATCGCCGAGGCCATCCTCTCCGTGGTCTGCACCGACGAGTTCGAGGTCGAGCGGCACGTCGAGGACGGCGACCGGGTGACGGCGGGTCAGAAGCTGCTGAGCGTCCGGACCCGCACCCGCGACCTGCTCACCGGCGAACGCAGCGCCCTCAACCTCATGTGCCGGCTGTCGGGCATCGCCACCGCGACCCGCGCGTGGGCCGACGCCCTGGAGGGCACCGGCGCCGCCGTCCGCGACACCCGCAAGACCACCGTCGGCCTGCGCGCCCTGGAGAAGTACGCCGTGCGCTGCGGCGGCGGTGTGAACCACCGCATGTCCCTGTCGGACGCGGCCCTCGTCAAGGACAACCACGTCGTCGCCGCCGGTGGCATCGCCGAGGCGTTCCGGGCCGTACGGGCCGAGTTCCCCGAGGTACCCATCGAGGTCGAGGTGGACCGGATCGACCAGATCCCGCCGGTCCTCGCCGAGGGCGCCGACCTGATCCTGCTCGACAACTTCACCCCCGAGCAGACCCGCGAGGCCGTCGGGCTCGTCGCCGGGCGGGCGAAGCTGGAGTCCTCCGGCCGCCTCACCCTGGACAACGCCCGCGCGTACGCCGAGACCGGAGTCGACTACCTCGCCGTCGGCGCGCTCACCCACTCCTCGCCGATCCTGGACATCGGCCTGGACCTCCGGGAAGAAGCCGTCTGATGCTGCTCACCATCGACGCCGGCAACTCCCACACCGTCCTGGGCCTGTTCGACGGCGAGGACATCGTCGAGCACTGGCGCATCTCCACCGACGCCCGGCGCACCGCGGACGAACTGGCCGTGCTCCTCCAGGGCTTGATGGGCATGCACCCCCTCCTCGGTGACGAACTCGGCGACGGGATCGAGGGCATCGCCATCTGCTCCACGGTGCCCTCCGTCCTGCACGAGCTGCGCGAGGTGACCCGCCGCTACTACGGCGACGTGCCCGCCATCCTCGTCGAGCCGGGCGTGAAGACCGGTGTGCCGATCCTGATGGACCACCCCAAGGAGGTCGGCGCGGACCGCATCGTCAACGCGGTCGCCGCCGTCGAGCTGTACGGCGGCCCGTGCGTGGTCGTCGACTTCGGCACGGCCACCACGTTCGACGCGGTCAGCGCGCGCGGCGAGTACGTGGGCGGGGTGATCGCCCCGGGCATCGAGATCTCCGTTGAGGCGCTGGGCGTCAAGGGCGCCCAGCTCCGCAAGATCGAGCTGGCCCGCCCGCGCAACGTCATCGGCAAGAACACCGTCGAGGCCATGCAGTCCGGCATTCTCTACGGCTTCGCGGGCCAGGTCGACGGCGTCGTCAACCGCATGGCGCGCGAGCTGGCCGAGGACCCGGACGACGTCACCGTCATCGCCACCGGGGGGCTGGCGCCGCTGGTGCTCGGCGAGGCGTCGGTCATCGACGAACACGAACCGTGGCTCACGCTCATCGGCCTGCGGCTGGTGTACGAGCGCAACGTCTCCCGGGCGTAGGCCTGGCCGGCGGGCCGTCGTTGCCGCCTGCGGCGGCGAGCGCCCTGCGGGCGCGTCCTCAAACGCCGGACGGGCCGATATGGGCCGAGCCCAGCCGAATCAGCCCGTCCGGCGTTTGAGGACACCGCCGCGCAGCGGTGGTGCACTCCCTGCCCTGCGGGACAACCCCCGGGCCCAAGGCCCATCTGGCCCCCCGAACCGCCGCCCGCCGGGTAAGTTGCACACCACACGATCCGAGGCAACCAACCGGTCGCCCCAACTGTCCTGACAGGCACGGAACATGATCGTGCGACAGGGATGGGCGAGGGCGTATGGGCTCGAAACGGACACTGCGGCGGACGGTGGCGGCCACCGCGGTGCTGGCGGCCGGCCTGGGGCTGGCCGCCGCCCGGGCCCATGCCGACGAGGCCACGCGGCTCGTCGACTACCAGGCCATCGCCCAGCCCGTCGCGGGCCGGATCGGCCAGACCGTCGAGGTCGAACTCGGCGTGCGCAACGGCGGCCCGGCCGGCCGGGACACCGCCCCTGGGGCCGGGCGCGACCCGGGAGCCTACGAGGTGACGGCCCCGGAAGGCACCACCATCACCTCCCTGGCCACGCCCGCCGACGGGCGCGCGCACCCGTGCACGGCGAAGCTCCGTGCCGCGGGCGGCCCCGCCTACGTCTGCGCGATAGGCGACGACTTCCCGGCCGGGGACCGCGAGACGCTGCGCTTCCACGTCCGCATCGACAGAAAGGTCGAGGGCGCCGAGGGCCGGGTGGAGATCATCGACCGCGACGGCCACCCGGCCCGCGACCCGGACCCGCAGAACGACTCCGCCCCCATCCGCGTCGAGGTGGTCGACCCCGCCCCGGCGTACCCGTCCTCCCCGTCCTCGACGGTCGACGCGGCCACCTCCAAGACCCTTCTGCTCGCCACCACCTCGGGCACCGCCTTCTCCGCGGGTGTCATCGCCCTGGGCGTGGCGCGCCGCCGACGCTGACCCCGGGCCGTACGCGACACCTGCACGCCCGGGTCCCGTACGGCAAAACCCGGGCGTGCGAAGGGCCGGGACGGGTAGGAGGGCCGACGGGTGACCGCGCCGGGTGGCCCTCATGCCACGCCCGAATTATTAAGCTAAGCGAAAATTGTCCGCTTAGCACTTAAAATCGGTCCATGCCCACGCCCTATGGAACCCGCGGCGGCATGGCGTTCAGCGCGGACGAACTGCGCGTGCTGCGCCGAGCCCTCGCCATCGCCCTCCAGCCCCCGTCCGTGTCCCGGCGCCCCGGCCCCGAGCGCGGCGCGGAGGTGCGCGACTGCCTCCTCCTCATGGAAGCCGTGGACGAGACGGCCCGGGAGGGCGACAGGCTGCGCGCCTTCCTCCTCGCCGACCTCGCCCGCTACCGCGCCGCCCTGCCCGGCGCCGCGTCCGGCTACACGGAGCGGCTCCAGGACGCCCTCGCGGCGGGCTACCGGCCCGGTGCGGAGGACCTCGCGGCGCTCCGGGCGCTGTGCGCGGTCCCGTCCGGCGACGCCGAGACCGACCGCCGCCGCGCCCTGCTGCACCGCTGTGAGCGCCTGGCCGAGCTGTCCGTGCGGGCCCGGCTCGCCGGCCGTGCGACCGCCGCGGCGACGCCCGCGCAGCGCGTCCGCGGGTCCGCGCCCGGCCGTACCCGGCTGCTCGCCGTACCCGGCGGCCGCGCCGCGGGGGCCGACGCGGCGGAGCCGAAGCCCAAGCCCGCGGACCGACCGGACGGGAGGCCCGCCCCGGGCGCGCCGCCCGCCTCCCCCGCCAAGCCGCCCACGGGCCCCCGGCCCGGCCGCCCCGTGCCGACCCCCGGCGAGGTGTTCCCGCCCCGCCGGAAGCCCGCCCCGCCGTCCGCGTCACCGGCCCCCGAGACCCGGACCGCCTGACGCGCGCGTAATCTGGATCCGTCGTTCAGCAACCGCGTAAACCGGATTCAGAAGGAGCCGACGGCCATGGACTATGTGTCCGCGCTGGTCCCGCCCGTGGTGATGGCGGTGGCTTTCATCGCGCTGATCGTGACGATCGTCAAGAGTCAGGGCGGTGCGAACAAGGGCAAGGAAGACGCTCTCGTCGACGCCGCGCTCGCCCGCGCCGAAGGTGTTCGACAGGCACCCGAGGGCACCGGCGTCTGACCGGCCGCCGGGAGGCGATCGCCGCACCCGTGAGGGGCGTGCGCTGCGAGAGGAATTCTCGGACCGCACGCCCTTTTTGCTGCCTTCACGCCGCCCCGATAAACCGGCATTCAAGACATCTGCCACTATTATTCGCTTGTGGTTCGACGCCTGGGTGATCTGGAAGACGCCGTCATGACGCGCGTGTGGGACTGGAACCGACCGGTCACTGTTCGAGAAGTCCTGGAAGACCTTCGGCAGGAACGGTCCATCGCCTACACGACGGTGATGACCGTAATGGACAACCTGTATCAGAAGGGCTGGGTGCGCCGGGAAGCCGAAGGGCGCGCCTATCGATATGAGGCGGTCTCCAACCGCGCCGCCTACTCGGCCGCACTGATGAACGAAGCCTGGTCCGTCAGCGACAACCCCGCGGCCGCTCTCGTCGCCTTCTTCGGCATGATGTCTGCCGAACAACGCGAAGCCCTGCGGGACGCCGTCCGCATCGTGCAACTGGACGGGCCCGGGGACGGTACGACCGCCGAGGAGCGATAACGTCCGGCTGTGTCTACTCCCTCGGCCAAGGCCGCCCTATCTAAAGTCGTCACCGTCCGCCGGGCCCGGACCAGCGATGTCCCGGCCGTGCGCCGGCTCATCAACCTCTACGCCCGTGAGCGCATCCTGCTCGACAAAGCCACGGTGACGCTTTACGAGGACATCCAGGAGTTCTGGGTCGCGGAGCGGGACGAGGACGGCACGGTCATCGGCTGCGGCGCGCTGCATGTGATGTGGGAAGACCTCGCCGAGGTCCGTACTCTCGCCGTGGATCCGACGGTCCGGGGCGGCGGAGTCGGACACTTCGTTCTGGACAAGCTCCTGCAGACGGCACGCTGGCTGGGCGTGCGCCGCATTTTCTGCCTCACCTTCGAAGTCGACTTCTTCACGAAGCACGGCTTCGTCGAGATCGGCGAGACGCCGGTGGACGGCGATGTCTACAGCGAGCTGCTGCGTTCCTATGACGAGGGCGTTGCCGAGTTCCTGGGTCTCGAACGGGTGAAGCCGAACACCCTTGGCAACAGCCGGATGCTTCTGCAACTGTGATCGCGGTGCCTATGTCCGAATCGCGCCCCTATCACAGGCCTCCGGAAGGCATGGTTCCCACAGGGAAGGCGGGCTGAACCTTCCCGGGGGGTTTGTGTTTTTTCGAGAAAGGCGGTTTGCTATTCCCTCGTAATCCCTTTTCCACTGCTGAAAGGATTCCCCGTGGCACAGAAGGTTCAGGTCCTTCTTGTTGATGACCTCGACGGTGGCGAGGCGGACGAGACCGTGACGTTCGCGCTCGACGGCAAGACCTACGAGATCGACCTCACGACTGCGAACGCGGACAAGCTCCGTGGGCTGCTGGAGCCGTTCACCAAGAGCGGTCGTCGCACGGGTGGCCGCGCCGCGGCCGGTCGCAGCAAGGTGCGCGCCGGTGCGCCCGGCGGCAGCCAGGACACCGCGAAGATCCGCGCCTGGGCCAAGGAGAACGGCTACAACGTCAACGACCGTGGCCGCGTCCCCGCCGACATCCGTGAGGCGTACGAGAAGGCCAACGGCTGATTTCCCGTCGGCTGATCTCTGCGCACCTTTCCGGAACGCAGCAATCGGGCCCGGTGGCACTCCGTGGCCGCCGCGCTCACGAGCCGTACGAGATCGGGGGCGTCCGTCTCGCCCCCGAGGCCGGTCACCGGCAGCGTCGGCTCGATCTCGCACCCCGGCTCGGGAGGCCGTAGCCAAACGGCCTCCCGCGAGCCGGACGGACCCAGCGGTCCGCAGCGCCCCCGGTCGTCGCCGACGGGCGCCGGTGCGGCCATCCGGCCGCCCGGCCCCAGTGCGGTCAGCTCCAGGGCCACCCCGCCCCACTCCAGCCAGTCGAGCAGCGCCGGCAATTCGTCCGCACTGCCCGCGGCGGTCAGGAACCGCATCTTCCGGGCCTGCCCGTCGAAGGCGACCGGCCCGGTGCGGGGCACGCGGCCGAGCACCGCGAAACCGGCGTCGGCGGGCAGCTCGAGCACGTCGAAGCGCACCCCGGTGAGCAGCTCCGGGGGCCGCCCGTCCCGGGTGGGCCAGCCCATCTGGTGCTCGTACCACCGGCGCCACTGGCACCATGGGTGCGAGGCCCGCACCTGGTGCGTGGCATCCAGGGATCCGCAGGGGCGCGGGAGGACGACGGTCATGACTGAAGCAACTGCGGAAACCCCAAGAGGTTACGCAGGGTGGATAGTTGGGCACGCTGCGTATAGGGCCTGCGGGGCGCATAAAGACTCCGTACGGCGCGAGGGTGTTCGCCCGTAGCGGATGGAATGGGCCTGCGCGGCATGGAGTGTCCGTGCTTGCGGGTAAGACATTCCCCGTGGGGAGAGGCGATATAACACCGCGCGGAGCGGGCCGCCGGGGTGGCGGCCGGGCTACGCGCGGGCGTGTCGGCCCGGGCACGCGTTCGCCATCGGCGTAGTGATGGTGGGCGTATATGCCTGGCCTGCGGGAACATCGTCTCCCACCATCGGGTTGGAGGAGTTGTCGGCTGTTCGGCAGCAGGTTTCCCCGCCGACCGCGGGGTGATCCGGACGGATGTCGGCAGTTGGAATGAGCTGTCCCGTCCTGCGGGACTAGCATGCGGAAGGACAGGGAGGGGACCGACCCCTAACTGCCTGACCGCTCTGAGGAGCGATTAACGATGTTCGAGAGGTTCACCGACCGCGCGCGGCGGGTTGTCGTCCTGGCTCAGGAAGAAGCCCGGATGCTCAACCACAACTACATCGGCACCGAGCACATCCTCCTGGGCCTGATCCACGAGGGTGAGGGTGTCGCCGCTAAGGCCCTGGAGAGCCTCGGGATTTCGCTCGAGGCGGTCCGCCAGCAGGTGGAGGAGATCATCGGGCAGGGCCAGCAGGCTCCGTCCGGTCACATTCCCTTCACTCCCCGTGCCAAGAAGGTCCTGGAGCTCTCGCTCCGCGAGGCCCTTCAGCTCGGCCACAACTACATCGGTACGGAGCACATCCTGCTCGGCCTGATCCGCGAGGGCGAGGGCGTCGCCGCCCAGGTCCTGGTCAAGCTGGGCGCCGATCTGAACCGGGTGCGTCAGCAGGTCATCCAGCTGCTCTCCGGCTACCAGGGCAAGGAGGCCGCCACGGCCGGCGGCCCGGCCGAGGGCACGCCCTCGACCTCGCTCGTCCTGGACCAGTTCGGCCGCAACCTGACGCAGGCCGCTCGCGAATCCAAGCTCGACCCGGTCATCGGGCGCGAGAAGGAGATCGAGCGGGTCATGCAGGTGCTCTCCCGCCGTACGAAGAACAACCCGGTCCTCATCGGCGAGCCCGGCGTCGGCAAGACGGCGGTCGTCGAGGGCCTGGCCCAGGCCATCGTCAAGGGCGAGGTGCCCGAGACCCTCAAGGACAAGCACCTCTACACCCTCGACCTCGGCGCCCTGGTCGCCGGCTCCCGCTACCGCGGTGACTTCGAGGAGCGCCTGAAGAAGGTCCTCAAGGAGATCCGCACCCGCGGCGACATCATCCTGTTCATCGACGAGCTGCACACCCTGGTGGGTGCCGGTGCCGCCGAGGGCGCGATCGACGCCGCGAGCATCCTCAAGCCGATGCTGGCCCGAGGCGAGCTCCAGACCATCGGTGCCACGACGCTCGACGAGTACCGCAAGCACCTGGAGAAGGACGCGGCCCTCGAGCGCCGCTTCCAGCCCATCCAGGTCGCGGAGCCGTCGCTGCCGCACACCATCGAGATCCTCAAGGGCCTGCGCGACCGCTACGAGGCGCACCACCGCGTCTCCATCACGGACGAGGCCCTGGTCCAGGCCGCCCAGCTGGCCGACCGCTACATCTCGGACCGCTTCCTGCCGGACAAGGCGATCGACCTGATCGACGAGGCCGGCTCCCGCATGCGCATCCGCCGGATGACCGCGCCGCCGGACCTCCGCGAGTTCGACGAGAAGATCGCCGACGTGCGCCGGGACAAGGAGTCCGCGATCGACTCGCAGGACTTCGAGAAGGCCGCCTCCCTCCGCGACAAGGAGAAGCAGCTCCTCGCCGCCAAGGCGAAGCGCGAGAAGGAGTGGAAGGCCGGCGACATGGACGTCGTCGCCGAGGTCGACGGCGAGCTGATCGCCGAGGTCCTGGCCACGGCCACCGGCATCCCGGTCTTCAAGCTCACGGAGGAGGAGTCCTCCCGCCTGCTGCGCATGGAGGACGAGCTGCACAAGCGCGTCATCGGCCAGAAGGACGCCATCAAGGCGCTCTCCCAGGCCATCCGGCGCACGCGTGCGGGCCTCAAGGACCCGAAGCGCCCCGGCGGCTCGTTCATCTTCGCGGGCCCGTCCGGTGTCGGTAAGACGGAGCTGTCCAAGACGCTCGCCGAATTCCTCTTCGGCGACGAGGACGCGCTGATCTCCCTCGACATGTCGGAGTTCAGCGAGAAGCACACCGTCTCCCGGCTCTTCGGCTCCCCGCCCGGATACGTGGGTTACGAAGAGGGCGGTCAGCTCACCGAGAAGGTGCGCCGCAAGCCGTTCTCCGTCGTCCTCTTCGACGAGGTCGAGAAGGCCCATCCGGATATCTTCAACTCGCTGCTGCAGATCCTTGAGGACGGTCGCCTGACCGATTCCCAGGGTCGCGTGGTCGACTTCAAGAACACCGTCATCATCATGACGACGAACCTCGGCACCCGGGACATCTCCAAGGGCTTCAACCTGGGCTTCGCCGCCCAGGGCGACGTCAAGACCGGGTACGAGCGGATGAAGGCCAAGGTCAACGAAGAGCTGAAGCAGCACTTCCGGCCGGAGTTCCTCAACCGTGTCGACGACACGGTGGTCTTCCACCAGCTGACCGAGGAAGACATCATCCAGATCGTCGACCTGATGGTCGCCAAGGTGGACGAGCGTCTCCGCGACCGCGACATGGGCATCGAGCTCAGCTCGGAAGCCAAGTCGCTGCTGGCGAAGAAGGGCTACGACCCGATCCTGGGCGCCCGCCCGCTGCGCCGCACGATCCAGCGCGAGATCGAGGACATCCTCTCGGAGAAGATCCTCTTCGGTGAGCTGCGCCCCGGTCACATCGTGGTCGTCGGCACCGAGGGCGAGGGTGAAGAGAAGAAGTTCACCTTCCGCGGCGAGGAGAAGGCAGCCCTGCCGGACACCCCGCCGATCGAGTCCGCCACGGGTGGCGCGGGTCCGAACCTCTCGAAGGACGCGTAAGTGGTAGCTGCCCTCGGGGCAGCGTGAACAGCAGGGCCGGCCCCGGAACCGTTCGATCGGTTCCGGGGCCGGTTTTGTTTTCCCGGCGGGCGGTGGGCGGAGTCAGTGGATCCGGAGCCGGTCGCCGAAGTGCTCGGCGCCGAGGATTTCCACTTTCTCGGTGTTCACCACATCCAGTCGCAGCTCCGGCTGGATGTGCAGGGCGCTCAGATCCAGCGGCTGTGGTGGTGCCCTGAGTACGTGCAAGCCCAGGAAAGACAGGTTGGGGAAGAGGTGGAGAACCTGCTCGATCACTGAGAAGTCGTCGGTCAGTGTGAGGAGGAGGCTGGTGGTCTGTGGCAGTGGCCCCGTGCTCGTGGCGATGACCTCCAGGTTGGGGCTCCCCAGAGCCAGCCCGAGCAGTTGTAGTTTCAGGTCCGCCAGTGCGGAGAAGTCCCGCAGCCGGGGGCAGGCCGTGATGGTCAAATGCTGGATTTCCGGGTGTTCCCTAAGGAAGTGCAGGTCCCGGAGAACGGAGTTGTGCTCCAGCTCCAGCCAACGCACCTCTTGTCCCGCGAGGCCGCGGCGTAGCTCGGCCGAGCTGTGGTCCTGCGAGACGGAAAGGTTCCCGATCCGGTCCAGATGGCGCAGGGCGGAAAGCTGTTCCGGGAAGAGGATGCGCAGTGACACATCGTGCAGTGGCATCGCGGCGAGGACTTCTTCCGCGTACCGCTGTGGGGGCTGAGACCGCCACGCGTTGGCTACCGCGTTGCGGGCCAGGGGGGAGCTGTGCTGTCCGTACCGCTTCAGCAGCGGAAGAGCTGTCTCCCCGAGTGAACCGAGAATTCTTGCGATTCTGGCTGCCTGTTCGGCGCCCAGCCCTTCCGGCTCCGGCAGAATCGGCAGCACTTCCGGCCCCAGAGAGGCCAGAAAGCCGTACTCCCGCTCCTCGCGCGGCGGCCCCAGCGCCTTGAGCCCGCCCCACACAGCCTCATGCAGTGCGTCGTCCACATACGCCGAGCCGATCGCACAGGCCGCGGCGAGTGTGCGGAGCGGCCACTCCGCCTCCGGATCGGGCGCCTCGTCCGCCGCCTTCAACACCCCCGAGATGACCCGCCGGGCTTCGCTCCGCCCGCAGTGCCCGATCACGAGCCGGATGACGTCCTGCCATTGCTCCTCGGCCGCGTGGCCCAGCAATTCGTCCAGGCTGTCGTTGTCCTGGAACTCCTTCGCCGCGAGGTAGTCCTGGAACGTGCGATGAATGAATTGAATGACGTCCGTCGCCCGCTCCTGGAGCAGTCCACTGCGGTTGAGCAGATGCGTCAGCACCTGGTCCGCCGTGCCCTGCTCGCGCACATGCCGTAGGCCGCTCATGGCCAGTGTCAGTTGGCGTACGGCCTGGGCGCGGGAGAGTTCCACGCGGCCGTTGCGTACGAGCCACAGGGCGATGTGCTGGAGCAGTTGCTGACCGTCGTCGACGCTGAGGGTGATGCCTTCCGGCTTGTGGATGCGCCGGTAGTCGTCGCGGCCGCCGAGCAACATGGCCAGCGCGGCACGGTAGAGGTCCCACCGGGTGCGGGGCAGCAGCCCGCTGCGGCGGCGGTGCAGGGCGCAGATGACGGCGCACAGCAGGGGGGTGCGGGCCAGGTCGCGCAGAGTGGCGTTGCGCTGGAATTCCTGGGCGAGATCGCGCTCCAGGGAGTCGAGCCGGCCGCGTTGCCGCAGGGCGTGCGGCGCGTCGGGGAAACGCTCGCACTCCAGCCGGGCCGCCTGGTGCCAGGCGCCGACGAAGGCCTGGATGTCGGTGTCGCTCATGGGGAGCAGCAAGAGCTCCTCGAAGCCCTCCGACTCCAGCCAGGAGTCCTCGACGGCGAGCGGCCGCACGGTGACCACGCACCGGGTCTCCGGATGGAGCCGTAACAGCTCGGCAAGCCATCTGCGGGCGGGGGCGCGGTCGGGCTGGGGAAGCTCGTCCAGGCCGTCGACGAGCAGGAGGGCGCGGCCGGATTCCAGCACGCGCCCTGCCCAGCCGGTCGGAGGTTCGCCCACCTGGAGCTGAGCGACGGCGGGCAGCCGGTCCGGAGTGGGCGTGAGGGTGCCCTGGGCCGCGAGGCTGCGCATGGGGACGACGAAGGGGATCAGGCCGTTGAGCGCGCTCAGCTTCGGAGGCAGGGTGCGGCAGACGGCGTGGGAGGCCAGCCACCACACCAGGGTCGTCTTTCCGGCGCCCGCCTCGCCGCGCAGGACGGTCCGGGGCCTGGAGGCGAGGAGGTCCTCGACGCGCTGGGTCTCGGGGCGGGCGCGGTGCTCGCCGTGGTCGGCCGCGTCCCGGGGCGCGCGGGCTTCCAGGCTCAAGTAGGCGGTGTCCAGGTCCCAGCTGTTCTCGTTGGTGCCGAGGTCGTCGAGGCCGAAGATCTCCAGGCGGCTGTAGCGGGCCTTGAGCGCCTTGGCGTACCGCTCCTCGTGGGCGAGGTCCTCCGGGTGCGGGGAGTGGATCGGCTCCAGGGCGGGGGCGTTCGGCCAGTGGTCCAGCAGGGCGGCCGTGAAGCCCTTGTCGCTCATGGCCGAGGTCAGCGGGACCGCGTCGATGGAGGAGTGCTCCCAGCCCATCGGGTCCTCGGCGGCGATACCGACGAGGACCTGACCGATGACGACGGGGCCGCCCGACAGCCCCGCCCAGGGGGAACCGTCCCCTGGGGACGAGGGCGGGTGGTGATCGCTGCGGAGCACGTACCGGCCGCGCAGCCGGCCCGACAGGGGCACGAGCGTGCCCGGGACCTGGACCGCCTCCAGCTCGTCGTCACCGAAGCGCTGCACCTGGGGAAAGCCCAGCGCCTGGCACCCGTGCACCGGCTCTCGGGTGACGATCTCGCCCCAGCGCAACGCGGCGAGGTCGGTCTCGCCCGCTACGGCGTGCCGGGTCCGGAGGAGGGCGGCATCACAGCCGTCGGGGCGTCCCAGCCACAGGACGTCACAGCTCACCGGCTGTCTGCCGTCGAGGCCGAGGACCGCGACCTCCGCCGGGTCGGGCCCTATGACGTGGGCGCTGGTCAGGACGAGCCGCGGGGTCAGCAGCACCCCGCTGCCCTGGGAGCCGGCCAGCACCGCCACGAGCCGGTCCGCCACGGAACGTAAGCGCACGCCCGTCACCCCTGGGGGGTGCCGAACCGCGAGGTTTTGCCCTGGCGGTCGTTGCCGACCTTCCAGCCCTCGCCCGTGCGCCGGTCCTTCGGCGTCAGGGTGAACGCGACCTTATGCGTACGGGTCGAGCCGCGGGATGCCTCCGCGTCCGCGCTGACGACCCAGGCCTTCACGCCACCCTTGCCCTTGGCGTCCTTGCGGATCTCGACGGTGAACTCCATCGAGATCTCGCCGACGTCGAAGCCCAGATCCCGGCCCGAGCCGCGGGCGGCGGCCTCGGTGAGGCCGTCGCGGACCGCCTCGACCGCGTCCGCCAGCTCGATGTCGTCGTTCATCGTGGTGCCCCCCGGCTGCCGGGCCGCGCGTGCCGCGGCCGCTGCCCGGGAGCGTACCGGTGGGGCGGGCACCGGCCCCCGGGAATCGGCGGGCCTGTGACCTGAGTGAGCCCAAGAGCTTGCCGGTGCTGTGGGGGCTATTGGTGCGTACGAAGACGCAGAATTCCGGCGGGTCGAAGGTCCCAAAACCGGTAAGGCCGTAAGTCCATTCGCGGTGATACGGCCCATAGGGTGTGGGTCACATACTGGGCCGGTTAGTAGAAATGCCGCCCATGGAAATCCTCCATTGCCACCCGATGCGCCCCCGGATAAGGGGGTGATCGCCCGCCGCCCGGCTACGGCATTCTCTAGTAGTGGCCGCCCTTGGCCGGACGGCGAATGCGGGTTACCAAGGTATGGCGATCCCGGTCCGCAGCCGGGACCAATTCATGCCTGGAGGTTTCACATGTCGAAGCACACCACTTTCCGAAATTCCGGTAAGACCCTGCACCGCGCCCGTACCGCCGTTGTCGTGGCCGTCGGACTCGGAGCCTCGGTCGTGCTCGGCACCGGCGCGGCGCTCGCCGCGGACACCACCTCCGCTCAGGCACAGCTTCCGGCCTTCGCCTCCGTCGCGGCCCTGGGCGACGCGATCAACGCGCAGGCCGAGACGCAGCTGAAGGTCGCGGCCAAG
Source organism: Streptomyces sp. NPDC042259 (assembly GCF_055582085.1). Lineage (NCBI taxonomy): Bacteria > Bacillati > Actinomycetota > Actinomycetes > Kitasatosporales > Streptomycetaceae > Streptomyces > Streptomyces sp. NPDC042259. The sequence goes on along the minus strand of NZ_JBVJDW010000013.1, from coordinate 21,849 downwards.
GAGAAGGCGAAGGCGCAGCAGGACGCGGCCAAGCGCGCCGCCGACGCCCGTAAGCAGGCGGAGGCCTCCCGTAAGCAGGCCGAGGCCGCCCGTAAGCGCCTGAACGGCTGGGTGGCGCCGGTCGCCGGTTACCAGGTCGGCCAGCCGTTCGGTAAGGCCGGCAGCATGTGGGCCAACAAGCACAGCGGCCAGGACCTGGTCGTCGGCACCGGTACGTCCGTGATGGCCGTGCACGGCGGTACGGTCGTGAAGGCCGGCCCGAACGGCGGCGGCGACGGTCCCGCGTACGGCAACGCCATTGTGATCAAGCACGACAACAACACGTACTCGCAGTACGCGCACCTTTCGCAGGTGAAGGTCTCGGTCGGCCAGACCGTGACCACCGGCCAGCAGATCGGCCTGTCGGGCTCCACCGGCAATTCCTCCGGCCCGCACCTGCACTTCGAGATCCGTACGACCGCGAACTACGGCACGGCCGTCGAGCCGGTCGGCTTCATGAGCGCCCACGGCGAGAAGCTCTGATCCAGGCGGATAACCGAGAACCACATACTGCGGGGACCACGGGCCCCCGAGCCGGCCACCACCGGCTCGGGGGCCCGTGCCGTTTTCGCTGCCGCTCCGGTTGCCGGATATCCCGCCGGATTGTTCTGTGTCCTCAATCGCCGGACGGGCTGCTGTGCCGTGTCCTCAATCGCCGGACGGGCTTTTGGCTGAGGTGTGCCGGGCCGGTTCTAGTCCGGGACCTGGATGATCGGGAAGCTTCCGGTCGCGGTCGGCGAGGACTCCGGGAGCCAGAGCACGGCGACCGCGCCGCCGTCGCCCTCCGCCGTCGGGTCCGCGTTGCGGAAGGTGAGGCGTGCGCCGAGGACGCGGGCCTGGCCGGCCGCGATGGTCAGGCCCAGGCCGTGGCCCTTGCCCGCCCGGTCCTTGCTGCCCGTGCGGAAGCGGCTCGGGCCCTCCCGCAGCAGCTCCTCGGGGAAGCCGGGGCCGTGGTCGCGCACCCGCAGGACCCGGCCCTCGACGGTGACCTCGAAGGGCGCCTTGCCGTGCTTGGCGGCGTTGGCCAACAGGTTGCCGAGGATCCGCTCCAGGCGGCGCGGGTCGGTGGAGACGTAGGCCTCACGGACGACCTTGACCTTCGCGTCCGGGGCCGCGGCCCGCACCCGCCGGAGCACGAACTCGCCGAGTTCGATCTCCTGCATCTCCGCCCGTTCGGCGAAGCCGTCCAGCCGGGCGACCTCCAGGACGTCCTCGACGAGCGTGCGCATGGCCTGGGCCCGGTCCCGTACCAGCTCGGTGGGGCGGCCCGGCGGCAGCAGTTCCGCGGCCGTGAGCAGCCCGGTGACGGGCGTGCGCAGCTCGTGCGCGATGTCGGCGGTGACGCGGCGCTCGGCCTCCAGCCGGTCCTGGAGGGCCTCGGCCATCCCGTCCACCGCGCGGGCGAGGTCGTCGGTCTCGTCGCGCACCCGGCCGCCGATGGCCTCGCGGACGCGGACGTCCGGGTCGCCGTCGGCGAGTTTGCGGGCGGCGGTCGCGGCCTTGCGGAGCCGCCGCGAGAGCTGGCCGCCCACCAGGATGCCGAGCGCGCAGCCGCCGAGGACGACGGAGACCGAGCCGACGATCAGTGCCTTGTCGAGGTCGTCGAGGATGTCGAAGCGGTCCTTGAACCGGGTGTGGATGGAGAGGACCTTGCCGTTGCGCAGCGGCACGGAGGCCCAGACCTCGGGGGCGCCGTCACCGGAGTCCTGCAGATAGGTGGCGCGCAGCCCTATGTCGGCGGCGTCGCGCAGCTGCTTCGGCAGCGCGGGGTCGTCCAGCTTCGCGCGGAGCATCAGCCGGCCGGTGGTCTCGTAGAAGCGCTGGGCGACCTGGACCCGCTCGTCCATCACGTCGCGGCTGTTGTCGAGCATGGAGACGCGGGCGGCGTTGTGCACGACGAGGCTCAGCGCGACGGCCACCAGGGCGCCGACGCCGGCGATGGCCAGACTGACCTTCCAGCGCAGTCCGCTGCGGAGGGCGAGCTTCACCACGGCGCGACCGTGACCTTGCCGGACGCCACCCGATCACAAACGAACTCACGCGCGGGAGCGGTCATGTCGTGCGCGATCACGCCCTTCGCCATGCGGGGGTTCACCACCTGGCGCTCAGCCTCTGAGCTTGTAGCCGAAACCACGGACCGTCTCGATCCGGTCCTGGCCGATCTTGCCCCGCAGCCGCTGCACGTGCACGTCCACCACGCGGGTGTCCCCGCCCCAGCCGTAGTCCCAGACCCGCTCCAGCAGCCGGTCCCGGGAGAGGACGGTGCCGGGCGCGGCCGAGAACTCCAGCAGCAGCCGCATCTCGGTGGGGGTCAGCGCGACGGGCAGGCCCGCCTTGCGGACCTCCATGCCCTCCGTGTCGACCTCCAGGTCACCGAAGCGCAGCACGCCGCCCTCGATCGCCTCGGTGGTCTCGGGCGCGGCGTTGCCGTTCGGCCCGCTGGCGTGGCCGAAGCGGCGCAGTACGGCCCGTATCCGGGCGACGAGCACGGCACCGTCGAAAGGTTTCGTCACGTAGTCGTCGGCACCGGCCTCCAGGCCGAGCACGACGTCGATGGAGTCCGCGCGGGCGGAGAGCATGATCACGGGAACGGTGGACTCGTCACGGATCCGGCGGCACAGGCTCACACCGTCCAGGCCCGGGACCATGACGTCCAGCAACGCGATGTCCGGCTGACGCCGGCGGAAGCGCTCCAGCCCCGTCAGCCCGTCCGGTACCGCGGTCACCTCGAAGCCGTCGCGCTCCAGCGCCAGCTGGGTCGCCTCGCGAATGACGTCGTCGTCCTCGACGAAGAGCACATGCGTATCACCCACGCCGCTCTCAGCCCTCCGTTCCTTCGCTCGGGAGATCGGCCTTGCCGTCGTTCCCCGTCTTGCTGTAGTCCGTGTGCGTACGGCCGGTCTCGCGGAAATCCTTGCCCGACCAGTGGTACGTCACGACATCTTCGCCGGACGCGCAGCACACCGCGTCACCGGGGCCGTAGACCTGCTTGGTGAGCCGCAGGTCCCGGCGGTCGATCTCGGCGTACACGGGCGGCTGCTCGGCCACGAAGACGTTCTCGTACCCGTCGCCCTTGGCACGGTACACATACGCGCCGATGCCGATGCCGTCACCGCAGGTCAGGATGTTCACCACGACGTCGGACCGGGAGCCGTCGGTCAGTTTCCCGTAGGTGATGTCGACCGGGTACTGGTTCTTCACGCACGGCTTGAGGTTCTTCTTGATCTGATCGCTGATCTTCGGATCGCCCTTGATCAGCTTGACGGCGTCGACCTTCTCCTGGGTGGGAGTGGCCGACGCCGAAGGCATGCGGGTGGCTTTCGCGGCGGACTGGCTCTGCGCCGGTCCCTCCTTGCGCACGCCCTGACTGCTCGCGTCGCAGCCGGCAAGCAGAAGACCGGCGACGGCGGCCATTCCCGCGACCGCGCCGCCGGTGATCAGTGCCGGCTTGAGGGGAGCCGCCTTTTTCAGGCCGCGCACCGTTCCTGCCCCCGCTCGTCGCGTTCGAGGGCGTGGAAGTCCAGGTCGCGGCTCTCCAGCTCCTGACGCAGCCGGGCCAGGGCCCGGTGCAGCGTGCTCTTGACCGTGCCGGTCGACATGCCGAGCGCCTCCGCGGTCTCCTCGGTGCTCATCTGCTCCCAGTGTCGCAGCACGACCACGCTGCGCTGCTTGGGCGCCAGGACTCCCAGGATGTCCATCAGCAGGGCGCGATCGGCGTGCTGCTCGGTGCCGTCCTCGACGCGGGCGTCGGGGAGCTGCTCCGTGGGCACCTCGTCGAGCTTCCGGGCGCGCCACCACTCCGTACGAGTGTTGATCATGACACGACGCAGGTAGGCGTCGGCCAGCGACTTGTCCGCTATGCCTTCCCAGCGGCCGTACGTGCGTACCAGGGCGGTCTGGAGGAGGTCCTGCGCGTCGATGGGGTCCGGCACGAGACGGCGGGCGCTGCGCAGGAGGGCGTCCTGACGGTTGCGCACGTACTCTTCGAAGTCCAGAACCTTGCCGCTGCTGGCCATCTCGCAGCCTCCATTCCGCTTGCGTCCCCACGTCACGCTGGTGGTCCTCCAGCACGAGTAGGACGCTACGGAGACGCTGTTGCGGCGTGATGTGCAGCAGCCCTTCGACTGGTGCACAGCTACCCATAGGTTGTGTAACAGCGGGGAGGAAAGAGCGGCTCTGTCCGTTTCGCAGGGTGAAACGGGTGTGCGGTGATGAAACGAAGGAACGCCTCGCCTGGTCGGCGGATCTTTGGCTGCGGGCCGGTCTGTGCCGCCCGCGGCGGCGAGCCTCTCGCCTGGCCGGCGGTCTCTTCGGCTGCGGGCCGGTTGTGCCGCCTGCGGCGGCTCAGCGCCCTGCGGGCGTGTCCTCAATCGCCGGACGGGCTTGATTGGCTGGGCTCAGCCGCAATCGGCCCGTCCGGGCCAAACCAGCCCGTCCGGCGATTGAGGACACAGGCACAGCAGCCCGTCCGGCGATTGAGGACGGCACCGTGCAGCGGGGGGCAGTAGCGAGCGACGGGCCGGCTAGGCCAGCGGCAAGCGGTACGTGCCGTCGTCGAGCGGTTCGACCAAGCCGTCGGCGACGAGTCCGTCCAGCGCGCGGGCTCGCTGTACGGGCTCGTCCCACACCCGGTCCAGTGCCTCCTGCGGCACCGGGCCGACGGTCTCGCGCAGTACGGCCAGCAGCTTGCCGCGCACCTGCCGGTCCGTACCGGCGTAGGTCTGGCCGCGCCGCGGCGGGCCGTCGTGGGCGGGCGACCCGGCGGCCTTCCAGGCGCAGCGCCCGGCGATCGGGCAGTGGGCGCAGGAGGGGGTGCGGGCGGTGCAGACCAGCGCCCCCAGCTCCATCGTCGCGGCCGCCCAGCGCGCGGCGACCGGCTCCTCCTCGGGGAGCAGGGCACGGGCGAGCTTGCGCTCGGCGGCCGTCGTGGCGTTCGGCGGGTACTGGGCGCCGCTGACCGCACGGGCGAAGACCCGGCGGACGTTGGTGTCGAGGACCGCGTGCCGCTGCCCGTACGCGAAGGACGCCACGGCCGCCGCCGTGTATTCGCCGACCCCCGGCAGCGCCAGCAGCTTGGCGTGGTCACGCGGTACGTCGCCGCCGTGCCGTTCGGTGATGGCCGTCGCCGCGCCGTGCAGCCGCAGCGCGCGCCGTGGGTAGCCGAGCCGTCCCCAGGCGCGCACCGCCTCGCCGGGCGGCTCGGCGGCCAGGTCGGCGGGGCGCGGCCAGCGGGCGAGCCACTGCTCGTAGACCGGCAGGACCCGGCTGACGGGGGTCTGCTGGAGCATGAACTCGCTGACCATCACACCCCACGGACCGGCCTCGGGGCGGCGCCACGGCAGATCACGGGCGTGCTCGTCGAACCAGTCGATGACGGGGGCGTGCAGGACGGTGGGCGTCTGGGGGATGGCAGTCATGGCGCCACCGATCCTGGCATGAGCGCGTACGACGGGGAAACGCGCCGGGCCCCGGACACCCGACTTTCGGCAGGGGCGGGCCGCCCCCGCGCCCCGTGGCGGCGGCAGACCGGTCCGCGCGGGGCGTACCCACCGTCGCCGTGTCGCGAGACCGGCCGCGGCCCTGGCCCTGGTCACGGCCCTCGGCTGCCCGCCGGGACGCCGCTCGGCCGCGCCCTGGCCGGCGCCACCGGACTTCGCGGGGGTCACCTCGGCCGGTGCCGTGCGCGGCTTTTCCACTGCGCCGACCCGGTGGTCGAATGGCTGGTTCTGATCGGCACGCAGCCGTTCGCCGGGGTCCTCGTGCACCCCCGCGCACCGGCTGTCGGCCTTCCACCCCGCTGGTACCCCGGAGCCGATCGGGGTGGAATGGGGATCATGACCGAAACCCAAGCCCGCCCCCCGCTGGAGCTCCTCGCCGCGCTCGACGCCCACACGACCATGACCCTGGCGTACACCGACGAGGACGGACCCCAGGCGTGCGCCGTGCTCTACGCGCCCGCCGAGGAGTCCGTGCCCGCCCTGGTGTTCGTCACCTCCGCCACCACCCGTCACGGCCGTGCCCTGCGCGACGGCGAGACGCGCGTCGCCTTCACCGCCCAGCGCGACCACCAGGACTGGATGACCCTGAGTGGCGTCCAGGGCCGGGGCGTCTGCCGTCGGCTGGAGGGCGCGGAACGCGAGGCCGCGTGGCGGTCCTTCACGACGCGTTTCCCCTACGTCGAGGAGACCGAGCAGCTTCGGCAGGCGATGGAGCGCCAGGACCTGTGGGAGCTGCGCCCCGACTGGCTGCGCCTGATCGACAACGGCCAGGGCTTCGGCCACAAGACGGAGTGGCCGCCCGCCGGAGCCTGACGGCACGTGCCGTCAGACGAGCCGTCACCCCTTGGGCTGAAGGGGGAACGACAGGGGGACGCTGCTCCATGGTCATGGTCACGGTCACCCCGGCGTACGGGCGGCCGTGGCGGCGGCGCCGAGAGCCCTTGCCGCGCCCTGAACCTCCGGGCACGACCTCGTTCACGGCGTAGGCGACGGCCGTGCTGCCCGGCACGAGCGCCGCGCGCGCCACCCCGCGCGCCCCGCCACGCCTGGCCTGCCGTCAGATTCCGATGGCCGCCCCCCCATCGGCGGCAACAATGCGGCTTCCGCGCCCACTTCCCCGAGGCGCCGCGCCCAACCCGGGGCACCGCGGGTGCGCTGGAACCGTCGGGTACACGCCCCACCGCCCCATCGGCAAGGCCCGTGCCCGACCTTCGCCGGATGGCGTGGCCCTTCTCCGGTGTGCGTATGTCGGCTCTCGGAGCCGGGTAGATGATGAGAAAAGTCTGCACTCCTACGGCGGGTACTGGCTGGTGCCCTGGCCGATCTCTCGTAGAGTCTTCGCGTGGGATCTTTGCGCAATCCGATCGGGCCGCTTCCCTCCTCCATCTACTGGCGGCGGAGGGCAGTTGCGCTTGGCCTGCTCGGCGTCCTCTCGCTGCTGGTGCTGTGGGCCGTCTTCGGAGGCGGTGACGGCTCCGGCGGCGACTCCAACGGATCGAACAGCAAGGGCCCCGAGGACACCACCATCACGCCCGGGCCCACCCCGTCGGGGCCGCATTTCAGCCAACGGCCGGGCGGTCGCGATGGATCGGGCACCGGCGGCAGCGGCGGTGGCGTCGGCGGCGACCATGGCGGGACGGGCAATGCCGGCAGTGGCGGCGCGGGCGCGGGTGCCGGCGGCGGTACGGGCGGCTCCGCCGGTTCCGGTGGCGGCGGACTGGGCACGGGCGACGGCAAGGCCGTGCCGGCCGGATCGAAGCTGCCCGACTGTGCGTCAGGATCCGTACAGGTGAGCGTGCGTACGGTGAAGGACGTCTACAAGCCCGACGAGAAGCCGAAGTTCGAGTTCGTCGTGAAGAACTCCGGCGGTACGGCCTGCAAGGTCGACTTCGGATCGGCCGCGGCCGCCCTCAAAATCGTGAAGGCCGACGGCAACGACCACGTGTGGTCCACCGACGACTGCGTCACGGGCGGCGCGCCCGTGCTGCTGGAGCTCCCCGGCTCGGGCGAGATCAAGAGCGCCCTGGAATGGGACCGCAAGCGCAGCGCCCCGCGCTGCGCGACGCCGTCCGGTTCCCCGACCGCCGAACCCGGTACCTACAAGGTCGAGGTCAAGATCGCGGGGGTCACCCAGACGGTGAACTTCACGCTGGAAAAGGCCTGACCCCCGAGCCAAGGCCCGACCCCGGCTGCCCCGCCGGGCACCCTGCGGGCAGCGCGGCGGGGGCGCCCCACCGCGGCCCGCAGGGCCAAGCGCACTCCGCCCCGCCTGCGGGGCCAAGTGCCCGTTGCGGCCCGCAGGGCTGCACGCACACCACGGCCCGCAGGGCCAAGCACAAAGCGCCCGCAGGGCTGGACGCACGTCGCGCCCGCAAGGGCCAAGAACGTGCGGCCTGCAGGGCCAAGCCCACATCGCCCACAGGGCGGACGCACGACGCCCGCAGGGCCAAACGCACGTCACCTACAGGTAGAAACACACGACCCCTGCAAGGCCATACGCACGGCGCGCCCAGGGGTCGAACGCCCACCACAGCCCGCGGGATCAAGCGCACGTGCCCGCAGGACCAAGTGCACGCCGTGCCCCTGCCGGGGGCCAAGCGCACGCCGCGCCCGCAGGGGCGAACGCACGACGCGCCCGCAGGGCCGAACGCCCACCACTTGCCTGCAGGGCCCAAAACACGCGGCCCGCAGGGCGAAACGCACGCCGCGCCCGCAAGGGCCGAACACGGCGGCCCGCAGGGCCAAGCGCACGGCCCGCGAGGGCCAAGCGCACAATCGCCAAACAGCCGGCCAGGCTAAACGTACCGCTCGAGGATCGAGGACTCCGCGAGTCGGGACAGACCCTCGCGGACCGAGCGGGCGCGGGCCTCGCCGACGCCGTCGACCGTCTGGAGGTCGTCCACGCTCGCGGCGAGCAGCTTCTGCAGTCCGCCGAAGTGCTCGACGAGCCGGTCGATGATCGCGCCGGGCAGTCGCGGCACCTTGGCCAGCAGCCGGTAGCCGCGCGGGGAGACCGCGGAGTCCAGCGTCTCGGGGGAGCCGCTGTAGCCCAGGGCGCGCGCGACGATGGGCAGTTCGAGCAGCTCGGCGTGGCTGAGGGAGTCCAGCTCGGAGAGCGCCTCCGGGACCGTGCGGGTGCGCTTGGCGGTCGGCTCGGGGACGTAGTCCCGCACGACCAGGTCACGCTCCGGCTCGACGCCCGCGATCAGCTCCTCCAGCTGGAGGGAGAGCAGACGGCCGTCGGTGCCCAGCTCGATCACATACTCCGCGATCTCCGTGGCGATCCGGCGGACCAGCTCCAGCCGCTGCGAGACCGCCGTGACGTCGCGGACGGTGACCAGGTCCTCGATCTCCAGGGCGGAGAGCGTGCCGGCGACCTCGTCGAGACGGAGCTTGTAGCGCTCCAGGGTGGCCAGCGCCTGGTTGGCGCGGGAGAGGATCGCGCCCGACTCCTCCAGGACGCGGCGCTCGCCGCCCACGTACAGCGCGATCAGCCGCATCGACTGGCTGACCGAGATGACGGGGTAGCCGCACTGGATGGACACGCGCTGCGCGGTGCGGTGCCGGGTGCCGGTCTCCTCGGTGGGGATCGAGGCGTCCGGGACGAGCTGCACGCCCGCCCGCACGATCTTGGTGATGTCCTTGTCGACGATCAGCGCGCCGTCCAGCTTGCACAGCTCGCGCAGCCGGGTGGCGGAGAACTCCACATCGAGGACGAACCCACCGGTACACATCGATTCGACGGTCTTGTCCATGCCCAGGACGAGCAGTCCGCCGGTGTTGCCGCGGAGAATGCGCTCCAAACCGTCCCTCAGGGGAGTGCCGGGCGCGACGGCGCTCAGCGAAGCGCGCATCAGACCGTCAGCACCGGAGCTTCCCCCGGCCTTGCCGGGGCCCGATGCCCGGTCGTTGGCTGCCACTGCACTCCTCCGGTCGCAAGGTCATCGGTGCCGCAGGCCGCCCTGGCTGTCGCGTACGTGCGTACGTACGGGCGAGACCAGGGCAAAGTCTACTGGCGCCCAGCCTATTAGAGAGGGCTCCTCCGGTCAGGCGTCCGCATCGGCCTCCCGCCGGCTCTCCCGGCGTACCCGCTTGGGGAGCACCCGAAGCGCGTCGCCGATGTCCGCGACCTCCAGAACCTTCATCCCGGCCGGGATCTTCCCCGGGTCGGAGGGCACGAGGGCGTGGGTGAAACCGAGCCGGGCGGCTTCGGCCAGGCGGCGCTGTACGCCCGTGACGCGCCGGACCTCGCCCGCGAGCCCCACTTCGCCGATGGCCACCAGATTCTTCGGCAGCGGCGAGTCACTGGCGGCGCTGGCGAGGGCGAGCGCGATGGCCAGGTCGGCGGCGGGCTCGGAGAGCTTCACACCGCCGACGGTGGCGCTGTAGATGTCCCGCTTGCCCAGGGCACTGATCCGGCCGCGCTGTTCGAGGACGGCCAGCATCATCGACACCCGCGAGGTCTCCAGGCCGGAAGTGGTGCGGCGGGGCGAGGGGATCTGCGAATCGACCGTCAGCGCCTGCACCTCGGCCACCAGCGGGCGGCGGCCCTCCAGGGTGACTGTGAGACACGTACCGGGCACGGGCTCCGCACGCCGGGTCAGGAAGAGGCCACTGGGGTCGGCGAGGCCGGTGATGCCTTCGTCGTGCAGCTCGAAACAGCCGACCTCGTCGGTGGCGCCGTAGCGGTTCTTCACACCCCGCACCAGGCGCAGCCGGGCGTGCCGGTCGCCCTCGAAGCTCAGCACGACGTCGACCAGGTGCTCCAGCAGACGGGGGCCCGCGATGGCGCCGTCCTTGGTCACGTGGCCCACCAGCAGGGTGGCCATGCCGCGCTCCTTGGAGGCGCGGATCAGGGCGCCCGCCACCTCGCGCACCTGGGCCATCCCGCCCGGCGCCCCGTCGATCTCCGGGGAGGCGACGGTCTGCACCGAGTCCATGATCAGAAGGGAGGGCTTCACGGAGTCGAGATGGCCGAGGACGGCGGACAGATCGGTCTCGGCGGCGAGATAGAGATGGTCGGAGAGCGCGCCGATGCGGTCGGCGCGCATCCGCACCTGGCTCGCGGACTCCTCACCCGTCACATACAGCGTGCGGTGCTCGTCGGACGCGGCCTTCGCCGCCACGTCCAGCAGCAGCGTCGACTTGCCGACCCCGGGCTCGCCCGCGAGCAGCACCACCGCGCCGGGCACCAGCCCGCCGCCCAGTACACGGTCCAGCTCGTCCACGCCGGTGCTGCGCGCGGTGGCCTGCCGGCCGTCGACCTGGCCGATGGGCAGCGCGGCGGAGGTCACCCGGCCCGGTGCCGTCGTGCGGACGGCGGGCGCGCCGTACTCCTCGACCGTGCCCCACGCCTGGCACTCCGGGCAGCGGCCGAGCCACTTGGCAGTGGTCCAGCCGCACTCGGTGCAGCGGTAGGAGGGCCGGTCCTTGGCGGACGAGCGAGCGGTACGGGCAGCCATGGGGTCACCGTAGCGGTGCCCACTGACAGGGCCGTGAGAGCGGCCCTTGAGAGACGCCTGAGAGACGCCTCCGGAAAGGGGCCTCGCGGAACGTACAGTTCCTGTCCCCCTTCGAGGGAGATGGTCACCCGAACGGGTTAAACCTGTGCGAGCAGGACGAGGGAGGCCGCACCATCCGCCTACCGTCGCCGGGATGACAAGCAGCGGCCCCGAGCACCCTACGTACGCCACCGGCGCGTTTCACGCACACCGCCGTGCGCCGCGCGCGGTCGACGACACCCTCGTCCAGCGGCCGCCCGTGCGGTACGAGCCGTTCCTGGACGGGTTGTTCACCTACTGCCTGTCCGTGCTGTGCGAGCACGACTCCGCCACCTCCGTGCTCGGCGAGGCGCTCGCCCTCGCCGAGCGGCGCGCCGACCGGGCCCCCGCCGACGAGGAGATGCGCCGCCCCTGGATGTACGCCCTGGCCCGCTGGGCCTGTCTGCGCCGGCTCGCGGAGCGCGGCGCCAAGGTCGCCGACCCGGTCCCCACCGGGTCCCTGGCGGCCCATCGCCGCGCGGAGCTGTCCCTGCTGGCCTGGCCGGAGGCCGCCGGCACCACCCCTGAGCAGCGCGAGGCCCTGGAGCTGGCCGTCCGCCACGGCCTCACCCCCCACGAGGTCGGGATCGTGCTGCGGCTGGATCCCGACGCCACCCGGGCGCTGCTGTCCAGCGCCGCGTGCGAGGTGGAGCGGACCCGGACCGCGCTCGCCGTCGTGGAGTCCGGCCGCTGCCCGGTCGTCGCCCGGTTCGCGGGCGACACGGAAATGCTGCTGGGAGCCGCGCTGCGGCGCGAACTCGTGCGGCACGTCGACGACTGCGCCGACTGCCGGCGGACGGCCGAGCGGGCCAACGCGGGCGACCCCTGGCCGGGTACGTCGGCGTCCACCGCCGCGCTGCCCGTGCTCGAAGCACCGCGCGCCGCGGCGCACGCCGCCATGCTGTGCGCGCTGGCCGCCCGCCCGCAGCGCGCGGCGGCGGCGGGAGTGATGCCCCGGTTCGACCGCAAGGGGTTCCCGCTGGCGCCCAAGGACCGCACCGCGCGGCGCGGCCGGCTGCGCAGCAGAGCCGTGACGACGACCGTCGTCGCGACGGTCGTGGCCGCGCCGGTGCTGGCCCTGTGGGCCGCCTACCGAGGAGCACCGGCCCTCGGGGAGGGCCAGGACACGGCCTCGGTCTCCGCCCGGGAGACCGAGGGGCTCGGCCAGTACCCGTACGAGGAGACCGGCCGGTCCCACAACTCCACCGACGCGCGCTCGGCCGTGCGCCACCGGGCCTCCGACGTCTCGGTCGCCGTGCTCGGCCCGGACGGCAGACCCGTGCCGGTGGTGGCCGACGCCAGTGCCTCGCCCACGCCGGGCGACAGCACGCGGCCGCTGCCGGCCCCGTCCGGACCCGGCCCGGGGCCCGGCCGGCTGACGGTCGAGGCGCAGCCCAGCGGGGGCACCACGCTGATCACCCTGACCGCGAGCGGCGGGGGGCCGGTGCGCTGGTCGGTGACGGCCGACGCGCCGTGGCTGCGGCTGAACCGGGTGGGCGGGGTGCTCACCCCGGGGCAGTCGGTCACCGTCACGGTCTACGTGGACCCGGACCGCGAGCCGGTGGGCCACTGGACGGCGCGGGTGGCCGTCGCGCCGGGCGGTTCCGTGGTGACGATCGAGGGCCGCGGCGCCGCCCCCGAGCCGACCCCCACCCCGACCCGGCCCCCCGCGAGCCCGACCGGCACGCCCCCGGCGCCCACCCCCAGCACCGGCTGACCTGCGGTCGCCTGCCCAAGCCGCCCCTCGGGCCGCCGCGCGGGCGCCCCCGCGAAGGCCCCGGCTCCGCCGTGCGCAGGCCGCCGCCGCGTGAGCTACCCGGCCACGGGCCGGGCGCCGCTGTGCGCAGTCACCGGGGGAGTGCCTCGCGAAGCGACCGGCCGGCTGTCCGCGAGTCGTCGTACGGGCTGCCGCGCGAGCCGTCCCGGCACGGGTACCGGCTCACCCGGCGGGGGCGTCAGCGACGATTCGGCAGCTTCGCCGTCATTCCGCCGTCCGCCGGGTGCGGAGCCATCGGCAGCAGCGAGGACAGCCGTTCCTCGCACAGCTCCACCAGCCGCGCGTACCCCTTCTTGCCCATCAGCTCCGTCAGCTCCGGCGCGTAGCTCACGTAGACCGGGTCTCCCGCGCCGTGCGCGGACGTCGCCGACGTGCACCACCAGTGCAGGTCGTGGCCGCCCGGGCCCCAGCCCCGGCGGTCGTACTCGCCGATCGTGACCTGGAGCACCTGCGTGTCGTCCGGCCGGTCGAGCCAGTCGTAGGTGCGCCGGATCGGCAGCTGCCAGCACACGTCCGGCTTGGTCTCCAGCGGCTCGCGGCCCTCCCTCAGCGCGAGGATGTGCAGCGAGCATCCCGCGCCGCCCGCGAAGCCGGGCCGGTTCTGGAAGATGCACGAGCCGTTCCAGCGCCGGGTCTGCCGCTCGCCGTCGTCCTCGTCGAGCTGGGTCCAGCCGCTGTCGGTGCCCACGTCGTGGAACTGCCAGATGTCCGGCGTCAGCCGCGCCACATGGCCGGCGACCCGCTTCTCGTCGTCCTCGTCGGAGAAGTGCGCGCCCAGCGAGCAGCAGCCGTCGTCGGCGCGGCCCGCCTGGATGCCCTGGCAGCCGCTGCCGAAGACGCAGCTCCAACGAGAGGTGAGCCAGGTCAGGTCGCACCGGAAGAGCTGCTCGTCGTCGGCCGGGTCGGGGAATTCGACCCAGGCACGGGCGAAATCAAGCCCCACCTCGTCGGAGATCTCGGCCTTCACATCGATGACCTTGGTCTTCTTGGAGGCTTTGTCCTGCGCTTTGTCCTGCTTCGCCTTCTTCGTCTTTGCCACCCCTCAAGCCTAAGCGCCCCCGGAGCGGGCAGTAGCGTTCACGCCATGAGACTCGGTGTCCTCGATGTGGGTTCGAATACGGTCCACCTGCTGGTGGTGGACGCGCATCCGGGCGCCCGTCCCCTGCCCGCCCACTCGCACAAGACCGAGTTGCGGCTCGCCGAACTCCTCGACGGCGACGGCGCGATCAGCGACACCGGCATAGACCGGCTGATCGCCGTCGTCCAGGACGCCCTTCAGGCCGCCGAGGACAAGGGTGTCGAGGAGGTCCTGCCGTTCGCCACCTCCGCGGTCCGCGAGGCGGCCAACGCCGACGCCGTCCTCGCACGTGTGGAGAAAGAGACCGGCATCACGCTGCCCGTCATGACCGGCGACGAGGAGGCCCGGCTGACCTTCCTCGCCGCCCGCCGCTGGTTCGGCTGGTCGGCGGGCAAGCTCCTCGTCCTCGACATCGGTGGCGGCTCCCTGGAGATCGCGCTGGGCCTGGACGAGGAGCCCGACGCGGCCGTCTCGCTGCCGCTGGGCGCCGGCCGGCTCACGGCCGGCCGGCTTCCGGGCGACCCGCCGGACGCCGGCGACGTCCGCGCGCTGCGCCGCCACGTACGGGCCGAGATCGCCCGTATCGTCGGCGACTTCGCCCGCCGCGGCACCCCCGACCGTGTCGTCGCCACCTCCAAGACCTTCAAACAGCTCGCCCGCATCGCCGGCGCCGCCCGCTCCACCGAGGGCCTTTACGTCACCCGCACGCTGAGCCGCCGCGCTCTGGAGCAGTGGGTGCCCAAGCTCGCCGCCATGACCGTGCGGCAGCGCGCCGCGCTGCCCGGCGTGTCGGAGGGCCGGGCGTCCCAGCTGGTGGCGGGCGCGCTGGTCGCCGAGGCCGCGATGGACCTGTTCGCGGTGGAGGAGCTGGTGGTCTGCCCGTGGGCGTTGCGCGAGGGAGTGATCCTCCGGCGGCTGGACCACCTGCCCGTCGCGTGAGAGGCGGTCGTACGCTGTTCCCCGTGACAGAGCCAGTGGTGCGCATCCCGGATGCGAAGGTCGCGCTGTCCACGGCCTCGGTCTATCCCGAGTCGACGGCGACGGCCTTCGAGATCGCCGCCCGCGTCGGGTACGACGGTGTCGAGGTCATGGTCTGGACCGACCCGGTCAGCCAGGACATCGAGGCGCTGCGCCGCCTCTCCGACTACCACCAGGTCCCGATCCTGGCCGTCCACGCGCCCTGTCTGCTGATCACCCAGCGCGTCTGGTCGACGGATCCGTGGGTCAAGCTCCAGCGCGCCCGGGCGGCGGCCGAGAAGCTGGGCGCCACCACCGTGGTCGTCCACCCGCCGTTTCGCTGGCAGCGCTCGTACGCGCGTGACTTCGTGCGCGGGATCTGGCGGATGGCCGACGAGACCGACGTCCGCTTCGCCGTCGAGAACATGTACCCCTGGCGCTACCGTGACCGCGAGATGCTCGCCTACGCGCCCGACTGGGACGTCACCAAGGACGACTACCGGCACTTCACCGTCGACCTCTCGCACACGGCGACCGCCCGCACGGACGCCCTCCACATGGTCGACCGGATGGGCGACCGGCTCGCCCACGTCCATCTCGCCGACGGCAACGGCTCCGCCAAGGACGAGCACCTGGTGCCCGGCCGCGGCAAACAGCCCTGCGCCGAGCTGCTGGAGCGGCTCGCGGGCAGCGGCTTCGACGGGCACGTGGTGATCGAGGTCAACACCCGTCGCGCGATGTCCAGCGCGGAGCGCGAGGCCGACCTCGCCGAGGCCCTGGCCTTCACCCGCCTGCACCTCGCCTCCCCGACCCGCGTGCCCCGACCGTGAGCGACGCGCGGGAGGGCACCCCCAGGAAGCGCGGCAGGCCCGCCCGGACGGACGCGGGCGACGGTCCCGGCGCCCGCGAGCGGATCCTCACTGCGGCCCGCGCCGAGTTCGCCGAGCACGGCTACGACAAGGCGTCCATCCGCGGCATCGCCAAGGGCGCGGGCGTCGACCCGGCACTCGTCCACCACTACTTCGGCCCGAAGGAGAAGATCTTCGCGGCCGCCGTCGAGGTGGCCGCCGCGCCCGCCGTCCGGTCCCAGGACCTCGTCGCGGACGGCGGCCTCGACACGCTGGGGGAGCGGCTCTCGGCCCACATGCTCGGCATCTGGGAGGACCCGGTCACCCGGGAGCCGCTGCTCGCCATCGTCCGGTCCGCGGTCGCCAACGAGACCGCCGCCGCCGTCTTCCGCGACCTCGTCACCGAGCGGCTGATGACCCACGTCGCGGACGCCCTCGACGTCCCGGACGCGCGGCTGCGCTCGGAACTCGCCGCGGCCCAGCTGGTGGGCGTCGCCCTGCTGCGCCACGTGATGAAGGTCGAACCCCTGGCGTCGGCGCCCATCGACCAGATCGTCGCCATGGTGGCCCCGGCGGTCCAGCGCCACCTGACCGACGACTGAGGGCCCTCCAGGGGGCGGACGCGGGACCACCGTCTGAGCTACGCGTCTCAAATCGCGGAATCCTGTCCGGATCTTGGATCGCGGGCGTAGGCTCGGAAGACGCCGACCCGGCGCCGGTCCACCGCGCGCCGACGCACTTCGAGGAGTGGAGCAGGATGCCCGAGCTGAGGTCCCGCACCGTCACCCACGGCCGCAACATGGCGGGTGCCCGAGCCCTCATGCGGGCGTCGGGCGTAGCGAGCGAGGACATCGGCAAGCCGATCATCGCGGTCGCCAACTCCTTCACCGAGTTCGTCCCCGGCCACACCCACCTCGCCCCGGTCGGCCGGATCGTCTCCGAAGCGATCCTGGCGGCGGGCGCGGTGCCCCGCGAGTTCAACACGATCGCGGTCGACGACGGCATCGCCATGGGCCACGCCGGCATGCTCTACAGCCTGCCCTCCCGCGATCTGATCGCCGACTCCGTCGAGTACATGGTCGAGGCGCACTGCGCCGACGCCCTGATCTGCATCTCCAACTGCGACAAGATCACGCCGGGCATGCTGATGGCGGCCCTGCGCCTCAACATTCCCGTCGTCTTCGTCTCCGGTGGCCCGATGGAGGCCGGCCAGGCCACCCTCGTCGACGGCACGGTCCGCAAGCTGGACCTGATCAACGCCATCGTGGACGCGGTCGACGAGAACGTCTCCGACGAGGACGTCCTGCGCATCGAGGAGAACGCCTGCCCGACCTGCGGCTCCTGTTCCGGCATGTTCACGGCCAACTCCATGAACTGTCTGACCGAGGCCATCGGCCTCTCCCTCCCGGGCAACGGCTCCGTCCTCGCCACCCACACCGCCCGCAAGGCGCTGTACGAGAACGCCGCCCGCACGGTCGTCGAGATCACCAAGCGCTACTACGAGCAGGACGACGACTCGGTCCTGCCGCGCAACATCGCCACCCGTGCCGCCTTCGACAACGCCATGGCCCTCGACATCGCCATGGGCGGCTCGACCAACACGATCCTGCACCTGCTCGCCGCTGCCCAGGAGGCAGGGCTCGACTACGACCTCAAGGACATCGACGCGGTCTCCCGCCGGGTGCCCTGCCTCGCCAAGGTCGCGCCCAACGTCGCCCCCGGCGGCACGTACTACATGGAGGACGTGCACCGCGCCGGCGGCATCCCCGCCATCCTCGGCGAGCTCTACCGCGCCGGTCTGCTCGACGAGGACGTCCACACCGTCCACTCGCGCGGCATCAAGGACTGGCTGGAGACCTGGGACGTGCGCGGCGGCTCCCCGTCGCCCGAGGCCGTCGAGCTGTGGCACGCCGCGCCCGGCTGCGTCCGCTCCGCGACCGCCTTCTCACAGTCCGAGCGCTGGGACTCCCTCGACACCGACGCGGCCGGCGGCTGTATCCGCGACGCGGCGCACGCCTACTCCAAGGACGGCGGGCTGGCCGTCCTCAAGGGCAACCTGGCCGTCGACGGCTGTGTCGTGAAGACGGCCGGCGTCGACGAGTCGATCTGGACGTTCGAGGGCCCGGCCGTCGTCTGCGAGTCACAGGAAGACGCCGTCGACAAGATCCTCCGCAAGGAGATCAAGGAGGGCGACGTCGTCGTCATCCGCTACGAGGGCCCCAAGGGCGGCCCCGGCATGCAGGAAATGCTCTACCCCACCTCCTTCCTCAAGGGCCGTGGTCTCGGCAAGTCCTGCGCCCTGATCACCGACGGCCGCTTCTCCGGCGGCACCTCGGGCCTGTCCATCGGCCACGCCTCACCCGAGGCGGCCTCCGGCGGCACGATCGCCCTGGTCGCGGACGGTGACCGGATCCGGATCGACATCCCGGCCCGCTCGATCGAACTCCTCGTCGACGACGAGGAGCTGGCGGCCCGCCGCGAGGCGCTCGGCGGCACGTACGCCCCGAAGAACCGCGAACGCCAGGTCTCGGCGGCGCTGCGGGCCTACGCGGCCATGGCGACCAGCGCGGACAAGGGCGCCGTCCGGGACGTCTCCCGACTGGGCTAGGCCGTGCCGACCGCCGCCGCGGACGCTAGATACGGCTCGCGGCTCGCAGTCGCCGGGAGCGCGGAGCGCCGCGTCCGGCTACCGCCAGCGGGACGGTGACCCGGCGTCCACCGCGAACACCGTCCCGTCCGGCGCCGCGCCGAACACCTTCCCGTCCGCCGCGACCGGCGCCGGCAGCAGCTCCAGATAACCCCGCCCGGCCCTGGCCAGGCGGGGTGACGTCTGCCCGAGCAGCGTGCCGTGGGCGGTGTCCACGGCCAGCAGCCGCCCGTCGGCCGCCGAGAAGTACAGCCGGTCGTCGTCCGCGACGAGCGCCGACGCGTTGGCGACGGAGGTGTCCAGCCGCCAGAGCCGAGCCGAGGGTTTCGATCCCGCGGCGGTGCTGAAGGCGGTGAGCCCGCCGTCCGAGGACAGCACATAGACCGCACGGCCGTGCACGACGACGCTCGTGGCGGCCACCGGCGCCCCGAGCGGCACCCGGTACGCGCGACCGGCGGCCGGGTCATAACTGACGACGGCGGAAACCCGGGTGTCCGCGTCGGCGGCGCTGAGGTGGAGGACACCGCCCGGACCGGCCCCTACGGCGGACAGATTGCCGTCGGCCGTCCACTGCCACAGCGTCGTGCCGCGCACCGGGTCGAGCGCGACGACGTGCGTACGGCGCCCGTCGGGCGACGGGGCGACGGCATAAGCGGGCCCGGCCCCGTACGAGGAAAAGACGGGCTTGGCGTGACCGGGCAGCCGGTGGTGCCACCGCTCCTTGTTCGTGGCCCCGTCGACGGCGGTGACCGACCCGTCCGCCGCGACCAGCAGCACCGTGTCGCCCGCGTGGTAGACCCGCCCCCGGAACGCCGACACGTCCCGCGACCAGCGCGGCTCACCCGACCCCGGATCGAGCGCCGACAGCCGCCGGCCGTCCGGCGCCAGCACGTGCACCAGACCGCCGGAGACGACGGGCGCGCTCGGCGCGCCGTCACCGGGCCGTCCCGACCCGCCCGCCACCGGCCGCCGCCAGGCCACCGCACCGTCACCGGCCCGGATCCGGGCCGCCGACACCCCGCGCGCGGAGCAGTACAGGGCCGACTTCCCGTACGTACAGAACCCGGCCCGCACCTCACCGTCCCCCGCCGCGTCCTCCCGTACGGACGTCTCCCACGGCTGCCACGCGGCACCCATCGGCGTGGGCCGGGCCCCGGACGGCCGGTGCAACCCGTCCACCTCGCGCAGTGCCCAGTAACCACCGGCGCCGGCCACGGCCACGACCGCCAGGGAGGCAGCGGCGATCCACCGGTTCCGCCGCCGGAGCCGGGCCCGCCGGGGAAGCGGCGCCGCGGCCGGCCCGGCCGACGGCTCCACAAGATCGGTGGCCGGGGCCGGAACGGGGGTGCCGGCCCGCTGCCCGGGGACCGGGGGCGCGACCGAGGCGGGGGCAGCGGGAGCGGAAGGGGGTGGGTGCGGCAACCGGGCCATGATCGCGTCGGGCGTCGGCCGGTCCCCGGGCTCCTTCGCCAGGCACGCCAGGATCAGCGGCACGAGATCCTCCGGCACCCCGGCCAGCTCCGGCTCGTTGTGCACCACCTGGTACGCGACGATGTACGGGCTCTCCGACTCGAACGGCCCCCGCCCCGTCGCCGCGTGGACCAGCAGCGAGGCCAGCGCGAAGACATCCGCCGCGGGCCCGACCTCACGCGGCCGCTGGAACTGCTCGGGCGCCATGAACGGCGGGGTGCCGATCAGCTTTCCCGTCTCGGTGCGCAATTCACTGTCGTACGGCCGGGAGATACCGAAGTCGATGACCTTCGGCCCGTCCTCGGCGAGCAGCACATTGCTCGGCTTCAAATCGCGGTGCACGACGCCCGCGCGATGGATGTCGCGCAGCGCCTCCGCGAGCCCCGCCGCCAGCCGCCGTACCTCGTCCGGGCTCAGCGGACCGTTCCGCTTCACCCGCTCGGCAAGAGTGGGCCCGGGAATGTAGAGGGTGGCCATCCAAGGCCGCTCGTCATCGGGATCCGCGTCCACGACCGACGCGGTGAACGCCCCGCTCACCCTCCGGGCGGCCGCGACCTCCTGCCGGAACCGCGCCCTGAACTCCGGATCCACCGCGTACTCGGCGTGCACCACCTTGACCGCGAGGGGCAGCCCCGACGCGGAGCGCGCCAGGTGCACCACTCCCATGCCGCCGGAGCCGAGACGCCCTTCCAACCGGTACCGGCCGGCATACTCCGGCTCCTCCGCTTCCGGGCCCGTCCCGGACGTGCGCAGCGGCGGCATTCCCCCCACCCCCGTTGTATTTCGGCCGCGTCAGGCGGCGTGGCGGAGCCTAGTCGATGGCACCTCACAGACCCGGAAGGCTTGCCGAGCGGAGTTGCTAGCCTGCACATGACATACGGGCGGGGCAGTTTTCCGACGCCTTTCGACGCTTGCACGGGGGAGGGCCGGATGGCCACCGAAGAGTTGAACGAGACCAGCGGCAGCGAGGAGAGCGCGACGCTCTCGGTCCAGGCGGCCGGCGCCGTGGCCTACTACCCGATCGCCCCCGGCTACCAGGTCAACGTCCGCCGTGGCCCCAGCTCGGACAGCCAGCTCATCAAGGTCCTCCCGCAGGGCTCCAGCGTGCCGATCCGCTGCCAGACCCGCGGCGAGAGGGTCTCCGGCCCGTGCGGCACCACGGACATCTGGGACAGCATCGCGCCGGGGCAGTACGTGTCGGACGCCTATGTGAAGACGGGCAGCAGCGACTTCGTTGCCGTCCGCTGCTCGGGCTGACCCACCGGCCCGCACATTCCCTCCGGGGCGCTTCCCGGGCGGCGGCGATAATCGATGTATGAGCGATGAGCACGAGGCAGCGGGTCCGCGGCCGGAGCCGATCCGGTTCTTCGGTACGACCTGGGTCGACCACGACGGCGGCTACGCACTGCGCAGGGCGGGGGTCGCCGTGGGCGCGCTCGCCGCGGCGGCGGCCGGCGCGTTCGTCCTCCGCCTCGGCTACGAGGGTCTGGCCGTCGCCGAGGTCGGCAACCTCGTCAACATGCTGGTCGTCGTGGCCTTCGCCATCTGCAGCGCCCTTGCCTTCCGCCGGACCTGGGAGGGCTTCCAGCGCCGCCCGGACCCGGCGGCCGACCCGGCGGCCGAGAAGTCGATGCGCAGCATCCTGATGATCGGCTTCATCGGGTCGCTGCTCGCGTACTTCTTCCGCGCCCTGCGCGAGGCCCCGGGCGAGCGGCTCCACCGGGAGGAGTACGAGGAGGCGCGCACCCGTTACGAGCGTCGCCGCACCACCCGCGCGGGCAACCCGGCGGCCCGTA
This sequence comes from Streptomyces sp. NPDC042259, assembly GCF_055582085.1. Classification (NCBI taxonomy): domain Bacteria; kingdom Bacillati; phylum Actinomycetota; class Actinomycetes; order Kitasatosporales; family Streptomycetaceae; genus Streptomyces; species Streptomyces sp. NPDC042259. The sequence goes on along the minus strand of NZ_JBVJDW010000013.1, from coordinate 199 downwards.
AGAAGAAGCGCAAGAACTAGGCCCACCCGGGGCGGAGCACCCCCCGGCCTCGTGTAGAGTTCTTCGAGTTGCCACGGCGTCCGCGAGGACGGCGAGGCGGCACTTCACGCCTGACTGGCGGCAATCTCTACTGCACGGCCCTTGAACGGGATCGATTTCGGCATGCCGGAATTCGGGACCGGGTTCCGATTAGGAACCG